>CAWDYV010000001.1:0-500982 GCA_963806865.1 uncultured bacterium
GTCGAAGATCGGCGTGATCTCGCGGATGATGCGCCCGTTCAAGAGGCGCTGCGTCCGCTTGAGCGCATCGTCCACCGTGATCCCCGCCTCTTCGGCAATCGGCCCGAACGGCTCGGGCACTAGCTCGAAGTTCGACTGCAAGAGATTCATGAGGCGCTTGTCCGTGTCGTCGAGCGGGATCGCCGAGCCGCCCTTGCGCGTGCGAGCCTTGGATTGCGGAGTCTTCACCGGAGCCACTCAGCCGCCTCCTTCGCGTAGTAGGTGAAGATCAAATCCGCGCCCGCGCGCTTGATCGCCGTCAGCGTCTCGAGCGCCGCGGCGCGCTCGTCGAGCCAGCCGTTCTGCGTGGCCGCCTTGAGCGCCGAGTATTCGCCCGACACCTGGTAGGCCGCGACCGGCGCGCCCGTCTCGTCCTTGATCCGCCGGATCACGTCCAGGTAGGGGGTCGCCGGCTTGACCATCACCACGTCGGCCCCTTCGTCGAGGTCGAGCTTGGCCTCGCGCACCGCCTCGTCCGCGTTGGCCGGGTCCATCTGGTAGCCCCGCCGGTCGCCGAACTCCGGCGTTGAATCGACGGCCTCGCGAAACGGCCCGTAGAAGGCCGACGCGTACTTGGCCGAGTAGGCGACGATCGGAACGCTCGAGTGCCCTTCCTCGTCGAGCTGATGGCGGATCATCCCGACGCGCCCGTCCATCATGTCCGAGGGGCAAACCACGTCGGCGCCTGCCTCCGCCTGCGAGATCGCGGTCTTGGCAAGGAGCTCGAGCGAGATGTCGTTATCTACCTCGCCCTCACGAACAAAGCCGCAGTGCCCGTGCGAGGTGTACTCGCAAAGGCAGACGTCCGTCATCACCGTCAATCCGGGGTGCGCATCCTTCACGGCCCGCACGGCGAGCTGGACGACCCCCTCGTCGTCGTACGCGCCCGACCCGACTTCGTCCTTGGCGGAAGGGATGCCGAAGAGCAAAACCGCCGGAACGCCCGCGGCGTGGAGGTCGCCCGCTTCCTCGACCAGCTCGTTGATCGAGAGGCGGTCGACGCCCGGCATCGACGGCACCGGTTCGCGCACACCTTGATCGGCCACCACGAAAAGAGGCTGTACGAGGTGGCGCACGGACAGCTCGGTCTCACGCACAAGGTCGCGAAGCGCCGAGGTTGCGCGCATGCGCCGCATGCGCGTGGCAGGGAAGCTCACCCGCCCGATTCTAGTTTCCGGACCCTAGGACCCTTCGATCCCGGCTTCGAGCGGCATCGTCGCGGTGAGGAGTGGCGATGCGACCTCTTCTGAGTCCTGGTCGCAGACGAAGACGAAGTCGATCACGCCCGTGTCGACTGAGGCGTGGACACCCTCGACCTTCCACTTGCGGTCGATCGTCCGCAAGCGATGGACCTCGCCACTCTTCGAGATGGTGCCCACCACTGAGCCGCGGATGTCGCCGTCCTCTCCACCCTCGGCCGAGGCCGTGAAGCAGACGAGATCGTCAGACAGCGCCGTGGCGTCCGAGAAGCAGAGCTCGACGCCATCCATCTCTCCCAGCTCGTAGCGCCTGAGCTCTCTGAGCTCTTCCACATCGACGTCGAGATCGCCGCTGAGCGACCCGGCGAGGTCCGAGAGCGTGATCTCGGCCACCACGTTCCCGGCCTCGCCCTCGTTGCCGCGGTGAAAAAGCCAGAGCTCCTCGCCAAGAATCGCGGCGCCCTCCACGTTGAGATCGCCCAGCTCGTCGCGAAGGAGCTCGTATAGCGGCGAGAGATCGATCACCTTCGCCTCGCCGTCGAGGGAGCCGTCCGCCGCGAACGCCCAGAAGAACCCACGGTCACGGTTGCCCTCGGAGTCCGAGCCCGAACCGATGCCCAGGAGGCCTCCGTACGGCGTGTCCTTGAACGGCGGCAGCGCGGTGAGCGCCTCGAGGTCGGGCTTCTCGCCCTTCCGCTCGGACTCCTCGTCCGGAAGCTCGCCCGGCAGGACGGGCTTCGTATCTCCGGGCTCATCCTCGGACAGGCTGAAGACCCCCAGGTCGAGCTCGTCGTCTGCGATCACGTAGACGAAGTCGCCGCGGCGAACTACCCCGGACGCTGCGCCCATGTGGGCGGCGCGCCCCTCGGCGGTCGCCTCGGCCAGGTCGAGCTCGCGCAGCGTTCGCAATTCAAGGGGCGGCAGATCCTCGGGCTTTGTGCTTTCTTCCCTCATGGCGGCTTCCTACCCGCTTCGCTGGTTCTCGACCATGCGCCCGGGCTAGGCGAAACGGCGGAGGGCGAAGCGGGCGAGGAGCGCGTAGGCGACTACCACAGCCGCCAGGTGAAGAAGCGGCACCCCGATGCCCGGCGCTGACGAGTCGAGCGCGGCGGTCATCGCGTCGAGCGACGGGTCGAAGGGAAAGAACGCGCGGAAGATCTCGATCGCGCGGAAGACGCCGCCGCTGACCGCGCCGGAGGGGACGAGCGAGAGGAACGCGACCGGCAGCGAGACCATGAAGGCGAGAAGCGAGGAGGCCCTGACCTCGCGCGCCGCGGACCCGATCGCGGCGCCGAAGGCGGCGAACGCCGCACCTCCGGCCAGGATGGCCAGCGCGATCAGCCCGAACCGATCCCATGCGATCGAGACGAACGGCGTCAGCGCTCCCAAGAGCACAAGCGTCACCGCGATCGAGGCGACGACGCCGAGGAGGAGCTTCTCGGCCAGGAGCCCACTTTCCGATACGGCGCCCCGGGTGATGCGGGTGAACGTGTTCTCCTCGCGCTCCAGCGCGAGCGAGCCCGCCACCAAGAGCACCGTCACGAACATCAGGGTTACGGTCGCCGCGAGCGCGATCGCGAATGCATCGAGCGACGTCGACCCGCCGGAGACGATGTCCTTTTCGACCGCGATTGGCGTTGCGACCGCTCCCAGGAGAGGAAGCGCGAACTCCAGGTTCTCCTCGGCCTCGTCGGCGAACTGGATCACGCGCTCGAGCTCCGCACGGTCCGCTGGCGGAAGCTCAGATTCGATCGCTTCGAGGATCTCGCCCGCGGCGTTGAGGCCCAGGATCTCGATCGAGTCGCCCAGGACCGGGATCGTGAAGGTGCCGCCTTCGATCAGAAGGTCGATGTAGCCCGCGGCTTGCTCGGAGATGCGCTGCGAGAGGACCAGGTTCGCTTCTGTCACGAGGGCGGAGATCCGGTCGTCCACGAGCTGCGCTTTCACCGGGTCGTCCTCGTTGACGAGCACCTCGACGACGGGCTGCTCGGGGTTGAGGCTCGTGAGCGAGCGCAGGCGCTCGAGTAGGTCCTCTGGGAGAATGAGCGCTCCAAGTACTTCGCCATCGCGCACGAGGCTCTCGGCTTCGGCCCGCGAGGCCGCATCCACGCATTCGACCCGCCCGCAGAGCTGGTCGCGCGCCTGCTCGGCGCCGAACTCCCCCTCGTCGGTGCCGAGGTCGAAGCTCTCGCCTTCGGAGACCTCGTTGAAGAAGGCGACGCGTGGCTTTCCCACGTCGCCCGAGAGGGCGAAGCCGATCAAGATGCCGATCACGACGGGATAGGCGACGAGGAGCGCGGCCACGAGCGGGGACCGCCTGAGGATCTGAAGATCCTTGAGGAGGAGCCAGCGCACTAGTGCCCGCGTTCTCTCAAAAACGCCACGAACGCCGCTTCGAAGTCGCGGGAGCCGGCGTCAGGCACCGCGGCGTGAAGCTCCGCGGAGGTGCCGTCGAAAACGTTCTCCCCGTCGGCGAGGACCAAGAGCCGGTTGCCGTAGCGCTCGGCCTCGACCAGATGATGCGTCGTGTAGATGACGGTGGTCCCCTCGTCGGCGAGGCCCAGGACGAACTCCCAGAGGCGCTCTCGCTGGCGCGGGTCGAGGCCGGTAGACGGCTCGTCGAGCAGGAGGACCGCCGGCGCTGAGAGCAGGCCCACCGCGATATTCACCCGCTGCTGGTTTCCCCCCGAGAGGGTCGAGACCTGATCGCCGCGCCGATCGCGGAGCCCCGTCTGCTCGAGCATGCGCTCGACCGCGGCCTCGACGTCCCCGCATCGCTCGAGACGGGCGAAAAGCCGCAGGTTCTCCTCGACCGTAAGCCTCCGATATAGCGCCGCCTGTTGCGGGACCCAGCCCACCTTGCCTGTCCCCGGAATGCTCACCGTGCCTTCGTCCGGGTCGCGGATTCCGGCGAGGATCGAGAGGAGCGTCGTCTTGCCCGCGCCGTTCGGGCCGATCACGGCCAAAAGCTCGCCCGGAACGGCGCTGAAGGAAACATCTCGGAGCGCCGCTCTGTGACCGAAAGCGTGGCCGAGGCCCGCGACTTCGATCACTGGCGCGGCGGGCGCTAGGGGTGCTGGGCCGCTCATGGCCCGCGAACGCTAGCTAGATGGTCAGGGGCCTGGCCCGGTTCAGAGGCTGGTTGGACCCGGCATCCAGATGGGCGCGCCGTGGTGTGCGCGCCGCGACCGCGGGCGAGTTGTCTTGGTGACGCGGCTCGAGCGGCTGATCGCCTTCGGTCCCCAGAGGACGAAGTAGCAAGCGCCGCAGAGGACGTCGCCCAGTGAGTTCTCGACGCCAAGGTCCTCGGGGACCACGCTCAAGCAGTGTGAGCAGAGATCCTCTTCGGAGGCTTCTTTTACAACATCCGTCATTAACCAGTCCCATCGGCGGGCGCCAGGCCGAGCTTGACCGGCAACCGCCGCGAGTCACACATTCGTCCGCCTTGCTTTGCTTCAGGGGTGGCACGCCAGATCGAGTTCACCCGCGAGGACACCCACCTGATCGGCGTCCTCTTCGACCAGCTCGCCGCGACTCCGGGGCGATTCGAGCGCATGGGCGGCTCGCAGCGCTGGCTCATCGTCGAGCCCGCGGCGGGCTCGCCCGACGTGAAGATCGAGATCAACATCGGCGACGGCGACCCCGAAGCGATGAACCTGATCCTGAACGTCACCGACACCGAGCCGGGCAAGCCCGTCTATCCGGAGCTTGCCGAGCGAGGCGCGACCACGCCCGCGGGCTGGATCCTGATGGCCGACGTCGGCTGGGTCATCGCCTGGCGACTGCCAAAGGACACTCCGCTTGAGCAAGTGAGCGATTTCGCCTTCCGCGCCACCAAAGTGCTCGCCGGCGAGCCGGACGACGGCCGCTGGACGGCCCAAGTGATCAAGCGCGGCCCCCGGCCGGGCTACACCAACCCGAAGATCTAACCCGGAACCCGGTGCCAGGCACGGTGCCTGGCACCAGGTACCTAACACGACGCTCACAAGCCGAAGTAGCCTCGACCCCGTGAAGCTCCTCTTCGTTGGCGACGTGGTTGGCAGCCCGGGGCGCAAGGGACTGCGAGACGCGATGCCGGGTCTCGTCGAGCGCCATCAGCCCGATCTTGCGGTCGTCAACGGTGAGAACTCGGCGGGCGGCCTCGGCATCACCGACCGCACCGGTCGCGACCTCTTCGACATGGGCTTCGACGTGATCACGCTCGGCAACCACACCTACCGGCGCAAAGAGGCCTACGCCTACCTCGACGAAGCCGACCGGGTGATCCGCCCGGCCAACTTCATGACCTCAGCGCCGGGTCGCGGGCACGTGATCGTCGAGGCAGCCGGGATGCGCGTCTGCGTTATCAACCTGATCGGGATGCTTCAGCTCCAGGCCGCGCGATCGCCGTTCGCCGAAGCCGACGCGCTGCTCGACCGCCTCGATGGGCAGGCCGACGCCATTGTCGTCGACTTCCACGCCGAGGTCACATCCGAGAAGGTCGCGATGGGCTGGCACCTCGACGGCCGGGCCGCCGCCGTGATCGGCACGCATACCCACGTGCCGACAGCCGACGCCCGCGTCTTGCCGCAAGGCACCGCGTATATCTCGGACGTCGGCATGACCGCGTCCCGCACGAGCGTGCTCGGCGTGAAATACCACCAGGCCCTCGAGGGCTTCCGAACACACCTGCCCCAGCGCTTCGAGACGGGAGACGAAGACGTCTGGGTGAACGCCGTGGTCATCGAGGTGAACGAGCGGGGACTGGCGGACTCGATCACCCAGATCCTCGAGCCCGCGCCAATGTGAGCAAACTGTTAGGTGCCTGACCCCTCGAGGAGCTTTTTCAGGTTGGCGAGGGATTCGCGGGCCTGCTTGGTCGCGGGCGGCCCCGCGATGCTCTCCGCAGCCTTGGCGAGCGGGCCGCCGGGTAGGTCGAAGTCGTTGCAGTAGTCGAAGCGGGTGCCCCCGTTTGACTCGGAGAGCTCGTAGCGGACATCCGCCTTCGAGCCGCCCGGGCCCTTGCCCTTCCAGACGGCCAGCGCGGGCTCCTCGGATTCGACGACGGTCCATCTCACCTTGAAGCTGGGCCCTGCCACTTGGAGCTTCTGCTTGAACGAATCGCCCGCCTCGAGCGGGTCGGCCGGCGCGTCGTAGACCTTGCGATGAGCGGTGACCCAGTCCCCCAGGCGGTTCGGGTCCATCACCACGGCCCAGACCTCGGTCGGTGAGGCGTTGATCTCGATCGACTCGTTGACTGCAGACATTTCAGCTCCGAGTATGTCGAAGCATCTAGAATTTCCGCGTGGACCGCCGCCCGCCCACGGCGAGTCCGGAGCGACTCACGCGCCGGACCGCTGGCCTCTACGACCCTGCCCACGAGCACGATGGGTGCGGCGTAGCGTGCCTGGCCCGGCTTGACGGCGAGCCGATCCACGAGGTGATCGAGCGCGGGATCGCGACCCTCGACCTGCTCGAGCACCGCGGCGCAGCGGGCGCCGACGCCGACACGGGAGACGGCGCGGGGATCCTGATCCAGCTTCCACACGAGTTCTTCCGCGAGCGGGCGTCCGAGTTCGGAGTCGACCCCGCCGATGTCCCCGAGCCCGGCGAGCTGGCGATCGCGATGTGCTTCCTGCCGGCCGACGCCAAGCGCCGCAAGGAGATCGGCCGGCGCATCGAAGAAACCGTGCGACTGGAGGGCCAGATCCCGCTGGGCTCGCGAGAGGTCCCAACCGACCCATCGCATTGCGGCCGCGTCGCTCGCGAGGCGATGCCGGTCATCCGCCAGCTGATGATCCGCCGCGGCCCCGAGATCGAGGACGCCGACGCGTTCGAGCGGAAGCTCTTCGTGATCCGCCGCTCGCTCGAACTCGAGACGTCCGAGGTCAGCTTCCCGAGCTTCTCGGCGCGAACGATCGTCTACAAGGGAATGCTGACCGCGCCGCAGCTCGCGAAGTTCTACCTCGATCTCCGCGACCCCCACATGAAGAGCGCGCTGGCGATCGTCCACTCACGCTTCTCGACCAACACGTTCCCGAGCTGGGCGCTCGCGCATCCCCACCGGATGTCGGCGCACAACGGCGAGATCAACACGCTCCAGGGGAACATCAATTGGATGCAGGCTCGCGAGGCGATCATCGACTCGGAGCTCTTTGGCGAGGAGCTCGACCATTGCCTCCCGCTGGTCACGCCAGGCACCTCCGACTCGCTCGCATTCGACCACGTCTTCGAGCTGCTTTGTCTGGCGGGACGCTCCCTGCCACACGCGGCGATGATGATGATCCCGCGAGCGCACGAGAACCGTCCCGGCATCTCGCCCGAGCTCGACGGCTTTTACAACTACCACTCGCGGCTGATCGAGCCGTGGGACGGCCCGGCCGCGATCACTTTCACCGACGGCAGGTTCCTCGGCGCCACCCTCGACCGCAACGGCCTGCGCCCCGGCCGCTGGGTGATCACGCACGACGGCTGGGTGGCTGTCTCGTCCGAGGCCGGCTCCTTCGAGGTGGCCGACGAGGACGTCGCCTACCGCGGGCGCCTTCGCCCCGGCTCGATGTTCGCGATCGACCTGGAGCAGGGCCGCGTACTGAACGAGGGCGAGGCCGAGCGCGTCGTCTCGACCTCCGCTCCATGGGGGGAGTGGGACGAGGCGCGCTCCGTCTACCTCGACGAGGTGCCCCGCGACGGACGCTTGCCCGTCGAGCCGCTGGCCGGCGATGACCTGCGCCTCCGCCAGCTCGCGTTCGGCTACTCCCAGGAGGACCTGCGCGTCCTCCTCGCGCCGATGGCGCGAGACGCCAAGGAGCCCACTGGGTCGATGGGCAACGACCTCGCCCTGGCGATGTTCTCCGAGCAGGCCCCCACCCTCTTCAGCTACTTCAAGCAGCGCTTCGCGCAGGTGACGAACCCGGCGATCGACTCGGTTCGCGAGCACATCGTGATGAGCCTTCGCACCGGCTTGGGACCCGAGTCGAACATGCTGGAGGGCGCGGCGCAGCCGGCGATGCAGCTACTCCTCAAGCGCCCGGTCCTCCACAACGACGAGATGAGGGTCCTTCGCGACCTGAGCTGGGGCGGGCTCGAGGCCCGCGTTCTCGAGATGACCTTTGCGATCGCTGAGGGAGACGGTGGCATGGAGGGCGCTCTCGACCGGCTTTGCGACAGCGCGTCGAGGGCAATCCGGGACGGCGCCTCGATCCTCGTCCTCTCCGACAGGGGCGTGAATGAGGGCTTTGCCGCAATCCCGTCGCTCCTCGCAACCTCGGCCGTCCACCAGCACCTCGTCCGCACCGGCGACCGCGTACACGCCGGGCTCGCGGTCGAGACCGGCGAGGCGCGCGAGATCCACCACGTCGCCGCGCTGATCGGCTACGGCGCCACGGCGGTCAACCCCTACCTCATGCTCGACACTGTCGCGGACCTCGCAGCCCGCGGCGAAGTGCCAGACATCGAAGCCGAGGTCGCGCGAGAGCGCATCTTAAAAGCGCTCGAAACGGGGCTCCTCAAGGTGCTCTCGAAGATGGGGATCTCGACGATCGCCTCCTACAACGCGGCGCAGATCTTCGAGGCAGTCGGTCTTGAGAAGGCGCTCGTCGACCGCCACTTCACCGGAACCTCGTCCTCAATCGGCGGCGTCGAGATGACCCAGCTCGCACACGAAGCGCAGCAGCGCCACGCTCGCGCCTGGCCGCGAGCCCACGGGCTCAGCCGCGCACGTCACGTCGAGCAGGCGCTCCTGCCCGCGGCCCACGAGGAGATCCTCCCCCAGGGCGGCGTCTATGCGTGGCGGCGCGACGGCGAGCGCCACATGTGGGACCCCGAGACGATCTCGACCCTCCAGCGCGCCACGACCGGGAACGGCGACGCATCCATTCACTACTCCGTCTTCTCCCGCCGGGTAAACGAAGAGAACGCGCAGCACGGGCTGATCCGCGGCCTCCTCAACATGGTCCCCTTCGGCCCGGCGGTCCCGCTCGACGAGGTCGAGGACATCAAGGCCGTCGCGACGCGTTTCTCGACAGGCGCGATGAGCCTCGGCGCGCTCTCGCCCGAGGCCCACGAGACCCTGGCGATCGCCATGAACCGGATCGGCGGACGCTCGAACTCGGGCGAGGGCGGCGAGGATCCGCGCCGCTACGAGCCCGACCCGAACGGCGACTGGCGCCGCTCGGCCATCAAGCAGGTCGCCTCCGGGCGCTTCGGCGTCACCGCCCACTACCTCGCCAACGCCGCGCAGATCCAGATCAAGATCGCCCAGGGCGCAAAGCCCGGAGAGGGCGGGCAGCTCCCCGGCCACAAGGTCGACGAGTACATCGCGCAGCTTCGCTATTCGACCCCCGGCGTCGAGCTGATCTCGCCTCCCCCTCATCACGACATCTACTCGATCGAGGACCTGAAGCAACTGATCTACGACCTGCGCACCTCGAACCCGAAGGCAACGGTCTCGGTCAAGCTCGCATCGGAGGTCGGAGTGGGCACGGTCGCGGCTGGCGTCGTCAAAGCGGGCGCCGACCACGTGGTGATCGCGGGTCACGACGGCGGCACCGGCGCCTCGCCGCTCTCCTCGATCCAGTCGGCGGGCGTCCCTTGGGAGATCGGCTTGGCCGAGACTCAGCAGACCCTGCTCGAAAACGACCTGCGCTCCCGAGTGATCCTTCAGACGGACGGCCAGATGCGCACGGGTCGAGACGTCGTGGTCGCGGCACTCCTCGGCGCCGACGAGTTCGGCTTCTCCACCGCTCCACTGGTCGTGACGGGTTGCATCATGATGCGCGTCTGCCACCTAAACACCTGCCCGGTCGGGGTGGCAAGCCAAGACCCCGAGCTCCGGCGGCGCTTCACCGGCAAACCCGAGCACGTCGTCAACTACCTCTACCTCGTCGCCGAGGAGGTGCGCGAGTGGCTCGCCCGCCTGGGCGCCCATTCGCTGGACGAGTTGATCGGCCAGTCAACGCACCTGGAAGCCGGCCCAGCGCTCACCCACTGGAAGGCGCACGGCGTCGACCTCTCGGGGCTTCTCGCGGACGTCGCTGAGCCCGGGGAGTCGTCGCGTCACGTTCCGGCCGACGTGCCGCCGCGCGAGGACCTCGACCCGCTCCGCCTGGTCGACGAGGCACGCGATGCAATCAGCGAGGGCCGCGTGATCGAGATCGAGCGGGACATCAAGAACCCTCACCGCGCGATCGGCGGCGTGCTCTCGCACGAGATCGTGGTCGCCCACGGCCCCGCCGGGCTTCCCGAGGGGACCGTGAAGCTGCGCCTCCGCGGCTCCGCCGGGCAGAGCCTTGGCGCTTGGCTCGCTGCCGGGATCTCAATCGATCTGCGCGGCGAGGCAAACGACTACGTGGGCAAGGGCCTCTCCGGCGGCATCCTTTCGGTGCGACCGCCCGACGCGGCCACCTACCTGGCCGAGGAGAACGTGATCATCGGCAATGTCGCGCTCTACGGAGCGACGGCGGGGCGGGCATTCTTCCGCGGCCGTGCGGGCGAGCGCTTCGGCGTGCGCAACTCGGGCGCGCGCGCGGTCGTCGAAGGTGTCGGCGACCACGGCTGCGAGTACATGACAGGGGGCTGCGTGGTCGTGATCGGCCCCACCGGCTACAACTTCGCCGCCGGGATGACTGGCGGCACCGCCTTCGTCCACGACCCGCGGGGGCGATTTGAGGTCCGCTGCAATCGCGACCTAGTCGACCTCGAGGACCTGACCGAAGAGGACCGCGCCGAGCTCCGCGACCTGTTGGTTGAACACCACGCCCGGACCGGGTCGGCCGTCGCCGAGCGCATCCTCGCCAGCTTCGCCGACGCCGCTGAAGAGTTCGTGAAGGTGATGCCGCGCGAGTACAAGCGCGTGATCGAGGAGCGAAGAAAGCTCGGCTCGGTCGAGGTCACCGCTTAACTACCCCTCCCTCTTATGCCAGATCCCCGCGGATTCATCGAGGTGCCACGCACCGCGCCCCCTGAGCGCAATCCGTCTGAGCGGGTCTCCGACTACGGGGAGATCTACCAGGTGATGCCCGAGCCCGAGCTCAAGCGCCAGGCCTCGAGGTGCATGGGCTGCGGCGTCCCCTTCTGCAACGACGCGTGTCCGTTGGGCAACCTGATCCCCGACTGGAACGACCTGGTCCGCACCGGGCGGTGGCGCGAGGCCATCGACCAGCTCCACGCGACCAACAACTTCCCGGAGTTCACCGGGCTTGTTTGCCCTGCCCCTTGCGAGTCGGCGTGCGTGCTCGCGATCAACGACGAGTCGGTCACGATCAAGCAGATCGAGTACGCGATCGTCGAGCGGGCCTGGGAAGAAGGCTGGATCACCCCCCAGCTCCCAGAGGTGAGCACCGGCCAGTCGGTGGCGGTGATCGGCTCCGGGCCCGCCGGGCTTGCCGCCGCCGCCGAGCTCAATCAGGTCGGCCACGAGGTCACCGTCTTCGAGCGCGACGAGGCGCCCGGCGGCCTGATGCGCTTTGGCGTGCCGGACGCCAAGCTCGAGAAGTGGATAATCGACCGGCGGGTCGACCTCCTCGCGGCCGAGGGAATCCTCTTTACGTACGGAGCCGACATCGGCGGCGCTTCGATGAGCGTGAACGATCTTCGCGACCGCTTCGACGCCGTCGTCGTCGCCACCGGCTCCCGCATCTCGCGCACGCTCGACGTGCCCGGCGCGGACCTGGCGGGCGTTCACGACGCGATGGACTATCTCTACGTCCGCAACCGCTACGTCGCGACCTTGAGCGGCGGCCCTGCCGGACCGGACGGCATCGAGCCGATCGTCGCCGAGGGCAAGGACGTCGTGGTGATCGGCGGCGGCGACACCGGCATGGACTGCATCTCGAACGCCAACCGCGAGGGCGCCCGCTCGGCGCTCCTTCTCGACGTCTACCCCGAGGTGCCCAAGGACGGGCGCTATCCCGACACTCCATGGCCGCTGCCCCTCAAGCGCTCGGCGACCACCTACGCGCTCGACGAGGGCGGCGAGCGCCGTTTTGGCCACCAGGTGATCGAGCTTCGCGGCGAAGGCGGCGCCGTCTCGGAGCTCGTCGGACGCAAGGTGACCGGAACATCGTCACGGACACTCGAGTCCGTGCCCGGCTCCGAATACACGCTGCCGGCGCAGCTCGTCCTGATCGCGGTGGGATTTGAGGGGCCCGAGCGCGAGGGCCTCTTGGACGGTCTCGGGGTTGACCTCGACGAGCGCGGAAACCTCCACGCCCCCGCCTACGCCTCGAGCGAGACCGGCATCTTCGCCGCCGGCGACGCCCGCGTGGGCCAATCCCTGATCGTCACCGCGATCGCCGAGGGCAGGCGCTGCGCGAGGGTTGTCGACCGCTTCCTAAAGGACGCGGAGCCCGTCACGGCGGTCGATCTCCCCGTCGTCCCGTCCTAGGGGGCCAGGCATATCGCGTTGCTTGCGCGAAAAGGGCTGGAAATCAGACCTTTTGCGAGATTTTTGCTGACGAGCTTGCAACAAGTCGGCACTTTCTGTATGGTGTCCGGTCCCCTCGGCGCCCCCTCCCTCCCCGGCGCAACGATCCAAATGCGATAGCGCACGTTGGATCTCGCTCATAGAGCCAAGAATTGGGCTTGCAGCGAGAACAGATGTTCGCTATACTTTGTAAAGCACGAAATCAAGAGAAGACACACGACTGAGTGAGCCTGCAGCGGGCAGAGCGCACTAGATGAAGGACAAGGATCACATGGCACGCACCCGAGGCGCTGGATCTCAGCGCGCTGACAACCACCGGAATCGCGGCGAGCACGCTGCCGAGACCGCGCCAACTCGCGCGCGGCGGCGTAGCGATACCCACGACCTTTCGGTCGAGACAACGGACAGCCTCCAGCTGTTCTTCAACCAGGCTGCCAAGTACCCCCTGCTCACCGCCGCTGAGGAGATCGACCTCGCGCAGCGGATCGAGAAGGGCGACCTCGCGGCCAAGGAGCGGCTGATCAACTCGAACCTCCGGCTCGTGATCAAGTTCGCGCGCCGCTACCAGGGCCACGGCCTGCCGATGGGCGACCTGGTCCAAGAGGCAATGCTCGGCCTGATCCGCGCTTCCGAGAAGTTCGACTGGCGCCGCGGCTACAAATTCTCGACCTACGCTGTGCTCTGGATCAAGCAGTCGATCCAGCGCGGCCTCGACAACACCGGCCGCGCGGTCCGGATTCCGGCGCACGTCGCTCAGCGCGAGCGCACCGTGAACCGGATCTCGGCCGAGCTGGCCCTCGAGCTGGATCGCGAGCCGACCGACGAGGAAGTTGCCGATCGCGCCAAGCTGCCGCTTGACGAGGTCATGGCTACCCGCGACCTCACCCGCGTCACGTCCTCGCTCGACCAGCCGATCGGCGACGACGGCGACACCACGCTTGGTGAGCTTCGCGCCGAGGCCACGGCCGATCTCGAAGACGAGGTTCTCGAGCGCGAGCAGGAGAACGCCGTTGAGACGGCTCTCCGCAAGCTGCCCGAGCTCGAGGCTGAGGTCATCCGCGGCCGGTTCGGCACTGGCGGCCGTCCCGCCAAGTCGATTCGCGACGTCGCTCGCGACCTGGGCGTGACCCAGAAGAATGCCCAGAAGCTCGAGCAGTCGGCGCTTCGCCGGCTCGCCTCGGACGGCGCGCTCTCAGGCTTCCGCAACGCGGCGTAACTCGGGCGCAAAGCCCGAATCAGTTCAGGAAACGGCGCCTTGAATGGGCGCCGTTTCTGTTGTGGGCGGCGCGCTTACGAGGTGTGCGAGAATTCAGGCGTGAGACGGCTCGCTACAGCCTCGTTCTGTGTGCTGATCGCCCTGGGGATGCTTGGACCCACCGGCGCCGCGGCGGCGAAGGCAAAGACCACAGTGACTATCAAGGGCTGGAGTGCGGCCTCCTTCCCAGGCGAGTGGTCGGGCCGTCTCGACTCGGAGAAGGCGAAGTGCCGGAAGGATCGCTACGTCGAGCTGTTCATGCGCGCGGGCGACAAAGATCTCGGCAAAGGCAACACGACCGCGGAGAAGGTCGGGAAGAGATGGATCTGGAAGGTGCCGACGTTTGAGGGAGAGCCCGACGCCGGCAAGTACTTCGCCACCGTCACCGCGACCGAAGACTGCGGCCGAGCAGAGACGAAGATCTTCCGCTATCCGGCCGACAACGCCCGGCGGAACTGGCGCTGACGGTCGCGACTCAGACGCCATTGCGCGTGGCGTTGGAATGGGCGCGGGCGGGTAAAGGGTCAGAGTGAGCAGGCAGGCGAAGCGTTCCGGTTCTTGGGCAGCGGCCGCAGCACTAGCGCTCGCGCTAGCTTCAACCGCAGCGGCCGACGAGCCGCCGGTCGCCACCGGCACGGGAGGCGCCGCGGCCAGCGTCGATGCTCGTGCCACGCAAGCGGCGATCGACCAGCTCGAGCGAGGCCGAAACGCGGTCGACGCCGCGGTAGCGGCAGCTGGCGTGCTGGGCGTGACCGAGCCGTTCTCGGCCGGGATCGGCGGCGGCGGGTTCATGCTCATTCGGACACCTGGCGGCAAGGTGACGACGATCGACGGTCGCGAGACCGCGCCCGACGCAATGCGCCCACGGTCCTTCTTCGAGGACGGGGAGCCCCTGCCATTCGCGGACGCTCGCTACAGCGGTCTCTCGGCCGGGGTGCCGGGTACGGTCGCGACCTGGGAACGGGCGCTTCGCAAGTACGGCACGATCAGCATGGGCAAGGCGCTCCGGCCGGGCGCAAAGACGGCCGTCGAGGGCTTCGCGATCGACCAGACCTTCTTCGACCAGGTCGAGGCGAACGTGCCCTACTTCGACGACGTCCCCGCCACCGCGCGGATCTACCTCGACAACGACGGCACTCCGCGCGACGTCGGCACCACCCTCAGGAATCCGGATATGGCACGCGCGTACCAGCGGATCATGGACCGTGGCGCCAAGAAGGGCTTCTACGGGGGCAAGCTCGCGAAGGCGATGGTCAGGGCGGCTCGCAATCCGCGCCTCGCCGGCGACGCCGACCACGAATTCCGCCCAGGCCTGATCAAGGAGCGCGACCTCAAGGTCTATGAGGCGCCAGAACGCAAGCCGACCCGGATCGGGTACCGCGGCCTCCGCGTCTACGGGATGGGGCCTCCGTCCTCGGGCGGGTCGACCGTCGGCGAGATCCTCAACATCCTCGAGGGCTACGAGCCGTTGGGCGCCAGCCGTGCCGAGGCTCTTCACCGCTTCCTCGAGGCCTCGCGCTACTCGTACGCGGATCGCGGCGCCTACCTCGCCGACCCCGCCTACTTCGACGTCCCGCTGGACGGGCTCCTCTCCGACGAATTCGCGGCCGAGCGGCGGGCCCTCATCACCGATCAGGCAGCCGACGCAGGACCGGTCGAGCCGGGCGACCCGGAGGGCAACGCGCGAGCGAGTGCGGTGACAACCGACAACGAGGGCGCCTCGACCACGCACCTAAGCGTCGCCGACTCGCAGGGCACGGTCGTCTCCTACACGTTCACGATCGAATCGACGGGCGGTAACGGAATCGTCGTGCCGAGGTGGGGCTTCCTGCTCAACAACGAGCTCACGGACTTCTCCTACGACAACCCCAAAGCGGCGAACAAGGCCGAGGGGGGCAAGCGGCCCCGGAGCTCGATGGCGCCCACTCTGGTCACCGACGGCGGTGAGCCCGTGCTGGCGGTGGGTTCCCCCGGCGGCTCGACGATCATCACCACCGTCGCCCAGGTCCTGATCGAGCGCTTCGACCTCGGCAAAACGCTGCCCGAGGCGATTGCGACCCCGCGACTGACCCAGCGAAACACCACGACCACGCTCGCCGAGCCCGAGTTCCTGACCACTCCGGAGGCGACGGCGCTCGAGACGCAGTACGGCCACGCGTTGGCCGAGATCAGCCCGCCCGAGATCGGCGCCGTGGCCGCGATCGAGTTCCTCGGCGGCGGCGCCTTCCTGGCGGCGGCTGAGCCCGAGCGCCGAGGAGGCGGCTCGGCGGCCGTCGTCGACCCCGGATAGCCCTCCGGCAAGAAATGCGGGATACTCCCTCGCGCGTAAGTAATCCACGCGGAGGGGACAGCATGCACCATCGGATCGTCGCTCGCCGGGCTCGTCGTTTCGCTATGGCCGGCACTCTGTTGGTCGCGCTTGCGGTCACGGGGCAGGCGGAGGCCAGCATCGACGTCTCGACGGTCGGCGACGAGATCCGGATCGAGGAAACCAACAACGTCATCGGCACCAGCGTCGACTACCTGCCCAGCAACTCCGGGCCGGACAAGTTCCGCATCGCCGAGAGCGGCAATGCCACCACCAGCGACCCGGACTGCGAGACCAACGGCACCGCGATCGTGCTGTGCGAGGACACCGGCGAGGACACCGTCGTCGTCGACTTCGGCACCAATGGCGGGTTTGTAGACCTCCAGGTCCTCTCCAGCCAGCTTCCAGGGCGCTTTACCTCCGAGATCACGCTCGGCGGCGGCACGGATGTCGTCGACGGGACCGACGGCACCGACGTGGTCACCGCGCCGAGCATCTCGACGGTATCCGGCGACACGATCGACACCTACGACGGCGACGACGAGATCACGACCGGCAACGGGTCGGACCTGGTGAACGGCGGCGACGGCGCTGACGTGATCGAAGCCAACGACGGGAACAACGTGTTGAACGGCGGCGATTCTGCCGCGGACGACGCGGATGACGGTGCGGATCAGATCACTGGCGGGGACCTCTTCGACCTGATCTCAGGCGGCCTCGGCAACGACACGATCATCGGAGGCGGCGCTGCCGGGGATACGGCCGACGACGACGAGATCACCGGTGACGACGGCGACGACGACATCTCGGGTGGCGGCGGCGAGGATGAGATCGACGGCGGCGACAACAACGACGACGTAAGCGGCGAGGCTGGCGTCGACGACTTGGCTCGGCGGCAACGACACCGACACGCTGAATGGCGGCGACGCCGGCGACACCCTCGACGGCGGGTGCGGGGACCGACACCCTGAACGGCGACGCGGGCGACGACACGCTCCTCAACTCCGAGGGCGCGGACGCGTTCAACGGCGGCGCGCACACGAACCGCCGACGAGGTCGACTATTCGCCGACGACCGCGGCGCCGATCCGCGTGACGATCGACGGCAGCGCCAACGACGGCCGCAACTGCCCAGCGACATGCGAGGGCGACAACGTCGGCACGACGGTCGAAAACGTCACCGGCGACTCGTCAGCCGACATTCTGATCGGCTCGACCGCTGGCCAACGTGCTCGACGGCGCGGGCGGCGACGACACGCTCGCGGGCGGACCCGGAGGCGCCAGCGCGGACGGCGCGGACAGGTTCGTCGGCGGCGGCAACACAGACACGGTCACCTATGGCGTGGTTGCGAACACGATCGATCGCAGCCAAGTCCTCACCGTCGACATCGACGGGACGGCCGACGACGGCGCGGCCGGCGAGGGCGACGACGTCGAGACGGACGTCGAGAATGTCACTGGAGGCTCGGGCGCCGACACGATCACCGGCTCGCCCTCGGCGAACGACCTTCGCGGCGGCTCCGGCACCGCGATCGACCAGCTGACCGGCGGCGCCGAGAGCGACACGATGTTCGGCGGAACCGGCACCAACACCGGCGCCGATGGCGCTGACGTCTTCAACGGCGGCACGCAGGGCACGACGGGAGACACGGTGAGCTACGCGGGCCGCACCGCATCGATCACCGCTGATCTCGATGGCGTCCCGGACGACGGTTCAGCCGGTGAGGGCGACGACGTTAACGCGGATGTCGAGAACCTGACCGGCGGCAGCGCGGACGATCTGCTCACCGGGAACGGCTCCGACAACCGGCTCGACGGCGGGCCGGGGAACGACGATCTCAGGGGCGGTACGAGCCTCGGCGACGACGGCGCAGACGTCTTCACGGGTAACTCCGGCGCCGAGGACGAAGTGAGCTATGCCGCCCGTACCGGCGACACCGCGGCGAACGACATGGATATGACCATCGACGGAACGGCTAACGACGGCCTCGCCGGGGAGCTCGACAACATCGGGACGACGGTGGAGAACGTGGTGGGCGGATCGGGCGACGACGACATCACCGGAAGCAGCGGAGACAACGACTTGTCGGGCGGCCCAGGCGACGATGAGCTTCGTGGCGACGCGGGGACGGCGGCGGACGGCGACGACACTTTCTCGGGTGGAGACGGCATCACCGTCGCGGGCCAGAACAGCTTCCTCGGCGACTTCGTCAACTACGACACTCGCACCGGCGCCGTCGACCTCTCGATCGGTGGCGCGGTAGACGGAGGCATCGGGCGAGATCGATTCGATCGGCGCGGACATCGAGAACCTGGAAGGCGGCAACGGCGCGGACGAGTTGATCGGCTCCCCCACGGGCAACTTCCTCGCGGGAAACGGCGGAACGGACATCCTCAAGGGCAGCTCAGGCACCGGGCCGGACGGGCTCGACCGCTTCGTCGGTGGCGGAGCCGAGGACACCGTGTCCTACGACACCCGCACCGACCCGATTACCGCGAGGATCGACGATCCAGCCGTAATCGGCGCGCCTTCGGGCACCGACAACGACGACATCACGAGCGACATCGAGAACCTCACGGGCGGCCAGGGCAATGACAGCCTGTTCGGCAACGACTCGAACAACGACCTCTCAGGCGGCCCCGGCGGCAGCGACACGCTCTCGGGAGGCCAGGCCGGGCCGGACGGCGCCGACAACTACATCGGCGGAAGCGCCGCTTCCACCACCGACACGGTCACGTACGCACACCGCAGCGAGGACCTGATCGTGGACATCGGCGGCGGCGCCGACGACCCAGACGGCGACAACGTCTCAACGTCGATCGAGAACCTCACCGGCGGCTCGGGCGACGACGACCTTACGGGCTCGAGCGTCGCCAACACGCTCGTTGGCGGCGCCGGGGACGACGAGCTCTTCGGAGGCTCCGGAACGGGGCCGGACGGGATCGACGTGTTCGGAGGCGGGACCAACGGGACGGCGGGTGGAGCGAACGGCGAGACGGGCGACACCGTGGCCTACTCGACCAGGACCGACAACCTCACGCTCTCGATCGGCGGCGCTACCGACGCCCCCGAGGGGGAGGCGATCCCCGGCGATGTCGAAAACATCTCGGGCGGTCTCGGCAACGACACGATCTCGGGCGACGCTGGGGCAAATCTGCTCCGAGGCGGAGATGACGGCGACGACGTGCTCAGAGGTGGCACGGGCACCGGTCCCGATGGAGCCGACGTGTTCCGGGTGGGCGCCGCGGTGACCACCAACACGGACACTGTCACCTACTCAAACCGCACCGATGCCCTTACCGTAGACATCGGCGGCGGATCGGACGACATCGACGGCGACGACGTCTCTGCCGACGCCGACGCTCTGATCGGCGGATCGGGTCCCGACTTCCTTACCGGCGACGCCGACGCCAACACGCTCGAGGGTGGCGACGGAGAGGACTCGTTGTCGGCGCTCGGCGGCCCCGACACGGTGCTGGCGCGCGACGGCTTCGCCGACACGGTGAACTGCGGGACCGAGGCCGACACGGCCGTGCTGGACGAAGGCACGCTTGATTCTCAAGCAGAGTGCGAGACGCTCGACCAGCCGCCGCTTCAGGCACCCAACACGACGATCCTGAGCGGCCCGCCCAACCGAACCCCCAAGAAGAAGGCGAAGTTCACCTTCGAGGCTGACGAGCAAGCGACGTTTACGTGCAAGCTCGACAACCAAGCGGCGCGGGCTTGCACCTCGCCGGCGATCTTCCGCCGGCTCCGAGAGGGCCGTCACACGATGACGATCACCGCGACCGACCTGGCGGGCCAAGCCGACCCGACCCCGGCAGTCGACCGCTGGAAGGTACGGAGCAACTAACGACGAAGGGCCGGCGGCTCGTCGCCACCGGCCCTCTCAAAGCACTCGAGGTGGATTATTTCTTCCTCTTGCCCCCAAGCCCGGCGCGCGCGGCCACCGAGCGGCCGGCGTTGAGCGCGGCGCCTGCCGTAGCCTTGCCGACGTTGGCGGCGCTCGCCGCTGCCTTGCCAGCTTCGTCTCGGGCCTTCTTGACGCCGCCGAGAGCCTCGTTCGACTGCCTTGTCGCGGTGCTTTTCTGGCCCGCCTTCTGCGATTCCGCCTTCTTCTTGTTCCGCTCGCGGGTCGCGGCTGCCTTCTTCGCTGCCGCGGAGCGATCTGCTTTCGTACGCTGTGCCATGCGGGACTCCTTCGTTCGTTCGAGCTGAGGTGTAGTCAATCGAAATCCGGCCGCTTCCGACTGGAGCGGCCAATCACGGGTACCAGTGTGCCAACCCGATGTTCGTCTTCTTCTCCAACCGCCTCGGATGCATGGGCTCGCTCGTCGTCTCCGCCGTGGCGACCCTCATCCTGCTGCTCCTCTTCGGGGTCATCGACTTCGGCGGGAACTAGCCGCCGCCTCGCCGAGTCGCCTGCGACCCTTAGGGCGTGACCGACCAGCTTCCACTCGACGGCACGGGCGCAGAGCCCTCGCTCGATCCCGACCTGCCGGGTCCGTTCCCGGTCGGCCGCTACGCCGACGGGCTCAAGGAGTTCCTGCGCGGGCGGCCGAAGGTGCTGGTCACGGGCGAGGTGACCGGCTTTCGCCGGTCGCGAGGCAGGCGTTCTTCGAGCTCCGCGACGCCGCACGGCGCGCTGCCGTGCTCGATCTGGAACACGGACCTCGACAAGCTCGGGCTCGACCCGCAGCTCCTCGCCGACGGCGCCGAGGTCGTGATCGGCGGCGGGCTCGACTACTACCCGGGGTCGGCGACAGCGACCCCGTCGTTCAACTTCCGCGCCACCCACATGCGCCTCGCGGGCGAGGGCGACCTGCTCGCGCGGCTCGCGGCGCTTCGCGAGGAGCTCAGGCCGACGGCCTGTTCGAGCCGCAGAAGGAGCTTCACCGGCCGGCGCTGCCGAAGACGATCGGCGTCGTGACCGCGCGCGGGCAGCGCCGCCTGCCAGGACCTGCTCGCCGGGCTCGAGCGGCGAGGCTGGCGCGGGACGATCGTCTGGGCCGACGCGCCGGTGCAGGACCGCCGCGCGGCGCCGGCGATCGCGTCGGCGCTCCGCGGGCTCGCCGAGCATCGAGCAGGTCGAGGTCGCCGTGGTGTGCCGCGGCGGCGGCTCGCTCGCCGACCTCTGGGCGTTTTGCGACGAGAGCCTTTGCCGGACGGTCGCGCTGCTTCGCCTGCCGGTGATCAGCGCGGTCGGCCACGAGGTCGACCGGACGCTGATCGACGACGTCACGGCCGTCTGCTGCTCGACGCCCACGCACGCGGCCGAGGAGCTGGTGCGGGTGGACGTGCGCGCGGCGCGCGGCGAGCTCGGCGCTGGCGGCGAGTCGGGCGCGAGCGCGCGGGCGCGGCGCGGTTCGCGCCCGCGGCCGGCGCCTGGCGCGAGCTGGCGGCGGGCCCGGCGCGAAGCGTCCGCGGCGAGCGCGTGCGGCTCCACCAGATGCTTCGCGAGGTCCGGGCGGCTGCCGCTCGCGGCGTCGCGAGCGCGCGACGAGCTCGCGCTGCGCGCCACGCCCTGGTCATCTCGCGCAAGGCAGCGGCGCGGCGCCAAGCCCGCCCAGGCGCTCGCCCGGCTCGGCGACCTTCGAGGCGGCGATCCGCGGCCACGACCCGCAGCGGGTGCTCGAGCGCGGCTACGCGCGGGTCGAGTCGCTCGGCGGCGACGCCGTCACCTCGGCCGAGCGGCGCGCGAGGAGGCGGACGTGCGAGTCCGCTTCGCCGACGACGCCGTCCGGGCCCGGATCGAGGAGGATGCGCCCGATGAGTGACGCCGCGCCAGAGCCCGAGCGCACCTACGAGACGGCCGTCGAGCGCCTCGAGGAGATCATCGACCGCCTCGACTCGGGCGAGGCCGAGCTGCGCGAGACGCTCGCGCTCTGCGCGCGAGGCGAAGGAGCTGATCGTCTTCTGCCGGGATGAGTTGAGTGAGGTCTCAGGCGCGCTTACCGAGCTCGGCTTGGACGAATTGGTGCAAAGTCTGGAGTCACGCGAGCCCTGATTGGGTAGGGTTACGGCAGTCGATCAGGCAAAGAGCCTGGTCTGTCGTGGTTTGCGGTCCCGTTCGGTCCTTTCGTTTCTTCGCTAGGTCTATATCGGTCGCACAGCACGCGAAGAAAGGAACAGTTCAAATGGCACAGGGAACCGTTAAGTGGTTCAACGACGAGAAGGGCTTCGGCTTCATCTCGCCCGACGACGGCTCGAAGGACCTCTTCGTGCATCAGTCGGCCATTCAGAGCGAGGGTTTTCGCTCGCTCGAAGAAGGCGCCAAGGTCTCTTACGAGGCTGAGGAGTCCGACAAGGGACCCAGGGCCGCACAGGTCCAGGTCATCTAGCTCGACTAAGAGCTTTTCGCAACCCGGGGCTCGGCCGAAAGGCCGGGCCCCGTTTGCGTTCTAGCGGCGTCTGCGCCCGCGGGACGCGGAGGCCGCGTAGCCCGTCTCGGCGAACTCGCGGCGGAGCTGGAGCGTGTCGGCGATCTTGCCGACGTCATGCGCCTCCTCGCGCCGGACCAGGGTGACCCCAACGCCGGCACGGCCCGCACGGGCGGTGCGCCCGACGCGGTGCTGGTAGGCGTCGCAGTCGCCGGGCGGATCGAAGTTGATCACGTGGCTGATGCCGTCGACGTCGATTCCGCGCGCCGCCACGTCGGTCGCAACCAGGGCGTCCACCCTGCCCGAGTCGAACGCCGCGAGCGCGCGCTCGCGCTGGCCTTGGGACTTGTTGCCGTGCATGGCGACGGCCTTGATCCCGCTCGAGCCGAGCCTCTTTACGAGCCGGTCGGCGCCTCGCTTGGTGCGGACGAAGACGAGCGCCAGTTCGCGATCGGCACGGAGCTCCGCGACGAGGGCGTCGAAGCGCTTCTCGTGGGTTACGCCGACGAAGCGATGCTCGACCTGCACGTTGCTCTTCGGCGGCACATGCTCGTGCCGCACCGGAGAGCGCGTGTAGT
This sequence comes from uncultured bacterium, assembly GCA_963806865.1. Taxonomy (GTDB): domain Bacteria; phylum Actinomycetota; class Thermoleophilia; order Solirubrobacterales; family 70-9; genus JALZKA01. The sequence continues at coordinate 23,161 of CAWDYV010000001.1, forward strand.
TCTTGGCGATGCGGGCGACCTCACCGTCGAGGGTCGCCGAGAACAGCATCGTCTGGCGGTCCTTCGGAGTTGCGGAGATGATGCGCTCGACGTCGGGCCGGAAGCCCATGTCGAGCATGCGGTCCGCCTCGTCGAGGACGAGGATCTTGACCTTCTTCAAAGAGACGGCGCCTCGCTCCATGAGGTCGAGGAGGCGTCCCGGCGTGGCCACCAGAATCTGCGCGCGGCGGGCGACCTTCGCCTGCTTTGCGATGCCGGCGCCGCCGTAGACGGTGGCGACCGAAAGATTGCGCACGGCGGCGATCGGCCTGAGGTCCTCGCAAATCTGAAGTGCGAGCTCGCGGGTGGGAGCGACGACGAGCGCCGAGCCGGGAGGTGCTTTCAGGCCAAGTTGCTCGACGATCGGAGCGGAGAAGGCAAGAGTCTTGCCCGACCCGGTCGGAGACTTGACGAGGACATCGCGGCCGGCGAGGGCGTCGCCGATCACGAGCCGCTGGACCGCAAACGGTTGAGTGATGCCTCGCTTAGCGAGGACATTGCGGACGGGCGCAGAGACGCCGAGGTCCGCGAAGGACTGGTTTGACATATAGGTGCTGCTTTCTTCGCGACCCTTCAAGGATCGCGTGTGATTCGGGAGAGTTCGACCTGTGACCCGAATCGCACTCGTGCGCACCGGAACTGAACGAAACCTCGCGGGTGAGACTCACCCGCACGGGGGAAGCGTAGCTGTCTTCCGAGGCGAAGGCTCTACGCCGCGCGAAGATGACGGCCGCGGACCAAACGCGAGGCGATGAGCTCGGACCAGTCATCTTCGCTCAGGCGGAAGGGTTTGGTTTCAGTGAGCCAGCGGCCGAGGACTTCGGCGAGGCCGGCGGGATCCTCGAGGTTCGGGAAGTGCGCGGCGCGCGGCAGGGTCTCCATCCGCGAGTGCGGGATCCGCTTGTGGGCCTCGGTGCCGTGGCGGATTGGGATCGTGCGGTCGCGCTCGCCCCAGACGATCAGCGTCTCGACCGGGCCCAGCAGATACAGACGATCGACCGCCGAGACCTTCTGGCCGTGGATGTCGATCACCGAGCGGAGCGAGCTGAGGAACGCTTCGCGCGCGCCCGGATCCTGGAGCGGGCGAAGGGCGCGGGTGACGGCCTTGAGATAGACGGCCTTCCGCCAGCCGGCCTTGCCGCCTGCAGTCGCGATGCCGTCGAGCACCCCCAGAACACCCGGGTGGGACGCGGCCCAAACGAGTCCCGCCGCGCCAGGCAACGCGGCGCCGCGAAGCATCGGGCTGACGTCGCGACCCAGGCCGCCGCTCGACACCAGCGCAAGCCGTTCGACCTTGTGGGGGAATTGGTAGAAGAACTGCATCGCGATCCCGCCACCGAGCGAGTGGCCAACGAACGTCGCAGACTCGACGCCGATCGCCGATAGGAGGTCGCGGATTACTGCGGCGTGGGCGCCAATCGAGTAGTCGCCGCGGACAGCTGCCGAGTCGCCGTGGCCGATTAGGTCGGGCACGATCACGGTGTGCGTCTCAGCGAGCTTCAGCGCCACGTCGCGCCAATGCTTGGACGAGTTCACCATCCCATGGACGATCACGAGGGGCGGCCCGGACCCGGCGGTGCGGTAGATCACCTCGTGGCCGTGGAGCTCCAGCGACCAAGCGGGAAAGTCGGAATCCATGGCCGCGCAGCCTAGAGGTCCGCTAGGGGAGGAGCTCGAACGCCCCAACTTCCTGGGTCCAGCCAGGAGCAGTTCTGCGACCGCGCGCGGTCGCCGACTCGCTCAGCGCTAGCGCGTGATCCAGGTCCGTTTCCCCTTCGGCCCCGCAGGGCAACCGGTCGCCATGACCGAAGCAGACCAAGAGCCCGAGGTCTCGCCCGACGCGGGGCCTCCCGCCACCGGCGAGCGATCGGACCGCCGGACAACGGTGCCTGGGGTCGAGGTGCCAGAAGCGCCCGAGCGCCGTGAAGCGCCCGACGAAGCGGAAGACGAGGGAGCACAGCCTGCCGGAGAAGCGCCGGACGAGGGTGCCGCTCGCGAGCGCGAGGACGACAGGCGCTAGACGGAATAGTCCCGATGGGCCGCGGCTAGTCGCACACCTGATACGACCTGAACGTCTGGCTCGTCCCGTTGTCGTTGTAGAACTTTGACTTCCAGCCGTCGTCTGGGACCTTGTCCTTGTCGGCGTTCGTGTCGATCGGGTTCGTCGAGGTGATGTGGGCGTCTTGGGAGGGGCCGCTCGCGAACGCTCCGCCCCCGATCACCGACCGCCCGCCGTCGCACGTCGACTTGATCGTGACCTTCTTCGCTGACGTGGTCCGCGACGTCTCCGAGTACGCCGGGACCGGGCCGTCCATACAGATCACGTCGGCGATCATCGACGCGGGAGGGCCAGAGCGGTGGTAGGCGAAGGAGCGCCAGCCATTGTCCATGAACGGATCGGGACTGCCGACGTCGACCGGCGACGTCGAGTTGAGCGACCAGTCCTGTGCTGGCCCGATCAGGCGAACTCCGCCGCCCACGGCGGCAGCGCCACCCGTGCATTCGGCGGTTGCGCTGGCTGTCGTGGGTCCCGCGTCGACGCTCTGCGGTTGTGAGTTCATCGAGAACTTCCCGGTCTTCTTCGAGCAGATGACCCAGGCGGTGAGCTTCCTGTTGGTGGGGTTGATGCCGGTGTGCCACCCCTCGACGTACCACTGGCGATCGGTTGCTGTTCCCGAGGAGGCGAGGGTCGTGCCGGTCGGCCTGCCCGTGACCGTCCCGCCTCCGCCCGTGTGCTCGGTGCTGTTTGGGCACTTCGCCGTCGCGTCGGCAGTCTGGACGCCGCTCGAGCCCGGAAGCGTCTTCTCCTTCTTCACATAGGTGAAACCACCCTTAGTTCCGAGGACCTCGGCGCTCGCCACCGGGGCCGCTGCTAATCCGGCCATCACTGCCGCCGTCAGTCCTGCCGTCTTGAGTCTCACGCTCCGGGCCCCCTTCGGTTCGCCTGCGCCGCCACCCTAGCGGCGCGCGCGCCTTGAAGCGCAAGCGCCACGAAGACGAGTCCGCAGAACCACGGTAGGTAGAGGTAGAACCAGTGGTCGACCGCGAGTTGCGACGCGATCACGACGGCTGCTGCCAGCGCGGCGAATTGCGCGGTCGAGCGCCGCTTCGGAATGAACGCGACGACGATCGCGAGCACTGCGGCGGCGATGAGTACCAGGCGCTGGATGGACTCGACCCCGTCGACCTGCCCCCAGATCGAGAATGGGCTGTCGCGATCGAGCTGGCTTTCGACGGTTCGCTCATAGAAGGCTGCGAGCCCGGGGTCCACTGCCGGGTGGATGAGCATGAGCGCGATCGTGAACACGGCCGCGGCACCACCGAGGAGGACGGGCCGAAGCCTGGCGAGACGCGAGTGTCGGAATTGTCCGGAGGGCTCGGCCTCAGTCGACGCTCGCGTGGGTGGACCGAGCCGGTCGGACAGGCCGCGCCTGCCGACGACGTAGAGCGGCACCAGCGCGAGCGGCGCGAACTTGACCATCGCCGCGAGCGCGGCCAAGACGCCCCGCCCCACCGGAGAGCCGAGTACGACGAGCCCCCAGACCAGGAGTGCGCCGACGAGCGAGTCGTTGGTGTTCGACTGGAGCGCAAAGGCGGTGTAGGGGTAGGTGAGCCAGGCGAACGCGAGGATCAGGCCCAGCCTCTGCCCCGAGGGGCCGGGTGGTTGCGGATTTCCGCGCATGTCGCGGGTTTCAGCAACCACCTCGCCCTTGCGGCGGCCCGCTCGCAGGCCCAAGACGAACAGGCCGAGCACCGCCGCGAGGTCGAAGAAGATCGCCGCGGCGTGCGCGGAGGGGAGCGAGTCCCATTCGCCCGACCACGGCAGTCCCAGCTCGAACGGCACGTACGCCGCGTAGTTCGCCGGCCCGTAGGTGTCGCCCGTCGGGACGTCCTCGGGAAAGCTGCCCTCGCCGTAGATCGGCTCGCCCTGCGTGATCCGGTCGGCGCCGACGACCCCGGCGTAGCCGACGTCGATCACGCCTGAGTCGACGATGTTGAGCGTCACCCGGAACGCGATCGCGAGCACGCACGCGACGATCAGGACGACGCGCGGCGTGCTCGGCCGCAAGCCCGCGCCGCCGCCGCGAAACCCCACCCACAGCATTCGTGCGAGCAGATAGAGGAGCGGCGGATAGACGAGTAGCGCGCTGGCGCCGATCTCAGCGTCGTTGAAGAAGATCTGGCTCACGCCGAAGCTCAGGAGCACGAGCAGGTCGAGATGGGCGATCCGAAGCGGCTTTCGCCAGTCGAGGAGTCCCAGAAAGAAGACGAGCGCCATCGGGATCCACACCCAGGGCGCGTTCAAAGCGTGGCCGAACTGTCCCTCGTAGCCGCGCGCCATCGGCCAGGCGACCTGGATGCCCGTCCACGTCTCGACCGCCTCGCCCGTGCCGCCGTCGACGTGGACCTGGACGACCTCCTTGTCCGCGTCGAAGAACCCGACCTGCCAGCGGCCGTCGTCGCGCAGCTCCTCACGAGTCTCGAGCCTCCCTCGCTCAGCCGTCAGCTCCGCGACCTCGGGCTCGCGCGCGGCGATCCGGTAGGCCTCGCGCGCGTCGACCGAGAAATCCTCGGGTGCCGCAGGAAACGAGTCCGGCGGCGTTGGCTCTTGTGCTTGGGCGACGCTCGGCGAAAGCCAGAGGGCGGCGACCGCAAAGGCCAGCGCCGCTAGCCGAAGGTCCACAGCTTGTTGCCGACGAAGTTGACCGGCATCGCCACCCCGACGGCGATCGCCTGCGACGCCAGCTCTGCGAGCTCGACGCCGGATACGAGCGCCTCGAGCACCGCCAGATTCACGCCCAGGCCGATCACGCTCACGCACAGGAACCTCGCGCCCTGGTGGGCGGGATGGCGACCGGGCGCCTCGGCGCGGAAGGTCCACACCCGGTTCCAGGCGAAGTTGTTGGTGACCGCGACGAGGAAGGCGCCGATCGCGGCCGGGATGTGGTGGAGGTCCGCGCCACCGTTGAGCGCCGCGAAGACCACGAGGTTCGACGACGTAGCCCGACCCGCCGACGAGCCCGAACTTTGCGAGCTGGACCCAGTTCTCGGACTTGAGCGTGCCGCGGCGAACGCGCCCGACGACGGCTCTCGGTCATGCCCGGCGTGCCGGCTGCAGATCGCGCCTCGGTGCTGTCGCGCGTCATCGCCGGTCGAGGCCGAAGTGGCCGCGCACGAGCCCCGCGACGTCGGTGATCCGCCACTGCTCGTGAGTCGACTCGACCCCTGGCTCGAAGCCCGACCAGGACGAGCGGCGCGAGCGAGTCGCGAGGCGAGGAGCGAGCCGTGGCTGCCACCGCCCACGTGCGAGGTCTGGCCCCAGTCGACGCACTCGTATCCCTCGGCGAGCGAGACGATCACGTCGCCCGAGTGCGGCGCGACGAGCGCGGACCAAAGGCGCGCCGAGCCCGTCGGGGTAGGCGGCGCTGTCGACGGCGGCGCCGTCGACGGTGAGGCCGAGCGCGTCGAGGTCGCCGTCGAGGTGCCAGCGCTTGCCGCGGCGGTCGCGCTTGCCGGCTCGGCCGGGGCGGAAGCGAAGCTCGCCGCGCTCGGTCTCGACCACGGCCTCGGCGCGCGGATCGTCGGCGACAGGCGAGCCGGCGGTGCGGCGGACGACCGGCGCGCCGTCCGGCGCGGGCGAGCCAGGCGACCAGGTCGGTGCCCGGCGAGCGCGCCGAGGCGCGCGCGGACGTCCGCGTGGCATGCGGCCTCGCGCTCTGGGTCGACCAGCACGTAGACCTGACCCGCGCGCGCGCCGGGCGAGACCGCGAGCTCGGCCGTCTCGGGCGTGTCGGAGGAGGGCTTGAGGACGCGCCACTCCTGCTCGAGCTCGGCGATCATCTCGTAGGCCTCGGTGACCGGCGTCTGGGCGTGGTCGGCGATCATGATCACCGCGTGCGTCTCGAGGAACTCGTCCATGCCGCCGCACGCCTCGACCAGCTCGCCGAGGCAGCGGTCGGCGTGGGCGATCGACGCGGGCGTCGCGTCCGGGCCCCAGCGGTGGGAGTGGTGGTCGTTGTCGGGGAGGCTGAAGAGGAGGAAGTCGTAGGCGTCGTCGGCGACGAGCTCCTTCGAGACGCAGGCCGAGTACTCGTCGCGCGTGCCCGGGCCGGGCGAGGGTCGGCTTGCACGGCACCGGGCGCGAGCCGAAGAGCTCGCCGTAGAAGAGCTCGTCCGGGCCGTAGACGGCGTGGCGGAAGCCGGCGGCGACGGCGCCGCGGCGAAGCAGGCCTTCGAGCGAGAGCTCGTGGCGCTTGCGGCCGCGGAAGATCAGGAACGGGGTGCAGGCGGTGCGGATGCCGGCGTCGCCGAGCGTCTCGAAGAACGTCTCCACCTCGTGCGAGAGGTGGGCCATGTTCATGTTGTAGACGATGTCGTAGGTGGCGCGAAAGAGCCCGAACGCGCGCGTCGCCTCGAACGACGAGCCGTACTCGACGTAGCGCTGCTCGACCCGGTGGTACCAGTTCATGCCCGGGATCCAGTGGCGCTCGGCGGTCGCGCCGGTCGCGATCTCAGACGTGCAGACCGGCGTCACCGACGGGAACGCCGAGACGCAGTCCTCGATCAGATGGCCGCGCTCGATGAGCGCGCCGAAGTTGGGCGCGTCGCCGGCGGCGACCGTCTCGAGGAGCTTGTCGGTGCGAAGGGCGTCGACGAAGACGAGGCAGAGCTTCTTGCGCTCAGCGCTCACCTGAGCGACCGAAGGCCCGCGTGCTTCTCGGCGCCGAGCGCTTGCGGCGGGCGAAGCGAGGTAGACGATCGCGAGCAAGCGCGACGACGCCGACGTAGGCGGCGGGCCCGAGCAGCGAGATCCCCGCGAGCGCGAGCGCGACGAGCGCGATCAGGAACGCGACTCCTCCGGCTCCGCCCTCGCCCGCGCGGCCGGCCGCGACCGAGGCGACGTCGCGAAGCGTGAAGTAGGCGAGCGCGCGCAACCGGCGCACCGATGAGCCAGCCCGGCCAGGCAGGGTGGTCCTCGGGCGCCTCGGTGAGCGAGATGCCGTAGAGAAAGGCGCCGAGGACGACCGCCAGCGCGGCCAGCGCAATGCCCGCGTTCCCGCGCAGCGCAGCGGCACCGAACAGCGCGCCCGAGGCGACGGCGAGGGCCAGGCCCTGGGCACCTGCTTCGGCGAGCTCCATGCGGCGGAAAGGCTAGTGGCCCGAGTCGCGCCCTCGGTCTGTTTCGGTCAGGGCCGCTATATCCGCCAGATCCTTCTCACGACCGGCCTCACGCTTCATTCGTAAGAGGTCGTCCTTGCCGATGAAACGGATGACCGCCCCGGAGAGCGTCACTCCATGGCGGCCTCATCGAGCCGCGTCCAGGCCTTGAGGTCGGCCTGGGGCCATCGAAGAGATCGAGGGCCCCGTACCGGGTTGTCAGGAAGTAGTTGCCTAGGGCCAAGCTTTCAGGATGAGAGGTATCAAGTGGCACCCGATTTCCTCTGTCATCCACCGCGGCCGCCTCCAGATCTTCCAGAACGGCCACGAGGCGCGTCATGTTGTGAGTGTCTGGCCGAGGAATGATGTCGACGTCAAGAGTGACCCGCATGTAACCGTGCGCCTGGACCGCGAGGCCTCCAGCGACCAGGAAGCGGACCGCACCCTCCTCGAGGGCTAGGAGGATCGCCTCCGCATCCGCCTGCGGACGTCCGAGTGACTCGCCCTCAACCACGTCGGGCGTCGGCAAGCTTTCGGGCGAGCCGAGCTCCCGCAATGCCTTCAGCGACACGCTCGTCCGGAGTGCGGAGTCGCTCTTCGTACAGGCGGCGTGGTTCCGCGCGGTGGGCGGCGATCGGCCGAATGTGAACCTCGGGCTCGTAACCGAGGCTTTGCGTTATGGCCCGGAAGCGCTCATAGCTAGGTTCCTCGAGTCCCGCCTCGATCCGGCTGATAGATGCCTGAGTTGTGCCCGCCCGGCGGGCCAGTGAACGCTGGCTGACGCCCGAACGCAGTCGCATCGACTTGATGAGCTCGCCAAGGCTTTCCATCGTGATATGTAATTCTATATCACGATGCTCGGGTTCGCGCCCAACCCCCGACCCGGCCGGTCCCCCCCGAGACCGTACCGAGCCAATGAGCGCCAGGCCCCCTCTCCTCCAACAAACCTGGGGCGCTCGCCCGTGAGTGTCTGCCATCGAAAGGGCCGCTCGCATCGGCGAGAACCCTCAACTTGCTTGCGGATTTCTACGTACTCAGAAACCGAGGACGGATGTACGAGCCACTACTCGACGATCTGCGTGGCGTCGGGGGTCGCCTTCGCCGGCATCTCGAGTTCGATGTCCTTCGGCTCGGTGATGCGGATGTGGTTTCCGAACGGATCGCGCACCGCGCAGTCGATTCCGTAGAAGCGGTCGACCGGCTCCTCGATGACCTCGACGCCCTTCGACTTCAGGTCGTCGAAGCGTCGCCGTGGCAGTCCTCGGTTTCGAGGATGAACATGCACGCATCGCCCTTCGCCATGAGCTGCTGGATCTGCTTGGCGGAGTCCTCGTCGCGAAACGAAGCGTCGGATTGCTCGAGGAGGATGTTGTGCTCTGAGCCGGGCGCGCGGACCGTCAGCCAGCGCATGACCTCGAGGTCGACGTCCGCCGATACCTCGAGCCCGAGCTTGTTGACGTAGAAGTCGAGCGCTTCGTCCTGGTCGGTGACAAATACACGTGAGTGGGTGATTGCGTTGAACATGGGGGCAACCTAGACGCGGCTTCGAGGGCTTCGCTTCTCCAAAAGTGCTCGATTGAGTGGCAGGGGCCGACCTCGCCCTACGGGGCGGTCCCACTTGGCGCGAAGCAGCCAGGCACACCGGCCCGGATCGCCGCGCGGGGAGCGGCCTGCTCGCGCTCGCGGTACTCGGAGGGCGAGACGCCGACGATGTCGCGAGAAGGTGCGGCTGAAGGTGCCGAGGCTCCTGAAGCCGACGTCGATCGAGATGCCCGTGACGTCCTCGTCCGTCTCGCGGAGCATCCGCATCGCGCGCTCGATCCGGCGGCGCTGGAGGTAGCGATGAGGCGTCTCGCCGAAGGTCTCCTTGAACGAGCGGATGAAGTGCGCGCGCGAGAGGTGGACCGAGTCCGCGAGCGACTCGATGTCGAGCGCGTCCGCGTAGGCGCGGTCCATCGTGTCGCGCGCGCGCAGGAGGCGGCGATTCTGCACGGGCTTGGGCTCAGCAGTCATGCAAATGAGGCTAGACGCAATCTCCGGTGCCAGGCACGGTGCCTGGCACCGGGTGTGTTGCCACACTTCGGGCGTGGCCGAACCCACCGAAGACCGCCTGCCCGAGGCCGAGCCGAGCCGCAGCGCTCCGCGGCGCCATCGCAAGGCGCACACGACCGCGCGGGACCTCGAGCGCTACGCGGGCCTCTTCGCGCAGCGCACTCGAGTCATGCGCTCCTCGGCGATGCGCGACCTGATGGAGATCACGGCTCGCCCGGACGTGATCTCGCTGGCAGGCGGGCTGCCCGACACCTCGACCTTCTCGCCGCAGTCGTTCGCGCGCCAGATGACCAAGATCGCGCAGGAGTCTTCGGCCGAGGCGCTCCAGTACGGACCGACCGAAGGCTTCCCCGCGACCAAGGAATGCATCCGACAGGTGATGGCCGCCGAGGGCATGGACCCCGACCCGGACGACATCGTCGTCACCACCGGAGGCCAGCAGGCGATCGACCTCATGGTGAAGGCGCTCGTCGACCCTGGCGACGTGGTGATCGCCGAGGCGCCCACGTATCCGGGCGCGGTGCCGGTGTTCTGCTCGTATGAGGCCGAGACCGTCCAGGTGGAGATGGACTCCGACGGCATGCGGGTGGATCTACTGGAGGAGACGCTCGACCGCCTCGCCGCCGATGGGCGCCGGCCGAAGCTGATCTACACGGTCCCTTCGTTTCAGAACCCGGCCGGGCAGACGCTCTCGCTCGAACGGCGCCGCCGCCTGGTCGAGATCGCGCGCGAGCGTGAGCTACTGGTCGTCGAGGACAACCCGTACGGCCTCCTTCGCTACGAAGGCGATCCGCTGCCGACCCTTTACGAGCTCGACGGCGGCGACTACGTCGTCTATCTGGGCACCTTCTCGAAGATCCTCTCCCCCGGCCTCAGGCTCGGCTGGCTTTGCGCGCCGCCGCCGGTCCTGGCCAAGGTCGTCCTCGGAAAGCAGGCCTCGGACCTCTGCACCTCGACCCTCGCCCAGTACTTCGTGGACGAGTTCTTCGCTGAGGGGCGCTGGCGCGAATACATCAGCGAGCTCTGCGACGTCTACCGCTCGCGCCGCGACGCGATGCTCGAGTCGCTCGAGCGCCACTTTCCCGCCGAGGCGACCTGGTCCGAGCCCGAGGGCGGCCTGTTTTTGTGGGCGACCCTGCCCGACTTCATCGATACCACGGACCTCCTCGCTCGCGCGCTTCGCGACAACGTCGCCTTCGTGCCCGGGGTCGCCGCCTTCGCCGACGGCCGCACCGGCCGAAGCTCGATGCGCCTCAACTTCTCGGGCTCGACCGAGGACGAGATCCGCGAGGGCATTCGCCGCATCGGCGCGGTCGTCGCCGAGCAGGTCGAGCTCTACGGGGCGATCACCGGCGAGCAGCCGGCGCTCGGTGGGGACAGAGGTCAGGCGAGGGGTCTGACCCCAAGCGTGGGGTCTGACCCCGAAGGCGAAGGCGCGGACGTGGTGCCCATGCGGCGACGGGACCCCGAACGCGTGAGGGTCGCCGTTCTCAAGGGCGGTCGGTCGCTGGAGCGCCAGGTGTCGCTTCGCTCGGGCGCACGGGTGGAGGACGCACTCGCCTCCTCAGGTCACGAGGTCGTCCCGCTCGACGCCGGGCACGATCTGGTCGAGCGCCTCAAGGCGGAGCGCCCCGATGTCGCGTTCGTCGCCCTCCACGGCTCCGACGGCGAAGACGGGACAGTGCAGGAGCTGCTCGAGATCCTGGGTGTCCCCCACACCGGGCCCGGAGTCTCGTCCTGTCGGCGCTCGACCGACAAAGCCGAGGCAAAGGGGGCACTTTTGGACTCGGGGATTGCTACGCCCGACTGGGTCTCGTTTTCGCAAGCCGCGTTCAGCGAGCTTGGCGCGGCGGATGCGCTGGAAGAGATCGAGGAGCGCCTCGGCTTTCCGCTCGTCGTCAAGCCCGCGCGCGGCGGCTCGGCGCTGGGCGTCAGGTTCGCGGCCTCGCGCGACGACGTCCCCGCGGCGATCGTCTCGGCCCTCTCGTACGACAGCCGCGTGCTCTTGGAGCGCCACGTCGACGGACGGGAGCTATCCGTCGGGATGCTCGAGGGCGAGGCGCTTCCGCCGGTTGAGATCCGTCCCCGCAACGAGGACCGCTACTCGTACGAGGCCCGTTACGAGATCGGCCGCACCGACTTCATCTGCCCGGCGGACCTGGGCGCCGACGAAGTGGCGGTCGGCGCGGCGGCGGTCGCCACCTGGGAGACGCTCGACTGCCAGGGCTTCGTGCGGGTCGACCTCATGCTGGGCGACGACGGCCCCGAGGTCCTCGAGGTGAACGCGGTTCCCGGCCTCACCGACACCTCGCTCTTCCCAATGGCCGCGGAGGCTGCGGGGATCGGCTTCGAGGAGCTGTGCGACCGGCTAGTCGTCTCGGCGGCGAAGAGGGTGGCGGCGTGAGTCAAGCGCAGAAGGCCGAGACGTTTCCGCGCGCTCCACTCCGCCGAGCGGGCCTCACGAGGTAACGCGTCCGCGCCGAAGCGCGCTACTCGCCGCTCAGCCAGGAGCGGAACGCGCCGCCCGCCAAGCCGCCGCCCGAGCCCTTCGGCGCCGCGCCGAGCGGACGGCCGCCGTAGATGACGGAGCCGTTCGCTCTCTGGTAGGTCTGCCACGCGATCGTGTCCTGCTGGCCGATGCCGGGCTTCGAGAAGTCGCAGACGCCGGTCGGGAACGTCGCCTGCAAGGCGGGCCCACTGGTCCGTCGGTGAACGTGATCGAGCCGTAATCGAAGTCCTCGAGCGGCTGCAGGCGGCAGACCGCGTTGTCGGTGGTGATCGCGTCGCCGGCGACGGTTCGCGGCGTGCCGTAGCGGTGCGGGCCGGTGATGAGCTCGCAGTCGGCGTTGACGATCGGCGCCAGTCGGCTCGCACTCGTCCTGGAGGTCGTCGGGCTTGTTGGTCGATGATCTTCTTCGCCAGCGGCTTCGAGCGCTTGTCCTGCCTCGACCGCGGCTGAGCCACTCGTCCATCGCGAGGAGCGCCTCCGTCGGGAAGTTCGGGTCACCGAGCAGCGGCGTGGGGCCGAACCAGATCACCTGGTTGGCGTGGGTGCCGTGCTCGCGGTCGAGCCGCGCACGCAGCTCCCAGCTGCGATAGGCGTCGTGGGCGATCGCGGGGTCGGGCCCACGGAGGTCGATGATCGCGACCTGGTCGAGGTTGTTCGCCTCGTTGATCGCGCCGCTCCGGTAGGCGTTTCGGACCGCCGGGAGGTCGCCCAGGCGAGCGCTCTTCGGTCGGCTTGATGTCGATGTCGAGCCCGCCGACGTCCTCGTTCAAGGTCACGAACTGCTCGGTCGTGATCAGCGCCGGACTGCAAGCGCGCCGAGCCCGTACTGGACTCCCACGTTGCCGAGCGGAAGGCCGGCGAAGCCCTTGCCCGCAGCCTCCTCCATCGGGCACCAGCTCGCTCTCGGGCCGGGGGCCGAAGACGTTGATCATGTAGTCGAGGATCGAGCAGCGGACGCCATCGGGGTTCGTCTCGGGGTCGTAGACGACGTCCTCGGGGACGCAGTCACCGCTCGGGGAGGTCGCGCGTCTTGAAGAACGCCTCGTCGGCCGCGACCGCGTTGACGCCTGAGAGGTGGCCCATCGATCGGGCCCCACTGCGCAGGCGTAGAGCCCGCGGCAGCGGCCTCGGAGCTCTGGAGGTAGATGAGAAGGCCGTGGTAGTCGGCGAACTGGATGCCCGTCGAGAGCGCGTCCGGGTAGGAGCACTGGGGCAGGATCCCCTGGTAGATGCCCGGGTAGGCGTTCGCGACCTGCTGCTGGGTGAGCGAGCCGCCCGAGCAGCCGGTGCCGATCGTGTAGCGGATGCGCCCGTAGCTGCTCGACGATCCGCTCCTTCGCCATCACGAGCGACTCCGCCTGGGTCACGATGTTGCAGTTGTGGCCCGCGTTGTCGAGCGCGGTCGACATGACGACGAAGCCACGCCCGAGCGCGGTCTCCGGTCCGATCGACGCTCGGCGCCGAGCCGCACTCGTAGGTGACGCCGCAGCTCGCGCCGTGGGTGATCAGCACCTTGTGGTTCCACTGCTCCTGCGGAGCCCAGGGCTTCCACGGCTTGTCCGGGCTGGTAGAGCGTCGCGATCTTGTACTGGTCACGGTCCTGGTAGCCCGTCTCGACCCGGACGATGAAGGGGACCTCGACGCCCTCGTCGGTCGTCGTCGTCGCGACATCCGATGGCGGGTTCTCGGGGTCGTAGGGCTGAAGGCCGCTGACCCGTCCGTCGACTTGTAGAGGAACTCGTACGTCGGCGGGCTGGTTGCACTGGTCGTCCTGCGGCCGTCTCCTGGCACTGCCACGGCTCGACCTGCGGGCCGGAGAAGACGGGGCCGCCGTTCGGGTGGTTCGTGATCGTCGCGCTCGTCTGCCGTCCGCCCTTGAGCGTCGCGGTGAGCTTGTTCCGCCCCAGCTCGAGTCCAGTGAGAATGCCCTGGAAGCGCCGGCCGCGCGCGCGCGTGGCGAACCGCTTCGTGACGTTGCGCGTCGCGCCGCTCGCGGTCGAGCCGACCCGGACCGTGTCCGGGTCGAGACCCTTGGGAAGGGTGATCGCCACCAGGGCCTCGCCAGCCGAGATCAGGTCGGCGCGATTCGAGAGGACGCGAATGCCAAAGCCGTCCTTCGACTTCGCCTGCGCGGGCGCGACGAGCGCGATTGCGCTCAGGTACATGGCAAGGCAGCCGACTACGGCCGCGACGATCCTCCGACGGGACACAGCTCGAAAGTACAGATCCCCTCCCACAATTGCGCCAGTTCGTTACGAGCGCTTCACGAAGGTGCCTGGCACTTCGGTCAGTCGACGAGGCGGCGCTCGACCGCCCAGCGGCTGAGCTCGTGGCGATTCGAAAGCTGGAGTTTTCGCAACACGGCCGAGACGTGAGCTTCGACCGTCTTCGGCGAGATCGAGAGATCAAGCGCAATCTCCTTGTAGAGGTAGCCGCGGGCGATCAGACGCAGAACCTCACGCTCGCGCAGGGTGAGCTGGTCGAGCTCGGGGTCTGCCTCGGCTTCTGAAATCTGCCCCGCGAACGCGTCGAGGACGAAGCCCGCGAGCCGCGGCGAGAACACCGCGTCGCCATCCCGGACGCGGGTGATCGCGTCAGCCAGGTCAGGGCCCGAGATCGTCTTGGTCACGTAGCCGCGCGCGCCCGCACGGACGACCGCGATCACGTCCTCCGCCGCGTCCGATACCGAAAGAGCAAGGAAGCGCTGCGCGGGCGCAGCCTCGGCGACGCGGCGAATCACCTCTACCCCGCCGCCGCCGGGCATGTGGACGTCGAGCAGGACGACGTCGGGCTTCGCCTCGCCGATCAACCGGACGGCCTCCTCGACCGATCCAGCGTCGCCCATGACCGTGACCAGCCCCTCGAGCTCGGCCCGCACTCCGGAGCGAAAGAGCGCGTGGTCGTCGACGATGACGACGCTCGGCAGACCGCTCATCGCGGTCCTCCGTCGAGCGCGATCGACAGCTCGACCTCGGTCCCCGCCTCGCCGGAGCGGATCTGGGCACGGCCACCCGAGCGCTCCATCCGCCCGATGATGGACTCTCGGACTCCGCGGCGGTCGTGCGGAACGGCCTCCGGGTCGAACCCGCCACCGCGGTCGCGGACGAATACCTCGGCTCGCTCGGGCGCGAGCTCAGCGTAGACCGCGATCTCGCCGGAGTCAGGCGCGAACTTGGCCGCGTTCACCATCGCCTCACGCGCTGCCGCGACCAGCGTGGCGCCCGCCTCGCCCACCGGCCCGTCGCCAACGTTCACGACTTCGACTGGGACGCGGTGCGCCTCTTCGACCTCGGCTGCGGCTTCGGAGAGTGCTGTCGCGAGGCTCGCCGACGCCGGCGCCCGGTCGCCCGAAAAGAGCCAGCCACGCAGCTCGCGCTCCTGCGCACGCGCGAGCTGCGCCACCTCGCGCGGATCGTCAGCGCGTTTCTGGACCAGCGTCAGCGTCTGGAGGACGGAGTCGTGGATGTGGGCGGCCATCTCGGCGCGTTCCTGCGAGCGAATCCGCTCGGCGCGCTCGGCGGCGAGGTTCCGCCCGAGGCGCCACCAGAAGGGCGCGAGCACGAGGGCGAGGGCGAGGATCGCCACAAGGATCGTGAGGATCGTGTCGCCCGCCGAATCAAGAGCACCGGTCCGCGACAGGACGATCAGGGCCGCTCCGGTGATCAGCGCAATTCCGAAGCCGCCGCGATAGAGGTCGCGGAGGCGGTCACGCTCGGGCGTGGGCTCGGGCGGCTCGACCGGCGCGGTGAGCATTTGCGATGCGCTCGGCGCCGCGATGACCTCGGGCTCGGGAGGACGGCGCCAAAGAAGCGTGATGCCGCTGGTCGCGAACAACAAGGCCAGGACGGCGCCAAAGAGACCAAACGAGAGGTCAATGGCGCCGTCCTGGTCGAGCAGAAGCACGGCCCCGGTCGCGATCAGACCGAGGCCGGCTCCGAGGGAGAAGGCGTCAACGCGCCGCTGGGGCACAGGCTCTCTCCAGCCGGTCGCGCAGCTCGTCACGCGAGATGTCGTTGCGGTCGCCGAAGTGGCCGCGGTCGATGTCGGCATCGTCGTCGTTCACGACCTCGACCTTGCCGGCGTCGATATGCGCGTCCAGCTCGAGCCGGGGCGTTGCCGAGTAATCAGACGCAAGCGACTCCGAGCTCGCGTTGCCGCCGATCTCGACCTCGCCATAGTTCGCGTCGATGTTGCCGTCGACGCATACGTCCTCGGGCACGACGACGAGCAAGCGGCCGATGCCCTGGTCGGCTTCGACCTGGATCACACGATCCTTGGTCCAGTCGAGGTCACGGAGGTCAATGCGCTGGTCTCCGATGCCGAACTCGTAGCCGTCGGCCGGGATCGCCCGGACCGTCTGCGGCTTGTGCGTCGCCTCGCCGACTCCGCCCTCGAACTCGATGTCCGCTGCGGCAACGGTTCCAAGCGGCACGGCGAGGGCCAGTGCCGGCAGGATGAGCCAGCGGGCGCCGCCCCTGAAAGCCGCGGCGACGAGCGCAGCGCCGATCAGGATCACGGCGATGGCCACGAGTACGCCGTTGCCCGTCGCTGCGGCCCACGCCGCTCCGATGCCCATGAAGAACATCGCCGGCGATCGCCGCGATCGCGACAAGGCTCATCAGCACTACGCGACCGAAGAGTGACGCCCTTCGCCGGCTTTCCGTCTGCGCTCTCAGAAGGGACGAACAGCAGGAGCGCGATGTAAAGGAGCGCCCCGAGTCCTCCGAAGAAGAGCGTCACTCCAAAGGCGATCCGGAAGATCACCGGATCGACTCGGAAATAGTCGCCGAGCCCGCCGGCGACGCCGCCGAGCATCCGATCCGAGCGCGAGCGCAAGAGGCGCCTGGGCGGTCGGGCCCGGGTGCCTCAGGCGGCTCCGGGGTAGGCATCTGTTGGGTCGTGTCTTGGTCTGTCATCGGTAACTCCTTTACGAATAGTTGTCGATGACGCCACTGTCTCGCGCATCGGTGCGCGTGTCTATTGGGGATGACCCTTACGAACCCCGGCTCGATCCCCTCCCGGTGCCAGGCACCGTGCCTGGCACCGAGTGTCGTACGTTGCTTGAACACCGCTGTTCAACGGAATCGGGAGCCTCAATGACCGCCGTCACCCCGCCGCCAGATATCCGTCGATTCGACGCCTCACAGGGTCCTCGCAAGCTGGGGCCCGGCGATGGAAAGGCCGTCGACCTCACCTCTCTCGGAGTTCGCTTCATGGCGTGGACCGAGGAGACGGGAGGCGGATTCTCGCTCGTCGAGCACCCGATCCCGCCCCGCTCTTTGTGCGCTCCCGTCCACCGGCACTCGAACGAGGACGAGTATTCGTTCGTCATCGAGGGGAAGATGGGCGCCCTACTCGGCGACGACACGGTCTTTGCCGAGGCCGGTGACTTCGTCTTCAAGCCGCGAGGCCAGTGGCACACGTTCTGGAACGCGGGGGACGAACATTGCCGAATCCTCGAGATCATCTCCCCCGGGGGCTTCGAGCATTACTTCGACGAGTTGGCGGAGATCACGTCGCGACCGGACTTCTCGCCCGAAATGATCGCGCCTGTCGCGCAGAAGTACGGGATCGAGTTCGACTTCGAGGCCATTCCTGAGCTCTGCGCTCAACACGGGCTTCATTTCGGCGCGGACTGAGCGTCAGGCGCGAGGCGAGACCAGGACGGTGGCCTCGAGGCGGCCGCGAAGGACGGTCCGCTCGCCGCGCTGCCAGGCCTCGGCCTCGTCCGCGGAGGCCCGGTCGAGCGCCGCGTCTGAAGCGACGACGTGTACCTGGCGCTCCTTCGCGAGGTCAGAGAGGCGCGCCGCTTCGTTCACCGGATCCCCGATCACCGTGTACTCGAACCGTTGCTCGGAGCCGACGTTTCCGGCCACGGCCCTGCCTGCCGAGACGCCGATCCCAAAGCCGACCTCGGGCACCTCGCGCTCGAGGCGCTCGACGAGGTTGCGCGCCGCGCAAAGCGCCTGGCCTGCCGGGTCGTCGCTGTGGGCGGGAGCGCCGAACACGCACAGGGCCGCGTCGCCTTCGAACTTGTTGACGAAGCCGTGCTCGGACTCGACGACATCGATAACCACTCGAAAGAACTTGTTGAGAAGCCGAACGACCTCCGCGGGCGGCATGGCAAGGGTCATCGAAGTTGAGCCGGTGAGATCCACGAAGAGGGCGCCGATCTCGCGCTCCTCTCCCCCGAGCCGCGTCCCTCCCTTGAGCGCGGCCCGCGCCACCTCCTTGCCGACCTGGCGGCCAAAGAGGTCGCGGATGCGCTCGCGCTCGCGCAAGCCCTCCGCCATGCGGTTGAAGCCCGCCTGGAGCATCCCGACCTCGCTCGCGTCGTCGATCTCGACCTGGAGGCCCAGGTCGCCTTGCCCAACGCGCTCGACCGCGGAACGAAGCGTCGTCAGCGGGTCCGCGATGGCGCGCGATGCGATCAGCGTCGCGAACAGGCCGACCACAAGCGCAACCGAGCCGAGGAAGACGCACGCGGATGCCACGGCGTTCTGATCCACTCCGTCCTTGGTGAGACCGACGATGCCGACCGCGAGGAGACTCATCACCGGCACCGCCGTACCAAGGCTCCAGGCGAACAGCAGCCGATTGCGGACGCTGAGGCCGTATCTACGCTCGGGCTCGCGCGCGGCGAGGGCGAAGGCGGTGATCGGGCGCATCACACGCTCGGTCATGAGATAGGCGAGCGCCGAAGTCGTCTCGCCGCCAAGCCAAAGCGCGGTCGCGATCACCGCCGCCGTTCCCACGGAATGGTCCAGGTTCAGAAGGGCTCCGATCATGGCTCCCAGTGCCCAAGCGCCCGCGGTGAGCATCGCACTGTAGACGGGGAGCCCGAGCGTCATGCGGTGCTCGTCCGGCGTCGGCTCCCGACCTTCGGTAAGCCAGCGAAGGGCGGCACTCCTGCGCCGCTTGAGCAGCACCGTCATCGCAATCCCAAAGGCTACGGCGGCTCCGATCGTGATCGGAAGGTTCTCCGCGCCGAGCTCGTTGGCCTGCTCCTGGTCGAAGAAGACGGTGAGCAGGAAGCCGATCGCCATGAACACGACCGCGACACCGACCCCATTTGCGATCCAGCCCAGCCCCACCAGGCGCTTCGTCGTCATGTGGACCAGGCGTGCCTCGTCCGAGCTGGCCGAGTGACAACCCCCGAACAGGTCACGGGGCGTCATGCCAAAACTGGCTCGCGCTCGCGCGTGCCGAGGGCAACCCTCGCCCCCATGTGCGGCCGAATCGTGATGTTCCGCCGGCGCGCCAACTCAGGCTCGGCGGTCGTGGCGCGAATCTCGAAGCGCCTGACGATCTCGGCGACCACGACCTTCATCTCCAGAATGGCGAAGTTCGATCCAAGACAGCGCCGCCGGCCGCCGCCGAACGGGATCCAGGTGTAGGTGCCGGGCTTTTCGTCGAGGAAGCGCTCGGGGCGGAAGGTGTAGGGATCCGGATAGATCTCGGGATCGTGGTGGATGAGGTAGGCGTTCACGACGAGGCTGGTGCCGGGTTCGTAGTCCCAGCCCCCGACGGTGATGGGCTTGTTGACGTAGCGGGGCATCGTGTTCGGCACGACGGGGCGGCTCCGAAGGCCCTCATTGATCGTCGCGCTCAGGTAAGGGCCACCGTCCTCGGAGTCCACCTCGCGGCGAAGCTCGGCAAGAACGCGGGGCTCGCGCGCAAGCCGGGACAGAATCCACGCCAAGGACGAGGCCGTCGTCTCGTGCCCGGCCACCAAGAGGGTCACGAGCTCATCGCGAAGCTCTTGAGCGTTCATGGGCGAGCCATCCTCGTGGCGGGCGGCGAGGAGCATCGAGAGGACATCGTCGGAATCCTCGGCGGCGGCGGACCGGCGCTCCTCGATCTCCGCGGCGAGGAGCTCGTCGACTTCGTCGCGCCGGTCAACGAAGCCCTTGATCGGCCCGACGGCGTTGAACACCTGCTCGGTCAGCTCCAGCCTGGCCGGGTCCTCGGGCGGAGGCAGGAGGGTGAGTGGGTTGTCGCCGTAGGCGAGGAGCTTGGCGAGGCTTTCGCGAATCGCGTCGAGGCGCGGGCCCGGTTCGAGCCCGAACACGGCGCGCAGGATGATCTCGAGCGTGAGCGACTGGAAGCGAGGGTGGAGCGTGATCTCACCGGCTCCCCATGCCTCGACTTCGTCGGTGGTCACCTGGGTGATCAGGCCGGTCAGACGCTCCATCCGCTCGCCGTGAAACGCGGGGAGCATCAGCTTTCGCTGCCGCATGTGAGGGTCGCCGTCGAGGAGCAGCACGGAGTGGGGGCCGACGAGTGGCAGGAGGACCCTGGCGCCGACACCGGGCATGAGCACGTCCGGAGGCGCCGTGAAGATTTCCTTCGCCTGCTCGGGGTCAGAGATGAGCACGAACGGCGGGGTGAAGGGGAAGCGCGCCGTGAAGCGTTTGCCATACCTGGCGCGATTTCGCTCGAGCCAGGAGATTGGCCGGGTCCACATCCCGACCCCTTGGTACAAGCTCGGATAGCGTGGGCCCGGCGGCAGGTTTTGTGCCATCGCCTTGGACACTCCCCTTGAGGCTAAAGGCGAAACGTGATGTGCGTCACGTTCAGGCGGTGAGTCAGGCCTACTGGTCCTCGGCGGCGAAGTCCTCCGGGGTGACCTCGTCGAGGAAGTTCTTGAACTTCTCGACGACCTCATCCGTGTCTTCGACCTCGTGCTCGAACTCGATCGACGACTCCTCGATCACGTCCTCGGCCGCGAAGATCGGCGCCTGGCAGCGAACCGCAAGGGCGATCGCGTCGGAGGGACGAGAGTCGATCTCGATCTCGGTGCCGTTGACGGAGATGGTGATCGAGGCGTAGAAGGTGTTGTCGCGGAGCTCGGTGACCGACACGCGCTCGCACTTGGCATCGAGCTGCTCGAGCATCTCGATCAGGAGATCGTGCGTCATCGGCCGCGGAGTCGACGCGCCCTGGAGCTTCATCAAGATCGCCGCAGCCTCGGGATGGCCGATCCAGATCGGGAGGAACCGGTTGCCCTCGGATGTCTTCAAGAGCACGATCGGCTGCTTGCCGACCATGTCGAAACTGACTCCGTAGATCTGCATCCGCTGCATGGCTAGGCGTCTCCCGCCAGTGGGGTCACTCTTTCGCAGTATAGGTGTGGCTCCCGCCCCCTACGGAAGGCGTCAACCCTGGTCTCAATGGGACTCGGCGACCCTCAAAGCTCGCGCGCGACCTTGGGCAGGCCGCGGCGGAGTGAGCTCGAAACGCCGCCGGCGATCAAGCGGTCGAGGCCCGGTAGCGGCGTGTCGAACGTGATCGTGTAGTCCAGGTGGCTTCTGCCTTCGCCGGTCGTCGAGAAGACCATGACGCCCAGATGGTCGCGAAGCGGAGTGCCCTTAGTGATGCGGTATTCGATCCGCTCGTTGGGAATCGCCTCAGTGACGGTCTCCTCGAACGGCAGAGCGCCCTTGAACGAGAGCCGGCGCACCGAACCGGCGCCGTTCGGCTCGGCCTCCCCCTCGGAGATCCGCTTCACGTCCAGCCCGAGCAGAGTGCCTAGGTTCTCGTGCTCGGAGAGGTGCGCGTAAAGGCGCTCGACAGGCACGTCGAAGTCGTATGTCTCATGAACGGTTGCCATCGGCGGCCGAACCTACACGAGCCGGCCTCGGCGTAGCGGATAGTGTCGGCGCCGTGAAGGCGGTCAGCTGCAAGCAGGCCGAGCTCTCCGTCGTCGAGCGCGAGACGCCAACCCCCGGCAAGGGCCAGGTCCTGATCGACGTCCTGCGTTGCGGGATCTGCGGGTCGGACCTTCACGCCCGCCACCACTGCGACGAGCTCGCGGACGTGATGGTCGAGACCGGCTACGACGACTTCATGCGCTCGAACCAGTCAGTCGTCTTCGGCCACGAGTTCGTGGGGCGGGTCGCGGATCACGGCCCCGGATGCCGAAAGACGGCGCCGGCCGGTACGCCGGTCGTCGCCGTGCCGCTCCTCCGCCGCGGCGCCCAAGTGCATACGACCGGGCTCTCCACGCTCGCGCCCGGTGCCTACGCCGAGCAGATGCTGGTCGAGGAGTCCCTTGCCTTCCCGGTGCCGAACGGCCTCGCGCCCGACGTCGCGGTCCTGACCGAGCCGATGGCCGTCGGCCTCCACGCCGTCAGACGAGGAGAGGTGAAGCGCAGACAGACAGCGATCGTGATCGGATGTGGACCCGTCGGCCTTGCGGTGATCCTGATGCTGAAGGCGAACGGTGTGCGCACTGTCGTCGCCAGCGACTTCTCCCCCGGGCGGCGCGCGCTCGCCTCGGCTTGCGGTGCCGACTTCGTTGTCGACCCAGCCACGGATTCGCCGTACGGGACGGACGCCTCCGAAAGCCACCTCGACGACATCCCCGATGCTCTCGACACCGTGGTGGGCGCGGTCGAGAAAGCGCACCGGCTTCGCCTGCCTTGGTGGCACGTCTGGCGCGCTGCCGACGCGATCGGCGTGAAGCCCAAGAGCCCGGTCGTGTTCGAGTGCGTCGGAGTCCCGGGCGTGATCGACGACATCATCGCCAAGGCGCCGCTCTTCACGCGCGTGGTGGTCGTTGGCGTCTGCATGGGCGCGGACCGCATGCGACCGGCGATGGCGATCAACAAGGAGATCGACCTGCGCTTCGTGGTCGGCTACACGCCCGCCGAGTACCGCGAGACCCTTCACAAGCTCGCCGAGGGTGAAGTGGACGCGACGCCCATGGTCACCGGCTCCGTCGGGCTCGAGGGAGTCGCCGGCGCCTTCGACTCGCTCGGTAACCCCGAGCAGCACGCCAAGATCCTGATCGACCCGAAGCGCGAGGGCGCGGAGATCGGCTAGCGCTCGAGGCCTAGGACTCCGGCGACCGTCCGCATCGCCAGCTCTTCGTCGTGCGGCGCTCTGCCCGCGATGGCGATCACCGCGCCTTCGAGAGCGCCCATAACCGCGAGGGCGGTCGTGCGAGCCGGCGGACCGGCAGGGATCGAGCCGTCGGTCCGGCCTACCTTGATGAGCCGCGCGCAGCGCCGGACCCCAGTCTCCGAAACGCGCTCGACCTCTCTGCCCACCGGATGATCCTGCCCTGAGAACTCGAGCCTGAGCGCAGTCGCAAAGCGCGCAACGTCGCGCCGGCAATAGATAGCGTGCGCTCGGGCGAGGGCTAGAAGCTCGGCCGCCGGGCCTAGCCCGGGTTCGATCAGCCGAGCCGCCTCCTCTTGCCAGGTTCGGTCGACCCATTCGAGCACCGCCAGAACCAGGTCCTCCTTGTCTTTGAACTGGTGATACAGCGCGCCGCGCGTGTAGCCAGCCTCTCGCGCGACGTGCTCGAGCTTCAGGTTTCCGTAGCCGTAGCGCGAGAGGTTGCGAGCGGCGGCCTCAAGGAGCGCCGAGCGGGAACGCTCTCGTCTCTCCGCTTGCTTAAATACAGTCATGTATGTATGTTAGTAGTGCAAACGGACGAAAGGAACTACGTGTCGCCCTCTGTTCGAATGATCCCACTGCCCCCGTCGGCCCGCGCGCTTTGCTCTCTTCCACGTATTGATTACTCGGATGCGTTTGTTGCGGAGACGAGCCAAGCTCAGGACTTCACCGCCGAGGAATGGATGCGCAAGATCCTCGAGGCGTCCCCGAACCGGTTCCGGCTCCTGGCCCCGTTCGCCTGGTTATCGCTCGGTCTCAAGCACGGCTTACCCTGGTCGCACGAGAACTTGCTCGGCTGGCCGGTGCGCCGAAAGGAGGTTGACTTCATCCTTGTCGGCGCCGAGTCGCGGACCGGATCGCCAGCCGAGCTCCTACTCAAGCGCGAGGAAGGCTCGATCCTGTTTTCGACCCTGTTGCAGATTGGGAACCCTGTGATGGGACGGGTTTGGGCTGCAATCGAGAGGCCCCATCAGAGAATCGTCGCGCAGCTTCTGAAGCGCGGTGTTAGGGCCTGACTCTGCTTCTTGAAGCTCGACCGGTTCGTCGGCTTCATTGCC
Source organism: uncultured bacterium (assembly GCA_963806865.1). GTDB lineage: Bacteria > Actinomycetota > Thermoleophilia > Solirubrobacterales > 70-9 > JALZKA01. The sequence goes on from CAWDYV010000001.1 coordinate 46,882, forward strand.
GTGTGAGCGCGACCAACCCTTGATGGGCGATCCTGGATTCGAACCAGGGACCTCGTCCTTATCAGAGACGCGCTCTAACCGACTGAGCTAATCGCCCGGGGATACGACTTCCGGGCGAGCATTGTAAATACCCACCGGCACACCCCGGTTTCGGGCGGAGCCCCTCTTTGGAGCACCGGTAGCCTCGGGCTCGATGAGCCCTCGTCGCCCCGACATGCCTCGACTCGACCGGAGCGATCTCCTGGGCGATCCGATCGCCCAGTTCTCGGCCTGGTGGGCTGACGCGGAGGAGGTGCCACTTCGAGAGGCGATGACGCTCGCGACTGTCGACACCGAGGGCCGGCCGGACGCGCGGATGGTCCTATTGAAGGGCTTCGGGGCCGTTGGCTTCCGGTTCTTCAGCAACTACGAGTCGGCGAAGGCAGTACAGCTCGAAGAGGTCGGACAGGCAGCGCTCGTCGTTTATTGGCGAGAGCTGGACCGTCAGGTGCGCGTGCGCGGGACGGTCGAACGGCTTGACGCAGGGGCTTCTGACGAGTACTTCGCGACTCGCCCCCGCGACTCTCAGCTCGGCGCCTGGGCCTCGCCCCAGAGCCTGCCGCTCACAGACCGGGGTGATCTCGACATGCGTCTCGCGGAGATCGAGGAGCGCTTCGGCGACGGCGAAGTCACCCGGCCGCCGCACTGGGGCGGCTACCTGGTCCGCCACGAGGTCGTCGAGTTCTGGCAGGGCCAGGTCGGGCGCCTGCACGACCGCTTCCAGTACCGCCGGGACGGCGACGGCTGGACGATCGAACGCCTCGGGCCCTAGTCAGAGATCGATCGTAAGGTTGTGCCGCTCACAGCGGCACGTTCCTTCGGTCGATTCGGAGACCGTTTAGTCCGCACGCTCCTCGGCGAAGCCGAGCGCCTCGTCCAGGTCGTCGAAGCGAAGCTCGGCCTTGATCCCAGCCCCTTTGCCCACCGCGCGAACCCTGACCCCACGCCCGAGCGCCGATTCGAGCGCGTCCTCGGCCTGGCGAAGCGCCTCGACGACGTCCGGATCGGGCGCGACGCGGAGCCTCGAGCGGACCGGCATGCCGTTGTTGGCACGTCGTTCGGTCTCGCGCACCGACCAGCCCGACGTCGCGGCCTGGCGGGCGAGCTCGCGACGCGCGTCGGTGTCCTTGGCAATCAGGATCGCCCGCCCGTGCCCCTCGGTCAGGGCTCCGGCGGCCAGTAGCTCGAGCACCTCGTCCGGGAGGTCGAGGATGCGGATCAGGTTCGAGAGCGCGGCCCGGCTTCGGCCAAGCCTGCGGCTCAGCTCTTCCTTGGTGACGCCTAGATCCTCGATCAGGGTGGCGCACGCGCGCGCTTCGTCGACCGGGTTGAGCTGCTCGCGCGCGACGTTCTCGATCAGCGCCATCTCCATGCGCTTTGCCTCGTCCTCGTCACGGAGGACGACCGGGACCGTGTCCAGCCCCGCTTCGCGCGCCGCGCGCCAGCGCCGCTCGCCCGCGATGATCTCGTACCGCCCGTCGGCGAGCGGGCGCACGATCAAGGGCTGGATCAGGCCCGCGGTCCGGAGCGACTCGGCGAGCGCCGAGATCGACTCGGCGTCGAAGCTCTGGCGAGGCTGCGAGGGATTGGGCAGGATCAGGGCCGGCGGAACGTGTCGTAGAGCGGGCTCGGTCACCTCGCCCGGCTCGGGCAGGATCGCTGCGAGACCGCGACCCATGCCGCGGCGGTTGGCTGTGCTCATGCTGCTCTGACCTCCATGACGGGGCCCGGCGAGCCGGCTACCCCTCGCTCGACTCGGACACGATCGCTTTCTTCCCGCCTTGCCAGCTCGCGGGCGAGATCTTCGTACGCGACCGACCCTCGCGACCCTGGCGCGTGCTCGGTCACCGGCAGAGCAAAGCTGGGCGCCTCGGCCACTCGCACGCTGCGCGGGATCACGGTCTTGAACACCAGCGCGGGGAAATGCTGGCGCAACTCGACCTCAACCTCGGTCGCGAGGCGGGTTCGCTCGTCGTGCATAGTTATGACGAGCCCGGTCAGGACCAGGTTCGGGTTGAGCTCGCGCCGAACCAACTCGAGCGTCTCCAGGAACTGGACGAGGCCTTCGAGCGCCAGATACTCCGCCTGCACGGGAACGAGCACGCGGTCCGCTGCCGTCAGCGCGTTCACCGTCACCGGACCGAGCGACGGCGGGCAATCGAGAAGGGTCAAGGCAAAGCGCTCACGCACCGGTCCGAGCCCCTCCCGGAGGCGCGTCTCCATCCGGTCGAGGAGCGGCATCTCGACCGAGGCACCCGCCAGATCGCGGCTGGCCGGGACGACCCAGAGATTGTCGGGCCCCGCCGGGCGCGCCGCCTCGGCGACCGAGCTCTCCCCCACCAGGCAGTCATACGACGACGGAGCGGTGTCGCGGTCGAGGCCCAGCGCAACCGTCGCGTTCGCTTGCTGATCGAGATCGACAAGGAGGACCTGATTGCCCGCGGCGGCCACGCACGCAGCCAGGTTCACCGCCGTCGTGGTCTTCCCCACACCGCCCTTTTGGTTCGCGATCGCGTAAACCGAGCCCATCGGCGGCGAGAGTACCGACGGCCTCGGCCAGCTAACTCCCGAGCGGTTTCTTCTTGGCCATGCCTGGGCGCCGCGGCAGCCCGGCGGGTGTCGGCGCCGCCTTGCGAAGGACATGCAGGTGCCGGTGCTCGTAGCCCGCGCTCTCCCCCACTTCGAGCACGTTCACCGCTTCCATCGCCGTCGGCGCCTGCGCTATCTGAAGCTCGGCCTCCTCCTCGGGGTCCCGCCGGCCCTTCCAGGCGACGAGAACGCCGCCTTCGCGAAGGAGCGGCGACGCCAGCTCGGCGAGTGTCGCGAGGCGCGCGACGGCCCGGGCGGTAACGGCGTCGTATGCCTCTCGACCGGCAGCGCCTGACGCGGCATGTTCCTCGGAGCGCGCATTCAGGACTCCGGCGTTCAGGATCTCGGCCTCGTCGATCGCCAGGCGCATGAAGTCGCACTTCTTCGCCACGGACTCGATGAGATCCACCCGTGAGCCGGGCAGGGCAAGCGCGAGGACGAGCCCCGGGAAGCCTGCACCCGCGCCGACGTCGGCGATCCGCGCCGCGGAGCGAAGCTCGGGCACCTCGAGGCCCGTAAGCGAGTCGGCGACGTGCGCCCTCCGTGCCTGGGCCGGGTGGCGGACGGAGGTCAGGGAGCGCGGGTCGCGGGCGAGCAGCGCAAGGACACGCTCGAGCTTTAAGGCCGCCTCGCGCGAGAGGCCGGCGGCGTCGGGCGGCTCAGGCGTCGTCGTCGTTGCCGACGAGTGGGGCGACGATCACGCAACGATCGGGCTCGTCGCCCTCCGAGAAGGTCTCGATTCCTGAACGCTCGGCGAGATAGTCGTGGACTACCTTCCGCTCGGAAGGCGTCATGGGCTCGAGCTCGATCTCCTTGCCGCCGTCCGAGGCTCGCGCGGCGGCGCGCTCGGCTTGGTCCTCGAGCTGTTCGCGCCTGCGCTCGCGATAGCCGCCGGCGTCGACGAGCACACGCTTTCGGTCCGTAGCGCCCCGCTGGGCCGCGCGATAGCAGATGAACTGCACCGCGTCGATCGTCTGGCCGCGACGGCCGATCAGCCTGCCGACGTCCTCACCGTCGACCGCGGCGCTGATCTGGCGCTCAGACTCGTCCACCTCGATGGACGCATCGAGTCCGAAGACGTCGATGACGCGCTCGAGGATCGCGCGCACGCGCTCGGCGGGCGCGTCTGGGATTGCCTCCACGGCCACGGCGGCGACTCTATCGAGGCGGCGGCGAGGGCGCGGGCATCGCTACCGGCGCTTCTTCTTTTTACGCGGGGGTGGCGGGGGAGGCTGTGTTGCCTGGACCTCCTCAACCGTCGGGATCTCCGGAGGCGGGAAGAAGTACTTGACCACGCTCTGCTGGCCCAGAGTCCAAATGTTGGTCGAAATCCAGTACACGGCGAGGCCTGCGGGAAAGGTGATTACGAACGGCGCGAAGACGAACGGCAAGACGAACATGATGATCCGCTGGTTCTTGTCCGCGCGCGATGCCATCACGAGGCTCGCCCCGAGCTGGGTGACGATGAAGAGGATGATCAGCGCGACGAGCGGCCCCCCGGTCGCCTTCTCGGTCAAGTCGGTGATGAAGAAGAAGTCGACCGGGGGCTGGGAGCGCATCTGCTCCTGGAAAGAGTCGCCGTTGAGGAGCTGGTAGAGAGCCAGGAAGACCGGGAGCTGGAGGAGGAGCGGAATGCAGGAGGCGAACGGGTTGATCTTGTTCTCCTGGTAGAACGCAATCAGCTCCCGTTGCTGGCGCTGTTTGTCGTCCTTGTAGCGCTCCTGAAGCGCCTTGATCTGCGGTGCATAGGCCTGGAGCGCCCGCATCGAGCGGATCTGGGAGACGGAGAGCGGCAAGATCACGAGGCGCGTGACGAAGGTCAGGGCCACGATCGAGCTCCCCCAGCCAAAGCCGACGTCGTCGTGGAAGAAGACGATCACCGTCTCGGCAAGGTCGATCAGCGGCTGGAGGATGTTGGCGAGGATCACGTCGTCGCCTCGTGCTCGTGAGTCGCCTCGGACTTGGCGTCACGGAAAATCGCCCGGTTTGCGACCGGATCCCAGCCGCCGTGGCTCCAGGGGTTGCAGCGAAGGAGGCGCCAGGCCGCGAGGATCGAGCCACGTACGGCGCCGAGCTCGCGTACTGCGTCGACCGCGTAGGCAGAGCAGGTGGGCTCGTACTTGCAGCGACGGGGGAGGGCGGGGGATAGAAACCGCTGGTAGAGGCGGATGGGGGCCAAGATCAAGGCCGCGACGAACCTGCGCGCAGATTCGAACCCACGTTTCACGTGTTACCTCGCTCGATCCCTGCCTCGCGAAAGAGCTCGCGCAGCGCGGTTTCGACTCCGGGCGTGCCCTCGCGCTCGACCAGAGCCGCCGAGTCGTGGCGGGCAACGACGACGAAGTCGAACTCGAGTGGAAGCCCGTCGGCGAGGGACCAGAACGCCTCACGAAGGGCGCGTTTGACCGCGTTTCTCTCAACCGCGCCGCCCACCTTGCGGCTGACCGAGACGCCAAGCCGTAAACCGGCGTCATCGTCGCCTGAAAGGTCGAGTGTTTCGGCGCTATCCGCGGAGCGTGGGAACGCGTAGAGGACGAAGTATCGATTCGAGTGAGAGCGCCCCTCGCGGTAGACGCGGTCGAAGTCGCCGCTCCGGGAGAGGCGCCCCCGCTTGCGCTCGGCGGCCATCTAGGGAGTGAGGCGCTTGCGGCCCTTAGCGCGCCGGCGCCGGAGAACGTCGCGCCCCGAACGCGTGCGCATACGACCGCGAAAACCGTGGGTTTTCGCTCGTTTGCGCTTCTTTGGCTGCCAGGTGCGCTTCATGGTGAAAGAGGTAGGGCCCAGCGGGGCCGGAGCCGGTGCGCTCAGGCGGGCGACGGCCAGTATAGAGAGGCACCAGGGAGGCGGGCCATTGCAAACAGCACCACGCGGTCGCGGCTTTTTCGCGCGATTTGCGGGGTGCCGGCCTAGAGGTACCAGAGGCGCCGTTATCGTCGGTCGCTTGGCCGGCGATAGGGAAAAAGGGGATCATCGAGGCACGTGGGCAGCCGTTCGCGAGGAGCTCGAGCGCTCGCTCCCCGCGGCGACCTTCGACCTTTGGATCGAGCCCTTGAGGGCCACCGGCTCGCAGGACGAGACGCTTTATCTGACCGGTCCCCCCGCGTTCGCACCTGGGTTGAGCGTCGCTACCTGCCGCCGCTCGAGGAGGCGCTTTGGCGCCAAGGGAGCGGGTTCAAGCGAATTTCGCTCGTCGAGCCGCCTCAGACTCCGAAGCCTGGTGCGGGTACGGCGCGCGTCGCCGAGCCGCTCCCGGTCAATCCCACCCACGACTTCGAACGCTTTGTGATCGGCGCCGGGAACCGCTTTGCGCATGCTGCGGCGCTCGCCGTCGCCGAGGCTCCTGGCGAGGCTTACAACCCCCTCTACCTACACGGCCCGCCGGGCCTCGGGAAGACGCACCTGATGGGTGCAATCGCCGGGTACCTTCGCGGGAACCATCGCGAGCTCACCGTCCACTACACGACGGCCGAGCGCTTTACGTCGGAGTTCGTCACGGCGCTTCGCACTCAGGGTCCTGAGCGATTCAAGCAGCGCTACCGCGGTCTGGACGCTCTCCTTATCGACGACGTCCAGTTCCTCGAGGGGAAGGAGAGAACCGAGGAGGAGTTCGTTCACACCTTCAACGCGCTGTTCGCGGCAGGCAAGCAGATAGTTATGTCAAGTGACCGGCCGCCAGGCTCGCTCGCGGCGCTCGAGGAACGCCTTCGCGACCGCTTCGAGTGGGGACTCACCGTGGAGCTCGAGCCGCCTGATCTACGCACGCGGGTCGCCCTGCTTTGGCGCTTTGCCTCGGACGCAATTGATCAGCTGCCCGAGCCCGACGTCCTGCGCGACATCGCTAACCGGTCGACGGGCAATGTCCGCCGGCTCGAGGGCGCTCTGACGCGCGTCCTCGCTGTCTCATCGGTCTACGGCGAGCCGCTCGCCTCAGCGGCGGTGGGTCGTGCGCTCGATAAAGCGGTCGCACAACCGGCGGCCGGCGGGGTCACCGCGCCAAGCGTGCAAGCCATCCAGGACGCGGTCGCCTCCGTCGCCGGGATCTCCCGCGCAGACCTTCTATCGGCCAAGCGCACTCCGGACATCGCCCGAGCGCGACACTTGGCAATGTTCCTCGCTCGCGAGCTGACGCCGCTGTCGCTGGTCCAGATCGCGCGCGAGTTCGATCGTGATCACTCGACCGTGATCCACGCGATCAAGGCTGTCGGAACTAGAAACGAGCCCGGCTCGACTACCGCTGGTGATCTCCACAGCGTTCGCGTCATGCTTGGGGAAAGCTCCGGCCCGCCTAGCAGCGAGGGTGGTCCCATCAACAATCCGGACTCCCATCCACACCCTTGACCAACATGACTTTCCCGCAACGCCACAAACTCGGCGCACCTTTTCCACCAATCTCAACACCCCTATTACATCTGATCACCTAGAAAGAATGTTGAAGACTCGATGAAACTCACAGCTCCTCGTGAATCCTTCGTTACCGCTCTCGGACATGCCGGGCGAGCCGTATCTGCTCGCTCGACGTTGCCGTCGCTTGGCGGCGTCCTGCTCAAGGCTGACTCGGACGGTCTGCTACTCCGCGCAACCGATATGGAGATGGGCATCTCCCTGAAGGTTCCTGACGTCAAGGTCGAACGCGAGGGAACTGTGCTCTTACCCGGGCGACTGATGGCGGACGTGGCCCGCAGCCTGCCCGCCGGCGACGTCACCGTTGAGCAACGCACCGAGCAGCGGGACGTCGAGCTCACCGCCGGCGATGCGCGCTTTCACTTCCGCATGCTGCCCGCCGAAGACTTCCCGCGGTTGCCCGAGGTCGAAGGCGATGCTGCCACGCTGCCTGCTGCGCCGCTGGCGGAGACGATCGACCGTGTCGCGCGCGCGGCCTCCCGGGACGAGGTGCGCCCGATCCTGACGGGGGTGCTGGTTCATGCCGAAGGCGACTCACTCACCATGGTCGCCACGGATTCCTATCGCCTGAGCGTCAAGCACACGTCGCTCGAAACGTCGCTTCCCGAGCCGCTCGACGCCAACGTGCCGGCGCGCGCGCTCCGTGAGCTCGCGCGTCTGATCGCATCCGCGGACGCACAGACCGTGGATATCTCTCTGTCGCGAAATCAAGTCGTGTTCACGCTCGAGAACGTGGCGCTGTCATCGCGGCTGATCGAAGGTCAGTTCCCCAGCTGGCGCCAGCTCATCCCCGAGTCGTTCGACCACGAGGTGCGGCTGCCGCGCGAAGAGCTCCTGGAGGTCTCGCGCCGAGTGTCCCAGCTGGCCCAGCGAAACGCTCCGCTCCGCTTCGCATTCGCGGAAGGAGAGCTGACGGTTGCGGCCGAGACGCCTGACATCGGCGACGCGCGTGAAGGCATGCCTGCCCCGTATTCGGGTGAGCCGCTGGAGATCGCCTTCAATCCCCAGTTCCTGATCGAGGGAATCGAGACGGTCGAGGGTGATGAGATCTCGGTGCAGATCTCATCACCGCTTCGCCCTGGGCTCCTGCGGCCCGTCGGGTCCGAGGACTTCTCGTACCTCGTGATGCCGATCAGGCTGAACGTCTAGGACGGTGGCCCGGTGAGGGTCCTATCGCTGAAGACCCTCGGCTTTCGCAACCTGGCGGAGGCGGAGATCGAGCTGGGGGAGGGCGTGACCCTCCTCCACGGGGCGAACGGAGCCGGCAAGACCAACATCCTGGAGGCCCTCTACACGGCTTTGGCGGGGCGCTCGTGCCGCACCCGTGCCGACCGCGAGACGATCGCGTTCGGCGCGCCGCTCTCGCGGGCGGAGGTTGCGCTTGAAGACCAGGGCGAACGGCGCGAGTTCCTGTGCGCGGTGGATCGCGAGAGCGGCCGGCGCCACCTGGTCAACGGAGCCGTCACCGATCAGGCGGCTTCGCTTCGTCCTCCGCTTGCCGTCTTCATGCCGGACCGGCTGGCGCTGATCAAGGGCCCGCCGGCTGCAAGGCGCTCGCATCTGGACGGCTTTGTCGCCGCGCTCCGCCCTGCCCGCGCCGAAGCCCGGCGCCGGTACGCGCGCGCTCTCGCGCAGCGAAACGCGCTCTTGGGCCGGATCCGAGCGGGCCATGCGTCCGACGACTCGCTAGACGCTTGGGACGCCGAGCTTGCCGAGGCGGGGATCGAGCTGATGGAGACGCGCGCAGCCGCCTCGCAGTCGCTTGCGCCCCTGTTCGCTAAAGCGGCATCAGACCTGGGACTCGACCAAGCCACCCTTCGCTACGCGCCCCGCAGCCGGGCCGAGAACGCGGGTGAGCTCTCTGAGGAGCTTCGCGAGCGCCGCGGGTCCGATCTCGGCCGCGGGTTTACGGGCCACGGGCCACACCTGGACGAAGTCGCGATCTCGCTGGAGAAGCGCGCCGTCCGGCGCTACGCGTCGCAGGGCCAGCAGCGCTCGGCTCTCCTCGCGCTCCTCTTCGCGGAGCGCGACGCGCTCTTGGCGGAGCGCGCCGAGCCGCCTTTGATGCTCTTGGACGACGTCACCTCGGAGCTCGACCCGGCGCGGCGCGAGCTCCTCTGCGAGCGGCTCGTGCGGGGAGGGGGGCAGGCTTTGGTGACGGCGACGGAGAGCTCCCATCTGCCTGCCTCGTGCGACCGGTTGGAGCTGGCGGTTCGCGGAGGCGCCGCCATTCGCTGCGTGGATGGGGTCGCGGCGGCGTGAGCCGAGGCCACGGCCAACGCCAGCGGGGCTCGCCGCGCTCACTTGCGGCAGCGCTCGAAGCGGTCAGATCGGAGGTCGCGCCCAAGACCCTCTTGGCCGCTGTTCAAGAGGCGTGGCCGGAGGCGGCGGGCTCTCTGGCCGCGGCTCAGGGCAACCCGGTCTCCGAGCGAAACGGCGTCGTAACGGTCTCTTGCCGCTCGGCGACCTGGGCCCAGGAGCTCGACCTGATGAGCCCGGTCTTGGCCGAAAAGCTCGCGGCGAAGCTCCTGAATGGGCCGCACGAAGAGGCGTTCAAAGGCCTTCGTTTCACGGCTGCGGGCGCTGCGGCCGATTTCGCCTGACTCACGACACACTTTTATGCTTGTTTCCAGGCATTTTATGCCTCTTCCGGCGCTAAGGACGACCCTGTTCCGTGGTATCCTTATGTGAACCTGATTCGGTGGGCTCCGGCCCCGTCCGAGCGCGACTCTAGAGTCGCTGACGGCGGCCGGGAAGCTCCCGTGAAGCAACCCGAAAGGTCAAGTGGCAAAAGGTACGAGCGCCAGCAAGGCTGATGCGAAGAAGAACGGTGCCGCCAAGGATGGCGACTACACCTCAGGCGAGATCACGGTCCTCCGCGGTCTCGATCCGGTGCGCAAGCGTCCGGGCATGTACATCGGCTCCACCGGCCCGCGCGGGCTCCATCACCTCGTCTACGAGGTTGTCGACAACTCGGTCGACGAAGCCCTGGCCGGCCACTGCGACCACATCCAGGTCACGATCCATCCGGACGAGTCGATCACCGTGGTCGACAACGGACGCGGGATCCCCGTCGACGAGCACCCCGAAGAGAAGCGCCCCGCCGCCGAGGTCGTCCTGACGGTCCTCCACGCCGGCGGCAAGTTCGGCGAGGGCGGGGGGTACAAGGTTTCCGGCGGGCTCCACGGCGTCGGTGTCTCGGTCGTGAACGCGCTTTCGGCGAGCCTCCATCTCGAGGTCCGCCGCGACGGCTCGACCTGGACCCAGGACTACCAGCGGGGCGAGCCCCAGGGCGACCTCGCCAAGGGCACGGCAACCAAGGAGACCGGCACCACGATCTCGTTCGCTCCCGACCCCGAGGTCTTCGAGGAGATCTCCTACGACTACCCAACGCTTTCCGAGCGGATGCGCGAGACGGCCTTCCTCACGCGCGGGCTTCGCATCGACCTCGAGGACGAGCGCGCCGGCGGCCAGAAGGACTCGTTCCACTACGAGGGCGGGATCGTCGACTTCGTCCACCACCTGAACGAGAACAAGGACGCGCTTCACAAGAAGACCGTCTTCTTCGAACACGAGTCAAACGACGGCGCCGTTGAGGTGGCGATGCAATGGAACTCCTCGTACCAGGAGTCCGTCTTTACCTTCGCGAACAACATCAACACGCATGAAGGCGGCTCGCATCTCTCGGGCTTCCGCTCCGCGCTCACCCGCACGATCAACGCCTACGGCCGCGACAAGGGCCTCTTGAAGGAGAAGGACCCCAACCTCTCCGGCGAGGACGTCCGGGAGGGCCTCACTGCGGTGATCTCGGTGAAGCTCGCCGAGCCGCAGTTCGAGGGCCAGACGAAGACCAAGCTCGGCAACCCTCACGTCGAGGGCCTCGTCAAGGAGACGGTCAACCGCAAGCTCGGCGAGTTCCTCGAGGAGAACCCCACGGACGCGCGGCGGATCGTCTCGAAGTCGGTGGACGCCGCACGGGCTCGCGACGCCGCCCGGAAGGCTCGCGACCTCACGCGGCGCAAGTCGGCGCTCGAGAACTCGACCCTGCCGGGCAAGCTCGCGGACTGTTCGGTCAAGGACCCGCGCGACGCCGAGATCTTCATCGTCGAGGGCGACTCGGCCGGCGGCTCGGCAAAGCAGGCGCGCGACCGCTCGACTCAGGCGGTGCTGCCGCTCCGCGGCAAGATCCTGAACGTCGAGAAGAGCCGGATCGACAAGGTGCTCTCAAACATCGAGATCCAGGCGATGATCACGGCGATCGGAACCGGCGTCCACGAGGAGTTCAACCTCGAGGACGCCCGCTACCACAAGATCATCCTCGCTTCCGACGCGGACGTGGATGGCGCCCACATCCGCACGCTGGCACTCACCTTCCTCTATCGCCAGATGCCCGAGCTGATCGACGCGGGCTATGTCTACATCGCCAAGCCGCCGCTCTACCGCGTCAAGCAGGGCAATCGCTCGCGCTACGTCGAGAAGGAGTCAGAGCTGGAGGAGTACCTCCTCGCCGACCGGCTCGACGGCTACGTCGTCGCGGATTCGGAGGGCAAGAAGACGAAGCTGACCGCCGCGCGCTGGCAGCGCTTCAACCGAAAGCTCAAGGAGTACGAGGGCTGGTACGACGCGCTCCGCGGCGGAGCACGGCTCAGAGCTGATCGCGTTCCTGGCCGAGTCGCAGATCCTCGACGCCGGCGCCTCCTCGCTCGACGCGGTGCGCAAGCTGGTCGAGGACGACGATCCCGAGGCTGAGCCCTACGAGACCGAGCTGGTCTCGGCCGCGGGCGACGAGCTTCACATCAAGGCTACGCACCGCCGCTCCGGGCTCGCCCGCTTCTACGACCTCGGATCCGAGCTCTTCGACTCGTCGGACTACCGCAGGCTCGTCGGCGTCCACGGCGAGCTCCTGGGCCAGGTTGGGCGGCCGCCGTTCGACGTGACGCTCAAGGACAAGACGCGCGTCGCCGAATCGTTCGGCGCGCTTCAGACCGGCGTCGTCGACCTCGCCAAGCAAGGGGTGACGATGCAGCGGTTCAAGGGCCTCGGCGAGATGAACGCCGACCAGCTCCGCGAGACGACGATGGACCCGGCGACCCGCACCCTTCAGCGGGTGACGATCGAGGACGCGGCCGCGGTCGACCGGGTCTTCACGGACCTCATGGGCGACAAGGTCGAGCCGCGGAAGATCTTCATCGAGAAGCACGCGGGCGAGGTGAAGTTCCTCGATGTCTGAGGCGGGCAACGGAGGAGCCGGCGGGCTCGACGCGCTGACCGGGCGGATCGAAGACCGCGAGCTGACGACGGAGATGCGCAGCTCGTACCTCGATTACGCGATGAGCGTGATCGTCGGCCGCGCGCTGCCCGACGTTCGCGACGGCCTGAAGCCGGTCCACCGCCGCGTCCTCTACGCGATGCACGACCTCGGCCTCCAGCCCAACCGCGGCTACCGCAAGTGCGCCTTCATCGTCGGCGAGGTGATGGGCAAGTACCACCCCCACGGCGACTCGGCGATCTACGACACCCTCGTCCGCCTCGCCCAGGACTTCGCGCTCCGCTCCCCGCTCGTCGACGGCCAGGGCAACTTCGGCTCGATCGACGACGACCCGGCTGCCGCCATGCGCTACACAGAGGCGCGGCTCGAGCGGCTCGCGACCGAGATGCTCCGCGATATCGACGCGGACACCGTCGACTTCGGGCCCAACTACGACGAGACCTCCAGCGAGCCGCTCGTCCTGCCCTCGCGCTTTCCGAACCTGCTCGTCAACGGCTCGACCGGCATCGCCGTCGGGATGGCGACGAACATCCCGCCGCACAACCTCGGCGAGGTGATCCGCGCCACCAAGGCCTACATCGAGAACCCGTCGATCGACCTGCCCGGCCTGATGGAGCACGTCAAGGGCCCGGACTTCCCGGGCGGCGGGATGATGAGCGCGTCGGGCATCCGCGACGCCTACGCGTCGGGCCGCGGCAGCGTCCGCGTCAGGGCGCGCGCCCACGTCGAGCCGCTACGCGGCGGCAAGGACGCGATCATCGTCTCCGAGCTTCCCTACATGGTCAAGAAGGGCGGCGAGGGCGGCCTGATCACGAAGATCGCCGACCTCGTCCGCGACAAGAAGATCACCGGGATCTCGGACCTGCGCGACGAGTCGGACCGCTCGGGCATGCGGCTCGTGATCGAGCTCAAGCGCGGCGGCGACCCCGCGGCGGTGGTCCTGAACCAGCTCTACAAGCACACGCCGATGCAGAACTCCTTCGGCATGAACATGGTCGCCCTGGTCAACGGCGTGCCGCGCACGCTCGGGCTCAAGGAGCTGATCCACCACTACGTCGACCACCAGCGCGACGTCATCGTTCGCCGCACCCAGTACGAGCTCCGCCAGGCCGAGGCCCGCGCGCACGTCCTCGAAGGCCTCCTGATCGCGCTCGACAACCTCGACGCGGTGATCGCGCTCATCCGCGGCTCGGCCGATCCGGTCGAGGCGAAGACCGGCCTGATCGAGAACTTCGAGCTGTCCGAGATCCAGGCGCAGGCGATCCTGGACATGCGCCTCCAGCGCCTCACCGCGCTCGAGTCCGACAAGATCCGCGCCGAGCACGCAGAGCTCCAGGAGAAGATCGCCGAGCTCCGCGCGATCCTCGGCGACCCGTCCCGCATCGACGGGCTGATCGTCGACGAGCTGATCGGAGATCGAGGAGCAAGTACGCCGACGAGCGACGCACCGAGATCACCCACTTCGAAGGCGACCTCAACATCGAGGACGTCATCGCCGACCAGCAGATGGTCGTCTCGCTCACGCACTCCGGCTACGCGAAGCGCCTGCCGCTCGCGACCTACCGCCAGCAGCGCCGCGGCGGCGTCGGCGTGATGGGGATGAACCTGAAGGAGGAGGACTACATCGAGCACCTCCACATCTGCTCGACGCACGACTTCCTCCTCTTCTTCACCAACCGCGGCAAGGTCTACCGCCTCAAGGTCTACGAGCTGCCGGAGGGCTCGCGCACCCACCGCGGGCAGGCGCTCGTGAACGTGCTGCCGCTTCGCGACGGCGAGCGCGTCATGGCCGTGATCCCGACGCGCGACTTCAAGGAGGACAAGTTCCTCGTCTTCGCGACCGCCAGGGTCAGATCAAGAAGACCGAGTTCCTCGCCTACAACACGAAGATCAAGGCCGACGGCATCATCGCGATCAAGGTCCGCGACGACGACGAGCTCGTCCAGGTCCGCCTCACCTCGGGCGAGGACGACATCCTGATGGTCTCGAAGTCGGGCAACGCCTCACGCTTCAACGAGTCGCAGGTTCGCCCGATGGGCCGCGGCACGGGCGGCGTGCGCGGCATGAACGTCTCCAAGAAGCTCCCCGACGGCTCAAAGAACCGCGTTCTCGCGATGGACATCGCCCGGGACGACTCGCAGCTCTTCGTCGTCACCGAGAACGGCTACGGCAAGCGCACCGAGGTGCCCGAGTACCCGGTCAAGGGCCGCGGCACCCAGGGCGTCCTCACGATCCGGATGACCGAGAAGAAGGGCGGACTCGCCGGCGCGCTGATCGTCCGCGAGCACCAGGACCTCCTCTTCATCTCGCAGAACGGCATGGTCCAGCGCACCAACGCCGGCGGCATCTCGCTCATGGGCCGCGCGACGCAGGGCGTCCGCGTGATGAACATGAAGGAGGACGACTGCGTGTCAGCCGTCGCGCTCGTCGTCGAGTCGTCCACGCCCGTCAACGGCGACGGCGAGCCGACGATCCAGGAAGAGCTCGAAGAGGCCGAAGCCGCCGGCGAGTAACCGCCAGCGTGACCACCTCCCGTTTGGTTCAATGAAGGGACCAGAGAAAGGAGGTGGTCCTAATTCCAATGCTTAACGGGACTCTGGAGGTGTCGGAACACTAGGTGGCACGTGTGAGCCGCCTGGTGGAATACAAACCAGGCGCCGGTGGCCAATGAGAGGCGGGAGCTTGTCCCACTCGCTGTCAATCTCCGGCCGCTTTCAATCACGCGACTCGTACCGAAGGGCCGCTCCGGAAGGGGCGGCCCTTCGTCGTTCAGGCCGCGAGGAGGTACTGCTCCCACGCGTCCGGGACGCGTGGGCTGGCGATGCGGATGAAGACCGTCGGACCTGGCGCCTTCGGGCTCGCGCGAAGCGGCATCGCCGCCTCGGTCGGCAGGCGGTTGCCCTTCTTGCGGTTGCACGGCGCGCAGGCGGCGACGATGTTGTCCCAGTGCGACGAGCCGCCGCGGCTTCGCGGGATCACGTGGTCGACGGTGAGCCCGGCCGACTCGCGCCCGCAGTACTGGCAGGTGTAGGAGTCGCGGGCGAGCACGGCGCGCCGGGTGATCTTGCGGCGGTGGACGTCGCGCGGCACGCGGACGTAGCGGATCAGCCGGATCACGCAGGGCCGCTCGAGCTCGAGCCGCTCGGAGTGAAGGACTCCCTCGCGGCGCTCGATCACCTCGGCGCGCTCCTTGAGGACGAGCACCGCGGCGCGGCGCATCGTGCAGACGTTGATCGGCTCGTAGCTCGCGTTGAGGACCAGCACCCGCCCGCCGACGGCCGGCCGTGCGCGTGCGAATGCGTCCGGCCGCCGTGCAGCCGCCCGGCGATCGGGACGACCTTCCCGTTCGCCTCGCCTACGTCGAGGATTCCGCCACGGACTGACATCGTGGCGCGCGAATTCTAATCGCGCGGGCGGCGACGTTGGTCAGGGAAGCTGACCCGGCCCGACCGGGTAGCTGCCCGAGCACCCGCACGTTCTCCGCCTTGTTCCGGAGCGCGCCGATCGCCTCGGCGACGGCCGGGTCCGTGTCGGCGCCCTCCATGTCGATGAAGAACATGTAGCGGCCGAGCTCGTAGCGGCGCGGGCGTGACTCGATCCGGGTCATGTTGACCTCGCGGTTGGAGATCTCATAGAGCGCGTCGACGAGCGCGCCCGGGATGGTCGGCGCCGAGCTCGGAGAAGATCAGCGTCGTCCGCCACGCCTGGCCCTCGCTCGGCTTCGGCGCGCACGCCCTCGGGCGCGAGCCACGCGAAGCGGGTGACGTTTCCCTTCTCGTCCTCGACGCCCTCGCGCAGGACGACGCAGCCGTAGATCTCGGCCGCCGACGCCGCGCCGAGCGCGGCCCAGCGGCCCGTCGGCACTCGGAGACCTGGCGCACCGCGTCGGCGGTCGAGTCCGCGCTGCGCACCTCGGCCTGCGGCAGCTCCTCGCGCAGAAACCGGGCGCACTGGGCGCTCGGCTGCGGATGGCTCACGACGACCTCGATCTCGCCGAGCTCGATCTCGCGCGCGCGCGATCAGCGCCTGCGAGATCTCGTGATCGTGCTCGCCGGCGATCGAGACGCTCTCGGCGTCGAACGCGAGCGCGTCGAGCGTCGGGCCGCACCGAGCCCTCGATCGAGTTCTCGAACGGAACCAGCGCGCGATCGGCCTCGCCGCTGCGCGACCGCCATGACCGCGTCGTGGATCGTCGCGTACGGGCTGCGGCTCGACGCCCGCCGCGCGCGCGTCCAGCGGCCGCGCGCAGCGCGTCGTCCGAGAAGGTCCCGGCCGGCCCGAGGAAGGCGACGGAGAGCGGCTTCACGGCGAGCCGGGCTAGCCGCCGAAGCGGACCTGGTAGGTGAACTCGTTGTTGTCGACGATCGATCTCGCCCGGCGACCGGGAAGACGGTGACGATCAGCGTCAGCTCGTCGCCCTCGGGGATCTCGCCCGTCGATCGGCAACGACGGCCGTGCCCTCCTCGCCCGGGTTGATCCGCGGGATCGTGGTCTCGCCCTCGATCGGCTCGGTCGAGCCGAGGAGCTCGAACGAGACGACGACGTCGGTCTCGTCGGTCGTGCCGCCGTTCAGAACCCCGACCTCGATCTCGGTCGGCACCTGGCGCGACGTGTTGAGCGTGTCCGGCGTGAGCGCGATGTTGCCGGGCCGGATCGTCGACCGACGAGATCTCCGTGCCGCGGGTCGCGTCGCCGGCGGCGCCGGTCTCGCCCGCGACCTGCGCCAGGAGCGCGGCGATCTCGAGGTCGTCGAGCCACAGCTCGATCGGCTCAGGCAGGAAGTTCGACGTCGGCACCTCGCCCGCCGAGCTCCTCCTCTTCAAGGACGCTCGTCGATCTCCTCCTGCGGCCCGCGCGTAGAGGACGTCCGAGGCAAGGAACTGGCGCATGTCGGTAGCGATCTGCTGCGTCGCGTCCGGCGAGCCTTCGTCGCCGAGCGCGACCTCGGTCTGCTCGACGACCGACGTGACGCCGTCGCGGCGAAGCTCGAACGCGAGCTCGAGGTCCTCCTGCGCGTCGGAGAGCTCATCCGGCGTGTCGAGGCCCTCGACGCGGTTGCAGGAGGTCCTCGCTGGTGCCCGCGGCTCGATCCGAGCTGCGCCTGGAACTCGAGCTCGGTCAGCGCCGCCCGGATCGCGGAAGCGCTGGAAGAACTCGGTCGAGAGCTGGGACGAAGTGGTGACGAGCGAGTCGAGGTCGCGCAGGTAGTTCTCGTACGAGCGCTCCTTGCGCGCGTCGAGGCAGCCGCGGACGGCGAGGAGCAGCAAGACGACGACCACGACGACGCCGATCCCGAATGCGATCAGCGCGCCGCTTGAGGACGTCGCCGGCGGGCTCGCGCGGAGGCGGCGGGCGCCGCCGCCGTTGCGGAGGCGGCTCGTGCGCCGCCGCGACGGACACGGAATCGTCGACTTCTGAGGCTTCCACTCAGGGCGAGTATTACCGGGCTTTCGGTCAGTTAGCTGACAGGCAGGAAAGGCTCCGAGCCCTGTCGAACGCAGGATTCGTAGTGTCAGGCGAGCTTGTCATGGGGCGGTTCAGGGT
This sequence comes from uncultured bacterium, assembly GCA_963806865.1. Taxonomy (GTDB): domain Bacteria; phylum Actinomycetota; class Thermoleophilia; order Solirubrobacterales; family 70-9; genus JALZKA01. The sequence goes on from CAWDYV010000001.1 coordinate 64,724, forward strand.
CGGAGAGCGAATCGGCTCCGGCGGGATGGGCACCGTCTTTCGCGCCTTCGACGAGCGCCTTCAGCGCGAGGTCGCGATCAAGGAGATCCAGACGGCGGGCGCCGATCGCGTCCTGCGCGAGGCTCAGGCGGCGGCGCGCCTCAACCATCCGGCGATCGTCACGCTGTACGAGCTGGGCGAGCGCGACGGGCACGCCTTGCTGGTCTCTGAGCTGGTTCAGGGCAAGACGCTCGACCGCGTCGCCCGCGACGGTGCGGTCTCGGATCGAGACGTCGCCGAGATCGGCAAGGACCTCTGCGACGCGCTTGCCACGCCCACGAGCGCGGCGTCATCCATCGCGACGTCAAGCCGCAGAACGCGATCGTCCGCCCTTTCGGGACGCAGGGGCGCCGCGCGAAGCTGATGGACTTCGGGATCGCCGCGGTCGCCGGCGCGCCGGCACTGACCGCGACTGGCGAGGTCGTCGGCACGCTCGCCTACATGGCGCCCGAGCAGGCCGAGGGCGAGCACGCCGGCCCCGAGGCGGACGTCTACTCGCTGGCGCTCACCCTCTACGAGGCGTGGGCGGGCGAGAATCCGGTCGCGCGGCGCACCCCCGCTCAGACCGCCCGCCAGATCGGCCAGCCGCTTCCCTCGCTCGGCCTCCTTCGCCCCGACCTGCCGGCGTCGCTCGTCGCTCAGATCGACGCGTCGCTCGGCTCCGACCCTCGCAACCGCCCGACCCTCAAGCGCCTTCGCTCGGAGCTCGACCGCGTCAGCGCCTCAGCTCGACGACGAGTGCGCCGTTCCCTCGCCCGACGGCACGGACTCGCCGCTTCCCCGCCGCTCGTTCGCCCGCGTCCTCGGCCTGGTCGGCGCGGGCACGGTTCTCGCGGCCCTGGCCGGGCCGGCCGGGCTGCCCGGACTCGCTCTCGTCCTGGCGAGCGTCCTCCTGCCAGCCGTCGCCCTGGCCAGCAAGCCGGACTCGCGCTCCTGCCCCTCGCCGCCGTGCCCCTGGGCGCCGCGGGTGCGATCGCCGCCGCGCCCGCCCTCGTCGCCTTCCTCGGCTCACACCGCGCGCGAGCGCGCGGTTCTGGGAGCGCTCTCCTTCGCCGTCGTACTTGATCGCAGCCGTCGGCTTCGGCTTCGGCGACCGCTCGGGATCGCGCCTGAGGCCGCCGGACGGCTGGACCGGATCCGCGACGCCGCCGGCAACGATGTCCTGGGCGCCTTCGCCGACCCCTCGGCGCTCGGCGGTCTCGCGCTCCTCGCCGGCGGCCGCGGTCCTGCTTGGAGCCGATCCTCCGCGCTCCACCCCGCGCTCGCCCTGGTGGGCACGATCGTCTGGGCGGCGGGCCTCGCTGCGGGCCTCGCCTACGTCGGCGACGGCTCGCAAAGCGCGAGCGCCGCCATCGCGATCGTGGTCGTGGCTCTGGCCGTCGCTCGCCCGCGCCGGCGCCAACCGGCGGCGACGAGCCCGCTCGCCCGCGGGCGCTCGCCAGCGCCCAGCCCGCGCTCGATCACTAGCGCGTCCGAGACGCTTGAAGCTAGGATTCCGGGCTCAACGCGGGCCGCAGGAGGCGGAGCCGCCCGCCCGATCTCGCGTGCCGCAAGGAGAATCGAGATAAGCGTCCTTCGAAACCTCGAAGCACGGATAGAGAACCTGGTCCAGGGCGCGTTCTCGCGCGCCTTCTCGTCGCGAGGTCCAGCCCGTGGAGATCGCGCGCAAGCTCGCGAAGGAGATGGACGCGCACCGGACCGCCTCGGTCTCGCGCGTCTACGTGCCCAACCAGTACACGGTCTGGCTCGGCGACGGAGGACCACGAGCGCCTCGAGGGCTACGAGCGCTCGCTCGAGCAGGAGCTCTCCTCGTACCTCCTCGAGCACGCTCGCCGGCACGACCTCGCGCTCCTCACCCGCCCCGAGGTGAGCCTGGAGGTCGACGAGCGCCTGCGCCTCGGCGAGTTCGGCATCCAGACCCGCCTGGTCAAGCCGGCGCAGCGCGAAGGCCAGGCGCCTTCGCAGGGCGAGCAGGGCCACACGATGGTCTACCAAGTGCCGCCGAAGGCGGAGACGCCAGTCGCGCACGACCAAGCGCACCGCGCACCTGACCGACACGAAGGCCATCGTCTCGCTCGACGACCGCCGCTTCGTCCTCGACGGCCCGGTCGCCTCGCTCGGCCGCTCGCGCGAGTGCGACTGCGTCCTCGCCGACCCGAACGTCTCTCGAAAGCACGCGGAGCTTCGCCGCAACTCGACCGGGGACTGGGAGGTCGCGGACCTCGGTTCGACCAACGGCATCAAGGTGAACGGCCGCCAGGTCGACTCGTCGCGCCTCAGCCCCGGCGACCAGGTCCAGATCGGCACCACCTACTTCACGTTCGACATCGAGCACTAGACGAGTGAGGCTACGCTAGATGGACACCGAGCCGATCGCGGTCGGCCTCAAGTTCGGCTTTCTCGCCGTGCTCTACCTGTTCCTGTTCTGGGTCGGGCCGCTCAGCGCTCAAGGAGCTTCGGGCAACCTCAGGCTCCCGCGCCCGAGGCGACCGGCTTTCACGCCGTCGCCGGACCCGGGCGGCCGCGCGCCGTCGACCGACGCCTCGCTCGTCGCGGTCAAGGGCGGCGGGCTCGACGCCGGCAGCTCGCTGGGATCTCTTCGGCGGGCTCTCGATCGGCCGTGGCGACGAGGCGGACGTGCGGATCGACGACAAGTTCGCCTCGCAGCATCCACTGCCGGATCTACTCGCGCGGCGCGAGCTACTACGTCGAGGACATGGGCTCGACCAACGGCACCTACCTGAACGGCAGCCGCTTCCGCGCCGAGGCTCTCCTCTCCGACCTCGACGAGATCAAGATCGGCGACACCGAGCTTCGCTTCGAGATCGACGTCCCCGGGAGCTCGTAGATGGCGCTTGCGGATCGCCGAGGACGCATACAAGACGGACACCGGTCGCCAGCGGACGACGAACGAGGACTCCTACTTCGCCCGCGGCCCGCTCTACGCCGTGGCCGACGGGATGGGCGGCGCGCAGGCCGGCGAGGTCGCCTCGCGGATCGCCGCCGAGGCCTTCGAGCCCGCCGAGCGCGGCACCGAGGCCGCCCGAGGCCTTCCTGCGCTCGGTCGTCCAGAGCGCGAACTGCGCAGATCCATTCGCTCTCCCAGCACGACTCGTCCCGCTCGGGCATGGGCACGACGCTGACCGCGGCCCTGGTCGAGGGCGACGAGATCTCGATCGGCCACGTCGGCGACTCGCGCGCCTACCGCTTTCGCGACGGCGAGCTGACGCTCCTCACCTCGGACCACTCGCTCGTCGAGGAGCTTCGCCGCCAGGGCCGGCTGACCGACGAGGAGGCCGAGGACTCATCCGCAGCGCTCGATCATCACCCGCGCGCTCGGGCCCGAGGCGGAGGTCGAGGTCGACACGCTCACCGTCAGCGGCCCGGCCCGACGACGTCTACCTGATCTGCTCGGACGGCCTCACCACGATGGTGAAGGACGTCAAGGTCCGGGAGATCCTCGCCGAGTCTTCCTCGCTCGACGAGGCGACGACCTGGCTCGTGAACGAGGCCAACGAGGCCGGCGGGCGCGACAACATCACCGTCGTCGCCTTCCGCCTCGAGGAGGGCGAGGCGGACGAGGTCGACGAGGGCGCGACCCTGGTCGGGCCGACCGCCGCCGGCGCCGGGCTCACAGCCGACGCCGTCCGCAGCCGAGGCCGAGCGCCGCCGCGCGAGGCGAGCTTGGGCGGCGCCGCTTCCGGTCCACGGCCCCGCGCCGCCGCGAAGCCGAGCCAAAGCGAAAGCGCCGCTTCCCGGTCAAGTCGCTGGTCGCCTTGCTCGTTGTCGCCGGCCTCGTCGCGGCGGGCTATCTTCGCCGCGCGCCAGGTCTACTTCCTCGGCACCGACGAGGGCGGGCGCCTCTCGCTCTATCGCGGCCTTCCCTACGACCTGCCGTTCGACATCGAGCTCTACTCGGAGGTCACCTCCTCGCCCACGCTCGTCGGCTCGCTACCCGAGGATCGCCGCGACGAGGCGACCGGATCACGACCTGCGCTCGCGCGACGACGCGGTCGACCTGCTCGACGACCTCGAGGCGCGTCGCGGCGCCGAGGCGTCCGAGGCGACCGGCGGAACGCCAACCGACAACGACAACGCAACGCAGCAGGCAACGGCGGCAACCAGACGGCGGCGGACGGCAAGCAGGAGGACCGGAAGAGCAGCGGTCGCGGAGGCGGATGAGCGCGCGAAACCGCGAGCTCTTCGCGCTGATTCCCGGTCGCGCTCCTGGTCAGCGCCGGTTTCGCGGCGGTCTTCGCGGTCCGCTCCGACGAGATCGGCACGCTCAGCCTCACCTACGGCGGCTACTTCCTCGCGATCTGCGTCGCGACCCACTTCTTCCTGCGCATCACGCTGCAAGGACGCCGACCCGTACCTCTTCCCGCTCTGCGCCGTCGCTCGCGGCGGTCGGGCCTCGTGATGCTCTACCGGATCGAGGAGAGCCTGGCCGTCGAGCAGGCGACCTTCTTCCTCCTCGGCCTCGCCGCGTTCGCCGCGACGATCGTCTTCCTTCGCGACTACCACGTGCTCGAGCGCTATCGCTACCTGATCGCGCTCGGATCGATCGCACTGCTCCTGGCGCCGCGCCTGCCCGGGATCGGCTCGACCGTGAACGGCGCTTATCCTCGCGGTCGACCTCGGGCCGCTTTCCTTCCAGCCGGCCGAGCTCGGGAAGATCGGCATCGTCATCTTCCTCGCGAGCTACCTCAACGAGACCCGCGAGCTCCTCTCGGTCGCCGCCCGGCGCGTCATGGGCCTGACGATCCCGCCGCTCAAGCACTTCGGCCCGCTTCCTCGTCGTCTGGGGCGCGCGCGATGGTCATGCTCGTCTTCATCCGCGACCTCGGCTCGTCGCTCATGTTCTTCGGCGCCTTCCTGGCGCTCGTCTACGTCGCGACCAACCGCCTTTCCTACGTCCTCGATCGGCCTCGTCCTGTTCCTCGCCGGCGCCGTGGTTCTTCGCCGGCACCGTCGGCCACGTCCAGGACCGCGTCGACATCTGGATCGACCCGTTCGCCGAACGGACGCAGGCCGAGACGGACGGCCGGCGCAGATCACGCTCCGCGCTCTTCACCCAGGCCGAGGGCGGCCTCTTCGGCCAGGGCATCGGCGAGTCCTTGCTCAAGCTGCCCGGGCCCGTTCGCGCCCAAGCGCGGAGGCATGCGACGGCGAGACCTTCCCGTTCTGCGGCTCGATCCTGCCCGAGCCCCACACGGACTTCATCTTCGCGGTGATCGTCGCCGAGCTCGGGCGCTTTCGGCGCCTGCGGGCTGATCGCGATCTACGCGTTGATCGGATTACGCGGCTTCAAGACCGCGGTGATGGCGCCTGACGGGTTCTCGAAGCTCCTGGCGACCGGGCTCACGGCGGTCTTCTGCCTCCAGGCGTTCGTGATCATCGGCGGCGTCGTCAAGCTGATCCCGCTGACCGGCGTGACGCTTCCCTTCATCTCCTCCGGCGGCAGCTCGGTCGTCGCGAACATGATCCTGCTCGCGCTCCTCCTGCTCGTCTCCGACCAGCGCGCGGCGCGCGCCGGGCAGGGGAGGGGTGCACCGCTGTGAACTCACAGATCGTCCGCCTCTACGCGGTGATCCTGCTGCTCTTCACGGGACTCGTCGTCTTCACGTCGCGCTGGTCGGTGCTCGAGGCCGAGGAGCTCGAGTCGCAACCCGGAGAACCGCCGGCTCCTGATCCAGGAGCAGCAGATCGAGCGCGGGACGATCACCACCTCCGACGGCGTCCTCATCGCCGAGTCGAATCCCGCCGGCGGAGCCGACGGCAACCCCAACCAGCGCGTGTTCGTGCGCCGCTATCCGCAGGGCAACCTCTTCGGCAACCCGGTCGGCTACTCGTTCGTCGACGTCGGCGCGCAGCGGGATCGAGCTCTCCGAGAACGACCTGCTCTCTGGCGACCAGAACGAGTTCGCGACCCTGATCGACCAGCTCTCGGGCTCAGCGCGAGAAGGTGCGGACATAACGCTCACGCTCGACGCCGAGGCGCAGCGAGTCGCTACGCAGGCGCTTCAGAGCGCGATCGATTCAACGCCGGGCGCGATCGGAGGCGGCTCGGTCGTCGCGATCGAGCCTGATACCGGGGCGGTCCGCGTCATGGCGTCCGTACCCGGCTACGACCCGAACGCCGTGCGAGAACCCCAAGACGTTCGAAGCGCTCTCCTCAGACGACGTGAACAGCACCGCTCCTCAACCGGCCGACCCAGAGTCGCTACCAGCCCGGCTCGACGATGAAGGTCGTCACCGCCGCGGCCGCGCTCGACTCCGGCGAGTTCGAGACATCGACCACGCTCGAACGCCAACTCGGGACAGAGACATCGGCGGAGTGCCCCTCGCCAACTCAGGCGGTCAGGACTTCGGGACGATCGACATGACGACCGCGCTCACGAACTCGGTCAACACCTACTGGGCGCAGGTCGGCGAGCAGCTCGGCGCGGAGACATACTCGAGTACATGGAGCGCTTCGGCTTCAACGCCGATCCCGAGCTCGACTATCCGGACGACGCAGATGATCGCCAGCGGCGTCGTCGATCTCGAGGGCGACCTCCTGCAGATCGCTCGAAGCGATCGACGTCGACATCGGCCGCGTTGCGATCGGCCAGGAGCGTCTGCTCGCGACGCCGCTCCAGATGGCTGAGGTCGCGGCCACGATCGCGAACGACGGCACGCTCATGGAGCCGACGTTCCTCCAGGAGGCGAAGGACCCCGACGGACGCACGATCGAGGAGCTCGACCCGAACGTGCAATCGGAGGTCGTCACCGAGGACACCGCGGCGCAGGTGACCGAGATGATGGTGAACGTCGCGAACGACGGAACGGCTTCCGGCCTCTCGACTTCGCTCGGCCAGCTCGCTGGCAAGACCGGTACCGCCGAGATCGACGTCGAGGCGTCGATCAACCGGCCGTGGTTCATCGGCTTCGCGCCCGCCGAGGATCCGCAGATCGCGGTCGCGGCGATGATCGAGCGCTGCACCGGCTGCTTCGGCGGCGAGGTCGCCGGGCCGATCGCGACGCAGGTCATGGACGCGCTCCGGGCGGCTGAGATGAGACTCGAGGCAGGCCAGGAGATCGGCGAGCGCTACCGGCTCATCCGGCGGATCGGCTCGGGCGGCATGGCGGACGTCTGGTCGGCCGACGACGAGATGCTCGGCCGCCAGGTCGCGCTCAAGTTCCTCCACGAGCGCTTCGGCGCCGACGAGCAGTTCGTCGAGCGCTTCCGCCGCGAGGCGCAGGCCGCGGCCGGGCTTCAGCACCCGAACATCGTCTCGGTCTATGACCGCGGCGAGCACGAGGGCCGCTACTTGATCGCGATGGAGTACGTGCAGGGGGCGGCGCTCAAGGACCTGATCGAGCGCGGCCTCTCGCCCGCCGAGTCGGTCGAGATCGTCCGCCAGGTCCTGACCGGCGTCCGCTTCGCGCACGACCGCGGAATCGTCCACCGCGACCTCAAGCCGCACAACGTCCTGGTCGACGCCGAGGGCCGCGCTCGGGTGACGGACTTCGGGATCGCCCGCGCCGGCGCGTCCGAGATCACGCAGACCGGCTCGGTCCTCGGCACCGCGCAGTACCTCTCGCCCGAGCAGGCGCAGGGCCTCGAGACGACCGCCTCCGCCGACATCTACTCGGTCGGCGTGATCCTCTACGAGGCGCTGACGGGCCGGGTTCCCTTCGACGCCGAGACGGCCGTCGCGATCGCGCTCAAGCAGGTCTCCGAGCCGCCGGTCCCCCCGCGGCAGATCAATCCCGAGATCCCGCCCGCGCTCGACGCCGTCGTGCTCAAGGCGCTCGCCAAGGATCCGGCCGACCGCTTCCAGAGCGCGACGGAGTTCCTGCGCGCGCTCGACGAGGCCGAGGCGAACCCCGATGCCGGCGGGACCGCGATCTACGCCGCGGCGGTCGTCGATCCGCCGCCCGAGGAGGAGGACAAGAGCAAGCGAAACAAGCTGATCGCCCTGGCGATCCTCGCGCTGCTCCTGATCTCGCGGGAGTCGTCTTCGCGCTGACGCGCACCGAGCAGGTGCTGGTTCCGTCGGTGATCGGGCAGGACCGCCAGGCGGCGACAGACGAGCTGGAGGCGAGGGCTTCGAGGTCGTCGCCGTCGGACTTCGAGAGCTGCGACGAGCCGAACACCGTCTCCGAGACGGATCCGCCGGCCGGGAGCGACGCCGACGAGGGCTCCGAGGTCGAGATCATCGTCTCCCTCGGGCTGGAGGTCGCGATCCCGACGAGGGGCGTGATCGACGAGCCCGCCGCCGACGCGACGAAGAAGCTTCACGACGAGAACCTCCAGGTCCGCTCCGAGGAGGTCAACTCGAACGACGTCAAGGCACGGGAACGTCGTCGACACCGAGCCGGCGACGGGCGAGAAGGTCGAGTGCGAGTCGGTCGTGACGATCCTGATCTCGAAGGGCGCGGAGCTCGTGACCGTGCCCGGACGTGGTCGGGCTGCAGGAGGATGAGGCCGAGGCGGCAGCTGCGCGACGCGGGCTTCGTCTCGAACGTCGAGACCGAGGACTCGGACCTGCCCGAGGGTCAGGTGATCGCGCAGGACCCGGGCGGAGGCAGCGAGGTCAAGAAGGGGCTCCGAGGTCGTCGATCACCGTCTCGAACGGCGACGGCACGGTCGTAGGTCCCGAACGTCGAGGGCCAGCCCGAGGACACGGCTATCAACACGCTTCAGAGCCGCGGCGCGCACGAACATCGAGGTCGTGCGAGCAGGACGACCGAGGACGAGTCGCTGGACGGGCGCGTCATCGAGCAGGCGCCCTCGGCGCGGGCACGCAGATCCGGGCGAGCGACCAGGTCACGATCTTCGTCGGCGAGTTCGTCGAGCCGGAACCTGAGCCAGAGCCCGATCCCGAGCCCGACCCGGAGCCAGAGCCCGAACCCGAGCCGACGCCCAGAGCGTCGCGCCCATGAAGGTCGCGGTCCTCTCCGGCGGGCGCTCGTCGGAGCACGACGTCTCGCTTCGCTCGGGCGAGTCGGTCGCGGCGGGCCTCGAGGAGGCGGGCCACGAGGTCGTGCGCGTCCTGATCGAGCGCGACGGGCGCTGGCTCGTCGACGGCGAGGAGGTCGAGCTTGCGCGCGGCCGGCGGACTGCTCGGCGCGGACGTCGCCTTCCCCGTCCTCCACGGCCCGTTCGGCGAGGACGGCACGGTCCAGGGTCTGCTCGAGTGCCTCGACGTTCCCTACGCCGGGCCGAGCGTTCTGGCGGCGGCGGTCGCGATGGACAAGCTCATCTGCAAGCGCCTCCTCGCCCACCACGGCTTTCCGCAGGTCGACTTCTGCCAGGTGGGCGAGCCGGGCTGGCGCGAGCAGGCGGCCGCGATGGGCATGCCGATCTGGGTCAAGCCCTCGCGCCTGGGCTCGAGCGTCGGCATCACGCGCGTGATGTCGGCCGAGCAGGAGCTCGACGACGCCGTCGAGCTCGCGCTTCGCCACGACCCGCGCGTGATCATCGAGGCGCACTGCGAAGGGCGCGAGGTCGAGTGCTCGGTGATCGGCAACACCGAGCCGGAGGCGTCGCTGCCCGGCGAGATCGTCACCCAGGGCGCCGAGTGGTACGACTTCGAGGCGAAGTACACGGACGGCGGCATGCAGCTCGCGGTGCCGGCGCCGATCGGCGACGACGCGGTCGAGCGGGTGCGCGAGCTGGCGGTCGAGGTCTACAGGGCGCTCGACTGCCGCGGCCTCGCGCGCTGCGACTTCTTCGTGACCGAGGGCGGCGAGGTCCTCGTGAACGAGATCAACACGATCCCCGGCTTCACCGCAGACGAGCGTCTTCGGAAAGCTCTTCGAGGCGAGCGGCGTGCCGTATCCCGGAGCTCTGCGACCGCCTGGTGAAGCTTGCGGTCGAACGTCACACAGCGGAGCGCGGCTACGAGTTCTAGTCTCTCGGGCAAGCGAACGAAGGGGAGAGCCTCATGCCCGTAGATCGTCGAGAAGCAGAAGATCAACCGCGCGGTCTGGTCCGCCGGAAAGTGGGACCGGGTCGCCGACTACGTCGCCGCGACCGGCCCGAAGCTTCTGGACTCGGTCGGCATCGAGGAGGGCATGCGCGTCCTCGACATCGGCACGGGTAGCGGCGGCTCGGTGGCGATCCCGGCGGCGGAGCGCGGCGCCGACGTGGTCGGCTCGGACATCTCCGACGTTCACTTCGACGCGGCCCGCGGCGCGCGCCGAGGCGGCCGGCGTCGAGGTCGAGTGGGTCGAGGCCGACGCGCTCGACCTGCCGTTCGAGGACGGCGTCGTTCGACCGGGTCCTCTCGACCTTCGGCCACATGTTCGCGCCCGACCACGCGCAGGCCGCGTCCGAGATGGTGCGCGTGACGAAGCCCGGCGGCGTGATCGGCTTTTGCTGCTGGACTCCCGAGGGGAGGACGGGCCAGATGTTCCGGCTGACCGGCTCGCACATGCCGCCCCCGCCCGAGGGCTTCCAGCCCCCGCCGCTCTGGGGCACCGAGGATCACGTCCGGTCACTCTTGGAGCCGCTTGGCGTCGAGCTCTCGTTCGAGCGGAAGCTGAACGAGTTCCGCGAGGAGAGCCTCGAAGCCTTCGTGAAGAACTTCCAGACCAACTTCGGCCCAATGGTGAAGGCCCGAGAGGTGCTCGGCGACGAGTGGCCCGCGCTCAAGGCAGACCTCGACGCTTTCTTCGCCGAGGAGAACGAGGCCGACGACGGCACCGTCCTGTTCCGCGGCGAGTACCTCGAGGCGGTCGGCCGCCGCACACGGTGAACGTCCGTCAGTAACCCCTATGGGGGTAGCTCACGGACGTTTGCAGTTCATGATCAGTCGAAGAGGGTGACTTCGCCGATCGTGGCGAAGTAGCCGCCGTCGTCGTTCTCGGTCAGCTCGGTGATCCAGATCAGGTAGTGGTCGGACTCGTTCTCGTTGAGCGGGATGCGTCGTTTCTCCGTCGGCCTCGAATGGACGCGGCCGAGATCGGCTCGCCCCAGCCCTCGATCGTCGTCGGGCGGCGTCGCCCTCGATGCCGTAGACCTCGACGGTCCAGCCCGGATCCGTCGGTCTCGATCTCGATGCTGGCGCCCGGTCACGACCTCGTCGGTCTCGACGATCAGGCCGACGCCCTCCTTGCCCGCTGCCTCGAGGGCCGGGCCCGCGCTGTAGGTCGAGGTGAGCCAGAAGGTCTCCGGGTCGTCGTCGATCGCCAGGTCGACCGCCTCGGGATGCTCGCCGTCGCCGCCGATCGGGTCGTAGTCGACCGGGTTCGAGAGCTCGATCTCCTCGCCGCTCGCCGGCGCTTCGTCTCCTCGTCGCCGGCGACCTCGGACGCGGCTTCGTCCGACTCGCCTCCCAGCTCGACCAGCGCGAGCGCGACCAGGACGCCGGCCAGGACCAGCAGGATGCCGACGATCGAAACGGAGCGCGGGCTCAGGATCCGCTGGCGCGAGGGCACCGACTTGAGCACGGTGGTCGCCTCGCCGGTGGCGCCGCCGGCACGCGCGATCTCGACCTCGAGCGCGCCCTCGAGGTCGGCGAGCATCGCGCCCATGTCGCGGTAGCGCTTCTTCGGGTCCTTCTGGGTCGCGCGCTCGATCACGGCGGCGAGCGCGGAGGAGGTGCCGGGCCGGGTCGCCTGGATGTCGGGCATCGGGTCGTTCACGTGCTTCATCGCGACGCCGACGAGCGTCTCGGCCTTGAACGGGACGTCGCCGCGGAGCATCTCGTAGAGCAGGATCCCGAGCGAGTAGATGTCCGAGCGGTCGTCGACGGCCTTGCCCATCGCCTGCTCGGGCGAGACGTAGTCGGTCGTGCCGAGGACGCGCCCGGTCTTGGTCAGGCCGTCGGCCTCCAGCGAGAGCGCGATGCCGAAGTCGGTCACCTTCGCGCGGCCCTCGGTGTCGATCAGGACGTTCTGCGGCTTCACGTCGCGGTGGACCATGTGGGCGAGGTGCGCGGCCTGGAGGCCGCGGCCGACCTCGATCGCGTACGCGGCCGCCTCGTCGAGCGGCAGCCGGCCGAAGCGGTCGATCCGCTGCTTGAGCGTCTCGCCCTCGACGTACTCGAAGACGATGTAGGGGTGGCCGTCCTCGTCGTTGCCGGCGTCGATCACGGCGACGACGTTGGGGTGCGAGATCTGCGCGACGGCGCGCGCCTCGCGGCGGAAGCGCTCGAGCTGGTCGGGCTGGTCCGACATCTCGCGGTGGAGCACCTTCGCCGCGACCTTTCGCTGGAGCGTCTCGTCGAGCGCGAGGTAGACGGTCGACATCCCGCCCGAGCCGAGCTTGCGACTCGAGGCGGTAGCGCGACGAGAGGACCTGGCCGATCAGGCCGGTCCCGCTTCTTGGTTGCGAGTCGGTGCTCATCTGCTCGAGCGTTCCGTCAGGAACTTCGCCGCGTCGCGCTCAAGTCCCGCTCCGGGAGCCGATTTGCAGGGATGTTCGATCCTACGACGCCGGGTGAGGTGCGCTCACACCTCGGCCTCCTCGAGGGTCCTGACGAGATTCACCAGGTCCTCACCCGCCTTCTCGGGAGAGCCCGCGTCGAACGGCGGATCGGGGTCGTATTCGATGCCAAGCTGGATCGCCTTGGCGACATCGTCGCTGGTGAGCCTCGCAGCGAGGGTGAGGCCCATGTCGATCCCAGCCGAGACCCCTGCCGCGGTTACGTATTTGCCGTCCTCGACGACGCGCTCGGCGACTGGCTCGGCTCCGTAGTCGCGAAGCGTCTCGCGATATGCCCAGTGGCTGGTGGCTCGCTTGCCTTCGAGCAGCCCGGCGGCGCCCAGGACCAGCGAGCCGGTGCACACGGACGTCGTCCACTCGGAGCTCTCATCAGCGGCGCGGACCCAGTCGAGGACGCGCTCGTCCGAGAGGAGCGGACGGTTCCCGACACCGCCGGGGACGACCAGGACATCGGGATCAGTCAGGTCATCTATGGACGCGTCCGCGGTGATGCCGAGGCGCCCGGTGTCGGTCCTGAGCTCGCCCCGATGGGGCGCCACGAAGCTCAGCTCGGCGCCGGGCAGGCGCGAGAGCACCTCGTACGGCCCGATCGCGTCGAGCGCGGTGAGGCGGGGAAAGACGAGGATGGCGATCCGCATGAGGGGATGGTGACCGATCGTTAGCGGTCGCTTCGCCTGACCTCGCCCGCGCGGCCGGTCACCTCGCCGATCGAGGCGCGTGCCCGGGTGGTGCGCTGCGAGCAGCTCGACCGCGGCGTCCGACGTCGGCGGCCGGCACGACGCAGACGAAGCCGAGGCCCATGTTGAAGACCTCGTGCATCTCTTCGTCCGAGATCTCGCCGAGCTCCTGGATCAGGCCGAAGACCGGCGGGCACCTCGAGCGGGTCGCGCCAGCTCGTAGCCGACCTCGCGCGAGAGGCGCAGGAGGTTGTTGAGGCCGTCGCCCGTGATGTGGGCGAGGCCGCGGACGTCGACGTCGGAGGCGAGCAGCTCGAGCACGGCGCGGACGTAGATCGTGGTCGGCTCGAGCACGACGTCGCCGAGCGGCGCGGCCGAGCCGGTCGTCGTCCCACGGCACGTCGGCCAGGACCTTGCGCGCGAGCGTGTAGCCGTTCGAGTGAAGGCCGGAGGAGGGAAGCCCGATCAGGGCGTCGCCGGGCTCGATCCGCTCGCCGGTGACGATCTTGTCGAGGTCGACGAGGCCGATCGCCGAGCCGCCGAGCTCCCACCCGTGGACGACGTCGCCGACCTGCGCGATCTCGCCGCCCGGGATCTCGATGCCCGCCTGCTCGGCGCCGGCGCGGAGGCCCTCGCCGATCTGGCCGCAGATCTCGGGCGTCGCCTCGCGGCAGAGGATGAAGTCGACGAGCGCGATCGGCTCGGCGCCGACGCAGATCAGGTCGTTCACGTTCATCGCGATCAGGTCGATGCCGATCGTCTCGAAGCGCCCGAGCTCTTCGGCGACGACCATCTTCGTGCCGACGCCGTCGGTGCCGAAGGCGATGCCCGGTTGTCGTCGATCCGCAGCACGCTCGCGTAGTGGCCCGGGCAGCGGCACGACGCGCGACGGCTTGCCGGTCTCGATCGCGCCGAGGTGGGCGACGAGCGCCGCGACGGATGCGTCGGCGTCCGACTGGCTCACGCCGGCCTGCGTGTAGGCGTCCTGGGTCACGACGCTGATTCTGAACACGCACGCGCGCGGCGGAGCACCACGGCGGCAAGCGCGAGGCGGTAGGCGGCGTACGGCCAGAGCGCGCGGTCGCGCTCGACCAGGCGGATCAGGCGCTGCGAGGCGAGCGTCGAGGCGAAGGCCGCAGCCGCCGCCGATCGCGAGCGCTCGGCCGGTGCCCGGCGTGACTCCGCGCTTGGCGAGCCGCGTGCCCTTGAGGGCGACCGCGCCCAGGATCACCGGCAGCGCGACGGTGCGCGAGAGGAGGTTCGCCTGCGTCGCGGTCGAAGCGCCGCGCGCGCGCCGCGGTGAGCGTCGCGCCGTTTCGCGAGACGCCGGGGACGAGCGCGCAGGCCTGCGCGATGCCGAGCAGGAGGCCGTCGAGCGCACCGGCGTCGCCGCGCCCGCGCGCCTGCGGCGCGCGATCGGCCAGCGCCATCGCGACGGCGCCCGCGATCAAGCCGGCCGCGGTCGCGCGCGGCGTGCCGAGCGCCTCGATCCGCCGCTCGAAGGCGAGCCCGGCCACGGCGGGCGGCACGAACGAGAGCGCCACGACGCTCGCCCGCCGGCGCGTCGAACGAGCGCAGCTCGTCGGCGATCTCGTGGCGAAGGCGAGATCAGGAGCGCCGCAGCGGTGCCGCCGTGAAGCGCGACCTCGAAGCTCTTGCGCGCCTCGGCGTCGAGCTCCTGCCACTCCCACCCGCAGGAGCCACGGCACGAGCGAGATGTGCGCGGAGCTCGAGACCGGGCAGGAGCTCGGTCGGCCCCTGGACGAGGCCGAGCAGCGCCGCGCGCCCGTCCGGGATGCGAAGGGCGGCGCGGTTGCGGCTCACGCCGCGGAGTCGGCGGGTGCGGGCGGCGGGCCCGAGCCGCGGCGGCGCTTGATCAGGAAGTAGACGATCGCCGGCGAGGATCGCGGCGGCGACGGGGTAGTCGAAGTAGTGGAGGTAGTCGCGCCACTCCTCCCAGTTGTCGCCGACCTCGCGCCCGATGAAGCGCGAGCATGCGTCACCCAGGGGATGCAGCCGGCGAGGGTGAGCCAGGTGAAGCGCCAGAACGGCATCTTCGCGACGCCGGCCGGCAGCGAGATGAAGGTGCGGATGATCGGGAGCATGCGGGTGAAGAAGACGGTCGCGTCGCCGTGGCGCTGGAACCAGTCGTCGGCCCAGGCCAGGTGCTTCGGGTTGATGTGGATGAGCCGGTTCTTCTCGAGCAGCTCCATGCGCCCGTAGTAGCCGGCGGCCCAGGCGATCCAGGAGCCGACGACGTTCCCCAGGACTCCGGCCGCGATGATGCCGAACATCGTCAGGTCTCCCTCGGAGACGTTGAAGCCGGCGAAGAGCATGATCGCCTCCGACGGCACCGGGATGCAGGCCGACTCGAGCAGCATGAGGATGAACACGCCGATCAGGCCGACCGAGTCGATGAAGTCGGTCGCGGCCTCGACGATCGGATCGACGATGAAGTCGGTGACGGAGGCGAGGGGTGTGACGAGAGAGGGCGTCACGGTGGGGAGGCGAGGGCAGCGCAGAGGCCCCGCCAGGCAGCCTGGGAGGATAGAGGGCCAGTGGCCCGCATCCTCTACGTACACAGCCGCCGGAACACGTTCACGCGCATCGATCGCGATGCGCTCGAGGAGCGCCACGAGGTCGTCGACTACCTCCAGGAGGGCTTCAGGCCGCGCCCGGCCGAGCTGTGGCGAAAGGTCGGCGAGTGCGACGCGATCGTCGGCTGGTTCGCGTCCTGGCACACGGCGCTCGCGCTCCGCTTCGCGCGCGTTCGCGCGCAAGCCCTCGCTCCTCATCTTCGGCGGCTTCGACACGGCGGCCATGCCCGAGATCGGCTACGGCTCGCAGCGCGGCGGGGTGCGCCGCCGCCTCGTCCGCTCGACGGCGAACCTGGCGACGCGCCTGGTCACGAACTCCGAGTCGTCGCTTCGCGAGATCGCCGAGAACGTCGGGCATCGACCCGGAGCGCGTCGAGGTCGTCTACCACGGCATCCCCGACCGCTTCGCCGACGTCGACCCCGCCGCGCCGCGCGAGCGGATGGCGCTGACGGTCGGCGCCGTCTACGACGTGAACCTCTTGCGCAAGGGCCACGGCCCGTTCTGCGAGGCGGCCGCGCGAGGCTCCCGGACGTCGAGTGGGTGCTGGCCGGCGCGTGGTGGGACGACACGGGCGAGGAGCTCGCAGGCGAAGGCGCCGCCGAACCTGCGGCTCACGGGCTACCTCTCCGACGAGGACCTCGACGACCTCTTCCGCAGCGCGGCCGTCTACGTCCAGGCCTCGCTCCACGAGGGCTTCGGGATGTCGCTCGCCGAGGCGATGCTCGCGGGCGCGGTGCCGGTCGTCACCGCGGCGGGCGCGCTGCCGGAGGTCGTGGGCGAGACGGGCGTCGTGATCGCCGAGGCGACGCCGGAGAGCATCGCCGCGGCCGTGGCCGAGGCGCTCGCGCTCGGCCCTGAGGCGCACGTCGCCGCGCGCGAGCGGATCCGCACCGAGTTCCCGTACGAGAAGCGCCGCGACGGCATCCTGCGGGAGCTCGACCACGCGCTTGCAGGCGAGCGGTCCTAGAGCGCTCCGGCGTCCGTAGAATCCAGCGCCCATGAGCCGGTTCAACCATCCGGCCTACCGCCATCGCGCCCTTCAGTTCCTGGCCGACGCGGTCCTGGCCGCAATCGCGTTCGCGCTCGCGTTCGTCCTGCGCTTCCTCGACGCGGGCGAGATCCCCGAGCGCTACGTCGACATGCTCGTCGCGTCGGTCGCCTTCGTCGCGATCGGCAAGGCGATCATCTTCACGCTGCTCGGCCTCCACGCGAAGTGGTGGCGCTACTTCCTGACCCGCGACTTCCCGGCGCTCCTGCGCGCGACCGCTCTGGCGAGCGCGGCGCTCGTCGTCGTCTTCACGGTCGTCTCGCCGTTCGACTACAACCTGCCGCGCTCGGTCGTCGTCTTCGACTTCATCCTCACGACCGGCCTCCTGGCCGGCGCGCGGATCGTCACGCGCCTGTGGATCGAGCGGCCGTCGAAGGAGCAGCGCGCGCGAAAGTCGCGCGGCTCGCTGATCGTCGGCGCCGGCTCGGGCGGCCAGATGGTCGTGCGCGAGCTTCAGCTCAACCCGGCGCTCGGCGTGCGGGCGATCGGCTTCGTCGACGACGATCCGCGCAAGCGCGGGATGGGCCTCCTGGGCCTGCGCGTTCTCGGCACGACCGACGAGATCGAGCAGGTGCTCGAGCGCCAGAAGCCCGACGAGGTCGTGATCGCGATCCCGTCGGCGCCCGGGCGAGCTGCGCGCGAGGGTCGTCGCCGCCTGCCGCGAGCGCCAGATCCCCGTGCGGACGCTGCCGACCGTCTTCGAGCTCCTGCGCGGCGGCGTCCAGCTCACCCGCCAGCTTCGCGAGGTCCAGGTCGAGGACGTGCTCGGCCGCGACCCGGTGCGTGATGGAGCTCGACCGCGTCGGCGCCTACATCGAGGACAAGGTCGTCCTGGTGACCGGGCGCGGGCGGCTCGATCGGCGCCGAGCTCTGCCGCCAGATCGCGCGCGTGAGCCCACGCCTCCTCGATCTTGCTCGACCACGCCGAGGACAACCTCTTCCAGATCGAGCGCGAGCTGACCGAGCAGTGGCACTTCACCCGCTGCGAGGCGGTCCTTGCCGACTGCAAGGAGGCCGACCGCATGCTCGAGGTGATGAGCCGCTTCCACCCGGACATCGTCTTCCACGCCGCCGCCTACAAGCACGTCGGCCTGATGGAGATGAACCCGCTCGAGGCCGTGCGCAACAACGCGATCGCGACCAAGGTGACGGCCGAGACGGCGGCGGTCGTCGGGCGCGAGCCGCTTCGTCCTGGTCTCGACCGACAAGGCCGTCAACCCGCAGACGGTGATGGGCGCCTCGAAGGCGATGGCCGAGTGGATCGTCGCCGCGGCCGGCCAGCGCCACTCGACCACGCGCTTCGTCTCGGTCCGGTTCGGCAACGTGCTCGGCTCGTCGGGCTCGGTGGTGCCGATCTTCCGCTCGCAGATCGAGAAGGGCGGGCCGGTGACCGTCACCCATCCCGACATGGAGCGCTACTTCATGACGATCCCCGAGGCCGTCCAGCTCGTGATCAAGGCCGGCGACCTCGGCGCCGGGACGGGCGAGGTCTTCGTGCTCGAGATGGGCGAGCCGGTGAAGATCGTCGACCTCGCGCGCAACATGATCTCACTCGCGGGCTACGAGCCGGACACGGAGATCGCGATCGAGTTCACCGGCCCGCGACGCGGCGAGAAGCTCGGCGAGGAGCTCTTCAACGCCGACGAGCGCTCGCAGCCCACGAGCGCCGAGCGGATCGTGCGCGCGGTGCGGGCCTGCGCCGCTCGATCCCGAGTGGGTCGAGCGGACGGTCGAGCGCCTGACGGAGCTGGTCGCCTCAGGCGACGAGACGGGCCTCGCGGCGCGGGTCGTCGAGCTCACGGCGGACCGCCCGCCCGGTCAGCGTCCCGCTCGTAGACTGCCGCCGACCTCATGGATCTGATCGAGGACATCGGGCCGATCCTCGGGATCGTCGCCTTCCTCGGCTTCGCGATCCTGGCGCTCCTGATCGTGCTCCAAGCGCGGGAGGTGCGCCGCCTGCGCGAGTGGGCCGGGCGCGCGCCCGAGCGCGCGGTCGAGGCCGACGAGGCGGCGCTCGCGGCGAGCGAGGAGAAGGGCGAGCTCGAGAAGCCCGAGAAGCCCGTCGCGCATCGCCGCCTTCGAGACAGCGGGTGCAGCGGCGCGTCGGGCCCCAGCTGGGACGAGCTCGACCGGCGCTCGCCGGTCGATCCGCGCCTCGTCTCGGTGCTGCTCGTCGGCGTCGATCGTCGCCGCGGTCCTGACCAGCGGCTTCGGCCTGCTCAGGATGACGACGATCCGGCGACCAGCCGAGCGGGGCGGCGACTCGACAAGCCGCCGAAGGTCGAGGTGGCGGTGCTGAACGCGACCCAGCAGGAAGGGGTTGCCGACCCGTCTCGGGCGTCGCCGACCTCGTCGCTGACGACGTCGTCAAGCCGCGGAGTTCAAGCCCGGCGTCAAGGCCGACGCGCTTGGCGGGCGAGGAGGACTCGGTGATCATGTTCGAGCCCGACGCCGAAGCCGACGCGGAGGCGCTCGCCGCAGCAGGTCGAGGAGGACCTCGGGCGAGACCGACGATCGAGCCGATGACGGACGCCGTCCGTGACCAGGTCGAAGGGCGCGCCCCTGGCGCTCCTGGTCGGCGCCGACGACGCCGCGCTCGGCGAAGGAAGCACACGCGCCCTAGGAGGCTCGCTGTGGGCACCGACCTGCTTCCGTTTCTCCGAGGTGACCGCCGCGATCGCGGCGGTTTCGGTGATCGGCATCTTCCTGCTCTTGCCGCTCTACCTGTCGCAGCGCCGCGACGTCCAGCGCCTGCGCGAGTGGATGCACGGGAACCCCGAGTTCCCGGCCGACGGACCTCGCGCTCTCCGAGCGCCGGCTCGACGAGGCCGAGCGCGATCTGGCGCAAGCGTATGCCGAGCGCGGCGAGCCCGTGCCGGGCACGATGGAGTTCGAGGCGGTGCACGCGCGCGACTGCGGTCAAGGAGCCGACGCAAGGGCCGAGACCGCCGGCTTCCCTGCGGAGAGCCTGCGGATCACCAGCGAGCGCCCCGCGCTGGCCCAGGTGACGATGGAGCGCTCGGCGCTCGAGCCGCACCCGCGCTGGAAGCGGTTCGTCGCCCGGGTCACCCAGCCGCGCTGGCTCGCCGTGATCGCCGTCGGTGGCGCTCGTCGCGGGCGTCGTCGGGATCGTCGTCGTCGACCGGATCCTCCGCGAGGACGAGCCGGGAGTGCCGG
Organism: uncultured bacterium; assembly: GCA_963806865.1. Classification (GTDB taxonomy): domain Bacteria; phylum Actinomycetota; class Thermoleophilia; order Solirubrobacterales; family 70-9; genus JALZKA01. The sequence continues at coordinate 84,702 of CAWDYV010000001.1, forward strand.
CCTCGGCGTCGCAGGCCTCCGGCATCGAGGTCGCGGTTCTCAACACGACCACGGCAAGCGGCATCGCGGGACGCGTCGCGACGCAGATCGAGGAGCTCGGGCTTCATCCGGGGCGAGGTCGGCAACATCGAGCGCGAGACCGACCAGACGCTCGTCATGTACGCGCCCGACCAGAAGCGCGCCGCCAAGCGCGTCGCGCGCGAGCTCGGCGACGTGGCGGTCCAGCAGATCGACCGCGAGGTCGCAGGCGGCCGCGGGCGGAGCTGACGTCGTCGTCATCCTCGGCCAGGACCGCGTCGCGCCTTGAACGCATCCGGAGCGCCGGCCACGTCGAGAGCCGGCTCGGGGCGGTCGCCCTGGTCGCGCTCCTGGTCGTCTCGCTCGCCCTCGGCATCTTCGTCTACCGAGCGCGGACGCCCGACCTGGCGCTCGAGGTGACGAGCTTTCCCAAGGAGCTCGAGCGTGAACGGCCTGGCCGAGTTCGACTTCTTCGTCCGCTTCGACGACGACGAGCCGAAGGTCGAGATCGTCGGCCGCGACCAGGTGGTCGCGCGAACTCTTGCGGCGTCGATCGCGCTCGAAGCGGACGAGCCGGTCACCTGCACTTGGGACGGGCTCGGACGACGACGGCGAGCGAGGTCGCAGCCGGGCCGCTACCGGCTTGCGGGTGACGCTTCCCGAGCGAGGACCGGGAGATGGTCTTCCCGCAGCGCCTCGACGTCAAGCCGGGGCGCCAAGGCGGTGGCTACGACGCTCAGCTTCGGCGAGCCGTGCGAGCCGGAGGAGGAGGAGTGAGCGCCTCGCGCTCGAGGTCGTCGGCGCGCTCGTCGCGTGCGGCGGAACGGGCGCGTCGCTGCGTCCTGGCCGACCCGCGGCATCGCTACGCGGCGATGGGCGTGGGCCTCGCCGCCGCCGCGGCCTCCTCATCGGCGGGCAGGTCTGGGAGCGAGGAGCGCTTCGACGATTCACCTCCCAGCCGGGCGCGCTGGTCTTCGCCCTGGTCCTGGGCGGGACGGCTCTGGGCGCCACGGCCGCCACGTTCCAGCGCGTCCCGGCGGCGTTCGCGATCGCCGTGTTCGCGGTCTTGCCGCTTCGCCTCCCGATTCAGATCGGCGGCGAGACGAACTTCCTCCTGATCCCGCTCTACGGCGTGATCGCCGGCGGCTTCTTGCGGGGGGCTTGGCTGTGCGCGAGCGGGGCGCGAGGACGAGCTACGCACCGCCAGCGCGCCTCGCCCGGACGAGCCGATGGCGATCCGCTACCTCTCGATCGCGCTCGCCGTGTCGCTGGTCGTCTACGCGATCGGGATCGCCTGGTCGGACAATCCGACCAACGCGATTCGCACCGTTGCGTTCTTCCTCGCTCCGTTCGCGTCGATGCTCGCGCTCCTTCGCGACGTGCGCTGGTACCGCAAGCTCGCCGGTCAGGTGCTCCTGGCATCGGCGCTCGTCGCGGTCGGGTTCGCGTTGTTCGCGCTGTGTGCAGTACGCCGGACGCGGACCTGCTCCTCAACAAGGACCTGAAGGACGCGAACGAGCTCCACCTCTACTTCCGGGTGAACTCGCTCTTCCGCGACCCGAACGTGCTCGGCCGCTACCTGGCGCTCGCGATCGTCGGCATCGCCGCGTGGATGGCGTGGCAGCCGGCGCAGGCGACGCGAGATCTGGGCCGGCGTCGCAGCGGTCGCAATCTTGCTCTCGCGCTCTGCTTTCACCTACTCGCAGACGAGCTTCGCGGCGCTCGCCGCCGGGCTCGGCCTGCTCGTCTGGCTTCGGTTCGGCACGCGCGGCTTCGCGGGCAGCGCTGCCGCTGGCGGCGCTCGTCGTGGCGGTCGTGCTCGTCGTCGGCGGCCCGTCGCGGACGAGTCGGTCGACAAGGGACGAGCAGACCTGGCCGGAAGTTTCGAGCGGGCGCACGAATCTGATCGGCGGCGGCATCGACCTGTTCCAGGACGCTCCGATCGCGGGACAGGGCTCGGGCTCGTTCGCGACCGCTTACCGCCGCGAGATCGACAAGGTGCGCAAGCCCGTGAGCCACACCGAGCCGATCACGGTCGCCGCCGAGCAGGGCTTGATCGGGCTCATTCCCTACGCGGCGATCCTGGTTTTCGCATGCCTCGTCTTGCTTCCGCCCATGGCCCGCTCGGAACGTGACGCGGGCTGGCGTGGCGGCCGCGTTCGCAGCTCTCTTCGTGCATTCGCTCGGCTACGCGGGCTTCGCGATCGATCCGGCGACTGGGGCGCTCTTGGCGCTCGGTCTCGCGTTTCGAGAGTGAAGGACATGCCCGTGTTCGAGCACCTGCGACGGCTAGCGACCACCGGCGCCGCCTACACGGCGTCGAGCGTCCTCTCGAAGCTGATCGCGATCTTCCTGCTGCCGATCTACACGGCCTACCTCAGCCCGGCCGACTACGGCGCGGCCGAGGTGATGCTGGCCTCGCTCGTCGCCGCGTCGATCGTTGTGCGCCTCGGCGTGATCGAGGCGATCCTGCGCTTCTACTACCTGGCCGGCAAGAGCGCCCGGAGGCGGTTGTCAGGACCGGGTTCGCCTCGCTTTTCTGGACGACGACCGTGGCGGCGCTCATCGCGCTGCCGTTCGCCGAGCCGATCTCCGAGGCGCTCCTCGAGCGAGCCGGACGCGGGCCTCGCCCGGCTCGCGATCCTCGGCCTCTGGCAGCTGACGCTCTGGGAGTACGTGCTCACGCTGCTTCGCCTCGACGAGCGGGCGAAGGCGTACTTCACCTACACGATCGCGACCAGGTGCTGGTGACGATCCCCGTCACGGTCGCCCTCGTGGTCGGCACCGATCTCGGCGCCTCGGCGATCCTCCTCGGCAGCTTCGGCACCGGAACGGCTGTTCCTGGTGGGGCGGCTCTGGGTCGAGCGCCGGCGGCTCGGCCTCGCGTCGACACGCGGGCTTCTTCGCCGCATGCTGCGCTTCGGCCTGCCGACGATGCCGGCCGAGCTGACGCTCTACTCGCTGTCGTTCATCGACCGCATCATCATCGTGCGCCTGGCCGGCCTCGCCGAGGCCGGCCTCTACGCGCTCGCGGTCAAGTTCGCGAACGGGATGCAGGTGCTCGTGCGCGGCTTCCACCTGGCCTGGCCGCCACTCGCCTACTCGATCCAGGACGACGACGAGGCGCGGCGCGCCTACGCCCTGATCGTCTCGTGGTTCGTCGCCATCGGTCGCGTTCGCGGTGGTCGGCCTCTGGCTCCTGGCGCCGTGGCTCGTCCGGCTCCTGGCCGACGAGCGCTTCTTCGCGGCACAGGAGGTCGTCGGCCCGCTCGCCGCCGGGACGGCGCTCTACGCGCTGTACCTGGTGCTGGTCGTGATCCTCGGCCGGACGGGCCGCACCGAGCTCTCGTTTCCGGCGACGCTCGCCGCGGTCGTCGTCAACGTCGCCCTCAACCTCATGCTGGTGCCCGAGTACGGGATCATCGGCGCCGGCGTCGCACTGGTGGTGTCCTACGTCGTCGTCGTGGCGATCATGTACGCGATCGTCCGCCGGCTCTTCTCCGTGCCGTACGAGTGGCGCCGCCTCTCGCTGGCGGTCGGCCTCGCCGCAGTGCTGATCGCGGTCGGCGAGACGCTTGTGCCCCACGAAGGAGCGTTGGGGCTCGCGCTGACGCTCGCGCTCTGCGCCGCCTATCCCGCCGGCCTGTGGGCAGCGCGGTTCCTGACCGAGGAGGAGCGCGAGCGCTTGCGGGCGCTGTTCGATGCGCGTGCGCGGAGAGCTGCCAGAGCGCGAGGTGGACGAGCGCGAGGCCCGGGCCGAGTCGGCGATCGACCAGGCCACACGGGACTCGGATCGAGGGGGCTACTAGCGGGCCGCCGTTGTACGTCCTGGAAGCGCCGCCGCGTGGCTACCTGGACTCGCGCTCCTCGCCAGGGGGTGCCTTCTCGCAGTCCCACGCCGCCCCGATCTGCTCGAAGCCCAGCGGCTCGTAGAAGCGGCGCGCGACTTCGGGCTCGGCGAAGAGGTAGACCGCGCGCGCCGAGAGCCGCAGCGCCGCGGCGGTGGCGCCGAGGACTGCGGCTTTGCCGAGGCCGCGGCCGCGAGCACGGGACAGGGTCGCGACGTCCTCGAGGGCGGCGATGTCGCCGCGCAGGAACATCGACGCCAGCGAGAGCGGTCGGCCCTCCTCGTAGCCGCCGAAAGCGAAGTGCGCCGCGGCGCGGGCGCGCAGGTCGTCGTAGCGGTCGAACTGCGCGATCTTGTCAGCGGGCAGGCCGTGCTCGACGCCAAGGCGCCCCTTGAGCCGGCGCATGGCCGCACCCTCGATCCGCCTTGCGGAAGCGGGCACCTTCGGCGGCACGCGGCAGATCATGAGCCACAGCTCTGAGACCTTCCAGCCCTCGCGGGCGAGCGACCAAGCGACCTCGCGGTTCGGATCGGAGTGGGCGACGAAAGCCGTACGGTGGCGCAGGCCGGGATGCCACTCGGTCGGCCACTCGGTCATTTCGCGCATCCGCTCGAGCGTGGGAACCTCGCCGTCGGGCTCGATCTGCGTCCGGCTTGCGGACCAGACGGACGAGAGGTCCGGGTTGGCGCAGACGAAGCCGTAGCGCGTGCGCTCGAAGCGGGTCGCCGCGGCTTGGCACATCAGGCGCTCGAGCTCCCAGGCCGCAAGCACCTCGGAGTCGAGGCCGCTCACGCGTTCCCGGGCGGTTTGCGGTCGGCATCGAGCTGTAACGCTTCGGCGTCCAGGCGCGCGTTGAGCTCCGCAGCCGCTTCGCGGATTCCTTCCCCCGCCGGGCGCAGCGCAAGTCGTGCGTGGAGCCACGACTGTCCGGGCTTCTGCCCAGGCAGAAGCCAGGCGAGTGCGGCTCTGACCGCGAAGCTCCACGCCGTCAGGGCCCGTACCATCGCAGCGGCAAGCGGCCCATGGTGCTTTCGCATGTAGAGGTCGCGGTTTCGATGCCATTCGACTGAACGTCTCAGGCCGGAGTTCATGTCAGTCGTGAGCTGCTCGTGGTGGATCGCTTTGGCCGCCGGAACGTGGAGGATCGCCCAGCCGGCGTCGCCGAGCCGCTTCTGGAAATCGGTCTCGTCCGAGTAGACGAAGAATGCAGGGTCGAGGTAGTCGACGTCCGCCGCCGCGGAGCGGCGGACGAGCATCGCCGCTGACTGGACCCAGCCGACGCGGCGCACGTGTGAGCCGCCGCTCTGGGTGATGAACGCGCGGTGGAGAAAAAAGGCTTGGGCGATGGCCGTCGCCACCCCGGGTAGCCGCCACGCACTGCCGGAGGGCGACCCGTCTGCCCAAAGCAGCTCCGCGCCCGCGATGGCGGCGCCGCGATCCGCCTCGAGAGCCTCCGTCAGAGCGTGGACTGCCCCGGGGCAAAGCTCGGTGTCCTCGTTCAACAGCAGGCACAGCTCGCTGCGGGCCATGCGAAGGAGCGTGGAGTCGTTCTCCGCCTTGCCCTTCCGGCGCTCGAGCTCGACCAGCACGAGCGCCTCGCCAAGTCCACCCGGACCGGCGTTCCAGGCACGCACGGCGTCGACGGACCCGTCCAGCGAGGCGTTGTCAAGCACCAGCACCTCGGCCTCGACACCGTTTGGCATCGTGGCCCGAATTGCCTCGAGGCAGCGCAGGAGGTCCTCGCGCCCATCTGTGTTGACGACGCAGTAGGACAGGTCCATTGGCAGAATCGTGGCTGATGCGTGTCCAGATCGTCGACCCGTCGGCCCAAACGCCACCATTCGACCGCAGCTTGAGCGCCGCGCTGGCCGGCGCGGGCGCAGACGTCACCCTGGTCACCTCGCGGTTCGTCCACGGAGAGGTGTCGGATGCGGATGGCTTCTCGGTTGACGAGCTCTTCTACCGGCGCTCGTCCCGCCTTGAGAGCGGCTCGGCGGCGCGCCGCTTGGTTGGGCTCGCCGAGCACGTTCCGGGGATGCTCCGCCATCGCCGGCGGGCAGCGCTTGCCGATGTCGTCCACTACCAGTGGCTAACAGTTCCTGCGCTCGACGCGGGCATGCTGCCGAGTAAGCCGGCAAAGGTCTGGACGACTCACGGGTTCCTTCGCATGGGCGACTCGAGCGGCCCCGGCGGCCTGCGAAGTGCGCGCCGAGCGCTTAGATCTATGGACGCTGTCGTAGCGCTTTCGGAATACGGGGCGGAGCGGCTGCGCGAGGCTGGGGTTCCTGACGAGCTCATCGAGGTCATTCCTCACGGCGCCTTCGACTACCTGACCAGATTGGAACCAAGCGAGCTGCCGTTGGAGCTCCAGGGTGCCGAAGGGCCCGTCATCCTCCTCTTCGGCCTGATCCGCCCTTATAAGGGAGCGGACGTCCTCCTGCGTGCTTTCGCCGAGATCGAAGGCGCGGAGCTCTGGATCGCCGGCCGACCGCTCGGCGTGGACCTCGGCGAGCTGGAAGATCTGGCCGCCAGGGCGCCAGGGCGCGTTCGCTTTCTTACGCGGTTCGTCGGAGACGCAGACATTCCGGCGATCATGCGGCGCGCGGATATCGTCGCTCTGCCGTACCGCGACGTGGAGCAGTCAGGCGTCCTCAACACCGCGCTTGCCTTCGGCAAGGCCATCGTGGCCAGCGCGGTCGGCGGCTTTCCCGAGGTGGCCGCCGTGGGCGGCCAGACCTTGAGACTCGTCCCGCCGGGAGATGCCGGTGAGCTCGCGAGGGCGTTGTCCGAGCTACTCCGGGACGAGACCGAGCGCACACGGCTCGAGCAGGCAGCGCTGGCCGCGGCAGAGGGTCCCTATTCCTGGGCGACGATCGCCCAGCGCCACCTTTCGCTCTACACGCGCCTCTTGTCCGCATAATCACCCCCGATGCTCGCGGTGGAGATCATCTTCTGGGCGGCCGTGGGCGGGCTTGTCCACACTCATCTGACCTATCCCGTCTCGCTCGCGATCCTGGCGCGAACCCAGCGCCGGGATCCCGCGTTCGAACCTGGCGAACAGGAGCTACGGCCCGTTTCGCTCATTATCGCCGCTCACGACGAGGCACCTGTCATCGCGAGGCGTGTGGAGAACGCGTTCGCCCTCGACTATCCGAGCGAGCTCCTGGAGGTGATAGTGGCTTCCGACGGATCGTCGGACGACACGGTGGGACGGGCCCAGAATGCGGGCGCCTCGGTCGTCCTCGACCTCCCCAGGAACGGCAAGGTCGAGGCACAGAACGCTGGGGTCGCCGTCTCGAGCGGAGAGGTGCTCGCCTTCTCCGATGCCAACACGCTCTGGGAACCGGACGCGCTCCGGCGACTCGTCGAGGCCCTTGCTGATCCACGGGTGGCTTACGTCTGCGGGCAGGTGAGCCTCACCGGTGGCGGTTTTAACCAAGAGGGGGCCTACTGGCGCTACGAGATGGCGGTGCGCGAGCTCGAGTCCCGCTTGGCCGGGATCACTGCCGGCAACGGGGCGATTTACGCGGTGCCGCGCGATGCGTACGTCGTGATGTCGTCCGATCGCGGCCACGACCTGTGCCTTCCGTACCTCGCGATCAGGAGCGGACGGCGGGCGATCTACGAGCCGAGAGCCAGAGCCAAGGAGCCCATGGCGCCGACGATCGGTGGCGAATGGGCGCGGAAGCGGCGCATGATGAACCGCACCTGGGGAATCATCCTGGCGGACCGAATTCTCTACCCGCGCGGCTATGGGTTCCTCTACGCGTACGAGATGCTTTCGCACCGCGCGCTGCGCTATCTCTCGCCGTTCCTACATGTCGTCGCCCTGGGCTCGAACCTCCTCCTCCTCGGAGAGGGGACCCTCTACGTCGCAGCGCTGCTAGCGCAAGCAGCGCTCCTGGCCGCGGCCGTTCTCGGGAGCTTTGTCCCCTTTCGGCCGTTCCGCGTCGCCACGTACTACGTGTCGGTCACGGCCTCGATCGCCGTTGGCCTTTACGACCGGCTTCGCTCCAGGCCTGCGGCCACCTGGGAGCCGGTCGAGGAGACTCGCTAGTCGTGCGGCCCGGATTGCCGAGATGGGCGGATCTGGCGATGAGTGTGGCCGCCTTGGTGGTAGCGGTGCCGGTGATTGCGCTCGCAGCTGTCGCGATCAAGCTCGATACGCGCGGGCCGGTTTTCTTTCGCCAGGAGCGGGTGGGACTCGGCGGGTCTACTTTTCGCCTGTGGAAGCTCCGCACCATGGTCGACGGCGCCCGCGCCGAAGGGCCGTGGGAGCCGCTCGAGCGGTCGAACGTGACCCGGGTCGGAGCGTTCCTTCGCCGTACGTCTTTGGACGAGCTACCGAACCTCTTCAACATCCTGCGGGGAGAGATGGCGGTGGTGGGACCCCGCCCGACGATCTCCGAGCAGGTCGCCGAGTACACGCCGCATCAGCGTCAACGCCTTGAAGTCAAGCCCGGCCTCACCGGGTGGGCGCAGGTGAACGGCCGCGCCTCGCTCGCGTGGAGTGAGCGGATTGAGCTGGACGTCTGGTACGTGGAGAACCGGTCGCCCCGCCTTGACGCGTCCATCCTCGTGCGCACCGTGGGCCTGATCGTGAGCGGGCGCGGCCTCTACGAGGACTGAGGTTCTTGCCGTGCTCTTTACGGAGCGCGGTAAGCCGGGAAGAACCCTCCCGAGGGTCGACCGGCGGCGAGGCTTTCGAACGCCGCAACGTCGCAGACGATCTCGTGCGTGCGGAACGGAGCTTCTGCGTTGGAGAAGCCGCGCTTGAAGCGCTCGAGGCCGTCGCCGGGGTGAACTCCGCCGCCGAAGTTGAGCGGGGCGTCCATCTCGTCCGCGAGATCCATCATCACGGCGGCAACGTTCTTGAACGGGGAGTCGCTCAGGGCGGCGTCGGCGGTGCCGCCGAGGTAGTGGTGAAGAACGCCGTCCGACATGGCAACGATGGCGCCGGCGCCGACTGCGCCCTCCACGCTCTCGGCGAGGAGCAGCCAACTCCTTGGGAATCGCAAGATCGATTCCAGGTACTCAGCTTCAAAGAAGTAGCGCTGTGCGGCGTCCGCCCGCCGCATCGTTTCGTAATAGATGGACCTGAAGAGGCCGACATCGCCCGTTGTGGCCGATGGTCCGGTGAGAATCCTGACCCTCCATCCGCGACGCTCATTTCGCCGGATCTCCTTGACCAAGCCAGGCCGGATGAATCGCTCAGCAGCCGGATCGTGCAACAGGACGGTGGAGCGCTCGCGCGGACCGGCGAGGCTCGGCTCGCGCACGATCCGCTCGCGCAGGAACGCACTGACCAGTCCGCTCTCGGCCCAGTCGACCTCCGAGGAAGCCGGCGGTTCGCCCGGGCCGTCGAGCGTTCCGCCCGGGTAGCCGTATGGAGAGATCGCGTCGAAGAGCGTGCTGCCCGGGATTGGCCGCACGACAACGGGGATTTCCACACTCACCTCGCTCGAGCTGACCCGCAGCGTGTGGGTGACGCCCTCCGCGTCGAGAAACGCTTCCGAGCGAAAGAAGTCGTCACTGCGGGCTGCGGCACCACCGTCGGCGAGAAGCTCTGCGGTAGGCGGCACAGTCGAGGGCATAATGTCAGGCTCTTGAGCGACCAGCTGGAGTTCTATCGGGAAACCGAGCGCGAGTACTGGGCGACGGCTGAGGGGCTGAAGGACGAGGAGGCCGTCCTGATCGAGCGCTTTCTCGATCCCGCGAAGTCCACAGTGGACGCGGGCACGGGAGGGGGTCGCATCCCACGCTCGATGGCGGCAGCAGGCTTTACGGGCCTGACGGGTTTCGATTTCGCGCCAGAGCTGATCGACGCCGCGCGCGCGGCCGATAAGAGCGGCGCCGTGGAGTGGAACGTTGCTGACGCGACCGCCCTGCCGTACGAAACCGCGAGCTTCGGACAGGCGACGTATCTGCAGCAGATCGTCTCGGCAATGGACGCACGAGACGCCCGCGTGGCTTGCGTCCAAGAATGCTTCCGCGTCCTCGAGCCGGGCGGCATCAGCCTCTTCTCGTTCCTCTCGCTCGAATCCCGGCTCGCCTCGCGCGGCCAGCGTGCCTTCGTCTCCTACCTTCGCGCGCTGCGCGCGCTCCGGCGCGACCCGCGTCCCCATTCGTCGATGCCCCGTCTCAAGCTTCGGGGCAAGCCAGCGCCGGGAGCGCTACGGGACCGTGGCCCGTTCAACTGGTGGTATCGCGCCGAGGAGGCCGAGCTCGACCTGACGCGAGCGGGCTTCGAGGTGCTCGCCGTGGCGTTCGGACCGGATGTATTAGCCGGCAGCTTCAGCGACAGCGCGGCAGCGGCTCTGGCAGCCGGCCCGCGAGACATCCTCTACGTCGTTGCCAAAAAGCCCGAGCCCAGCTCGGTTGGCTAGATGCGCTTTCGAACCTTCTCGCGAAGCTTCTTGAGCTGGCCGTTAAGAGCATCGCCTGGGCAGGAGGTGTAGTTCGACGCGCGGTGGCCAAAGATCTCCGGTACTCGGAACTTCCTCCCCGCTGGATAGCGAGCGCTGTCGCCTCCAGCTGAGGTCAGCTTTGCCGTGCCCTCTGCATCGCGGTCATGCTGAGGCAGCTTCCAGGCAAGCCAGCGCGCGAGGGCGCTCATCGCCCGCTTTGAGACCGGCGCGCTCGTGTGCGTGCCGAGCACGGCGACGCCGGTCGTCTGGGCGTTGACGCCCTGCGCCTGCGCGCCGACCACCGCCCGTCCGAGCCCGCCGTCGCGGCCCGCGTAGATGTTGCCGAAGCGGTCGACGAGCGCGTTGTAGCCGATGTCGTTCCAGCCGTTCCCGTTGCGGTGGTAGCGGCAGATCGCGAGGACCATCCCGGGCGCCTGCGACTCCGAGTAGTCCATGGCCGAGACCGTGTGGTGGACGCTCGCGGCCTTCACCTTTCCGTACTCGGCGCGTCTTGCGCGGCTTGCAGCCGGTCTGGTCTGCTTGTTGGCGCCCCATTGCCCGCGCGAGACGACCTTGGGCATGCTCCGAGTCGCCGCGCTCGCGCCGAAGCCGAGCCGCCGGCTGCGGTCACGCTCACGTAGTGGATCCGTCCCGACGGCCTCCAGCCACGTGTGCGGACCTGAAGCTCGTCCATGCCTCCGAACCAGACCGGGTCGCCGTTGGCGGTCTCGGTCCAGTCGGTCCACTCGCCGCCCTCGACGCGCCCTCGAAGCTCGGTCTCGCGCAGCTCGCCGGCGAGCCCGGCGAGGTCGAAGCGCCGCGGCGCGCTCAGCACGCGGGCTGCGATGCATCCGGGGCGCGTCGGTCGCGGCGCCGCTCACCCGCTCGACCGCCTCGCAGGGCCTGGGAGAAGTCGGTCGCCTCAGGACGGCAGCCGGCGAGGCCGGAGCTCGCTAGGCCAACGAGTGCAAGGGCCAGCAGAGCACCCAGCGGTGTCCTTTGGGCCATGCCTCCGATCTGTTCCTGTCAGAAATCGTCACAACGCCTGCACACGACGCTAACACGCGCCATCACGTTTAGCTTCGGTCAAGCGCCTGAACCTGAAGTCCGAACGAGCGTCTGCAGCGCCGCTGCCAGGCTCGCGGCGCTAGACGTTCAGCGGGAAGTACTCGGGGCCCTGGCCGCGGTAGATGTCGCGGAAGGCGCGGATGAGGTCGAGCGTCGCGGCGCCGTCGTAGGTCTCACAGGTTGCGAGCTGGGTCCACGCCGCCACGGCGACCTCGGACGTCCATCTCGGGGTTCGGGATCAGGATCACGCCGGCGGGCGACTCCTCGAAGACGCCCTTGATCGCGAGCTGGTCCTCTTCCGGGAGGTCGGGCGAGTAGTGGATGATCACGCGCCCGTGCTCCATCGAGTGGACGTAGCGGCCGACCGGCGGGAACTCCGCGTAGGCGCCGTCCGCCAGGGCGCCTGAGGCGGTCTCGGTGCCGTTGCCGTAGTGGTCGCCGGACGTCGGCGGATCGGTCTCGTACTCGACCTTCGGGCACGTCGGGATCGTCGAGGTGGGTGTTGCCCTCGCTCTTCGAGGTCGAGCTGAAGCTCGCAGCCCGCGAGCTCCGGCGGCCTCCTCGAGCACCGCGTTCTCGACCTCGGGCGGCTCGGTCCCGTCGCGGCCGTCGATCTCGATCCCGTCCGGGACGACGCCGATCTCCTCGTTGATGAACGCCGAGCTCGGGGAACGCGTTGCCCTCGGCGTCGACTCCCGCCTCGTCGTCGCGTCGCCGCCGGTGATGACGATGACGAGCCCGGCGAGCATCGCGACGACGATCAAGCCCGGCGACCGCGTAGCCGAGGTAGACGCGGCGCTGGTCCGAGCTCTGGGCCGCACGCTGTGCCGCCAGGCGCTCTTCGCGCAGGCGCTCTCGCTCTTCCTTTCGCCCGCGTCATAACTGTTAAATCAGGCTAGCGAACGGTTCTTGGGCTGAAGGTGCCGTTTGCGGCTGCGTACGACTCGCGCCAGGAACTCCTCGAGGATGTCGTCGAGGCGGCCCGGCGTGAGGCGCCATTCGAGGATCGAGTTGGCGTCGACGAGGCGAGCGTTCTCCATCTCTTCGACCAGCATCCCGGCGTCCGAGAACGGGTGGAGCGGATCCGAGGGATGGCCGATCACCAGCGCGGGCTCGGCGATTCCGCACGCGCTCGTCGAATGGGGCGGCGCCGTGCGGTGAAAGAGGATGCCCTCGAGCACGGCGCGTGACGGCCCGGGGTCCTGGCGCAGCCAATCGAGCGCGACGTCGACAAGCAGGCTCGTGCGCGGCACGCGCCGGAGGAGCTGCGGAGAGCGGCTGCAGGAGCGGGCTGCCCGAAGCGAAGCCCAAGGAGGACCGGCGTGAAGGCCAGCGCCGCGCCGAGGAGCGCGTTGTCGAGGACGGGCATCTCGACGAAGAGGCCGCGCGACTTGCCCGGGAAGCGCGGCGCCGAACTCGAGCGCCGCGTTCGCCCCCAGCGACGTGCCGCCCACGACCGGGCGGTCGAGCTCCAGATGGTCGATGAGAGCGGCGATCTGCTCGCCGAACGCGGGCATGTTGTAGAGGCGCATGTCGTCGGGCCGGTCGGAGGCGCCGTGGCCGAGGGTGTCGATCGTGATCACGCGGTAGCCGCGCGAGGCGATCTCGGGCGCCAGGCGGTCGAACATGTGGCGGTTCATCGAGCAGGCCGTGCATGAGGACGAGCGACGCGGTCGCCCGAGCCGTAGTCCGAGTAGGCGAGGCGATAGCCCTTCCACTCGAAGAACCCGTCGACTGGCGCCGTCATCACGCTCTCGCCGCCCGACGCGTTCGCGAAGCCGCTCCCACGGCCGCGAGGCGCGGAGCGCGCTGAGGACGGCGCGCGTCCCGGGCGCGCGGTTGAGCGCATAGAAGTGGATGCCGGGCGCGCCGCCCGCGAGGAGCTCCTCGCACTGGCGCGACGCGTAGGCGACGCCCAGGAGCGCCTCGGCCTCGAGGTCGCCACCCATCGCCTGCATGCGCCGCGTCGAGCTCGTGCGGGATCGTCGCGTCGCATAGCGAGCAGATGCGGGCGACCTGCGCGTAGCTGGCGATGGGAATCACGCCCGGGATGATCGGCACGTCGATGCCGCGGTCGCGCGCCGCCGCGACGAAGCTCCAGTAGACGTCGTTGTCGAAGAAGAGCTGCGTGATCAGAAAGCTCGCGCCGGCGTCCACCTTCGTCTTCAGATAGGCGAGGTCGTCCTCGAGGCTCGCCGCCTCGGGATGCACCTCGGGAAAGCACGCGCCGCCGACCGTGAAGTCCCAGCCCGAGGCGATGAACTCGGTCAGCTCGGCCGCGCTCGCGAGGCCGCCCTCGGACGCGGCGAAGGCGCTCTCGCCGCGCGGCGGATCGCCGCGCAGCGCCAGGACGTTCTCGACGCCCGCCTCCGCGAAGCGGTCGAGGATCGCCGCCAGGCCTTCGCGGGTCTCGCCGACGCAGCTCAGGTGCGCCATCGCCTCGATCTCGTGCTCGGACTTGATGCGGTCGGCGATCTCGACCGTGCCGTCGCGCGTGGCGCCGCCCGCTCCGTAGGTGACCGAGACGTAGTCCGGCTCGAGCGGGCGCAGCGTCTCGACCGCCTCGAAGAGCTGCTCGAGGCCCTCCGGCGTCTTCGGCGGGAAGAACTCGAACGAGAAGACGGGCTCAGGCCCGGCGAGTGCTTCGGTGATCCGCATGGGCGAATCGTATTGGCGACGGGCCGCCCTACCGGCCGATCGAGACCCGGTAGCGGTCGAGCGCCGCCCGCCTGACGTCGTCCGCGCAGAACGGCGCCCGGTTCCAATCGCCGTCGGAGTAGGCCTTCGTGTAGTCGCTTCGAGTGCGGCGAGTCCTGGTTCTCCGACTGTCCGTAGGTGACGAAGGTGTCGGCTCTGACCGGGCATTCCTTGCCCGTGAACTCGGCGGCCATGATGAAGCTGCCCCCGTGCGGGACGTTCGTGTAGCCGCCGTCATCGGGGCGCCACTGAGCGCTGATCACGTTGAAGACGCCCAGGGGTCGGGGCCGCCGGGAATCGGGATCACCTCGCCGCCACGGACGTCGGACTGGTAGTCCGCGGAGCCTCGCGTCGAGCGGGATCGACGCACCATCGAGGTCTGAGACCGCGTCGGCGAGCGCCCGCTCAGCCGGAGGGTTCAGCGATGTTGAGGCCGGCAAGGCGTGTGGACGGGGTCGGTCGGCGAATACGGGGTCATGTAGGCGGATGCCTCGCCCGGGCAGGTCTCGCCTTGCAGGCCCGTCGGCAGGCATTGGAAGTTGGCGCGCAGGTTGATACCGAAGCGCCGGAACAGGATCGCTCCCTCGGAGTCGAGACTGTCGCGTCAGATCCCAGTTTCGCAACGGATCGCAGGCCCCGGAGACGTCGACCGGGCCGTCGGATCCCAGGAGCATTCCGCCCGGCGCCGCGTCGCAGATCTGCACCGCGCCGTCTCGCCACTGCTTCGCCCAGGAGCACGCGGTTGCGCATCGCGACGCGCTCGACCGATTTCAGGTCAAAGCGGTCGCCGTCGAGGCCGTCGGCCCCGGACAAACGGTCCTCAACCTGAATCAGCCCGATGCGCGTGCGCGGGGTGCGCTCAGCCTGCTCGATCCCGATGATCCGATCGAAGCCGGTCAGCGGCTGCTCGGGGTTGGTGAGCCAGTGCGAGTCGTTGCCGTTGTGGACGTAATCGTCGCGGAAGAGGGAAGGAACTTCGTCTGGCGGGAATGTGCCGCGGGCAGTTGCGTCATCTGACGAATCCCAGTCGCACTCCGAGCGCGAGCCGTCGAGGATCGGCAGCCCGAGCGTCTCGAACCCCGCGAAAGCGACGTCGCACTCGGCCGACTTTGCGTCGTCGACGAAGGGAATCGCGCCTTGCATCGAGTAGTAGGCCTCGCCCGTCTTGTCGGCTGCGATCGAGTTGACCCAGGGGATGCCCTGATAGCGCCGCTGGATACGGTCGTACTGGCGAACCGTTTGGGCGCGGTTGTTGGCGAGGAAGTGGTTGAGGTAGCGGAAGTTGGTTGCGTTCACGTCCCTGAGCGCGAACCCCGATCCAGAGGTCCAGGGCAGGGGGATCCCGACCAGGTCCGTCAGCATCGGCCCGTACTCGCGTCGAGTAGATCGAGCGAGTGACCTCTTCGGTGCCGCCGCCATCCGCGAGCGCCTTGATCGTCACGTCGGTCTTTCGCATGTCCTTCTCTTCGCCGTCGACCACGTACGTGTAAGGAGTCGACCCGAGCTGGAGCCTGAAGGGCGTGAAGCGCCATGCCGTCGCGACCGTGTGCGACCACGCGAGGCCGCGCGTGTGGCCGATGAGGACCAGCGGCACGCCGTAGAGCGAGGCGCCGGCTACATCGATCTCGCCGGGGATTGTGAGGTGCGTCTGATAAAGGCGCTCGGAGCCGTCCCAGGGGAAGTGGGGGTTGCCGTAGACGAGCCCCCGCCCGTTTTCGGTTGCCTCCTTGCCGAACCCGTATGCGTTCGAGCCGATGTCCGGCTGGAGCCGCTCGAGCGCGGAACCATCGTCGAGCATCTCGTCCCGCTGCGCCTCGAGCCTCGCGACGGCGCCCGGGCCGGACGGCTCAGCCGTCGCGATGCCTGAGATCGCCGCGCCCGATGAGGCGAGGATCCCGAGCTGGAAGAAGCGGCGATAGACGTCGATTCGCCTGATCGGGCGGACCCAATTCTCACCGGCGCACCGCTCGTCGGGGAGGTTTCCGACGCCTGTCTTTTTGAGGTAGGCGTTGTAACCCTTCACGTAGCCCGCGACGCCTCGCCTCACCCCCGGCTTCGGGCCAAGCGGCGGCTTCTTTTTGATCAGCTTCTCGACGATCTTTCGCTTCTTCACCCACTGGAAGTAGATGTCCGCGTCCACGTTCCGGTACGTCGAGCCGTTGCCGGAGAAGGTCCAGGTCTCGTCGGGTCCGAAGAACTTTGATCGCTTGGCGTTCACCGTCACGTACTCCGAGGCGATGGTGCAGAGGTTGTCCTCGGCAAACGCGTACGCGTAGCCGGCGGAGAGGCTCTTGACGTTGTCCGCCTTGATGTGGGGCACGCCGTACTTCGTCCGAGTGATATCCGCCTCGATCGAGTCTGCCAGCGCGGTCTCGGCGCTGATCGTCCCAGCCGCAAGGACGGCGAGCGTCGCGAGGATTCCCCTGAACCGAATCTCCATGCCGAATGCAACTCTAGATCGTTACCTCGCATGGCGCGCCGTGTACGCCGGGAGAGGTGTTCGAAGCGGGCACCGAGGCGGAATCCGCAGCGCCCCGAAGCCACTGAGAGGCCCGTTTTGCCCAAATTGCGGGCTCGGTCCTCCCGACCCCCTTGACCTTTCCGAGAATCTGTGTCTAGGTTGGATCCTGCGGTCCGGGAGAGAGAACGAGCCACCAAAGCCAGGTGGATGTCACTCTCGAAGGAGGCTCGCGAAGCTTCATCACTCGTAGGCTACGAGTGAGGCAGGCAGCGCGACGTCACCACTGGGCCGCTTTTTTAATGCCTAAAAGCACCTCGTTTGTAACCGCGCATCGCGGTGACGTCTGAAGTGCCGTCTACCTTCCGAAGTGCGGTCGGCTCAACCGCCGCCGGCGATTGCGGGAGTTCTGCCGCCCGCGGGCGCTGCGCGACCGGGGCGCACCTCGGAGAGCTGGGCGCCGCTTGATCCCCCCGGGCGCGGATCGGTGGCTAGCCCGCCCGCTCTCCACCTCGTTCGTAACCGCACGTCGCGCGGCTAAGCCTTAGGTGCTTTCATCTCTTGCGAGATGTCTCACCCTGACCTCGACCCCAGCGGCGTAGCGGGGCTGGGCGCAGCGCTGACGCAAAACATCCGTCGCGCGGTGAAGGTCTCCGACGAGGTTGTCCGTGACGTGATCGTTGCCCTGTTGGCCGAAGGACACGTCCTGATCGAAGACCACCCAGGTGTCGGCAAAACCGCCCTCGCCCGCTCGCTTGCCCGCTCGCTCGAAGCCGAGTACGCGCGGGTCCAGTGCACGGCGGACCTTTTGCCGGGCGATGTCGTCGGCACCAATGTCTTCAACCAGCGGGAAGCCCAGTTCGAGTTTCATCCCGGCCCGGTCTTCGCGAACGTCGTCTTGGTCGACGAGATCAACCGCACTTCGCCGAAGACCCAATCCGGTCTGCTCGAGTGCATGCAAGAGCGCCGCGTCACGGTGGACGGGCACCCGCACGAGCTCGCCCGGCCGTTCGTTGTTCTTGCGACCCAGAACCCGACCGAGTACGAGGGCACGTACCCGCTGCCCGAGGCGCAGCTCGACCGCTTCATGGTCCGCGTTTCGATGGGCTACCCCTCGGCGGATGCGGAGGCGTCGATGCTGGACGAGCATGCGTCGCGGGATCGCGTTCAAGACCTCGGTGCCGTGGCCGACGTGACGATGATCCGCGCGGCTCAGCGCGGCGTCACCAATGTTCACGCCGCTGAGCCGCTTCGTCGCTACGTGGTCGCGGTTTGCGAGGCGACCCGGTCCGATTCTCGCGTCGAGCTGGGGGCGAGTCCTCGCGCGAGCCTGATGCTGTTCCGGGCCGCCAAGGCGCTCGCCGCCCTCGACGGACGCGACCACGCGCTTCCCGACGACGTTCAGGCGCTCGCACCTGCCGTCCTCGCTCACCGGCTTGCCCTGGCCCCTGGCGCCATCTCGGGCGACGCCTCGGACGTCGTGGCCGAGGCGCTCGAGCGAGTTCCGGCCCTTTGACGTGAGCGCCGCGCACTCCGTCAGCCGAACTCTGGCTCTCGGAGGGCTCCTCGCTCTGGCCGGGTTCGCGTTCGGCACTCCGTCCCTGCTCGTCGCCGGAATCGCGCTGATGGCGGTCGCAGCGGGCGCGTTTGCGTGGGTGGAGCTGTCCGCGCGCGGGATCGCGATCGAGCTGGACTCCGGTCCGTCGCGCATCGTTGAAGGCGACGCGTATCCACTTGCCGTCCGCCTCCGCCGCGGGGTCGTTCCACCGCCGGGAGGTGAGGTCCGCGACGATCTCTTGGCGCGCCCGGTGAGGACAGGTCCGTTCGGGCCGCAACAGATCGATCTCCAGATCCGGTTGCCACGCCGCGGGCGACACATTCTCACCGGGACGTCGTGGCAGATCCGAGACCCGCTGGGTCTCCACTCGCGTGATGTCACCGCGCCGCCTGCCGGCGAGCTCCTGGTCTTGCCGCGCCTCGAGCCGGTCGACGTGATCGGCCCGGCCTCCGTCGAGGGGGAGGGCGCTGGGGCTGCCAGCGCGGGCGAGGAAGGGGCGGCCTCGATTCGCGAGGCGCGCGCGGTGGAATTCGAGGTTGACGGCCTTCGCCCCTACCGAGAAGGCAGCCCCGCTTCCAGGATCCACTGGCCCGCCCTGGCACGAAGCGGCGAGATGCACGAGCGCCGGATCGTCGCGGGCGCCGAAGCAACGCCGCTCGTCGCCCTCGACGCGGAGGATCCCGTTGACGACGAGGCGCTCGACCGGGCGGTAAGGGCCGCGGCATCGCTCTGCGTCCACCTCGCGCCCGGGACCGGATGCGCCGTGCTCCTCCCGGGCAGCCGCGCCCCTGCGACGCTCGACGCTCGCTTGCGTGCCTGGCCCGCGATCCATGCGCGCTTTGCGGTGGTCGGGCCAGAAGCACCAACGCGCCTGCCCAGCCGTGCAGCGGGCCTTCGCGGCAGCGTCTTCTGGGTGAGCGCGCGGGCGCAGGGAGAGGGAGCCGTTCCACGCAGCGCCGGTGCCGGGCGCCACTACCTCGTGAGCGCGTTCCAGCCGGAAGGCCCGGTCTCCTTCGAGGTGGCGGGCTGCTACGGCACGCAGGCCACGGCCCGAGCCTCTATTGGAGCGAGAGCGGCGGCATGAACGCAGAGGTCTTGCGGGTGTGTGCGTACACGGCCCTGGCCGCCTTCTCGGCGCACCACTGGTTCATGCTCGTCGAGGGTTCCGATGCTTGGCGCTGGGTCGTCTGCGCCGCGCTCGGCGCGGCCGGTGCGGTTGCGCTGATCCTCCTGCGCTCCCAGCGCCGAGAGGTCGCACTGGCCGGGAGCGCGCTGGTCACGATCGCGATGCTCGGGGGCGGGCTGGCCGCGATTGGGATACCGCTCGAGTTACTGATGCCAGGTGCATGGGACGAGCTATCCGCAGAGCTCGGCCAGGGACTCCAGGGCGTGAGTCAGATCGACACTCCTTACAGCGGTGCCGACCCTTGGACCCGACTGGGCATTCTCGCGGCGGCGCCGCCCGCGATTGCGCTCGGGATGCTCGGTGCCTTCTGGCCGGGGCACGCGGTCAAGCTCGCACGCTTCTTCGGGCTGGCGCTTCTGATCGCGCTTTACGGCGTCTCGGTCACCTGGGAGGCGCCCAGCCAGGAGCTCGCTCGTGGCGCCCTGCTGTTCGTGGTGGTTGCCGCGGTTCTCTGGCTTCCGCGAGCTCGGCTTCCTCGTGCGGCAGCCGCACTTGCGTCGCTCCTCGTCGCGGCGCTCGTCGCCTTGCCGCTGGCGGCCCGCGTCGACGCCGCCGATCCGCTGATCGGCTACACGAACTGGAAGGTCTTCGGCGACGGCCAGCGCATCAGCTTCAACTGGAACCACACTTACGGCGAGCTCGACTGGCCGCAGGAGGGCACTGAAGTGTTTGTGGCCACGACCGATCGCCCGGCTTACTGGAAGACGTACGTTTTGGACGAGTTCGAGAATGCCTCCTGGAGCCGGGCAAACGACGGGTTCGGCGAGGTCGGTCTCGACTACGACCTGGCGGGCGCTCCCGCCGATCTCGTCGAAGAGCATCCTGAGTGGGTCCGCCGGTTCGAGATCGAGCTCACCACGCTCCGCTCACGCCTGGCCGTCACCTCGGGCTCCCGCGCTTCGGTCGAGGGCATCGAGATCGGCAACCTCTCTGGCGACGGCACGACGACCGCTGAGCGATTCGAGATCGAGTCTGGAAGCGAGTACACGGTGACCTCGTACGTGCCGGAACCGACCTCGCGGCAGCTTCGCCGGGCGCGTGGCGCCCATCCGGCTGGAGCTGAGCGGTACACGAGGCTGCTAATCCCGCAGCCGCTCACGCCGCCCGGAGGAGGGGTGCCGGCCCCAACCGGCGTCGCTGTCGCTCCTCCAACCGGCGTGGACCGGAGCCCGGTCGAGCGCGAAGCGCAGCGCGACCTGCGCTTCGAGGAGGGGGAATCGGTCGAGAGCGTGGTCAAAGGCACTCCGTATGAGCGAGTGCTCGAGCTGACGCGCCGCCTCACGGCAGGAGCCCGCACCGACTTCGCGGCCGTCGCTCGGATCCAGCGATTCCTGATCTCCAGCTATAGGTACGACCAGGACGTGCCACTGCGCCAAGAGCCCCTTCCGGCGTTCCTCTTTCGCGACCGGGCCGGCTACTGCCAGCAGTTCTCGGGCGCGATGGCCCTCATGCTTCGCATGGAGGGAATTCCCTCGAGGGTCGTCGCCGGTTTTGCGCCCGGCGTGCCGCAGGCGGGCGGCACCTACTCGGTGAGCGACACGGACGCGCATTCGTGGGTGGAGGTTCTCTACCCGGGGATCGGATGGGTGACGGTCGATCCGACTCCGGGCGAGACGCCGGCGCACACGAACGTCGTGGTTCCCGGCTCCGAGCGGGGCACCAGTCGGCTCGAAGAGCTGGCGCTTGGCAGGGCGTTCGCGAACGAAGAGACCCCCAGGGGAGGGCTTCGCGGCGCCCGCCAGGGTGTCGAATCATCGGGGGATGACGAGAGCGGGTCACCGATTCCGGTCCTGGCCTTCCTCGCTTTCGCCGGGGGCGTGACGACCGTCTTTACTCGCAGGCGACGCCGGTTGCGCTCGCCCGCGGGTGCCGCGCTCCAGCTTCGCGAACTCCAAGAGGCCTTGACCGCGACGGGCTTCGAGGCTGGGCGGGGAGCGACACTCTTGGCGATCCAGCACCGGCTGAGCTCGATCGGACCCGAGGCTGCCCGGTACGCGGCGGGTCTTCGCGAGAGCCGGTACGGTCCGCGGCGTCGTGGCCGGCCTGGACCCGCCGAGCGGCGGTCGTTCCGCTGGGCGCTCGCTCGCCACTCGGGCCCGATGGGATGGTGGAAGGCGCTTCGCGCGATCCCGCCCGGCGGCCCGAAGGCCTGATCGAACGGGGGCCAGGCTGGGCGTCCACAGCGCCGCGAACCCGGCGCGGACTCGTTGCGGAGTTGTCACAGCGAGCTTCACACACGTGGCCCGAGCGCGCCTACGGTCGGCCGCATGGCACGCGGTCGAGTCGAGTGCGGCCAGGCAACCGCCGAGTACGTGGGCGTCGTCGTGGTCGTGGCGCTCATCGCCACCGCGTTCGCCGCGATCGATTCCGGCCCCGGCATCGCCGGCGCGGTCGAAGGAGCGCTCTGCGACGCCGTCGGCGCTGAGTGCTCGCCCGCGGCGGCTTCGAGCCCGGTCGGCCCGGCGCTGCCGCTACACGACCCCCAGCTCTCAGATTGGGAGCGCGACCTCCTGCTCAATCCGGATCCGCAGTTTCCGGCGCTCGAGCTGTCGTCGTTCACCGCGTCCGAGATGGCGTGGCTCGAGACGAATGACCCGGAGGCCTTCGCGGCGGCACTCGAAGTCCACGCGTGGGCCGAGCAAAGGGAGGTTCTCGACGCCGCGCTGGATGCCGAGCTCGGCACCTTCCTGGCCTACAAGCACTCCAGCGATCACGATCCACGGATGGACTACTCAGACGACGAGTGCTCGGCGCCGGTCGTCGGGTCTAAGGGCCTGAGTTTCGACTTCACCGAAGCGTGCGAGCGCCACGACTTTGGCTATCGGAACTCAAAGCGCCTCGGCCTCTTCGACTCCTACAAGGCCCGGATCGACGCGGTCTTCGCAACGGACATGTACTCCTCGTGCGAAGAAGTGATCATCTTCGCTCGGAAGCACTGCAGGTTCATGGCCGGACTGTTCTACACGGGCGTACGAGCCGCCGGCGGACACTGTGATCCGCCGGGCCCGGTCGGTCGCGTGCCCGGCCCATGCGCCCCCGAGCACGGGTGAAGTGTGCTCCGTACGCTCGATAGGTGACCCTTGACTTCAACCTCGGTTGAACGTGCACGCTGCGAGCGTGCATGCGCTCGACATCGAAGACCTCTCGAAGCATCTACCCGACCGGGGTGGAGGCGCTCCATGACGTCTCGCTCGAGATCGAGGACGGCGCGCTGTTCGGCCTGCTCGGCCCGAACGGCGCCGGCAAGTCGACGCTGATCCACTGCTCGACCGGGCTCGCGACGCCGAGCTCGGGCGAGATCCGGATCTTCGGCCATGACGCGATCGGCGACTACGGGGACGCGCGCCTGGCGGTTGGCCTTGCGCCTCAGGAGCTGAACCTCGACTTCTTCCTCACGGTCGAGGAGTCCCTCGACTTCCACGGCGGTTACTTCGGCATGCCGCAGTCGCGAGCGTCGCGAGCGCTCGAAGGAGCTCCTCGAGACTTTCTCCCTGACTGAGAAGCGAGACGAGCGCACACGGACCCTCTCCGGCGGGATGAAGCGCCGCCTCATCCTGGCCCGGGCGCTCATGCACCGGCCGCGGCTTCTGATCCTCGACGAGCCGACCGCGGGCGTCGACGTCGAGCTTCGGCTCGAGCTCTGGCACTACGTGCAGCAGGATCAACGCTGAGGGCACGACGATCCTCCTGACCACGCACTATCTCGAGGAGGCCGAGCAGCTCTGCGATCAGGTCGCGTTCATCAACAAGGGCGAGATCGTCGCGCAGGGGACCAGCGGCGAGCTGGCCGCCAAGTACGGAGTCTCGAGCCTCGAGGACGCTTATCTCGAATTGGTCGGGCGCAAGGAGCTCTCCCGCGCCCTGGTCGAGGAGATCGCTTCGTGAGGCCACCGTATGAGCGCCGCGCAGATCCGCCTCGCGACCCTGATCCGTCGCGAGGTCAGCCGCTTCATGAAGATCAAGCGCCAGACGGTCGGCGCGCCTCTCCTCGAGACGTTCCTCTACATCTCCGTCTTCGGCGCCGCGCTCGGCTCTCGGATCGACGAGCTGAACGGGATCGATTACGTCGTCTTCGTCATCCCCGGC
Source organism: uncultured bacterium (assembly GCA_963806865.1). Classification (GTDB taxonomy): domain Bacteria; phylum Actinomycetota; class Thermoleophilia; order Solirubrobacterales; family 70-9; genus JALZKA01. The sequence continues at coordinate 108,028 of CAWDYV010000001.1, forward strand.
CTGATCATGATGGCCTGGGCGATCAACGCATTCTCGAACAACTCCTCTTCGATCCTCCAGCAGAAGTTCCAGCGCGCCATCGACGACCAGCTCTCGTCGCCGGCGTCGCCCGGCCGAGCTCTTGCTCGCTTTCTCCCTCGGTGGGTTCCTGCGCGGCATGACGGTCGCGGTCCTCACCTTCATCGCCGCGTCGATCCTCACCGACCTACCCGTCGAGGAGCCGCTGGTCTTGATACCCGGGCTGTTCCTCACCGGGTTCTTCTTCGCCCAGCTCGGCGTCCTCGTCGGCGTGCGGGCCGAGCAGTTCGACGACGTCTCCTTCGCCCAGACGTTCGTGCTCCAGCCGCTGATCTTCCTCGGCGGCGTCTTCTACTCCGCCGACCTGCTCCCCGACCCGTTCGAGACGCTCACCCAGTTCAACCCGATCTACTACATGATCGGCCTCGTCCGCTACGGGTTCCTCGGCTACGAGGAGACGAACATTGCCTTGTCCCTCCTCTTCCTCGCGCTCGTGACAGCGAGCGCTCTTCCGCTCAACCTGAGTCTGTTCCGCCGTGGTTACAAGCTTCGGGTCTAACCTGAGCGGAATCACCCCGTTCGCGCGATGCCACTTGGACGCCGAGAGTGTTTGATTCACCCATGGCTCAAGCGAAGACAGCCGAAACCCCCCGCCTCGACGACGATCAGGTCAGGGAGCTGCTGGCACTGACCCGCGCTGCGGACTCCGTCGAGCTCAAGCTGACGGTGTCCGAGGAGCACCGCTACTCGACGCTCACCGCGCTCGGGATCGATCCTCTTCGAGGCCTACATCCGCCAGATCTTCTTCTTCGACACCGCCGACCTCGCGCTCGACAAGGCCGGGGTGGTCGCGAGGGCCCGCCGAAGCCAGGGACGCCCCGACGACTCGGTCGTGAAGCTTCGACCCGTCGAGCCCGTCGGCGCTGGAGGCGCAGCAGCGCAAGTCGAAGGACTTCGTCGTCGAGGTCGACGCGATGCCCGGCGGCTACGTGTGCTCTGCGTCGTACAAGGGCACGCTCTCGAAGCCGCGGGTGAAGGAGCGGTCGCGGGCGAGCTGGGACTTCGAAAGCTGTTCTCGAAGCCGCAGCGCGAGTTCTTCCGCGCCAACGCGCCGGACGGCATCGAGCTCGACGACCTGCTCGTGCTCGGGCCCGGTCAACGTGTTCAAGCTCAAGACCTGCCCGAAGGCCCTTCGACAGAAGCTCGCGGTCGAGCTGTGGAACTACCCGGACGGGACGCGCATCCTCGAGCTCTCGACCAAGTGCGACCCCGTCGAGGCGTTCGAGGTCGCCGCGGAGACGCGCGCGTACCTGAGCGGCGCCGGCGTCGAGCTCGGCGACGCGCAGCAGACCAAGACCCGCACTGCGCTCGAGTACTTCGCGAAGGCCTAGAGCCGCCCCGGGGCAGGCTGCGGCGGTAGCGGACCACGGTCCTGGCGAGCTTGTCGTGAAAGCCCTGGCGCTTGTCGTTGGTGAGGATCGGCAGGTAGCCGGCGAACAGCGGGATCGCGGCCAGGACCATGCCGACGATCCGCACGACGCCGCGCCTCGGCGGGACCCTCGTTCCCTCGGTCGTCCTCACGTCGATGCCCAGGATTCGCATGCCCGGGGTCTGGCCGGCGAGCCACCAGAAGCCGATCAGGTAGACGTCGAAGACGGCGATCCAGGCGAGCGCGCCCAGCACGACCTCGACGGCGCCGACGTCGATCGAGACCTCGCCGAACGCCTCGGCGATCAGGGCGATCACCGCGCCGACGACGAAGAGGCCCGCCTGCACGATCGCGACGTCCAGGGCGAAGGCGCATCCGCGGCTGACGATGCCCGCGTACTCCGGCCTCGCGACGCCGCCGTCGCCGGGGGTCGCCGCCCGTCACGGTCTGCGGTGGCGCCGTTCTCTCCGGAAGCCGGTTCGAGGACGAGCGGCTGGGGCTCGCGCGGCGCCCGCCGCAGGACCCGCCGGGCGATCCGCTCGGCGAACTCGTCCGCGGTGACCGTTCGGCTGCCGCGCCTCGTCGGCGACGACGTCCGGTGAGCCCGACGCTGGCGCTCGCGATCGCGTTCAGCACCTCGGGGCTGTTCGCGATCCGGTCGACGAGCGTCCAGAGCTCCGGCGCTCTCGAGCAGCCGCTCGATGCGCCCGCGTTGCCCGCTGCGACGAGAGCGAGTCGGTGATGAGCCGGTCGGCCGCGCGGTCGAGGGCCAGGTTCAGCTCGGCGCGGGCACGCGCGATGTCCCGGCGGCCCGCGGCGTCGAGGCTCGCGCAAGAGCGACCTGCGCCTCGGCGCGAGCCAGCTCGACCCGGCGGCGTGCGCAGGCCGCCACGGACCACCGCTGCGGCCGGGCGCGCGGCCGCGCACGGCCGCGCGCCGCTCGCCAGACGGCGCCGAGCCGTCACCCGCGAGCCCGAGGCCGGCGGCGCCGATCAGCGCGTTGCCGGCGGTCGGGCTGGGGTGGGGCGGAGTCGGTCGAGCTCAACGCCATGCCGACATAGTCTGCACGACGTGGACACAGATCGCAAAACCGATGACGCCTGCCCATGCCAGTACTGTGGCAAACCACCCTGCCAACGAATGGAGTCGTCAATGCTGCTTGCCGCCGAGAACAACTACCCCCTGCTCGAGGTCATCTGGACGATCATCGTCTTCTTCGCGTGGGTGATCTGGATCTGGACCGTCATCTCGATCCTGAGCGACGTCTTTCGCCGGCAGGACATCGGCGGCTGGGGCAAGGCGGGCTGGACCTTCCTGATCATCCTCGTGCCGTTCCTGGGCGTCTTGATCTACCTGATCAGCCAGGGCAAGGGCATGGCCGAGCGGAACGTCGAGATGCATGCAGGCGAGGCAGCAGATGTATCGAGCAGCACATCCGCGAGGTCGCGGGAGCGGCGGCGGCGCGGCCGGCGAGATCGCCAACGCCAAGGCGCTCCTCGCGAGCGGCGACATCACCCAGGAGGAGTTCGAGCAGCTCAAGCGGAAGGCGCTGGCGTAGCGCGAGACCTACCGACGTGCAGCCCGGGCAGGCGGAATGCCTCGACCGGATCTGCGCAACAATCCGTTAGCGCCACGCCCGCTGCACCCTCGTCCAGGGATGTTGACGAGGCCGGGGCGCTGATATGGCGCCCGCAACGACAACCCAGACTGGCTCCAGCGCCGCCGTCCTGCCCGGCGAAGGACGACCCGCGCGCGCCCGGGCTGGTGCGCCGGGATCGGCTGATCTCGCAGCTCGCCGGACACCGGCGACGCGCCGGTGCTGATGCTGGTCGCGCCGGCGGGCTACGGGAAGTCGACGATCCTCGCCGACTGGACGCGAGCAGGACGAGCGTCCGTCCGCGTGGCTGACGCTCGACGAGCGCCACAACGACCCCGCGCTGCTGCTGGGCGCGATCGCGTCGCTGCTGGACGAGATCGAGCCGATTGCCGAGGAGGTCTTCGCGCCCCTCTCGACGCCGCGAAGCGGCGTGTCGAGCGTGGTCGTGCCGCGCCTCTGCGAAGCGCTCAAGGCTCGCGCGAGCCGTTCGTCCTGGTTCTCGACGACCTTCACCTGGTCGACAATCCGGACTGCATCGACCCGCTCGTCGCGATCGCACAATGCGTTCCCGCGGGCTCGCAGCTCGCGATCGCCAGCCGCACCGAGCCCGCGTTGCCCCTCGGCCGCATGCGCGCCGACCGCCTGCTGGCCGAGTTCGGTGCGCACGATCTCGAGGATGAACGCGGACGAGGCGACGCAGACGCTGGCCGCGTGCGGGCTCGAGCTCGGCCGCGACGCGGTCGAAGCGGCTGGTCGAGCAAACCGAAGGCTGGCCGGTCGGGATCTATCTGGCCGGGTCTTTCGCTGAGCCGGAAAGTCCACGGTGGACGCGGCGATCGCGGACTTCCACGGCGACGATCGGCTCGTCGCCGACTACGTGAGGGACGAGTTCCTCGCCGGCGCTCGACGAGGACACGCTCGACTTCCTCGTCCAGCACGTCGGTCCTCGACCGGCTCTCGGGCGACGTCTGCGACGCGATTCTCGAGCGCAGCGGACTCGGCCGAGGTGCTGCGCCGGCTCGTTCGCTCGAACCTCCTGATCATCCCGCTGGACGGGCGCGACCAGCGTCTACCGCCACCACTCGCTGCTCCAGCGAGATGCTGCAGTCCGAGCTGGAGCGCGCTCGACGCGTCGGTGACGTCCGGGCTTCACACCCGCGCGAGCGAGTGGTTCCGCGAGCGGGGCGACGTCGACCGCGCGGTCTCGCACGCGATCGAGGCCGGCGATCGCGACCTCGCCGCCGACCTGATCTGGGCCAACGTCGCGGCGCTACGTCATCGACCGGGCGCCACGCGACGGTCCGCGGCTGGCTCGCGAACTTCACCGAGGATCAGCTCGCCGCGTCGCCTGCGCTCTGCCTCGCCCGCGCGACGCCCCACCTCGCCGAGGGCAACGGCGGAGAGGTCGAGCGCTGGACCGGGCATCGCGCTCGACCGGCTCGAAGGCATCGACGACCGCGAGCGACGAGGCGATCGCCGCGGCCGCTCGCATCATCCGTGCGTCCGGCGCCGCTCGCGACGGCGCGGTGAAGATGAGGGAGGACGTCCAGGCGGGCCTCGAGTTCCTGCCGAGCCGACAGCCCCTGGCGGCCCGCTGTGCCACCTGATCGACGGCGTCTCGCATCACCTTTGCGCCGAGCGCGAGGACGCCCGGCGGCCCCTCGAGGAAGGCGCGCGAGCGGCTGCCAGACGACTCCCTCGGTCGAGACGCTCTGCCGAGCGCAGCTCGCCCTGCTCTCGATCGACGAGGGCGACATGGGCGAGGCCGAGCGCCAGTCGCAGCTCGCGATGCTCGCAGATCGACCACTACGGCCTCGGCGACCACCCGACTCAGGCCCTGGCGTTCGCGGTTTCGGCCCTGGTCCGCGCGCGCCGGGGCCGCGCGGACGCCGCGACCGCTGACGCGAAGACCGCCGTCCGCCTGCAGTCCGGGCCTCAACGAGATGAGCTCCCTGGTACGAGGCCGAGACCCGGATCACCCTCGCGCGGGCGCTGCTCCAGCTCGACGACGCGCTCGCCGCACGATCGCACCTCGGCGCGGCCGGCCGGTACCTGCGGAAGGTGAGCGACGCGGTGGTCCTGAAGGAGTGGCTCGACGCGGCCTGGGCCGAGGTCGAGACGGCGGGCTCGGTCGCCGGCAGGTGGCCGCTGACGCCCGCGGAGCTGAAGCTCCTCCACATGCTCCCGACGCACTACAGCTTCCGCCAGATCGCCGATCAGAGCTTCGTCTCGCAGAACACCGTGAAGACGCAGGCGCAGTCGGTCTATCGCAAGCTCGGCGTCTCCTCGCGCGCCGAGGCCGTCGCCTGCGCACGGGCGGCAGGCCTCCTGGACGCGGAAGCCGAAGATTCACCCGAGCGGGGTGATGCGCCATCCGCAGACGACGCCTAGGCTCGCCTAGATGAGAATCCGGGGACGCTTGCGGCGAGGCCAGGCCCAGGGAGATCCGGCTGCGGCCCAGGGCCCGGCCGAAGGCGACTACGTCGAGATCGACGCCAGCGAGCTCACCGGCGTCTTCGCGGCGCCCTCCTGGCTCAGGGACATCGGCCTGACGTCGTGGCTCCTGGTCGGGGTCGCCCTGCTCCTGATGGGCCTGGTGTGGCTGGCGTCGCTCACGCAGACGATCGTCGCGCCGGTGGTCACGGCGGCCGTCGTCGCCGCGGTCGCCTCGCCGCTCGTCGCCTGGATGAACCGCCACCGGATTCCGCGACCCCTCGCCGCCGTCTTCATCATGCTCGGCCTGATCGCGGTGGGCGTCGGACTGTTCCTGATGGTGGTCGGGGGCATCACGTCCGAGGCGAGCGACATCGGCGACCAGCTCGGCGACGCCCGAAGCACGCTTCAGGGCTGGCTCGAGGACGTCGGCATCGATCCCTCGACCGCGGCGGAGGCGAACAAGAACGCGAGCGCCTCGATCAGCGAATCGTTCTCGCAGCTCAAGGACGGCCTCGCGCAACGGGATCAGCGCCCTTTCCGGGCTCGCCTTCTTCCTCGCCCTGACCATCCTCAGCCTGTTCTTCCTCCTCAGCGACGGACCCAAGATCCGCCACTGGGCAGAGGGGCACTTCGGGGTGCCGCGGCCCGTCGCGCACATCATCAGCGGGAGGACGCTCGGAGCGCTTCGCGGCTACTTCCTCGGCGTCACCCTGATCGCGGGGTTCAACGCGGCTGTGGTGACCCTCGGCGCGCTGATCCTCGGGGTCCCGCTGATCGGCACGATCGCGGCGGTCACCTTCGTCGGCGGCTTACATCCCGTACCTGGGAGCGTGGACCGCCGCCGCCTTCTCGGTCCTGCTCGCCCTGGGCGGAGCCGGGCCCGAGGCGGCCGGCGGGATGATCATCGTCCAGCTCCTCGCCAACGGGATCCTCCAGCAGCTCGTTCAGCCGTTCGCCATGGGGGCGGCGCTCGGGATCCATCCGCTGGCGGTGCTCGTCGTGACGATCGCCGGCGGCGCCCTCTTCGGCGCCGCGGGCCTGATCCTGTCCGCCCCGCTCGTCTCAGCCGCCGTGCGGATCTCAGACGACCTTGCCCGCGCGCGGGACGCGGAAGACGAAGCCGAAAAGCCCAACCCAGACACCGAAGAGGAGATCACGGATGACGACCCCAGACCCCTAGCGCCGACGCACCCGTCAAGAAGCGGCGGACCGTGCCGATCATCCTCCTGATCCTGGCCACGATCGTCGGCGATCGTGTCCGTGCTCGCGCTGTGGGCCAAGCGCCAGGCGCTCGAGACGAGCACCTGGACCGAGACGAGCACCGAGCTGCTCGAGGACAAGGCGATCCAGGACGCGCTCGCCGACTTCGTCGTCAACACGATCTACGACAACGTCGACGTCCAGGGCGAGATCGCGAGCGCGCTGCCGCCGAAGGCGGCGCTGCTCGCCGGGCCGATCTCGGGCGGCCTGCGCCAGGTCGCGACGCGAGCTACGCAGGAAGCGCTCCAGCAGGAGAAGGTCCAGGGACTCTGGGAGGACGCGAACCGCGTCGCCCACGAGCGCCTGCTCGCGCTGCTCGAGGACGAGGGCAAGTTCCTCTCGACCACGGACGGCGAGGTCACGCTTGATCTGACGCTGCTGGTCAGCGACGTCGCGGCCGGCATCGGCATCGGCGGCGATATCGCCTCGAAGCTGCCCGAGGGCGCCGCCCACATCGAGATCCTGAAGTCGGACGAGCTCGGGGCGGCGCAGGACGCCGTGCAGCTCCTGCGGACGCTCGCCTGGGTCCTGACGGCGCTCGCGCTGCTGCTCTATGCGGCCGCGATCTGGTCCGCTCGAGGCTGGCGCCGCGAGATGCTGCGAGCGGTCGGCTTCTCGTTCATCGCGATCGGCGCGATCGACCTGATCGCGCGAAACGCCGGCGGCGATGCCGTCGTCGGCGCCCTGAGCGAATCGTCCACCGCCGACACGGCGGTTCTCCACGTCTGGCAGATCGGGACCTCGCTCCTGAAGGAGACGGCGGAGTCGCTGATCGTCTACGGCGTCGTGATGGTCATCGCGGCATGGCTGGCCGGGCCGTCGAAGGTCTCGACCTCCATCCGCTACGCGCTGACGCCGTATCTGCGCCAGCCCAAGTACGCGTACGGGCACGCTCGCGGGAATCCTGGTCCTGCTGTTCTGGTGGAACCCGGTGATCGCGACGGGACGGCTGCATCCCGTCGCTGATCCTGATCCTCGTCCTCGCCATCGGCATGGAGGCGCTCAGGCGCCAGATGATCCGCGAGTTCCCCGACCACGTCGCGACGGGAACGCCCGAGGGAATCGCGCAGTCGCTGGCCGACCGGATGCGCGAGTCGCGCGAGCGGCGGGTCGCCGGCCGGGCGGCGCCGACGGAGGCGCTGCCCGGAGCGCTCTCAGGCGCCAGCCGCGCTGGAAGAGCTCGAGCGCCTGGCGAAGCTCCAGGAGCAAGGCGTCCTGACCAGCGAGGAGCTGGCCGCCGAGAAGGCGCGCATCCTCGGCGCGAGCGGAACCTAAAGGGTGTCTGAGCGCCAGAACGGCCTGGCGGGAGATCTTCGCTGAGTGCTCAGTCGCTGATCGGCGACCGCTCGGGCTGATCCTGCGCTGGCGGCCGGAGCTCTGAACGCCTCGTGGCCGAGGTCCGCGAGCCAGCGCCGCATCAGCTGGTGCATCTCCTCGGCGCCGACGATCGGCTCGGCCGGCATCGCCCACCCGGCCGGCGCGAGCGCGAACGGGTAGGACTGCTCGCCGCCCATGCCGCCGTGGGAGCCCACGAGCTCCTCGAAGGCCGCCACCTCGTCGGTCTCCGCCCAGTAGGTGCTGTTGACGACGATGTCGGGGCAGTGCTCGAAGCTGTCGGTGCGGCGAACGTGGTGCGCCGCGTTGGGGCCGAACGGCGCGAGCGGATCTTCGCCCGCGACCGTGCCGTCCGAGAGGCGGTGGACGCCGCTCGCGCCGAGCGCGAGCGCGCCCGTCCCGCTCGGAGCGCACCAGCGCGAAGCCGATCCCCGGGTGGTTGAGGAGCGTCGGCATGAGCGAGGGGTAGAGCTCGTCGATCCGCTCCAGGCGTGACCCGTCCCGGCTCGCGCGGGAAGGTGATCAGGCCAAGGCATCCCGAGGCCATGACGGAGAGCTCGGGCGGCAGCGATTCGTCGGCGGCCTCGCGCTCGCGCTCGCCGGTGCCTTCCTCGCCCAGGACGACCTCGCCGTCCTCGGTGTTCTTGCGGCTCATCGCGCCGGACCACGCGGCCGATCACCCCCTCCGAGCCCGAGGCCTCGGTCAGCGAGGCGCCAGGTAGGAGAGCGACTCGTCCGATTGCGCGTCCTCGGCGTCCACGTGCTCGGCGGCGCATGCCTCGGCGACGAGCTCCTCGAGGGTCTTCCCGTAGCGGTCGAGGAAGGTCGCGCCCTGGGACTGGCCGTGGTCGGAGAGGACGACGAGGTGGTACGGCCGCGGCCGCGTCCTCGGCGGCGGACTCGATGCGGGCGAGCTGGCGGTCGAGGCGCCGCAGCACGGCAAGCGCGTCGACGCGCTCGACGCCGGAGTGGTGCGCGACCTCGTCGTAGGCCAGGAACGTCGTGTAGCCGACGGGCCGGCCCGCGTACATGTCTCCGATCACGGCGGCGACCTGGAGGTCGCGCTGGATCACGGTTCCCCAGGACGCGGATCAGCGCGTAGGTGAACGACCGCTTGATCCGCGGGCGGATGTCGCGCCGGCGCTGCTGGGCCGCGTAGAACAGCTCATGGACGATGTCGCGCGATCATCAGCGCGATCGGTCCTGGTGACGCTGTACGGGTTCGAGAAGTACGCGTAGTAGTCCTCGCCCAGGCGGCCGGGGCGGCGCTGGAGCACGGTGCTCATCGTGAGCAGCGTGTGCGGCGCGTCGCCGGAGAGGATGTTGGCGCGGCTCGCGCCGTCCGCGTGAAGGAGGCCGCGCCCGTCCGAGTGGCGCCGCTCGATCTCGGCGGCGTCCTTCGGGTGGTTGGTGACGATGGCCCGCCCGTGCTCCTTCTCCCACCAGCGAAAGGCGGGCATGTCGTCGTTGGACCCGTGGAGGAGCCCGGCCTGGCACGCGCCCGTCTGGGAGGACCAGTCCGTCTCCCAGGAGAAGAGGTGGTGGCTGCCGTCCGCGACCCAGCGCGCGAGCGTGGGCAGGTGGCCGTCGCGCATCGCGCGGCGGATCACGTCATGCGCGAGCCCGTCGATCTCCAGGAAGTAGACGCCCGGGACGTCGGAGTCCACGGGCGCGCCGTGGCGCCGCGCCGCCCGCTTGAGCACGTTGCGGTAGTAGAAGTCGTCGTCGTCGATCGCCAGCAGCGCGGTGGCCAGCGTGTTCACGATCGTGATCCCGATGGCTACGGCGATCCCGGTGCCCAGATCGCGCACGTGCATCGACGGCTCGAACTGGGCGACGAGGAGGATCGACGGCGCCGTTCAGGACCAGGACGCCGAGGCCGAGGGTCAGCACCGTGAACGGCAGCGCGATGCGGATCAGGAGCGGCCAGACGAGCGCGTTCACGAGGCCGATCAGCGCCGCCGCCAGGATCGCCGTTCCGTCGCCGTCGATCTCGAAGCCGGGAAGGATCGCGTTCATGAGGTGAAGGCCGGCGGCCGTCAGGATCCAGACGACGAGGACCCTGACCGCGGCCCACGCGCTCCAGGTACGCCCCTCGCGCTTGCGCTCCCCGTTCGTCATCGCGTCATCGTAGGTTCAAGGCGCCGGCGCGCGCGGTCATCCCCTGATGAGGGTGAAATCACCCACTTGGGGGGATGCCCGTAGCGCGCCCGGCCATAGCGTCCGTCTATGACTCGCCGGGAGACTCGAGACGCTCTTGCAGGCATGTCGGGGGGCGAGCCCGACTCGATCGCAAGGGCCGTCGGCCTGCGGGAGAGTGCGCAGGACGCGTCGCCGCTTCCGCACGACCACGGTCGCCCTGGTCAGGATCGCGACGCTGATCGCTCTCGACGCGCCGCCGGCCTCGTACGGGCGCCAGGTGGCGATCGCGCTCGAGGCCGGCGCCAGCGCCGAGGACATCCTGGGCGTGCTGCGCGCGGTCGCGCCGCAGGTCGGGACCGCGCGCGTGGTCGCGGCGGCGCCCGAGCTGATGCTCGCCCTGGGCATGACGCTCCCGGGCGCGAGGAAGACCTGCTTAGGCCGCAGGCTGCACGATCGTGCAGGCGCCGCTCGCTTCCTTCGCGCGAGTGCGATCAGGGGCGGGGCGTACTTCCGAGCGAGCCTCGACCAGACCCGGCAGCCGGCACCAGCGACCGCAGGAGAACGCCGCGGCAGAGCCCCAGCGGGACGCCGCCGCACGGTCCTCCGCACGCTCGGCTAGACGAGGCTCAGCGCTCGCGTCTCGACGTACTGCCTGGTCCTCGTCGAAGACGACGAGGCCGTGGACGATCCAGATGCACAGGATGAACATCATGATCGACCACCAGGGATAGGCGCCCCCGATCGAGAAGAAGGCGCTTACGGCGCCCAGGGTGCCGGCGAGGATGCCGATGAACTTTCCGTAGCCCCCGCCGCCCATGAGCGAGAAACCGCCCGTGAGCTGGAGGACTCCGACGAGGATCAGCACCCAGCCGAGGGTGTTGAGGTCGTCGAGGATGAACCTCGTGTCGCCAACGAAGATGTTGGCGTCATCCAGGGCGCCGATGCCGTAGATGATGTTGAGCGTTCCGAGCATCACCAGCATGATCGCGGCGAAGAGAACGCGTCCTGCACCTCTCATTTCGTGCTCCTTTGTTGGTTCCGATGTTGTTCAGTTGACTTCGGACATGCGGCTCGAGGCCTGGATCGATCCCAGGATCTGCCTCTTCTTGGCCTCGAAGTCCTCGGGGCTGATCACGCCGTCGTCGCGTAGCTGCGCGAGCTGCTGGAGCTCGGCCGTGTAGTCGGGTGCGGCCGGCGCGGCCGCCGCGGGAGGCGGCGGCGCCTGCTCGGCGTACGGCGGCCTGCTCCTGCTCGGCCCACCTCTGCTGCTGGCGGTGATGAACTCGCCCGGCGACGCCTACGGCGACGCCCGTCCGGGCGGCCGTCCCGATCAGTCCTGGTCCTCTGCGCATGAGTGGCATCTCGAATCTCCTTTGCGTTAGGTGTTGGCCAGTCGCGTAGTCGCGTGCGGCCTGAACGACTTCGTGCGGGAGCCGCCCGAAGTCGAAGAGGACGCCGCCGGCGTCGCGCATGGCCTGCGCGACTTCGCGGGCCCAGACGTCCTCCCAGACGAGGAGCGCGGCGGAGGTGTTCGGCTCGAGCTCCTCGGCTGCCGCCTCGAGGTCCTCTTCCGAGAAGAGCCCGCTGGGCTCCACGCCGAGGTTCTCGAGGCCTTGGCGGACGTCCTCGTCGAGCTCGATGAGCTCGAAGGCGGCCACGTTGCCGTCCTCGTCCTTGCCGACGAAGGCGATGTCCATGAGGCGGATCGTCCCCGCGTCGACCAGGTCGGCAAGCGCGGGCGCGATCTCGCCCCGGAACTTGTTGCCTGGGAAGGCAACGATCAAATACTCGACGGGTCCGATCTCAGACATCTCTCACTCCTCGCGCTTCGACTGCATTGCACTCAGAGCGTTTCGCACGACGCCTGAGAGCGCATCACCCCGTAGGGGTGAACTGTCGGTCTAGAGCGACGCGGCCTCTGCGCGCGTCGGTAGGCGCGGGATCGGGAAGCCGCATCATCTGGAAACCCCAGAAGAGCCCGCCGATGCTCACGAGCAGTGGGATGACCAGCGCGATCTGAAGGGCCTGCGGACGCGCCTCGTCGTTGATCCGCAGGACCTCGTCCTGGATCTCCGGGGGCTGCGTCGCGAGCTGCTCTTCCAGGGCCGCATCGCTCATCACCTGAGCGTCGTCCTCCAGCACCTGGGCGATCTGCTCCTTCTCGGCCGCGGGCAGGATGTCGCTCGCGTCGGTCTTGTTGGTGAAGGTGATCGAGAGGGCCGCCAGGAGGATCGCGCCGACGAACGCGAGCCCAACGGACAGGCCGAACGACGAGATCGACGAGTTGACGCCCGCGCCCTCTCCGACCTGCTTCTCCGACAGCGGGGCCAGCGTGTAGTTGTTGAGCTGCGAGACCAGAAGGCCCATGCCCGCTCCGCAGAACATGAGCGGGATCACGAGGGGAAGGCTCGTGTCCGCGCTCGGGACGAGCGGGATCAGGGCGAGAACGCCCAGGCCGAGCAGTCGCGAAGCCCGCCCGGATGAGGCTCGCGGGGCGCCGGCGTCCCGCCCTCTTGCCGGCGAGCACGGCGACGAAGAACATCGTCAGCGAGAGCGGGGCGAGCGAGAGCCCCGCCTCCAGGGCGTTGTATCCGAGGTCGAGCTGGAGGTAGATGGGCAGCGCGATGAGCAGGCCGCCGAGCGCGATGTTCTGAAGGACGCTCTGGCGGATTCCGAAGCTGAAGAGCTTGGACTTGAAGAGGTCCGGGTCGAACAGCGGGGCCTTGCCCTCGCTCTTTCGGCGGCGGAGCCACCAGACGAGCGCGACCGCGCAGACAGCGCCCACCGTGAGGAGAACGCCGACCCACTCGCCGCCCTCCTGCCAGACGAGGACGCCGAGCACCAGCAGGGACATCGCGAGGACGGAGAGCACCGATCCCACGAGATCGACGCTCCGGTCCCCGGTGAACGGCTCCTCGCGGATCAGCCCGCTGCCGAACAGGACGCCGGCGATGACGACCGCCTCGATCGCGAATCCGACCCGCCAGGAAAGAAGCGTGGTCAGGGCGCCTCCGATGAGCGGGCCGATCGCCGCCGCGATGGCGCCCGAGGCGCCGATCATCGCGAAGACCTTGGCCTGCATCTTCCCGTCGAAGTTGCCGTGGATCAGCGACTGCATCGCGGGGAGGTAGAGCGAAGCGCCGAGGCCGCCGATCACCGCCCAGAAGATGATGATCGCGGCGAGGCCCTGCGCGAACACCATCGCGATGGCGCCCAGCGCATAGAGGACGAGGCCGGTGACGTAGGCCCGCTTGCGGCCGAAGAGGTCGCCCAGCTTGCTGCCGATCATGATGAAGGCGGCTGACACCAGGGCCTCGATGGCGACGGCCGACTGAACCCCGCTGACCGTCGTGTCGAGGTCCTCGACCACCGCCGAGATCGAGACGTTCATGAACGAGGTGTCGATGACGAAGACGAACATCGCCATCGCCAGGAGAATGCCCAGCCGCGGGGTGCCCGTTTCTTCGGAGGACATCGTCCAGCGAGAGTCGGGCTCATCGGGACGGCAGCCTAGGGTTCGCCGCCGTCAGTGGCGAACGGCAGACGCGAGCAAGAGCGCCTCCGCGACTTCGCGTCTCGGATCGGCGAGTTCGTGCGCGCCATCGAGGACGCCGACGAAGCCAAGATCGAGGAGGCGGTCGTGCGGATGAGCGAGTCGCACGTCCTTCTTCGCCCGCTCGCCCTCGCGGTCAGCGCCTTCGTCCTCCTCTTCGACAGCCTCCGGCTGATCCTCACGCAACTGGCGGCTCCTGCTCATCCAGCTCCTGCCGGCGCTCTGGATCTGGCTGGCGATGGCGATCCTCAGGGCGTACGTCCTCTACGACCAGGACCTGGACGAGATCTACGGGCTCGCAGATCATCCCCGTCTTCGTCGTCGTCATCGCGATCACCATCGCGAGCTTCTATCTCAACGCGACGTTCGCGTTCGCGATCATGCGGCCGGGCGCGCCCATCCGCCCCGCGTTCGCCGAGGCGCGCGCCCACCTGCGCCAGATCGCCGGCTTCGGCTTCGTGGTGGGCTTCCTCCTGGGAATCGCGACGACGGTGGCGCCACGGTGGGGCAGCCCCTGGTTCTCGATCTTCCTCGGGGCCGTGATCGGCCTGATGATGGTGGCCTACATCGCGGTGCCCGCCCGGATCATCGGCGCCAAGCCCACCTACTCGCGCCGGGAGCGGATGGTGACCACGGTCGTCAGCGGCGCTCTGGGCGTGACGGTTTCGCTGCCGCCGTACCTGATCGGGCGCCTGGGCTTTCTGATGCTCGGCTCGAAGGTGCTCCTGATCCCGGGGATCATCCTGGTGGCGATCGGCGTGACTCTCGAAGCGGGCGCGACCGGAGCGGTGAGGGCGATCAAGCTGAGCGCCGGGCTTCAGCAGCGGTCAAGACCAGCGCCCGCCGAGCCCGATGCCCGACTGATCGGATCAGTCCGCCGGGTCTTTTGGTGCGGGGTCCGGCTTGACGTCAGCGCTCGCTCGATCGCGTCGAGCCGTGCCTCGATCTGCTTGAAGTGCGCGGTCGTGGCGGGCTCGTCGTCCAGGTTGCGGCGTCTTTCGCGCCTGCTCGATCAGCGCCGCGGTCACCGAGGCCGCGATCACGGTGATGAACCCGATGCCCTGGAGCATCAGGACCGCGCCGATGAGCCGGCCTTCGGTGTCGGAGGGCACGACGTCGCCGTAACCCACGGTGGTCACGGTCTGGAGCGCCCACCACATGCTCTCTCCCAGGGTCGGGAACTCGTCGTGGTCGATGAGCCAGATCAGGACTCCCCCGGCGAGCGGTCACCAGGAGCGTCGCGATCACGATGATCTGCGCGGCGCGCCTGGCGGTCAAGGTCTCTGAAAGAGCCTTCATTGGATTCATGAGCCGAACACCGTGAACCAATCATCCTTGACGCTCACGACGGCAGACGTCCGCCTCAGGATTCTGCAGTCGCGACGGCCGCCGGCTCGCGCCCCCGCGGTCGCGGCTCCGGTCCGGACGCGCCAAGCGGCGCGCCGGGCAGATCGCCGGCGATCCAGAACGCGAAGAGCGCGAAGAAGGACGCGCCGAGGAACGCCCGCTTGAGCGCGTCGATCTGGACGTCCTCGTAGTGGTCGACGACGGCGGTGACCTCATCGGCCGCCAGCCCGGCGTCGGTGGCGAGCTGCTCGGCCGTCTCGGAGGAGACCATCGGGACGCCCTGCTCGGTGCCGGTGACGATCTGCCTCCTGCACCTCCGGCGGAATGGACGCGTCCGCGCGGACGGCGTCGTGGAGCCCGGTCGTGAGCCCGCAAGGAGGATCGCCCCGATCAGCGCCGTGCCGAGCGAGGAGCCGAGGCTCTGCGCTGCACCCTGGAGCCCGCCCGCCTCGGACGCCTTGTCCTCGCCGACCGACGACATCACGACGTTGCCGAGCTGCGAGACGATCAGGCCGACGCCGCGCGCCGAAGAAGCGCGAGCGAGATCGCAAGCGCCGCGCCGTTGAGGTCGGGATCGATCGTGGCCATCGTCCCGATCAGGCCCACGAAGAGCAACAGGAGGCCGATGCGGACGATTCGCTTCGGCGAGACGCGATCGGCCGCGCGCGAACCGGCGACGGCGGCGATCATCATCGCGACCGAGACGGGCAGGAGCTTGATCCCGGTCTCGAGCGTGTTGTCGCCGATCACGAGCTGGAGGTAGAGCGGCAGGACGAAGAACGTCCCCGCCATGAGGAGGTAGGAGGAGACGAACATCGTGAGGCCGCCGCGAAGCTGCGGGACCTGCAGCATTCCCGGGCGAAGGAGCGGCTTGCCGCCCCTGCGCTTCCAGGCGCTGCTCCCAGCTGCGAAAGAGGCCGAGGAAGACGATGCCGGCCGCGACGATGAATGGAACGGCCGAGAGCCCGAAGGGCGTGATCTCCTCGCCGCCGATCTCGAGGGCGCCGGTGGGCTGGAAGAGGCCCCACTCGCTGCTCTTCAGGATGCCGAACACCACGAGCCCCAGCCCGATCGCCGAGAGGCCCGCCCCGACGAGGTCGAGCTTCTCGCGCTCGACGGATGGGCCGGTCTGGATCCTGCGGATGCCGAAGATGAGGATCGCCGCCACGACCAGGGTCTCGGCGGCGAACACGATGCGCCAGGTCCAGACGGTCGTCACGAACCCGCCGATGAGCGGACCCGCCGCGACGCCGGCGCCGGCGATTCCTCCAAGGAGGCCGTAGGCCATGGCGCGCTCCTTGCCCGAGTAGTTCGCGGCGGTCAGGGCGGCGATCGACGGGATCACCAGGCAGGCACCGAGCCCCTCGACCAGCGACCAGCCGAAAAGCAGGACCTCGACGTTCGGGCTGATCGCGGTGATGAACGAGCCGGTCCCGTAGATGCCCAGGCCGATCGCGAAGATCTTCCGCCGCCCGTACATGTCGCCGAGCTTCGCGCCGGTCAGCATGAACGCCGCCATCACCAGCGCGTAGGCGGTGATCGCGAGCTGCACCTGCGGCACCGTCGTGTCGAGGTCGGCGACCACCTCGGAGATGGAGACGTTCATGACGGTGGTGTCCAGCACCATCACGAACTGGGCGGCGCCCAGGATCAGAATTGTCGCGCGGCTCCGCATCGCCCGCGGCGGAGGCTATGCCACTGCGTCCCGGCGGCACGCCCGACTAGTGAGCCGGCGGTGCGCCGGGCGCAGAGCTGTTGCTTGCTTCGTCTGGAGCCGGAGGCGCAGCAGCTCTTAGCCGCCAACCTCTAGCCCAGGTTCTCGAGCACGCCGACGAGGTGGCCTTCGGGATCTTCGAATTGCCCGATCCGAATGCCCTGCCCCGGAACCTCTTCGGGACCCATGACCTTCTTACCGCCCAGCTCCTCCGCCTTGGCGAGTGCCGCCTCGCAGCTCTCGACATCGACGTAGATCGTCAGGTAGCTCGAGCCCGGCCATGCCCATGATCCCACCGCCGATACCAACGCCGTCGGGGTCCAGGTTGTCCTCGCGCTGGACGATCCCGTAGTTCATCGGGTTGTCGGAGTTGATCTCCCACCCGAACATCTCCGAGTAGTAGCTGCTTGAGCTTGTCCCCGTCCTTCCCGAGTACTTCGAAATGCACGACTGGGTTTCCCATTGCTCTCCTTTGGTCGACTAGGTGACCAGCTTGACGAAATCCGGATCGTCGCGAAGCGCGGCGAAGTCATCGTCCTCGAGCGCCCACTCACGGGTTCTGGGTTCGTCGTCGATCGCGTTGCCCAGATGCTCCAGCGCCTCGTTCCGGCGGCCTTGCAAGGCGCGGATGCAGGCGAGCTCGTAGTGGACCCGCCCGTGGCCGGGGTAATCCTCCAGCGCCCGAGCGATCGTCTCATACGCCGCCTCGTAGTCGCCTGACTCCCGGGCGGGGATCGCCGCATACCAGTGCTCGAACGGCGAGACCGGCAGGGCGGCGCTGGGGCGGCCGCCGATGACGAGGACGGTTGTGTCCGGCTCGAGAGCTTTAGCTCCCCGGCTAGTAGGCGGGTCGACGAGGACCATCTCGCCGGGACCGAGCTCCATTTCCTCGGAGCCGACCACGACTGCAGCACGCCCGGCGGTCACCAGATAAAGCTCCTCGTGACCGCCGGCTCCCGAGCCAGTCTCGTCGTGCGTTTCGATCACGGTGTCGCCCGCCTCTGCGGCGGTGTAGCCGTTGACCGAGAACCCGCTGATCCCAAGCGTCCGGCGCAACGGGAGCCATGACATCCCATCCTCGAGCGGGATTCGCTCCAGTGCCTTGAGGCTCAGCTTGGGAGCGCCCGGCATGCGCTAGCTATGCGCCTCCTCTCCGTCTTCCGGCGAATCGTCATCCGTGGCGTCCTCGGGCGAGTCGCCGACATCGACGTCCTCGACCGCCTCTTCGATCTCGCCTTCGTTGGGGTGAGCCTCATTCACATCGTCGGCTTCTTCTGAGCCTTCCATCTAGATCGATCCTCCGCTCGTCTCGGGTGTTCCCTCGGTCTCGGTCGCGCCGCCGCCCTCCGGCTCGATGTCCTCGCCCTCGGTTTCAGGCGCGCCTCCGGGCTGGTCGTCCGTCTCGGGAACAACGCCCTCATTCTCGCCATCGCTCGCCCTTTCCGTGCCAGCGGGTGGGGCGCCCGTGGGCGCCTCCGCAAGGCCGGGATCCTGGCTCGTTTCGCCGTCATTGTCTTCCATCGTTCTCCTCTCCTCGAGATGAACGACGCGTACCCGCTCTGGAGCGTGCCTAACTGACGTGGCGGTCAGGCGAGGTCAGTCACGACTCACGCTTGAGTAAAGGCGCTCGAATGCCGACATTTAGTTGAATGGCTTGGGAAGCCCAGAGCGCCACGCAAATGAGCTCCGATCCAGTGGATGAGCTATTGACCGACTCGCGGGCTCTCGCGTCCGACGGGCTCGCTGGGCGCACGGAAGCGCTGATCGAGCACGCGTCCGATCTGATGCTCGTCGTCACACCTCGCGGCGAGATCCTGCTCGCCACCGGTGCGGTCGAGCAAGTACTCGGCGAAGGTGCCAAGGAATCCGCGGGGAGATCGCTGCTGGAGATGGTCCATCCCCGCGATCGCACGATGGTGATCGAGCTCCTCGATCGTGTGGCGAGCGGCGCGAAGGGCGCGATAGAGCGGAGCGGCTGGCGGATCCGCCGCGTGACGGGAACCTGGGCCGACATCGAGGTCGACGCGACCAACCTGGTGCACGACCCCCACGTCGGAGGAGTGCTCTTGAACTGCCGTGACATCTCGGCGAGCAAGGCCTTCCAGGAGCAGCTGCGACACCGCGCTTTCCACGACCCCCTCACCCATCTGCCCAACCGGGCCCTCCTCCTTGACCGCCTGCGTCAAGCGGTCGTCCGCGAGACCAGCACGATCGGTCTCCTCTTCGTCGACCTCGACGACTTCAAGGTCGTAAACGACACGCTCGGCCATGCGGCCGGTGACGCTCTCCTGGGCGGCGTGGCGGCGCGCCTTCGCGGATGCCTGCGCTCCGCCGACACGGCCGCGCGGCTCGGCGGCGATGAGTTTGCGCTCCTGATTGAAGAAATGGCGACGGAACACGAATGCGAGCGGGTTGCGGGCCGGGTCCTCGACACGCTGCGCCGGCCGTTCGCTCTGCACGGCGAGCCCGTCCACATCACCGTCAGCGTCGGCTATGTGTGCGCGGCGCCCGGATCCTTGACCGTCGACGAGCTCCTGCGCCGAGCTGACTTCGCGATGTACGCGGCCAAGCGGCGCGGCAAGGCGCGGGCGGAGCCGTTCGACCCCATGGTTGCCGCCGAGTTTGCCGAGACGTTCGAGCTGACCTCTCCCGTGAACGAGGAGGCGGAGCGCACGACCTGGATCGCCCGCGCAGAGGTTCAGCGAGCCGAGATCGAGGCGGTGTTGAGCGATCCCGAGACGGCGATTCAACACGTGTTCCAGCCGATAGTCGATCTACGAAGCGGCCTGGTCGCGAGCTATGAGGCTCTGTCTCGGTTCACCGACTCGACGCGCCCGCCCAACGCCTGGTTCGCGCAAGCCCACGCATGCGGCCTGGGGATCGAGCTGGAGCTGGCCACCGCGAGGGCGCAACTGGCGATGCCCGGCAGACCGCCGGGCACCAGGCTCTCGATCAACCTCAGTCCCTCGGCGCTTCTTTCGAGCGAGGTCGAGGCCCTCTTGGCATCGAGCGACCTCACACAGCTGACGATTGAGATGACCGAGGACGAACTGATCGCCGAGGGCCGGGCGCTCGAGGACCGTCTCGAGGAGCTCAGGTTCCGTGGAGCGAGACTGGCGGTGGATGATCTCGGCGCCGGATACGCGGGCCTTCGACACGTCATGCGACTGCGGCCTAACGTGCTGAAGATCGACCGCTCGCTGGTCGACGGTGTCAGCACCGATCCCGCGAAGGCGCCGATGATCGACGCACTCGTGCGCTACGCGAAGCGGATCGGAGCGGTGGTGTGCGCAGAAGGCGTCGAGACCCTTTCCGACCTCGAAGCCCTCGCGCATCTCGACGTGACCTACGGCCAGGGGTACGCGCTAGGGCGGCCCGAACCTCCCTGGATCGGTGCCAATCCGGAAGCAGCCCGACTCTGCACCAGTGCGCTCAGGTCGCTGATCCGCGGTGAGAAGCGCGATGAGCGCGTGGTCCGAAGCTCCGAATCCGAGCTCGAGCAGCTCTCTCAAATGATCAGCCGAGTCACCAGTCGCGACGAGATCCGCACCGTGCTCGAGCCGATCAGGCGCTTGCTCGAGGCCGACGAGGCCGCCCTTTCGCTACTCAGTGAGGATGAGGGCTCGCTTCTGGCCGTCGTGGTTTCAGGCGGCGTCGAAGACGACGAATATGAGATCGCGGACTACCCCGCAACGGTGAAGGCGATGGAAACCGGAGAGGCGCTCCAGGTTCTGGCCGGCGATCAGGCCGCGGATCCGTCCGAGCTCGCGATGCTGAAAGAGCTTGGCTATGGATCGATGCTCATGGTTCCATTGCTCGCCGCCGGCCGGAGCGCCGGCGTTCTCGAGATCTTCTGCATCGAGGACCGCCCGTGGAGCCGCGCGCAGATCCATTGCGCGCGCATCCTCGGCTATCAGCTCGCCCTCGTCGTCGAATATGCGCGCGGCTCCGTCAGCGCTACCTAAGCCTCAGCGCTTGCCCGCGCAATGGGGCGGCTGACCAGAAAATGCGCGTCCTCGGGCTCGCCGAGCATGCGCTTCATCGTCGCGCGGTCAAAAGGCCAGAGGTCGATCGTGCCGTCGGCCCGCTGGTACCAGGAGTTGCAGCCCGTGTTCCAGACCGTCGGGCCGAGCGCCGCTGCGACCTGCGCGTTGAACTCGGCCGTCGCCTCCTCGGTCGGTTCGACCGAGTCGATCTCGCCGCGGGCGAACCGCTCGAGCCAGCGCACGATGTAGGCCGAGGACAGCTCGGCTGCGTGGTGGAGGGGGAGAGAGCCGACTGGTGAGTTGGGTCCGAGGATCGAGAAGAGGTTGGGGAAGCCGGGGATGGCCGTCATCCGGTAGGCGCGAGGGCCGTCCTGCCAGGCCTCGTCGATCGTGATGCCGTCCCGTCCCGTGAGGTTCATCGGACGCATGTAGTTGTGTGCCTTGAAGCCGGTCGCGAGAGCGATGAGGTCGAACTCGCGCGCCTTCGCGTCGGCCGTGACGATCCCGTCCGCGCTCACGTGGTCGATCGCCTCGGTCACCACCTCGACGTTGGGCTCCTGGATCGCGCGGAGGAAGGAGCCTGAGACCACCTGGCGCTTGCACAGCGGCTCGTAGCCGGGCGTGAGCCTCGCCTCGAGCTCCTCGTCGCGGATCGAATCCAGCCGGCGCCTGGCCGAGGACTGCAGGAGACGGCGGCGCCACGACGGGCGGGTGACGATGTCGGTGAAGAGCCATGAGGCCTGTAGGAGGCCCTCGAAGACGAGGCGGTTGAGGAGCGGCACGCGGCGCATGAGCGCGGAGACGAGCGCGGGTTGGCGCATCTCGGTCGGCCCCCAGAGCACCCACTGCGGGCTGCGGGTAAAGAGGGTGACCTGCTCGGCGACCGGCTGCATCGCCGAGACGATCTGCACTCCGGTGGAGCCGGTCCCGATCACGGCGACCCGCTTGCCGGCGTAGTCGACGCTCGTCGTCCCAGCGCGCGCTGTGGAGCGTGGTTCCTTCGAAGTCCTCGAGGCCCGGGATGTCCGGCACGTTCGGGTGGTGGAGGACCCCGGTCGCCATGACGACGAAGTCGGCCCGCTCGGTCTCGCCGTCGGCCTCGACCTCCCAGCCCTCGCCGGTCCACCGCGCCTCGGTCACCTCGGTGTCGAGTCGCAGGTGATGCGCGAAGGCCGAAGCGGTCGACGACCTCGCGGTGGTACGTCGAGGATCTCGTCCTGGGTCGCGAACACGCGCTCCCAGTCGGGCTTGAGGTGGAACGAGTACTGGTAGAGCTGCGAGGGGACGTCGCACGAGAGGCCCGGGTAGTGGTTCCAGTACCAGGTGCCGCCAACGTCGGAGCCCTTCTCGAGCATCACGAAGTCGTCGAAGCCGGCACGCTTGAGCGCAACGCCCATCGCGATGCCTGACATGCCGGCGCCAACGATCACGACGCGCGGGTCGCGCTTCTTGGCTCTCATCGACGGGGACGCTACGCGGAGGCCGAGACCACTCACGTCTGAACGGTAGCGAGCGCGCGGACCTCGGCGTAGATCCGGTCCTCGCGCTCGGGGTCGATCACCGGCTTGCGGATGCTGTCCAGCACCCACTGCTGCTGCTCGGGCGTCGAGGACGCCTTGCCGTGAAGATCGAGCGCGAGGCGCGAGAAGTCGCGCACGAGCCACTCGAAGATCAGGTCGACGACGTCCTCCGGCGTCTCCTGCGTCGGCCGGCCTCTTCGAGGATCAGCTGCCCGTACGGAACGAGGGTGAAGACCTGAGCCAGCGCCTGCTGGAAGTCGAGGTCGTCGCTCATCTGCTCGGGCGTCAGCGGAGCCTCGGAGACCATGGCGACCAGCCCCTCGGCCTGCTCGCGGAAGACGGCGACGTTCGGCACCTCGTCGAACGCGTCGAACGCCGAGCGCCAGTCGCCGAAGGCGATCTTGCCGAGCCCGCGCGTCGGGCCCTGGTCGAAGAGGAACGCGTCGTCGCCGGCGTCGCGCCGCATCGGGACCGGCTCGAAGTCGGTGGTCCCGAACAGGTAGTTCGGCAGGAACTTGAGCGCCAGCGCCAGGTTCACGTGCACGGTGCCCTCCAGCTTGGGAAGGCCGCCGATGATGTTCTTCGCGCTCTCGAAGTACGAGTCGCGCTCGAAGCCCTTCGCCGAGATGACCTCGCCGAGAAGGCTCACGATCCGCTCGCCCTCCATCGTCACCTGCATCTTGTTGATCGGGCGTGAAGAGGAGGTAGCGGCGGTCCTCGCGCGACGCGGTGCGGACGTAGTCGACCGCTCGCGCGCCGTAGAGCTTCGCCGCCAGGAGGCGGGCGTAGGCCTCCGAGAGGATCCGCCGGACCTGGCCGAACTCGGTCACCCGCTTGCCGAAGAGGACGCGGCCCTCGGCCTGGGTGATCGTCTCGTAGAAGCAGTGCTCCGCCATGCCGATCGCGCAGAAGCCCAGGTTGAACTTGCCGACGTTGATCGTGTTGAGCGCGGCCTCGAACGCCGCGGGGCCGGTGTGGAGGACGTCCTCGGGGCGGACGGGGTAGTCCTCGAGGTCGAACGCGCTCACGTACATCTGGCCGTAGACGACGTTCTTTCGCAGCTGGTAGGCGTCGTGCGCGCTGTCGGCGGCGAAGAAGACGTACGCGTCCGGCCCCTCCATGTCCGCGCGCCGCCCGAAGACGGACACCATCCCGGCCAGGTTGCCGTTGCCGATGTAGTACTTGCCGCCGGTCGCTCGGAAGCCGCCCTCGCCGTCGGGCTCGAGCACCATGTCGGTCGAGTAGATGTCGGCGCCGTGGTCGTGCTCGGACAGGCCGAAGGCGAAGATCGCACCTTCCTCGAGCAGCTCAGCGGCGCGCGCGCGAGCGGCGTCGTTGTCCGACTGCCAGATCGGGCCGAGCCCGAGGATCGTGACCTGCCACGCGTACCAGTAGGGCAGCCCGTAGAAGCCGAGGATCTCGTTGAAGACGGCGTTCCGCGCGGTGTCCCAGCGCTTGTCCGGATCGCCGCCGCCGTCGCGCTCGGGCGTCAGCAGGATCGCGAAGGCCCGCTCGCTCGCCAGGAACTCGATGAAGTCGCCGTACCACTCGTCGCTTCGGACCTCCTCGGCGATCTGGGCCTGCCCCTTGGCCTCGAACCAGTCGATCGTCGCGCGGAGGAGTCGCTGGGTCGCCGGGTCGAACTCGGCGGCCTCGTAGTCGGTGGGATTGAAGAGGCGGGGGGTGAGGGTGGCGGTCGTCATGCCACGAGCGTGGCACATACGACGCGTACGGTTGACCGTTCAGTCGGCCGGGTGATTAGATCGACGCCTCCGACCTTGATGCGCTCTCCCGATCCACCCCTCGAGGCCGACCTCCGTGAGGTGGAGAGCTGATCCGGCCCTCCGGCTGGTCGAAGAAGGGCTACCCGCCGCCGCACCGGAGAGGACCTGGCTCCGGCGGCATTCCAAGGGAGTCAGCATCGCGTTCGGTGTCGCCGTCACCGCGGCGCTCGTAATCGGTCTCTACGACAAGCGCGATGCATTCGCCGAATCGCTCGGCGCCGCTTCACCCGCGGTCCTCGCCGGAGCAGTCGCGATGCAGGTCGTGTGGCTCATCGCTCGCAGCGAGGCATGGCACGTCTGCGTTCTCGCCGCAGGCGGGAACGGCCGGACGGCGGGCGCTCTACCGAGCAGCGGCGGTCGGGTACCTGGGCAACCTCTTGAACAGCAGCTTCGGGCTCGCGGTGCGAATTGCCGAGCTGCGCCGAACGGATCCCTCCACCTCACCCAAGGCCGGCGCGCTGATCGCCGCGGAGCTGCCCATCGTGGTGATCGAGATCGCACTGGCGGCGATCTGCTCCTTCACCCTCGTCGGCCCGCTCGGAATCCCGTGGTGGACGCCGTTGATCGCTCTCGTAGTCGCCGGGGCCATCGTGTGGGCGCTGAACCGCCTCGCCGACCGCAAGCGCGAGGGGTTCTGGCGAGGGCTAGCGGTCATGCGAGGCCTCGCTCATCGCAACCAGATCATCGCGCTCACGGTTTTCGCAGTCTCGGCGCAGGTCTTTCGCAATTGGCTCGTCCTGAACGGCATCGGCGTCGACGTGACCGTGCTCGACTCGGTCGCGCTCTTGGTCGCGACTGCCGCGATTGGCCTGCTCCCGGTGGGCCCTACCCTCGGCGTGACCACCTCCGTCCTGATCCTGGGCTCGAAAGGTGTCGCGGCGGTCGCCGCCGCCGGCGCGTTGCTTACGGCGACGGGGGCCGTGGGAGCCCTCTGTTTTGCAGCTTGGGCCTTGGTGGACCGGTTGCGGGAGAGGGTTCGTCTGGGATCAACCTGAACGCGAGGTGGTCAGAGCTACTTCAAAGCGACCTTCGCTGCGATCAAGAGGCCACCGATCAGAGCGGCGCCAGTTCCACCGATTGCTACGCCAATCGGCCCCGCACCCGATCGCCGCGCTGCATGGGCTGCGGCAACCACCATCGTTGCGACCGCTGCACCCGCACCCACGTAACCGGTTTCCGAGACACCCGCCCCAAGGATCGCCGCTACTGCAGTCGCGGCGATTGTCGGAACTCCCGCGGCGAGGATGGTCGACTCAACGGCGAACGCGTGCCGAAGACGAGCCCCGAGCCTCCCTCCGTCGAATCTGCCCCCGTGGCCAACGAAAGCTGCGTAGGCATGAGCGAGCCAGAGGACGACGGCTGCGACAACGGTGTAGAGAGTGACTTGCCACGGCTCGGTCGCGATCTTCGCGGAGGCGACGACAACAGCCGCTCCCGTCAGCATCCCCCCGTAGACCCACGCGACCGTTCGCTCGTCGCGCTCCCAATCGCCTGCGGTGACGCCGTTGGGAGTCACGATGGACGGAACCTATCCGACGCCGATTGGGTCCGGTACGGTCGCCAACCCATGAAGCGCACAGACTTCCTCGTCCGCAAGGACGACTTCCGCGAGTGCCGGATCGCTGAGTCGGACGTTCCAGACCTCGAGGAAGGCCAGGCGCTGCTCCGCGTCGACCGCTTCGGGCTGACTGCGAACAACATCACCTACGCGACCTTCGGCGAGGCGATGAGCTACTGGGACTTCTTTCCTGCCGCGCAAGGCTGGGGCCGAGTCCCGATGTGGGGGTTCGCCGAGGTCGACGAAAGCCTCGCCGATGAGGTCGAGTCAGGCACGCGCGTCTACGGATACCTGCCTCCGTCATCGCACCTGGTCGTCACTCCGGATGGAATCGACCCGGATGGGTTCGTCGACGCCTCGCCGCATCGGTCTGCGCTGCCCTCCGCCTACCACCGCTACCTCATCACCGAGAACGATCCCTTCTACCGGGCCGACACCGAGGACCTCCAGATGCTGCTGCGCCCGCTCTTTTACACCTCGTTCCTGATCGACGACGAGCTGGCCGACAACGGCCTCACCGCCCGCGGCCCGGTCGTGATCTCAAGCGCGTCTTCGAAGACGTCGCTCGCGGCGGCGTTCATGCTCGCCCAGCGCGATGGCGTCGAGCTCGTCGGGCTCACGTCACCGCGGAGCGCCGAGTTCGTCGAGAAACTGGAGCTCTATGACCGATGCGTCACCTACGACGACATCGGCTCGCTCGGGGAGGGGCCGGCGGTCTTCGTGGACGTCGCCGGTGATGGGGAGGTACGCCGCGCGGTTCACGAGCACTACGGCGGCGACCTCGCTTGGAGCATGGCCGTGGGCGCCACCCACTGGGAGGAGCTTGGCGCCGCGCCGGGCGATTTGCCAGGCCCCATGCCGACCCTTTTCTTCGCGCCGACCCGGGTCGAGAAGCGCGCGGCCGAGTGGGGTCGTCGGGGGCTCAACGACCGCGTGGTGGACGCTTGGCACCCCTTCTGCGAATGGACTGCGGGCTGGCTCGAGCTGACTACCGGTGAAGGTTTTGAGGCGCTCGAGCGCGCTTACCTCGAGGTTCTCGAAGGGCAGGTGCCACCCGATCGCGCGAATGTGCTGAGCCTCGGGTGACCTAGCGCCTCACTCCAGATCACCGAGGCGGCCCCGGCCGATCGGAACTTTTAAAATCAGTTGTACGGGCTGGCGGCCAGCGAGGCGCCGTGCTTGGCCGCGCACGAGTCGGCCATCCCTTCGTCATCGCCGAAGTTGGCGTGGCAGAGCTCGTGAGCGATCACGTAGTAGGTCGGGTTCGAGATCGATATGTAGGGCCCCTGACCCTCGGGGCACGCGTCGTAGCGACAGGTGACGCCCCAATGCGTGCCGCCCTCCCAGTCCAAGCCTGGGCCGACGCAGTGAAGCTCCCAGCCCTTGGGAAGTCGCAATCCCTTCGACGCGGCTATCCGGACGTTGCGCTCGCAGGGTGGCTTCGATGAGGCCGGTTCGGGCTTGGCGCTCTGCGCACGCGAGGTCTGTTCGCGCCCGGGTCCACCCGCGTTGGTCGACGACCGATTCTCCTGCTGCGGGCCGGTTTGGGGCGGCTCGGCCGCGGACGGGATTCGCTTGTCACCGCCACGCAAGTCGTAGTGCGCCCGGGCGTTGTCGGCCAACACGATCGTGCCGGTGGCAAGCGCCGCGAGCACGGCACACAGAAACAGGCCATAACCGGCGGCGGGAGACCAAGCACGCATGTGAGAGCCATCGGCTCATGCCCGCGTGCCGCCTAGCGCCCGGGCCGATTCTGGACGTGTGATGGACCCCGCCTGCGTCCGACACAAGCTGGGAGCGCCTGGCGCGGAGATAGCTGCGCTTCCTGGCGGGGAAAGCCGTAGGCTGAAAAGCATTGCTGGACGCTGGCGCCTGTTGTGCGAACCTCGGCGAAAGGACATCGTGAAATCAAGTCCAATCAGGATCGTTCTCGCGCACCTGGTCGCTTCACTAGTGCTACTTGGCTTGCCCACTGGCGCCGCAGCGGTCCCCATCAATGAAGTTGTCGCCGACCTTGGCGAAAGCGATGGCGGCCCCGTCGAGGTCAGGGCAAACGGCCATCTTTTGGTGATCGCCCAGTCTGAAAGCGGAGCGGGGGACGGTATCTATGACGTTGCTCCTGACGGCCAAATGACTCGCGTCGCTGGGTGCGGGTGCCAAGACACGGGACAGGGCATCGGCGACGGCGGGCCGGCGACGGACGCTGTAATTCTTTCACCGGGCGACGTACAGGTCACCCCAGATGGCGGGTTCTTGGTTTCAGACCGGTTTAATCACCGGGTCCGCAAGGTCGACGCGAACGGCATAATCACGACAGTGGCCGGGAATGGCCAGGCCGACATATTCACTCATACCCCAAACGGGGATGGGGGCCCGGCAACGGACGCGAAGGTGGGATACCCAAGTTTCTTGTCTGAGACCAGCGATGGCGGCTTCTTGGTCACGCAGAACAACGGCATTCGCAAAGTCGATGCTGATGGGATCATCTCTACGATCGCGGGAACAACCTTCGCCGAGGACGGATACGCCGGCGACAATGGTCCGGCCGCAGAGGCCAGATTCTACGATCTTGCCGACGTATCGGCGACCTCGGACGGCGGATACCTGGTCGCTGACCCTGGGAACTGCCGGATTCGCAAAATCGATGCCGAAGGAATAATCACGACGATCGCCGGAAACGGTTCGAAGGTCACCGTGCAATCCCATACGCACTGCGAAACCCTCTTCGGCACGCAGTTCGTTGATGGGACCCCTGCACTGGAAACCCCGATCGGGTTGCCACGAGACGTGGCGGCCCTCCCCGATGAAGGGTTTCTCATCTCGACCATCGGCTATCTCCTTCGAGCTTCGCAGGACGGACTTCTTACGAAGGCCGCAGGCATCGGCTACGGAGGTACAGGTGGCGATGGTTGTCCTGCCACAGACGTCGCCGTAGATTCGCTTTCTGGCGTCGCCTCGGCGGGGGAGACGATCTACTACGTCGATTACTCCGGTCAGGTTGGCGACCGTGCCCATTGGCTCCTTCGCAGCATCTCCGAGGGAACGGTCACCGACTGCGACCTGATCGGTATTCAGGGGACGGCCAACAGCGACGCGGTCGAAGGCGGCCAGTATCAGGAGGAGGTGGCAGCCGCTGACGGAAATGACAAACTAGACGGAAGCGGTGGCGCCGACAAGCTTCTCGGCGAAGGCGGCGGCGATCGGATCGATGCAGGTCCGGGCGCCGACAAGGTTTCTGGCGGGTCCGGCGGTGACAAAATCGACGTTGTCGGCGGTGGCACCGACACCGTCAACTGCGGTTCTGGACGCGACGTAGTCGAGGCAAGCCGGTCGGACCGCGTTGCCCCGAACTGCGAGGTAGTTCGCTAGCGCACACAAGCGGGCACCAGAATGAGCTTGGTCTCAAATCGTTGCTTGTGTCGCGGTGGTAACTCAGCACCCGTCCATGTGGTCTTCTCGGCGTCGGTTTCAGCCGCCCGCCGCGGCCATGCGTGAGATCGGGCGCTGGGCTTCGAACAGCGCGTCGACCACGTCGGCGTAGATCGCCCGTCCCAACCGCCGGCCCGTGTCGTCGCCGCGGTCGATGGCGAGGGCGACGCGATCGAGCGGGACCTCCAGCAGGATCGAGCGCTCGCGGGCACGCGAGACGATGGGCGCGGGTTCCTCGCCGAGAAGGTTCAGGTGGCCGACGATTCGCCCCGGCCCGGCGAGCCGCGTGCGAGCCGCAAGCCCGCCGCGGCGGATGGACGTCTCCACCGCCCCTCTGAGGACGATCAGAAGGACCGGCCCCTGCTCGGAGGTGGCGACCACCGTGGCGCCGCGCGGCGCCTCCAGCCGGCGCAGGTCGCCGAACAGCTCCTCGATCTCGGCGGCGCTGAAGCGGCTGAAGAAGAGCACGGTCTCCAGGTAGGCGGTCTCCTCGGGCTCTCGCTCCACCGCCACCACCGGGCCTGCGTCGTCGAGCTCGGCAGGGCGCGCGGACTCGTCCGCGCGCGGGTCGTCGCCGCAGAGCGCGGCGAGACGCGCGTACTGCTCGCGCAGGCGCTCGAGCGCCACGCGCCCCAACCGCCGCACGACCTCGGGCTGCTCTGTGGCTCCGAGCCGGCCGATGTCGGCGGCGGCGAAGCTCCAGCCGGTGCTGTCCTCGGAGGCGCGCACCGAGAACCGCCGCGGACGCTCGGCCAGCACCGCCATCTCGCCGATCAGGCCGCCGGGGCCCAAGGGCTCGATCTCGAGCTCTCGCCCGCCGGGCAGCCGCATGATCGCCTCCATGCTGCCGCTCGCGAGCAGGCTGATGCGGTCGCCCGGATCCCCTTCGCGGAAGAGGTACTCGCCGGCGGCGAGGCTGAACGGATGTCGCGGCCATCACCAGGCGCTCGAGGATGGCGGGCGGAGCGCCTTCGAACAGCTCGAGGGCACCCAGCGCTTCGCGCACGTCGTTCTCAGGCATCGAGCTCACGCAGACTCGACGTCCAGTCGATCCTCGCCCGGCGCGGCGACGAGCAGGCAGTACTCCGGCACCTCCAGCCACGCGGAGCGATCGAGCGTGAGCGGCTCGGACGCGACGATCAGCGACGTCGACGGGTCTCCCGGGCCGACGTTCCACTCGCCGTCGTGGCATCCGTATCCGGTGCCGGCCGCGTACCAGAGCGTCGTGTAGTCGTAGCGCCGCTCGCCGCCCGCGAAGGTCCAGCCCTCGTGGTACCAGCCGTAGTCGAACGCGAAGCGCGTCGCGACCAGGCAGCGGCCGTCGGAGATCACGAGGTTGACCGCGGACTGGCGCACCAAGCCGCGGCGCTCGCGCACTTCGCGCACCTGGCGGAGCGCCTTCTCGACCGCTCCGGCGAGCTCCTCGGGGTCGGCAGCCGGGGCGTACGGGTTGCTCCAGGTGGCTCAGGATCAGGGCGTAGAGCCATTCGGTGTCGGTCGTCCCCTCGACCTGTCTCGCGAGCTCGGGGGCGACCAGGTCAGCCACGTCGGCCCGCATCTCGGAGAAGCGGTCGAGGTCGCCGTTCATCGCGAGGGCGATCGGGATGCCCTCGTAGCGGAACGGGTGCACGTTCTGCTCGTTGACGACCTCGCGGTCTGAGAGCAGCACGCCCCGGACGTGGCCCAGGGTCGCCGTCGCGCGGGCCTTGCGCGAGAGCGCGCGCAGGTTGCGGTCGAAGAACGGCAGGCCCGCCGTCCGGTAGGTCCACGGCAGATCGGCCGACGGGCTCTGGTCGTCCCAGGCGACCACCCCGAAGCCGGCGAGGTTCATCGCCGACAGCAGCTGGGGGTGCACCGCCTGCTCGACGATCGAGCTGTCGGGCTGAAAGAGGATCTCATCCAGAACGACTTGCTCACCGAGGTAGGCGACGAGGCGGCACATGCGCTCGCGAGACTACGGGGAGTCAAGTCGCGCGCAGTTCGTTTTCGGCTCGAGTCGCAGCTGCGATCGCCGTGCGATCCAATCGCTGGATACCGGGCGTGTCCGACTCCGGCAGGCTTGTTCGAGGCCATCCGTCCGTAAAGGTCGATCTCTCAATAGCGTAACATGAACTCATGAATTCTAATTCTGGAATTCTCAGCCAGGATTCACTCAAGACCAATGCCTGCCTGGGATTTCTTGACGAACCACGCCCATGTCCTTGTATGCGTGGCAAACGACCCCGGCATCCGTGCTCGGGATATCGCTCTGGCTGTCGGGATCACCGAGCGTGCAACTCACAGAATCCTGAGCGAGCTCGTCAACGAGGGCTACGTGCTTCGCGAGCGACAGGGACGCCGAAACCGCTACGAGATCGTTGCCGACCTCCCCCTGCCCCACCCGCTCGTTCAGGAGCGCCGGGTAGGGGAGCTGATCGCCGTCTTGGTCGGATCAAGCCCGGCCGCGAGCGTCGCCCCGTCCTGACCCAACTTGTCAACGAAATCCAACCAAGGAGCCATTCGCATGACTGACGACGCGCAAGCCACCGCCCCTCTCAGGGTTCTGATCGCGGGCGGTGGTGTTGCGGGGCTCGAAGTGCTGCTTGCACTACGCGAGCTGGCAGGCGACAAGGTCGCCGTAACCCTGTTGGCACCCAAGCCAGAGTTCGTGTACCGCCCGATGATCGTCGAAGAAGCCTTTTCGCTCGTGCCGGCCGAGCGACACGAGCTGGATCTGCTGGTCGCCGATTGCGGCGGCGAGTTCGTGCTCGGCGAGCTCAGTGAGGTGCTGCCCGACGAGCATCTCGTCCGCCTCGCCGACGGCGCAGAGCTCACCTACGACGTCGCCGTCATTTGCGTTGGTGCCAAGACCCGGCCCGCCTACGCGTCAGCGACGACCCTTCGCTCTTGGGAGGAACCGCTTGCGATCGACGAGGCACTGGCAGCCGCGGCGTCTCATTCGAGCCGCACGATCGCTTTCGTGGTCCCGCCGGGCGTGTCTTGGCCTCTCCCCCTCTACGAGTTGGCGATGCTCGCCCAGCCTCGCGCGACCGAACAGGGACTGGATGTGAAGACGATGATCGTCACACCCGAACCGGAGCCCCTCGCGATCTTCGGACCACCGGCTACGGATGCCGTCGCCGGAATGCTGCGGGGCAGGAGGATCGAAGTGAAATGCGGCGCGTCGGTGGTCGATCGCGACGGTGACTACATCGCGATCCCCGACGGCGAGAAGCTGGACGTGGGCGCGGTGGTTGCGCTCCCGGTGCTGAGCGGGCCGAACATCTCGGGCCTGCCCTCGGACGGAGATGGCTTCATCCCCACTGATGAGCACGGCCAGGTAAGAGGCGTGGAGGACGTGTTCGCAGCCGGGGACGGCACCGACTTCCCGATCAAGCAGGGTGGGCTCGGGACTCAGCAGGCTGACGCCTGCGCAGAGATGATCGCGTCGCGTGCAGGGGCGAGCGTGGAGCCGCAGCCCTTTAGGCCGGTGCTTCGCGGCAAGCTCATCACGAAGTCCGAATCCCTCAACCTTTCCGCGGACATATCAGGGGGCGGGGGCGCAAGCACTGCGTCACTCGGACATCTTGTGGTGGCCGTCGCAAAAGATCGCCGGCCGGTATCTCTCGCCGTTCCTGTCCGGGACGAAGCATGACTTCGAACCCGAGGCGTCGGACCGCGCGCTTGAGGTCGAGGTATCGCTGCCTACCGAATGGCATGGACAGCCAGCCGGCTGGGACTCGAGGTAGGCCCGGCCAATGAATCGATTCGTCAACCCAGTTGTGAAGTGGATCCTGCGCTCGCCGGTCCACCGGCTCCTCAGTTCCCACCTCCTCCTGATCTCGGTCACGGGGCGCCGCAGTGGCCGTGTCTACGAGATCCCGTCGCATACCGCCAACGGACTCACGACCATCAACGTCGGTGCTCCCGAGCGAAGCAATGGTGGCGGAACTTCCACAACCGCAGGCCCACACGCGGATCGACTCGAGGGCCGTCGCGGCTACGGCGAGACCGAGACCGGGACCGCGTCCGTTGAGCCGCTAGTTGCGCCGGCGTCGCGGGCGGAAGCTCACCTGGGTCATCGAGCCGCGTGGCTTCGGGCCGCAGTCCTGGGTGCTGACGACGGGATCCTTTCGACCGCGAGCCTTGTCTTGGGCGTAGCCGCATCGGGAGCGTCGACCGGCGCCATTGTGACCGCCGGGACCGCCGGGCTGGTCGCCGGCGCACTCTCGATGGCCGCGGGTGAGTACGTCTCGGTCAGCTCTCAGCGCGACACGGAACTTGCGGACCTGCGGCTGGAGAGACGCGAGCTGGATGACGATCCCGAAGGCGAGCTCGACGAGCTGGCGGCGATCTACGAGAGCCGTGGCCTCTCACGGCCGCTGGCAAGGCAGGTCGCGGTGGAGCTCTCGAAGGGAGATCGGCTTGCAAGTTCATGCCCGAGACGAGCTGGGAATGGAAGCGGGCAGGCAGGCACGACCCTTCCAGGCGGCGTGGGCCTCGGCGCTCTCTTTCACTGCCGGGGCCGCCGTGCCGCTCTTGGCAATCTCACTCGCGCCGACTGGCAGCCGAGCGGTAGTTTGCGTCGCGCTGGCCCTCTCGGCCTCGGCCTCCTGGGAGCTATCGGAGCCGCACTGGGAGGCGCTCCGCGCATGAAAGCCGCCTCCCGCGTACTGGCCTGGGGCTCCATTGCGATGGCTACGACCTCGGGTATCGGGGCGCTGGCCGGGGCCGTCGTGTGACGCGCGAGAAGTCCGAGACCGGACTTCTGGGAGCCGCTCTCGCAGAGGGACCAGCAGCGTGCCTGTCGCAGCGCCGACAGACACCGCGGGGGCCGTTCGCGACTCGATCGCCGGTCAGGTATTTCGATTGTGCCGAGGATGT
Source organism: uncultured bacterium (assembly GCA_963806865.1). GTDB lineage: Bacteria > Actinomycetota > Thermoleophilia > Solirubrobacterales > 70-9 > JALZKA01. The sequence goes on from CAWDYV010000001.1 coordinate 141,999, forward strand.
GGCGATCCTTGATGCCGAGAGTCCTGTGCGGCGTTCTACCGATCGAGCGACCTGCTGGCGGCCCCGGCCGACCAGCAGATCGCCTCGATCATGGACGCCGATCCGCCCAAGATCACCGAGGGCGGCGATCAGGAGGTGGTGATGCGGCAGATGCTCGAGCACGGCCAAGCGAGCATCGCGATCGTCGATGCCGAGGGGCGGTTCTCCGGCCTGATCTCTCCGCACGCGATGATCTCCGCGCTGCTCGATGAGCACGACAAGGATCTGGCCAGGCTCGGCGGCTACCTCGCGGGCTCTCGGCGAGCTCGCCGGGCGGCCGAGGAGCGAGTCGGGCAGCGACTTTGGCACCGCTTGCCGTGGTTGATCGTCGGTCTCGCGGGCGCCATGCTCTCGGTGGCGATCGTCAGCGGGTTCGAGCAAGAGCTGAACGAGGAAGTCTTGCTTGCGTTCTTCCTTCCTAGCGTGATCTACATGGCCGACGCGGTCGGGACGCAAACCGAGGCGATCCTGATCCGCGCGATGTCAGCGGGGTCACGGTTCGCTCAGTCTTCTTCCGCGAGGTTGCGACTGGAGCCGTCCTCGGCGGACTTGTCGGAGCAACCTTCCTGGCCTTTGCCCTCGTCACGTTCGGTGACGCCCAGATCGCGCTCGCGGTTGCTGTCGCCCTGTTCGCGAGCTGCTCGATCGCTTCGCTCGTTGCGATGGCACTGCCCTGGGCGCTCGCCCGCGCCGGGCGAGATCCGGCCTTCGGAGCCGGCCCATTGGCGACCGTGATCCAGGACCTGCTCTCCATCGTCGTCTACTTCGCCGTTGCAACCGCCATCGCGGTTTAGGCAGAAACCGACTACGCCGGGGGGCGGCCGTTCGTACATGGCGCTCCGATCCGTACCGCCAACGCGACTAGCCCCACAGTCCGCTCCGTTTGCCTCGGAGTGAGTTGCCTCGTCGCGCGAAACGCGTATCGGCGTGAGTTCGCTCTTCGGCCAGAACTGACGGCTGCAGGGCCAGCTCGGTACAAGCTACTCCGTTCGTCGGGAAGTATCAAGTACACCAACGTAAATGATCGCCATGCCCAAGAGCTATATCGAGCGGGCGAGAGCTCTAGGAACTCCTTGGCTCGTACCGCATCGCCACCGCGCCTGAGCTGAACTCATCCCGGCCCACGAGCCTCAAGTCAACTTGCTTCGATAGCCCCGCGAACAACGTCGGTCCGTGCCCCACCAGCCTGGGCTGTACCACGAACTCGTACTCATCGATCAACCCCAGCTCCGCCAACGCCAGCGGGAGCTTCATGCCTCCCGTGGCCAGTCCCTTACCCGGCTCCTGCTTCAGCTCTTGAACGGCCTCCTCCAGATCTCCGCGCACAAGCTCCGCGTTCCAATCGACGTGGTCCAGGGTGCTCGACACGACGTATTTCTTTGCCGCGTCGATCGTCTTGCCGAAGGGCGCCATCCAGTCGGGCATCGCTGCCATCTGTCCCGGCGGCCGCCAGGCTGATTCCATCATCTCGTAGGTCACCCGGCCGAAAAGCAATGCGTCGGCCTGCTCGAGGTTCTTCGTCGCATGACGATGGATCTCTTTGAGCTCTTTTGCCGCCACTTCCGCGTCCGGGGAGATTGCGCGGTGATCGCAGCATCCGTCCAATGTGACGTTGATGGAATACCGAAGGGGTCGCACCGCCTAGAGGGTAGGCCGCAAAGGTAAAGCAGGCGGCTGCCGGCATCGTGTGGCCCCGCAAAAAGCTCTACCGAGTACTGTGCCAGTTAGATGGCACACCTTGACCCACCGCGTGCGGCCGCTCCGCTGGCCGTGATTCTGAGCGTCGGCGCAGCTATGGCGCTGGTGTTCTCTTCGGGTGCCGGGGCTAAAGAGGATGCAGCCCGCGCCCAGACCTTCAGCGGAGCTTGCGAAATGAGCGGGGTCATTCTTCACGATCCGCCGCTCACCAACGAGCCCGCGCCGACTCAGGTTCGCGGCCGCTTCAGGGGAACGTGCTCGGGAGAGTTCACGAATCGGCGGGGCCATACTCGCCAGCTCGACGGTGCAAAAGGTGCCTACAAGGCGCAACCCGCCGGCGAGCTCTCCTGCCTCGGCGGGACCGCTACCGGAAACGGACGGCTGATCTTTCGCCACACAACCTTTCGCTCCAAGAAAGTGATCAAGGTCACTCTCACGGAGCGTCGGACGCCCGGCGTAGCCGAGGTCACGCTGGAAGGTGCTGCCGGGGGAGCGGCGAGCGTCACTGGAACCGTGAGCGCGGGGGAGTTCGTGGACGCTGGCGAACGGTGCAGCGGCTCAGGTCTGCGGCGTCTGCGAGGCGACGCGCGTCTCGAGAGCGCCGGAATCTCGGGTTAGCTTCCAGGGCTGGCCCACAGGTCCGTACCGCTGCCTCTTCGGCCCATAGGCTCGACTGGTGGGAAACGATCGCGAGAGCAGGGCTGTTGGTTCGGACTCGGCATCGGTTAGCGGTCGATCTGCGGGCGACCGCATCGAGCGGGCAATCGAGGACCGCACCGACCCCGCCGCGATTCAGGATCGCGCGGTCGCCGGAGCCGAAGCGCGGAGCCCTTCGCCGGACCGCCTTCTGGGTTGCAGTCACCGGTGTCTCCTTGTACCTGGTTGCGCCGCGCCTGCTCGAGGTGCTCGGCTCGTGGCGGCAACTGGACGAGATCGGCCTCGCGTGGGTCCCCGCCCTGCTGGTGCTGGAGCTCCTCTCGCTCGCATGTCTTTGGGCACTGCAACGGCTTGCACTGCCGAGCGCACCGATATCTGCGGTTATCGACTCTCAGCTCGCGGGGAACGCCCTGTCCAAGATCGCCCCGGGTGGAGGGGCGATGGGGGCCGCGCTGCAATACAAGATGCTGGTAAGGCGCGGCCTCGAAGGGCCTCCCGTTGCCGCAGCCCTGACCGCGGTGAACGTGGCAACGTTCGCGGTCGTGCTGGCGCTTCCGGTTCTGGCCTTGCCGGCCTTCCTTGCCGGCGCCGTAGATCCGGATCTCCTGAACGCCGCGTTTGTCAGCCTCGGGGTTTTCACCCTCCTGACCGGGTTGGGGGCAGTGTTGATGAGCAGCGATCGCACCCTGGGCTCAGTCGGTCGCCTGCTGCAGAGGGTCCGCAACTTCGTTCGCCGCGGATCGCCTCCACTCACCGGTCTTCCGGCCAGGTTGCGTCGCGAGCGCGATCGGCTGAAAGCGACGCTCGGAAGGCGGTGGAAGCTGGCTCTCGTGGCAACAGCCGGACGGTGGGCGTTCGACTACGGGATCCTCCTCGGTGCACTGGCCGCGGTGGGGGCGTTCCCGCGGCCCGGCCTGGTGCTGCTCGCGTTCTGCGCCGCACAGCTGCTCGCTCAGATTCCGGTCACGCCCGGTGGGCTCGGATTTGTCGAGGCCGGGCTGACCGCGACCCTCGCGCTTGCGGGTGTGGGGGCGGCGGACGCGGTCCTTGCGACCTTCACCTACAGGCTCTTCACCTATTGGCTTCCGCTTCCGGTGGGGCTGGTCGCGTTCGGGCTGCATCAGCGCCACGCGGCCGGGCCGTGAGGCGCCTCGGCTCTGTCGAGGGGCTGAGCGGAACGCACCCGTGAGCCAGATGAGCGAGACTGGCTCTCATGTGGCCAGTGATCATCACCGTCCTCGTCATCGTGCCGTTGCTCGGACTCGCGTGGTGGCAGGTTCGGCGGCGATAGCCGAGCCACTGGCCTTGGCTGGTACCGGGTGCTTCAACGCGCTTAGGCTCCAAACCCCACAGCCCAAAACGTTGCCTGGCCTAGGCCGCTTCGGCAGACGCGGAGGGCTGCCGCCGGCGCTTCCTGGCACGGCCCCGTGGAAAGCGGGCGTCCGCGACATTCGCGGAAAAGGTGCGCCGGCCGTCCGGTGACTCGTCCCCCTGGACCGCCTCAAGAAGCTTTGCGAGGCCCCGTCGCATGATGCGGGACACCTGCATCTGCGAGATGCCAAGCGCATGTCCGATCTCGTACTGGTTCAGCCCGTCTGCAAAGCGCATCCGGATCACGACCTGCTCGCGCTCATCGAGCTTGGCGGAACGCTCGACCGCCATCTGCGCCTCGACTGCGTCGAACCCGCTTTCGATGCCGCCGACGGTGTCGATCACCGATGTCGAGTCTGCCTCTGCACTTCGCACCGGCGCATCGAGGGAGGTCGACCGCTGTGCCTCGCGCGCCTGATAGGCGTCGAGAACGTCCTCCTCGCTCAGACCAGAGCGCTCGGCGACCTCCAAAGCGGTAGGCGCCCGGCCCAGCGTCTCACCGAGCCCGGTGGAGGTCTTTTCGACCTCGAGCAGTCGCTCTTGGAGGCTTCGAGGCATATGAAGCCGCCACGAATGGTCCCGAAAGTGCCTTCGGAGCTCACCGAGGATCGTCGCTGCCGCGTACGGGGCGAAGCGCTTGCCCTTGCCGGCGTCGTATCCCCGGAGCGCCTTGACGAGCGCAAGGCTTGCGACCTGGATCAGATCCTCGTCCCCCTCTGAGCCGCCGCGATAGCGCATCGCGAGCGAGCGCGCGAGCGGCATGAACCGCTTGACGAGCTCTTCCTCGAGGTCGGGGCGGGCCGAGATGGCGTACTCGGCCAAGAGTTGGTCTTCGTGGGCGCTAAGCAGGCTTGGGTCTGCCATGGGGATCTCCTTGGTTTGTGGAGGCCATGGTCCGTTGTGGCGGAAGGTTCTCCCAACGCCCCTCGGCGGCACCGCGCCTTAGTCTTTATTGAAAGCCCTCCGTGCTCTGCAGCCCGGGTGGAGCTTGGCTCAATCCTAGCCGGAGTCGTCGTCGAAGACAAACATCTCAATCAACACGCTCGGGTTGAACATGATCTGGCTGTGGTACGTGAGAACCGCACGCCCTGTGAGTTGCTCGACGGTTCCGATGATGTGATCGGTCATCTGATCTTGGTAGGCAAGTCTGAAGTCTCGGACTGCTTGCTCGTCGCCTGCCTCCAGCATCGTGTCTTCTGCCGGCGTGAGCACGTCACGCATGACCACGAAGCACAGGTCGTCCATGAGGTAGGCCTTCGCCTTTAGAGCGCCCTTGCCGAAGTAGTCCTTCATGCACCGCACCATTTCGCGGCTCAGCCCCTGAAGGAGCTCTGAACCCTCGAGCTTCGGTAGTGGTGGATTCGGCGGGCCTGGATTCGCCATGCGCCGCGATCATAAGCGAGACGCCGAAACCGAAAAGGGGTAAGCGAACCGCTCCACCTTCGGTCGGTCCGCCCCGCCCTTCCTCGCGTATAGCGCTCGCGAGAGTCAACGGGTACCCGGCGGCAAGTCAGTTAGTCGGCGGCAACGGGCGTCGCTGAAAAAAGGAGAAGTGACCCCGCCGAGCCCGGGATCCGAATTCCGGCGGAGATGGGCCGAACGAGGGAGGGCTACCCGGCGTCGGCCGCCATCCGCGAAATCACGAGCTCGCGCATGTCCTCGGCCTCGATCTCAGCGGCCTCGGTTTCGTCGATAAAGCTGGCGAGTAACCGCGCGACCCGGATCGCGTTTGTCATGTGGGGAAAGTGACCGGCGCCCTCGATCAGCTCGAGTCGGCTTTCGGGCATTGCCTCATGGGCGATCTCGGCGTGGTGCGACGGGATGATCCGATCGTTCTCGCCCCAGACGATCAGGGAGGGCAGAGCCTCGGCCAGGTAGAGGCGGTCAAGCGCGGAGACCCGTTGCCCCGTAGGGTCGATCACTGCCCGGATCGTGTGTACGAAGGCGGCTCGGGCTTCGCGATCGTTGAGTGAGGCATATCCACGGGCGCCCTCGGCGATGTCCGCGCCGGCCTGAAGCCCGATAGCACCGAGTGCACGGCCAAGTGCCGCGCCCGCCTTGAGCAACCGTGCATGCGTGATCAGGGGCAAAACTACTTCCGAGCCGGGAAGGCTTGCCGCCCGGAGCAGGGGATGCACGTCCTGCCCGATCCCCCCGCTCGACATCAAGACCAGTCGGCCGCAACGCTCGGGGTACTGGTATGCGAGCTGCATCGCTATCCCCCCGCCGAGCGAGTGCCCGACGACCGTCGCCCGCTCTGCATCCAGACCTATCAGGAGGTCCCGGATTCCCGACGCGTACGCCCCTAGCGAATAGTCGCCGCGGGGCTTTGCGGACTCACCGTGGCCGAGCAGATCGGGAGCAAAGAGGGTGTAGCGATCGCGAAGCACGTCCATCACCGGGATCCATTGGGCAGAGCTTCCCGTGATGCCGTGTATGAGGACGACCAGCGGTCCTGACCCCGTGAGGCGGAAGCACACCTGGTGCCCGTGGATCTTCACCTGGTGCAGGTCTTCCGGGTCGCCCTCGAAATCGTCGGGCAAAAGAGAGGTTTCAGTTGTAGCGGTCGCCATTGGAGTTCCCTTTAAATCTATCCCGCCCCGAGCTGCTCGGCCAGTCCGATGATGATGCCCTCAGGGCCGCGCAGGTAGCAGAGCCGGTAGACGTCCTCGTACTGCGCGATCTCGCCGACGAGTTCGGCGCCGTGGCTGCGCAGGCGGGCGACGACGTCGTCGATGTCGTCGACAGCGAACATGATGCGGCGTATGCCGAGCGCGTTCGTCGGCGCGCTTTCCGGCTCGGCGCGGACCGCGGGGGGTGTGTGGAACTTCGTCAGCTCGACCCGCCCGTGGCCGTCCGGGGTTCGCATCATGGTGATGTCGGCACGGACGTCGTCGAGCCCGATGACCTGGCCCACCCAAGGCCCCTCGACCTGCGTCTCGCCTTCGAGCTCCATACCGAGTTCGGTGAAGAACGCTTTGACAGCCTCGAGGTCTTCCACAACGATGAGAACGTTGTCCATCCGCTGAATCGTCATATTCCCGGAGCATAGGTCGGATGCTCGCCGCGCCAGCGCGACAGCGTTCGGGTAGCGGCAAGCTCATCTGCTAGGGCTGCGCAAGTTCTTGTTGCGGGTTCGTGTCCATGATCCCCAGCCATACGTCGTGGGCCGCAGCTGGTGATGTGACCCGAACACCAACAGCGCCAGCATGGCTCCGTAGATAGGCAGGTGTCCGACGAGCTCGTTGATGCCGAAGAACCACAGCGTCGCGTTGAATGGGATGCCCGCGGCCAGGACGATGACCTGCGGTAGCGCCCCCGAGATCAGGAGCAGACCGAACAGAACCTCGATCACGCCGGCCGCTCGAACGAAATCCAGATCTGACATGCCCAGGCCGATCTCGTTTGCCAACTGAAGGTTCTGATTCTCGGCGAGAAAGTCAAGCGCAAGCTGCGGGTTCAACAACTTCTCGTAGAGCGCGACGATGATGAGCGCTAATCCCGCTGCGACCCGGAGCGCGAGGATGCCGTTGGCGAGAAGGTCCAGGTCGCGATCCGCGATGGGACCATCACGACGGAAGCGGTCTGAGTCCTTGCCGCGCTCGAGATCCGCGGACCATCGTCCGGGTCCGACGATAAGGACGAACGCTGCGAGTCCCAGGACGTCGATCCGCTGCAGCACCGGGTCCACTCCGAACTCGAGCATGCCAAGCGGGCCCGCGAGGATTAGGAGCCACGCCGCCTCGCGCGCCTTGAAACCGGTCGCCATCCCGATGGCGACCAGGGCCATGACTACACCCAGCGCGATGCCCGCAAAATCGGTTTGAAGATCCATGGCGGGCGAGAGGTAGAACCCAAGCGAGAGCAGTCCGACCAGAGAGACCGCGAGATGAATTCGGATCGCGAATGGGATGTATGGAGCCACGGCAGCAAGCCACCGGATGTCGATCCCATCGCTGTAGCGATTGAGTAAGCGAAGAAGAACTGTGGCGCCGACCGCTACACCGAGAAGGGCGAGAGTCAGTCCCTCGCTGATGAACGACCACTGCAGCTCATAGGGGTCGTCCACAAACCAGGTCTCGTGAGCGAGCGGGGCGCGCATCGACTCTTCGATCTTATGACTGGGCGGTGCTCGTCAATCGAACGAGAACACGGAGCTAACGTGTGCTCAGTCGCGGTCCTCGTCGTCGGGCTCTTCGGCCTCCTCAACCCGATCGTCGGGGTGATAGCCATACGCCGCCTCCCTCACGGAAAGGTCGCTCTCGGTCAGCGAACCGAGCGCGCCGGCGAGAGTCGCCAGCGACGTCGTGAACCAGGCGAGCTCCAAGAGATGCGGCAGATCAGCCGAGCTACGGGTCTGGGAGGAGAAGAGGTCGCCCGGCACGAGGGCGACAGCGCACACGGCGCTGATCAAGAAGAGCGCACCGTAGAGCGCCAAGACGCCGAGCAGAATCGTCATCGTCGTCGCGGTGTTGAAGAGTACGACGCGCTCGCGGTCATCCTTAACGGAGCTCTGCTCCCAAAGGTCGTGCGCCGTGATCAATGTGACGCAAGCGGCTATGACCGTAAGCAGCGTCAGAGCCATCAGGCGCGACCACCCCAGGTTTAACGCCAGCTGCCAGGTGCTTGAAGATGCGAGCACATAGGCAGCCGTCCCGAACGCAGCGACCATCGCCCGGGAGAGGCCGGTGACGACTCGGGTCGGATTGTTGGCTCGAACCATGCCGAGCAGGAGCCGCAGGTTGCCGCGCACCACTGCGCTCGAGAAGCGGACTACGCCGTCCTCGCTCACCTGTTCCGCGCTCATCGGCGATTCGAGTTCGCGCAGGCGCGCCGCTACGCGTGACCTGGCACCACGCCTGCGACCGCTGCCCTCGCCGAGCAGTCCTTCGACGAGATCGAGGATCATGTTGCGGGCGCGACTACCTACCCCGACGGCGCCCAATGCGGGCACGGAGATCACCCCAACGCCGTCCATCGCGCTAGTCAGTGCAGTGACGGGCCGTCCATGCTTCCGCAGCGGAAGCTTTGTCAGGCAGACGACGAGGTCGCACCCTTCCGCGGCCATTCCCCGTCGTGCCTCGGCCATCAGCTCCGGGGCGTGCTGCTCCGCAGGCTTGCCGTCGCCCTCAATCAGGCTGACCTTCCAACTGACCTCGCCATAACGGGTGTCGAGTTCATCCCCGAGGTCAGCGGCGATTTCCTCGGCGAGATCTTTGAGATCGGGTTCGACGTCCAGGCCAAGCTGCAGGTGCCCGTGCGTCGACCGAGCGGACGACGGTCGCTGTGGAGGCTCCTCGGTCACCCTCTTTTCGGGCATCAGCCGTCCTGTTGCCCCACCGATGCGGGTTCCAAGCCGAGCACCTAGGCCGACTCGCGCAAGATGCGACTCGTCAACGCCTCTCGGGCACAGAAGGAAGCCGAGGATGCAAGCCCGCGCTGGCCGCCGATTGGGCACCCGCCGCAAACCGCTCGCCTGGCGATCAAGACTCCTCGCATGCGAAACCCGTTGAGAAGGAGGGCTCCTAAGTGGAGCTAGGCGGGCTCGAACCGCCGACCTCCTGATTGCGAAGCGGGGGGCTCTCAGGCACGAATAGGCATCGATTGCTGGATCCGATGCCTCTCGATATACGTGGATGTATGCGGCTTTGGGCACCAGAACGGGGCTGGTGCCCAATCGCAAGCGCTCCCTTGAGCGTCTAAGGGGACCGACCATGCCGGCGTCCGAGGTCCGGGCGCCCCCGGGCTCAATCGAGTGGGCCGCGCAGATAGAGCTGGGTGGTGGTGCCGTTCCCCCCCGGAAGGTTGGATCCGCTCGAACGGAATACAACGTAAGAGCCGTCCCGCGATAGCGCTGGCGGATAGGTCTCGGCGAACTCGTCGGTTAGCTCCCCTTCCGAGTTGCGGCTCACTACGCGAAGTTTCCCCGTCCGGAGGTCGAAGGTGTAGACGTCAAACTCCCCGTCCGTCCCGGGCAGATTGTCGGAGTCCGTGTAGAAGCTCACGACCCTGCCGTTCCCCGAGAGAAACGGGTCGTACGCAGAATCCTCGGCCGGATCACCGCCCTGATTCCTGCTAACGAGGCGGGTCGTTCCTGCGTCCAGGTCACGCGCATAGACGAGCGGCGTCGTTCCGTCGCCGCCCGGAAGATTCGTGGCCTGGCATGTGAAGGCCACGACGGAGCCGTCGCTCGCGACGGAGCCGTAGCCGCACCCCTCGTTGGCGACGTCGCCCTGCGAGTTCTTGCTGACGAGCTTCGTGGTGCCCGCCTTGAGGTCTCGCACGTAGATCCGGTACGTGCTGCCGTCGCCCGCAGGCAGGTCGCTCGACTGAGATGAGAACACGACGTGGTCGCCGTCGCTCGAGATCTGCGTGGAGTCCGGCTCCACCGGCGTGCCGTCGCTCGTCTTCGAAACGAGGCGGGTCTTGCCGGTCGTACGGTCGTGCACGTAGAGGCCGACGTCGATCGCCGCCGCTCCAGGGAGGTTCTCGCCAGCGGAGCGGAACGCGGCGAAACGTCCGTTGGCCGAAAGGCCGGCCGGATACGCGTTCTCGTTCGCTACCTCGCCATCGGAGTTCTTGGACAGGAGCCGCGTCGTCCTCGTCTTGAGGTCGTGGACGTACATGCGCTGGGTGGATCCATCGCCGTCAGGCAGGTTGCTGGCACGCGAGCCGAACGCGACGAAGCGGCCGCTCGTGGAGAGCCACGGCTCTCCGCTGATGTCGTCTCCCACGTCGCCGTCCGAGGTGCGGCTCACGAGCAGTGTCTTAGCGGCATCCGTGTCCCGCGCGTACACCTGTGTCGCCGGCCCGTCCCCCTGCGGGAGGTTGTCAGCGTTGGACGTGAACGCGGCCACGCTGCCATCGCCCGAGATCGCGCTGAAGTCAGTGCTGCTCGCCGCCGGGTCGCCGTTGGCGGCCTTACTCACCAGCCTGGTTGTCGGCCCGGCGGCGGCAGCCGGGACCACCAGCCCGACGGCGAGAAGTACGGATGCGGCGAGTGCGGCGCTATGGCGCGAAGCCATCGGTCTCCCTAGTCGAGTCGCCGCGATCCTTTCACGGCAGGAAGCTAACGTCAACCCTGGAGTCCTCCTTGGGGGCTGGAGTTCGGCAGCCTCTAAGGCCTCGGCCCTTGCTCATGTACCGGAGCTAGGCGGGCTCGAACAGACTGAGAGATTGCTGGTCGCTCAAATTAGGGAGAGGGCGACAGGATGCACAGCCCGGCGAAGTAAAGCTCGTCAACGGTCCCGTCGTTCTCCCACTCGAAGTACCAAGCCTCGAGGTCGCTCGGGTGCAGATGGCTGGCGGTTACCCGGGTCCCCGCATCTAGGCTGCCGAAGCCTGCGGACAACTGCCCGTCGCCGGGGTTACACCCCAGCTTGAATTTGCACGTCTCGCCGGCGTCGCAGCTGCTGTTGTCGCTGGCCTCCAGCCCGGTGTTGGCAGTCGCACTCCTATAGGTGTTTCCGGGAAGCCGGACCCCCACGAGCGTGCTCTCCTTGATGTCGTCGCCGGTCAGCCCGCCGCCGGGCAGTACGTCGTCGCGCACGTCGGCGCTCTTTACTTGATCGTTAACAATGTGCTTCGATTTGACGCTATTCGCGCCCAGCGCCCAGGCCGTGCCGACGCCCATCGCGAAGAAGAGCGCCACGTAGCCCACGACGTTGTTGCGAAGGTGCTGCACGATTCTCACGCTCATGTGTGCCTTCCTCTGGATGAAGTACCAACCTACTCGCAACCCGAGGCAGCCGAACTTGGACAGACCACCCAACGCCACCCTGAGGGCATCCTCGCCGCCAACCAGCAGGAAATGGAGCTAGGCGGGCTCGAACCGCCGACCTCCTGATTGCGAACCAGGCGCTCTTCCAACTGAGCTATAGCCCCAACGGATCCGGCTTTCGCCGATCCTCGTAAGCGTAGGACATGAGCGAGCGACTCACGCGGGCCGATGCTGATGCCCGGCCTCGTTCCAATGGAATTAACCTTTCGACGTGAGCTTTCGCACGAAACTCGCCCTGTTCTTCGTCCTCTTGGTGGTGATCCCGATCGCTGCGATCGGCGTGCTCGCCGCGGACGTGACCGAGGACTCGCAGGCTGGCAAGGCTGACGCGAGAATCGCAACGGGCCTTGAAACGGCGATCACGGTCTACGAAGAGCAGGTGACTGCTGCCGATCGTGCCCTACGGCAGGTGATCGAGGATCCAGCTGTCAGCTCCGCGCTTGCTGAGGGCGATACGGATGCGCTCGCGAGTGCGGCCGACACGGCGGGCCGCGAGGTGGGTCTCTCCTATCTCGCAATCACGACCGCCACTGGCGAGGAGCTGGAGCCGACCTCGCTTGATGCGCCGGTCGCGACGGCGACGGTCGGGGTCACGTCGGGCGAAGACCTCGAGCTCACGGGCGCGGTGACGAGCGCGCCGACCTACGCGGACCGCGTCGAAGAGCTGATTGGCCTACGGGCTGTTGTTGTCGACCCGGATGGCGGGCTCGCTGCGGGACGGGGAATCGCGGCGGAGAGCCTGCCCGAGCCTGGGACCACGGCCGATTTCGATCTCGACGGGTCTGAGGCGCGAGCCGCGACCGCGGCGCTGGGTGACGAGGGGACCGCCGTGACCGTGGTCGCCCCGATCGAGGGCGACGGTCTCTTCGACTCGAGCCCATGGATTGCGATCTTCGTGGCCGTGTTCCTCGCCGCAGCGCTCGCAGGGCGTCGCTCTGGTCGCGCGCACCATGCAGTCTCAGATCGCAGCGATGCTGAGAGGCGCACGGCGGGTCGGATCTGGGGACTTCTCTGAGCGGATACCGGTAGTTGGGCGCGACGAGATGGCTGGACTTGCCCGCGAGTTCAACCAGATGACCGACCAGCTGGAGGAGCAAATCGGGCATCTTCGCCGTCAGCGGACCGAACTCGATCGCTCGGTCCAACGCCTTGGCGCGGCGTTCGCCGCGGGCCTGGACCAGCCGGCGTTGCTCGGCATTGTCGCCGAGACGGCTTTGGCCGCATGTGATGCCGAGTACGCGCGCATCTCGCTGGCGGACGAGAGCGTGACGGAGGTTCCGGAGGGCTACACGGGCGCAGCGCGCGATGCGACCGTCGCGGCACAGGAGGGCGTCGATCGGGGCCACGAGCGAACCGAGGTGAGTCGCGGAGACGGATTCGCGCTGGCCGCCCCCCTCAAAAGCCTCGGCGACGGCCCTCTGGCCGGCTCACTCGCGATCGGCCGAGCGAAAACTGCGTTCAGCGACTCAGAACGTGATGTCTTCCTCTACCTGATCGGCCAAGCCTCGGTTTCGATCGAGAACATCTCGACTCACGAGCGAGTCTCCGAGCAGGCGGTCACCGACGAGTTGACTGGGTTGCCCAACTACCGCTCGTTCAGAGACACGCTCAATCGGGAGGCGTCGCGCGCGGAGCGATTCGGCCATGAGCTCTCGCTGGTGATCCTCGACCTCGACGACTTCAAGCTCGTAAACGACACGCACGGCCACCTGCAGGGAGACCAGGTGCTGCGCCTGATCGGAAAGCTCCTTCTGGAGGAGTCGCGCGGGATCGACCAGCCGGCCCGCTACGGCGGTGAGGAATTCGTGGTCGCCCTGCCCGAGACGGGCGTCGAGGGCGCCGAGGAGCTTGCCGAGCGCATCCGTGAACGCCTCGAGAGCGAGGGCATCCCCCTTCTGGCCGGCAAAGGGGCGCTGATGGTCACGGCCAGCCTGGGCACGGCGACACTTCCGCGCGCGGCCGCGAGCGTGCGCGAGCTGTTCACGGCCGCTGACGACGCCCTTTACGAGGCCAAGCGCCAGGGCAAGAACCGGGTGGTCACGGCGCCCGAGCGGGTTCCCATGCGGGGCTAGGGCCTCATGTGACTACGATTTGTCGTAGGTTCACGCGCGATGGGAATCTTTGACGACGCCATTCGCGAGCACCTCGAGCTAAAGCGCCACGCCGGCGCGGACGAAGAGGAGCTCCAAGAGATCGAGGACGAGGCTTTCGGGCCCCCGGCGCGGCCCGGCGAGCCCGACTTCCCCGGGCCGGCTGATGCCGAGGCTGGCTCGGAGTCCCCAACGGCGTTGTTCGATGCGGAGGCTGCGGAAGCGACCCCCTCGGACGCGGTGGCCGAGTCGCCGCCCGATGAGGAGCCGGCGCTGACGCCTCTGGACGAGCCGGCCGCGGTCGAGGCCGGACCGACGCCCCCCGAGCCGGAGCCTGAGGAGATACAGCCCGAGAGCGCCACGGAAGATGCCGACTTCCGACGACGCGGGCCCCGCTTCGACCTTTTCGACCGAGGAGCGGGAGGCGATCGCCGATCAGCCAACGGTCTTCTTCGAGCAACCGGCGGCTGACCTCGATCCTGGCGAAGCGGAGCTTGACCGCGACGAGGAGATCGGGGACGTCGGCGGTGCGCTCGAGCGACCGTCGGCGGACGACCCGCTCATCGTGGAAGAGGCGTTCGCGGAGCCGCCGCCCCCGGAGGCCGAAGTCGCCGAGCCGCCGCACGAAGCGGAACCGGAGCCTCCGGCTGAGCCGGACTCAGGGGACGAGCAGGGGACGAGCGAGGAGGACGTGCTCGAGGAAACACCAGAGTTCCTGCGCGACAACCCGGACGACGATGAGCTGTGGTTCGAACAAGGCGAACCGAAGGACTTTGATTTCTAAGGGCGCCTAGTTGCTTTTAGAAGGCGTTTCGATGTAGCCGCGGGTTCGGGCCGCTTCGACGACGCGCTCGATTCCGACTAAGTAGGCGGCCTCGCGCAGGTCGATTCCCTCTTCCTTCGCGCGCGCTGAGACGTCGCGGTAAGCCTTCCGCATCTTCGTCGCAAGTTTGTCGTTCACGTCGCGCTCGTCCCACTGGAAGTGCTGGAGGTTTTGCACCCACTCGAAGTAGGAGACGACGACGCCGCCGGCGTTGGCCATGACGTCGGGGATGACGTAGGTGTCCTTTTCGCGGAGGATCTGGTCGGCGGCCGGCGTGGTGGGGCTGTTGGCGCCTTCGACGACGACCTTGCAGTTCATCCGCTCGGCGTTGTCTTCGCGGATCATGCCTCCGAGTGCCGCCGGGATGAAGACGTCGCAGGGGACCTCGACGAGGTCCTCTGGGTCGATTTCCTCGACGTCCTTGAACTCGGTGATCTTGCCGCCCTCAGAGATGTGCTCGTAAAGAGCGACGGCGTCGATCCCATCCTCGTTCTTGACGGCGCCGTTCGCGTCGGAGACGGCGACCATCTGCGAGCCGAGCTGCTGCATGATGCGCGCGGCCCAAGAGCCGACGTTGCCGAAGCCCTGGACGACGAACTTTGTCGAGGCGGGGCTGAGGCCGAGGGCGGGGGCCGCCTCGCGGAACATGTAGACGCAGCCGCGCCCGGTCGCCGCCTCGCGGCCCAATGAGCCCTCCAGCGAGATGGGCTTGCCGGTGACGATTGCCGGCGTGTGACCGTGGAGCTTTCCGTACTCGTCCATCATCCACGCCATCACCTGGGCGTTGGTGTTGACGTCGGGGGCGGGGATGTCGCGAGTAGGGCCGAGGACCTTCTCGATCTTGTCCATGAACGAGCGGGTGACTTTTTGGAGCTCGGCCTGGGTGAGGACGGAGGGGTCGCAGTTGACGCCGCCCTTGGCGCCGCCGAACGGGACGTTTGCGACGGCGGTCTTCCACGTCATCAGCGAAGCGAGGGCGCGCACTTCGTCGACGTCCACTTCGGGGTGGAAGCGGATGCCGCCCTTGTAGGGGCCGCGGGCGCCGTTGTGCTGAATCCGGTAGCCGGAGAAGACGTGCATCTTCCCGTCCGAGCACTTGATCGGGATCTGGACCGTGACCTCGCGGTAGGGAGTCCAGAACACGACGCGCACGTCGTCCGGCAGCTTCATGTGATCGGCCGCCTTGTCGAAGTAGTGGCGGACGATGTCGAGGTTCGAGACCTCGGCCCGCTGCGCAGGCTTTGGCGCCTCGTCTTCGCGCTCCGACTCGGTCGACATCGGCGAGTGGTCGGTGTGCTGCTCTTCGCTGCCTTCCTTGGCTGTGTCCTCTTTGGTCGCGGTCTTCGTGTCCGCCATCTCGACTCCTCGGCTCGACTCCGCTTCTGATCCTCTCACAGACGCGGCTGCCCGATGAGTCGGCGTGTGAACCTACAATCGAGAAAGAGGGGCCATAGCTCAGTTGGTAGAGCGTTCGGTTTGCATCCGAAAGGCCGCCGGTTCGAATCCGGCTGGCTCCATCAAGGCGAAGCAGCCACTCTGGCGGCAGCTTCACCGACATCTCGCGGCCGAAGTCTGGCGCGATTCGCATCGCGTGAGCGCCAGCCGGACGGTCAACGATAAGCGGGTTGAGCTGCGGAAAGTTGAGGAGGACGCGCGTGGTGGTCGCGATCTGGAAGTCGGCTGCGTTCAACTCCTCATTCCCGATCGTCCCGTCTTCGATCAGAGCGTCGATCCGGTCGAGGTGTGCAGGAAGCTCGGCGACGTCGCGTTGCGCGGCCTTCCTGCCACCGCCCTCGTAGCGCAGGTAGAACTGTGCAACTGGCACGATCCCCCACTGCGTGAGGCTGGGCGCTGGCATCCCGGCCGACCGGGCCAAGATCGTCCGGAGCTCGGAATCAGAGGAGATAGCCCATCTGAAGATGCGGCGCGGAACCGGCTGGTAGTTCCGCTCGCCCCAGAGCTCGGCTGCCTCGACCTTGTCGCGGGCGTCGCTCTGGGGTGGATAAAGCGGCGGGTCCGGCTGGACCTCGTCAAGCGCGCGGCCGATCTCGAGAGTGCCCTGCACTCGCCGGCCGTTCAACTTCAGGCCGGGAACCGTGCCGCCCTTGAACCCGTGGCGCCGCATGAGCAGTCGCTGCGACCCCGGCGGGATCTCGACCCGCTCCGCCTTGATCCCCTTGTGCGCGAGCATCAAGTCCGCTGCCCGAGCCGGGTGCGAGATCCGCATTGAGTAGATCGTCGCGTCCACGCCGCGGACGCTATTCGAACGCGAACTGACCCGGCCGTCAGTATGGTCAGACGTGATGGCACCTCCGGCCAACGGCTCGGCACCGCACCCCGACCACGAGGTCGTCGTCATCGGCGGCGGCTTCTCGGGCATCGGCGCCGCGATCAAGGTCGCGGAAGCCGGCATTCACGACTTCGTCGTGATCGAGGCGGGCGACGGCGTCGGGGGCGCCTGGCACTGGAACACGTATCCCGGCATCGCCGTCGACATCCCCTCGCCTTCGTACCAGTTCTCCTTCGAGCAGATGAACGACTGGTCGCGCCTCTACGCCCCGGGGTCGGAGCTCAAGGGCTACGCGGAGCACCTCGTCGACAAGTACGGCCTGCGGCCGAAGCTCCGCTTCAACACGAAGATCACGAATGCCACATTCGACGAGTCCACGCACGCCTGGACGCTGGAGACCGACGGCGGCGAAGAGGTGACCACCCGGTTCGTGATCGGCGCGACCGGCGTCTTCAGTCAACCCAGGATCCCGGACATCGCCGGCGTCGACGCGTTCGAGGGCGAGATGCTCCACACAGCGCGTTGGGACGACGGGATCGCGATCGACGGAAAGCGCGTCGGGATTATCGGCACCGGCGCCAGCGCCGTTCAGGTGATCCCCGCGATCGCGCCCGCGCGTCGATCACCTCACCGTCTTTCAGCGGACACCCATCTGGTGCCTTCCAAAACCCGACCGCTCCCTCGATGGATCGCTCGCGCGGCGCCTGGCCAAGCTCCCCGGTGGACAGCGCCTCATCCGCCTCGCGAGCCAGATCTTCGTCGAGCTCTCATTTCCGTGGGCGCTCCACTTCCACCGCTTCCTGCCGATCTCGAGGATCGGCGAGCGCATCGGCAGGCGCTTTCTCGCCGACGAGGTCGCACGACCCGGTGGTCCGCGACAAGCTGACGCCGCGCTATCCCGTCGGCTGCAAGCGCCCCGGCTTTCACAACGACTACCTCGCCACCTTCAACCGCGACAACGTCCACCTCGAGACGGATCCGATCTCAGAGATCACACGTAGTGCCATCCAGACCACGGACGGCGGCGAGCACGAGATCGACGTGCTCATATGCGCGACCGGGTTCAAGGTCTTCGAGGTGGGCAACATCCCGCCGTTCCCGGTGAGCGGCGTCGGCGGCACCGAGCTCGGCGAGTGGTGGGACCAAAACCGCTTCCAGGCCTACCAAGGCGTGAGCGTTCCGGGGTTTCCCAACTTCTTCTCGATCCTCGGCCCTTACGGCTACAACGGTTCGTCCTACTTCAACCTGATCGAGAACCAGAGCCGCCACATCATGCGGTGCATCGGACGAGCTCGCTCAGAGCGCGCAACCAAGGTCGAAGTCAGGCCGGAGGCAAACGATCGCTACTTCAAGAAGATGCTCTCCCGCCGCTCGTGGCAGATCCTCGAGCAGCCCGCCTGCGCCCTGGCCAACTCTTACTACTTCGACAAGCACGGCGACCGCCCGTTCCGGATCTCGCCGACGCTCGAGGTCAACTGGCAAAGTGGCCACTTCGACCTCGACGACTACTCCTTCGCGCGGCTCGAACCGGGCGGTTCGGCTAGCCCTTCGGCGCCAGCGGCTTCATTGCTTTCTGCATAAAGCGGGGCGGAAACGTCATCACGGTCTCGTCTGAGTGGCGATCGAGGAAGCCCGCAGCCCACCGCGCGCCTTTGAGGCTTTTCGGGATCCCGCCCTTCATGAAGTAGCCCGCCTGAGCCGCCCGGCAGGAGTCGACAAGGAATTCCTCGAGCGAGAGCGCCGGCTTGACCTCGCAACGAAGATGCGCCTCGGCGCCGCTCTCGTTCTTGAAGCCGTGGACGATGCCGGGAGTCACGTTCGCCTTCCCGCTCTCGGGCTTGAAGGGCTTCCACTCGCCGTCGAAATGGAGCGTCACCTCGCCCGATTCAACCCACCAGATCTCGGTCTGCTTGGGGTGGTAGTGCTTGGGAAGGCCACCTCCATCCTCGATCCAAGTGTCGACGATCATGTCCTCGCCCTGCTTCTCGAAGGCGTAGCGGGTCTTGTGAACCGGATCGACATTTGCCACTGAATGCTCCTTCGTGCGTTGGTTGCCTACGGGAACCTACGGTTTACCTCAACTTCACTTCGAAAGGCTCAAATCTGGCGCTCCTCCGCCTATGCGTAGCTACCCTCCGCGAATGAGCCGCATTTCCGCTCGCACAGCTCTGGTCACTTCATCGATCGCGGCCGCCTTGCTCATAGCCGGCCCCGGCGCATCGGCCGCAGACGCCCCTTCCAGGGTCATCACGGACGGTGAGGCGGAGGAGTGGCATCCCGAGATGAGAGAGGCGTACAAGTACGCGCGCTCGCGGACGGGCGAGGTTTCGATCTCGGTCGTCGACATGAAGGGGCGCCACTCCGAGCGCGGCGGATACCGGACGACAAACATGGCGTCGACCGCGAAGGTGATGCTGATGACGGCGTATCTGCGCCAGAACTCTGTCGAGGATCGCCCGCTCACCGGCGAAGAGGAATCTCTGATCGAGCCGATGATTCGCCGCTCCGACAACGGCGCCGCGACGACGATCGACAACAGGCTCGGGCGCGGGCCGCTTGAGAACCTGGCCGATGACGCCGACATGCGCAGCTACAGGTGGAGCTCTGCCTGGGGCCTCTCGCGCACGTCCGCTCGCGATCAGGCCTTCTTCATGCGAAACCTTCAGCACTTCATTCCCGATCGGCACTGGGACTACGCTCGTCGCCAGCTCGCGAGCATCACGCCGTCTCAGCGCTGGGGGATTGGCAAGGTCGCGCTCAGGGGGTGGAACCTCGGCTTCAAGGGCGGCTGGGGGATCCGCTCGTCGAGAGCCGCAGACAGCTCCGGCTTTCGCACGGCGGAGCGCGGCGGCGGCACGGTGAACCATCAGGTCGCTTACCTGAGAAAGGAGGGCCGGCGCATCGGCCTCGCCGTCCTGACCGAGGGCAACCCGTCCCACTCCTACGGGACTCAGACGCTCGAGGGAGTCTTCGAGCGCCTCTTGAAGAAGCTGCCGCGATGAGGCGCGCTCTCGTGGCGATCGCAGGCGTTGCGCTCATCGCGACGCCACCTTCCATCGCCGGGGAAGCCAACCGCGAGCGGGTCATCACACAGGCGGAGGCAAAGAGCTGGAGCCCGGACGCTCGTCCCGCTAAGACGTACGCGCAAGGCCGCGCCGGCGACGTTGCCTTCTCGGTCTTCGACATGCGCGGGCGCCAGCGGGAGTTCGGTGGCTACGGCCGCGCCTATATGGCGAGCACGTACAAGGTGATGCTTCTGGTCGCGTACTTGCGCCGCATCGGCGATCGCGAGCTTTCGGGTTACGACCGCTCGCTGATGAACCCGATGATCAAGCGCTCAAACAACGAGACCGCTACCCGGATCGACGAGATGCTCGGCCGCGCCCCGCTAGAGGACCTGGCCGACGACGCCGAGATGAAGGGCTTCGAATGGCGCGACCAGCCGTGGGGCCTGTGCAAGACGACGGCCCGCGACCAGGCGCTCTTCATGCGAACGCTCCAGCACTACGTGCCTAACCGCCACTGGAACTACGCTCGCCGCCTCCTGGCATCGATCACTCCTTCTCAGCGCTGGGGGATCGGCAAGGTCCCCGTCCGCGGCTGGCATCTCCACTTCAAGGGAGGCTGGGGCTCGGCGACCGGAGCCGTGAATCATCAGGTGGTCCTCCTCACCAAGGACGGCCGGCGCATCGGCCTCGCCGTCACCACCGAGAACAGCCCCTCTCACTCCTACGGCAAAGAAACTCTGGAACGGACCTTCCGCATCCTCTTGCGTGACCTGCCCAGGTAGCTGAGCTGGCCGGCGCGGCGTCAGCGCCTCCGGTTCTGCTCGTTAACCGCACCCCAGAGCGCCACCCCGAGGATCAAGAGGATCAGGATCGAGAACACGACGAGGATCGTCAGGCCGTCCTTGAAGAGGACGGCCACCGTCATCCCGGCGAAAAGGATCAGGAAGATCAGTACCCCGAAAAGGATCGCTGAGCGAGAGTCGAGGTCCATCAGCTGAACCCGAGTCTCGGGCGCTCGTTTCGCCGCGCGGCGAAGATCTTGATCATGAGCAGGCCGAAGACGAAGCCGCCGACATGGGCGACGTAGGCAATTTGCTCGCCGCCGGCATCGCCCGCTCCCACCTGCCCGAGCGCGGGCAGGAATTGAAGCGCCGCCCAGATGCTGAGCAGGATCATCGCTGGGATCTCGATCAGGGTCACGAAGAAGATGATGATGACGAGCGTCACCACCCGCGCCTTCGGGTGGAGGAGTATGTAGCCGCCCAGGATGCCCGCCACGGCCCCGGACGCGCCGATCGTGGGCACGGTCGAAGTCGTGTCGATCGCCGCTTGCGCGTACACGGCGGCTGCCCCCGCGAGCACGTAGAACAAGACGAAGCGAAGCCTTCCCATGGCGTCCTCGACGTTATTGCCGAAGACCCAGAGGAACAGCATGTTGCCGATGATGTGGAGGAAGCCGCCATGCAGGAACATCGAGGTCAGGATCGTCACCCACCACGCCGGCGCCTCGAGGTCGGCCACCTGCGCGCCCGGGAGGTCTTGGACCTCGCGACGGTCCGCGCTGCCTTCGCAAACGATCGGCTCGACCCCGTGGGTGCTGGTCCCGCGGGGCACGAGCACCACGCCGCAATCCTTGCCGGGATGAGTCAGGCGGAATGGGATCGCCCCGAGCTCGAAGACGGCTTCATCGGCGGCTGAGAGGCCTGGAATCGCAGGCGACTCGCTCGAGTTCGGGCCGTCGTCGAGCGAGAACTGCCACACGAAAACACCGACGTTGATCGCGATCAGAAGGATCGTCATGATCGGAAAGCGATCCGTCGGAATGTTGTCCTTGAGCGGCAGCACGGAATCGCGCCGAGCCTAGACAGGGGGTGAGCAACCGATGAGGTGTCTGATCCCAGGCGCCGTTAGGCAGCGGCGCGCGCCTCGGTGGCCTTTGCGGCCGCCTCGTCCGCGTGATACGAGCTGCGCACGAGTGGGCCCGAGGCGACAGCGTCGAAGCCGATCTCATACGCGGCTGCCTCCAGCGCCTTGAACTCATCGGGATGCCAGTAGCGCTCGACCGGCAGATGGTTCTCCGTCGGGCGCAGGTACTGGCCCACCGTGAGGATCTGCACTTCGTGTTCACGGAGGATCTCGAACGTCTCGATCATCTCGTCGAAGTCCTCGCCGAGCCCGACCATCAGGCCGGACTTGGTGACCACGTCGTCTCCGCCCATCTCCTTCGCCATCCGAAGGACCCGAGCCGAGCGCATGAACTCCGAGCCGCGCCGGGCTTTCGGATAGAGGCGAGGAACGGTTTCGACGTTGTGGTTGAAGACGTCTGGGCGCTCGTGGATCACCTTGGCGAGCGGCATCTCCTGGCCGCGAAAATCGGGCGTCAGGATCTCGACCTTGCAGCCTCGGGCCATCTCGCGGATCGAGCGAATGACGCCAACGAAGGCTGATGCGCCGTAGTCGGGCAGATCGTCTCTGTCGACCGAGGTGATGACGGCATGAACCAAGCCCATCTTTCGCACCTGGTTCGCGACCCGGGCGGGCTCCAGCGGGTCATGCCACGTGGGCGTGCCCGTCTGGACGTTGCAAAAGCCGCAGCGTCTGGTGCAGACGTCGCCGAGAATCATGAAAGTCGCCGTGCCGCGCTCCCAGCACTCGCCGATGTTGGGGCAGGCCGCCTCTTCGCAGACGGTATGGAGGTTGTCGTCGGCGATGGCCGTCTTCAGCTTTCGGAAGGTGGGGCTTCCGGGCGCCGGGACCTTGAGCCACGGCGGCTTTCGCTCGCGGAACGGGCGGCCGCCCTCGACCTGCTTGCCGCCCGGATTCGCGCGCGAGCGCGTCACGTGCACCCGGTTGACTGGAGCTTCGGTAGGCGGCGTCACGAGACTGATTCTACGTTCACGGCTGCCGATTCCAAGGCTTGAACCATCGATCGATCACGTTCGTGAGAATCCAGGATCCTTTGGATCTCTGCCACCGTGCGCTCGACAGGATCGCGCCCGAGTGCTTCTGCGAGACGCTCCAGAAGGACGAGAGTGAATCCGTCGATGTCCGCTTCTGCCTTGAGCTCGCGTCCGACGGAGGTCATGCGCACGTGGTCAATGGCGCAGGGAACGATCCACTCAAACGGCTGAAGGTCGTTGTTGACGTTGATCGCGAGGCCATGCGTGGTGACGCCGCGGTTCACGTGGATGCCGATCGACCCGATCTTGCGCGCCTCGGCGCCTGGCAGGCTCGGCGATCCGACGGGAGTGCGCTGGGGGCCGATCTGGCCGGGCTCCACGGGCGGGTCGCCCGCGGTCCAAACGCCGGTGAGCCCTTCGAAGACCTGTGCCTTGATCCCGAAGTCGCACAGAGCGTTAATCATCGCTCGCTCCAGCGCACGGACGTAGGCGTGGATGTCGCCGCCGAGTGGGGCGAGGTCGAAGATCGGGTAGGCGACGATCTGTCCGGGGCCGTGGTAGGTGACCTGTCCTCCGCGGTCTGTTTCGGCCACCTCGATGCCCTGCATCCGGTACCAGTCCTCGCCCATCGGCAGGTGTCCCGGCTCCGATCGCCGTCCCTTGGTATAGACGGGCCAGTGTTCCAAGCAAAGGACCAGGTCGGGCACGTCCCCCGTCCGGCGCGCCTCGGCCAATTGGCGCTGGAGCTCTAGACCCTCGGCGTAGGAGAGCGTTCCCGCTCGGACGAACCAGAGCGGGGGAGCTGCGGCCGAGCTTTCGCCCGCCCCGGTCAGCGTCGAGTCTTCCGCCCGAGCCTCATCTGGCTCAGTCTCCCATTTCCGCGGGAGTGGCCCAACCTCTCCTCTGCGAGCTCGCGCGCGGCGCCGAGTGGCGTCGTCCCGGAGCTTGCGGCGCGCTCAAAGACGCCCGCCATTGTCTGCTCGATGCCAAGCGCGAGCTCGTGGGCGCGGCCGGCCGAGTAGGAGTGCACCTCGCGATAGACGTTGATCAGGCCGCCGGCGTTGGCGATGAAGTCCGGCGCATAGAGGATCCTCCTCGCGGCTAGGACGTCGGCAAGCGCCTCGTCGGCGAGCTGATTGTTGGCTGCGCCGCACACGATTTGGCAGCGCAGACGCTCGACGTTTCCGCCGTGGATAGCGCCGCCAACAGCGCAGGGGGAGACGATGTCGCATTCGGCTTCGAGCGCCACCGCCGGATCGAGCCACTCGGCCCCGATCGCGTCCGCGACCGCGCGCCGGCGCGGATCGATGTCTGAAACGGCCAGGTCAGCACCGGCCTCGGCGAGGCCGCGCGCGAGGTTCTCACCCACGTGCCCGAGGCCCGCGATGACTACCCGCCGGCCGGCAAGGTCGGGAGTACCGAAGGCGCTCTCTGCAGCCGCGCGCATCGCCGCTTGCACCCCAAGGGCGGTGAACGGACTGGGGTCACCGGTGCCACCGCGATCCTCCGGCATTCCTGTCACGTGCCGGGTCCGCGACGCAATCACTGTCATGTCCGCGGGCGAGGTGCCGACGTCCTCGGCCGTGATGTAGGAGCCACCGAGCGAGTCGACCAGATCGGCGAAGTCGAGCAGGATCGCCTCACGCTCGGCTCCTGAGGGAGGATCCGGAGTTGGAGCGCAGATCACGCCCTTGCCGCCGCCAAGCTTGAGGCCAGCCGCCGCGGCCTTGAACGTCATGCCGCGCGCGAGGCGAAGCGCATCTGAGACTCCGTCGTCGTCGTCGACGTATCGCCACAGGCGAACGCCGCCGAGCGCCGGCCCGAGCGAGGTCGAGTGGATCGCGACGGCCATCGTCACGCCGCTTCTGGCGCCTGAGCGGACCACCAGCTGCTCGTGGTCGTGGCCGGCGGGGACCGCCGCCGGCGCCATCGGAGTCGCTACGGGCTTCACGACACCGCGCCGGATTCCAGGCGCTGCTTCACCGCCGAGAGGAACTTCGCCGCTTCGGCCCCATCAAGGGCGCGATGGTCCCACGACATCGGCATGAAGCCCATCGGGCGGATCGCGATCGAGTCGCCACCCTCGGACTCGACGACGACAGCGCGCTTCACGATCGCCTCCAGGTCGAGGATCGCTACCTGGGGCTGGTTGATGATCGGGGTTGCGAGGACGGCGCCGAACTGTCCAGGATTGGTGATCGTGAACGTGCCCCCTTGGACCTCGTCCGGAGCCAGGTTGCGCTCGCGAGCGCGCGTCGCGACGTCGGCGATCGCGGCCGCGGTGCCTTCGAGCGAGAGGCGCTGCGCCTTGGGGATCACGGGGACGATCAATCCGTCGTCGAGCGAAACGGCGATGCCCAGGTTCACGTCGGGGTGCTGGACGATCTCGTCGCCTTCCACCGATGCGTTGAGCGCCGGGAACTCGCCGAGCGATTCCACCACCGCTCGGGCTACGAACGCCAGATAGGTGAGCGGCACGTTCCGCTCGGCGAAGCCGGGCTTGAGCTCAGCACGCTTGGCGGCGACAGCGGAGAAGTCGATCTCCACGATCGTGGTGCAGTGCGCGGCCGTCTGGATCGAGTGCACCATGTGATCGGCGATTGCCTTTCGCATGGGGCCCATCGGAATCCGCTTGCCTTCGCCACCATCCTGCGCGGCCGGGGCGGCGGGCGCAGGTGCGGGCTCGGGCACGTACGGGGACTCGGAGTGAAGCGGGCGAGGCGACGGCTTCGGTGCGGTCTCTTCAGTGGTCTCGATGTGGGCGACCAGATCCTTCTTTCGGATCCGCCCCCCAACACCGTGGCCTTCGACGTGCCTGAGGTCGACCTGATGCTCGTCCGCCATGCGGCGCACGACCGGCGAGATGAAGCCGGAGCGCTCGCCCGTTCCGTTTGTCTGTGGCGCCTCGGTCTCGCTGTGCGAGCCCGCCGCGCCATTCGCGGTGAATGAAGCGTCCGAGCCGGAGTCGTTCGGCGCTTTGGTCTCGTCCTGCGCGACTGGAGCGCCACCAGCGTCGGCGTTGGCGCCGGTGTCGATCTCGGCGATCACTTCGCCGACCGGCAGCGTCTGTCCAGGCTCGGCCACGATCTTCGAGAGAACGCCGGCCGCGGGGCAGGGGATCTCGACGTCCACCTTGTCGGTAGTGACGTCGCAGATCGGCTCGTCGGCCGCGACCGCGTCGCCGACCGACTTCCGCCACTCAAGGATCGTGCCCTCGGATACCGAGATGCCCATCTGGGGCATCAGCACATCCAACGTTCCGCCCGCCTCCTCAGCTTCGCGTCCGGGGGCGGCCGGGTCTGCTTCGCTTCTAGTAGGCGAGGAGCTCACGGAGCGCCTCCTTCATGTCATCCGGCTGGGGCAGAACGGCCTGCTCCAACGGTGGGCTGAACGGGATCGGCACGTCGGGCGCGGTGAGCCTTCGAACGGGTGCATCGAGTTGCTCGAACGCGTGCTCGTTGATGAGCGCCGAGACCTCGGCGCCGACCCCGCACGAGCGGGTTGCCTCGTGCGCGACCAGGACCTTGCCGGTCTTGCGAGCGCTGGTCAGGATTGCTTCGGTGTCGAGCGGGCAGAGCGTCCGCAGGTCGATGACCTCGATGTCCTCGCCCAACTCCTCGGCGGCGTCGAGCGCCAGGTGGACGCTGGATCCATAGGCGATCACGCTTACGTCCGAGCCTTCGCGGGCAACGCGGGCCTCGCCGATCGGGACGCTGTAGTCGCCCTCGGGAACCTCGCCACGAACGTTGCGATAAAGGCCTTTGTGCTCGAGGTAACAGACCGGATTGGGGTCGCGGATGGCGCTCGTCAAGAGCCCCTTGGCGTCCGCGGCGGTAGCTGGCGCGACCACCTTCAGCCCCGGCGCCTGAAGCAGCCAGGCCTCCGGGTTCTGCGAATGGAAGGGGCCGCCCGAGAAGCCGCCGCCCGATGGCAGGCGAACAACCATCGGCGCCGCGACGCCTTGGCGGTAGTGGAGCTTCGCGGCGACGTTGACCAGCTGGTCGAAGCCGCACGCGATGAAGTCCGCGAACTGCATCTCGCAGACCGGCCGTAGGCCCTCGGTGGCGGCGCCGACGGCGGCGCCGATGATCGCGTTCTCGGCGAGCGGCGTGTCGATGACCCGCGAGGCGCCGAACTCCTCGATGAATCCGTCGGTCACCTTGAATGCGCCGCCGAACGCACCGATGTCCTCGCCGAGGCAGATGACGGTTTCGTCGAGGCGCATCTCGGTGCGAAGCGCGTCCGAGATGGCTTCCAGGTACGTGATCTCGCCGGCCTCGCGCTCCGCCTTGGGCTCGACTGTTGCCGTTTCGGTCGTAGTCATGCTGCGCTCCGCTCGGAAGCGCCGTTCGCATGGCCGTTTCGCTGCTGCCAGTGGGACCACGGCGCTCGGCCGTCTCCGAGTGGCTGGACGGCGTCGGCGAAGACGCCGTCGAGAGCTCCGTCCGGGTCGGGCATCGGCGACGCGAGCGCCTTCTCGGCGCACTCGGCGACGTACTCGTGCACCTCGGTGCGGATCTCGTCGACTTCGGCGGCGGAGAAGCCGAAGTCGTCTTGGAGCCGCTTCGAGTAGAGCTCGATCGGGTCTCGTTGCGCCCACTCCTCGTGGAGTCCGTCGGGCACGTAGCTCATGTCGTCGTGTGCGCCGTGACCGTGCATGCGAAGGGTCTTGCACTGAATCAGCGTCGGGCCTTCGCCCCGCCGCGCGCGCTCGACGGCGACGCGAGAGGCTTCGAACACCGCTTCGACGTCGTTGCCGTCGACGGACACACCGGGGAACCCATAAGTCCGGGCTCGCTCGACGGGGTCGACCGCGAACTCCCCTTCGTTCGGCGTGGAGTAGGCGAAGCCGTTGTTCTCGAGGATGAAGACGACGGGCAGCTGCTGAACGCCGGCCATGTTCATGGCTTCGTGCCACTGGCCGTTGGCGGTGGAGCCCTCGCCGAAGTACGTCATCGCGACGCGCTTCTCGCCTCGGACCTTGAACGCGAGCGCCATGCCCATGGCGACCAGCGCCATGTCGGGGAGCATCGAGACCATGCCGACGCAGCCCAGCTCGGGGTCGCCGAAGTGCATGTTCCCGTCCTTGCCGCCGGTGACGCCTCCGGAGCGCCCCATGTAGTTGGCCAGGTAGCGGTCGGGTGTCAGGCCGCGCACGAAGTGAGCGCCCAGGTCCCGGTGGAGGATGCACATCCTGTCCTCCGCGGCGAGCGCGAACGAGGAGCCGACCGAGATGGCCTCCTGGCCGCAGCCGTCATAGAACGAACCGGGGATCTTGCCCTGCCTGTAGAGGCTCAAGCCCTTCTCCTCGGAGGAGCGCATCATCGCCATGTAGCGCAGTAGTGCCGCCCGGTCCTCGCGGGTAAGGCCCGCACCGTCTGGTTCATGGGCGCCCGGCTTCGAGCTTCCGTTGGAATTCGCGCTCGTTCGAGCAACCTCGTGTAGAGGCCTGCTCGCGACTGCGCCGTCGCTTGGCTTCATTGCTCCGCCCTTCGTGTCTGGCCGACTTTCGGGATCTCCTCTGGCCGGCCTGGCCATCGCCGCATCGGGATCTCCTCCGCGGCGCCTATTGGACGATGGGAGCCCGGGGATTCCCCGTGCGCCCTATGTCTGGAGCGGCAGGTGAGCTGGTGGCTCGTGCCGATCGCTACTCGGGACTATACCCGTGATCGGCGACGCTTGAACAAATCCGGGCGCTGCTGCAATTCAAGCCCGCGCAGGGCGCGCGTGGATGCGCTCGGCGCGTTTTCTCACGTTTCGCAGCAGGTTGAGCGTGACGACTACGTGGCCGTGCGTCCCGACTACCAAGCCCCGGTAGAGACGGCCCTTCTTGCCGGGGAAATCGGCGCGGGTCTGGGCGCTCAGAAGCATCAGGCCGCTTGGCTTCTCGATGATCGAGAAGATCAGCGCGTAGCGCGCAAATCGATGCTGCCCCATCAGCGCCAGCACCGCCGGCTCGACAGACCTCGTGACGACGAAGCCGGGAATCTTCGAGCCGATGTCGCCCGTTTGCCCCTCGGCTTCGATTTCCTCGCAGCCGAGCGCCTTGGCCATCGGCGCGCCGGAGCGCCCGTCGCCTACCCCCGAGACGACGGCGATCAGCGCCTCCCAGACCTCCTCGGGCTTGGCGGCGATCTCGATGTAGTGCTCGTCGATGAAGGGAAGCGATTCGAGCGGAACGTCGATGATGCGATGAGCCATCTCTCTCGTTCCGTTTCCCTGAGAGGTCACCGTTACTCGGGCTCCGTTCGCTTTCGAAGCGCCGTCTGAATCAGACCCAGGAACGCCGCCGCTTCCGTCCCCGAGATCATCCTCGCGTCGGCGGCGACCGTGGCGAAGGTGACGCCGTCGAGAGAGCTTCCGATCCCCAGATTGGCTGCTTGACCGGCGTTGATCACTGGCATGTAGGCGCATCCCTCACTACCAAAACCGCTGGAAACGGTAAAAGTTCCGCCGGCGACTTCCCGCGCGGTGATCGAGCCGTTCGCCGCCTTGGCCGAAAGCGCCTCCCATTCTGCTTCGACTTCGGCCGGGTCCTTGGTGTCCGCGTCGAAGATCGTCGGCACCACGAGGCCGTCGGCGTGAGGAGCGACGATGCCGACGTTGACTCGCGAGTACGTCTCGAAGGCGCCGTCGCGGTAGGCGCCATTGAGGCGGGGAGCCTCACGCAGGGCGGCGGCGACCGCGGCGACGATCGCCGCCACCGGGTTGGACGTCTCGCCGTGCTCGAGCCGGCCTTGCGCGTAGAGGTGGGGGATCGTCGCCTTCGACTCGGCAAGCCTGCGCGCAGCAGCGCGCTCGGCCTTGGTCGGCTCGGTGCGCTCGACGGTCCCCCTCGCGCTGGCTTCAGCCATGTCAGGCGACGATAGCCGAGGCCTCGGCAGCATCTTCGAGCCTCTCGTCGCCCCAGAAGACTTCGTCGCCGACGACCACCGCCGGCACGCCGAGAACGCCCAAATCACCCGCCTCGTCCGTCGCCTTGCGGAGCCTTTCCTTGATCGCGTCGCGTTTGACGGCAGCGGTGAGCGCGCGAGGGTGAAGCTCAGCCGATGCGGCGGCGATCAGCACGTTGTCGGGATCGGAGAGGTCGCGGCCCGCGGCGAAGTGCTGGCGAAACGCCGCGAGAGGCAGCGAGACGCCACGCCCGATCTGGGTCGCGAAAGTGGCAACCCGCATGGCGAAGAGGTAGTTCGAAGGCCAGCCGGATGGCCAGCGGATAGGCGGTAGCCCATAGGCGGCGGCGCGCCGCTCGACCTCCGCCATGCCGCTCTCACGCGAGTCTGTAAGCGCCCACGACTGGCGATCGAAACGGGCGAAGAGCCCCCCCAAGAGCACGGGCACCCAGATCGGCGGTGGAGCGCCGGCTTCCTCGAAGACGCTGTGGATGCGCTCGGCTGAGAGGTAGGCGTACGGGGAGCCGAGGTCGTAGAAAAAGCGCGCGGGCTCGCCCAAGAGCTCAGGCGTGCGTTGCCCAGCCGTCGACCGCGCGCGCGGCGTCGAGCACGGCCTCAGAGATCGTCGGATGCGGATGGACGATCCGGGCTAGTTCCTGGTAGCCGCCCTCGAGCGCGATCACGTTCACGATCTCGGAGATCATGTCGCAGGCTCGGTTACCCACGATGTGGGCGCCGATGATCTCGCCGTACGCAGAGTCAGCGATGATCTTGACCATGCCCTCGCGATCGTCGTAGACCGCCGAGGCGCCGACGCCGCCGAGCTTGAAGCGCCCGACCTTGATGTCGTGCCCCGCTTTCTTGGCCTCCGCTTCGGTCAGGCCAACCGAGGCGACCTGAGGGTGGCAGAAGGTCGCGCCGGGAATCAAGTCGACGTCGACGGGATGAGTGGGGGCGCCCGCGATCGTCTCGACCGCCACCACGCCCTCCTCGGAGGCCTTGTGTGCGAGCGCCGGGCCGCGGACCAGATCGCCGATCGCAAAGACCTTCTGGTTCGTGGTGCGCTGAACCTCGTCGATCTTGACCTTGCCGTCGTCCTCGGTCTCCACGCCCGCGCCTGAGAGGTTGAGCGGATCCGTGTCTGGCGCGCGGCCGCCCGCGATCACCAGGTAGTCGGCCTCGCCTTGGGTCTCGCCGTACGTGAACTTGACGGACTTCGCTGTCTCTTCTACGTTGTCGACCGGCGAGCCGGTTGCGATCGTGATGCCCTGCTTCTTGAAGGTGCGCTCGACCACCCGCGCGCAATCCTTGTCCTCGAGCGGGAGGATCTGCGGAAGCATCTCGATCAGCGTGACCTCGGTTCCGTATCGGGCGTAGGCCGAGGCGATCTCGGAGCCGGACGCCCCGGCGCCGACGATGGCCAGGCGCTTTGGCTGAGCCGGCAGCGACCAGGCACCCCAGGTGTCGACGATGCGATCGGAGAACTCGACGCCCGGAATCGCCATCGCGACCGAACCCGTGGCGAGCACAACGTTCTTGGCCTCGTAGGTCTCTTCGCCGGCCTTGACGTTGCCGTCGTCCGTCAGCGATCCCTCGCCCTCGATCTGAGTGACCTTGTTCTTGTCCCAGAGCATCTTCACCCCACCCGAGAGGGTCTCCGAGACGCTGGCGCGGCGCTCGCCCAGGGCCTTCCAGTCGATCTGAGCCTTCGAGACCTTGACGCCAAGGTCCGCGGAGTTCTGCGCGTGCTCGAGAACCTCGGCCGAATGGAGCATCGTCTTCGCGGGAATGCAGGCGTAGTTGAGGCAGCGCCCACCGGGCTTGTCCTTCTCGACGACCGCGGTTGAAAGACCGAGCTGGGCGGCGCGGATCGCCGCGACGTAACCGCCCGGACCACCGCCGATCACGATCACGTCGAAGGATTCAGCCATGCATTCGACTCTATAGAAACGCCCGGGATCGGCTAGCGAGTAGGCATCTGGATGCGAGCCATCGCCTTGACCATCCGGTAGAAGACCAGACTCGCTCCGGCCAGGATCGCCACGAGGGCCACGGCACGCAGGACGTCGGTGACGCTGATCAGAGCGATGATCGTCACCACGATGATCAGGATCAGAATCGTTTGAAAGCCGAGGACCGCCCAGTAGCGCGCCTTCCAAAGGCCCCAGGTCATCGCGCCCAGGATCAGCGAAGAGGCCACCGTGTAGAGGACGTTCGGGCTCGATTCTCCGGTCTTGGTTCCGAACTCGTCGAAGGTGCTGACTTCGGCTCCGGCCAGATAGACGACGATCGTGCCGCCGAGGAGCACGGCAGAGATCACGGCGGCGAGGGTGACGATCTGAGGGCGCTCCTCGGGCTCGAGCGGATCAAGCGCCTCGCGCGCCGCTTGGTTTTTCGCCTCGGTCCGCGCGGCTCGCGCCTCGCGCTGGGCAGCCAGCTCCTCGCGCCTGTCGCCCGAGCGCGCCTTGCGCTTTCGCTGCTGCGCTCGCTTTCTCTCACGTGAGCCCATCTTGGTTCAGCCAAGCCTTGCACGCAACTCACGCGCTGCCGCCTCCGGATCGGCTGCGTCGCGGATCGCGCGGACGACCACTACCCCTTTTGCCCCGGCCGCCACGACGTCGGCGATGTTCGTAGCGTCGATTCCGCCGATCGCGAACCACGTCGCGTCATTGGCGGTGCGCGCCGCATGCTCGATCAACTCGAGTCCCGCGGCAGGGCGCCCCGCTTTGGTCGGCGTCTCCCATACGGGTCCGACGCTGATCTGATCCGGCCGGGCGGCACTCTGGGCCGCGAGCGCTGCGTCGAACTGCGCCGGCGAGTGAGTCGAGAGGCCGACCAGTGCTCCTGGACCCGCTTGCTCACGCGCGTCGGCGACCGCCATGTCGTCCTGGCCGACATGGACGCCGTCAGCGCCACAAGCCTCTACCAGCTCCGGATGGTCGTTCAAAAAGAAGAGGGCATTGTGTTCGTCGGCAGCCTTGCGAAACGGCTCTGCCAGAGCCACTAGCTCCTCGGCGCACCGTGGCGCCTTCTCCCGGAGCTGAATGCAGTCGGCACCACCGCGAAGCGCCGCGTGGAGCAAGGGTTCAGGATCGCCATCGGCCGGCCGTCCCTCGCAGACGAAGTAGAGCCGAGCGGCTTTGAGGAGCGCAAGACGTGAAGGGTTTGGCCGGGCGCCGGGCATCGGGCTCAGTATCGCGCGGGGGGCTACGATTCGAGGCACGGGAGCCCCATCCTCATGGGCTGAGAGGGCGGCCTTGGTCGCCGACCGTATGAACCTGAACCGGGTAATGCCGGCGCAAGGGAAGGAGTTCGATCTTGCCGGAACCCCGGCACCAAAAGACTGGCGAGCGTCTTGATGTTCTGATCGTCGGCGCCGGCGTCATCGGCCTTTCCTGTGCGTGGCGGGCGGCCCAGAGCGGTCTCAGCGTGCGCGTCATCGAGCGCGACGAACCCGGATCGGGTGCCTCGGGCGTCGCGGCGGGAATGCTCGCCCCGGTCGGCGAGGCCACCTGGGGAGAGGAGGGTCTCTTAGACGCGGCGCTCGCTTCGCACGCGATGTGGACAGACTTCGCCTCGGAGCTTGCGGATGCCGGCGACGCCGAGTCCTCTCTGATTCGCAACGGCGCGCTACACGTCGCGCTCGATGCGGATGAGGTCGCCGAACTTCGGCGCCGGTTCGAGTTGATGCGATCGCTCGAGCTCGAGGCGGAGTGGTTGACCGGCCGTGAGTGCCGTGACCTCGAGCCCGGTCTTTGCCCTTCCGCCCACGCCGGCGTCTATGCGCCTCACGAAATGGGTGTCGACCCGGTCGCGGTCGTCGCTGCCCTCGAAAACGCCTGTAGGCGAGCGGGCGTCGAAGTCATCGCCCGCAGCGAGGTAGTACGAGCCCTCTGGGAGGACGAGGCGATCCCCGGGGTCGTCACCAGCGACGGTGCCGAACATCGTTGCGGCGTAGTCGTTGACGCTGCCGGCGCCTGGTCGGGAAAGGCAAGCTGGCTTCCGGAGTGGGCTCTGCCGCCCGTGCGGCCGGTGAAGGGTCAGATCGTCACGCTTCGAGGCCTCGCTGAGTCACCCGCTGCCGAGCGCATCGTGGTTACCGAGCGGGTGTATCTGGTGCCGCGCGCTGACGGGCGGCTGATCGCAGGCGCCACCGTCGAGGAGATGGGCTTCGACACCAGGGTCACCGCGGGCGGCGTCTACGAGCTGCTCCGCGAGGCTTACCGCGTGCTTCCCGACGTAGCGGAGCTCGAACTGGAGCGGGTCGTTGCGGGCGTGCGCCCAGGGACGCCCGACAACGCGCCGATCGTCGGCCAAAGCGCCGTCGAGGGTCTTGTCTTCGCCACCGGCCACTTCCGCAACGGGATCCTTCTGGCTCCGCTCACTGCTCACGGCCTCGCCTCGCTTCTCCAAGGCGAGGCATTGCCGCCCGAACTCGCGGTAGCCGACCCGATGAGATTTGAGAGGGTCCCAACGTGAAGATCACCCTCAATGGCGAGAGCCGGGAGCTCCCGGTCTCCTCGACGGTCGCGGACGCGGTTCTCGTGATGGGCGTCTCGGATGCGGCGCGAGGCATCGCTGTCGCCGTGGAGGGCGAAGTGGTTCCGCGAGCCGAGTGGGGGGATCACCCGCTGGCCGAAGGAGATGCGGTCGAGGTGGTGCATGCCGTCCAGGGCGGATAGCGCCGAGGCTGAGGGCGTGTGGACGCTCGGCGGTCGCGAGTGGAGCTCGCGGCTGATCGTCGGCACGGGCGGTTTCCGCTCGCTCGAGCAGATGGAGCGTTCCTTGAAGGCATCGGGCGCCGAAATCGTCACAGTGGCACTTCGCAGGGTCGATCCGCTCGCGCAAGGTTCGGTCACCGGCGTAATCGACCGTCTCGGGCTGTTTGCGCTGCCGAACACCGCCGGGTGCTACACCGCTCGCGACGCGGTGCGGACTGCCCGCTTGGCGCGCGAGGCGTTCGGGACCGAATGGGTGAAGCTCGAGGTGATCGGCGACGACCGCACGCTCTTGCCTGACGCGACTGAGCTCTTGAGCGCGGCCGAGACGCTCGTTGCGGAGGGGTTCACGGTTCTGCCGTACACGAACGACGATCCGATTCTCGCGCGGCGCCTGGAAGAGGCGGGATGCGCCGCCGTGATGCCGCTTGGCTCACCGATCGGCTCGGGCGCCGGCATCCGCAACCCGTACAACGTCCGAATCGTGGTCGAGCAGTCGTCGGTACCAGTGATCCTCGACGCGGGCATCGGTACGGCCTCGGACGCAGCGCTCGCGATGGAGCTGGGCTGTGCCGGCGTCTTGCTGGCGAGCGCTGTGTCGCGAGCCGCCGATCCCGAGCTCATGGCGCGCGCGATGCGAAGCGCGGTTGAGGCGGGGTTCGCGGCTCGGAACGCCGGGCGCATCCCGCGCCGGCTCCACGCGCAAGCGTCGACGCCGGACGAGGGCATTCCCGAGTTGAGCTGACCTGATGGCTCGCCGCTTTCGGCCGCACACGACGAATGTGAAGCGCCGCTAACGACGTCGCCGGGGGGTGCCTCGCACGGCGCGCGAGCCGGTGTGTGACGAAAGTCCGGGGAACCGCCGAACTTCCCTTGCTACCCTGCCGGACTCTTTTCCTAACTAAACAGATCAAGAAAGGTAGGAATCTGTCATCATGAGAAGCGTGAAGAGCAGGCTCAGCACCGGCTTGGTGCTGCTCGCGCTCCCTGTGGGGGTCGCCGCGTGCGGCGGATCCTCCGACGAGGGAGGCGGTGACGGCTCCGGAGGCTCAATCGACCTGGTCGCTTACTCGACGCCGCAGACGGCGTATGAGGAGTCGATCATTCCTGCGTTCCAGGAAACCGAGGAAGGCGCAGACGTTGAATTCTCCGCCTCGTTCGGATCGTCTGGCGATCAGTCGCGCGCAGTCGAGGCCGGTCAGCCCGCAGACTTCGTACACCTTCCGCTCCAGCCGGACATCACTCGCATCGTCGAGTCCGGTCAGGTTGCTGAGGATTACGCGGACACCGAGGAGAATGGTGGCGTCGTCCAGACGTCCGTCGTCTCATTCGGCGTCCGCCCCGGAAACCCCAAGGACATCCAGGATTGGGATGACCTCATCCGCGACGACGTCGAGGTGATCACCCCGAACCCGTTCACGTCGGGCGGTGCCCGCTGGAACATCATGGCCGCGTACGGCCAGGCTGGCGGTGCTGAGGATCAGGACGCCGGACTCGAGTACGTGCGGCAGATGCTCGAGAACACCGTTGTCCAGGACGCCTCCGCGCGTGACTCGCTGAACACGTTCCTCGGCGGTCAGGGCGACGTCCTCATCTCGTATGAGAACGAGGTCATCGGAGCCCAGAACGCCGGCGAGGAGCTCGACTTGGTGATTCCGGACGACACCATCCAGATCGACACCATCGCGGTGACGACGGAGGAGTCGGACGAGACCGCTCAGGAATTCCTCGACTTCCTCTTCACGGAGGAGGGTCAGACCCTGTTCGCAGAGAACGGATACCGCCCGGTCAACGAGACCGTGCTCGAAGAGTTCGCGGACCAGTTCCCCGAGCCGGCCGGCCTGTTCACGATCGAGGAGTTCGGCGGCTGGGAGACGGTCGCGACCGAGTTCTTCGATCCGGCCGAGGGCCTGATCGCAGATATCGAAGCCGACCTGGGAGTAGCCACGGAGTAACGCATGGCGCCCCCTTCGATCGCACAAGCCGAGAACCCCCCGAGGCGGATGCCACGCATCCGCTTCGGGGGCCCCGGCCTCACTCGAGGCCTGGTTGCCGCCTACCTGACCATCATGGTCCTGATCCCGATCGCGGTCGTCGTGATCCGCTCGGGCGAGGACGGATGGTCGACGTTCTGGGATGCCGTCAGCCAGCCCCAGTCGGTGGCGGCCATCAAGCTGACCCTTATCGCGTCGCTCATCGTGGTCGCGATCAACGCCGTGTTCGGAACGATCCTCGCGTGGGTCCTCGTCCGGGACGAGTTTCCTGGCAAGAGACTCGTGAACTCGGTCATCGACCTGCCGTTCGCGCTGCCGACGATCGTGGCGGGACTGACGCTTCTCGCCCTCTACGGGGACAACGGCGTCCTCGGGATCTCCGGCGTCCAGGCGACGCGGATCGGCGTCGTCCTCGCATTGCTCTTCGTGACGCTGCCGTTTGTCGTTCGAGCAGTTCAGCCGACCCTGATCGAGCTCGATCAGGACATGGAGGAGGCGGCAGCCTCGCTCGGCGCAGGGCCGCTCACCATCTTCCGCAGAGTCGTTCTCCCCAACTTGACGCCGGCCATAACCGC
The DNA here is from genome assembly GCA_963806865.1 of uncultured bacterium. Taxonomy (GTDB): domain Bacteria; phylum Actinomycetota; class Thermoleophilia; order Solirubrobacterales; family 70-9; genus JALZKA01. Next base: position 178,835 of record CAWDYV010000001.1, read on the forward strand.
AGGCGTCGCGCTCGCCTTCGCGCGGGCGATCGGCGAGTTCGGCTCACTCATTCTCATCTCCGGGAACATCCCGTTCAAGACCGAGGTCGCCTCGATCTTCATCTTCAAGCAGATCGAGGCGGGTAACACCACGGCCGCCGCGGCGGTGTCGGTTGTTCTCCTCACGCTCTCGGTCGCGGTGCTAATCCTCATCAACTGGTGGGGGAGGAGGTCGATTCGCGAATGAGTACAAGTTCGGCTGAAGCCGCCGCAAAGAAGAACATCGTCCGGGGTGGACCCGGCGCGCGGATCGGACTGCGCACGGTCGCGCTCGGGTATCTCTCGCTGCTCCTCCTGATCCCGGTCATCATGATCGTGATCAAGGCGTTCGAAGACGGCGCCGGCAACATCATCGAGACGCTGACCACTCCGGAGGCAATACACGCCTTCTGGCTCACGCTGGTGATGGTCGCTGTTGCGATCCCGCTGAACACGGTCTTCGGAATCGCCTGCGCCCTGGTGTTGGTGCGCGACAAGTTCAAGGGCAAGTGGTTCCTGAATGCCCTGATCGACCTGCCCTTCGCGATCTCCCCCGTCGTCATCGGGCTGGCCCTCATTCTGGTCTATGGGTCCGTCGATGGAGTGTTCGGCCAATGGCTGATCGAGCACGGGATACGCGTGATCTTCACGCCGATCGGCATGGCGATAGCAACCACCTTCGTGTCGTTGCCGTTCGTCGTACGCGAGATCGAGCCGGTGCTGCGCGAGATCGGCGAGGATCAGGAGCAGGCAGCGTCAACGCTCGGCGCGAGCAGCTGGCAGACCTTCTGGCGCATCACGCTCCCGGCGATTCGCTGGGGGCTGACCTACGGCGTCGTCCTCGCCACGGCTCGCGCGTTGGGCGAATTCGGCGCGGTGTCGATCGTCTCGGGTCGTATTTCCGGGGAGACCGAGACTTTGCCGCTCTTCGTCCAGAAGCAGTTCGAGGTGTTCAACGTCTCGGGCGCCTATGCGGCCGCCCTCGTCCTGGCGATCATCGCGCTCGTGACGCTTGGGGCCATGAACCTTGTCCGTAAGCGGGATACCAGCTCTGTCTCGCCGTTCAACATCGCGGGCGACCGCGATAAAGCCGAGGAGGCTGTCTAATGGGAATCGTCGTCGAGACCGCAACCAAGAAGTTCGGAGACTTTGTCGCCCTGGATCAGGTTTCGATCGAGGTACCCGATGGGTCACTGACAGCGCTCCTCGGGCCGTCGGGCTCGGGCAAGTCGACGCTCCTGCGCGTGATCGCCGGGCTCGAGCAGCCTGACTCCGGGAAGATCATCATCTCGGGCCAAGACATGACCAAGGTCCCGGTTCAGGACCGCCACGTCGGGTTCTGCTTTCAGCACTACGCCGCGTTCAAGCACATGACGGTGCGCGACAACGTGGCGTTTGGCTTGTCGATTCGCAAGAAGCCAAAGGCCGAGATCTCAGAAAGGGTGCGCGAGCTGCTTAGGCTCGTCCACTTGGAGGGCTTCATCGACCGCTACCCGTCGCAGCTCTCGGGCGGCCAGCGCCAGCGCATGGCGCTAGCCCGGGCGCTCGCGGTAGAGCCGAAGGTACTCTTGCTCGACGAGCCGTTCGGCGCGCTCGACGCAAAGGTGCGAGAGGAGCTCCGCGCATGGCTGCGCCGCCTCCACGACGAGATGCACGTGACGACGATCTTCGTCACCCACGACCAAGAAGAGGCGATGGACGTCGCCGAGCAGATCGTGGTGATGAACGACGGCAAGGTCGAGCAGGCCGGCGGCCCGCGCGACCTCTATGAGCATCCTTCGACCGAGTTTGTGATGGGCTTCGTCGGCCCCGTGAACCGGATCGGGCAGGAGTTCATCCGCCCACACGATCTGGTTATCCAGCACGTGCCCGAGCCGGGCGCGGTCGAGGCGATGATCGACCGGATCGTCCACCTCGGCTTCGAGGTTCGCGTCGAGCTCTTGCCCGCCGAGGGGCCGCCGATGTGGGCGCAGCTCTCACGCGAGCAGGCAGATCTCTTGGAGCTCGGGGAGAAGCAGATCGTGTACGTCAGGCCGAGCCGCAAGAAGGTCTTCGACGAGAACGGCCCGCGGACCGAGGAGCTCGTCGCGGTCTGAATCGCGGCGATCGCGCTACCCGATGGAGCTCGCTGAGCTGGTGGGGTGGGTGGTTTTCGCCCTGCTTTTCACGACGCTGGGGCTAGTGCTGGGCGCGACGTGGAAGCAGATCACGAACGAGGCGAAGGACGCCGGCGTGATCAGGAGCTCGTCGGCTGGCGAGTCTGCGCGGCGAGATCGCGAACGGGAGCGGGCAGAGCGCCGGCGACGACGTCTGCAAGGGTGACCGTCTCGAGCACGGCGCCGACGTTAGTGCCCATCGCTAGCCACACTTCCCGAAGGGGCTGCGCCGAGCCCCGGTACGTGAGCTCGTGCGGATCCTCGCCGCGAACGGCTCCAACCGGACCGTCCACGGCGCGAATCACATCCGCGATCGTCACTTCGGCTGCAGGCCGCGTCAGCCAGTAGCCCGCATCCTCGCCGAGCTGGCGCTCGACGAGGTCGTTGTTTCTCATCTCCCACAGGATGTTCTCGAGGAACCGGACCGGGATGTCCTGGCTGACCCCGATCTGATCCGCCCTGACCGGAACGCCGGGCGGCTGTGTCGCCAGTTCAACCGCCGCGCGAACGGCGTAGTCGGCCTTGGCGGAAACGCGCATGCCGCCATTCAACCTGAACGAGGCGACGAGAACCTCGAGGCGCCTACGATGGCTGCACGCCCCCGTAGCTCAGTGGCTTAGAGCGAGAGGCTTTTAACCTCTGCGTCGAAGGTTCGATTCCTTCCGGGGGCATCTACACCCGTAGCCGGTAGCCCATCCCGCGCACGGTCTCGATCAGATCGTTTCCGAGCTTCCGGCGCAGGTAGCCGATGTAGACCTCGACGACGTTTGACCCCGGATCGAAGTCGTAGCCCCACACATGCGAGAGCAGCTGCTCCTTCGAGAGCACCTGATCGCGGTGGCGCATGAGCGTTTCGAGCATCGTGAACTCTCGTGCGGTAAGCGCTATCAGCTCGCCGTCAACTGAGACGCGCCGCGTTCTGAGGTCGAGCACGACCGGTCCCACCTCGAGCTGCGTCGCCTCGACCCGATCTTCGTCGCGCATCCGCGCACGGAGGCGCGCAAGGAGTTCTTCCAGGCTGAACGGCTTCGTCATGTAGTCCGAGGCTCCCGCGTCTAGCCCGGCGATCTTGTCGCTCATGTCGTCCCGGGCCGTGAGGATGATCACCGGCATCACAACTCCTCGCTGGCGCACCAGGCTGAGGACATGGACGCCGTCCATGTCGGGCAGGCCCAGGTCGAGGATCATCAAATCGAACTCCTCGTCGCTCGCCACCGCGGCCGCGGTCACTCCGTCGCCGACCACCTTCGTCGTGTAGCCGTTTGCAGTCAGGCCCTTCTCGAGAAAGCTCGCGAAGCGCTCCTCGTCCTCGACGATCAGGATCCGCTTCACGCTGGCCCCACCTCGATCGCCGGATCCTCCTCGGGCGGCGGCGTCTCCTGCTCGATCGGCAGCACGAGATCGAAGCGCGCTCCCTCGCCCGCCCGGCTCGTGACCCTGACCCGCCCGCCGTGCGCCTCCGCTATCGCCCGCACGATCGCAAGGCCGATGCCCGTGCCCTCGTACAGGCGGCTCGAGCCGCCACCGCGGGAGAAGCGGGTGAAGATCTGACGCTGCTCCGAGGCCGGGATGCCCACGCCCGAGTCGCGCACCCAGATCGAGACCTCGCCGCCGTTGACGGCTGCGCCGATCTCGATCTCGTCCCCGGGCTCCGTGTGCTCCACCGCGTTGCCGACGAGGTTCATCACCGCCTGCGTTAGCCGCTGGCGGTCGGCGACGATCGAAACAGGCGAGTCGTCGCCATGGCGCCACTCGCGCTCCGCCGTGGCGCGTGCCTTCGCGACGAGTTCCGCCACGAATTCGTCGAGCGGCACCGTCTCGAGCTGGAGGAAGTTCGGGCTCTCAGCCTTTGCGAGGAGGAGGAGGTCGAACACGAAGCGATTCATACGGTCGAGTTCGCCTGTGACCAGCGCGATTGCGGCCCGACGCTCCTCCGTGCCCGTTACGTGCCCGCCCGCGAGCAGCTCGAGGTGGCCGCGCGAAACCGCGATTGGCGTGCGGAGCTCGTGGCTCACGTCGCGGATGAATTCCCGTTGGCTCGCGAATGCGAGCTCGAGGCGGTCGAGCATCCCGTTGAACGTGTGCGCGAGCTGTGCCACCTCATCGCCTCCCTCGACGTCGATCCGCCTGCTCATCTCGGTCCCGGAAACCGTCTGAGCCGCGTCACGCAACTCGGACAGAGGCGAGAGGACTCGCCCAACGATCGAGAACGCAGCGATCGAACCGAGGACCAGGACTGCGGCCGAGACGAGGGCAGCAACTGTCACCGCCTCGTCTACCTGCTGTCGTTCGTCGGCGACGAAGATCGACACCACGAAAGTTCCCTGATTGCCTTTATTGCCGGCGACCGGCACGGCGACGTAGCGAACATCTCCCTCCGGCGTTTCTACCTCTCCGCGCTCGACCCGGTCGAGGGTCCGCCAGTCGTCCACGAAGTCCGCAAACGTGAAGTTGTTGGTGTTGTCGCCTCCGATCCGCTGAGGGCGACCGCGCCTTGGAACGGTGATCAACTCTTCGTCGTCGTCTGGAACGTTACGGACGAGGTAAGTGTCGAAGAGGGCCTTCACGTCGTTGCCAAACGGCTCTCCCGTCTCGGGGTCGACGCCCTCCAACGCGAGCGTTTCGAACTCCCTGACCTCCTGCTGAAGGTCCTCGGCCACGCGATCGTCAAGGCGTACCAGCAACACCTGCCGCACCGCCAGGACCGATGCGAAGAGTGCGATCGCAAGCAGCACGATGTAAGACGCCAGGAGACGCGTTCGAAGCGAGCCTGTTATGCGCTTGGTCACCTAGTCGTCTCCACCGCCGTCGTCATCTTCTCCACCATCATCGTGCACGGGAGGCGGCTCCGGAGGAGGTGCCGGCGCGGGCGCGGGCGTGGGCGGTACGGGCGGAGGCTCCGGCGCCGGCGGCTCTGGCTTTTGCCTCTCCTTGCGGCGCTCCTGCTTTCGATCTCGCTGCCGCTTCTCTCGCCGGCGCTCAGCGCGCTGCTCCGCCGACAGCTCGCCAATCTCAACCGGCTCGATCGCGGGGTCGCTGGTTCCGCCGAAGACTTCCGGCAGGAGAAGGATTCCGGTAGCTCGCGATCGCGGCCAGCGCGGCAAGAATGAGGCGAAAGCTCAAGCATCAAGCTTTCCCTCGGGTCCTGAGAGGCCGCTGAGAGGAACCTGAGAGTTTCCTTATGCGTCCGCAGATGCCGAGACCCAGCGGCGCTCCGCGCGAGGGATGCCCGCGAGCGCCTCCAGCCGGCCCAGCAGCTCTTCGACCGATGGGCGCTCAGCAGGGTTCTGGGCCAAGCAGCTCGCGATCACATCGGCGAGACCCCGGTCGACCGATGCGAATGAGTCGGCTCGGCGCGAGACGCGTTCAAGCTGGGGATAGAAGGCCGGCTCGGATTCCGAGTACGTCCGCCCGGAATCCGTACACGGGTCGGGCGCCGGATCGTCATCGAACGGTGCTTCACCGGTCGCAGCCTCGAACAGGGTTGCGCCGACACCCCAGATGTCGGCTGCTACGCCGACCTCACCCCCGCGAGCCTGCTCGGGAGCCAGGTAGTCGAGTGTCCCGATGCCGGGCGAGATCGTGCCGGGTGTACGGGCGAGACTGAGATCGATCAACTTGGCGCGGCCCCCATCGGCGATCACGTTCGACGGTTTGAGATCGAGATGAAGAACGCCGTTTCGGTGCATGTAGCGGATCGCGGAGGCAAGGTGGATTCCAAGGTACGCAGCGCTGCCGGCATCGGCAGGCCCTTCGTCGGCGATTAACGCGGCAAGTGTCTTGCCGGTCAGCGTCTCGAGGACGATCGCGGGAAACGGACTTGTGAGTGTTTCGTACGCCCTCACTATGTGCGGATGCGTGAAGGCTTCGAGCATCTTGCCTTCGCGAAGGAGGGCGTGACGGAGCGAGCTCCTGTCGAGTCGGTCGCGCCGGAGCGCCTTGACGATGCACCTTGCGCCGCGATTCTGGCTCCACGCGTCGTAGACGTCGAGGTCGTTACCGCGACGCAGGTGTGCGATCACTTCAAGGTCAGCGGCGATTCGCTCGCCGGGTACTAGTGGGCAGGTCACGTCGCGACCCTGGTCTCAGGCTGATTCGACCCGTGCAGCGCCCAGAGTCTCGCGTACATGTCGTTCGCCTCGATCAATTCATCGTGTGTACCCAGGCCAACGAGCCGGCCACGATCGAGAACCACGATCCGGTCCGCCTCCCGCGCGATCGTGAGGTCGTGGGTGACCATCAGCGTCGTCCGCCTTTGCATCAGATCTCGAAGGGGGGCGACCAGATGCTCGCTCGCCTCGGCGTCGAGACCGGTCGTGGGTTCGTCGAGAAGAAGTACTGGCGAGTCGGCAAGAAGCGCCCGCGCAATCGCGATTCGCTGACGCTGTCCGCCACTGAGCGATCGGCCGCGCTCACCTACGTCCGACTCGATTCCCAAGGGCAGCTTTCGTATGAACGGCATGGCGCCTGACACCGTCGCTGCCAGCTCGATCTGGTTGCGCGTCGCCTGGGGCCGGCCGAAGGCGATGTTCTCCGCGATCGTCCCGTGTAGGAGGGGCGCTTCTTGCAGGAGGACAGAGACGTTGTTGCGAAGGGAGGCGAACTGGACGTCCCTTAGATCATGGCCGTCAATCGCAACCGCGCCGCGGTCGGGGTCGTAAAGGCGAGTGACGAGACGCACGAGACTCGACTTGCCCGCGCCGCTCGGTCCCACAACCGCGACGATCTCACCAGGCTCAATGTCGAGGCTGAGGCCATCGATCGCCATCTCATCTGAGCCGGGATACGAGAACGTGACGTCGTCAAGCGTGATCTCCCCGTGCGCGCGGCCAAGCGACCTTGCCTTTGCTCGCTCGACGATCTTCGGCTTCTCGTCGAGCAGCTCGATTACACGCTCCGCGCCCGCAAGGGCCCGGAAGAACGTGTTGGCGAGCGAGCCGAGCTGGCGGATGGGGTTGTAGAGCTGCGTCAGGTATGCGATGAAAACAAGCATCCCGCCAAGCGTCAGCGCTCCACTCGCGAGTGCCAGAGTTCCCAGCGCGAGAACGGTGATCACGCCCGTCAGCTCGATCAGGTCTATCACCGGTCTGAACAGACCGTGAATCCGCGCCGAAGCGAGCTCCGCCTCGACCACGCCCTCGTTCTGGCGCCGAAAGCGAGCCGATACCGCCGCGCTTGTGCCGGTGGTCTGGATCAGGGCGGCATTCGAGAATGTCTCCTCGGCGAGAGATGACAACGAGCCGACCCGCCGGCGCTTCTCGCGAGAAGCGTGCTTTACGAGGCGGGAGAAATGGCGGGCGACGAGCCAGAACGCCGGTGCCACCACAAGCGTCACCAGGGCAAGGCGCCAGTCGAGGACGAACAGCGCGACTCCGAAGAAGAGAATGCGAAGAAGCGAGGCGAGACCCGACGTGATCCCGGAAAGGACCAAAGTCTCGATTTGCTGGACATCGCTTGAGATCCGGGTGACGAGGTCACCCACGCGGTGGCGATCGAAGACGTCGATCGAGAGGCCTTGGACGTGGTTGAGCAAGCGCACGCGAAGCGCGAGGAGGAAGCGCTCGCCGATCCAGGTCCCGATGTAATCCTCGCCATACGCCGCCCCGGCGCCGATCACGGTGAGCATCACGTAGCCGGCCGCAATCCACCATAGAGCGCCGATGTCGGCCGGTACGAGGACCTGGTCGACCAGAAGCTTGAACGCCCAGATCTCCAACGTTTCGACAGCCGCCCCGAGAGCGACAAGGGCGAGTAGAGCGGGGATCCATCTGCGATAGGGCCTCGCATCGGGCCAGAACATGCTCGCGACCTGACGAAGTGTCATCGCCGGCGCCGCCGCGACTGTCTCGCCGTAGCCCTCGCCGGGTGAGACGAGTCGCGCGAGCCATAGCTTGAGTTGTTTCATCGGGGAGCCCTCAAAAAGCCGAAGAGCCGGCGCCGCTGGTGCGGGGCCGGCTCTTCGGGAGTAGCCGTGGGTCGTTAGGAGCGCGAGCGCCTCGAGCGACGGCTCCGGCGGCTGCGCTTCGACTTGCCACCGCGCTTGCCTGAACGCGAGTTGCGGCCTGAGGACTTCATCGTTGCGGGGACTACGTTGCGGAAACTCATCTTGTTCCTCCTTGGTTGGGTTGGTCAGTGAGGACAAGATGCCCCCCGAGCCTGAGAGGATCCTGTGAGAGGCCTGAGAGTTCTCTTAACGGGTCCTCAGTGGCGGAAGTGGCGACGGCGCGTCATCACCATCGCCACGCCCGCCTCGTCGCAAGCGGCGACGACCTCTGAGTCGCGCTTGGAGCCCCCCGGCTGGATGAAGAATTTGGAGCCGGCATCGATCGCGATTTGAGGACCGTCTGGAAACGGGAAGAACGCATCGGAGGCGACCGCCGATCCCTCGAGCAGCGTGCGAGCCTCCTCTCCGTGCGCTTCGCGCGCTTTTAAGATCGCGATCCGCACCGAGTCCACGCGGCTCATCTGGCCCGCGCCGATGCCTAGCGTGGCGCCGTGCTTGGCGATCACGATTGCGTTCGAGCGCACGTGCTTGCACACTCGCCACGCGAACTCCAGGTCCCGCCATCCATCCTCGCCGGGCTCTGCGGCGGTCGCCACCTCCATCGAGCTTCGGTCTTCTGAGATCAGGTCGGGTGTCTGCACCAAGAGCCCGCCGCGCACCCTTTTTAGGTCGCGCTCACGCGGCTCGGGGTCGCCCTCCGCCGTGTCGTGCAGGATGCGAATCGCCTCCTTTTGCATCAGGATCTCGAGCGCTGAGTCTTCGTAGGAAGGCGCGATCAGCACCTCGATGAAGTTCGCATGAAGTCGCTCGGCGAGCGCTGCGTCCACTGGGCGGTTGAGCGCGATCACACCACCGAAGGCCGAGAGCGGATCGCAGGCGAGGGCTTTCTCATATGCCTCGGCAACGTTCTCTGCGATTGCAGCGCCGCAAGGATTGTTGTGCTTGACGATCACCGCGGCAGGCTCGTCGAACTCCGTCAAGAGCCGCGTCGCGGCATCAAGGTCCAGCACGTTGTTGAAGGAGAGCGAGCGACCGTGGAGCTTGGCCATGCGGGCAAGAACGTGAGAGCGAGCCCCCGACTCCACGTACAGTGCCGCCTTCTGATGCGGATTCTCCCCGTAGGAGAGATCCAGGAGCTTCTCGTACTGAAACACCCAGTGCTGGGGGAACGCTTCGTAGCGGAGGCCGAACCAGCGCGAGATCGCTGCGTCGTAGCGCGCGATGTCGGCCCAAGCCTCGTTAGCGAGCCAGTGGCGGGTCTCTTCTGAGATCGCACCCTCGGACGCCTCCAGCTCGGCAAGCACCGCGTCGTAGCTCTCCGGTCGCACCAGGACGGCGACGTGCTTGTGGTTCTTCGCCGCGGCCCGGATCATCGTGGGCCCGCCGATGTCGATGTTCTCGGCCGCCTCGTCCTCGGTGACGTCGTGGCGGGCCACTGCCTCGGAGAAGGGATAGAGGTTCACGCACACCAGATCGATCGGCTCGATACCTTCCTTTTCGAGCGTTTCCATGTGCTCCGGGTCGGCGCGCTTGGCCAGGAGCGCTGCGTGGAGGCGGGGATGGAGCGTCTTCACCCTGCCGCCGAGAATCTCGTCCTGCCCCGTGAAGTCCGCGACGTCGGTCACGTCGATTCCCGCGTCGCGGAGCGCGCCGGCTGTTCCGCCGGTCGAAAGGAGCTCAACTCCCATCTCGGCCAGACCCTTGGCGAAGTCGACGACGCCCGTCTTGTCGGAAACCGAGATCAGCGCCCGGCGCACGCGTACCGGCTCGCCCGACGGCGCCGTTCCGCCTTCCGTCTCCTCGAGGTCGGCCACTCGCTCGCTCACGAATCCCACACTAGATGATCGATCGATCATCTAGACGGCGTACTCCTTCACGAAAGCGGCAGCACCAATCGGGGCCTAAATCCGACTAAACGCTAGGTGCTTGCGGGCTTCCCCGATCGGTGGTACGTTCGGCCAGACCTCTGGAGAGGAGGCGGTGCAGAGTGTGTCTGGCCATCCCCGGCCAAATTTTGGAAGTAGTCGACGAGACCAACCGTCTCGCGAAAGTCGACATCGCGGGGGTGCGGCGCAATGTCAACATCGGGCTGCTGGATGACGACGAATCAGGGGGCGCCGACGTTGGCGACTGGGTCCTCATCCACGTCGGCTTCGCGCTGTCGAAGGTCGACGAGGAAGAGGCCATCGCGACGCGCCGCATGCTCGAGGGGATGGGGCAGGACTACGAGCAAGAGCTCGAGGAGCTCAGGGCAAGCGTGATCGAGTGACCCTAACCCCACAGCCGCAGGGGGATCACATCGCTCACGGCGATGTCTGTGGCACCGAACAGGAAGGCTGCATCACCTGCGGTGACGTCGCCTTGCCGCTCCGGGTCGTGCGGGTCGACGAGCAGCGCATGCTCGCGCTCTGCATCAACGAGGACGGCCAGTCGGAGTCGGTCGAGATCGCCCTGGTGGGCGAGGTCGCGGAAGGCGACGAGCTCCTGGTTCACGCCGGCACGGCGATCGCGCACCTGTCTTCGGGGGTGGCCGCGTGAAATTCGTCGACGAGTTTCGGGATCCCGAGCTGGGCCGCGTGTTGGCGGGCGAAATCCTTGCGGAGGTCGACCCCAACCGCCACTACAAGCTGATGGAGGTCTGCGGCGGCCACACGCACTCGATCTACAAGTACGGAATCGACGACCTGCTTCCGGAGAACGTGGAGCTGGTGCATGGCCCCGGGTGCCCGGTGTGCGTGATGCCGATGGGCCGTATCGACGACGGCATCGCGATCGCCGCTGAGAACCCCGAGGTGATCCTCACCTGCTTCGGCGACATGATGCGCATCCCCGGGTCCAAGCAAAGCTTCTTGGAGGCCAAGGCAGAGGGCGCTGACATCCGCATGGTTTATTCGCCGCTCGATGCGCTTCGCATCGCCAAGTCGAATCCCGATCGCACCGTCGTCTTCTTCGCGATCGGATTCGAGACCACCGCCCCATCGACGGCGCTGACGCTCAAGCGCGCCAAGGCGGAAGGGATCGAGAACTTCCTTTGCGTGTGCAACCACGTGACGATCGTGCCGCCGCTCCGTGCGCTCCTCGACTCGCCAGACCTTCGCTTGGATGGGTTCATCGGGCCAGGCCACGTCTCGACCGTCGTCGGCGTGCGCCCGTTCGAGTTCATCCCCGCCGAATACGGCAAGCCGCTCGTCACCGCGGGGTTCGAGCCGCTCGACGTCCTTCAGACGATCCGGATGATCCTCGCGCAGCTTCGCAAAGGCGAGGCCAAGGTCGAGAATCAGTACAAGCGCGTGGTCCCATACGAAGGCAACCCGGCGGCGCTCAAGGTCCTGGCGGAGGTCTTCGAGTTGCGCCCACACTTCGAGTGGCGGGGCCTCGGCTTCATCTCGCAGTCGGCGCTGAAGCTGTCCGAGGCATACGCCGATTTCGACGCCGAGCTCCGCTACTCGGTTCCCGGCGTCCGCGTCGCCGACCCCAAGGCCTGCCAGTGCGGAGAGGTCTTGAAAGGCGTCATCAAGCCGTGGGAGTGCAAGGTGTTCGGGACCGCGTGCACGCCCGAGCACGCCATCGGCACCTGCATGGTCTCGCCGGAGGGCGCCTGCGCCGCCTATTACAACTACGGCCGCTACGCGCGCGAGAAGGAGCCAGTGGGTATCGCGTGACCGAGCCCACGGTCACCTCCGAGAAGCGCATCGGCGCCGGGCGCCCGTCCGCTCCGGACCGCGAGCAGCGCGTGCTCGAGATCATCGAGACCGCCCGCTCCAAGCGCCCTCGATTCAAGGACTCGACCGTGAACATGTCTCACGGCGCCGGCGGCAAGGCCACGCAGACCTTGATCGAGGGTCTCTTCGTCCCCGCCTTCGAGTCCGACGCGTTGAATCAGCTGGGCGACTCGGGTGTCGTCCAGATCGCGGGGAGCTCGGTCGCCATGACCACCGACACTTTCGTCGTCAAGCCGCTCCAGTTTCCGGGCGGGTCGATCGGTGAGCTCGCCGTCTGCGGCACCGTCAACGACCTCGCGGCCGCCGGAGCCAAGGCGCAGGCGCTCAGCTTGGCCTTCGTACTCGAGGAGGGGCTCGACGCTTCGGTCTTGCGCGCTGAGGTCGATGCGATCGCCCGCGCCGCAGCGGCCGCCGGCGTGTCGGTCGTCACGGGCGACACGAAGGTCGTCGAGCGTGGCCTCGCCGACGGCATGTACGTCTGCACGACGGGAATCGGCGAAATCGACCCTCGAGCCTCTCTCGGTACGGGCACTCTCCAGGCCGGCGACCGAGTCATCGTGTCGAAGACGATCGGCGAGCACGGCACGGCGATCATGCTCGCTCGCGGCGAGCTCGGGATCGAGTCCGACGTGGTTTCCGACACGCGATCGCTCTGGCCGGTCGCCGACGCGCTTCTCGACGCGGTCGGATCCGACCTTCGCTGCATGCGGGACGCCACGCGCGGCGGAGTTGCCTCGGCCCTCAACGAACTGGCGCGGGCGTCGGCCGTCGGCGTCAAGGTGCGCGAGGCCGACATTCCGGTCACGCCTGAGGTAAACGGCGCCTCAGAGCTTCTCGGAATCGATCCGATGTATGTGGCGAACGAAGGCGTGATGGTCGCCTTCGTGGCAGCGGATGCCGCTGAATCGGCCCTAGCTGCTCTTCGTTCCGTGCCCGGCTGCGAAGCCGCGGTCGAGATCGCCGAGATCACCCCCGAGCCCCCGGGCATGGTCCTCGTCGAAACCGCGTTCGGCGGCCGGCGAGTGATGGACCTCCTGGCGGGCGACCCGCTGCCGAGGATCTGCTGATGAGAGTAGGCGTGCTTGAAAACGGAAACCAGTCCAATGAGGGAAGCGCGGGCCTTCCTCAACAAAGGAGAGAGTGCTGATGGCGCTACCGGCGGAGTTCGTACCCGACCAGGCCGCAACTGAGGCGGTCGAAGCCCACGTCCTGTGGATGACCACCGGCCTGTCATGCGACGGAGATTCAGTCGCCATGACCTCGGCGGTGCAGCCGAGCCTGGAGGACCTCATTCTCCAGACGATCCCGGGGATGCCGAAGCTCCACATCCATCATCCGGTCTTGGCGTATGAGAACGGCGCCGAGTTCATCGAGTGGTGGTGGCGCGCCGAGAAGGGCGAGCTCGACCCGTTCGTGCTCATCGTCGAAGGCTCGATCCCGAACGAGAACCTTGCGGGCGAGGGTTACTGGGCGGCGATCGGCGACAACCCGGAGACGGGTCAGCCGATCACGACTTCTGAGTGGCTCGACCGCCTCGCGCCGAAGGCCGCGGCAGTCGTCGCGGTGGGTAGCTGCGCGACGTATGGCGGCATCCCGGCGATGAAGAACAACCCGACGGGCGCCATGGGTGTCGCCGACCACTTGGGCTGGAATTGGAAGTCGGCCGCAGGGCTCCCGGTCGTGAACATCCCCGGCTGCCCCGCACAACCGGACAACGTGACCGAGTCCCTGCTGTATCTGGCCATGCACCTGGCGGGCAGAGCGCCGGTGCCGGATCTCGACGAGCAGCTGCGCCCGCGGTGGCTGTTCGGCCGCACGGTCCGCGAGGGGTGCAACCGCGCCGGCTTCGCCGAGCAGGGACAGTTCGCCACCGAGTACGGCGACGACCCGCGCTGCCTGGTGAAGCTGGGCTGCAAGGGCCCGGTGGTGAAGTGCAACGTGCCGGTCCGCGGCTGGGTCGACGGCTACGGAGGCTGCCCCAACGTGGGAGGCATCTGCATGGCCTGCACGATGCCGGGCTTCCCGGACAAGTACATGCCTTTCATGGATGCAGATGCAGCGGGAGCGCTGGCGTCGAACCTGGAGAGATTCACGTTCGGGCCACTCCTCCGCTACTTCCGTCACCGCAACATCGACCGCAAGTACGACGTCGAACCCGAGTGGCGCAAGCCCGGGAACAAGCTGACAACGGGCTATCAGCCCCGGAATTACGCCAACTAAGGCGAGAGAGCTAGAGGAGAAGACTCAAATGGCAGCAACGGAGACACCAGCCGCTGATCAGAAGGTCATGGTCAAGGAGATGTCCTGGGACCCGATCACAAGGATCGTCGGCTCGCTGGGCATCCACACCGAGATCGACTTCGCCAATCAGAAGGTGAACAAGTGCTACTCGACGTCGATGATCTTCAGGGGATTCGACATCTTCATGAAAGGGATCGACCCAAGGGACGCGCACTTCATCACCAGCCGGATCTGCGGCATCTGCGGTGACAACCACTGCACCTGCTCGTGCCTCAACCAGAACATGGCGTACGGGGTGAAGATGCCCCCGCTCGGCGAGCTTGCGTTCAATCTCGCTGAGACGGCGGACTTCATGTTCGACCACGCCATCTTCAACGACTGCATGTGCAACGTCGACTTCTGCGAGCAGATGGTGAAGGAGACCAACCCGAGCCTGCTCGATAAAGCTGAGCAAGAGCTGGCGCCGGGCGCCGACATCCACGGCTACCGGACGATCGCCGACATCATGCGCTCGCTCAACCCGTTCACCGGCGACTTCTACCTGGAGACCCTCCAGGTCGCTCGGTATACGCGCGAGATGTACTGCCTCTTCGGCGGCAGGCACACGCACCCGTCGACGATCATGCCGGGCGGCTGCTCCGCGCACATCACGCACCAGACGCTGACCGACTACTACGTGCGGCTCATGCGCTACTTCGACTACGTGAAGCGCAGCGTGCCGATGCACGACGACCTCTACGACTTCTTCTTGAGGGAGTTGCCGGGGTACGACATGGTCGGCTACCGCGAGACCGATCTCGTGAACTGGGGCGCGTTCGACGATCCGGACTACGCGGACTCGTCGTACGAGCGGATGAACGAGTGGGGCAACAAGCGCTACGTCACCCCGGGGATCGCGCTCGGAGGCGAATTGATCACGACGGATCTGGTTGACATCAACCTCAAGATCCGGATCCTCCTGGGCTCGTCGTACTTCGACGACTGGACGGAGTCGGAGAAGACGTTCGTCGATAAGGACCCGCTGGGCAACCCCGTCGACCCGCGTCATCCGTGGAACAAGGTGACGATCCCGAAGCCGCAGGCTCGCGACTTCAACGACAAGTACTCGTGGGTCGTCTCGCCGCGGATCTACGACGACCGGAACGACCGGTACGTCGCTTGCGACACCGGCGGCGGCCCGTTCGCTCGCCAGTGGTGCACGGCGAAGGCCGGCCTGGTCGATTTCGGCTACGCGAAGGCAACCGGTCATTCGATCCAGATGGTGCTGCCGAAGTCGGCAAGTCATGGCGAGATGCAGCTCGAGTGGCACGTCCCGGAGAAGTCGAACGCGATCGAGCGCGACCGAGCGCGGACCTACCACCAGGCCTACTCGGCGCTGATCGGGCTGCACTGCCTCGAGCGTGCCTTCGTCGAGGTCAGGGCAGGCCGGACCAAGAGCTGGTCCGACTTCAAGGTTCCGCAGGACGCGGTGTCGGTCGGCTTCCATGAGGCCGCGCGCGGCGTCATCTCGCACCACATGGTGATCGAGGGCGGCAAGATCGCGAACTACCAGCCCTACCCGCCGACGCCGTGGAACGCGAGCGTTCGCGATACCTACGGAACTCCCGGCCCCTATGAGGACGCGGTGCAAAACACGCCGATCTTCGAGGAGAACGGCCCGGAGAACTTCAAGGGCGTCGACATCATGCGGGCGGTGCGGAGCTTCGATCCGTGCCTGCCGTGCGGAGTACATATGTACACCGGCGGCGGCAAGGTGAGGAAGGTTCAGCACACCCCGACGGGATTGAGCTGCTGAACTCAGAGGAGCTCATCGAAAGGGTCCAGGTCCTGCAAGCGGACCTGGACCAGGTCTCCGACCCCCGGGCGCGGCGGACGGCCGAGGAGCTGGTCGGCGCGATCGTCGAGCTCTATGGCGAGGGCATGCGCCGCATCGTCGAGACGCTCGAGGAGGCGGGCGACGGCGCGGCGGCGATTCGCGAAGCGATGGCGGACGACGGCGTGATCGCGAGCCTCCTCTTGGTCCACGACCTTTACCCGGTGCCACTCGATGAGCGCGTGATGGAGGGGCTCGATCAGATCCGCCCCTACCTCGATTCACATGGAGGTGGCGTCGAGCTTCTCGACGTTACGGAAGGCGTCGCGCGGATCCGGCTCGAGGGCAGCTGCAAGACCTGCCCGGCCTCTTCGGCCACGCTCGAGCTAGCCGTGAAGCAGGCGCTCGACGAGGCCGCCCCGGACCTGGAGGGCCTGATCGTCGAGGGCATCACCGAGTCGGCTCCTGAGCCATCCAGCGGATTCGACTTGCCCGTGCTCCAGGTGCAGGCCGACGGATCGCAATCGCAGGAGTCGAAGGCCGCACAGGCTCAATCCGCTTTCAACATGTCGAACGGCGGCGCCTGGCACTCACTCGATCAAGCCGAAACGGTGGTCGAGGGGCGCGTTCAGGCGATGGACGCCAGCGGCTCGATGCTCGCCGTCGCACGCGTCGAGGGCACTCTGCTCGCGTTCATCGACTGCTGTGCAGCCTGTAACTCCCCCGTCGCCGCCGGCACGCTTTTAGGCGGCGTCCTTTCCTGTCCCGAGTGCGGGACCTCATACGAGCTTCCCAAGGCCGGGCTCGCCACCGGGGGCGGCGCCCAGCTCGATCCCGTCCCGCTTCTCTCGGAGCGCGGTGAGGTCAGGGTTGCGCTGCCGCAAACGGCATGACCGAGAGGCCGGGCCCAAACGGCGACGGGGATGACCCGCTCGCGAGACTGACTCAGAATCGCCGCCGTGCCGACGTCGTGAGCGGCCTCCGAGGGCTGCGACCGGCGACGCGGTCGCCGAGGGGGTCAGACCCCAAGCGTGGGGTCAGACCCCGAGCGTGGGCTCTGGCCCCAGTGAGCAGTGCGATGTGTGCGGCAATCCGATTCCGGACGAGCACCGACACGTCCTCCAGCTAACCGAGCGGCGCATCCTCTGCACCTGCGAGGTCTGCCTGGCCGAGAAGTCCTCTGAGGCCGACTTTCGCCCAGTCGGCCACCGCATCACCTGGCTCGACGACCTGGAAATGGCCGACGAGATGTGGGCGCGTCTCGGCATCCCAATCGCCCTGGCCTTCTTCACGCAGAACGGCGATACGGGCGAAACGGTCGCGTTCTATCCCAGCCCGGCGGGGTCCACGGAGTGCGAGCTCGACTTGGACGCCTGGGCCGATCTGGTCGAGGCGAACCCGGTGCTTCGCCAGCTCGAGCCTGACTCCGAGGCGTTCGTCGTCAACCGCATGTCAGATCCGCCGCAGTACGTGATCGTGCCGATCGACCGGTGCTACGAGATGGTTGGGGCGGTGAAGATGGCTTGGGATGGCATCTCTGGCGGGGATCAGGTCGAAGTGGCTATCGATGCGTTCTTTCGGCCGGCTTGCGGCGAAGAGAAGGCTCAGGCATGAGCCAGACGAATGGCGAGGCCGGTTGGGAAGGGGAGTGACTCCCGTCCCCCACTAGAACCCACCTTCGGGGGGCCAACCGTTGGGGCCGGAAGTCCCTCCCCTCCCCTTCCGTGGTCGAGGTTTCGCCTCCGACCGACGCGGATCCGGAGTTTGAGGTTGTTTCTGCCGAGCCTGTGGCTCGGTCGGTTGAGCCCGCGCTGAGCTTCAAGGGCTCCATTTCGGACGCGTCGGGGCGGCCCGTTTATCTGATTGCTTTGACTGCGATTGTGGTGGTGGAGCCCGGGAAGCGCAAGTACTCGCCCGGGGAGCGGGAGCGGTTGATGGAGCTTTTCGGTGGTCCTGAGCGGTGGGCTTCGACGACTGGCGCGTTTCGGTGGGCCTCGACGCAGACGATGGTGCACGGGTTCACCGGCGAGGGTGAGTTCGAGATGATCGTCCCGGTGTCCTATGACCTCGAGATCGCATCGGCCAAGTACTTCGGTGCGCTCGACGAAGGCGGCACGGTGCCGCTTCGCTTTCACTTCAACGGCTCGATCCTCTACGAGCGCGGCGACGGCAAGGTGCAGATGACGCCGGTGCCCTGGGACCGCTCCGAGCGCTTCGAGATGCCGATGGAGGCCTGGACGCGGCTCACCGCAGAGCACCACCCCTATCGCAACTGGGTACCGCTCCACTCGGAAACGGTCACCCGGATCGAGAACTTGAAGGCCAGCATGGGAGCGCCCACCTTCGACGACGCTGTCGGCCGGATCCTGGATCGCGCCGAGCAGGGTGGAGTCGAGGACCTCTAGCCGTCATGGAGAAGTCGCTCGAAACGCTGGTCGAGTCCCTTCTGTACGAGGGCTACGCGCTCTACCCCTATACGCCCACCGCGACCAAGAACGCGACCCCGACGCCGTTCGGGATCGTCTATCCGCCGGGCTACGCCGAGCACAACCAGTCGACCTTCGACCATGTGCGCGTCGACTGCGTCCTCCACGTCTCCGAAGGCGCCGAGCTCAACGGCACCGTGCGCTTCCTCCAGACCGCCGGCGATCGGCACGAGGGCGAGGCGCGCCTGCTCGAGATTCCTCCCACGCCGCTCGCGGAGCTTTTAGACGGGGGTGTGGGGCAGGAGTTCGCCTTCGATGGCGAGCAGCCCATCGAGGGACGGATCCGCCTTCGCGCTGACGATGCGGGCGAGGGGCTTGCGCGCGTGCGCATGTGCGTCCACAACTCGACGAAGGTCGAGGCAGGTCTCGAGATGAAGCGTGGCGAAGCGCTCAAGGCGAGCCTGATCTCGACCCACGTCGTGATCGAGACCTCGACCGGACGCTTCGCTTCACCGCTCGAGCGGAAGGGCGCCGCAGGCGACGCGGTCGCGGTGTGCGACAGCGTCAACTCGTTCCCGGTGCTCGCCGACTCACAAGACCGGGCAATACTGGGCGCGGCGATCGTCCTGCCGGACCATCCTCAGCTCTCCCCGCACAGCCTCGGCAACCTCTTCGACAACACCGAGATCGAGGAGGCCCTGATCCTCCACGTCCAGGCGCTCTCTGACTCAGAGCGGGCCGAGATCGAAAAGCAGGACCCGGCGGTCCGGGACATGATCTCCCGCGCCGATCAGACGACGAACGAAGAGCTGATGAGCCTGCACGGCTTGATGACGCTGACTGACCCAGGCCCTCCACCCGAGCCCGGGCACCCGAACCCCGGTGAGGCTGAGATGGACGTTTCGCGCGGCACGATCCGCAAGGGCGGCAAGGTGATTCTTCATCCCGGCGATCAAAGCCGCGATCCGATGGACGGGATGCTGGCCGGCAAGACCGCGACGGTGGAGCGGATCTACCGGGATATGGACGATCAGATCCACGTCGGCGTCACCGTCGACGGCGACGCCTCTCAAGAGCTTTTTCGCGAGACGGGCCGCTACATCTTCTTCAAAGGTGACGAGGTTGAGCCTGCCTGAGCCCCAGATCCTGGTCGCCGGCATCGGCAACGCCTGGCAGCGTGACGACGCGTTCGGCGGCGAAGTCGTGAAGAAGCTCAACGAGACCGACCTGCCCGACGGAGTGACGGTGCTCGACTTCGGCACTGGCGGGCTCGACCTCGCCTATGAGCTCATGCGCGGCTACAACTCGATGGTTCTCGTCGACGTAAGCCGCCAGGGCGGCGATCCGGGAACCCTTTACGTGATGGACCCCGACCCGGCCGAGATCGAGGTAATCGGCGACGGCGAGGTCGTGAATCCCCACGGGATGGATCCGCAGACGGTGCTTCGGTTCGTAAAAACGGTGGGGGGGTGGCCGGGACGCGTTGTGATCGTCGCCTGCGAGCCCGCGGTCGTGGAAGAGATGGGCCTTGGGCTCTCGCCTGAGGTCGAGGCGGCCGTGGAACGCGGAGTGAAGCTGGTCCGCGAAACGGTGGACGAGCTGCGCCTGGAGGCCGCGGCCCAGGCCGATGAGACCGAGCCCTTGAAGGCGGAGGGCTGATGCACGAGCTTTCGATTTCCTCGGCGATCGTCGAGACGGCGGTCAAGCACGCGCGCGGGCAACGGGTCACGGTCGTTGACGTTCGCCTCGGACGGCTCCGCCAGGTCGTCCCCGACTCGCTTGCCTTTTACTTCGAGATCGTCTCCCGCGACACCCCGTGTCATGGCGCGGAGCTTCGGATCGAGCACGTCGACGCGTCGCTTCGCTGCCCCGCTTGCTGGTGCGAGTGGGACCCCGCTCCACCTCCGATGGCGACCCACGAGGAGTATGCGGCCGATGGGCCGCCGCCCGTGCCGGCGTTTCGCTGCCCCACCTGCGGCGAGCCGGGCGAAGTGCTGACCGGGGGCGAGCTGGAGGTGGAGTCGATCGAGATAACCGACGAAGCACGCGCACCCGAAACCCAGTTGACTTAGAAGAGAGGTCGCCATGCACCGAACGAAGATCAAGGTCGCTGAGGACGCGCTCGACGCAAACGAGACGATCGCGCGGGCAAACCGCGACGATTTCGATCGCGACAGCGTTCGCGTCGTCAACCTGATGAGCGCGCCTGGGGCGGGCAAGACGACCCTGCTCGAGTCGGCACTTTCAGAGCTCGACACGCTCCGCGTCGGTGTCCTCGAGGGCGACGTCCAGGGTTCGATGGATGCGGACCGGATCGCCGGCCTTCACATCCCGGTCGTCCAGCTCAACACCGGCAACGGGTTCGGCGGCGAATGCCACCTGGACGCCAACATGGTGCGCTCGGCGATCCCGGACCTTGATCTGAGCGCGATCGATCTGCTGGTGATCGAGAACGTGGGCAACCTCGTCTGTCCCGCGGAGTTCCGAGTTGGCGAGGACGTGCGGGCGATGATCACGTCGGTCACCGAAGGCGAGGACAAGCCGCTCAAGTACCCGCTGATGTTTCGCGCCTGCGAGCTGGTGGTGGTCAACAAGGTTGACCTCTTGCCGCACCTCGACTTCGACGTCGATCGCCTCTTGGCAAACATCGAGACCGTCAACCCCGGAGCCCGGACGATGCTGGTCTCCGCAAAAACGGGCGAGGGCGTCGATGAGTTCCGGGACTGGCTCTCCGGCGTTCCGCAGCGCGCCGAGGCCGTCGCCTGAGCGCGCCCGCTGCCGCGCTCGCAGAGCGCCTCGACGAGCTGGCCAGGGTCCGCGCCCAGGCAAACGACGCGTTCTTTGCGGCTGAGTCGGAGCGGATCGCACGGTGCTGCCATCGCATGGCCGAGCGCTTCGCGCGCGGCGGCCGTCTGGTCGCCTTCGGCGCGACGCCGGTCGCGCGCTCCGACGCCCGCCACGTTGCCGTCGAGTTCGTCCATCCCGTGATCGTGGGCAAGCGCGCTTTGCCCGCGATCGGGCTTGCCGCTGAAGGAGGAGATCTAACCACGCAAGCGAGCGCCACATGCGAGGCCGACGACATGGCGATCGGCTTCGGTTGCGAGGAGCCCGGGAGCAGCGGCGCGATCGTCCGCGAGGCGCTGGCGCTTGCGAGAGAGCGCGGATGCCTGACGATCGCCTATGGCTTCGGATCGGGGGCGGAGTGGGAGTTCACGCCGGATCCGCAGCTCGACCCATTCGTGCGCCAGGAGCTGGTCGAGACGCTCTACCACCTGCTGTGGGAGCTGGTCCACGTCTTCTTCGACCACCGCGGGCTCCTGGAAGGCCGCGAGGCCCGCCAGGTCCACGATCCAGGCGCGTCGAGCTTCCTCTACCCCTTCCTCTCAGAAGCCCAGACGGAGCTCGAGCCGGTCGTCGCCGACGTCCGTGCCTCAGTGCTACTCAAGGCCGAGGAGATCGGCGCGCTTCGCCAGCAAACGCTTACGGACAACCGCTCCGAGCTGGCCGCCGCGGCCGCCGCTCTGCGCCGCTCGTTTGAGGACGGTGGGCGCCTGCTCGCCTTTGGGAATGGCGGCTCCGCCACCGATGCCATGGACGTCGCCGCGGACTTTCGCAACCCGCTGCCCGGTGGCCGGGGCCAGGCGCGCGTGGCTCTTGATTTGACCGAGGACACCTCGATCATCACCGCGGTCGCAAACGACGTCGGCGTCGAGGCGATCTTTCAGCGGCAGGTGATCGCCCACGGCCGCGCCCACGACGCAGCGCTCGCTCTTTCGACCTCGGGCAACTCGCTCAACATCATCGACGCGCTCGCCGAGGCCCGGCGGCGTGAGATGCTCACGATCGCGATGGTGGGATACGACGGCGGCCGGATCGCAGCCGACGCGCTCGCTGATCACGTGATCGTGACTCGCTCTCAGCACATCCCGAGAATTCAGGAAGCTCAGGCGAGCGCCTACCACGTGTTGCGCGAGCTGGTCGAGCTGGGCTTCGACTCGGAGTGACGCAGATGGCTCGCCGGGTCCGGATCAGGGTCACCGGCACGGTCCAGGGGGTCGGCTTTCGGCCATTCGTCTACAAGGAGGCGCTTGGGCTGGGACTCGCCGGATTCGTCTTCAACGACGAGCGCGGGGTCGTGATCGAGGCCCAGGGTGACCCGGCCGATATCGGGGAGCTGGTCCGCCGGATCGAGGCGGAGCCGCCGCCGCTCGCGGAGGTCGAGAGCGTCGTCTGTGACGCGGTGAGCCCGACGGAAGAGGAAGGCTTTCGAATCGAGCAGTCTCACGCGGGCGGAGAAGCCGACGCGCTCGTCTCGCGCTGACATGGCGACCTGCGACGCGTGCCTGGCCGAGCTTCGCGACCCCTCGGACAGGCGCTTCCGCTACCCCTTCATCAACTGCACGGACTGCGGACCTCGCTTCACGATCGTCAGGGAGGTCCCCTACGACAGGCCGCAGACGACGATGTCGGGCTTCAGGATGTGCGACGAGTGCCAGGCCGAGTACGACGACCCGCTCGACCGCCGATTCCACGCCCAGCCGAACGCATGCGCCACCTGCGGCCCTCAAGCCGCCCTCGCGGTGCCAGGCACGGTGCCAGGCACCGGGCGGGATGCTGACGCGGTCGCGGCGGCGGCCGGGATGCTCGCAGGTGGCGCGATTCTGGCCGTCAAGGGGATCGGGGGGTATCACCTGGCCTGCGACGCCGCCGACGAGCAGGCGGTGGCGAACCTGCGCTCGCGAAAGCAGCGGGAGGAGAAGCCGTTCGCGCTGATGGCTCCCGATCTCGACGTCGCGCGGACCTTGGTCACTCTCAGCGAAACCGAAGAGAAGATCCTGGCCGGCAGGGAGCGGCCGATCGTGATCGCGCGGGCAGCCGACGGTGCCCCGGTGGCGCGCGCGGTGGCCCCGGCGTCTCGCGATCTGGGGGTCATGCTCCCTTACGCGCCGCTTCAGCACCTGCTGCTCGGCGACTTCGGCCGCACGCTTGTGATGACCTCGGCCAATCTCTCGGACGAGCCGATCGCCTACGCCGACGACGATGCGCGAGAGCGCCTCTCAGCGATCGCCGACGCCTTCTTGATTCACGACCGCCCGATCCACATGCGAACGGATGACTCGGTAGCACGGGCAATCGAGGGGCGCCCGCCGTTGATGCTTCGCCGCTCGCGCGGGTACGTGCCGCCGAAGCGTCAGTTTGCCTTCTGAGACGCCGCCGATTCTGGGCTGTGGCGCTGAGCTCAAGAGTGTGTTCTGCGTCGCGAAGGGCCCTCGCGCCTGGCCGGGCCACCACATCGGTGACCTCAAGAACTGGGAGACGCTCGAGTCCTTCCGCGAGGGAGTCGAGCACTTCCAGCGGCTGTTCGCCGTCGAGCCGGCCGTGATCGCCCACGACCTTCACCCCGACTATCTCTCGACCCGGTATGCGCAGGAGCGCGCGGAGGCGGAAGGGCTTGAGCTCGTCGGCGTTCAGCATCATCACGCGCACCTCGCCGCCTGCCTAGCCGAGCACGGAGAGACCGGCAGAGCGCTCGGACTCATCTTCGACGGCACGGGCCATGGGCCGGACGCGTCGGTCTGGGGCGGGGAGCTCCTCGCGGGCGATATTGCTGACTCCGAGCGGGTCGGGATGCTGATGCCGGTGCGGCTGCCCGGCGGCGATCGAGCGGTGCGCGAGCCGTGGCGAATGGCGGCGTCGTGGCTATCACGCGCCTACGAAGAGGATGTGCCGGCGATTCCCCCTTCGCTCCGGGACACGGTCAGCCCCTCCGACTGGGACGCCGTGTGCGGAATCATCCAAACGGGAGTCGCTTCGCCCGTGACCACCAGCGCCGGTCGGCTCTTCGACGCGATCTCCGCGCTTTGCGGCGTTCGCGGCCGAGTCAGCTACGAGGGCCAGGCAGCGGCGGAGCTCGAGGGCGTCGCCGATCCCGCCGAGGAAACCGCTTATGAGTTCACGGTGGATGGAGGCGCCGACGCTCCTCTGGTGATCGACCCAAGAGGTGCGATCCGCGCGCTCGCTGACGAGCTCGAGCGCGGCGAGGGCGTGGGACGCGTTGCCGCCAAGTTTCACAACGGCTTTGCCGGGATCGCCGCGCTAGCCGCCGAGCGAGCATGCGGGGAGCGCGGGCTTGGCCTCGTCGTTCTCTCGGGAGGCGTCTTTCAGAACCGGCTCCTGGTCGAGCGGACCCGGTCTGAGCTGGAAGCCAAGGGACTTCAGGTGCTCGTCCCGGTCGCCCTCCCTACGAACGACGGTGGCATCTCCTACGGCCAGGTGGCGGCTGCGGCGGCGCGGATCTCCGCGATCTAGGTCAGGCCTACGTACCAGAGCCCGAAGAGGATCCCGAACCCACCCAGGAGTGGAATGACCAGGCTCCGGTAGAGCGGCTCGACCGCGGGGCGTGTGAGGACCCACGCGAACGCCGCGGTGCAGGCTGCCATCGAGACGATGGACATGGGAGCGAAGACGGCCATCGCCGCTGCGGCTTCGAGCCGAGTGGGGAGAGCGGCGATCAGCAGAAGCACGATGGCACCTGTGCCCGCGAGCCCGTGCAGGACACCGATCGAGAACGCCTGCTTTGGACTTCTCAGAGGCGCGTGACCGTGGTCGGAATCGCGATGAAGATGACGGTGCTCGTTCGCTTCGCTTCGATGCGCGTGAACGTTGCCTTTGTAGTCGCCGCGCTTCCACTTCCAGAGCACTCGCACGGCGAGGATCAGGATTACGACGCCGACCGTTTTCTCGGCCCCGTTCTCGAGCCAAGCGGGCAGAGAAGTCTTGAACGCGATCAGCGGTAGCCCAATCGCGACCAGCGTGAACGCGTGGCCCGCACCCCACCAAGCGCCCAGGCGAGCCGCGGCTTTGGTGTCCGCATCGTCGGAGGCGACAAGGGAGGTGACAGCGACGAGGTGGTCGGGGTCCGATGCGTGGCGCAAGCCGAGGAGGAAGGCCAAGCCCATGGCCACCAGAAGGGGCGCACCCTCGAAGAGTCCCGTGAGCGACTCGTCGAGGTTCTCGATCGGGTGGTAGAGGAAGTCGAAGCTCACGCGGCCTCTCGGGCGCACTCCGGACAGAGTCCGACGATCGGAAAGTGAGAGAACGCTGATTCGTACCCGAACTCGGTACGCACGGCGCTTCGCACCCGCTCGAGCTGCTCGGAGCTCGCCGCCTTGCGCTTGCCGCAAAGGTCGCAGACCACGTAGCCGTCGGCGAGTGTGCCCGCGAGTGCATACAGGCCAGGGCCGTGGCCGAGGTGAACGTGGCGCACGAGCCCGATCGCCTCGAGCCGCTCCAGATTGCGATACACGGAGGCCGGATCGCTGCCGAGTGTGTCGCCCGAGCCGGCGGCCAGCTCTTCGGCGGTGCGTGGTCCATCCGCTGCAAACAGCGCCTCGAGCAAGAGCCTGCGGGCCGAGGAGACGCGAAGGCCGCGGTCGCGGACCGCGGCGACAGCCTCCTCGAGGTCGCGGGCGGCGATGGCCGGGGCGGGGTGGCTTGACGTCACCTGGAGCAGGCCTTTCTCAACTGCAACTCCATCGCAGTTGAGACTATCCCGCGCTAGTGGGTCGCGTCAAGCCGAAGCTTGGAAGCACAAGACCGCTCAGCGGTCGCCAGCTTCCAAGATCCGCGCCGATCGGCTCGTGTCCACTCAGCCTCGAACGCTCTCGACCATGCCTTCGGGCGGCGGAATCACCCACAGGCGTTCTGCGTGTTCGACCACGTCGCCCGGGGGGAGGTCACGGACCCTCTTCGCCTCGTCGCGCTCCATCTGCGCGGCGAGGAGCTTCCATGCGTGGGCGACCTTCGCGACGCGTTGGAGCGGCCCCCACGTTCCCACGTCGGTCAAGCGCTGTGCCTGAGCCTTGGCGTCCTCGGCGGTCAGGTCTCCGAACGGCACGCCGGTCCCGCCGACGTCGATCTTGGACGAGACCGCCTCTTTAAGGCGAGCGGGATCGGGGACATCGGCCATCCGTCAGTCCTCACCTCGGGTGATAAGCACAACCCGGGGGTTGGCGGGATCGAAGGACACCCGGCCCTTCGCGATCAGCCTGATTGCCTCCGGCAGCAGGACGTGCTCGGTCGAGTGGATCGCGTCCTCCAGTGCCGCGCGATTGCGGTCTGGCGGCACCGGGATGGGCCGCTGCAGGATCGGCGGGCCGGTGTCGACCCCCTCGTCGACGAAGTGGACGGTCACGCCCGTGATTTTGACGCCGGCATCCAAGGCCTGACCGATCGCGTCGAGCCCAGGAAACGACGGCAGGAGGGCGGGGTGGACGTTGATAACGCGATCTCGCCAGGTGTTGATGAACGCCGGTGAGAGCAGTTGCATGTACCCCGCAAGCACGAGCAGGTCTGCATCGTGCCCCGAGAGCCATTGCGACACGGCCGCGTCGCGGTCGTCCCGGCCATCGAATCCTTCACTGGGAAAGCATTCGGCGGCGATCCCCGCGTCCGTCGCACGGTCGAGCGCCATCGCACCGGGCACGTCCGAGGCGACGGCAACCACTTCGATCCCGTCGCGTCCATGCACCGCGTCCAGGATGGCCTGGAGATTCGTGCCGGTGCCCGAGGCGAGAACAGCAACCCGGAAGCTCAAGGCTCAGGCCGCCAGCTCGAGCTTCGGGAACTTGCCGCCGGTCGACTCCAGGGTCCCGGCCGCGAGCAACGCGTCGACCTCTCCGAGAAGCTCATCGGAGCGCCAGTCGTTGAACTCTCCATATCCGGGCAGCTCGTCGTAGGCGTTCTTCAAGACGACTTTCGAGCGGCCTCCGCGCAGGATCTCGACGGCGCGAGTTCGCCCTACCGAAGGCGACGCCTCTTCGACTACGCGCAGGATCGCGTCGCGCACGTCGCCCACGACTTCGGAGCCCTCCGAGCGGGCCGCACGTTTGGGCCTACGAGCGCCCAGGTCGGCTAGTTCGGGCAGCGGCCCGTCGCAGACGTCGCAGCAGCGACCGGTCACGACCGGCTCGGAGCGGTCACCGAAATGTCGCAGGATCGCGACGCGGCGACAGCCTTCACCGTCGACGAATCCCCATACGGCGCGATACTGCGCCCACTTCTGGTTCTTCGCCTCAGGGTCCTCGGTCTGGTTGATGAAGAAGACGTGGAGCCCTTTGTCCTGCCCTGAGGCGAGGAGTACGCATCGCGAAGGCGCCTCGTCGCGTCCGGCGCGGCCGGCTTCCTGGTAGTAGGCCTCGAGTGAGGAGGGCACGGCCTCGTGGATCACGGTGCGGACATTCGCTTTGTCTACGCCCATCCCGAACGCGTTCGTTGCGACAACGACCGGCGCCTCTCCCGACATGAAGGAGCGCTGTGCCGCGGCGCGGGCCCCACGCTCCATGCCGGCGTGGTAGGCGGGCACGGGACGGCCGAGCTCGCGCGTAAGCCGCGCCGCGGTCGCGTCAGTGCGCTTGCGCGTGCCCGAGTAGACGATCGCGGGTAGAGCGGCCGGGTCTTCCAGGACTGCCGAGATCGCCCGCTCGCGGCCGCGGTCGCCCTGCGCTTGGACCACGTCGTAGGAGAGGTTCGGCCGCTCGAAACCGGTGGCGATTCTCACGGGGTCGCGCAGACCAAGGCGGCGGACGATGTCGTTGGCGACCCGAGGTGTGGCCGTCGCGGTGGCGGCAAAGGTCGAGCGCGCGCCGAGGCGCTCGGCGATCTCACCCAAGCGGTGGTATTCGGGCCGGAAGTCGTGACCCCACTGGCTCACGCAATGAGCCTCGTCAACGACGAAGAGGCCGACGTTCCCCTTGAGCGTTTCGCCAATTCCCGGAGCCCAGAAGCGCTCCGGTGCCACATAGAGCATGCGCGCCTCACCGGCCAGCGCCCGCCGAAGCGATTCGGAGTTCTCAGCGGACGAGCGCTGCGCGTTGATCAGCTCGGACCGGTCCCCTAGTCCTTCGACCTGGTCCTGCATGAGCGAGACGAGGGGCGAGACGACGAGCGTGAGCTTTTCCGAGTCCTCGAGCGCCGGCAGCTGGTAGCAGAGCGACTTGCCGGCGCCGGTCGGCATCACGAGGAGGACATCGCGTCCTTCCATGGCGGCCTCGACCGCCTCGCGCTGACCCCGCCGGAAGCCGGGATGGCCGAAGTGACGGTGGAGGGCGTCCTCGGCGCTCAACGGAATGCGGGGACGGAGCGCAGAGGCACAGGGCGCTTGGGGCGAGACGCCTCACCGCCCACGGAATCGCGGCGATCTCTTCGAGCGCGAACTTTCCGTCAGCGACTGAGGATCACCGAGCGGATACTCGCCGGTGAAGCAGGCATCGCAGTGGGAGGATCGCGGCGTTCCCACCGCCTCGTAGACGTTCTCGATCGAGAGGTAGGCAAGCGAGTCCGCCTCGAGCTCGGCTGCGATCTCCTCCTCGGTCCGCTCGTGAGCGATCATCTCTTCGCGCGTTGACATGTCGACGCCGTAGTGGCAGGGGTTGCGAATCGGGGGCGCCGAGATGCGCAGGTGGACCTCGGTCGCGCCAGCGTCGCGGAGCATCCCGACGATCTGGCGAGTCGTGTTGCCGCGGACGATCGAGTCGTCGACGACTACGACGCGTTTGCCCGACGAGGACCTCCGGCAGCGGGTTGAACTTCATCCGCAAGCCATGCTTTCGAAGCTCCTGCCCCGGCTGGATGAACGTCCGTTGGACGTAGCGGTTCTTGATCAGGCCGTCGTCCTTCGGCAGTCCGGCGGCGCGCGCGTATCCGGTAGCGGCGGGGTTGCCGGAGTCGGGCACGGAGATCACGAGGTCGGCCTCCACGGGCGCCTCACGCCAGAGGATCTCGCCCATCTTCGAGCGCACTTCTTGCAGGACCTTGCCCTCGAGCCGGGTGTCGGGCCGCGAGAAGTAGATGTGCTCGAAGACGCAGTGGGCGCGGCGCTTGGGCTCGATGACCTGGCGCGTCTCGAGGCCGTGCTCGCCAAACGAGACGAGCTCGCCAGGCTCGACCTCACGCACGAGCTCGGCGCCGATGATGTCGAAGGCGCAGCTCTCTGAGGCGACGCACCAGCTATCACCCATCTTCCCCAGCGAGAGCGGCCGGACCCCGTGCGGATCACGGAAGGCAACCACCGCTCGCTTGGTCATGATCACCGTCGAGTAAGCGCCGCGAAGCCGCGGCATCACCGCCTCCACCGCGTTCTCGATCGGGCGCTCCTCCGCGATCGAAAGGAGCGCGCACATGATCTCCGAATCTGACGTGCCCCGGAAGCGGAGGCCACAATCGGTCAGTTCGTTGAACAGCTCGACGGCGTTCGTGAGGTTGCCGTTGTGGGCCAGCGCGATCTCGCGCCCGTCGTCGCGCCAGACCGGCTGGGAGTTGTCCCACGAGCCGCCGCCTGTCGTCGAATAGCGGACGTGACCAATGGCCATGTCGCCGTCGAGCGCGCGCAGCTTCTCCTCGTCGAAGACCTGGGAGACGAGGCCTGTGTCCCTGAGCGTCGTGATGTGCCCGCCCTCGCATGTCGCGATTCCCGCCGACTCCTGGCCGCGGTGCTGAAGCGCGTACAAAGCGAAGTAGGCGAGCTTCGCTACCTCTGAGCCGGGCGAGTACACGCCGAAGACGCCGCACTCGTCGCGCGGGCCGTCGCGGTCGGGAACGCTCAATTGAACCCCCTCGGGGGCGTTATCGGAAGAGCTCATGAGGTGCTTCGCTTGGGTCTTGATGGACTCGCGGAGCGGGCTTACGCCTACCTGCCAAGGCTACCAGCGGGCCCGGATCAGACACCGCGGGCGAGGATGGCTGCGATCGCACCTACGAACGCGACGACCATGCCACCGCCAAGCCGAAGCATCGTCAGGCGAAACGCAGCGAGTTCTCCACGGAGCTCGCTGAATCCGTTGTTCATCTCGCTCCGCAAATCGCTGCCCAGACCGTCGATACGCCGGTTCGTCGTTTCGAATCCGCTCCGCATCTCACGCCTCAGCTCACGGACCTCGGCGGACATGTCGTCCAGGCGCTCGTCTGTCCACGTGGTCCGCTCCATCGCCCGAAAGATTAGACCTCATCCGCGCGCATGTCACTCGCGCTTCGGGCCGAATGTGTCGCAACCTTGTCTCAGCTCAGGCAACCGAAGCGCTACGCATCGGCTACGAGCGGTTCAGCGAAGCGATCGGCCAGCGAGCGCCAGGCTTCCTCGGCCTCCGCGACCGTGACGCTCGGCTCCATCCACTCGGACGAGATCTCGATGCGCTCGCCGCCGGCGGAGCCGATCATCCAGGCATCGACGCCGGCTTCCTTCGCGCCCGCCTGTAGCTCACGCACGCGTTCCTCGGGGCCGGCGACGAGATATCCGCCCGGCCCTTCGCCGAAGAGTGCCGCATCGGGATCGCAGCCGCGGGTGCGGATCAGGGCGTCGAGGTCGCAGCGGGCGCCCGTGCCTCCCGCGATCGCCATCTCGGCGAGCGCGCAGGCGAGGCCGCCGTCGGAGATGTCGTGGATCGCGAGGTCACCCGCGCGTGCCTCTTCGCGAACGAAGGCGAGCGCGCGGATCTGCGCGTCGAGGTCGATCTCCGGCAGGCCCGGCTCCAGCTCGCCGCGGGCCTTGGCGAGCTCCGACGCGGCGAGTGACGGCGCGAACGGGCCGACCAGCGCGATCGCGTCGCCGTCGGCGAGCGCGAGGCCGCCTGCCTTGCGCGCGATCGGGCAGCTCGCCGACCAGGCCGACGACCGGCGTCGGGTAGATCGGGCCGCGAGTCCGTCTCGTTGTAGAGCGAGACGTTGCCGCCCACGACCGGCACCTCCATCGCCTCGCACGCGTCGGCGAGGCCCTGGACGGCGCGGTCGAGCTGCCACGCGACGGCGGGCTTCTCGGGGTTGCCGAAGTTGAGGCAGTTGGTGAGCCCGAGCGGCTCGGCGCCGACGCAAGCGAGGTTCTGCGCGCACTCGAGCACCGCCTCGATCGCACCGCGGTAGGGGTCGCAGGCGACGCGACGGCCGTTGCCGTCGATCGAGGTCGCGATCGCGTTGCCTGTCTCGGGAAGCTGGAGAACGGCGGCGTCCGCGGTCTCGGGCCGACGAACCGTTCGCGAGCCGACGATCGAGTCGTATTGCTCGAAAGCCCACTTCTTCGAGGCGATCGAGGGCGACGCGAGCAGGGCGAGCAGCATCTCGCTTGGCGTCGTCGGTCGTCAAGCGTGCGCTCGTTGCCGTAGATCCAGCCGTCCGGCTCCTCTGGCTCGAGGTCGTAGAGCGGGCACCCGTCGACGAGCGCCTCGACCGGCATCTCGCCCGTGACCTCGTCGCCGCGCAGGACGCGGAAGAGGCCCGAGTCGGTCACCTCGCCGACTACGGCGGGAGCAGCCTGCCACTTGCGGCAGATCGCGAGCACGTCGTCCACCTTCGCGGGCTCGACCACCGCGAGCATCCGCTCCTGCGACTCGGAGACCATGATCTCGAACGGCTCCATGTCCGCCTCGCGAAGCGGCACCCGTCCGACGTCGATGTCGATGCCGACGCCTCCGCCCGAGGCCATCTCGGCGGCCGATGAGGTGAGGCCCGGCGGCGCCCAGGTCCTGAAGCGAGACCAGGAGGCCGGCGTCGAGGAGCTCGAGGCAGCACTCGACGAGCTTCGACTCCTCGAATGGATCGCCGATCTGAACCGATGGCCGCTTCGACTCGTCGGCCTCGTCGAGCTCGGCGGAGGCCAGAACGGACGCGCCGCCGATTCCATCGCGTCCGGTCGACGCGCCCATCAGGACGACCTTGTTGCCGACTCCGGCGGCGGCGGAGCGGACCATCGCGTCGGTTCGCGCGAAGCCGATGCACATCGCGTTCACCAGGCAGTTCTGCTCGTAGGGCGGCTCGAAGTAGACCTCGCCGCCGACGGTCGGGACGCCGATCGAGTTGCCGTAGTGGCCGATGCCGGCAACGACGTGGTCGAAGAGGTAGCGCGATCGCTCTGAGGTGAGCTCGCCGAAGCGAAGCGAGTCGAGGATCGCGATCGGCCGCGCGCCGAGCGCGAACACGTCGCGCAGGATCCCGCCGACTCCAGTCGCCGCGCCCTGGAACGGCTCGACCGCGGACGGATGGTTGTGCGACTCGACCTTGAAGGCCACCGCGTAGCCGCCGCCGACGTCGACCGCGCCCGCGTTCTCGCCCGGGCCCATGACGACGCGCGGCCCCTCGGTGGGCAGGCGGCGAAGGAGCTTTCGCGAGTGCTTGTAGGCGCAGTGCTCCGACCAGAGGAGCGAGAACATCGCCAGCTCGACGTCGTTCGGCTCGCGGCCCAGCTTCTCGTTGATGAGCTCGAACTCGGAGTCGGTCAGCCCGAGCTCGCGATGCTTGGAGGGAGTCGATGCCGCTTCAACACTCACGGCAAACGACTCTACCCGCGCTGCTGGCGGCTTCGGTCAGAGCTGGCCGATGAGAAAGGTCAGCCCACCAAGGGCGAGTGCGGCCACGGTCAGCTTCACCATGATGTCGCCGCGCCGGCCGGTCGCGAGCGACGTACGACGCCAAGCAGTACGGCGAGTCCCCCGAAGAGTGCCGCCGGCGGCGGCGACAACTCGATTCACGTTGTAGTACGGTGCGAGACGAGTCGAGGCACTCATTGGTGGGGCCGAGCACAGCTTCGCCCGATGTGACGTCGTCTGCAGAGCGGGATGTCGTCCGGGTTGATGACGACGAACACCATGACCGCGACGCCGAAGAGGAGCACGAGCGAGACAAGCACCGCGAGAGCACGCATCGGCCCGCTTGCCTTTGGCTCTCCGGAGACCCGCGTCTCGGCGCTCGGGAGGTGGAGCTGTCTGCGCGGTCGGACATGCGCGCGAAACGTATCCGTTCAGCCGCCACGGCGAGCGACCGCCCCACGTCAGCCCGAGAGCTCGTAGCCCAGCTCGACCAGCAGGGGCCCCGCGATCGCTTCGTAGCTCGCGATCTCTTCGCGCGTCATCTTGTGGCGCCAGGCCTCGAGGCGGTCCTCTCGCGGCGGCTCCTTGGCGAGCTTGTGGGACTCCATCCGGGCCTCGGCGGGCTGGGTGGGGCCGTGTCGGCGGACGAGGTCGACGTTCTTTTCCTCTAGGCGCTTCTCGGCTCGCTCGTGGTAGTCGAGCATCGCTGGGTCGAAGTCGAGCTCGATGACGTCGCAGACCTTGCGGAGCGTGCCTTCCGTGTCGCGCACGAGGTCTTCGAAGTGAATCTCGTGGTAGTGGGCCACCTTTGGTGCCATGCGCCGCGCCTTCGAGATCCGGTCGACCCAGAGCTGTGCCGACTCTTCGTATGTCTTTGGCCCCCAGTTCATCCGCATGTGGGAGAGGGACACGTCGCGCCCGTCGCGGATGATGTGGATGAAGCGGGCCTCGGGGAGCGTGCGCTGGATCCGGAGCATCTCGCGGAGTAGCCAGGCGTCTTGTCGCCGTAGCGCTTCTTGCCCTCGCGCTCGGCGTAGAGGAGATAGAAGGCGCGGATCGCCTCGGCGGCGTTGCCGTCCCTGATCTGGGCGAAGCGCTCGTGAAGGACATCGGCGTCGAGCTGGAACTCCTGCCAGCGATTCGTGCCGGTGATGATCTCGGCCAGCTCCCGCGGCTGAGCGCTTCTCGTTCTCGACGCGGCGGATCAGCTTCGGCACCCAGTGGGTCTCACCCGGAATCGCAAGCTCGGGGTGGGAGTCGAGCATGAGCCGGATCAACGTCGTGCCCGAGCGCGTCACTCCACAGACGAACGGCGCCGGCGGCGGTTCCGGCCCGCCCGTCGTCAACCGGCGGCGGGCGAGGATTATCCGCCCGCGCTTCTTCAGCTTTCGGAAGGTGCTCACGGGGCGGCCATTTGTAGCAGCGCCTCGAACCCCTGAACGGTTCTTTCCCAGGCGCGATCACCGTCGCGGAGCTCCACTGCTCCGGCTCCGAGGCGCGCCCGCAGATCGTCGTCGGAGGCGAGCGTGTCGATCGCTTCAGCCAGCGCTTCGGGGTCGAACGCGCTAGCGGCGATGCCTGAACGGGTGGTCCCGTCCGGCACCGAAGACACCAAGAGCCCGTTCACTCCGTCGAGGGTGATCTCGTTCATCGGAGCGACGTCGTTCGTGATCGCGGGCTGCCCGAACGCGACCGCTTCGTAGAGGGGCAACCCCAGCCCTTCCCAGCGGGCGGGCGAGAGCGTGACGTCCGCGCCGGCGACGGTCTCCAGGTGCTCGGCGGGTGGGCTCGTCGGCGATCCGAAGCTCGATCCGCGGGTCCCTACGCGCCGCCTCCTCCGCGGACGCGAGGCGCTTCCGCTCGACTTGCGCCTTGACGATGAGGCGCGCTCGCTCGCTCTTGACGAGAGCCCAGGCCTCGAGCACGGGTTCGAGCGGCTTGCGCTGGCCCAAGAAGCCCCCCGTGAACACGAACGTCACCGTCCCCTCGGCGTCGGACGTTCGCCGCTGCTGAGCCGCGTCGCCCACTTCGATCAGCTCCGGGTGGCACCCCCACGGCACGTACGGCGTTTCGAGGCCCATCTCGCGGTAGCGCTCCTGCTCGGCGCGCGTCATCGAGAAGACGACGTCGTAGGCGGCCTTCGCGCCGTCTAAGTGGTCGGGGTGAAGTGCTCCCAGACGAACCGGCCGAAGACCTTCACTCCCTGCGCCCGAACCTCAGCCAGCTCTTCGAAGCCGTAGTTCTGGTCGCAGAGGATCGCCTCGATGCCGTCGCGCTCGATCCACTTGGTGTAATCGGATTGCGGGATGTCGTACTGCGAAGCCTCGGTGACGCCCGGCTGATCCCACACGTCGTCACGGGAGAGCGCGCCAGGCTGCGGTCCGCGCTCCTTCTTCGGCCGCGCCAGGACGAACGTCTCGTGCCCGAGAGCGTCGAGCGCGGAGCGGGTATGGCGGCCGACGACGGGCTGGCCACGGTTGAACCACTTGGTGACGACCCCGACTCGCATCAGAAAACCCACCAACACATGCTGCTATCGCGCCGAAAGGTGCTCATCAGGTCACTGCGGAGAGGAGCTCGTCGTAGCTCTCGACCGTGCGCGACCAGGCGCGTTCGCCTTCTCGCAGCTCGCGCGCCCCGGCGGCGAGCTCGGCCCTCACGCCGTCGTCGGCAATTCGCTCGATCGCGCGGGCAAGCTCCTCGGGATCGGGGCTCCACGAGGTGATGCCCGAGCGCGCCGTGCCCTCGACCGAGGCGCCCACCAGGTAGCCGTTGACGCCGTCGAGCACGGCTTCGTTCATCGGCGCGTGGTCGTTGGTGATCGCGGGCTGTCCGAACGCGATCGCCTCGTAGAGCGGCAAGCCCGAGTCCTTCCCACCGCGTGGGCGACAAGCACACGTCGCATCCCGCGACGAACTCGAGATGCTGATCCGTCGGCTGGTCTGCGATCAGGATCTCGATTCTCGAGTCCGCCTCGGCGGCCTTGGCGAGCTTGCCTTCCTTGCGCGAGGTCTGCCCCTTGATGATGAGCCGAAGCCGCTCGTCCTTGGTCTGCCGGAAGGCCCCGAGAATCTCATCTATGGGCTTTCGCTTGCCCATGAAGCTGCCCGGCACGAGCAGGCGCACCGTGCCATCGTCAACTCGAGCCGGCTCGACGGCGATCAGCTCCGGGTGGGCGCCCCAGACGACGTACGGGCTGTCGATGCCCATCTGGCGGTAGCGCTCTTGCTCGCCGCGATGCATCGAGTAGACGGTGTCGAACGCACGCTTCGCGCCATCGACGTGATCTTCTGAGAAGTGCTCCCAGACGAACCGGCCGATCGTCTTGACCCCATCGCTTCGCAGGGCGGCCATCTCTTCGAACTGGTAGAGGTTGTCTGTGAGGACGGCGTCGATCGAGTTCTCGCCGACCCACTCGCGATAGGTCCCGAGCGGCACGTCCGAGAGGCCCGTCTCGGTCACGCCGGGCTGATCCCAGACCGGGTCATGCACGCGATCCGTAACACCCGACCGGGGACCCGTTCCCTCCCGTGCCAGCACGAAGCTCTCGTGGCCGAGCTCCTCCAGGGCCGAGCGCACGTAGCGCGACACGACCGCCTGGCCCGATGCGAACCACTTCGTGACGATGCCGACCCGCATCAGCCTGCGGCAGCTCGCCCGTGACGCGGAGCGTTCAAGAACGCAGCCGCTCTAGACCGAGCTCTTTTGCTGAGCGACGGCGTCGACTGGCTCCCCCACCGGGTAATCGAGCTCGCCCAGGAGATCGCCGGCGACCTCCTCGAACTCGATCCGCTGCTCTTCGGTCATCTGCTTTCGCCAGCGCTGGACCCGGTCGGCCGAGGGCGGCTTTGTCGTCATCTCGTGAGTCTTCATGCGCCGCTCGACCGAGAGCTCCTTCGCGCGGCCATCGGAGGGAAGCGCGCGCGCCATCTCCTGGAGGCGCTCCGCGGACCGCTCGTGGTAGGTGAGGAGCTCGTCGTGCCACTCGAGCTCGAAGAAATCGCAGACTCTGCGCAGCACGGGCTCGGTGTCGAGGACGAGGTCTTCGTAGTGAATCTCCAGGTAGTGGTCGATCGCGGGGGAGTCCTCGCGCGCCTTCGTGACCTTCTTTTGCCAGCGGCGCGCGACGTCGGCGGCAGTGAGGTCGCGCACGGTTCGATCGAGGACCGAAAGGGCAACGTCGCGCCCGTCGCGGATCACGTGACAGAAGCGGGCTTCTGGCAACGCGCGCTGAATCAGGCGCATCTTCTGCACGTACGTCGGCGTCTTTTCTCCGTAGCGCGGCTTGCCTTGGCGCTCGGCGTAGAGCTCGTAGAACGACCTGATCGCGGGACCCGGCCTGAACTTGGGGAGCTGGGCAAAGCGCTCGAGCATCTCTTCGTCCGAGATCTCGAAGTCCCCCCATTCACGGTGTTCCTTCATCGCGGCGAGGACGTCTCGGGGCGTCGCCCCGTCGGCCTTGGCGGCCTTGATCGCGTCCGGGACGAAGTGGGTCTCAGGCGGGATGGTCACGTCGGGATGGGCGTCCAGCATCATCCGCAGAAGCGTGGTTCCAGAGCGGTTCATGCCCACGATGAATGGGAACGGCGGCCTTGCTTTTCGGCTGCGCAAGCGGGAAAGAATCGGGTTCATGAAGGGGGAGAAGGTTAGCCTTGCCCGCCCATGCGACTGGCGATGACACTCCTGATCAGGGACGGACTCGACGTCATCGATTCGGTGCTGCGATTTCACGCAGCCCTCGGGGTTGACCTGTTCGTCGTCGGCGACCACGAGTCTCGCGACGGATCCGCGGAGTACCTGGAAGAACTCGCAGATCGAGGGCTGATCCACTTCGAGCGCTTGGAGGGTCCTCCGGACTACATCTGGCGCGAAGGACGGACGAAGCTCGCCCGCCGTTGTCACGAGCTCGGCGCGGACTGGGTCATAAACAACGACCAGGATGAGTTTTGGTGGCCGATTGAAGGCACGCTCAAAGACGTACTCGAACGGATCCCGAACGAGTACGGGCAGGTCGTTGCGCCACGGACCGAGTACGTCGCCCGTGCGGGCGACGAGTCATTCGCCGAGCGAATGATCTACCGCGAGTCGCGGTTCTTCCGCCCGCTGAAGTCAGTTCATCGCGCCTACGAGCGGATCCTGCTCAACCATCCGCACCCCACCCAAATCGGCATCGAACGCGACGAGCTCATCCACGAGCCCTTTGCCGGCCGTCCGGGGATCGCCACTGGCGCCGAGAGCAGAGACCTCTCGGCGGCGGAGCTGGAGCTCGTAATCGCCCCGACCTATCCGATCCGGATCCTTCACTTCCCGCTGCGAAGCTTCGATCAGTACCGCCGCCGGATGGAGCTGGCGCTCGAGTTGGGCCAGCTCGAGCCCGAGGTCGAGCCGACCATCCGCGAGGCCTACGAGAACGAAACGCTCTCAGAGCTCTACGCGAAGGAAGCGGTGAACGATGCGGAGCTTCAAGACGCCATCGCCGATGGGTCCCTTGTCGAGGACACGAACTTCCGCGACTTCATCGCGAAGTGTCCCGAGCTCGGCTCCGATGGCCCGCCGCCGGCTGTCCCATCGTGGGCGAGCGAGCGGTCCGAGGTCGAGTTCGACGCGATGTACGGGCTGAGTCGCTACGTCCGGCGAAACAAGGCAACCATCCGCAAGGGGGGCCGTTACAACCGGATGGTCCGCCACAACAAGAAGCTCGACGCCAAGGTCAAGCGCCTGAAGAAACGCGAGCGAGCGATCCAGTCGAGCCTTTGGTGGCGCCTTCGCCCTCGCGTACCGCGCCGCACTCGCCGCTAGGAACCGGGCGGCGCGTGCGCGTAGCCGAGATCGTCGAGTAGATCGCCCGCCTCGCGCTCGAACTCCGCCAGGTCGTGGGCGCTCATCTCCTCTCGCCAGACCTCGATCCGATCCGTGGTCGGCGGCTTCGTCGCCAGCGCGTGGGCTTTGAGGCGCTCGGCGGCATCGCGCTCGGGGCGGCCGTCACGCGCGGGCATGGCGCTCGCCATCTCCGCGAGGCGGTCAGCCGCGGTCTCGTGATAGCGAAGCATCACGGGGTCGAAGTCGAGCTCGATGTAGGAGCATGCCTTCCGGAGAGCCGACTCCGCGTCTCTCACCAGATCCTCGTAGCGGATCTCCAGGTACTCGCCCAAGTGGGGACCGTCGGCGCGCGCTCTCATGATTCGCTTGCGCCAGCGGCGCGCGGACGTTTCTGCGGGCAGCGGCGTGCGGTGCCCGCGCTGCAGCACGCGCTTGTTGTTCGAAAGGGTCACGTCGCGGCCGTCCCGGATCACGTGTATGAACCGCGCCTCGGGCATGGCCCGCTTGATCCGGCGCATCGTCTTCAGGTACGTCGGAGTCTTGTCCCCCCAGCGCGGCTTGCCCTGCTTCTCTGCGTAGAGCTCGTAGAACGCGCGAAGGGCATCCGCGGTGTTGAACTGCTCGATTGCGAGGAAGCGCTCGAAGAGCTCGTCCTCTTCCAAGCCGAAGTCGTTCCAGCGCCGGCGCGGATCCTCGGTGATTGCCTCGAGCGCGGCTTCCGGCCCGAACCGCAAGCGGCCTGACGCGGCGAGGACGCTTTCGAAGAAATGCGTCTCAGGTGGCACGGCCATCTGGGGATGCGCGTCCAGCATCAGGCGCAAGAGCGTGGTGCCGGACCGCCCGACTCCAACTACGAACGGCGCGGGTAGACCGGGCTCGGACCGCCCTCGCAGGCGCCGTTTGCGCAGGTGCCGGGAGATGAGGGACTCGTTCGGCATCGTTTAGCGCAGGCTAGAAGCTTGATCGCCGGCGGCCACGAGGCGGCGGAGGTGCTCGTCGAAAGTCTCGCGGTAGACGATGCCCTCGAAGACGGCCTCCAGCTTGGCCGTTCCGCGTCCGGCGCGTACCTCACGCCACGACTCCTTCACCTCGTCGGCTCGATACAGGTCGGTCCACGCCCCGCCGCCCGCGAGGATCTCCTCGAAAGCGGCGGCGTCGGACTCGATCTCCCACAGGCGCTCTCGGCGGATCGACGGCTTCGCTCCCCGCGTCGCCGCGAAGAAGGGCTGGTCTCGCCACTCCGGCACCAGGAGCCCGGTCAGCTCACGATGGAGCCTGTCGCTCAAGCGGTCTTTGGGCTCGAGCGCAAACGACGCCCGGATGAACCCAGGGGTGGCAAAGATGGAGATGCGCTCCGAGTCGGTGGCCAGCCCAGAGCGATGGGCGAAGCGGTCCGTGAGATAGAACCAGTCCAAGAGAACAGGCCCTCCGAGACCGGCCGAGCGGCCGGCGGCGAGCGACGTGGAGACGATCGATTGAGCCTCCTCATACGCCTCGGGCCGCGCCGCCTCGTGGTCCTTGGCGAAGAAGCGCATGATCCGCTCGGGCACGCGCTTCGAGCGCCGTGACAGCTTCTTGAGCTGTCGCTCGTTCTTGTAAAAGAAGCCGTGCGCGATCTCCCCTCCGTGCCCGGCGAAGGTGGCGTTTCTGGGACGAGGCCGCGGCAGGGTCATCTTGCCGCGAAGCTTCTGGGGATGGCGCACCCCATCGTGGAGGAGGTGGAGGTTCGCGGCCCGCTCGAGCAGGCCCGTCGAAGGTGTCGCGCTGCCCGCCTCGGTGCGGCGCACGTCATGGGCAAGCTCGCCGGGCGCAGCAGCGATAAGCGCCCTGGCGACGTCTGCCTCGCCGGGGGTCGCATCCGAGGTCCGAAACCGCGCCGGGATGCCCGCGGCGATGACCGCGGCGGCGGCCAACCGCGAGTCGCGACCCCCTGAGAGGTCGACCTTTGCCTCGCCCGGCCACAACTGGGCCGCGCCCTTCGCCTGAGCGACCGCGTCGTCCATCGCTTCCCGCGCGAGGTCTGAGAGGTCACCGCCCGGTGCCACCCAGTCTTCGAGCGCACGCGTTTCGCGCTCCTCGATCGCGCGCGGGCCGGCTTCGATGACGGTGCCGCCGGGCAGCCGCCGCATGCCCTCGATGGGAGCGGTGTCGCCCAGAAACCACGACGCCGCAGCGAGGACGCGCCACGCGCGCGCGTCGGCCCTCACGTCCATCCCCAGGAAGATGACGAGCGCACCTGGGCGGTTCGACCATGCGCGAACGCCCCCAGCCTCGGCTTCGTAGGCGCGCGCCGCGCCCAGCGCGTCGTTTAAGACAAGGAGCCGGTTCCCCGCTCGGTCGAGGACGCCCACCGCCGCAGGCGCGTTCAGCTTCCGGCTCGCGTCGTCCGGCGCGTCGCTCAGGCCTCGGGCAAGCGCGAGCGGCGCTTCCGGCAGCGATCGGGCCCCCGTGATCCGCTCCCACCCGGTCGGGACGTATGCGGTCGCGACCGCGAACCGCTCGTCGCGAGCGAAATGAGCCCAGCGGCACGCGGGATCTGCGTCCTCGATCGTCGCGACGCCCGCCAGGCCTGAGCGCTCGGAACGAACGGCTAACGGGTAGTCGACGAGCTGGGCGTAGTGGCGCCGAATGCGTTCGAGGCGCTCTTCGAACCACCCGTCGTCGTGCTCGGACTGGGATCTGAAGCAGACCCAGGTGGGGTCGATGTTCTCGCCCATGGCGCGAGGCGCTAAGCGGGAGCGGCGGCCTTGGCCACCGCCGCGAAGAGCTTGAGGCCGTCGTCCGAGCCGGTCAACCGGTCGACCGCGTGCTCGGGGTGGGGCATGAGGCCCATCACGTTGCCCTGCTCGTTTGCGACGCCGGCGATGTCGCGAGAGGAGCCGTTCGGGTTCTGCGCGGGTGCGTAGCGCAGGACGACTTGGCCACGTGCCTCGATCTCGTCGAGCATGGCGGCAGGAGCGAAATAGCGACCGCTCATGTGCTTGACGGGCACGGAAAGGATCTCTCCCTGGGCGAGCTCACGTGTGAAGGCCGACTCGGTCGATACGACCTCGAGCCCGACCTGGCGGCAGAGGAAGCGCAGGCCGTCGTTCGGGAGGAGCGCGCCGGGCAAAAGGCCCGCCTCGCACAAGACCTGAAAGCCGTTGCAGATGCCGAGGACCGGGCCGCCAGACTCGGCGAACTCGCGTACGGCATCCATGACGGGAGCAAACCGCGCGATCGCGCCGGCGCGGAGGTAGTCGCCGTAGCTGAAACCGCCGGGTACAACGACGGCGTCGATGCCGTCGAGCGTCGTCTCCTCGTGCCAGACCATCCTGGCCTCGCCGACCCGCTCGCACGCGGCCAAGGCGTCGCGCTCGTCGCAGGAGCCGGGGAACTGGAGCACTCCGAACACTTAGTGGACCTAGCCGATTTCCTGAATCTCGTAGTCCTCGATCAACGGGTTCGCGAGGAGCTTCTCGCAGAGCTCAGAAAGGTGCGTCGCATCATCCGCTTCGAGCTCCACGAGCCGGCCCACGCGCACGTCGCGAACGTCATCGAAGCCGAGCGCCGGAAGCGCCCGCTCGACCGCCTTGCCCTGCGGGTCGAGGATGCCCTCCTTCGGGCGGATGAGAACGCGCGCCTTCACGCGTCTAGAAACTAGCGACGGGTTCGGCCGGTGGCGCGCCCGAGGGCGCGGCGTGCCCGGTCGACGGCGGCGTCCAAGCGCGACGGCGCATCGGCGTCGGGCGACCGAAGCCGGAGAGGCCGGGCGTTGCCGGCGTTCGCAAGCACTTCGCTGTAGCCGGCGTCCTCGAGCGCTTTCTCCAGCCCGAGCTCCCGGGCCGCCGCGGCCCATCGAGGGTCATCGCTCCAGGGGATCTCAGCGTCCTTGCGGACGTTCTGAGCCGCCCATTCACGGACGCCGTCGGGCGTCCCTCGGCCGATCGCGTCGTAGATCCGGTGAAGCTCGCCTGCCGGATCCGCGCGGAGGTCTTCGAGCCGGACGAGCACGTAGCGCTCGCCGAAGAGCCTTCGGCCTTCCGTGCGGAGGCCCTCCCAGGCCATCTTCCACACGATGAGCGGGCGCATGAAGTCGGGCACGCCGCGCTCGAGACCCTCGTACTCGCCCGCGGCGAGAATCTCGAGCGCGATCACGCTCGACGACCAGAGCTTGCGCCGCGTCCACGTCTCGAAGAACGCGTCGGCGTCCGCGTATCGCTGGCGATGACGCCGTCCCCGGCCCAAGAGCATCGAGGCCGCGACCGCGCGCGGGTCACGGACGATGTGGACGAGCGTCGCGTCCGGGTCGGCGCGGTGGAGATCCGCCACCTTGCGAGAGAGGCGCACCTCCTTGATCAGCACATGCGGTGCCTGCCCGAGGAGGTATCGAAGGAGGTCGACTCCCCAAGCCGGCAGCGCGGGATGAAGCTCGAGGGACGGGGCTCGCGGCCCGC
Organism: uncultured bacterium; assembly: GCA_963806865.1. GTDB lineage: Bacteria > Actinomycetota > Thermoleophilia > Solirubrobacterales > 70-9 > JALZKA01. Next base: position 221,822 of record CAWDYV010000001.1, read on the forward strand.
CGTGGTTGAAGAGCTCCAGCGGCACCTCCGGGTGCTCGTCACGCTTGAACTGGTGGCGGAGCTCGCGCGTCTCGGCGAAGAGGTCCTCGGCACGGGCTCCCGATCCGCCGCCTGGGCGTCTCCGCTTCCTCGCGGAAGGGCTCGTAGAAGCGGCGGAGCTCGGGATCTTCGGCGAACGCGTCGTAGAGGATTGTGGTTCCGGACCTGCGCATCCCTACGAGGAAGACGTTCAAGGCGCAGAAGCTACAGCCGCGCTAGAAGTCGCGGCCGGTGATGCGCTCGTACGCCTCGACGTACTTGGCGCGTGTGCCCTGGACGATCTCGGCGGGCAGATCGGGACCGGGCGGGGAGTGGTCCCAGCCCGAGTCATCGAGCCAGTCACGCACGTACTGCTTGTCGAACGAGGACTGGCCGCGGCCGGCCTCGTAGTCGTCCGCCGGCCAGAAGCGCGAGGAGTCCGGCGTGAGGACCTCGTCGCCGAGCACGATCTCGGCGCCGGGGGAGGCACCGAACTCGAACTTCGTGTCGGCGATGATGATGCCCCGCTCCAGCGCGTGCGCTGCGGCGTGCTCGTAAAGGGCGATCGATGTGTCGCGAAGCCCCTCCATGAGGCCCCGATCACCGATCGTCTCGACCGCGCGTTCGAACGAGATGTTCTCGTCGTGGTCACCCACCTCCGCCTTGGTCGCCGGGGTGAAGATCGGCTCGGGGAGCTTTTGTGACTCCTGGAGGCCGGCGGGCAGCTCGATCCCGCACACCTCACCGGAGCTCTTGTACTCCTTCCAGCCCGAGCCTGTGATGTATCCGCGAACGACGCACTCCACGGGATACATGTCGAGCGTCTTCACTCGCAGGCCGCGCCCGGCCACCTCCTCGGGCACGTCCTCCGTGATCATGTGGTTGGGGCAGATATCGCCCGTCGTCTCGAACCAGAAAACGGACATGCGGGTGAGGACGGCGCCCTTGTCCGGGATTGGAGTGGGCAGGACGACGTCGTAGGCGGAGATGCGATCCGAGGCGACCATCAGGAGGTCGTCCTCGATCTCGTACATCTCGCGGACCTTTCCGGAGGCGACGAGCTTCAGCTCGGTAAGGGCTGGAGGACTCACGGCGGCGACTCTAACAACGGTGAGGGCGGGAGTACGTTTGACGCGATGCCCGCTCCGCCAAGCGTGCCGCTGCCGAAGCCCGTGCAGACGATGCGCTTCCTCGTGCGCCCGATCTCGTTTCTCGAGCACTGGCGCCACAAGCTGGGCGAGACGTTCGCGGCCTCTCTCTATGGGCCAGGCGAAGTCATCTTCGTCTCGGACGCAGGCGACCTCAAGGCGCTGTTCGGCCGCGACCGCCAGAACACGATTGCGCCGGGCCGGAACATCGTCCTTCGCCCGCTCTTGGGCGAGGGCTCGCTTCTTCGCCAGGAGGGCGAGGAGCACCTGCGCCGGCGCAAGCTGATGCTGCCGCCGTTCCATGGCGAGCGAATGCGCGCCTACGAGGACATGATCGAAGAAGCGACCGAGTCCGCGACCGCAGAGTGGCGGGAAGGCGAGGCGTTTCCTCTGCACCCGACGATGCAAGCGATCACGCTCGAGGTGATCCTGCGTGCGGTGTTCGGCTTGGAGGAAGGGAAGCGGCACGACGAGTTGAGCGAGGGCCTGACCGAGATCCTGTCGGCGACCGGATCGCCGAAGGCGGTCGGCCTCCTTTTCCCGGTCGCCCGCAACTCACCGCCTTACCGCCGGCTCGCCGGGTTGATCGAGCGGGTCGACGGACTGCTCGCCTCGCAGATCTCGGAGCGAAGGGCCGACCCAAGCCTCGCCGAGCGCGACGACATCCTCTCGATGCTCATCCAGGCCCGTTTCGAGGACGGCACCGAGATGTCGGACGAAGAGGTTCGCGACCAGCTCATGACTCTGCTTCTGGCCGGGCACGAGACGACCGCGACCGCGCTCGCCTGGGCGTTCGACCTGCTCTTCCGCCGCCCCGACGCCTTCGAGCGCCTCGTCGCCGAGGTTCGGTCCTCTGACTCTCACGCGTATCTCGACGCCGTCATCTCCGAGACGCTCCGGGTCCGGCCAGTCGTCCCGTTCACCGGTCGTGAGCTTCGCGAGCCGACGGTCCTCGACGGCTTCGAGCTGGAGCCGGGCCAGATCGTCCTGGCCGCGATCTGGCTGACCCACACCCGGCCAGATCTCTACCCCGAGCCGTTCGCCTTCCGTCCTGAGCGCTTTCTCGACGGCGCCGTCGAGACCTATTCGTGGGTTCCGTTCGGCGGCGGCACCCGGCGCTGCATCGGAGCCGCCTTCGCCCAGATGGAGATGAGGGTCGCGCTCAAGACGATCATCCGTGGCTTCGACTTGCGAGCGGCCACCACCGACCCGGAGCGCCCGATCCGTCGCAACGTGACGATGTCGCCCGCGAAGGGCACGCCGGCAATCGCCGCGCGCGTCGCCTAGGAAGAGCTCAGGGGATAGCCCAGCTCTGAGAGCGTCTCGCCTGCGACCCGCTCGAAAACGGCGAGATCCTCTTCCGCCATCTCCCGGCGCCACACCTCGGTCCGCTCCTTCGAGGGCGGTCGCACCGCCATCTCGTGGGCGGACATCCGGGTCTCGGCGTCCAGCTGGCTCGCGCCGTCGTGGGCGGGGAGGTCCTTCGCGATCTCCTGGAGCCGCTCCTCGGCGCCCTCGTGGTGGCGCAGCATCGCCGGGTCGAGATCGAGTTCGACGAACTCGCAGATCCCTAAGAGCTGTGAGCTGGGGGTCCGCCACGAGCTCCTCGTAGCGGAGCTCCATGTACATCTCGGGCTCCTTCGACTGCGAGCCGCTGGGTCAGGCGGACCCGCTGCTGCCAGCGCTTCGCTGCGTCCTCGATCGGCGTCGGTGTCTGCGCCTTCGACCACTGCGAGAGGACCACGTCCCGGCCGTCGCGAATCAGGTGGATGAACCGCGCCTCGGGGAGGTTCCGATGGATCCGGCGCATCTTCACCTGGTAGCCGGGCGTCTTGTCCCCCCAGCGGCTCTTGCCCATCCGCTCCGCGTACATGTCGTAGAAGCAGCGGAGCGCCCCTCTGGCGTCGAGCGGTTCGAGTCGCTTCAGGCGCTTGAGAAGCTCGCCCGAGTCGAGGTCGAAGTCGTCCCACCTGCGGTTCTCGACGAAGGCTTCGTGGAAGGCCTGGACGTCACGGTTCTTCTTGCCCGCCCGGATCACGTCCATTACGAAGTGGGTCTCCGGTGGAATCGCGAGGTCCGGGTGGGCATCGAGCATCAGCCGAAGAAGGGTCGTGCCCGAGCGCGTCACGCCGACGATGAATGGGGCGGGCGGCCGCTCTTCGGAAGAGAGGTCGATGGTGCGCCGAAGCGCGCTCGGGAGGCGGGGGCTCACGGGCCGAACCCTACGAGGACGGCGGCCCCTAGCGCCCGAGCCGCTTGCCGGCCGCCCGGCGCATTCGCGCTAACGGGCTCTGGCGAAAGCGCTCCAGGCGCTCGTTCAGCCGCTTCGCGCGTCGGCGCGCCTTGCGCCGCTGCTTCTTGACCTGTTCTAGCTCGGCCTCGGCATCGCGCGCGCTCTCACGCGCGTTGGCCAGGCGCATGATCAGGAGGCGCTGCGTCCGCGACATGACCCGCATCGTCTCGAGCTCCAGCTCAGCCCTTTCTGAGCGCAGCTCCTCCGGCTCCGGCACCGGCCGGTTGACCCGAGCGGCGATCTCCTCGGGCTTCTCTTCGAGCGGGCTCGGGCAACCGCGCAAGAAGTCCACGAAACGCCTGTCCTCCACCAACTCGCCGGCCTGCGATCCTTGCCTCGACGTCGGCGTCCGAGGCCACCATCTCGAGGTAGTAGTCGGGCAGGGTGCCTTGCTCCAAGTGTTCTCGAACGACCTTCCTGTTGCCGCGATCCGCAAACGATCCATGGAGGACTGTCGCCCTGACCTTGCGCTCGAACTGCTCGTAGCCGCGAAGCGGGAAGTGAAAGGTGCGAAGGGGGTGATCGGGTGACCAGACGAGCTTGTTCGTCGTCACCTTCGTCATTCTCGTCGCGCGCACCCCGAAGAACCGGGCGGCCCGGGGAGCGGATCGCAAGGGATTCGCCGTCCGCCGCCGCCAGCGCGACGTCGTGTCCACCCCGATGGAGAACGACGATCCTGGGCTCGGCGCGATGGGCGACCTTGGGCCGAAGCTTCGCTCGCGTCTCCCTCACCGTCATGCGCTCCGCGAAGTGGCGGTCGTCGTCGGGCCTGGCAACAAACTCGGAGCGTGGCGAGATCACGGTTCCGTACTCCGGCCCCACTCCCGCGAGCGCGGCCGGGATGGTGCCCTCGACCGGCCACCAGAACTCGTCGGCGTCGTTGTGGATGACCCAGTCCGCGCCGAGCTCCGTCGCCGCGATCCGCGCCATCCGGGTCAGCCAGTGGCGCGACTCCTGCCGGAAGTTCTCAGTCGGCTCGTCGATCACCCTGCAGAATGCCCAGCGTTCTCGAATCGGGCGAGGATCTCCCTCGTGCCGTCGGTGGAGCCGTTGTCCGTGGCGAGGAACGAAGTGATGCCCTGCGCGACGTGGTAGCGGATGTTGTCCTCGATCACGTCGGCCTCGTCGCGAAGCTTGTATGTCATCACGACGCTGGGCTCGCGGTGCGCTCATCCGCGGCCCCGCCCGATCAGCCGCCCGGCCGCCTTACGGGCGCGCCGGCCCGGTGTCTCTTCGAGCTTCTTGACGCGACGACGAAGGCGCTTCGCCCGCTTCTTGAGCTTCTGCGACTCCTTTCGCACCTCTTCCAGTCGCTCGGTGGCGAGGCTCTCCGAGCGAAGGAGCGCGTGCATTGCGTCCTCGGCGGTCTCCTCCCAGGCCTCCTGAGGATCGCTCGGCGAAAAGTGGCCGGTCTTCGAGCAGCGAGGGATCGGCGGCGAAGTCCGGGCACGAGCCAAGCACGTCCCTGACGCTCGTGTCCTCGACGAGCACGCCTCTTGCGATCGCCTCGGTCACCCGATCGTCGTCGAGGGAGTAGTTCGCGTAGACGTCCTCGAGCCTGCTCCGCCTCGAGCGCGGCGTAGATCTCCTTAGCGCGCGGATCGCCGGTGTGCCGCCCCGCCGCGCTTGCGATCGAGACCCGCCGGTGGTACTGGGCATACGAGCGGACCGGGTAGTGGAGGATCCGGAGCCGGAAGACGGGAGCGGGGGTGAGCCATCCCTCGGCTTCGGCCTCCTCGCTCAGAGCCGAGCGCAACCAGGGCCGCCCGCGGTGACCAGGTGCCCCCGCGCCGTCCAGCTTCACGCGGTGCGCACCCGAAGGCGCGACGATCGCCGGGATCGGCTCGGTGGGCGAGCTTGGGTCGCACCGTCGAGAGGCGCTCGCGGATCGTCATGCGCTCGAAGAACGGCGCCGTGCCCGTCCGGCCGAGCGACGAACTCGGGCCGGGGCGCGGCGACTGCGAGATAGCGAGCCGGGATGTCTTCGAGCGCGAGCTTGATGCTCCCGTTGAGCGGCCACCAGAACTCGTCGGCATCGTTGTTGACTACCCAGTCGGCCTCGTGCTCGGTCGCCGCAAGGCGGGCCATGTCGGTGACCCACTCGTGGTTTGGGCGGTAGAACTCGTCGGCAGGCTTTTGGATGATCTGAGCGAGGCCCGCGGAGCGGTAGCGCTCGAGGATCTCGGGCGTCTCGTCCACCGAGCCGTTATCGATGATGATGAAGAAGTCGACCCCTGCGGCCAGGTGAAAGCGCAGGTTCGCGTCGATGACGTCACCCTCGTCGCGGATCTTGAGGGTCATCACGACCCTCATGGGGTCGAGACGTCTGCGAAGTTGCTCCAGAGCGAGAGATCGATCTCCGGGCAGAGCTCCGCGAGGCGCTTAGCGTCCTCCGAGTAGCGGTCGATGAGCTCCGAGCGCATCGCCTCTGTCAATTCAGGGTTGGGTACCGCGCCGCGCGTGTGCTCGAAGAGGCGCTCGGGGGAATCGGCGGTTGTGTCGAGGCCCAGGAACTCCCAGGTTCTGCCGAAGCTCCGCCTCGGGCTGGTCGCGGCAGCGCTCGAGCTGGAGCACGAGGACCTGATCCCGTGGAAAGATCTCGTAGAGGCGGCGCATCTGTCGGGTAGTAGAACCCCCTGTTCATCGCGTCTGCGAGCTCGTTCAGCTCGACTTGGCGGCCGTCGCGTTCGGCGATGCGAATCTCACGGCCCAGGCCGGAGCGGAACCGATCCACCGGGTCGCGAAGCATCACCAGGATCCGGACATCGGGGGCGGCTTGGCGAAGCAGTGGAAGCGACCAGTAGTCGTGCATGTAGCGCGGCGTCCACTCGCCCGTGAGCTTTCCCTCCGGCTTCGGGAAGTAGGCGTGGTAGCGCTCGGCGAAGTCCGCGGGCACGTTTCCGTCCCAGAACTGGTCGAAGTAGTGGAGCTCCTTACCCAGGCCGCCGACACGCACGACGTCGGGATGCTTGCGCACCGCGCCACGCCACCACCACGTTGTGCCCGCGCGCTGCACGCCGACTCCGACGAAGTCGGGAGGGCCGATTTGCCACTTGTCCGGACATCCGGCGGCGGTGGCACGGAAGCCCAGCGAGGCGTCCTTGACGCCGCATCCTGTGTCGGGGATTCGGTCATCTCGCTCATCGATCTGCTGGCCGGACAACGCTATCGGACCCGTCATCATGTCCCGATGCCGTTCTCGAGATGGCTCAGCCGCGACGGCACGCCGTCGCCTGCCCCCTTCGTGGTCGGCGTGAGCCGCTCCGGTACCACGCTCGCGCGCCTCATGCTGGACGCGCATCCAGAGCTCGCGATACCGCCCGAGACACACTTCATCCCCCTGCTGATCCGCGAGCACAAACACGCCGAAGACAAGCGAGCGGCGGCCATCGAGACCATCACTTCGCACCGCCGCTGGCCTGACTTCGAGCTCGACCGAGACGAGCTCGACCGGCGGATCGCCGAATTGAGCGACCCGAGCGTGGCCAACATCATGCGCACCTTTTACGGTCTCTACGCGGAGCGTGAGGGCAAGCCACGCTGGGGGGACAAGTCGCCCTCCTACGTGCGAAAGATGCAAAGGATCGAGCGCTTCCTGCCCGAGGCTCGCTTCGTTCACTTGATCCGCGACGGCCGTGACGTCGCGATGTCGCTCATGAGCGTGGAGTGGGGCCCGAGCACGATCGCCGAGGCCGCTGAGCGATGGGTGGGCGGGATCACTCGCGCGCGTCGCCAGTCCGGACGGCTGGGTCACTACATGGAGGCTCGCTACGAGGACCTGGTTACCGAGCCCGAGGCGGTCCTGCGAGAGATCTGCAGCTTCATCGAGCTCGACTTCACCGAGTCCATGCTGAGCTACCACGAGCGCGCCGGCGTCAGGATGAGCGAGGTGATCCGCGACGTCGAGCCGTCGAAGGGGCCGCGCATCACGGCCGAGAACCGCGCCGAGCAGCACACGCTCGTATCCGAGCCCCCTCGTGCGGACCGCATCTCGGCTTGGCGCTCACGCATGTCGCAAGAGGACAGGGCGGAGTTCGAATCGATCGCAGGCGATCTCCTAGCCGAGCTCGGCTATCCGGACTGACGCCCGGCGTCACCGGGCCCGCTCTCGAGATGCGCCTCCATTTGAAGCCGGAGCCCGTCGGCGAGCGTCACGCGTGGCGCGTAGCCGAGGTCGGCATGCGCCAACGACGAGTCGGCGCCGGTGCGCCGAACGTCGCCAGGAGCGGGAGGTAGGTGGTTCTTTGCGACCTCCCTGCCCAACAAGTCGCCGAGGATCGCGATCACGTCGTTGACGGACGCCTGGGTGCCGCCGGCAACGTTGTAGGTCTGGCCCGGTGTCCCCTTCGAGGCGGAGGCGATCGTCGCCGCGACGGCATCGTCGACGAAGGTGAAGTCCCTCACCTGGTTCCCGTCGCCGAAGACGTCGATCGGCTCTCCCGCGATCCCGCGCGCGATGAACTGCTGAAAAGCCATGTCCGGGCGCTGGCGGGGACCGAAGATCGTGAAGTAGCGAAGGGCGACGGTCTGAACCCCGAACTGCGTTGCGTACAGGCGGCAGAGCTCCTCTGAAGCGAGCTTGGTCACGCCGTACGGCGAGATGGGCCTGCGCCGGTCCGTTTCTGACACGGGAAACCTCTCGGCATCGCCGTAAACCGAGGACGAGGATGCGGCGACGAGGCTCGGCAGGCCGACCGACCTGGCAGCTTCGAGAACCCGCTGGGTCGCGAGCACGTTGTCGCGAACGTACACCTCGAACTCGCGCCCCCAGCTCACCCGCACCCCGGGCTGGGCGGCGAGGTGATACACGACCTCCGCGTCGCCAATCACATGCTCGAGCTCGGCGTCGTTCAGGTCCGCCTCCACGAAGCTGAAGCCTTCGAACGCCGCCAGCGTCTCGAGGTTTCTCCGCTTGATCTGAGGGTCGTAGAAGGGCGAGAGCCGGTCTATCCCGACTACCTCTTCTCCATCCTCGAGCAGAGTGTGCGCGAGCCGCGAGCCGATGAAGCCGGCGGCCCCTGTGACCACGGCTTTCAAGCTCGCGACTCCGGTTCGAGATCTTGGCGCAGGAGGGGCAGAGCCGTGACTTCGTCGGCCTCGAGCCGGTCGAGGATCGACTCGTACTCGCTCTCGATCGAGCGTTGCCGGCGCTCCGAGAGGCCGTCACGCCAGCGCCCGGCGTTGGCCGCCTGAGTGTCCATCTGCCCAAAGAGGTATCTACGCATCTTCTGGCCGAGTCTCACGCCCGCAAAGCGCGCGAGCTCGGTCGCGTTGGGTCGGCGCTCTAAAAGGAGCTGCTCGAGCCGGACTTCGAGCAGACGGCCCTCAGGGATCGCCCGCGCGCCCTGATCTGCGTCTCGGAGTCGCGACTCCCACCATCGCAACCCTTGGCGCCGCGTTCGCGGGTACGTGCGCCCGCGGGTCTGTGCGACGCGAGACGCCGAAGCGTCACGTCCGTCTCGGACCACGTGAACGAACCGCGCCTCCGGGAAGAGGCGGACAAGTGTCGGCGCCATGGCGATCGTGCGGCAGCTCTGCTCGATGACTCCGCTCTTGCCCTTCCTCACGGCACGGGGCCAAAGGAGGTTGAGGTAGAGGTTGCGGCAGGCGAGCTCGGCGTCCGCGTCGAACTCATCTTGAAACTGCGAGACGGCCGCCTCGAACGTGAGCGGGTCCACGAAACGAAACAAGCCCCGCTCTCGGCCGGTCATCTGGCCCTTCCACCAAAACCCTTCGAGCCGCTTTATGAACTTCTCCTTGGAGACCGTCCCTGCAAGCAGGCCGGGGAAGCCGTCGGGGTCGACGTGGAAGCGGCACTCCACCGGAATCGAGGTCATCTTTGCGTTCCGGCCGAGAAGGCGTGCGACCACGTGGGTGCCTGAACGGCCCGTGCCCCCGACGAAGACGATCGGGGCGGCGGCTGGGTAAGGGCGCTCGGCGATCGTGTACAGGCCGTGCCTTCCCGCCAGGGTCCCAGGGGGTAGCGCAGGCGCCGATTCTTCGAGCGTTCGTGCCATAGCCGGGAGACTCTAGAGCCGGGTCGCGGCGAGGCTGCTTTGGCTCATGCGTGGCCGAGCGCCTCCAGCCGGGCCATTACCTCCGGAACGTGCGCGAGGTAGGCGCGCGGGTCGAGCACCGCATCCAGGTCGAGATCGGGGGCCGCCCGGCCCAGGAGCTCGCGAAACGGGGTGCCGGAGTCCCAGGCCTCCTGCGCGGCCGCCTGGACGGTCCGGTAGGCGTCGTCGCGGCTCATCCCTGAGTCGATCAGCGCGGTCAGTGCGCGCTGGCTGAAGATCGCGCCGTGGGTCAGATCCAGGTTCGCCTGCATCCGGTCCGCGTGAACGACCATGCCTAAAGCGACGCCAGTCGCCAGGTGCTGCATGTAGTCAAGTGCGATGGTCGCGTCGGGCAGGATGACGCGCTCGGCACCCGAGTGCGAGATGTCCCGCTCGTGCCACAAGGCGACGTTCTCGAGGCCCGCCTGGGCGTAGCCGCGAAGGACGCGCGCGAGCCCGGTGATCCGCTCTGAGGTGATGGGGTTGCGCTTGTGCGGCATCGCCGACGAGCCCTTCTGGCCCTTGCCGAAAGGCTCCTCTACCTCGCGGATCTCGGTCCGCTGGAGATTGCGGATCTCAGTCGCAAAGCGCTCGAGGCCCGCGCCGGCGAGAGCGATGGCCGAAAGGAGCGCCGCGTGACGATCGCGCGGGACGACCTGGGTGGAGGCATCCTCAGCCCGGATATCGAGCGACTCGCACACGTGCCGCTCGACCTGGGGCGGGACGGAGGCGTAGGTGCCCACAGCGCCCGAGATCGCGCCGACCGTGGCGTCCATGAACGCTGCCTCGAGCCGCTTCAGGTTCCGGTCGGCTTCGAAGGCGAAGCCGGCGAGGCGAAGGCCAAAGGTGGTGGGCTCGGCGTGGACACCGTGGGTCCGTCCCACGCAGAGCGTCTCCGAGTGCTCGAGGGCCCGATCGCGAAGCGCGTCGCGGTAGGCGCGTGCGCCGGAGATGACGATCTCGCCCGCGTCGCGGATCTGAAGCGCGAGCGCTGTGTCGAGCACGTCCGAGGAGGTGAGGCCGTAATGGATCCAGCGGCCCGCATCGCCACCGACAGATTCCGCGACCACGTCCACGAACGCCGCAACGTCGTGATTTGTGGTCCGCTCGCGCTCGGCGACCGCATCGACCTCGAAGGCGGCGCGCTCGCGCGCCTGCGTCGCCGCCTCGGCCGGAACGACGCCCTCGTGGGCCCAAGCTTCGGTCGCAGCAAGCTCGACGGCCAGCCAGCCCTCCATCTTGCGGCGATCGGTCCAGACCGCTCCGATCTCGTCGCGGGTGTAGCGCGGGATCACTCGATCCTCAGCAGCTGATGATCCGGGCCGCGAGGATTCCGGCGTTCTTCGAGCCGTCGATCGCGACGCAGGCGACCGGGATGCCGGGCGGCATCTGGACGGCCGAGAGCAGCGCGTCGAGCCCGCCGAGAGACTTGCCGAGGACCGGCACGCCGATCACCGGTAGATCGGTATGCGCGGCGGCTACGCCGGGGAGTGCGGCCGACATGCCGGCGCCGGCGATGATCACCTTGATGCCTCGCATGCGAGCGCTGTGGCAATACTCGCGAACCAGCTCGGGGTCGCGGTGCGCGCTCATCACGCGTACTTCGTAGCGGATGCCCGCGTCCTGTAGCGCTTGGCCCGCCCCTTGCATCTTGGGCTTGTCGTTCTTCGAGCCCATGATGATCCCGACGCGCGGCGCGTCCACTTCGATCTCCTCGAACGCGGCTTCGACGTCGGGCATCGTGTCAGGCGTCGGCGAGCTAGGCACGGTTTCCGCCGTGCCCGTCTGCGTTTCGCGTCCCCCAGCCGGGTCGGCAGTCTCCATCTGATTCTTCCTCTCTTTGGTCTAGATGAGTGATTCGGTCGCTCTGAGGGCGATGTCCGAGCGCATCTGCACGCCTTCGAAGTCGATCATCGCCGCTGCCTCGTAGGCGCGCTCCCGCGCCTGGACCGGTCCCGGCGCGAGCGCCGTGACATTGATAACGCGCCCGCCGGCGGTGACGACGTTCCCATCAGGGTCGAGGGCCGTGCCCGCGTGGGTCACTTCGACCCCGGCGATCGAAGCCGCCTCACGGAGCCCCGTGATGACGTCGCCCGCGGACGACGATTGGGGGTACCCCGCGGAGGCCAGGACCAGAGTCACCGCCCACTTTTCGCTGAACTCCGCGCTCACGTCGGCGAGACCGCCCGGCTCGCGGCTCGCCAGGCACAGATCGGCAAGATCGGAGCGAAGGCGCGGGAGGACGGCCTGGGTCTCGGGATCGCCGAAGCGGACGTTGAACTCGAGCACCTTGGGCCCGGCCGAGGTCAACATCAGGCCTGCATAGAGGACGCCGCGAAAGGGCGTGCCGCGTTCCGCCATCCGCTCGACAACTGGCCGGTGAACGAGGTCGGCCAGCTCGTCTACCCGGCCCTTCTCGACGCCCGGCACCGGTGAGTAGCTGCCCATGCCGCCGGTATTCGGGCCAACGTCTGAGTCGAAGATTCGCTTGTAGTCCTGAGCGGGTGCGAGGGGGACGACGTTCTCCCCGTCGCAGAGGGCCAGGAGCGAGAGCTCCTCCCCGTCGAGAAACTCCTCGAGAACTACCTCGGTCGAGCCGAATCGGCGCTGCTCGAAGAAGACGTCAACGGCCTCGCGTGCCTCGTCTTCTGACGAGCAGATGATCACGCCCTTGCCCGCAGCCAGGCCGTCCGCCTTCAAGACCAGGGGATAGTCGGCTTGCGTGAGATGCTCCCTGGCCTCGCCCGCGCTTCTCAAGACTTCGTGTTGCGCTGTCGGCACGCCCGCTTCCGCCATCAGGTCCTTGGCGTGGACCTTCGAGCCTTCGAGCCGGGCGGCGTCAGCTGTGGGGCCGAAGGCTGGGACGCCCGCCTCCTCCAGTGCGTCTACCGCTCCGGCGACGAGCGGCGCTTCGGGCCCGACGACGACCAGGTCGACCGACTCCCGCTTCGAGGCAGCGACGATCGAGTCCACATCCTCGGCTCCGGCCTCGACGATGCGGGCGTCCTCGGCGATTCCGGCATTTCCCGGCGCGCACAGAACCTCTGCCCCGGAACCTGTCCGCGCGAGCGCTCGCACGATCGCGTGCTCGCGACCCCCGCCACCGACGACGAGGACCTTCACACGCGTCCTTTGGTTCGTGCCGGAGTCAGTCTTAGATCGAGTCCGCGAACTTGTCGGCCGGGATGGCCATGAGGGTCTCCGAGGTCATCGTGCCGCGCGAGCCGAGCTCGACGGATACCTTCGCCATCGTCTCGGGATCGGGGGCCTCGACCACGGTGATGAAGTCAAAGCGGCCGAGCACCGCGTACTGATCGAGCACTTTGGCGCCGAGGGCCTCGACCTCCCGGTTGACCTCTCCGACCCGGCTGGGATTGGACTTGAGCGTCTTCACTCCGTCAGCGGTCAGATTCGTGAGCATCACGTAGGTCGGCATCTCTTTCCTCCTGTCTGGACGGCCTCGTAAAGCGGCTCTTCTCACACTAGACGATTGATGAGGGCTGACTTAGCGGGCGATCAGCTTCCCGATCGCCTCGCGCCTGTAGTCGAAGATGCGCTCGAGGTCGCGGCCGACGAGCGCGCCGTGAGCAACCTCGCCCAACGGCCCAAAGCCGACCCGGTAGCGGACGCGATCGCGGGCGATCGTGCCGCCCTCGACCGCCTCGAAGGTGTGGGAGTGATGCCACAGCGCGAACGGGCTCTTGAGCGCGAGGTCGACGAACCTGTGAGGCGGCTCCCATACCTCGATCTCGGTTCGCCAGCGCACGGGCACTCCGTGAAATCGGAGGCGGTACTCGATCATGGCGCCCTCGCGCATCGCGATGGGCAGATCGGAGACGATCCGGAAGTGGAGCCACGGGGGTGTCAGCGCTTGCAGGTTCTCTGCTCTCGAGAACGGCTCGAACACCTGCTCGACGGGGTGTGGGAAGAACTGCTCGCGCTCGAGCAGCCGCTCGCTCACGCTCCGACCGTGAGCAGCTCGCCGAGTGCCGCGGTCGTGCGCTTCCACGAGAGCTCCTCGCGCCGCTTGAGCGCACCGCGCCGAAGCTCGGCGCGCAGCTCTGGGTCTCGCAGGCGCTCGATCGCCTTCGTGAGCTGGCGGCGATCCGGGTCGAATGCCTGGATGCCCGACCGCGGGCGCTCCTTCGACGGCTTACCGGCCACGAGGAGCCCGTTACGGCCGTCCTCGACCACCTCGTTCATCGGCGGGTTGTCGTTGGTCACGATCGGCAGGCCCAGAGCGGTCGCCTCGAACAGGTGAAGGCCCAGGCCCTCCCAGCGGCTGGGCGCTAGGCATACGTCCGCGGATGCGAACAGGCGCAGATGCTCCTCGGTGGGAAGGTCCTCGGCGATCACCTCGATCCGACCGTCCTTGCGAGCGGCATCGCGCACGGTGTCAACGCTGCGATCCACCTGCGCCTTGACGACGAGCCGTAGCTCGTCTCCCTTCGCCTTGCGGAACGCCTTGAGCGTTGGCTCGAGTGGCTTTCGCTTGGACATGAAGCCGCCCGGGAAGAACAGGCGCACCGTCTCTCCTGAGCCCGCGGCAGAGTCGCGAATCAGCTCGGGATGGATCCCCCAGGGAACGCGCGGTGCTTCGAGCCCGAGCTCCCGGTAGCGGATCTGCTCGGCGGCCGTGACCGAATAGACGGATGTGAAGGCGCTCTTCGCGGGCCGGGTGTGCTCCGCCGTGAAGTGCTCCCACACGAAGCGGCCATAGGTCCTTACGCCTGACTCACGCAGCGCGGTGATCTCCGCGAACTGATAGTTCTGATCGAAGAGCGCGGCGTCGAGCGAGTTGTCGCGCGCCCAGCCGATCAGCTCATCGCCGGGAATCTCATAGCTCGACGCGACCGTGACCCCTTCCTGTCGCCAGACGCCTGCGTCGTCGACGAAGCTCGGCCTGATGTTGGTCTCCCGCGTCGGGCGGGCGAGCACGAAGGTCTCGTGGCCCAGCGTCTCGAGCGCCGAGCGAAGCTGGCGGCCGACCACGCCCTGCCCGCGGTTGAACCAGTAGGAGGAGACCCCGACCCGCATCGTCAGGCCCGAGCGCTCAATTGAGCGCTTTGGGGTCAGACCCCGTGTCTGCGTTCGTTCCCGCCATCCCGCTGGCACCCTTGGGGTCTGACCCCTCGTCGTAGCGGCGCAGGAAGGGGAACTCGAGTGAACGAGAGGCGATGCGGTCGAGGTCGTCCTGTGTCCATTCCACGAGCTCGCGACTCGGCCTGCGGCCGGTCGTCACCGTCGCGGCGCACGCGTCCAGGTAGTCGTCGGGGGCATTCAAGCCGAGCTCTGCGCAAAGCGTGGCCAACTGCTCTCGGGGGTGCGCCGCGAAGTCCTCGTATCCGATCTCGACGAGCTCTCCCGCCTCGAGCTGAGCGCCCAAGCCGGCGATCGCTTCGCAGCGGCGGAAGTAGTCGTCGATCCGCTTGCCCGGCGGTTGCTTGCTCTTGCGTGCCAGCGTGGCGATGTTGTCGTACGGATTTCGCACAACGAAAAGCAGACTGAGCGGTACCCCGACGACGCGGCGCAACTCGTCGAGCAACTCGGGGTGGCGAGCAAGCCGCAGAGTGGTCAACCCGCCCTTCTTGTCGCCGATGACCTTCACGCCCGACGTCTTGCCCTGCCACTGCTCGGCGACCGCGTACTCGTAGCCGCTCCGCTTGGTGGCGCTCTCCGAGTTGAAGAACGCGCGATCGCGGCGCTCGATCAAGCTGAACAGGCTCTTGCGGCCGAATCCTCTCCGCACGAAGTCGAGGGCGTCCAACTCCTCGGAGATGACGATCTCGGGGTGGGCGGTCAAGAGCATGCCGATCAGGGTGTGGCCGCTCCTCGGATACCCCACGAATAGGCAGAAGCGCTCGACATCGTCGAACCGGCCGCCCGAAAGAGCGGCGTTGACTAAAGACAGAGCGCGTGCGCGGGCATAGAAAGCCCGGGTGGCGACGCGGCGTCGTGTCTGCCGAAGCGGCCCACGCCGCCTGCCCTTGCGTCGCCTCATGCGCGTGACTCTAACTTCCGCCGACTGCGCCTCACGAGGTCCGAGCGAGCGAGTAACCGAGTTCTTCGAGCAGCTCTCCAGCCACGTCTTCGTACTCGGCGATGGCTTGATTGGAGAGCTCCACCCGCCAGCGCTCGATGCGATCGGCGCTGGGCGGCTCGGAGGTGAGCGCGTGAGCGGCGATTCGCTCCGAGCCCGGCCGCACTTTGCCGCCCTTGCCTGGTAGGTCCGACAACTCGGCGAGCCGCTCGGAGGCGCGCTCGTGGTAGTCGAGCATTGCGGGGTTGTACTCGAGCTCAATGAGGTCGCACACCTTCCGCAGGGTCTGCTCGGCCTCGGCGACCATGTCCTCGTAGCGAAGCTCGAGATAGTGCTCGACGCTTTGAGCCTGCTCGCGCGCGCTCTCGATGCGCCGCTTCCACGTCTGGGCCTCGTCACGGGCAGGAGTAGCTTCGCGGCCACGCTTTACGGCCCGCGCGCCGCGCGAAACCGCCACGTCTCGCCCGTCGCGGATCAGGTGCACGAAGCGCGCCTGATCTCCCAGCGTCGCTCCGATCTGCGCGATCGACTCGATGTAGAGGGGCGTCTTGTCACCCCAGCGGGGCTTGTTGTGGAGTCCGGCGTAGGCGGCATAGAACGCGCGTATCGCCACTGCCGCTCCGCCACTCGCGCCGAAGATCGCGCGCAGCTCGTTCGCGTCCATGCCGAAGTCACGCCATCCGGCGTGCGACTTGACGGCGGCGACCAGGTCGTCGGCGCTCGGCTCGCCGTCATCGAAGAGCTCGATCAGGGCAGGAAGGAAGTGGGTTTCGGGCGGGATCGCAAGCTCGGGATGGGCATCCAGCATCAGCCGCAGAAGGGTCGTCCCGGAGCGCCCCACGCCGACGATGAAGGGCGCGGGCTTAAGCGCCTCGCTCACGCGCCCGAGTCTAGGTCGTCCCAGAACCAGTCCTCGAACGCGCGAACTGCTCTCGCGGAGGGGAGCCGGCCACGGTCGAAGAGGGCCAGCTCTTCCCCCGACGCGCCCGCACGGAGGGCGCCGCTCCGGCAGGCGATGCCCCGCTCGCCTTCCTCCCACGCCTTTCGTCCGATCGGCTGGCACCGCGACCAGGAGACTCGCCTCCCGTTGCCGTGCACCGGATAGGTCGCAGGGAGGCCGAGCGACTCAAGGCCGCGTGCGCTCAATGCGTCGACATACTGTGCCTGCGGCGCGCGCAGCTCGACGAGAACCGGGCCGGCCTCAAGGTCTTCCGGGCCATAGGGCTGCCCTTCAAGTCGCCGCGCCACGTTCGCGCGCGCGACCCCGAGCGAGGCGTTCAGGTAGAGGACCCCGAACGAGCCGGCCGGGTTCCAGCGCCCGCCCGATGCCTGGGCATGTGAAGGATCGAGCGGGTCATCCCACGCGGGGTCGGCGACGCGAAAGTGCGTGGACCCGCCGCGTCTTACGTGCCGCACTAGCTGGACCTAGGCGGTGTTGGACCAGTCGAACGACGCTCGCACGATCGCGAGTAGCTCCAGGTGCCGGTCCTGCTCGATCATCTCGAGAATCGTGCTCCCGCCGTAGGCGTCGGCAGGCCGACGCGCGATTCCGGGAATCCGCTCAGGCTTCAACTGCCGGCGGAGCAGCTCGCCGACGGCAGCGACCGCGGCTGCCTTCTCCTGGCGAGCGCCGGGCACTCCGGACTCGTGCCAGGAGTCGATTGCCTGCCGTGACACGCCGAAGATTCGGCCCGTCTCGCTCTTGTTGAGGCCGAAGGGCTCCTCGATAGAGGAGAGGAGCTGGTCACGGACGGCGGTGGACATACCTACATCCTAACGCAAGCAAAACGCAAGCGCAAGTAAACCGCAAGTTAGGCGACGTCCGAGACGGCTACCGGCGCCGGCCTGAAGGACAGCTCGCCCTCCTCCGCGTCTATCCGGACGCGGGATCCGTCGGCGAACTCGCCCTCGAGGAGCTTTAGCGCAAGCGGGTCCACCAGCTTGCGCTGGATCACGCGGCGGAGCGGGCGCGCGCCGTAGGTCGGATCGAAGCCGAGGTTGCCGAGGAGCGTGCGAGCGTCGCCGGTCAGGTCGATCTCGATGCCTCGCTCGGCGACCCGTCCGGTCAGGAGCTCGACCTGGAGCTCGACGATCCGGCTGACGTCCTCTCGCGAGAGGCGATGGAAGATGACCGTCTCGTCGACGCGATTGAGGAACTCCGGCTTGAAGGTGGTGGCGAGGATTCCCTCGATCCGATCCCGGATCCGCTCGTCGATCGACTCGGCGGCGATCTCCGCGGAACCGACGTTCGAGGTCATGATGAGGACCGAGTTGGTGAAGTCCACGGTGCGGCCCTTGCCGTCGGTGAGGCGACCATCGTCCATGATCTGGAGCAGGACGTTGAAGGCATCGGGGTGGGCCTTCTCGATCTCGTCGAGGAGGATCACGGCGTAGGGGCGACGGCGCACGGCCTCGGTCAGCTGGCCGCCCTCGTCGTAGCCGACGTAGCCGGGGGGAGCGCCGATCAGGCGCGCCACCGCGTGCTTTTCCATGTACTCGGACATGTCGATGCGGACGATCGCCTGCTCGGAGTCGAACATGAACTCGGCCAGCGCTTTCGCCAGCTCGGTCTTGCCGACGCCGGTCGGGCCAAGGAAGAGGAACGAACCGATCGGCCGGTTGGGGTCGGCGAGGCCGGCGCGCGAGCGCCGCAAGGCGTTCGAGACCGCCTCGACGGCTTCGTTCTGGCCGATCACGCGGTCGTGGAGTCGCTCCTCCATGTGGATGAGCTTTTCGACCTCGCCCTCGAGGAGGCGCGAGACGGGGATGCCGGTCCACTTGGCGACGACCTCTGCGACGTCCTGGTCGGAGACCTCGTCGGTCAGCATCGAAGCGCCCGAGGCATGAAGCTCGGCGAGCTTTGCCTCTTGCTTGGTGAGGATCTCCTCCAGCTCGGGGATCTCGCCGTAGCGGATCTTCCCGGCCAGGGCAAGATCGGCGTCGCGCTGGGCTCGATCGAAGCGCCTCTCGGCGTCAGCGATGTTCGACTTCGCGACCTCGATCGCCTCGATCGCCTGCTTCTCGTTCTGCCAGCGGGCGGTCATCTCGGCGGAGCGCTCGCCCAGGTCGGCAAGGTCCTGCTCGATCGTCGCAAGGCGGGTCTTCGAGGCGTCGTCCTTCTCCTTTGCGAGCGCCTGCTTTTCGATCTCGAGCTGCGTCTCGCGGCGCTTTACCTCGTCGATCTCGGTGGGAACGGAGTCGATCTCGATCTTGAGTCGCGAGGCCGCCTCGTCGATCAGGTCGATCGCCTTGTCGGGAAGGAAGCGGTCGGCGATGTAGCGCTCCGAGAGCGTTGCGGCGGCGACGACCGCGGAGTCGGTGATGCGGACGCTGTGGTGGGTCTCGTAGCGCTCCTTGAGGCCGCGCAGGATGGCGATGGTGTCGCCGATGTCGGGCTCGCCGACAACGATGGGCTGGAAGCGACGCTCGAGCGCAGCGTCGGGCTCGACGTGCTTGCGGAACTCATCGAGGGTCGTAGCGCCGACGGCGCGAAGCTCGCCTCGGGCGAGCATTGGCTTCAGGAGGTTCGCGGCGTCGACGGCGCCTTCGGCGGCTCCCGCGCCCACGATCGTGTGGAGCTCGTCGATGAAAAGCACGATGCGACCCGCGGCCTCCTGGACCTCCGAGAGGACGGCCTTGAGGCGCTCCTCGAACTCACCGCGGTACTTGGACCCGGCAAGGAGCGAGCCGATGTCGAGCGCGATCACGCGTCGGTCACGAAGCGAGTCCGGCACGTCGCCGTCGACGATCCGCTGGGCGAGGCCCTCGACGATCGCGGTCTTGCCCACGCCGGGTTCGCCGATCAGGACCGGGTTGTTCTTGGTGCGGCGCGAGAGCACCTGGATCACGCGGCGAATTTCCTCGTCGCGCCCGATCACCGGGTCGAGCTTTTGCGCCTCGGCCTCGGCAGTCAGGTCGCGCCCGAACTTCTCGAGCGCCTCGGCCATTTCCTCGGCGTTGGGCGAGGTGACTCGCCCGGGACCCTGGATCTCGGCCAGCGCGTTCGAGATCGCGTCCGGCTCGGGCAGGTTGCGCGCGACCGGAGAATCGTCGGCCGCGAGCGCAAGCAGCAGGTGGCCGACCGTGATGTATTCGTCGCCGCGCTTCGTCATCTGCCGCTCGGCGTTCTCGAGCACGCGGATCAGCGTCTGCGAGGGCCTGGTTTCCTGGGCGGCGTCGCCGCTCAGCGTCGCGAGCCCCGCGATCGCCTCGCGCACGTCGGCCGCGGTAGCGGCGGTGTCGATCGAGAGCTTCTGAAGGGCAGAGTTCGCGAGCCCGTTCTCTTGCTCGAGCAGGGCCAGCAGGAGGTGGGCGGGAGCCACCTCGGTGTTGCGCGAGGCGCCGGCAAGCCGCTGGGCGGAGGCGATCGCCTCTTGCGCGTGATTTGTCAAACGATCGGGTCGCATCGTGCCCAGAATGGTAGCGAACTAAGCGCGTTTTGTCAAGAAATCTAAGTCAATAAGACTAAGAAACTAGCGGCTCAGACGACTGACGAGCCAGGCGCCGGCGACCGTGGCGGGTCCAGCGGCGGCCAATCCGCGGACGCCCGCATTGAGCTCGTCCCCGCCGCGAGCAGTCAGAAGCGCGAAGGTCAGCGAGTCGCCCGCGTCGCAGCCGTGAGCGCTATCGCCGGCGCAAGAGGCCGCCCGCCGTCTCGAAGCTCAGCGCCAAGCCAAGTGCCGAGGATCATGTCGCGAGTCGCCGCCAGCCGCGAGACTGCTAGCGTCTCAGCGTCCATGGGCTTCATCCCGAGCGCCTTCGCGGACAGCCCGGGCGCTACCCAGAGGCCGACCCCGATCGCGATCCGCCCCGCGGCGAGCGTTGCGCCCACCAGCCGCTCCTGGTCGCCGATCTTGCGTCGTCTCGTCTTCATGCGAATCCCACCTTAGATCTTCACCTCCGGCCACGGGGTCCGGCTTATCCTGAGAGCTTGGCCGAGGACTCGCAGGATCTGGGCGATCTGCTTAGGCGCTACGAGGAGAGCGCGGAGCGCGCGAGGGTCCAGCGAGCGTCGCCGCAAAAGCGCAGACGCCCACCTCGCCCGTCTCGGAGACCCATTCTGTTGATTGCGAGTGTGGTGGCGACTGCACTTTGCGTGTTCGGGTTGTCGAGCGGTTTTCAGGCCTCTGAGATATCGCGGGCTGCGAACACGAAGTTGAAGCTCGCCCTGCCGAGTCAGAAGAACCGCCCTGCCTGGCCGGCAAAGGACGCGGAGGCCAAGGCTCAGCATTTCGCACGCACCCGCAAGGGGTTGATCTCGTTTGCGGCGATCGGCCCCGGCGGGCGCACGCTTACCTTCGAGCCCGACCGCCAGTTCTTCTCGGCGAGTGTCAGCAAGGCGATGCTGCTCGTCGCCGAGCTCCGCCGGCTGCGTCGTGAAGAATCGGCTCTCGACGGGACGACCCGCTCGCTTCTCCAGCAGATGCTCACGATGTCGGACAACGACGCCGCCGATGCGATCTACGCCCGAGTAGGCGACGAGGGCCTCAACGAGGTCGCGAACGTGGCCGGCATGACTGACTTCACGGGAGACGCCGGCTATTGGGCGAATGTGCAGCTCAGCGCGAGCGATCTGGCGCGGTTCATGTCGCGACTGGACAAGCTCCTCGCGCTCCCTGGCGGAGACGCGGGCAGCGAGATGCTCAGCTCAGTAGTCCCTGGACAGAGCTGGGGTATCCCGAAGGCCGCACCCGACGGTGCGAGAGTGCGCTTCAAAGGCGGCTGGCGCCCGTCCGGCACCGGTGAGCTCGTCCATCAGGTGGCGCGCGTCGACGCAGACGGCAAGAGCTATTCGCTCGCGATCCTCACCGACGGAAGCCCGACGATGCCTTACGGCGAGGAGACGATCCGGTTGATCGCCGAAGAGCTGCTCGAGACGCGCAATCCTTAGTTTTCGGAGCGCTTGACCTTGATCCGCACTGGCTCGATGCCGTCGGTCTCGTACGCGCCGTAGGGGACGATCTCGGCGCGGCCGGCTGTCTTCACGCGCTCGATTTCCGACGCCATCTCGGCTTCGAGCTTCGAGGTGCGATCGCGAAGCTTTGCCATCGCTGCCTTCGTCCTCTCGAGCTCGGCCTCCATCTCGAGCACGGTCTCGACTCCGGCGAGGTTGAGGCCCTCCTCGGCCGTCATCTGCTGGATCCGGCGAAGACGCTCGACGTCGTCTTGCGAATACAGGCGCGTGTTCTTGGCCGAGCGCTTGGGAGTGATCAGCCCGCGCGCCTCGTACATGCGAAGCGTTTGCGGGTGCATCTCGGCCAGCTCGGCGGCGACCGAGATCATGAAGACCCCGCGGCTGGACGAGACCCGGATTGTGGTCTGCGAGCGGCGCGCTGGCTGCCTGGAGGCCATTACTTTTGAATCTTCTCCTCTGCGGCGGTCGGCTTCGTCCGGGCCGCGCTGAGAATGCGCTCGCGGGGGTCGTGGCCGTTGAGCGCCTTTGCCAGGTCGTCGACCGCGCGCTTGCCCGCGCGCGAGAGGCCCGCAGGCACTTCGATCTCGAGCCGGTAGTGGATGTCACGACGCCCGCGTCCACCGGCGCGTGCGGGCCCTTCGCCCCGCAGGCGCTGGACAGTGCCGTGCTGGGTCCCCGCCGGGACCCTGATCCGTTTGGAGCCGTCGAGGGTCGGGACCTCGACCGTCGCGCCGTTGATCGCTTCCGGGATCGTGATCGGTACGCGCACCTCGAGGTTGCCGTCTGAGCGCCGGGCGAACACCGGAGACGGCGCGACGCGCACCCGCACGTAGAGATCGCCGGGCGGCCCGCCGGAAGGGCCGTCCTCGCCCTTGCCGGCGACGCGGATGCGGCTCTGGTCATGAACGCCGGCAGGGATCTTCACGCGATAGCGCTTTCGCTGCATCGTGAGGCCGGAGCCCTGACAGGTCGCACACGGTTCGTCGACGACTTCACCCCGGCCGCCGCAGCGAGCGCAGGGCTGGGAGATCGAGAAGAAGCCCTGGCTCTCGGAATCGACGCCGCGGCCCTGGCAGCGAGGGCAGGTATGGGGGACGGTGCCGGGCTTGGCGCCGCTGCCGCCGCAAGTGGTGCAGGCGGCCTGCTTGGGAACAGTGACCGTGATCTCGGTGCCCGACATCGCCTGGTCGAAGCTCAGCGAGACGTCGGTCTCAAGGTCTGAGCCGCGCATCTGGGTACGCCCACGGTTGAAGAACGAGAAGATGTCGCCCAGGTTCTGTGCCGCACCCCCCGCGAAGTTGCGCGGGTCGAAACCGAACGCACCGCCCGAGTCGTACTCGCGGCGCTTATCGGGATCGGAGAGCGTGTCGTAGGCGCCCTGGATCTCCTTGAAGCGCTCCTCAGCCGCCGCGTCGCCCGGATTGCGATCCGGGTGGTTTTCGCGGGCGAGCTTGCGGTACGCCTTCTTGATCTCGTCCTCGGAGGCCTTCTTCTCGACCCCCAGGACTGAGTAGAGATCTTCATCGCGGGCCTCCTACGAGGTGACGACCACTCGAGCGGGCCGGATCAGAAGATCGCCGAGCGAGTAGCCGCGCTGAATCGTCTCGACTACTACGCCGGTCTCTTCGTCATCGACGGCGGGGCGTGCCGAGAGAGCCTCGTGCACGCTCGGGTCAAACCTCTCGCCGGCGGGGTCGAATGACTCGACGCCCGCGGAGCGGAGCGCACCCACGATCTCGCCGTGGACGAGCGCGACTCCGGCGGCGAGCGCTTCGTGCGCCGAGACCTCGCGGCTAGCGGGCTCAGAGGCCTCCCCGGCCGCGAGGCTGGGGCCGTCCGGCGGCTGTAGGGCGACGCCCGCTGCCTGAAGCGCTCGCTCCAGGCTGTCCACCGCCGGCACCAGGCCGCGCGCGACGTGGGCACGTCCGCGCCGCTCGGCGTCTTGGGAGTCTCGCGCGGAACGCTTGCGGAAGTTCTCGAGCTCCGCACGGGTCCGCTGCGCGAGGTCGAGGTACTCGTCACGCTCGACCTCGAGCTCGGCGAGCCGCGCCTCCGCCGGCCCGAGCTCCGACTCGGCGCTGTCCGAGCTGCCGTCGACGGTGACGGCCTCGGCCGTCTCCGTGACCTCCGCTTCGGCCTGAGGGCGCTTCGACATTACGTGCGCTCCTCGTCCACGACCTCGGCGTCGACGACCTCCTCCTCGGTCTCGGCCGAGGCGCCGTTCGAGCCGCCGGCGCCGTCGCCGTCGCTGTTCGCGGCACCCTGGGTGGCCGCCGCCTGGTAGATGCGCTCGGAGATCCCGTGGAAGGTCTCCTGGAGCGCCTCCGTCTTGGCGTTCAGGTCGGCCGCGTCGGCCGAGTCGAGCGACTCGCGGATCGCGGCGACCTGGGACTCGATGTCCGACCTCTCCTCGTCGGAGATCTGGTCGCCCAGCTCGCCGAGTTGCTTCTCGGCCGTGTAAGCGGCGTTCTCGGCAACGTTTCGCGCCTCGGCGAGCTCGCGCTGCTTGCGGTCGTCGTCGGCGTGCGCCTCGGCGTCCTTGATCATCTGCTCGACCTCGGTGTCGTCGAGGCCGGAGCCGCCCTTGATCTCGATCTTCTGCTCGCGCCCGGTGCCGAGATCCTTGGCCGACACGCTGAGGATGCCGTTCGCGTCGATGTCGAAAGCGACCTCGATCTGCGGCATGCCTCGGGGCGCGGGCGGGATGCCGGTCAGCTGGAACTTGCCCAGCGACTTGTTGTAGGTGGCCATCTCGCGCTCGCCCTGGAGCACGTGGATCTCCACTTCGGGCTGATTGTCGGCTGCGGTCGAGAACGTCTCGGCCTTCCGTGACGGGATCGTCGTGTTGCGCTCGATCAGCTTGGTCATCACTCCGCCCTTGGTCTCGATGCCGAGGGTGAGGGGCGTGACGTCCAAAAGGAGGACGTCCTTCACGTCGTCCGACAGAACGCCCGCCTGGATCGCCGCTCCGATGGCAACGACCTCGTCTGGGTTGACGCCCTGATGCGGGTCCTTGCCCGTGAGCTCCTTCACCTTCTCCTGGACCGCCGGCATGCGAGACATGCCGCCTACCAGGATCACGTGGTCGATCGAATCCGCCGACGCGTCGGCCATCGCCTGCTTGACGGGCGAGACGACGCGCTCGAGTAGTTCGGACGTGAGCTCGGCGAGCTTGGCGCGCGAGAGGCGCATCTCGAGGTGGCGCGGCTGATTGTCGACAGCCGTGATGAACGGAATCGAGATCTGGGTCTCTTGCGTCGAGGAGAGCTCGATCTTTGCCTTCTCGGCCTGCTCGTAGAGGCGCTGAAGCGAGTTCTTGTCCTGTGAGAGGTCGACACCCTGGTCGCGCTTGAACTCCGCGACCATCCACTCGACGACCGCCTTGTCCCAGTTGTCGCCCCCGAGGTGGTTGTCGCCCGCCGTTGCAAGCACCTTGAAGACACCGTCGCCGATCTCGAGGATCGAGACGTCGAAGGTGCCCCCGCCGAGGTCGAAGACCAGCACGTTCTGGTCCTCGGCCGACTTGTCGATGCCGTAAGCGAGTGCGGCCGCGGTCGGCTCGTTGATGATCCGCTTGACGTCGAGCCCCGCGATCTTGCCGGCGTCCTTGGTCGCCTGGCGCTGGTCGTCGTTGAAGTAAGCCGGAACGGTGATCACGGCCGAGTCGACCGTCTCACCGAGCTTCGCCTCAGCGTCGGACTTGAGCTTTTGGAGGATCATCGCCGAGATCTCGGGCGGCGAGTACTGCTTGCCGCGTACGTCTACCCGCACGTCTCCACCGGGACCGGCCTCGACCTTGTACGGGACGATCGTCTCCTCTTCCTTCACCTCGGCTTCCTTGCGGCCCATGAAGCGCTTGATCGAGAAGATGGTGTTTTCGGGGTTCATCACCGCCTGGCGCTTAGCGACGGTGCCGACGAGGCGCTCAGAGCCCTCGGTGAATGCGACGACCGACGGGGTGGTGCGCCCGCCCTCCGAGTTCTCGAGCACGTTGGGCTCGCCGCCCTCGAAGACGGCGACGCACGAGTTGGTGGTACCTAGGTCGATGCCGATGGTCTTGGCCATGTTTCAGTCTCCTGGTTTCAGGGGTGGGTTCGTAAGAAATCTAAGCGAGAGACTAGCAGATCTAGGCACACTCACTAAGGGGATGTGGCCGGATGTCACCCCTTTCCCGGGGACGCGGACATCCATGTCCGCCCGCCCGGACGGACATCCGTGTCCTGGCTATGTCCCCGGTGAAGGGGTGAGCACCCGACCACCTCCCTTGGCGTGGGTCCTCCGGTCAGGTGGAGGGTTACTCGGTGGTGGTGCAGCTTTCGGGCGGGTCGTCGCGAGGTGCTTCTTCGGGGTCGGTCGTGTCCACGAGCGGATCTGAGGCGGAGCCGGCTTGGCCTGCGTAGGCACCTACGAAGGCCGATACCTCTTGGGCGTTCTCGCCCTGGATGATGCCGGCGGGCATCCGGCCGCCGCCGAAGCCGCAAGTGATCGCCGATAGGGCGCGGCCGTAGGAGCCTTCGTACGTCGCGTTGCCACCAGGCGCCAGCACCTGGTCGAGGTTGGGTCCGACGACTCCGTCGGCGCCCGCGGCCGCGAGCGTGTGGCAAGGGCCGCAGTTGTTGACGAACAGCTCCTTGCCGTCCTGGTCCTGGCTTGCGACGGCGACGGGCGCGGCGCTTGCGGCCCCCTGGCCGGAGACGACTTTCACCACGATCAGGAGGCAGACCAGCGCGAACCCGCCGAAGATGAGGAAGGGCGCCCTATTCACCGGCGCGAGTCTATAGGCACGGAATCCTGAACGAATGCGAGAAAGGGCGGGCGCCGCCGACGCAGCGCCCGCCTCTTCCGCAGGTCGCGGCCGAGCTGGCTAACCGACCTTCAACTTCGCGACGACGCCGCCGTGATCGGTCGGCCACAGGCCCGTCCCCGAGCGATTTGTCTGATTGGTGCCGATCAACGCGGAGCTCAGCTCCGCTACCGGGCCCTTGCCGAGTACATGGTCGATTCGCGACGTGAACGCCGGCGCCGGATCGCGGATGTCCTCTCCAAAGCAGCAGGTGTCCACCTCCAAGCCGCGGTCAGCAAAGCCGTCAGCGATGATTGTGTTGTAGGCGGCCGCCTCCGGGGTGCCGGTGGCGGGCTCGACCCCGGGTCATCGGGGTCGGAGTTGAGGTCGCCGACCAAAACGATCGGCCACGAAACAGCCGTGACGCCGCTGCCTCCGGTCAATTCCTGTGCTTGCTTGTTGCGAAAGTACGCGCTGAACGACTCGAGGTGCGTGTTGACGAATCGGAACTTCTTCCCCTTATTGGGCACCACGTCGGCGTAGGTAAAGCCACGCAAAACCTGGACCGGACCAAAGGCGGCTGTGTTGATAGCCACGTTGGTCGAATAGTTGGCGCCCGCCGCCTCCTTGATCTTGGTGCCTCGCTTGGCGAGGATCACGTCGCGCATGGTGAGGCGCGCGTCGAAATCGGGACTACCGTTAGGACCGCCATTCGTACCGCCTCTGGTGTCTGCCGGGAACTCCAGGTCAGCCTCTTGCTGGACGACCACGACGTCGTAGTAGAGGCCGCGGCCCTGGAGCTCGTCCATGAGCAGCTCGAGGTAGTCGTAGACGACCTCTTGGGCAGGAGTCGTAGGGCCGTCGACGACATCGTCTCGCCGCCAAAGCGAGACTTCTTGCAGGCCGATCAAGTCGGGGCTGGTGTCACCGATCTCCTTCGCGAGGAGCTTCGCTCTCGCGTTGAAGTTCATGTCCTGCATCTTCTTGTAGATGTTCCCCACCGCGGTGTACGCCTGAGGCGGCGTCGGGGCAGCGATTGCGGGCCCAAGATCTGCACCCAGGTAGAGGTTGCGCGTCATCACGTCAACCTTCGCCGGCTTCTTGGGCTTGGCGGCATCGGCTGCCGCCGGGAAGGCGATGGCGCCGATCGCGACGGCGATCGTGACGGCTCGGGTACGCAAAAAACTCGATCTCAAAATGACTCCTCCATAGGGCAGGCCTTGCGGCCCGGGATACTCCTGCCTCGGGGATTCTGGCCCCAACAGAGGTCAATTTCATCCGTAGTTTTCCGCAACTCAAGACGCAGGCCGGGCTCGCCTAGCGGCGGCGAAGCTCGCGGCCGTAGGGGCACATGCGAAGAAGCGCGCATTCTGCGCACATGGGCCGAGCCGGACGGCACAACGTCCGGCCGTGCCGGATCAGGTTGACGTGAAGCTCGTAGGCGTCCTCGGGCGGCGTCACCCTCAGCATCTCGTCGTGCGCCTCTTCCCATGACGCCTTGGCCCGGAACAGCCCAAGCCTCCCGCCGACCCGGTGGACGTGAGTGTCAACCGGGATCTCGGGCCGGTCGAACGAGAAGATCATCACGCAAGCCGCGGTCTTGCGCCCTACGCCGGGTAGCGCCGTGAGGAAGGCCATCGCGTCGTCTCGCGGTGCATCGGCCAGCCAGTCGAGGTCGATCGGATCGCCGACCTCGCGGAGCACAGCTTGGATGCGCGGCGCCTTGGTCGGCGCGAGGCCGCCGCGCCGGATCGAGTCCTCGACCTCAGCGGTCGGCGCGTCCCTTATCTCGGGCCAGGAGCTGAACTTCGCGCGCAGGCCCGCGTAGGCGACGTCTCGGTTCGTATCCGAGGTGTTCTGAGAGAGGATCGTCAGTACGAGCTCGTGCACGGGATCTTCGTGCGGCTCGTTTATGGGGCGACCGTACATCTCGCGCAGGCGGTCGCGGATCGCGGCGACCCGCCGCTTCGGAGGGCGCTTCCAGGCGGCCTTCGAAGCGCTGGTCACCGCGCCTAGGCTACGGCGCCTGACGACCAATCGGGCGCTCGAGGTCCCGTCATAGACTCCGCGCCGTGAGTCCGAGCGACATGGAGGGGGGCGCGGGTTCCCGCAGCTCTCAGGCATGGCGGTCTTACGCTCGAAACCGGCTGATCGAGTCGCGGCTCACGCCGAACGCGATCTCGATGACAGGGCTCGCTGGCAACCTCGCAGCCGCGGCGCTCATCTTCGGTGACCTGATCCTCTTGGGCGGCTTGGCGTTCATCGCGGGCTCCGTGATGGACACGCTCGACGGTCGTTACTCGCGGATGTCGGGCAAGGGCAGCCTCTTCGGTGCGTTCCTCGACTCGACGCTCGACCGGATCGAAGAAGGGATCGTCCTGACCGCGGTCGCGTGGCAGTTCGCGGAGGCCGGGGACTCGAACGCGGCCGCGGCATGCGTCTTCGTGGTGCTCGGCTCGCTGATGGTCTCCTACACCCGGGCGCGCGCGGAGGCCCTGGGCGTCGAGTGCAAGGTGGGCATCGCGACCCGAGCGGTGCGCGTGGTGATCCTGTCGATTGGCTTGGTCTTCGGAGCCGGCGAGCTCATCGACGCCGTCGACCTCTTGCCCGCGGCGATCTACGTGATGGCCGGGCTGACCACGTTCACCGTCGGGCAGCGGGTGTGGCACGTCCGCCGCGAGCTTCGCGCTCAAGAAGCCTGATCCAGGTGTAACCAAGCGGGCGGGGTGGCGTAAGGTCTCTTCCCCGTCAGAATCAGGCAAACTTGGCCCCCGCGCCGCCAGTCGGGCGACGCGGGCCTGACCTGCTCCGAAAGGACTTTCGCACCAATGAGCTCTCAGAACGGAGCGCCCGAGGTTAATGGCGCATCCTCAAATGGCACGCGCTCGGACGACGGCAAGGTCCGCGTCGCGATCGTCGGCGTCGGCAACTGCGCCAACAGCTTCATCCAAGGCGTCGAGTACTACAAGGACGCCGACCCCGCGGAGCAGGTCCCCGGCCTCATGCACGTCGACTTGGGCGGCTACCACATTCGCGACATCGAGTTCGTCGCCGCGTTCGACATCGACTCCGAGAAGGTGGGCAAGGACCTCTCCGAGGCGATCTGGTCTGGCCAGAACGACACGATCAAGTTCGCCGACGTACCGCACATGGGCATCGAGGTCCACCGCGGCATGACCCATGACGGCCTGGGCAAGTACCTGAAGCAGAAGATCACCAAGGCTCCGGGCGAGACCGCGGACATCATCGGCATCTTGAAAGAGACCAAGGCGGACGTTCTGGTCTGTTATCTGCCCGTCGGGTCCGAGGCGGCCACGAAGTGGTACGTCGAGCAAGCACTCCAGGCAGGCGTCGGCTTCGTCAACTGCCTGCCCGTCTTCATCGCCCGGCAAGACGACTGGAGCCGCCGTTTCGAGGACGCGGGCCTGCCGATCATCGGCGACGACATCAAGTCACAGGTCGGCGCCACGATAGTCCACCGCCAGCTCGCGCGCCTCTTCCACGAGCGCGGGGTTGAGCTCCAGCACACCTCCCAGCTGAACGTCGGCGGCAACATGGACTTCTTCAACATGCTCGAGCGCGAGCGGCTCGACTCGAAGAAGATCTCGAAGACGAACGCGGTGACCTCCGTGATGGGAACGGAGCTGGCGGAGAGAGACGTACACGTTGGCCCCTCTGATTACGTGCCATGGCTCACCGACCGCAAGTGGGCGCACATCCGTCTCGAAGGAAAGTCGTTCGGTGACGTTCCACTCACGATCGAGCTCAAGCTGGAAGTTTGGGACTCGCCCAACTCGGCGGGAGTCGTGATCGACGCCGTTCGCCTGATCAAGCTCGCGCTCAACAACGGGATCGCGGGCCAGCTCGACGGCCCCTCGAGCTACTTGATGAAGTCTCCCCACACCCAGCGTCCCGATTCCGATGCGCGGTTGCTGACGGAGGAGTTCATCGCCAACAACTCCCGCACCGGCGAAGGCGCGAAGGCGCCCGCCGACGCGGTCGCCGCGGACGGCTAGCAGCAAGCTCGGCAGCGCATCCCGTCTCACATCTGATTAATCTGCCCACGTCGTGAACCGATCCGGTCGCCTTTGCGTAGGCACTGGTGATCGATCAAATTGCGCTCGGTCCGCGCGGGACAGCTCGCCGGTCGCTTGAGGCAGGTACAGGAGGATTCGGACAGATGAGGCTTTCCAAGCGCTTGAAGCTCGGCATCGCCGCCGGTGCGGTGCTCACTTTCGGAGCGGTCAACGCGGCTCCGAGCTACGCGGTGCACCAGACGGTCACCGGGCTCGACGACCACCAACCAGATCGTCCAGTTCTCGGTTGGAAACCCCAACACGCTGATCAACGGGACGCCAGCGACGATCACCTTCCCGCCAAGCGCCACGGACACCGACCTGATCGGGATCGATTACCGTCCGCGCGGCGGCAATCTGTTCGCTCAGGCGTCCGGCGGCACGGTGTACGTGCTCGAGCCGAACACGGCGGCAGGCCGGCACGGTGACGGCGACTCAAGTCGATTCGGTCCCTGATCCCTTCACCGGTGCGCCGACGGCTTTCGGCTTCGATTTCAATCCTGTAGTCGACCGGATTCGAACCACCAACAACGAGCCCTCGGTGACGAGCGACAACAACTACCGCTACAACCCGAACAACGGTCGCCGAGTGGCGATCGACGGCGATATCGGACTATCCAGCCGGGCGATCCGAATGACCTTCGAGATCCCGAACATTGTCGGCGCGGCGTACACGAACAACATCGACGGAGCCACGTCGACGGCGCTTTATGACATCGACTCGGATCTGGACATCCTGGCGCTCCAGAGCAACCCGAACGCCGGGACGCTGCAGACCGTTGGAGGGCTCGGTGTTCGATACGACTGACAACGTCGGCTTCGACATCGAGCAGGGGACCGGCGTCGCGTATTCGTCGCTCCAGCTCGCGGGTGACCCCGAGTCGACCTTCTATCGCCTGAACCTTTCGACGGGCGCGGCAACGCCGACCAGCACGACGGCCCCGAATGGTTCACAGGTCGGTCCCAACGGCACGCCGCCGCTCGAGGGCGTTTCGCTGATCCCGATCCCGGTGCTCCGGTTCGCCGATGCCGCGACGTCCGTTTCGGAGAACGGCGGTCCGGCCACGGTGACGGTCGTTCGCGAAGGCCCGCTCAACCAGCGGCAACGGTGAACTACGCGACCTCGAATGGCTCGGCCACGGCCGGCAGCGACTACACGTCGACGTCCGGCACGCTGACGTTCGCGCCGGGCGACGCATCCGAGACCATCACGATCCCGATCACGGACGACGCGACTGACGAGGCGAACGAGACAATCTCGGTCACGCTCAGCGGTCCGAGCCCATCGGCGAATCTGGCGTCGTCGCCGATGACGACGCAGGTGACGATCGTCGACGACGACGCAGCCGAGGACGA
This sequence comes from uncultured bacterium, assembly GCA_963806865.1. Taxonomy (GTDB): domain Bacteria; phylum Actinomycetota; class Thermoleophilia; order Solirubrobacterales; family 70-9; genus JALZKA01. The sequence continues at coordinate 253,506 of CAWDYV010000001.1, forward strand.
CGCTCGAGGCGCTCGTCGAGCGTCCAGTTCCGACGAAGCAAGAAGGTCGCTGAAGAAGAGGCTCAAGTACCGCTACTGCTGTGATCAGGCCATGCAGCGAGACCTCGTCGCTTCGAGCTCAGGAACGGAGACGTTCTCGGCACGAACTCGAGCTCGCTTGCGAGCGCGGGCAAGTCGGCACCCAGACGATCACTCTGGACAAGGCGGCAAGGAAGAAGCTCCGGAACGCGGCGAACAAGAACGCGGCGAAGGTGCGATTGACGACCACGTTCACGGACGACGACCCCTACCAGGAGCCCTACACGGAGAGCCAGACGCTCAAGTTCAAGCTCGACCGCTAGCGAGCTCGACCCTCTGTAGGCGTTCAGAACGACCCTCGCCGCTTCTGCGGCGGGGGTCGTTTTCTTTGGGCTGGTCGGCCTTGTTGCCTCCAAGCCCATGTCCCGCCTTATGCTCAGAGCTTGCCCGCCAACGGTGAAGACCGGCTGACGATCGCCCAGGTGACGCCCCTGCCGTGGGGCCAGCGCCATGAGATCAACGAGTTCGTCGAGCGGACGTCGGTCGAGCTCGGCCGAGCGCGGGTCATCGAGTCGTCGTCGCGGCACCGTCCAGCCTGCGGGGAGGGACGCGCGAGGCGCGGCGGCTGATCAACGCCGCACGCGAGCGGCCGGACGCGCTCTTCAACGGCTCGTGGCGGGGCGAGCGCGCCGGCGACGGACGGACCGCCGGTGCTCGCCGTCGGCACCGGCCTGCCGATGCCACCGGGCCTCGCGCCCGGGGAGTGCCGCTGCCGCTCGACGTCTCGAAGGGCCTCGACGCGCTCCTCGGCGGAGTCGAGCTTCGACATCGTCCACGTGCACGATCCGTTCGCGCCGAGCGCCGCGTCGGTTGCGCTCCGCCACTCGCGCTCGCTCAACGTCGGCAGCTTTCACGAGCCGTCGGAGCGGGTGCTCTCGACGCAGGTCGCCCGACCCATCGTCGAGATCTTCTTCGGGCGACTCGACGCGCGGACGGCGAGCTGCTGCGAGACGTCGGACCTCATGCGCCGCTACTTCCCGGGCGGCTACGAGCTCGTCGAGCCTGGGGTGCGCGCGCTCGAGGGCGAGTGGCCCGGGCGAGCTCGCGAGCAGGACGCGAGGCCCGCTTCGGATCGCGTACTGCCTGGAGGAGGAGCGCGGCGCGCTTCGGCTCTTCTTGCGCGCGCTCCGCCGCCTACCTGCTGACCTCAAGTGGGAGGCCGCGATCTGGCTTCCCGACGGCGGCGACGTGCGGATCTGCAAACCGCTTGCGCGACCGCATCCAGTTCGTGGGGCCGCGAGCGATCGAGCCCGAGGAGCTGGTCGCTGCCGCCGACGTTCGTCTGCGTCGCGTCTGGCGGGCCGCGCACGGCGCCGGGGCTGATCCGGGCTGCGCTCGGCTCGGGCACCGTGCCCGGTTGTCTCGCAGCTTCCGCTCTACGACGAGCTGGTCCGTGGCGGGGAGCTCGGGTTGATGTTCCCGCCCGGCGACGCGATCACGCTGGCCGGGCCAGATCGAGCGCCTCGCGGGCCGCGACGAGCTTCGCGAGGAGTTCACGCGGCGCGACGCAGGGGCGCGAGCCGCGATTGGGGCGCCGTCGCCGATCAGGTCGAGGAGATCTACCGTCGGCTCGCGGCGCGGCGCCACGACCCGCGCGGCGACGCGGCAGATTCGCAGGCGCATCTCGCGCCGCAAGCAGATCGGCGTCGACCTCCACATGCACACGGATCACTCGCCCGACTGCGCGACGCCGGTGAGGACGCTCCTCGAGACGGCGAAGGAGCAGGGCCTGGGCGCGATCGCGATCACGGACCACAACGTGGTCTCGGGCGCCCTCGAGGCGAGTGAGATCGCCGACGAGGTGGGGATCAAGGTGATCGTCGCCGAGGAGGTGAAGACCGCCGAGCAGGGCGAGGTGATCGGGCTCTTCCTCGAGAAGAAGATCGAGCGCGGGATGACGATGGCGGAGACGATCGCCGAGATCCGGCGCCAGGGCGGCCTCGTCTACGTGCCGCATCCGTTCGACCGCCTGCACTCCGTTCCCGACTACGAGCACCTGCTCGACATGGTCGACGAGATCGACATCCTCGAGGTGTTCAACCCGCGCGTGACGCTCACCGCCTTCAACGAGGAGGCCGAGCGCTTTGCGACCAAGTACCGGATCGTCCCCGGCGCGGGATCGGACAGTCACGTGGCCCAGGGACTCGGCAGCGTGATGATCCGCGTCCACGACTTCGACGGCCCGGCGGAGTTCCTGGAGGCGATGCGAGACGCCGACATCGTGCGCAAGCACAAGAACCTCGTCTACGTCCAGGCGCTCAAGTTCATCCAGACGATCGGGCGGGCGCGGCGGCAAGAAGGCGAGCAGGAGCAAGGCGTGATGCAGGAGGGCGCGCGGCAGGAGGCGAGGCGTCCCCCGAGAAGAACGTCACGGCTGTGCCCGTGACCGATGACGAGATCCAGGAGAAGTACCTCGAGCGCGCGATCCGCGAGCTGAACGGGCTCACGCGCCGCCTCCAGGAGTGCTCGCACTGCCCTCGCGGCAACCTGATGCCCGTCCTCGGCTCGGGCCACCCGCAGGCCGACGTGATGATCCTCAAGCACGCGCCGACGCCTTCGGAGATCGAGGAAGGCGTCGCGTTCTACGGCCGGGCCGGCAACGCGCTCATGAAGAGCTTCAAGCGGCTCGGCGTCGATCCGCTCACCGTCTACGGGACGCTCTGCGTGAAGTGCCCGATCTCGGATCCCACGCTCGCGGCCGCTGAGTGCGTCGAGCGGATCGTCGAGGAGATCGCGATCGTCGGCCCGCGTCTGATCGTGGTGATGGGCGACGACGCGCTCGAGGCCCTGAACGAGGTCGAGGTGCCGCTGGCGCGCGAGCTTTCGGACGACGCTCGGCGAGGTGCAGCCGTTCACGCCGACCATCGAAGCTCTCTACGTCCCGGACATCGACCAGTCGCTCGACTCGGAGGAGTCGAAGCGCGAGTTCTGGCACGCATTCCGCGTGCTCGGCGACTGGTACGCGGACCTGCCGCCGTACTAGGCGAGCGTGCAGCGCTCAAACGTCCGTCAGCACCCCCTATAGGGGTGGTTCACGGACGTTTACCTTGGTCCCCAGAAAAGACTCATTGGGGGGCGGCTTGTTCGGCAAGCGTGGACATGGCCTCGAGGTTCGCGCTCGCGAGGCCGCGGACGACGGTGATGTCGAGCGCGTCGAACTCGTCGAGCTGGCGCTGGGCCGCGGCGGAGTCGGGCTCGGCCACGCCGACGGTGCCCACCTCCTCGCCGAGGCGGTCGAAGTGCTTCTTGTAGCCGTGGTGAAGCTCGCGGTAGAAGCGCTTCCTCCTTGGCGAGGCGGGGCTGGGCGTCGTCGCCGATCGGCGGTGCGGACGTAGCCCATGACCGGCGGTGTCTCGCGACCCGCCTCCGAAGCCCCTCTCTCGACGTGCTTGCGGGCGTCGGCGGCGAACCCGGGCGTCATCCAGTTGAAGCAGACGCCGTCGAACTCGGCGCCGGCGAAGGCGCACATCTTCGGGTCCCATCGCGGCGAGCATCGAGGCGGATGTCGCCGAGGGCCTCGCGCAAGCGCCGGGAGGTGCTCGCGCATCGCGGTCAGCGGCTTCTTCGAAAAGCCGGCGCCGACGCCGAGCCAGAGGCGCTCGCGCGGCAGGCCGAGCTCCTCGATCTTCGCCGCGATCTCTTCCGGCGTGCGTCGGTCGAGCGCGATGACCGCGACGCCGAGGTCGATCGTCATCCGTGTCCTTCGGCGAAGGCGGCGAGCGTCTCGAGGCCGCTCGGCCATCGGCGTGTCGTTCGACCAGATCGAGCCGTAGCCGAGCTCCTCGCAGCGAGCGGCGAGCGGCGTTGCGATCTCGGGGTCGAGCCCGGCGGCGACCCCGAATCCTCGTGAGCGCTCCGCCATGCTCGGAACCTAACGGCCGGTCGCTCGAGCAGCGCCACGCACTCGACGTGCGGCGTCTGCGGGAACATGTCGACCGGGCGGATGCGCTTGAGCTCGTAGCCCGCCTCGACGAGCTGCGCGGCGTTCGGCGCGAGCGTCGTGGGGTTGCAGGAGACGTAGACGATGCGCGGCGCCTCGGCCTCGATCAGGCGGCGGACGATCTTCTTCGAGAGGCCGGCGCGGGGCGGATCGACGATCACGCACGTCGGGCTTGCCGGCCCGCTCGAGCGAGCGGGCGTGATGCCGAGGCGGGCGTCGGCGGCGACGAACGTGCGCGTTGTTGATCCCGTTTCGCATCGCGTTTCGCTCGGCGTCGGCGACGGCCTCGGGCACGGACTCGAGGCCCCAGACCGAGCCGCGCGCGACCGGCGAGCGAGAGGCCGATCGTGCCGATGCCGCAGTAGAGGTCCCAGACGCTTCTCGGCGCCGGTGAGGCCGGCGTAGTCGCCCGCGATGCCGTAGAGGGTCTCGGCCATCTCGGTGTTGGTCTGAAAGAAGGCGGGGTGGGAGATGCGGAAGCGAAGGCCGGAGAGCTCTTCTTCGAGGTACTCCTCGCCGAGCACGCCGGTGGGGCCGTCGGTGCCGCCGGAGGGGCCGTCGATCACGGTGTGGAGGTCGACGGGTGGGCGCGGAAACTCGGCGGGCGCGGTGACGAGGCGGGTCTGGACCTGACCGGTGCGCGTGCCCTCGCGCACGACGAGGTGGCGAAGGACGCCGCGCTCGTCGGTGGATTCGTGCGGCGGCAGGCGCGTTCTCGCGCGCCCAGTCGCGGATCTCGTTGCGGGCCGCGTTGTTCGACTCGGAGGCGAGGTGGCAGTCGTCGACGTCGACGACGCGGCGCCAGTCGCCTCGGGGGTGAAAGCCGAGGACGGTCTCGCCGTCGGAGTCGCCCCACGAGTACTCGAGCTTGTTGCGGTAGCGCCACTCGGACGTGGCGGGGACGATCGGCTCGGTCTCGAAGCCGTCGAGGCCGCCGAGGCGGCGGAGCGCCTCGTCGACCTGCGCGGCCTTCAGCTCGAGCTGGCGCTCGTAGGGGAGTCCCTGCCACGGGGCGCCGGGACAGGGCTCGCCCTCGTGGACGCAGGTGTCGGCGATGCGGTCGGGGCTCGGCCTCGATGAGCTCGACGGACGACGCCTCGGCGTAGCCGCTCTTGGAGCGCGAGACGCGGGCACGCACGCGGTCGCCGGGGAGGCCGCCGGTGACGAAGACGACGAAGCCGTCGTCGCGCCGCGCGACGCCGCGCCCGCCCTGGGCGATCGACTCGACGGTCAGCTCGAGCTCTTCGCCCTTGTGAGGGCGAGCCTGCTTTGGCGGCGGCGGTGGACACCACGCCTATGGTGGCAGTCTAGGCGTTCAGGCGCTTCTCGATGTCGTCCAGGATGCCCTTGCGTGCCTTGCCGCGCTTCTCCTGGGTGCGGACCTTGCGCAGGTCGGCCTTGTTCATGTCCTTCAGGCGCGACTTGACCTGGCGTGGCGTTGAGGCTCGTCGTATCCGGTGATGGGCGACGAGCTGGCGACGCCCGCGCGGCGGCGGAGCTTGTCGGCCTCGACGAGCGCCGGGCTCGGCGGTCGTGCGCACGCGCTTGACGGCGCGGCTCGCGGCCTTCTCGGCGCGCTTGCGGGCGGGCGCAACGCGCGACTCGACCCCTTGCGCGCCTGATCGAGGAGCTTCTCGAGCTCGGCGAGGAGCTCGTCGGTCTGCTGGCGGCCCTTGGTGACGAGGCGGCTGACGGTCTTCTCGGCGTCGGCGCGGGTCATGCGACCGCGCTTGACGGCGTCGTCCATGACTTCCTGGATGCGGTCGCGGCTGAGGGTGACGCTCTTTTCGAGCGCGTCGCGGAACTCCTCGACGCTCTTGTTGCCGCGGCTGCGGCGGACTTGTCGATGGCTTCGGTGGTCTTCTTCTTTGCGGCGGGCTTCGAGCGCTTGGCGCTTCGTCCCCTTCTTCGCAGCTGCCATGGACTCCTCCGGTGTTGCGACGTATGGACGGTGCGGCTGCAGACTATTTGCTCGTCTAGTATCACCGCCTTCCGATGGGGGCGCTCACGACACTTCCTGACCGGTGAGGAACTTGCACCGGCCGAGGTGACGCGTCTTGTCGAGCGGGCGATCGAGCTGAAGGGCGGGCGCGCGCATGGCGTGGAGGAGGACGCGCTCCGCGGTCTTTCCGTTGCGCTCTTCTTCGAGCGGCCGTCCACTCGCACGCGGATTTCGTTTCAGGTCGCGGTCGCAGAGCTGGGCGGCAACCGCTGTCGACACTGCGGGCCGACGAGCTACAGCTCGGACGCGGAGAGTCGGTCGGCGACACCGCTCGGATGCTCTCGCGATTCGTCGCGGGCGTCGTCATTCGCTCGGGCTCGGACGAGACGGTGCGCGAGCTGGCCGAGCACTCAGAAGTGCCGGTGATCAACGGCCTGACGCCGCTTCACCACCCGTGCCAGGCGCTCGCCGACCTGATGACTCTCGCGGAGCGCTTCGAGGAGCCTCGACGGCCTGAAGGTCGCCTACGTGGGCGACGGCAACAACGTCGCTCGATCGCTCTCGCTGGTGGGCCGGATGGTCGGTGTGGAGGTGGTGGTCGCGGCGCCCGAGGGTTACCGGCTCGAGGACGGCGCCGCCGGCCTTCAGACGGATGACCCCCTCGAGGCGGCGGCGGGTGCGCATGCCCTCTACACCGACGTGTGGGTGAGCATGGGAGACGAGGCGACTGCCGAGAGCGCCGCGCGGCTCTCGCGCCGTACCAGCTTCGAGAGGAGCTTTTGAACGTGGCGGCTGACGATGCGGTCGTGCTTCATTGCCTGCCGGCTCATCCCGGCGAGGAGATCACGAAGGAGCTCTTGTATGGCGACCGCTCGGCGGTCTGGGACCAGGCCGAGAATCGCCTTCACTCTCAAAAGGCGCTGCTCGAGCTTCTGATCGACCGCCAGGCGTAGTTCCAAGACGTCGCTTCGGGCGTGCCCGTTCGCGACCGCTCAGCGGTCGTTTCCGGACTCACCCGGTCCTACACTGCCTCCGAGCACGGCCCCGTCGTCCAGTGGTCAGGACGCCGGGTTTTCATCCCGGAAACACGAGTTCGATTCTCGTCGGGGCTATAGACGCGGGTTCGATTTCGCGTCGACCACAACTCATGCAGCCCGAGATCGACATCGGCCCCATCACGCTCCAGACCTTTGGTCTGTGCTTTGCGCTCGGGTTCATCGCTCGCCGGCGCTGTGCTCGCCAAGCGCTTCGCAGAGCTCGAGAAGCCGGCCGACTGGGCCTACGAGATGGTCTTCGCCGGCGCTCATCGGCGGCCTCGTCGGCGCCAAGCTCGACTTCGTCATCCAGAACGTCCGGGTCGAGACCCGTCTCTTCTCGGGCTCGGGCCTGGTCTGGTTCGGCGGCGCGATCGGCGGAGCGATCGGCGTCCTCGCCTGGGCGCGCTGGCGAAAGATCCCGCTCTGGGAGATCTGCGACATCGCGGCGGTGCCGCTGGCGCTCGGCTACGCGATCGGCCGGATCGGCTGCCAGCTCTCGGGCGACGGCGACTACGGCATCCCGTGGGACGGCCCGTGGGCGATGTCCTATCCCGACGGCACCGTCCCGACCACCGAGGAGGTTCATCCCGACGCCGATCTACGAGGCGCTCGCGGTCGGCGCGATCGCCTACGCGCTCTGGCGCCTTCGCGACGCCTTCAGCGTCGGCATGCTCTTCGCGCTCTACCTCGTCCTGACCGGAACCGAGCGCCTTCTGGTCGAGTTCATCCGCCGCAACGACGAGGTCGCTCTCGGCCTCACGCAGCCGCAGCTGATCAGCGTCGCGATGATCGTCGCCGGCGGATCATGGATCACGGTCCGCGCTCGGCGCGGCGACCTGTGGGCACCGGCAAGCGCCGGAGGCCTCAGCGCGCTCAGCGCGCGTAGCTCCGGCAGTCGGCTTCGCTTGCGAACGGCACGCCGCGCTTGTTCATCAGCGCGCCCCAGTGGCCGCGCTCGCACGCCGAGTCCGTGATGCGCCGCGGCTTCGGCGGCGCCGGCAGCGTCGTCTCGTAGACGTCGATCGCGCTGCGCCCGGCCGCGCCGAGGTTGAAGTCGCCCGTGGCGCCGCGGTAGGTGATAGGTGCCGTCCGGGTTCTTCTCGTAGTCGAAGACGTGTGAGACCCACGTGTTCGCGTTCTCGGGGATCAGGTAGCCCGCCTCCTTGAACTTGAAGCGGCCGTTCCGCCGCTCCTTGAAGTCGAGGACGAGCGTGCCCTGCGAGTACCAGCCCATGAAGATCCGGTTCTGGCCCGGGATGATCTGGAAGACGTGCGCGGTGCAGAGGCTCGCCTGCGGCCCGGTCCTGATCGGGATCGCGGAAGATCGCCTTGCCGCCCTTCGGCTTCTTCGCGTAGGCCTCGAACGACTTCTTCGGGTCCGTCAGCTTCTTCTTCACCTTCGAGAACCGGTAGGCGTGAACGCCGCCGTTCCCGATCGTGTTGTCCGCCGCCGGGCTGCAGGCGGCGTCGGGCGGCACGATGCCGCCGCCGCGCTCGTCGGTCGCGATCAGGAACCGGCCAGACGGCGTCAGCTCCGCCTCGTGGTTGAAGTCGATGTCCTTCGTCGAGTCGTAACGCCGGACGTCGCCCGTGCCGCCCGCGCCGCGACCCTGGTGGCGCACCGTGCCGTACCACTTGACGCCCTTGAGCGAGGGCGCGCCGATGTCGAGCCACTCCGGGCACCGTCAGGTCGGTCGTTCCGTCGCCCTTGCCGTCGACGCAGTCGAGCACCTTCGCGCCCGTCGCGAACGGGCCGATCGAGGTCGAGTCGCGCCGGCGGCACGGCAGCTTGTCGCCGCGTCGGCACGTCGTCGGTGAAGTCGGTCGGCGTTCCCATGTCCTCTGAACGCGCCGCCCATGTCGAGCGTGATCAGGCCGGAGCCGGCCGCCGCAGGTCAGGAGGTCCGAGGGATACACCTCGAGCTCGTGGCAGCCCCACACCTGGTTCCTGAGGGTGTGGCCGAGCGAGTACTTCGTCGACGGCCAGCGGTAGCGGTAGACCTCGGGGCGGCACGCGGCGCGGCGCTCGTCCGTGGACATCGACGTGCGGCAGGTTCATGCACGAGGACATGTCGACGACCTCGATGCCGTCGAAGTCGATCGGGCTGCCCGTCGGGATCCTCGTTGGCTCGCGTACTGCCCTCCTCGTCGACGCCCACCTGGTCGGAGGACGAGACGTAGGCGATGTGCGGGCGCTTCGGATCGACGTTGACCGTGTGCGCCTCGCCGATGTGGCTGGTGAGCGCGATCTCGACCGGCGCCTCGACGTTCGTGATGTCGATCAGCTCGAGACCGCCCTGCGGGGCGTCCGACGAGCCCGCCGATGCCCTGGTCGTGGCAGCGACCCGGCCGCGTCCGACGTGTCGATCAGGAGCTGGGCATCCTCCTGCGACGGCGTACGGGTTCTTCGTGTTGAGCGGGATGCCGCTGCCCTTCGGCGTCGCCTCGACGTCGTGCTGAAGTCCGGTCGCGGCGGACGGGTCGGAGAGGCAGCCGGCCGAGGGATGGCCAGTCACGAAGCTCGGCGACGACCTCGCCGCCGTCGGTGAGCTGCACGATCGTCTGGCCGCCTGCGTTCGGGCCGATCCCGAGCGTGCCGACCGACGCGTAGGTCTCGCCGTTCTGCGTGAAGAAGTCGAGGTCCGTGTGCGGGTTGCCGGTCGCGACGGTTCCGACGAGATCCCAGCGTCGCGTTCTTGCCGCCCGATGACACGCCGACGAGGGAGGCGACGGCGGCGAGAAGCCCGGGGTACGGATGGTCGAGCTCCAGCCCGTGGCCCGCGAGCGCAGACGCCGGCACAGCCAGGCCGACGCCAACGGCGGCGGCGAACAATCTTCCTCTGATCCCGGACTCACCCTCACTCGAGCCTTTGCTAACCCTTCCACACCGTTCCGTCCGGCAGTCGTGCGCCGGTTCGCCTCTGGCTATCGTGGCCCCGCGATGAGCGGGGACGAACGCCGGGTACCGAGGGGACCGAGGCACCGACGACGGGCCTTCTGAGGCCGCCGCGTCGCAGCGCGGCCGGCTCGCGATCGTCGGCGCCGCGGCGTTCCTTCTGGCGGCGATCGTCGGCATCGTCGTCGCCACCGGGCGGGTCGAGGACGAGCCGCCGGCGCTCGCCCACCGGCACCTGCTTCGAGGCCTGGAACGAGGACCCGATCGCTCCGATCCAGGACGGCCAGCACGCCTACACCGCTCACGGCTACCGCCAGACGCTCGTCACCCGCCTCGACCGCGACGGGCGAGATCATCGAGGACCCGGACGACGACGCTCCGCCGGACGACCCCGACGCCCGCTGCGCCGTCATCTTCGCCTCGCCCCAGCCCGACTTCGAGCCCGACTTCGGCGTCCGCGTCTACGACAAGGGTCGCTGGACCGGCCTCGCGCTCGCCGACAAGGCACCGCTCGACGAGATCGCCGGCTCTGCAGGCCGACGCCGTCGCGCGAGTCGAACGCCGTCGCTCGCCGCCAACGGCCAGCTCACGACCGAGGACTGAGCTCGCGCTACGTCGAGCGCAGCAAGCCGCCGTCGATCGGGATCGTCGTCCCGGTCACGTACGCCGCCCGCTCCGAGCACAGGAACGCCACCAGGTCGCCGTACTCCTCCGGCGTGCCCGAGCCGCCCAGCCGGCACGTCGCGCTTCGCCATCTCGCGCGCCGCCTCCATCGAGCCGCTCATGCTCCGCGATCCGGTCCGTCGCGATCTTCCCGGTCGCCACCGTGTTCATCGTCACGCCGTCGCCCGCCACCTCGCGCGCCAGCGTCTTGAAGTAGCCGATCGCCGCCATCCGGTGCGCGTTCGAGAGCGCCGAGGTGGGGAATCGCCTCGATCGTCGAGCTCGACCCCACGTTCACGATCCGCCCCCAGCCCTGCTCGCGCATCGCCGGCAGCACCGCCTCGATCAGCGCGCGCGGCGCCAGCACGAGCTCGCGGTAGGCGTCCTCCCACTCGTCCTGTCGAGCGCTCGAGCGCGCCGCCGGCGGCGGGCCGCCGGTGTTCGTAACGAGGATCTCGACCGCGCCGCCGAGCTCGCCCCGCCACCTCGCCCGGGAGCGCCGCGAGCCGCTCGAGGTCAGCGGTGTCGGCCTCGAACGTCGCCGTCTCGCCCTCGATCTCTGCCGCCGCCACGTCGAAGCGCTCGAGCGAGCGGCTCACCATCGCGACCTTCGCCCCCTCGCGCGCGAGCGCCCCGGCGATCCCCGCGCCGATCCCCTTGCTCGCGCCCATGACGAGCGCGACGCGGCCCTCTATCCCCAGATCCATATGGGCGGTGCCGGGCTCGAACCGACGACCCTCACGGTGTAAACGAGATGCTCTCCCAACTGAGCTAACCGCCCACGGACAGTTTGCCACGGCGCGAACGAGTTGCTGTCCATGACGCGACCGCCGCGCCATGCGTACAGGTGCGTCAGCTCTCGCGCTTGACCTGGCGAGCCGCCGACGATTGCGTCGGAGCCGTCCTCGAAGCGCACCCACGCCTTGTTGCCGCCGTCGTAGTCGGGCGCCCACAGGACGAGCGTCGCGTCGTCGCGCTCCTCGGCGTCGGCGGGGCCGATCGAGACCGGCTCCGACGCCCTCCTCGTCGAGGCCGCGCCAGATCCGGATGAATGGGTTCTCCTCCCACTCGGTGCCGATCGTCGTCGGCTGCTTGTGGCCGGGGTGGACGCGCAGTCTCGGGTCGCAGCTTCATCAGCTTGTCCATGATCGAGCTCTTGAGGTCTTCGAAGCCGGTCGCGCCCGGCGCGCGCGTGCCGCCGACCGTGCCCTTGAAGAGGACGTCGGCGGTGATCACATCGGTGTCGTCGATCTTGAGCGCGCAGTGGTCGGCGCAGTGGCCGGGCGTCTCGATCACCTCGATCCGAAGCGAGCCCGACTCGATCACGTCGCCGCCGGTGAACGTCTCGTCCACCTGACGGCCCTCGAGCAGCTCCTTCGTCTTCTCATGAGCCAGGATCGGCACGCCGAACCGCTTCGCGAGCTCCTCCATCTCGAAGACGTGATCCCAGTGGTGGTGGGTGAGGACGACGTGCGTGATCTCGGTCCCCTCGCGCTCGGCCCGCTCGGCGAGCGGATCGGTGACGCCGTTCGAGTCGACGAGGACGCCGTGCCCGCCCGGCTCGTCGATCACGAGGTACGCGTTCGAGAGCCACTCGGACTGCTCGACTCTTTGCAGGATCACGTCGCCTGCCTCCTATCTGAACTCGATCACGCAGCGGATGCCGTCCTGGGCCTCCATCAGCTCGAAGCCCTTGTTCACCTCGTCGAGCGTGATGCGGTGCGAGATGAACGGATCGACGTCGATGTCGCCCGCCAGGTAGCGATCGACGAGCGCGGGCACGCCGTCACGTCCCTTGACGCCGCCGAACGACGAGCCGGCGACGCGCCGGCCCGTGATGAGGAAGCGCGGGATCGACGTCGAGCGTCTCGCCCTTGCCGGCAACGCCGGCGACCGTCGCAAGGCCCCAGCCCATCCGCGCCGACTCGACCGCCTGGCGCATCACCTTGACGTTGCCGGTCGCCTCGAACGTGTAGTCCGCGCCGAAGCCGTCGGTCTCCTCGAGGATCTTCTCGACCGTGTCTTCTCCGCCGGTCCATGACGTCGGTCGCGCCCTGGCCCTTCGCAAGCTCGAGCCGGTCGTCGGAGAGGTCGACGCAGATGATCCGCTCGGCGCCCTGAAGCCGGCAGCCCGCGACCGCGCCCAGGCCGACCATGCCCGGCGCCGAAGACGACGCAGGTCGAGCCGGGCTGCACCTTCGCCGTGAACATCGCCGCGCCGAGACCGGTCGAAAGGCCACAGGCGAACAGGCACGCGCGGTCGAGCTCGGCCTCGGGATGCACCTTCGCGAGCGCGATCTGCGGCATCACCGTGTACTCGGCGAACGTCGAGGTGCCCATGAAGTGGCGGATCGGCTCGCCGTCGCGCGACAGCCGCGCCGTGCCGTCGGGCAGGTAGCCGAGGTTCTGCTGCTCGCGAATCGCCAGGCAGAGGTTCGTCCGCGGGTCGAGGCAGTGGACGCACTCGCGGCATTGCGGCGAGAACAGCGTCACCACGTGGTCGCCCACCGCGACGTCGGCGACGCCCTCGCCGACGGCCTCGACGACGCCGGCGCCCTCGTGCCCGAGCACGGTCGGCGAGTAGCCGGACGGATCGACGCCCGATGCCGTGTAGAGGTCCGTGTGGCAGACGCCGCACGCGACCAGGCGCACCAGCACCTCGCCGGGACCCGGGATCCGCCAGGTCGACCTCCTGGACGACCAGGGGCTCGCCGAACTCCTCCAGCACCGCGGCACGCATCTTCATCCGGACCGAAACCTCCATGCTCGCTCCTCGCCGCATCCTAGGCGCGGCAGTCCTACGCAGGCGTATCGGCCCTAGCGGGCTCGGGCGAGCTTCAAGTCCTTCTTCTTCGCGTCGAGCGAGACGACGTAGTGGCGCTTCGAGACGCGAGTCGCGAGGCCTCGGCGCTCGAGCTTCTTCAGTCGCCGCCGGGCAGCGCTTGCAGCGCGGGCCGGACTTGCAGCACTTCTTCTTCGTCTTGACGGCGCGACCCTCGGGCATCGCGCGCAACGTAGCCAGACTAGTTAGGGCGCCCTAACACCCGGGTACCAGGTACCTAACGGTTCGCTCACACTTGCTCGTTCGCCGTGAGAGTCGGCGTGGTGCTGGGAGTGCTCGCCTCGAGCAGCACCCGCGCCACGCCTTCCGGGTCGTCGCGCGTCGGCGTGTGGCCCCAGCCCGGGACGGTGAAGTAACGCGCGCCCGGCGGCATGCGCTCAGGCCGGGGCGGCGACACGAGGCGGTCCTCCTCGCCCCACGCGATCGTCACCGGGACGTCGATCTCGGCCGCACGCTCGAACGGCGTCGCGCGCATCATGTCGTTCGCGTCGTCGTACGACGGGCGCGTCGAGCCAGGCCGACAGCCAGCGGATCGCCTCGTCGGCGGAGAGCAGCTCCGGCCGCGCGACGGTCGTCGCGCATCAGCGCCCGCCTGCCCGCGCTCGGTGCGGAGCGCCGCGTTGATCAGCGCGCCGCGCGCGCCGGCCCAGCCTTGCGCGTGTTGTAGGCGCGCGGCCCCAGCTTTCGCCGCCAGAGGCCGGCGGGCGAGATGCAGCAGACCGACGCCGCGTCGCCGTCGGCCGCCATCTCGAGCGCGGTCCACGCGCCCAGCGAGTTGCCCGCCAGGTGCGGGCGCTCGACTCCGAGCGACGCCAGGTGCGCCGTCACGGCCCGACCCATCTCGACCGCCGAGTGGCGCGTCCCCTCGGGCAGCGGGTCCGAGCCGCCGAAGCCGGGCAGGTCGACGGCGATCACGTCGCGCTCGGCGGCCAGCAGGTCCATCACCGGCTCCCAGATCACGAGGCTGCCGCCCAGCCCGTGGATCAGGACCAGGGTCGGGCCCTCGCCCGGCCCTGACGTAGTTGAGCGTCATGCGCTGATTGAAGCGAGCGCCGGCTCGCGCAGCGCGGGCGGGGCGAAGCCGGGCTTCGCGAAGACCATCTGGAGGTCGCGGATCCGCCGCTCGCGAAAGCCGCCCTCGGAGAAGGCGAGGTAGAACGTCCACATGCGCCGGAAGCGCTCGTCGTAGCCGTTGCCGCGCAGCTCGCGGCCACGCCGCCTCGAAGCGCTGGCGCCACTCGCGGAGCGTCTCCGAGTAGTGCGGCGTGATGTCGTCGACCCAGCGCACGCTCATGTCCGTCTCGTGCGTGACGAGCTCGGCGATCACGCGCTCGGAGGGCAGGCAGCCGCCCGGGAAGACGACGGTGTTGGCAAAGCTCTTCGACGCCTTCTCGAGCTCGTAGAGGTCGTCGTCGATCACGATCGCCTGGAGCGCCATCAGCCCGTCGTCTCGCAGAGCAGGCCCGAGCACTTGCGAAAGAACGTCTTGAAGTACTGCCAGCCGACCGCCTCGATCATCTCGATCGAGACCAGCTTCGAGAACTTGCCCCGGAGGTCGCGGTAGTCCTGGTCGAGCACCGTGATCCGGTCCGAGAGCCCGGCTTCGGCCACCCGCTCGAGCGCGTACTCGCGCTGCTCCTTCGAGATCGTCGTGGTCGTCACCCGGCAGCCGTACTCCGGACGCGGCGTAGATCGCCATGCCGCCCCAGCCGGTGCCGATCTCGACGAGGTGGTCGTCCGGCTCGAGGCTGGAGCTGGCGGCAGAGCCGGTCGAGCTTCGCCGTCTGCGCGTCCTCGAGGCTCGTCTCCGGCGCCGGGTAGTACGCGCTCGAGTACATGAGCCGCTCGTCGAGGAACGACGGCGAAGAGGTCGTTGCCGAGGTCGTAGTGCGCCGAGATGTTGATGGCGCGCGCCCGTCCTTGCGTGTTCCGCGGGACCATGCGCGCCAGCTTCTGGGCGCTGCCGAGCATCGGGTGCCAGCGCTTTCGCATCCGGTCGAGCGGCCGCATGCTGCGCGCGACCACCCGGACCACGCCGACGGGATCGTCGGTCGTCCAGAGCTGGTCGATGTAGCCCTGCGCGAAGCCGGTCGAGCCGCGCAGGAGCGTCGTCCACGCCGCGGGATCGCAGGATCTCGACGCGCGCCCGCAGGTCCGAGTCGGGCGAGCCGAACGTTGTCGTCTCGCCCGTTCTCGGTCACCTCGAGGCAGCCGTCGGTGACCTGGCGGAGCATCGCGTGACCCGCGCGGCGCGAGATCGTGTCGCGGCGTCGCTCGGTCATCCGCGCTCCGGGTGCGGGAAGTAGGGAGCGCCCTTGAGCCAGAGGCGAAGCGACTGCCAGTAGATCTTCGCCACCACCTGCATCGTCATCGCGGGATAGCGAACGAGGACGCGGCGAGTCGAGGCGCGGCGAGAGCTCGCGCCGCTCGAGCGAGAGCGTCGCGTCGAAGTCGCTCGAGGCCGCGTCGGGCGAGCGCGAGTCGATGTGCACCTGAACCCGCGATGCCCGGCTCGGTCGAGCGCCAGTCGTAGGTGTGGTCCATGTCCATGAGCGGCGAGACGTGGAACGCCTTGTCGATCTCGCCGCGGATCACGCGCTCCGATCCGCCGCGCGGCCGAGGAGATAGGAGTGGCGCTCGCCCCACGGCGTGTTCGTCACCTCGGCCAGCACGGACTCGACGCGCTCGTCCGCCTCGTCGAAGCAGTAGTAGAACGACACCGGGTTGAAGCGTGTGCCCGAAGTAGCGGAGGTTCGTGAGCAGGCGAATCGGCCCCGTGGGCTCCGCGCCCGCGCGCTCGACGACCGCCTCGCGCACGCAGTCGGCGAGCGGCCGGTCCGGATCACCCAGGTAGTCCGAGCGCTTGAAGCGCGCGAGCGCGGGGCGCCGCGCCGACCAGCCCGGATACGGCGTCGTAGCACCCACGGCAGCTCGGCCAGGTCGAGGTAGGCCATGAAGAGCGGATAGCGGAACTCGTGCTCGACCGGATCGTGGCGGCGATGGCGGACCCAGCCCTCGTAGATGGCGCTATGGGTCATGCGGCGACCTGCCGACCGGCTCAAGCGGCACTCGACGGCCGCGGCCCGCGCGACTCGCAGCGAGCGGCTCGCACGCCCGGATCGCGCTCCAGCACCCGTCCTCGTGAAAGCCCCAGCGCCAGTACGCGCCGCAGAAGTGGATGCGGTCGGCGCCCGAGACACTTCGCCCCAGCGCCGCTGCGCCGCGACGGCCTCGTGGGTCACGATCGGATGCTCGTAAGGGATCACCTCGATGACCTTCTCGGGATCGAGCGAATCGGTGCGGTTCAGCGTGACGAAAATGTCCTCGCGCGCGTCGAGTCCCTGCAGGCGGTTCATCCAGTAGCTCATCGTCGGCAGCTCCGAGCCATCCGTGAGGTGGAAGTTCCAGCTCGCCCACGCGCGCCTTTCGCTTCGGCATCAGCGACGCGTCGGTGTGGAGCGCCGCCTCGTTTCGCTCGATAGCGCATCGCGCCGAGCACCTCGCGCTCGGCCTCGCGTCGGGTCGGCGAGCATCGCGAGCGCCTGGTCGGAGTGGGCGGCGATCACGACCTCGTCGAAGATCTCGGTCTCGCAGCCCTCGGCTTCGACGGCGACGCCGCCGCCTGCAAGGCGCTCGACCCGCCGCACCGGCGCGCCCAGGCGCAGGCGCGTCGCCGAGCTCGTCGGCGATCGCGTTCACGTACGTGCGCGAGCCGCCGACGACGGTGCGCCACTGCGGACGACCGCGCAGCTCGAGCTGGCCGTGGTTGTCGAGGAACTCGGCGAGGAACGCGATCGGGAAGTCCCAGACCGCGGCGGGATCGGACGACCAGACCGCCGAGACCTCGGGCATGACGATCCGCTCCATGAACCAGTCCGAGTAGCCCATGTCGCGAACGAACTCGCCGACCGAAGGGCCGCCGGTCCGCCCGATCGTCGAGCGGGCGTCGCGGTTGAAGCGAAGCTGGTCGCGAAGCATCCGCAGGAACTTGGGCCGAACGAGATTCGAGCGCTGGGCGAAGAGCGCCGCGCGCCGTGCCCGCGAACTCGAAGGAACCGTCGGGCGCCGAGATCGAAAGACCCATCGCCGAAGGACGTGTTTCAACGCCGAGCTCGGCCAGGAGATTCTCGAAGTTCGGGTAGTTCCGCTCGTTGAGGACGATGAAGCCGGTGTCGACCCAATGGTCGCGCGCCGCTGCGGTCGGTCACTCGGACCGTGTTCGCGTGTCCGCCCGGGACGGTCGAGCGCCCTCGTACACGACCACGTCGTGCCTCGCGCCGAGGAGGTGGGCGGAGGTGAGGCCTGCAGACGCCGGTGCCAATGACAGCGATTCTCATTACCCCTTCTATACGTGAAAAGCCTCATTTCGGCTCACCGTCTGAGCCAATCCACGCCCACGCCCCGGGGGCCATTTACCTCAGTTCCGCCCGAAGGGGTCGTACGAAGCGCGATGCGTAGAATCGATTGGGCCGGGGGCGTAGCTCAGTTGGTTAGAGCGCCGGCCTGTCACGCCGGAGGCCGCGGGTTCGAGTCCCGTCGCTCCCGCTTCCGTAAGCCGCCTCGGCAAGCGGTTGTCGCGTCCCGCTTAGGATCCAGTCATGCGCGAGCGCCTCCTGGCGAATCTCCCGGTCAGCGAGAGGCGACTCGATATCGACGGAATCGACACCGCGGTCCTGGAGGGGGGCGACGGATCCCCGATTGTTCTCCTCCATGGGGTGGGCTCCTTCGCGCCTGAGTGGGGTCGAGTGATCCCAGAACTTGCGGCGAGCCACCAGGTGGTGGCCCCAGACCTACCGGGCCTCGGAGAGTCCGCAGCGCCAGCGGGCAGGCTGGACGCCGCCACCGCCGTGGCCTGGCTGCACGGGCTAATCGCGCAGACCTGCGCGGTGCGGCCGATAATCGTTGGCCACTCGGTTGGGGGTGCCATTGCGGCCCATTTCGCGATCGCGCACAAGGACAAAGCCCACCGGATCATCCTGGTGGATTGCAGTTCCCTTGGTCGCTTCCGGCCCGCACCCGGTCTGGTTGTGGCGCTGGTTCGGTACGGCGCCCGTCCGAGCCCAGCAAGCCGCGATCGCTTCTTGCGTCAAGTGCTTGCCGATCTCGAACGCGCTCGGACCGTGTGGGGTGACAAATGGGCGGCGCTCGAGGGGTACGACATCGATCAGGCGACGCGGCCGAGCGTGGATGCGGCCAACCGCGAGTTGGTGCGCCGAATCGGAAGCCGAAGGATCGCACCCGATCAGCTCCGAAGGATCAGGGTGCCCGTGGCAATGATCTGGGGGCAAGAGGACAGGCTCATGCGCTTCCGGATCGCCGAGCAGGCCAGGGAGCGGTTCGGCTGGCCTCTCTACCCGATCGACGGCTGCGGCCATGGACCCCACATCGAACGGCCCGAAGCCTTCCTTGACGCACTCAGAGCTGCGTCAGGACCAGGCTAGGGCGTCTCGTGCGCTACGCCTGCGGCTGCAAGGGCTTCCTCCGTCGTTGCGTACTCGCGCCCGCGGACTATTACTCCACCGCCTATCTCGAACAGGAAAACGTACCGTCCAAAAACATCTGCGCTTGTCTCTCGGCTGCGACCGCGCAGGTCGGTGACGGCGATCACCTCGTCGCCGAGATCGATGAGTTCGTGAGTCTCGACCCGGAAGTCTTCGAACATGTCGACCCAGCTCGTGACGTATCGCTTGTAGTCCTCGCGGCCGCTGTAGTCCCGAACGTCCGGCTCGTCCCCGCGGTTTCGATAGACCATGTTGGAATCGAACTGCTCGAAGTAGGCCGGGAACTCTCCCGCATTAAAGAGCTCGAAGGCGCGCCGTGTCAGTTCCACATTCGCCTGGGACATGCGTCGGGAGTATCCTCGAACAGGCGGTGGAGCGCCCAAACGATCCTGGCAGCAGGCGTAAGGAGCTGCCATGAGCTTTGCCTACAGGTTGCTCTACCGAATCGGCTTTACCCCCTGGGAGCAGATGGGGGAGGCGCCGTTCGCCGACGAGGTCGTCGCCCTTTTCGCGCGCGAGGAGAGCGGGCGCGATCCTCCGTACGGGCCGGCGCTCGATATCGGTTGCGGAACCGGGATCTGGGCGACGAAGCTGGCGCAGCGGGAATGGCAGGTCACGGGCGTCGACAACGCCCCCCGCGCGCTCGCTAAGGCCCGAGAGCGAGCTCGCCAGGAGGGTGTCGAGGTGCGTCTGGTGGAGGCAGACGTCACGACGATGGAGGAATCGGATGTCGGCTCCGGCTATCAGTTCATGCTCGATTTCGGCTGCTTTCACGACGAGCTCAGCGACGCGCAGCGACTGGCTGAAGGCCGGGCGGCGAGTGCCGTAGCCGCGCCCGGCGCGACAATGCTGCTGTGGGCGTTTTCGCCGGGGCGCAGGGGCCCTTTACCGCGGGGTGCAAGCCGGGCTGAGATCGAGAAGTCCTTTCCCGAGTGGCGCGTGGTCGCTGAGATGGCCATCGACCTAGCCGAGGCGCCGGGCTACGTCCGCCGGGCCGATCCGCGCTTCTACCGTCTTCGTCGCGACTGAGTCAGGCGCTAGCGCCGCAGGTCAGCCTTGTTCTCGATGAAGGCGAGGTTGTCGGCCACTCGCGCGTAGACGGTTGGTTTCTTCACGCCGCAGCGCGTGCCTCCATAGGAGACAACTCCCGCCAGGAGCGCGCCGCTCGGCGAGTCCGCGATCAACGGACCGCCGCTGTCGCCGTAGCAAGCTGACCTTCTGTGTTCGCCGGTGCGCTCACCCTGCGTGCAGATCTCCTCGCCCGGCCGGAAGAAGCGGAACGAGCTTGAGCACTTCCGGTCCTCGACTGCGAACGTGGCGACATCGCGAAGGACATCCGAATCCCTGCCGCCGGCTCGCTTGGTCGAGCCCCAGCCTGCAACGCGAAGCTCCTCGCCCGGTGCGGTCTCAGTCGCGTCTTCAGCAGGGGTTGGAAGCGCCGCCGGCGGTGCCATGGTCGAGATCCCGAAACGAAGCACCGCGACGTCGTGGCGGCCCCTGCGCAAGAACTTGGGGTGTACGAACACGTCCTGTACCGCACGCACTTGACCGGTCGCTTCGTTTGAGAGGTCAGGCCGGCTTGTGATGACGCGGATCTGTCCCGGGTTCGCGCCGGCTACGCAGTGTCCCGCGGTGAGCACCGCGTCCGGTGAGATGACCGTGCCGCCGCAGAACTGTTGCCCGGAGGGAGTCGTGATCGCGGCGATGTACGGCCAGTCGGCGGGATCGGCGACGTCGCCGCCGACGATGCGCTCCTCGAAGCTCGGACCTGCCGAGACGCCGCCGGCCATCGCAAGCCAGAACGAGATGCCGACGGCCGCGAGCGTGGCTTTCAAGTTCCCCCTCCCCTTTTGCATGGGTAGATGGTGACAGACACGAGGCCTTGGCGCGAGGTATACGCTCGCTTCGAATGCCCGACGAGGCCGAACGAAACGAAGCGACGATTCGCAAGCTCTACGCGGGCCTCGACGCGCACGACGGCGAGGCGATGGCGTCTTGCTACGCGCCCGACGCGTCCTTCTCCGATCCGGTCTTCCCGGAGCTCACCGGCGCGCAGGCGGGCGACATGTGGCGGATGCTCACATCGCGGGCGACGGATCTCTCGGTCGAGCTGCCCGAGGCCAAGGCGGACGCCGAGGCAGGCGCCGCGCGCTGGATCGCGACCTACACGTTCGGCGCGACCGGCCGGAACGTCGTCAACCGCGTCCGCTCGGACTTCCGCTTCGACGATGCAGGGCCTGATCACCGAGCAGCAGGACGACTTTCCGTTCTGGCGCTGGTCGCGCCAAGCGCTCGGGCCGGCGGGCCTCGCGCTCGGCTGGACGCCGATGCTGCGCTCGAAGGTCCGCGCGAACGCGGCCGCCGAGCTCGCGCGCTTTCGCGCCGATCAGCCAGTCCGGCTAAGGCCTCTAAATCGCGCCGCCCGCGGCGGGCGGGGCCGAGGGATCCTCTTCCTCGTCGTCGCCGAGGCCTTCGCGCGCCAGGAACTCCTCGATGTCGAGCGGGCGGTCCTTCGCTCGCTCGACGACGGTGAGGAGGTCGCTCATCAGCGAGACCTCCTCGACCTGCTCCTTCAAGAACCACTGGAGGAACTGCTCGCCCTGGAAGTCGTTTGCCGCGCGCGCGATCGACGCCAGCTCGTTGAACTGCTCGGTCACCTTTCGCTCCTGCTCGAGCGCGATCCTCACCGGCTCGACGAGGTCCGCGAAGCCGTTCTTGGGAGCGGCGACGCCCGGGATCGTCGCCTCGTCCTCGATGTCGAGGAGGTACTGGATGATCATCATCGCGTGGTTTCGCTCCTCGATCGCCTGGCGGTAGAAGAACGCGGCCATGCGGGGCATGGTGAGGTCGTCGTAGTAGATCGCCGCCGCCAGGTAGGCCTGCGACGCGGCGAACTCGCGATGGGACGTGGTCGTTCAGCGCTTGCGCGAAAGGTCTTCTCGGCCATTTGCGGGACACTACCCACGTGGACGGCTCGCGAGGACAAGGCGTGGCTGCTGCGAAACCGGTTCAACCCGTTCCCGATCTCCGGGCGTCTCTGCGCTCTGTCGGACGGCGTGCATCTCCTTCACGCTCGACGACGGACGCTGCCGAGGCGACTCTCTGGGTGGCTGGAGGACGAGCTCGAGACTGAGGGACATCAAGGAGCGGATCGAAGCCGGCGAGGAGGTCGTCGCCTTCTCGATCCCGCTCGACGAGTGCGAGGTGAGCTGGCCGATCACCGGGGGCGGCGCGATGATGATCGATCGAGGGCCGCCAGCCGCAAGTGGGTCGTCTCACACGACCACCCGGTCGGCGGCGCGATGCTTCAGACCCTCAACCTGATCTCGGGCCGCGGCAAGGCGAAGGCGTGGAAGAAGGCGCTCGCCGCGGCCGAGGCGACCCAGGCCGAGCCGCGGCCCTCGTAGCGGCCTAGCCCCAGCGAAAGCCCGGTCTCGCGACGGCACCGGGTCCATCGGGCTGGTGGGCATCCCCTCCGGCACGGCCGGGTCGTTGTAGCCCGCGGGCGCCGTGTCGTTCGGCGTGTCGGGGTGATAGAGCGACGCCAGGTACTGGATCTGACCGCGGCCGAGGCCGACCTCGCCCTGGCCGCCGCCGTACACCTGGAGGCCCCTGCTCCTCGCAGTACGCGTAGATCGCCGAGCAGCTCTTCGAGCGAGCCAAAGCGCGACGGCTTCGAGTTGATCGCGCGCTCGGGCTGCAAGCTTCTTTACGTCCTCGAGCGAATGAAGCGGCGCGTCGTAGGTGAGCCGGTCCCAGTGGGGCTTCAGCACCTCGCGCGTCTCGTCGGTCAGGTCGGGATCCTCGAGCCACGCCTCGGGGAACTTCTCCGCGACCGCGCGGTAGAGCTCGGGATCGGTCTCGACCTCGACCACGGTGCCCTTGTAGTAGCCCTTGAGGTCCATCACCTGAACGGTCGCGACCTCGGCGATCTCGTCGATCAGCTCGGGCGTCCAGTCGTTCTCGGGGTCGAGCTTGAACTCGAGGTCCGGGTAGCGCTCGAGGCGGCTCGTGATCGCGTGGGTCGACGAGGCCGTCTCGTCGCCGAAGCTCGTGAGGCGCGTCGAGCAGACGAACCGAACCGGCTTCGGGTCGCGCCCGACCGCCTCGTGGAGGGACACGCCCGACTGGCGGAGCGCGAGGTCGAGCGCCGCCGACTCGAACGCCCAGCGGCGGTAGTTGCGCGACGGCTCGCGCTCGGGCGGCGAGCCTTCGAAGAGGTCGAGCTCGCCCAGGAGCGCGCACAGCTCGCCGAGCGTCTTCGGGCCGGTCAGGTCGAAGCGCGGCGCCCAGGTCGCGGTTCGCGATGTGGTCGAGCACCTCGTAGACGACGTCCTCGCCCAGGCCCTCTTCGCCGCCGCCGCGCAGGTGCACGATCGTCGAGCCGCGGGTGAACTCCGCCGAGTACTCGTGGTCGTTCGCTTCGAGCTCGTAGCCCTCGACCTCGAATCGGCAGGTCGCGAAGCTTTGAGAAGTCGCGACATCCGAGCGAGGTAGCTACTCGGGCGCGGGAACTACCAGCACCGGCCGCTCTGAGAGGTGGAGCAGCTTGTGCGGCACCGAGCCCGAGAAGCGCGCCCTTGATCGGGTGCTCGCCGTACGAGCCGACCACGATCGCTCGCGCGTCGTGCTTGTCGGCGAGCGAGAGGAGCGCCTCGGTCGGGTCGCTCGTCGACCAGCTCGATCTCGACCTCGACGCCGTGTGCACCGGCTCGCTCGACGTGCTTCCGCCGTCACCCTCTCGCCGACCTTGCGAATCTCGTCGCTCGTCGTCTTGAACTCTTCGCCCGGGCCGCCCGGGTCGTAGCCGAAGCCGATCACGATCCGAGTCCCCGAGTCCCTGGCGAGCTCCGCTGCCTCGTCGAGCGCCGCTTTCGCGCAGTCCGAGCCGTCGTATCCCAGGACCAGGACGCCCATCAGCCGCCATCCTTTCGGGCCGCCGACGCCGGCGTCCGCCTCGTCCTCGGAGACGCCGATCGCCTCGACGGTTCCCTCGCCGACTGCGACCTCGTGCGGTACCGCCTCGAACGGCTTGCGCTGCGAAGAACTCTCGCGCGGGCTCGCCGCCGAGGAAGCGCCAGGCGATCATCAGGATCAGGCCGAGCCCCATGAAGACGATCGCGATCACGAGCGGGACGCCGAGGCCGAGTACCTCGGTGCCCGAGTACGACGCCTCTGGGTTCGGAGAGGTCGCCGACGGACTCGTAGAGGAGATAGCCCAACAGGCCGGCGCCGATCAGCGGCGCGACTCCGATGAAGATGAAGTTCTTGGCCGAGCGGAACAGCTCGTGGCGCCAGTAGATGACGCAAGCGATCCCCGTCAGGCCGTAGTAGAAGGCGATCATCAGGCTGAGCGCCGAGAGCGAGTCGAACAGGAAGTTCTCCGAGATCAGCTTGCCGGGCACGTACCAGAGGGTCGCGAGGACGCCGATCACGATCGTCCCGAACGCGGGGGTTAGGAAGCGAGGGTGGATCTTCGCCCACGGCTTCGGCAGCGCGCCCGCTGCGGCCATCGAGAGCGACGTGCGCGAACCGGGAAGGATCGTCGTCTGCGCCGAGGAGATGCCCGAGATGATCACGGCCACCACCACGAGACTCGCGAGGACCGATCCGAGCGCGTCGCTTCCGAGGAAGCCGTCGAAGACGCTCTCGGCGACCGAGCCCAGAACGCCCGCGTCGTCGTCGAAGCTCTCGACGTCGCCGAGCCCCGCGTAGGCGACGATCGCCACTGCGACCGCGACGTAGGTGACGAGCAGGATCACGGTGCTCGCAAGGCCGGCCAGACCCGGGGCGCGCGACGAGTCGTCGCTCTCCTCGGAGAGGTTCACTGCCGACTCCCAGCCCCAGTAGATGAAGACGGCCAGAAGCACTCCCGCCAAGAGGCCCGCGTACTCGGCGCCGAACGGCGAGAACCAGCTGAGCTCCGGCGTGATCGAGCTCTCCGGGCACCTTGTCGAAGATGAGGCGAACGAAGACGGCGCCCGCGAACATCAGCAGTATCGCCACCTGCCCGAGCGTGAAGATGCGCTGGAGCTTGGCCGAGATCTCGGTGCCGATCACGCAGATCGCGGTCATCACCACGATGATCACGACCGCGCCGATCGCGACGGCCAGGTCGTTCTTGAAGAGAGGCTTGGGATTGCCGCTTGCCCGCTCGCCGCCGCTGAGGCCGAGGAGGTCGTAGAAGTAATAGGCGGAGACGTCGGCCAGCGAGCCGATCACCAGAATCCCGGTCGTGCAGATCGCCCAGCCTCCGAGCCAGCCCATCCATGGGCCCATTCCGCGGGTGACCCAGCTGAAGGTGGTGCCGCAGTCGGTGTCGACGCGGTTCATGTAGAAGAACGCCGCCGCGATGAAGAACATCGGGACGAACGAGACGAAGAGAACGGCCGGCGCTTTCACCCCGACCGCGACCACGATCGAGCCGATCACCGCGGCGAGGGAGTAGGCAGGGGCCGTCGAGGCGAGGCCGATCGACAGGCCGTCGATGAATCCGATCGCCCCCTTCTTGAGGCCCTTCTCGCCGGTTTCGACGTCCCCCGCCGCCGCTGTCGGCGCGGAGACACTCGCGCTTTCCATCCGTGTTCCCTCTCCTTGGGTCACGGGACCCTAGACCACCTGGGGTCTCTAAGCCGTACAACTGCGGCACCCGCTATTGGACGGCCAGGCGTCTGGCGGACCGTGGTGACTCCGGGGCCGTCCGGAGCGCTAGTCCGTCCAGGCGAGGATCAGGCGGGGATGGTTAGCAGGGGTCCCTACCTCGGCGCTGTCGAACTGCTGCTCGGGGCCTGCCGCGGCGTTCTCGGTTGCGTCCCGCAAGAGGAAGCCCTTGTTGGTTGTGACGCCACCCGTGGCGCTGTACATCGCCTGCACCTGGGTCAGGACGTTCCAGTTCATGAGGCCCGCGGTCCCGGTCGTGACCAGGGTCGAAGCCGTTCCGGTCGTCGCCGGCTGATTGTTCCAGGTGACGCCGTTCTCAGTCCAGTTTGGGGCGGTCGGGTCGACCCGGAGCGCCTGAATCGTCCGGCCGGTGACAGGCGACTTGTTGTAGAGACGTAGGGTCGCCGTGGTGAGGTTGCAGCCAGCCGGGATCGTCGGCATCGCCGGGAGCCTGACGAGGATGCGCGCGTTCTGCGACCCGCTCTTGCTTCGCAGCTTGAGGGTCGAGTCCAAGCCGTAGTTGGTGGTGGGGCTCGACTGGTCGACCCACGAGTCGTCGGTCGCCACGAGCGTCTGGCCACCGGCTACACACGGCAAGTTGACGGTCAACGCAAAGCCCACCACGTCGCCGCCCGATCCGATGGCGTAGACGGTGTGTGCCCCGTCGGGGATCCCGGCCGGAAGCGTCACGTTGACGGCCGCCGTCCCGGTGCTGGGCACCGTGCTGGGTGTGATCGAGCCGGTCAAGACGGTGCCGGTGGTCGGGTTGTCGAGTCGGAAGGTGACGGCCTGGCCCGAGAGGTAGTTGGTGATCGTTCCGGTCAACCCCAGCGGAAGCGAGTTGACGTTCGAGGTATTCATGGTGAAAGAGGGAGAACCCACCGTCGCGTTTGCCGACTGAGCACTTTCGGTTCCCTGCCAGTTCTGCCGGACCGGGGTGACGCTGTATCGCCAAGTACCCGGCGGCACATCGTTCTCGGTGCAGCTTGTGCCGCTGACCGTTCCCGTGCAGTTCGAGAGGATCGTCTGCTGCACGCCGCCCACCGTGAACCGCTTGACCGTGTAACCCGCGACGGGGACGTCCCCGCCCGTTGCGGACCACGAGACCGTCACGTTACGGCCCGAGACCGAGGCCGTCGGCTGGTTGCCGCCCGACATCGAGTAGGCCTTCGAGTAACCGTTGCCGCTGCCGGCGTTCGCGTTCCAGCTCGCTTGCGCAAGCGCCGGCAGCGCCACGATGACGAGCGCAGAGCTCAGGATTATCGTCCAGCGAGACTTCACGGTCGCTGTCCAGTCAATCTCGCCCTGAACGTGATCGGAAAGAGCGCGCCCTGGCAGGCGTCAGGCGCGGTTGGCTTCATCCTGACGATCAGGGGCACCTTCACCTTGGAGCGGGCGGGGAGCCGCGTCCGGCCCTTGAAGCGCTTGGCCTTGACGTTCTTCTTCGAGCACGCAGCACTTGCGGCTTGTCTGCGCGCCCTGATCGAGACCAGGCGTACCTTTTGGCGCGAGCGATTGGCGACCTTCACCTTCATCGTCCGCGTCGATCCGGGGTAGAGGCCCTTCACCTTGCCCTTGACCTGAATCTTCGGGGACTGCCGCTCGAGGAGGGGAGGCTGGCTTGGCTTCTTCGAGCCAAGGACCCCGTTGGCGGCCGCGACGGCCACCAGCCCGGTGAGAACCGCCGCGGCTAACGCCGCGTTGACCGAAAGGCTCTTTCCCCGGCTTGGCATGGTTCTGACGGGGAAGCCGGTCTGGCGCCGCGCGGTATGCGCGGCGCCAGATGGCTTTCGGCTACGTCAGCCGCCCTGTCTCATTGTCCGTTCGCGTGCCAGCTGCCTTTAGCCGCTGGCGCCGCTCAGGGACACCGGGATCGTGAACACTGCGCCCTGGCAGCCGTTGTCGGATGCGTTCGACATGGACGCGGCGTTGTTCAGAGTGAACGTCTGGTTCGAGCTCGCGGGCACGTCTAGATCAAGACCGGTCTGATCCGTGAACGTGACGCCGGTCGTGACACAGCCAACCGTGTCATCCGTGATTGCTCCGTTACCCGTGACGCTGGTCACGCTGACCGGATAAGGGTTCGGGTTGTTGATCTGGATCTTGACGTTGCCGTTCGTGCCGGGGTAGAGCGACGAGGTCGTCGTCCCGGAAACGTCGGAGGTGGTCAGGGCCTGAGCCGAGCCGGCCTTGGCGTAGCCGGAACCGGTGCCGTTGGCGGTCCACGCCGCGTAGGCGAGGCCGGTAACGACGAGAACCATTAGTGCGATGCCGCCTCCAAGGAGCCGGCGCTTACGTGTGGATTGCATTATTCGATCCTTCCTTTTTGATGAGACAGGGAGAGTCCGTTTTCGATCCCCCTCGGAAGGGTCCATCGGCCCGCACCTGAAGGCCCATGAGGGCTCCGAAAGGGACCTAACGGGTTTGGGGTACTACCTCAGATGTGTTTGAGGTATGCACAAAGGGGGAAAGAGACCCCTCTTCGTGCCTGAGACGGCGCTACCTGGCGCCTGCTTTTCTAGCGGTGTTCCGGGTTCTCGAAGTCGAAGCGGCAACCCGCGTCCCATTCCGAGCGCTGGTTCCCGTGCGCCGGGAAGCCGCCCGCATCCTTCAAGAGCCGCGCCAGGTGCATCAGGTTCCAGGTCGCGAACGTCGTGTTGCGGTTGGTGAAGTCGTTCTCGGGGCCGCCTGAGCCCTCGTCGAGGTAGGACGGCCCCGGCCCTGCCTCGCCGATCCAGCCGGCGTCGGCCTGCGGCGGGATCGAATAGCCGAGGTGCTGTAGCGAGTAGAGGACGTTCATCGCGCAATGCTTGATCCCGTCCTCGTTGCCCGTGACCAGGCAGCCGCCGACCCGGCCGTAGTAGGCGTACTGGCCGGCTTCGTTCAAGACGGACGAGTGGCCGTAGAGGCGCTCGATGATCTGCGTGCAGACCGACGACTTCTCGCCGAGCCAGATCGGGGTGCCGATCACGAGGATGTCGGCGGCCATCACCCGCTCGAGGATCTCAGGCCAGTCGTCGCGCTCCCAGCCGTGCTCGGTCATGTCGTCCCAGACGCCGGTCGCGATGTCGTGGTCGACTGCGCGGATCCAGTCGACCGAGACTCCGTTCTTGCCCATGATCTCCATCGACAGGTCCATCAGGCCCTGCGTGTTGGAGGTCTCAGGCGAGCGCTTGAGCGTGCAGTTGATGTAGAGGGCGGAGAGGTCCGAGAAGTCTGTGTCCATGGCTGGGTGAGTTCATCACGAAAGGCGTCCGTTACGCGTTCCGTTGCCCATCAACTCCGCTACGACGGCGCCGAAGCACTCGATCGCGGCCCTCAGGTCATCCTCGGAGGTGTCCTCTTCCTTCGCGTGGCTGATGCCGCCGTCGAGAGGGGCAGAACATCATCGCGGCCGGCATGACCCGCGAGACGCTCGCCGCGTCGTGGAGAGCGCCACTCGTGATCTCGAACGCCTGCCCGTTCTGCGTCTCGCAGGCTTCGCGCTGCCGTTGCGACGAGGTCTGCGTCGAACGTCGTCGGCGCGATGGCGGAAGATCGGCTCCTCCGCGAGCTCGCACCCGTGAGCCTCGGCGCCTTGCCTCGCCGCGTCGCGGGCACCTTCGAGCATCGCGGCCAGCGCTTCAGCGTCGGGGTTTCTGAGATCGCACGAGAGCTCAGCGTTGCCCGCCACGGCGGTCGAGATGCCCGGCTCGAGCCGAAGCTCCCCGGTCGTCGCGACGCCGCCGTGTCCGCCGGTAGCGCGGCGATGCACGCGGCGCAGGCCGCCGCGGCGAGCCCGGCGTCACGGCGCATCGCCATCGGCGTCGTGCCGGCGTGCGCGGCCTGGCCCGTGAACGAGAAGCGGACGCGCTCGATGCCCTGGCAACCCTCGACGGCCGCGACCGTCACGCCCTCGGCCTCCATCACGGGCCCTGCTCGATGTGAAGCTCGAGATACGCGGCAAGGCCCTCACGGCGCGCGGCGCACTCGGGCGCCCGCTCGATGTCGACGCCGTGCTCCGCGAGCACGTCTCGCATCGTCCGGCCTTCGGCGTCCTGCAAGCCGGCCACCGCGCGGGGTCGAGCGTCGCCGGCGAACGCGGACGAGCCGAACAGGCTGTAGCCGAATCGCGCGCCCTCCTCGTCGGCCCAGTCCACGAGGACGAGCGGCCGCGACGGCGACTTCGTCCGCGTATGCACGCAGGACTCCGACTGCGGCCATCACGCCGAGCGCCCCGTCGAGCCAGCCGCCGTCCGGAACGGAGTCGACGTGCGAGCCGACCGCGAGCGCGCCGGCGTCCTCGTCGCGCCTTCGAGCCGCGCCCAGAGGTTCCCGGCCTCGTCGATCTCGGCCTCGACACCGATCTCGGCGAGGAGCTCCCGCAGGAAGGCCGCGCCTCGAGCCAGGTCTCGGTCCAGCACAGGCGCTGCGGCGCCGCGCTCGTCCGACGTGCGCCGTGCGAGCTCGCGCAGGTCCGCGATCACCCGATCGGCGTCGATCTCGCCGGCGTCGCGCTCAAGCCGCGGGATCGCGGCGAATGGCCTGCCCAAGGCAGTGCGCGCCGCCGCCGCCGAGCGTGAACATCTCGAGGTCGGGAGCGAGGAGCTCGAGCCCGTGCGCCTCCATCTGCTCGTTCAGCGAGCGCGCGCCCGCGCCGGTGAGGACGCGGTCGTCTCCGAGCGACATCGCGTTCACGCCCAAGCGCGAAGGCGTCTTCGGCCGGGACCGGGAGGATCTCGAAGCCCTTGCCGGTGAGCCAGCGGACGAGGCCGCCCGAGACGATGTCGGTGCAGACCGCCGCGAGCTTCGGCGCGACGATCGCCATCAGGACGTCGATGTGGACGAAGATGCCCGGGATCGGCTCGACCCGTGCCTCCCAGCCCTCGGCCTCGAACCACGCCGCGAGCTGCTTCGCGGCGGGCCGCTCGGTCCGCTCCTCGCCGTTGCCGATCACGACGCAGCCGGGCTCGACGATCATCACGTCGCCGCCCTCGATCGCGCCGGCCGTCGCCATCTGCCAGATCGGGATCTCGGCTCTCCTGGTAGAAGCGGATCACCGGCGCGTACTCGCCGCGGCGCCAGTACTGCTTCGGCGAGGTGACGAACGGCGCCCCACGGCGTCATCACGCTCGAGTCGCGCGCGAACACCTGGTAGGGCAGGGCCGGGTCGGGCTCGAGGAAGTGGCAGGTCGACTCCGGCCTCCTCGTAGGCCGCGACCAGGTCGGCGTGCT
Source organism: uncultured bacterium (assembly GCA_963806865.1). Taxonomy (GTDB): domain Bacteria; phylum Actinomycetota; class Thermoleophilia; order Solirubrobacterales; family 70-9; genus JALZKA01. The sequence continues at coordinate 284,279 of CAWDYV010000001.1, forward strand.
GACCGCGCGCTGCCTCGGGATCGAAGGTCCGCCCGCTCTCGAGCGTGGCCTTCGAGATCACGCTGGTCGCCCCCCAGCGGAAGTTGTCGGGCGGGCAGAGGAGGACGTCGCGCAGCACGCCGGTCTCGGAGTCGGCGCCGCAAGGGGTCACGGATCCGCTCACTCGATCACCACCCTCACGGTCTTCGAGCGTACGGTCGCTGGCGCCGCGAAGCTTGCCGCCGTGGGCGAGCGTGTCGGCGATGAAGTCGAGCGTCTCGCGGGTCAGGCGCTCGCCCGGGCAGGACGTTCGGGATGCCGGGCGGGTACGCGGCGAGCGACTCGCACGCGATCCGCCCTTCGGCGGCGTCGAACGGCACCGCCTCCTGCGGGCCGAGGAAGGCGTCGCGGATGCTCATCTCGAGCGGGCCCCAGGGCGGCGGCACCGCGAAGGGAACCGCCGGCTCCTCCTCGGTGCTCGCCGAGGTCCGCGACGACCTGCGCTCGAGCGCCGCGAGCAGGCGGCTCGGCCAGCGCGGCCGCGCTGCCGCCCATGCCGAAGGTGAAGACGACGACGGTCTCGGTCGCGAGCTCGTAGTCGATGCCGAGGTCGAACGCGAGGTCGGCGAACTCGATGGCCGGTGACGTGCGTGCCGCGCACGTCGACGGTCAGGCGCAGCGGGTCCCAGCCCGCGACGCCGAGGTTGCCGATCAGCGACTCGTCGAGCACGTCGAGCCCGGGGATCTCGCGGATCTGCTGCGCGGGTCACCTCGCAGCGTCGAGAGCGTCTCGGCGATCAGCTCCGGAGCCGTGGACGGCCGCCATCCGGCGCGCCGCGTCGAGCGAGAGCGACGAGCAGCGAGCTCGGGCTCGTCGACTCGAGGAGCGTGACGACGCGGTCGACGATCTGCTCGTCGAACCGGCTGTCGTGGCCCAGGTGGATCATCGCCGACTGGGTGAGGCTGCCGATGATCTTGTGGGTCGAGGAGATGACGAGGTCGGCGCCCGCGGCGAGCGCGGCCTGGGGCAGCTCGTCCGAGAAGGTGAGGTGCGCGCCCCACGACTTCGTCGACGATCAGCGGCAGGTCGCGCGAGTGGCAGATCTCGACGAGCGCCGGCACGTCGGCGCACGCGCCGAAGTAGGTCGGCGAGACGACCAGCGCGCCGACCGCGTCGGGCGCGGCGTCGAGCGCCGCCTCGAGCGCGCCGGGCGTCGGGCAGTGGGCCACCCCCAGCTCGGGGTCGATCTCGGGCGCGATGAAGGTGGGAGCCAGGTCGCCGAGGACCGAGCCGTCGATCGCGCTCGAGTGGACGTTTCGCTGCATGACGATGCTGCGGCCCCAGTGGCGCACCGCGAGGCAGCGCGGCATGGTTCCCCTGCGAGGCGCCGCCGACCAGGAACCAGGTGCGGGCGGCGCCCCAGGCTTCGGCGGCGAGGCGCTGGGCCTGCTCGAAGGGGTTGCGCTCGAACGGCCCGACGTCGATGCCCTCGATCAGCGCCGGCAGGTCCATGTCGAGCGCCTTCTGCGCCGAGCGCCTCGCATCATCGCCGGGTCGGCTCCGACGCCACCCTTGTGGCCCGGGAACCGTCAGCCGCGCCGGGTTGCGCGCGGCGTGCTCGCGAAGCGCGTCGACGTAGGGAACCCGGTCCTGGTCCATGGCCGCAACCTAGCGATGACCACGGGATCCGAGGCCGGAGCAGCCGGCGCCTCGAACTCCCGTCGCGGAGCACCCCCGGTGGCGACGTTCCAGGCGGCTCGCGCCATGCGTCCGACGCATCGGGTATCCTCCGGCGCGTCGCCGATGGACGACGACCACCCTCCCAGTACCGGCTCTAGGCCGGTCGCACGATGACCGCGGTAGCGCTTGTCGCGCTGCTCCTCCTGGTGCTGCTCAACGGCCTGTTCGTGGCCGCCGAGTTCGCGCTTGGTGCGCTCGAGCCGCGGGCGCCTCGAGGCGCTTGCCAAGGACGGCAAGGCCGGCGTCGACGAGGTGCTCGAGCAGCTCGAAAAGCTCGACGAGGTGCTGGCCGCCTGCCAGCTCGGCATCACGATGGCCTCGATCGGCATCGGCTTCCTCGGCGAGCCCGCGATCGCGGCGTTGCTGGAGCCGCTCGCTCGGCGACTGGCGCAGGCGCCCACGCGGTCGCGCTCGTGATCTCGCTTCGCGATCGCGACCGCCCTCCACATCACGATCGGCGAGCAGGTGCCGAAGATGATGGCCATCACCAGGCCGGAGCCGGCGGCGCGCCTCCTCGCGCGGCCGGTCAACTGGTTCCGGGTCGCGACCGCGCCACTCACCTGGGCCCTCAACCGCGCTTCGAACGGGATCGTCCGGCTCTTCGGCGTCGACCCCTCGGGCCTCGAGGAGAAGCACACCTCCGAGGACGTCAAGGGGATCATCCGCCACTCGGCGCGCGGCGGCACGCTCGACCCGGGCGAGGCGATCATGCTCGGCGGCGTCTTCCACCTCCACGAGCAGGAGGCGCGCGAGGTGATGACCCCGATCCCGGCCGTCGTCACCGTGAACGCGGACGAGACCGTCGAGGACGCGCTCCAGCGCTGCGTCTCGTCGGGCCACACGCGCCTCGTCGCGATCGAGAACGACAACCCCGACCGCGTGCGCGGCGTCGTCCACAACAACTCGCTCGCCCGCCTCTACATGAACGCGGGCGCCGACGCCTCGATCGAGAGCGCGATCCGCGAGGTGCCGATCGTGCCCGAGACGAAGCCGCTCGACGACCTCCTCGCCGAGCTCCAGCGCCAGCGCAGCTCGATCGGCGTCGTCGTCGACGAGTACGGGCGGACCGTCGGCATCGTCACCGTCGAGGACATCCTCGAAGAGGTCGTCGGCGAGATCGAGGACGAGACGGACGCCCGCTCGTCGACGGTCCGCCGCCTCGCCGACGGCGACTGGTACGTCCGCGGCCACGTCGCGATCGGCGACCTCGCCGACGCGGGGATCGAGCTGCCCGTCGACTCCGACGCCTACAACTCGGTCGGCGGCTACGTCTTCTCCGAGCTCGGCCGCCTGCCGAAGCGCGGCGACCGGATCCAGGCGAACGGCCACGAGATCCGGGTCGAGTCGGTCCGCGAGAACCGCATCGTCGCCGTCCGGATCCGGCCGCTGACGACCGAGCACCCGGTCGTCGTCCCGCCGAGCCGACAGACGAGCCCGACCGCTAGGAGCGGCTACGGCGTAACGGAAGTTCGTCCGGCGCCGGGCGTACCTTCGCCCTGCGATGTGGACTGTGAGGCTCACGGACAGGCAGACACGAGGTGCTCACCGCGACGCTCGCCACGCAGGAGCGCCTCGGCCCGGCGCTCAGCGGAGCGCTCGAGGCGCTCGAGCTCGCCCGCTGGGACGACCTGCCCGACGCGCGCCTGCCCTGGGCCGAGGTCGCCGACCAGGCCGGCCGCCAGGGAGTCTCTGAGGCCGACGTGGTCTGGGACCTCTCGGGCAAGGGCCACAACGTCGAGGCCTAGCGCCCGGCTCAGTACGTGTAGAAGCCCTCGCCTGACTTCTTGCCGAGCTTGCCCTCGGCGACCATGTCCGCGATCAGCGCCGGGGCGCGAGTGAGCTTCGTCTCCGACCTCGTCGCCGAGGCTCTCGCCGATCGCGAGCGCCACGTCGAGGCCGACGAAGTCGAGGAGCTTGAGCGGGCCCATCGGGTGCCCGGCGCCCAGGCGCATGCAGTCGTCGACCGCTGCCGGCGTCAAGCCCGACTCCTCCATGAACCTGCACCGCGTCGAAGAGGTAGGGGAAGAGCAGGCGGTTGACGACGAAGCCGGTCGAGTCCGGAACCTCGACCGCGGTCTTGTCGAGCGCCGCGCACCAGGCCCGGGCGCGGTCGGCGAGGCCGTCGCGGGCGCCCTCGGGGATGCAGAGCTCGATCAGCTCCATGCGCGTGACCGGGTTGAAGACGTGGAGGCCGAAGACGCGATCGGCCGCTCCGGCGCGGTCGCCGAGGTCGGCGATCGAGAGCGAGGAGGTCGTCGACGCGAGGTCGGCGTCCGGCGCCGTCTTGGCGAGCGAAGCGAGGAGCTCGCCCTTCGCGTCGGCGTCCTCGGCGATCGCCTCGACGATCAGGTCGCATCGCGCGAGCTTCTCGGTCGGTCGTGACCTTGATGCGGCCCGCGACCGCTCCCTCGAGCTTTGCGGCCGGCTTCCGCCTCCTCCTCGGCCCGCCACGCCGACGTGTCGGAGCGCGCGAGCAGCCAGACCTCGCCCAGCGTCGAGGCGCAGGCGGCGAGGCCGCACGCGATCGTGCCGCTGCCCGCGACGCGGGACGCACGTAGCCGGTGCTCCGTCACGCCGTCTTTCCTATCAGGCCGGGATCGAGAGTCGCCACATCCGTCCGGGTATCGTGCGCGGCCCAACTTCTCTTACTCGCAGGAGGCTCTCCCATGGCAAGCAACGGCAAGTTCTCAGGCCGCGAGGTCGTCATCGTCGAAGCGGTTCGCACCCCGGTCGGGCGCGGCCATGAGGAGAAGGGCATCTACAAGGACGTCCATCCCTCGACGCTTCTCGCGAAGACCTATTCCGAGGTCATCGACCGCGCCGGCATCGACGCCTCCGAGGTCGAGGACGTCGTCGCGGGCTGCGTCCAGCAGTTCGGCGAGCAGGGCATGAACATCGGCCGGAACGCCTGGCTCGAGGCCGGCCTTCCGATCGAGACGGCCGCCACCACCGTCGACCGCCAGTGCGGCTCGTCGCAGCAGGCCGTGAACTTCGCCGCGGCGCTCGTCGCCTCCGGCGTCCACGACGTCGTCATCGGCGGCGGCGTCGAGCACATGGGCCACATCTCCTTCGGCGACGGCATGAAGGTCATGTCCGAGCACGGCGCCGCCTACTCGCCGCAGCTCATGGAGCAGTACAACCTGATCCCGCAGGGCCTCTCGGCCGAGATGATCTCCGAGAAGTGGGAGATCCCCCGCTCGGAGCTCGACGAGCTCGGCGCCCGCTCCCAGCAGCTCGCCGCCAAGGCGACCGAGGAGGGCCGCTTCGAGCGCGAGATCGTGCCGATCCAGGTGAACGGCGACACGCACACCGTCGACCAGGGCATCCGCCCCGACACGACCATCGAGGGGCTCTCGCAGCTGAAGACGGTCTTCAAGGAGGACGGCACGATCACCGCCGGCAACTCCTCGCAGATCTCCGACGGCGCGGCCTCGGTGCTTCTGATGACGCGCGAGAAGGCCGAGGAGCTCGGCTGCACCCCGCGCGCCCGCATCGTCGACCAGACCACCGTCGGCGTCGACCCCGTGATCATGCTCACCGGCCCGATCCCCGCGACCCAGAAGCTCCTCGAGCGGAACGGCATGGAGATCTCGGACATCGACCTGATCGAGGTCAACGAGGCGTTCGCCTCCGTGGTCGCCGCGTGGCGCCGCGAGCTCGATCCGGACATGGACAAGGTGAACGTGAACGGCGGCGCGATCGCGCTCGGCCACCCGCTCGGCGGCTCGGGCGCGCGCCTGATCACGACGCTCCTCCACGAGATGGAGCGCTCCGACGCGGAGACCGGCCTCGTCACGATGTGCTGCGGCGGCGGCCTCGGCACCGGCACCCTGATCGAAAGGGTCTAAGCGTTGAGGGCGGCGGCTCGCGAGCTCTTGCTCGTGGCCGCGCTGCTCGCTCGCGGCTGCGGCGGCGATGACGACGAGGGCGGCTTCTCGCCCGTCGTCTCCGATCCGCTCTCGAAGGTCGAGTTCCTGCGCCAGGCGGACGAGATCTGTACGTCCGACCGAGTCGCGGATCGAGGCCGCGGCCGACGATCTCCTCGCGGGCGAGGAAGAGCCGGACCCGGCGGAGGTCGAGCGGGTCGCGATCGGAACATCGTCGTCCCCGCGCTCGAGGCCGAGGTCGCGGCGATCGGCGCGCTGGGCGCGCCCGAGGGGGACGAGGAGGAGGTGCAGGCGATCCTCGACGCGACCCAGGCGGGCATCGCGGAGATCGAGGCCGACCCGCAGGCGCTCCTGGACGGCGCGCCCGAGTCGCTTCGGGGAAGCGGAGGAGCTCGCCCGTCGCTACGGCTCGCAGCAGTGCGGGATCCGCTGATGCCATGTAGGCTGCCGCGCTGTCCCGACTCAACCGATCACTCGGGAGGTCGCCTAACGTCGAAGTCGAAGACACTGGGCGTTCCTCGGCCGTGCTCGCGCTCGTCGCCTGAGCTCTCGGTCGTTTCGCCGGCTGCGGCGACGACGACGACGAGACGACCGAGCAGCACGCACCGACGAGACGGGCGCGACCGGCGCTGACGCGGCGACTCGGGCGCCGATCGCGCTGCTTGCCCGCCGACTTCATCGACAGAGGCAGACGCCGATCTGCGCTGCGTGGCGACGAAGACGATCGACGCCGAGGCAGAGCAGCTGTTCGACCCGCAGCAGAGAGCCGAGTCGACGCAGGAGCAGGCAGGTTCGTCGAAGACGTCGTCGCTTCCGACTATCCAGGGCCAGCTACGATGACCTCGAGGAGCCTCGATCCGCCCGAAGAAGGCGCCGAGGAGTTCGAGGCGCTCGATCGACTGACGCCAACGCCGCCGTCGATGAGATCGAGTCGTGATCCCGCAGGCGCTCTTGGCGGGTGATGACCCGTTCGCCGACGTGAACAAGCAGGCCGAGGCGCTGGGTCTCGAGGATTGCGGCGGCGACTGATCACCGGAGACGGACCCTGGCGGCACTCAGACTCGAGCGACCTAACGTTCAGTCCGCCAGGCGGCCGCCGACGAACTGGACCAGGCCGGAGACCCGGCGGCGGACGCCCTCGAAGCCGCGCTCGGCGAGCGCTTCGGTGATCTCGTCGGGCTCGAAGACGCGCATGCCGCTGAGCCGCTCGACGACCGGCTTCATCGGCCGGACTGTGACCGGCCGGCGGATCGAGGTCATGATCGCGATGCGTGCCGCCCGGAGCCAGCACGCGGCGCATCTCGTCGATCGCGTCGAACGGGTCGGCGAAGAGGTGGAGCGCGGCGAAGCAGCAGACGCAGTCGAAGCTCGAGTCGTCGAAGGGCAGGGCGGTCGCGTCGCCGCGGATCAGCGCGAGGTTCTCGACGCCCGGCCTTGCGCGTGTCCTCGGCGCCGCGGGCGAGCATCGTCGCCGACGCGTCGATGCCGACGACGAGGCCGTCGTCGCCCGGCCGCGCGAGCGAATGCGCGGGAGAAGTTGGCCGGCCCGCATGCGACGTCCAGCACGCGGTCGCCGTGGCTGAGGCCCAGGAAGAGGCGGGCGATCCTGACCTCCTCGGCCATGCCGGGGCCGGTCAGTCCCTTCGCCGCCCAGGCCAGAGTGGGGCGCCACCAGCGCTCGTAGACGACCGGGACGAGCGCGGGTCAGCATCAGGTCCTGGGTGACGCCGGTCGACTCGGGCGCGTCGTCGCCGAGGAGGTCGAGGTAGCCGTGCTCCCAAGCGGAGTCCTCCTTCGCGAGCGCGTTCGAGCGCGGGTCGAGGACCTCGCCCAGGCGCTCGCGGACGGCGTCTTGGCGACGCTCATCGGGCGCCGCGCGGCTCGCCCGAGTGCGCCGAGAGCTCGGTGAGGCGCTCGATCTGGCGCTCGCCCTCGGCGCGGACCGGGTCATCCGGCGGGAAGGCCCTGGATCAGCTTCGCGATGCGGTTGCGGATCTGAAGCGAGAAGTGGGGTGTCGCGGGACCGGCGAGCGAGCGGATGTCGTCGATCGTGATCTCGCCGGCCGCCCAGCCGGTCGGGTCGCTCTGCTTCGCTCATCGTGGGTCGTCTTCCTGAGTCGCTTCGCGCTCCTCTGAGTCGTCCTGGACTCGTCGTCGGGCACCTCCGGCTCCGGAGGGCCGCCCGGCCCCAGGAGCTCGTCGCCGGTGCCGGACTCTACCCGCGCTACCTCCGCGATCTCGTCGAGCTCGACCTGCGCGTCGACCGACAGCGCAGCCTCGTCGCCGATGATCCAGATGTGGTTGTAGAGCGGCGCGGGTCGGATCGTCCTCGTAGCCCGGGCTTGAGGTCGAGCAGGTAGCCCTCGAGCGCCGGCGGCGGCCTCTCGGCATCGTCGGTCAGGAGGAGCGGCCCCCACGTTGCCGGTGCCCGAGAGCGCCGCCGCGGCCCCGGCGTCCGCGGGTCGGCGGAGTTGGCGATCACGAAGCCGTGACCCGGGTCGTTGATGTTCCAGCCGAAGGTGCCGTCGGCGAAGCGCGCGAACGCGATCGCGTTGGTCACGGGATCGTCCTCGGCCGCGGCGCGGGTGACGTCGCTCTTCGTGGCGTCCTCGGATCTCCTTCGAGCGCCGCGTTCGAGATCACGCTCATCGGGTCCGAGGACGTAGACGGGCACGTCCTTCGAGCTGCTCGATCGCCTTGATCGTCGGCGACGGCACCGAGTCGGCCTGCGCGAACAAGCACCGGGTCGCCCGAGCGCGCGGCCCAGGCGGCGGCCGGCATCGCGAACTCGGGATCGTCGGAGGTGGCGATGAGGAGGTGCTCCGGAGGCTCGTCGGCCAGCTTCTCGCGGAGCTCGAGCGCCTCGACGGCGATCTCGGCCGAGCTTTGCGCCCTCGAGCGACTCGGCGTCGAGGCCCTCGGCCTCGCCGGCGTCGCCCACCTTGAAGACCTGCGCGCCGCCGGAAGCCGAGCCTCCCGCTTGGAGCCAGCGAGTCGAGGGCGCCCGGGTCAGCTCGTCGAGCGAGCCGTCCCGCGTGTAGAGGATCGGCGCTCCGACCGGCTCGGCGACAGAGCGACGACGGCGGCGATGGCGCCGGCCCAATCCTCGGAGTCGACCAGCGTCACCGCGGCAGGCCCCTCTGACCGACGCCGCCGGGCGGGAACGTGGCCAGGGCGACGCCGGCGGCGTTCGCGACCGAGTCGGCGCCGGCGACGCGGGTCGTGTTGCGAGTCGCGAACGCCGGGAAGCCCAGATCGGCCGGCTCCTCGGGGCGCTCGTCCTCGCGCAGGAAGATCTCGGGCGCCGGCGCGGATTCGACCACCGCTGACTCGTCGTCTGCGAGCTGGGTCCCCAAGAACACGCCGCCGCCGACCAGCGCCAGCAGGGCCAGCACTCGGGCCGCCGACCTGCCCGGATGCTCGCGAGCCGAGCGAAAGACGCCGGAGATGGAGGTTCGGACCCTTTTCAACACGCGGCAAAGGTAGTCGGCGCTTGCCGCCGCGCACTACGGCGGCCCGCCCACACCAGGAGTCGGCTCGGCGATCTTGCCCTGTCTGAGGAGCGAGTGCGTACGCCCGTAGGCGAAGTAGATCACGACGCCGATAGCCAGCCAGATGCCGAAGCGGACCCAGGTGTCGCCGTCGAGCTTCGTCATCAGATAGATGCAGAGCGCGGCGCCGATCAGCGGGAACACCGGCACGAACGGGACTCGGAAGCCGCGCTCCAGGTCGGGCTGCGTCCGGCGCAGGATGATCACGCCGACGTTCACGACGAGGAAGGCGAAGAGGGTTCCGATGTTGACGAGCTTCGCCAGCTCGGACAGGGGCAGGAACGCCGCCAGGGCGGCCGTCAGGACGCCGAAGGCGAGCGTGATCAAGCACCGGGGTCTTACGCGCCTCCCAGACCTTCGCGAACCGCCGCGGCAAGAGCCCGTCGCGGCACATCGAGAACGCGATCCGCGTCTGGCCGTAGAGGATCGTCAGGACGACGCTCGTGATCGCGATCAGCGCGCCGATCGAGATCAGGTCGGCGCCCCAGCGAGATCCGGCGCCCTTGTCGAGCACGGTCGCAAGGGGCGCGGTGTCGCCGGCGAGCTCGGTTGAACGGCAGCGCACCCACCGCGACGATCGCGACGGCGATGTAGAGGACCGTCGCGATCACGAGCGAGCCGATGATCGCGATCGGCATGTCGCGCTCGGGTTCTTCGTTTCCTCGCCCGAGCACGAGACCGCGTCGAAGCCGATGTAGGCGAAGAAGATCAGGGCTGCCGCCTCCTCCGCGCCGCCGAAGCCCTCGGCGAAGAACGGCGAGAAGTTGTCGGCGCGTGAACGCGGTGATGCCGAGCGCGATGAAGATGCAGCGAGGATCGCGATCTTGATCACGACCATGACCGAGTTCGTGCGGGCGCGTCTCGCGAATGCCGCAAGCAGAGCAGCGCGGTGATCGAGAGCACGAGGAACGACGGCCGGCAGGTTGAACGTGCCGCCGTCGCCCGGGGGGCGCGGCGATCGAGTTCGAGAGCGCGATGCCGAAGAGCGAGTCGAGGAGCGCCTGGACGTAGCCGCCCCAGCCGACGGCGACCGCCGCGACCGACAGGCCGTACTCGAGGATCAGGTCCCAGCCGATGATCCACGCCGCGAACTCGCCGAGCGTCGCGTAGCTGTAGCAGTAGGCGCTGCCGGCGACCGGCATCGTCGATGCGAGCTCGGCGTAGGAGAGGGCCGAGAAGACGCAGGTGATCCCGGCCATGACGAAGGCGAGGATGATCGCGGGGCCGGCAAGGCCGATCGCCTCGCCGATGATCACGAAGATCCCCGTGCCGATGATCGCGCCGATGCCGAGCGCGGTCAGGTCGAGGAGGCCGACGACGCGGTTGAGCTGCGGCGCCCTCGGCCTTCGTCTCGTCGATCAGGGCTTCGCGCGGCTTGCGCGCGAAGAGGCCGGATCCGGTGCTCGCCGTTGCCGTCGCCGTCGCTCACGCCGCGACCCGTACACCCGGAACCGGGGAGGGGCAGCCAAGGCCCTGCAAGAGTCCTTGCATTTCCCATAAATAGTGTTAAGGAATGCTTGCAATCGGCCTGATTCTTGGTACCTTGGCCTTCGGATCGTGCCTGCGAGCCCACTCCAAATCCCTGCGTCTTCCGCTGGCTGCAAGCGCTGCCGGCGCTCACCCTGGCGGGCGGGACCGCCCTTGCGCCAGGACCTCGAGTCGCAGCGTCGCTCGAAGGAGGCCGAGCTCGAGAGCGTGCGCGAGCAGGGCGAGGTGCTCTCGACCGAGCTCGCCGAGTACTCGGAGCAGGTCGACCAGCTCGCCGGCGAGGTCGCGATCCTTCGCAACCGCGAGGCGATCGTCGCCGAGGAGCTCGCCCAGACGCAGGCCAGGCTCGAGACCGAGGCAGGCTCAGGCTCGATGCGCTTCGCGAGCGCCTCGGCCGCTCCCTGAACGTCCTCTCCAAGCGCCTCGTCGAGATCTACAAGTCCGACCAGCCCGACGCGCTCACGGTGATCCTCGACTCCGACGGCTTCGACGACCTCGTCAACCGCTACGACTACCTCGACCGCATCCAGGACCAGGACGCGGGCATCGTCGACCGGGTCCGCGACCTTCGCGACGAGACCGAGGACCTCGTCGCGCGAGATCCGCGGCGGCGCGCGACGAGATCGCGGCCAAGAAGGCGGAGCTCGAGCGGACCCGCATCCAGCTCGAGGCGCGCGAGGCCGCAGCTCGCGGCGGTTCGCGACCGACAAGGCGGCGGCGCTCGACGCGACGCAGGCGCGCGAGAAGGAGCACTCGAGGGCGACATCTCGGCACCTGAACGCGCAGATCCAGGAGCAGCTCCAGGCCGCACAGAGCTCGACGACCGACCTCCGATCCGCTTCCCGCCGGCCCGATCCAGGGCGCGAGCGGCGGCTTCATCTGGCCGGTCAACGGCCCGGTCACCTCGCCGTTCGGTCCGCGCTGGGGCCGCCTCCACGCCGGCATCGACATCGCGGCGCCGACGGGCACCCCGATCCGCGCCGTCAAGGACGGCAACATCGTCCTGGTCCAGTCCGAGGCCACGAGCGGCGGCTACGGCAACTACACCTGCATCGACCACGGCGGCGGGCTCTCGAGCTGTTACGCCCACCAGTCTCAGTTCCTGATCACCTCGGGCTCGGTCTCGCAGGGCGACGTGATCGGACTGGTCGGCTGCACCGGCAGCTGCTTCGGCGACCACCTCCACTTCGAGATCCGGGTCAACGGCGTGCCGACTGACCCGCTCGGCTACCTCTAGGCGCAGACCTTCAGCGGGACGCCGATTGAGTACCTGATTCAAGGCAGGTCAGGTACGCGAAACGTAGGCTGCCGTACTACCGATCGGTGAACTTGCTCAAGCCCCTGGCCCAAGGGCCGATCAGATCGAGTCAGAACGGCCGACCTATCAGGCGACCCGTGTCTATAGAGCAACACTGGTATGGAAACTCGCGGTCAAGACCCAGCGGCGGCAGGCGCGCAAGACGTCGAACGCGCGCGCGTTTGCGGCCGGCACGGGCGTGACCGCGGCCCTCATCGCCGCGGCCGTCATCGCCTTCGTCTCGGTCGCCGCATACGTGGCCTTCGAGGGCATGCCGTTCGGCTCCGAGCGACTCGCCTGAGTCATCGACGTCGCTCATCCTCCGGCGCTCCGCAAGCCGCGGCCCTGGCCGCGCGGCACCACGGCCGCGCGCACGTAGCGGCCGATCCCGCGACCCGCAGCGCAGCGGCCGCTGGCCGAGATCCTCGCCGCGCTGCCGGCGCGGGCGCCCTCAATGGCCGGCGCCGGCGGCATCGACGGGCTGGCCGGCACCGGCGGCGGGCCGACCGGACGGCCGTGAGCGGCACCGTCGCCCAGCGATCCGCCGGGGGCTATCTCTTCGGCACGGTCGGCGACGTCGACGACGCCGCTGGCGGGCTGGGCATCGGAGCTCCGCTAGGCGATGCCGACCGGGCGACGTCACGGAGCCGCTCGACGACATCGTCAGCCGGGGCGACTCAACGGCGTCGGCAACTAGGTCGCCTGCGGCATCGTCGGTGCGACCTGCGGCCGGCCAGGTGCGACTCAACGTTCGCACTCGGCGGCTACGTCGCAGCGGTCGAGCCAAGCGAGCGCGACCGACTGCATCTCCGGGTCGTGCTGGATCGAGCGGTGATGACCGCCCGGCAGGAGGATCAGCTTCTTCGGCTCGCGGCTTTCGCGCGGCCAGCTCCTCGGAGAAGTCGCTCGGGATCCGCTCGTCGCCCTTCGCGTGGAGGATGATCAGGGGCTTCGTGCCCATGAGCTCAGCAGCGTCGCGCAGGTCGTGCTCGCCCAGCCACGCGACGAGTGCGTCTCGCGACGCCTCCGAGACGCGGAAGTCGAGCTTCTTCGCCGCGAGCATCCTCCGCAGGTGCTCCTCGCCGGCGGGGCAGATCGCGATCGCACCGGCGATCGCGCTCGAGGTCGCAGCTGCGTGGATCGCCCAGAAGCCGCCCATGCTCGAGCCCCGAACGCAGATCGCGGGCCGAGTCGACGCGGTCGTGCGAGGCCAGGAAGCGAGCCATCTTGGCGACGTCGCCGAGCGCGGCCGGGCTCATCTCGTCCGCGTGCTGTCGCCGTGGCCACGCTGGTCGTAGGAGATGGCTGCCCAGCCTCCCGCGGCGCACATCCGGGCGAAGTCGCCGTGGTTCTCCTTGCCGCGATCCGGCGCCATGAAGGATCACCATCCCAGGCCATCGGCTCCCTCCGACTTCGGGAGCCAGAGCCAGTAGGGGCGGCCCTCGTGCTCGCCCTACGGCGCTCGGGGCATCCGGGGACGGGAGGGTGCGCCGGAGCATTGCCTGGGAATAATGACCGCCCGATGGCCACCAGCGCCAAGATCCACCTTCCGCGCGTTCCTCGCACGTGAACGGCCGACGGCCATCTCGCAGGTCGGCGGCTGCGACTTGGTCGAGCTCGCTCGCGAGTTCGGCACGCCCGCGTACGTCTATGCCGAGGACGACATCCGCTCGCGCGCCCGGGAGTACCTGGAAGCATTCGCGGCGAGGACGGACGACTTCGAGGTCGTCTACGCCTCGAAGGCGGCGCCGATCGGGGCGATCTTCGAGCTCGTTACGGCAGCTGGGACTGTCGGTCGATGTCGCCTCGGCCGGCGAGCTCCAGCTGGCGCTTCGTGCCGGTTGCGAGCCCGAGCGCGATCTATCTCCATGGCAACAACAAGACGGAGGCCGACCTTCGCCGGGCGATCGAGGCCGGTGTGGGGTTCGTCGTCTGCGACTCCTTCGACGAGATCGAGCGGCTCGACGGCATGCTCGACCGCCCCCAGGACGTGATGATCCGGGTGACCCCGGGAATCAAGGCGAACACCCACAGCTTCATTCAGACCGGCCAGCTCGACTCGAAGTTCGGTTTCGGTCTCGACGACGGCCTCGGCAGCGCGGGCGATCGAGGCGATCCGCGCATCGTCGAACCTGCAGCCTCGTCGGGCTTCACGCGCACATCGGCTCGCAGATCTTCGAGCTCGAGCCGTACTCGAAAACGATCGAGGCGCTCGGGCGTTGGCGAGCGAGGCTGCCCTGGCTCCTGACGAGCTACGCCTCTTGAACGTCGGCGGTGGCCTCGGCATCGCTTATGAGCCCGGCGACGAGCCGCCTTCCATCGAGAGCTACGTGAAGACGAAGGTCGAGGGTGTCGCGCGGGTCTTCGATCCAGCTGCCGCGGATCCTGGTCGAGCCCGGGCGCTCGCTGGTCGGAAACGCGGGCGTCACTCTCTATGAGGTTGGGACGGTCAAGGAGATACCCGGCGTCAGGACCTATGTCGCGGTGGATGGCGGCATGTCGGACAACCTGCGCCCGATGCTCTACGACGCTCGCTACGACGCTCTGGTCGCCAATCGCGCGGGGGATCCGCCCGACTCGCTCGTCACCATCGCCGGCATGCACTGCGAGTCGAGCGACATCATCGTCGCGAGACGTCGAGATGGCGGCGCCGCGCGTGGGCGACATCCTTGTGACGCCGGCGACGGGCGCGTACGGTCACGCCATGGCAAGCAACTACAACGGGGTGCCGCGACCGCCCGTGATCTTCGCGAAGGACGGAGACGCCCGGGTCGTCGTCCGCCGCGAGACCCTGGACGACCTGATGGCCCGCGATGTCTAGCGAGGCTCGTATCGGGCTACTCGGCCGAGGTACGGTCGGCGGCGCGTTCCTGGGGATCGCCGAGGCTCGCGCGGATCAGGTCGCCGAGGTCTGTGGCAGGCGGCCCGTCATCTCGGGGGTGCTCAGGCGCTCCGAGGGTGATTTCGACGAGATCCTCGGCGCCTCCGACATCGTCGTCGAGCTCATCGGTGGCACCGAGCCCGCTCGCGAGTACGTCATGCGCGCCCTCGAACAGAAGAAGCACGTCGTCACGGCGAACAAGCAACTGATCGCGCAGCATGGCGAGGAGCTTTTCGACGCGGCTCGCAACGCAGGGGTGCAGCTTCGCTTCGAGGCAGCGGTCGCCGGCGTCGTTCCGGTCATCCGCGTGATTCAGGAGAGCCTGGCAGCCACGGACTTGACCAAGGTCTTCGGGATCGTCAACGGGACGACGAACTTCATTCTCACGGAGATGGCCCGCACCGGCGCCTCGTTCGCCGAAGCCCTGACACGGGCACAGGAGCTGGGCTACGCGGAGGCCGACCCGACCGACGACGTCGGCGGGGCCGACGCGGCCGCGAAGATGGCGATTCTCGCTCGGCTCGCGTTCGACACCCCCGTCCGCCTGGAAGACGTCCCGTATGAGGGCATCACGGAGATCAGCCCCGAGGACATGGCCTACGCAAAGGAGCTCGGCCTCTCGTTGAAGCTCCTGGGCGTTGCCGAGCTTCAGGACGGCGGCGTGAGCGTCAGGGTCTTTCCCTGCTTTCTCTACCCCGGGCATCCGCTCGCTCCGATCGAGGGGCCGTTCAACGCCGTCATGGTGCAGGCGCCCGCGATCACCGAGATCACGATGTCCGGACCGGGTGCCGGCGGAGCTGCGACGGCGACGGCCGTTCTCGGCGACGTCGTCTCGATACTCGCCGGCGACGCTCCAGTTCACACCACGTGGCGTGAGCTTCCCGTCGTCTCCGACGTCGCTTCCTCGTTCTACGTTCACCTCGAGGTCGCGGACCGGCCGGGAGTGCTCGCTGCGGTCGCTGACGTCTTTGGCCAGGCCGGGATCTCGGTCAAGAGCATGGTTCAGCGAGGCATGGGCGAGCAGGCGCGCCTAGTGATGGTCCTCCACGAGACCTCGGAACGGGGCTTCTACGGCGCGCTTGCCGAGCTGGCGAAGCTCGACTTCATGCGTGCCGACCCGCGAGCCATCCGGGTGATCGAGGCTGAGTTCGGCTGATCCGGCGATGCCGACCCCTCTGATCGAGCGCTACCGGGAGCATCTTCCCCTCGAGGAGGGTGACCCCGTGGTCACCTTGAACGAGGGATCTACGCCGCTCGTCGAAGCGCCAGTGATCTCGGAGCGAGTCGGCGCGCGCGTCTTCTTGAAGCTCGAGGGCGCGAATCCAACCGGTTCGTTCAAGGACCGGGGGATGACGGTCGCGGTTTCGCGGGCGGCGGGCCGGGGCGCCGAGGCGGTGATCTGCGCCTCGACCGGCAACACGGCGGCCAGCGCCGCCGCGTACGCGGCCCGCGCGGGGATGCGTGGCGCGGTGATCGTGCCGGAGGGCAAGATCGCGATCGGAAAGCTCGCTCAGGCCTTGATGCACGGGGCCAGGGTCGTCGCGCTCCGCGGCAACTTCGACGACGCGCTGACGCTGGTGCGCGAGCTGGCACAAAAGCACCCGATCGAGCTGGTCAACTCCGTCAACCCGTACCGGATCGACGGACAGAAGACAGCGGCGTTCGAGGTCATCGAGGAGCTCGGCGAGGCGCCCGCCGCTCTCGCGATCCCGGTCGGCAACGCGGGCAACATCACGGCGTGGTGGCGAGGCTTCTCAGAAAGCGATACAGCGCCCATCCTGTACGGGTTTCAGGCGGAGGGGGCCGCCCCGCTGGTAACGGGTAAGCGTGTCGCCGAGCCCGAGACGGTCGCCTCTGCGATTCGCATCGGAAATCCTGCCCGCTGGGAGGAGGCGATGACGGCGGTCACCTCTTCTCGAGGGCGGATCGCGGCGGTCACGGACGATCAGATCCTCGAGGCCTATCGCCTGCTCGCCTCGCGCGAGGGAGTTTTCTGCGAGCCGGCCTCGGCCGCTTCGGTCGCCGGGATCCTCGCGCATGGCTTGCCGTTCGCCGATGGCGATGCGCCCCCGGAAACCGTGGTCTGCGTGCTCACCGGCCACGGGCTCAAGGACCCCGACACCGCGCTCGGCAAGGCGCCGTCGGTGATCGGGTGCGAGAACGACCTCTCCGAGGTCGAGCGTGCCGTTTTCGACTGATATTCGACGAAACGTGCGGGAGTCGTTTGCGATCCGGCGCTCGGCGTGACCCACACGTCGCGCGTGCTCGCCGACGATTCTCTGCGTGCTTCGAAAGCTCGCGAGCCTCGCCGCTCCGCCCCTCTGTGCGATCTGCGCGATGCCCTGCAATCCGGGCGACCCGCTCTGCGCGGAGTGTGGCCGAAAGCTCGCTCGGCTTCCGCCCCTGCGCTCGGTCCTGCCGGGCGGGCTCGAGCTGATCAGCGCCGCGCGATACGAGGGCGTCGCGCTGGAGCTCGTCCGCCGTCTCAAGTTCGCCTCTCGGCTGGCGCTCGCCGACGTTGCGGCCGAGCGGATGGTGCGCGCCTGGGGCGCGGCGCGCGAGGGGTGGTTGGTACCGGTCCCGGCCGCGCCGGCTCGCGAGCGTGCCCGTGGCTTCGACGACGCGGCGATGCTGACGGGACTTGTGGCACGGGAGTGTCCTGACGCGCGGGTGACGCCATGCCTCGTCCGCGACGACGGGCCGCGACAGGTTCGGCGCTCCCGCGCGGCTCGGATAGCCGACCCGCCTCGGGTCCGGCTTGCCTCAGCAGCGGAGCTTCCTCGCGGCGACCTGTGGCTGGTCGACGACGTCGTCACGACGGGTGCCACGCTCAGCGCCTGCGCGGCCGTTCTGCATCGCGCGGGCGCCACCAGCGTGCAAGCGCTCACGTTCGCCAGAGCGGACGATTGAGTCGCTGGAAGAGTGGACACGCAGGCACCTTGCGATTTCAAAGAAGAGGCGTAGAGTCTGCTTCACACGACTGACCCCTACGCGAGGAGGATTGCCCGTGAGGATCGAGGTCCGAGGCCGAAACACAGAGGTGACGGCCGAGCTGGAGGACGCTGTCCGCAAGCGCTTCAAGCGAGTCGCAAAGCAGGTATCGGAACTCGCGACCCTCGATGTCGAGTTGTGTGAAGAGAAGAACCCTCGGATTCCGGAGAAGTACGTCGCGGAGGCCACGCTTCGGCTCAAGGGGACGACGATCCGGGCCAAGGAGGCGAGCCCCGAGATGCTCGGCTCGATCCACGAGCTCGCGGAGGACGTCCGGCGCCAGGTGAAGAAGAACCGCGAGCTCCGGCGCCATCGCGCGAAGTCGCGCCGGTTCTCGCGTCTCAAAAAGCGCGAAGCCTGATCAGCTAGCCGCCGAGCGCCTCGCGCGCGAAGGCCATGTCGGCCTTGAGCAGCTCGACCTCGCGGGGAGTCTCGACGACGGTGGGAGCGTTCGCCGCCGCGATCATGTGACGCAGGTCGTCAGGGTCCATCTGACCCTCGCCGATCGTCGCGTGGCGGTCGGCACCGGTGCCCGCCGGGTCGCGCGAGTCGTTCAAGTGCATGAGGTCGATGCCGCCGGTGATATCGATTGCCCGCTCGACCGCGTCCGATAGGTCCTCGCCGGCCGCGTGGGCATGGCAGGTGTCGAAGCAGAAGCCGATCTCGACGTCCGTCTTCGCGGCTTCGACCGCTTCCCAGAGCCGGGCCAGAGCGTCGAAGCGCCGCGCCACCGCGTTCTCGCCTCCTGCCGTGTTCTCCAAGTAAACCGGCACGGTCGTCTCCATCCGCTCGAGCGTCGAGGCCCAGCGCGCGACGCCTTCTGAGAGCCCGTCCTCCGCGTGGCCGGGATGGACGATCACGGCGAGCGCGCCGACCGCTTCGGCCGCCTCGCACGTCTGATTCAGGATCTTTCGCGAGCCGTAGCGCACGTTCGGCTTGGGCGAGCAGACGTTGATCAGATAGGGCGCGTGCACGTAAATCCCAAGGTCCGCCGCCTTGAGATCTTCAGCGTCGTCGCGGGGGGGAGGCTTCTCCCACCCCTGCGGGTTCGAGAGAAACAGCTGCACCCGTTCCGCGCCGATTTCCTCGGCCTCCGCCAGAGGGTCATCGCCCCAGATGTGCGCGCCGATGGGAGGGATCGCCATAGGCAGGCGAGGATAGGACTCCAGGGCAGGAGCAGCCTGCAGAGCGTTACCCTGAATAAGGAGATGCCAGGCAGAGGATTGATCGACCGCGCCCTTCGCGTCGGCGAGGGCAAGAAGCTCAAAGAGTTCGAGCAGACGGTCACCCGCATCAACGAGATCGAGCCCGAGATGGAACTGCTCGACGACTCCGAGATTCGCACCGAGGCCGACGGGCTCAGGGAGCGTGGCGGCAACGGCGAGCCGCTCGAATCGCTGATGCCGGAGGCGTTCGCCCTATGCCGAGAGGCCGGCAAGCGGCACCTCGGACAGCGCCACTTCGACGTACAGATGATCGGCGCCATGGTCCTTCACGACGGCGCGATCGCCGAGATGAAGACCGGCGAGGGCAAGACTCTCACCGCCACTCCCGCGATCTTCCTCAACTCGCTCGCCGGCAATTCGGTCCACGTCGTCACGGTCAACGATTACCTCGCCCACCGCGACGCGACTTGGATGTCGCCCGTCCTCAACGCTCTCGGCGTCAACGTCGGCGTGATCCAGGCGATGATGCCCCCGGCGGAGCGCCGCCAGATGTACGGAGCCGGCGTCACCTACGGGACCAACTCCGAGTTCGGCTTCGACTACCTGCGTGACAACATGGCCTCGTCGCTCGAAGAATGCGTACAGCGCGACCACGTCTTCGGCATCGTGGACGAGGTCGACAACATCCTCATCGACGAGGCGCGCACCCCGTTGATCATCTCGGGGCGGCCCGAGCAGGCTGCGGACACCTACTACACGTTCGCTCGCCTCGCCAAGCAGATGTCCGGCGAGGAGGCGATAACGAAGCTGAAGTCGCTGGGTGAGTCGCGCGACACGTCCGAGGCAGAGCACGACTTCGAGTTCGACGAGAAGCACAAGACGGTCGCCCCCACCGAGGCGGGCGTCCACAAGGCTGAGCAGTTTCTGGGCGTCGAGAATCTCTACACGTCCGAGAACGGCACCCTCGTCAACCACCTGATCCAGTGCCTCAAGGCTGAGGCCCTCTACAAGAAAGACACCGACTACGCGGTGATCGAGAACCAGGTGATGATCATCGACGAGTTCACGGGCCGCATCCTCGAGGGCCGGCGCTGGTCCGAGGGGCTCCACCAGGCGATCGAGGCAAAAGAGGGCGTGCGCATCCGCGAGGAGAACCAAACGCTCGCGACGATCACGCTCCAGAACTACTTCCGCCTCTACGAGAAGCTCTCCGGGATGACGGGCACGGCGCTGACCGAGGCCCAGGAGTTCATGAAGATCTACGAGATGCCGGTGGTCGAGATCCCGACTCACCGGCCCATGGTCCGCGACGACGCAAACGACCAGATCTACAAGACCAAGGAGGGCAAGTGGGGCGCCCTCGTGAACGAGATCAAGGAGCGAAACGAGGCGGGTCAGCCGATCCTGATCGGGACGATCTCGGTCGAGGTCTCAGAGATGCTCGGCGCGCAGTTCAAGCGCAACGGCATCGAGCACGTCGTTTTGAACGCCAAGCCCGAGCACGCCCAGCGTGAGGGCGAGACGATCTCCCAGGCGGGCCGCCTTGGCGCGGTCACCATCGCTACCAACATGGCGGGCCGCGGCGTCGACATCAAGCTCGGCGGCGACCCGGATGCGATGGCGCAGGCCGCCGCTCGCAAGCAGGGTCTCAAGCCCGGGGACGAGGGCTGGGACGATGCGGTCGCGGTCGAGCTGCCTGCACTGAAGGAGCAGACCGAGGCCGAGGGCGACCGCGTGCGCGAGCTCGGCGGCCTCTACATCTGCGGCACTGAGCGACACGAGTCGCGCCGGATCGACAACCAGCTCCGCGGGCGATCAGGCCGCCAGGGCGACCCCGGCGAGTCCCGCTTCTTTCTCTCCGCAGAGGACGATCTGGTCCGGCTCTTCGCCGGCGATCGGATCTACAAGATCCTCGACCGACTTGGGCCCGTCGACGAGGAGGGGCAGGAGTACCCGCTCGAGGCCAAGATGCTCACCAAGCAGATCGAGAACGCTCAGCAGAAGGTCGAGCAGCAGAATTTCCTGATCAGAAAGCGCGTCCTCGAGTACGACGACGTGATGAACGAGCAGCGGCGGGTGATCTACAAGTACCGCCGCGAGATTCTCGAGGGCCGCGACATGTCGGAGGTCGCGCGCGCCGAGGTGGGCGCCGTCCCGGACCGCCTCGTCCAGGAGTTCACGACTGCCGACGTCTTCGAGGAGTGGGACATGGCCGGTCTCGGCTCGCAGGCCGCATCCATCTGGCCGCTCGACGTCGACCTCGAGTCGCTCGACCCCCAGACCTCGACACGGGACGAGATCGCGGGGATGCTCTCCGACGACATCCTCTCGGCGTACGAGACGCGCTCTAAGGAGTTTGGCGATGAGCTCATGCGCTGGCTCGAGCGGCAGGTGCTGCTCCAGATCATCGACAACCGCTGGCGCGAGCACCTCTATGAGATGGACTACCTCCGCGAGGGCATCCACCTACGCGGGTTCGCGCAGATCGACCCCCTCGTCGCCTACAAGAACGAGGGCTACATCATGTTCGAAGAGCTCATGGCCTCGATCTGGCAGGAGTTCGCGCGCATCATGTTCCACGTCGAGGTAAACGTCGAACCGGAGCAGCGCCAGCAGATGGAGGCGCGCCCCGCGAGCCCTCAGGAATGTGAACTACTCGGGCGGGACCGGTCGAGGGCCAGCCTTCGGCACTTCGGGATGCCGCGGCACAGGCTGGCCCCGCTGCCGCCGCTGGGGCGACGGCAACCGCGGCGTCCCCTGCCGCTTCTGCGCCGCGTGGCAACGGCGAGAACCCGGCCACCGTGGTCAAATCGGAGAACGAGAAGCTCGGCCGCAACGACCCGTGCTGGTGCGGCTCGGGCAAGAAGTTCAAGAACTGCCACGGCGGTTGACACCGCCGTGGGGCGCGTTTAGAGTCAGCTGCTGACCGAAGAAGTCGACGGGGGGCAAGAGAGAGCGGAGGGGGTCCCATGCCGAACCGCGTGTCCTCGTATCTGAGACAGAACGTCCTCGGGCTGGTAGCGATTTTCATAGCGCTCGGCGGGGTCACGTGGGCAGCGGGGAACACCGCGCCCAAGAATTCCGTGATCTCGAAGTCGATCAAGAACGGCCAGGTCAAGAAGAAGGATGTGGCGGCGAGCGAGATTCAGCAGCGTGTTTCGGGGACCTGTGCGTCAGGTGCGGCCATCCGCGAGGTGAATGAGAACGGCACGGTCACCTGCGAGTCCGGAGCCGCGGGAGATATCACCGGGGTAGCGGCCGGTGCCGGGCTTCAGGGAGGCGGCAGTTCTGGCGACGTCTCGCTTGCGGTCGATTCCTCGGCGGTTCAGTCGCGGGTGAGCGGCACGTGCGGCGCCAGCAGCGCGTTCGGCTCGATCGCGCAGAACGGAAGCGTCGTCTGTAACGCCTTTCCTGGGTCGCTGCCTCCCAGCGGACCGGCGGGCGGGGATCTCAGCAACAGCTATCCCAACCCGAGTCTCGCTCCCGGTGCCGTGCAGGCAAGCGAGATCAATGACGGGGCAACTCTCTCCGAGATATCCGACGACGATGGATCGAGCAGCGGCCTGGACGCGGACACCGTGGACGGCCGCACCGCGGCCGAGCTGGAGGCTGTCTGTCCCATTGGATTCATCCTGGTCGCGAGCCTGTGCTTCGAGAACACCGATCGAACGGGCTACACATTCGCTCAGGCGGTCAACTTTTGCCGAACTCTCGGCCCAGGCGCCAGGGTGCCCACCTACGCCGAGCTTGTTGCGTACATGCAGGCGGGGGAGCCAGGGGGGGACAGCTACCTTGACTGGACCTCGTCCAGCGTGGAAGACGACTCCTCGATCTATATCAATTCGCACGATTCAACCAACGCCGACGGGGTAAGGGTCAACACCACCTCCAGCTGGGTGCGCTGCGTCGTTCAGCCGGTCGAGCCGTAATTGCGACTAGATCGCTGCTTCCGAGTCTTGTCGTAGCGCTCCGGCCAGCTGGTCGCGGGACGTGATGTCCAGCTTCGAGTAGGTGTGCGTGAGATGCGTTTCCACCGTGCGGAGGCTCACGAAGAGTTGCTGTGAGATCTCGCGGTTCGTGCGCCCGTCGCTAGCTAGCTTGGCCACTCGAAGCTCACTCGGCGTGAGCGATTCCGGGCCCGAGAGCCGCTCGCGGCGCGGCCTCGCCCCGGCCGCGCGCAGCTCATCGCCCGCGCGCCGCCCAATCGCCACGGCGCCGAGCTCGTGAGCCAGATCCAGCGCGCGCATCAAGGGCTCCCTGCTTTGCGAGGGCGAGCCCGAGCGGCGGACCGCGGCGCCCAGCTCGAGCAGCGAGCGGCACAGCTCGAGTCGGGAGGGTGAGCCTTCGAGCGCAGCAACCGAGCGCCGCAGCAGCGGCTCGGGATCTGAGACCAGACTCGCGCCCCGCAACGCGATCCCGATTCCACGCGGCGCGCCGAAACTTTCGGCTAAGGCAAGGTCCTCGTCCGCCAGCCTGCGCGCTTCCCTCTCGTCGCCCAAGAGCGCGAGCGCCTTCACCGCATCGCCGCGCCACGCGATGCCATTCGGGTTTCGCAGGTACGCGGCGGAGGCCAAGGTTTCCTTGGTCACAGCGAGCTCTCGCCATGCGAGCTCGGGGTCGGACCGCGCCAGAGCCAACCGTCCCCGGGCGGCGGCAAGCGTGCCGCGAAACAGGGGCTCCACCTCATCGTCGGCGAGGCCCAAAGCTTGCTCTGCAGCATCGATTTCATCCAGCTCCAAGAGCGAAATGGCCTGCCAGTAGCGCGCTCCTGAGAGCTGCCCCCGCACGCCGCCACCGCTCCAAGCACGAGCCGATGTCTCGGCGTCGGCGAGCGCCTCCCTCAAAGCACCACGCCAATAGCCCACCCACGATCGTCCAAAGCGAACGAGTGCTACGCCGGGGAGATCGCCGCTGCGGCTGACCAGCTCGAGAGCCCGCTCGATCTCTCGCTCAGCCTCATCCAAGGCGTCGCACCAGATCGCGCAGCTCGCGGCGATCGTGAACGTCAGGGTCACGCCCGACTCGCGCAGCATCTGCCCGTCTTCCAGCGCGCCAAGCGCGAGGTCTTTGGCGGTGGCGCAGTCGTCGCAGGCGCTCACGAGAGCGAGCGCCCGGTGGGTCTTCGCTTCGCGACTCACACCAGTAGGCGAGGGGTGCGCCCCCGTGGTCCCCCCCGAATCCTCGGGCTCGCCGCTGAGCATGGCCATGGCGTGACGAAGGGTCTCTAGCTCTGCGGCGAGCTGGGGGTCATCGTCAGCGTCTTTCTCGGCCAGCCCCTCCTCGAATGCCCGCTTGGCCTCGGCCAGCATGCCTGCGTTGAAGAGCATCTCTCCCATGCGCTTTCTGAGCTGCGCTCGCTCCCGCCCAGACGCCGATTCGGCGATTGCGCCGTCCACGCGCTCGAGCGCTCGCGGGAGGCCCATGGCGGCCTCGGCGTTGCCGAGCTCCAACAGCACCGTTGGCCTGAGCTCGGGCGCAGGAGGCTCGTCCAGAGCACGCTCCAGATAGGCCGCAGCCGACTCGGGGACACCTGCTGCCATGGCGGCCAGAGCGGCCGCGCGAAGCCGCTCAACCTGCGACGGCTCTGACGCCGGCTCGGTCGCCAGCACATGCATCGCCACTGCTTCGGGGTCGGCGCCGCGGGCTTCCAGAACTTCGGCCGCGCGGCGGTGAAGCGACGCCCGTCGCGGTGGCGAGATCTCCTCGTAGAGGACCTCGCGCACGATCGGATGGATGAATGTGAGCGGAACTCGCCGTGCCAGGACCGCGGCCCGCTCGAGATGAGTCGCCTGCTCTGCGACCGCCTCCTCGTCGGACTGGGCGAGGGCGGCGGTGTCCGCCATGCTCGCGCGAGAGCCCAGGATCGCAACCGCTCTGGCCACCTGAACGGTCTCGACCGGGAATCGCATCAGACGCAGGAGTACGGCTCGCGCGACAGTGGTGGGCTTGATCTCCCGGATCCGCTCCGCGCTCGAGTCCGTGGGGGCGATCCCTTCGGCGCTGATCTCTGCAACGAGCTCCGTCAGCAAGAACGGGTTGCCACCTGACGCCTCGGCGCAGGCGGTCGCGAACCCCGGCTCGATGTCGGAGCTCAAGCCTTCGGCGAGCATCGTCTCGCACGAAGCCGCGCTCAGCGGCTGTGGCTGGATCGCACGGGTGGCGGTGGCGAGACTGCGCAGCTCCGCCTCCGCAGTCCCGGGCTCGCCGGTGCGCGCCGCGATGACCAGCGCGACCGGAAGCTCACCGACCCGCCCGGCCAGGTAGCTCAGCCAGCGCAGCGAGGCCGGGTCACTCCAGTGCGCGTCGTCCGCGACGATCAAGAGCGGTTCTTCGGCAGCCAAGTTCGCCGTGAGCCAGAAAAGCCCCTGGATGGCAGCGGCAGGCGGGTCCGCGCTCGGCGGCGCCTCCCCCCGGCCGAGCACTGGCCGGGCGAACGCGGCGGCGCCCGTCAGTAGATCCGTTCCCATCCTCGTCGGAATCCCGCATCGCCGGCTCGAAAAGCTCGCGCACCACTCCCCAGCCGACCCCTCGTTCCAGCTCGCCACCGCGCGCCCAAAGCGTGCGAAGGCCCCGGCTCTCCGAGAGCCGCCTGGCCTCGGCGCACAGCCTCGACTTGCCGATTCCCGCTGCTCCCTCGATCAGGAGCGAGCCTCCGGCTCCATTTGCCGCGGCATTCACGAGCCGCTCGATCGCCTCAAGCTCCGCGCTTCGCTCGAGCAGCGATGACCTTGGGGGGCTGGTGGTGGGTGCGTGGGGACTCATCAGCGTGGTCCCCCCGGTTCGCCTCGCCGGGCATCGTATGGCTTGTTGCGTCTCCTAACGCCGGTACCGCGTGAGAAAAGTTCGTGGTGGCGACCACGATGCGCGCGCCACGGCGCGTACGTAGCCTCGATCCATCGGGGGGCTTCAAATGAGACCAAACGATTCGAAAGCCCGGTCGCGCGTCCGGCGACCATCCTCGGACATGGTCATTGCCTTGGTCGCCCTGTTCCTGTGCTCAGGCGGCTTCGCAGTCGCCGCTGCGCTCGCTCCCAACTCGGTCACGTCGAAGCACGTCAAGGACAGATCGCTCCTGGCCAAGGACTTCAAGCCGTCCCAGGTGCCCCGTGGCCCGACCGGCCCGGTAGGCCCCCCGGGGTCGGAACAGGGACCCACCGGCCCGACGGGCGCGACCGGCCCAGCGGGTTCCCAGGGTGCGACTGGAGCTGTTGGCCCGGTCGGTCCACAGGGGCAGAAGGGGCTCCGCGGCGCGACCGGGCCCAAGGGCGCCACGGGTCCAAGAGGACCGGCCACCGTCGTCGAGCGAAGTCTCCCCAACCAGCCGGTACCGGCTAACAGCGCCCGCTCCGCGACTGTCACATGCCATCCAGGCGAAAAGACGACCGGCGGCGGAGCTTTGACCCAAGGGGATGACGGCGCCATGTACTTCAGCGAAAGCCACGCCGGCGGCGACGCGAACAACGCCAACGCCGTCGCCTGGAAGGTCCGGGTCAGGAACACCGGCTCCGATGACCGCTCCTTCATCCCCGTCGTCTACTGCGTGCCGATCACGCCATGAGTGGCAACTTCAAACGGCCGACCCCGGCGCTGCTGGTCGCGATCCTGGCGATGATCATGGCCGTGAGCGGTATTGCGGTCGCCGCGGGGCTCGCCCCAAACTCGGTCAAATCAAAACAGGTCAAGAACCGGGCGCTTTTGGAGAAGGACTTCAAGGCGGGTCAGCTCGCAGGCGGTGCGCAAGGCCCGACGGGCCCCGACGGGCCGCAGGGTGCGACAGGTCCTCAAGGACCAGGGGGGCCGCAGGGGCCCAAGGGCGCCACGGGGCCGACGGGCGGCCAAGGATTGCCGGGTCCACAGGGCGATCCCGGCGCTCAGGGCCCCGCCGGAGATCGAGGGGGATATCCGACCATCACCGCGCGGCAGAGCGCCCTGCAAACTGTCGGGCCGAACGCAGCTCAGAGTGCAAACGTCTCGTGCTCAACTATCGAGAAGGTCCTGGGCGGCGGCGTAGCGACGAGCAGCACCGCGCTGCGGATCAGCGAATCGCATGCCGGTGGCTCCCAAGTATCTACCTGGACGGCGCGCGTCAAGAACACGGCGAACTCCAACCAGACCTGGCGCGTCACCGCGAACTGCATCGTGACCAATCCCTAGCTCATGACGACAACAACGAAACCCCCCGTCAAGCGCCTTTCGGCAACGAAGCTCGTGGCGATCGCCGCCATCGTCGCCTCGTCGACGGGCGTGGCGGTCGCCGGCGGCCTGACTCGAAACTCGGTCACCTCGAAGCAGGTCAAGAACGAATCGCTTCGTGGCAAGGACTTCAAGCAGGGACAGCTCCCGCCCGGCGCGCCCGGCCCGGAAGGCCCCCAGGGGCCGGAGGGTGAGCCCGGCCCGGCCGGCTCACAGGGGTCCGTGGGTGAGCCGGGTGCGAGGGGTGCGACCGGTCCGGCGGGCGCAACCGGTTTCAGGGGCTCGACCGGCATCCGCGGTCCTTTCGGGGGTCGTGGACCTGTCGACATAATTGAGCGGAACGGGGGCGTCCAGCAGGCACCCCCGGACAATGCCGGAGTCATTAGCGCCGCGTCCGCCACCTGTAACGCCGGCGAAGTGCCGACGGGAGGCGGCGCCCTGACGGCGGGCGACGACGGTTTGGTGGAGATGCGTGAATCAGGCCCGCGTTCGTTCTCAACGCAGAGCTGGTTTGTGACGTTGAAGAACTCCTCGAATGAAGAGCGCAGCTGGATCCCGGTCGTGTATTGCATGCGCGTGGCGCCGTAGCGGTCAGGGTCGTGGATCAGGCCGCTGAGGACACCAAGGTCCTGCTCACCCTGCGCCCGTCCGGTCAGAACCTGACGGGAACGATTGCGCGGGCGGGGGAGCCCGAGGCGGCGTTCAGCGGGTGGCTGGCACTGCTGGCGCATCTTCAGGAGCTGGCCGGCCCAGCGAAGACGGACCCTTCGACAGCCAATCAAGACGGTGCCGACGGAGCAACGGGCAACCCGACCAGTCGATAGCAAGCAGCCGCGCGTGTCGTAGTTCTCCGGACGTCTCGGACAATTCCGACGCTCGCCCCGGCTGTAGCCTGCGCGGGATCGGCGGCGCGCAGAACATCGAAGTTGTCGGGCGACTCCTGGCGGCGCTTCGCTCCCGCGACGAGGCGCGAGTCGCCGCCGAGCTCCATCCCGAGGTCGAGGCGGTCGGCGCGCGCGGTCACAAACACGGGATCGAAGAGGTTGTGGCGTGGGCCAAGCCCTCGGTCGACGGACATCTCGTCTCGTCGGTCGAGGTGGACGAGGTCCGCGAGGTCACGGGTGAGTGGGTCGCTGTCGCCGCCCGTCGCCTCTGGTCGTGGACCGAGACGGGCGACGTGGCCGACGAGCAGGGCTTCGGCGTCCTCTTTCGCATTCGCGACAGCAAGGTCGTGAGCTGGAACCAGACCTACGACTCCCTGGCAGACGCGATTGACGCAATCCCGGCCTGACCCGTCCACCTATGCTTGGCCCATGGCCGAGCCGGCAGCTGAACGCACGATCGAAGAGCGCGTCGGCGACGCACGCGAGGGCCTGACGGTTCTCGCGGACTACCTTTGACCCCGCTTCGCTCGAAGGAGAGATAGCCGCCCTCGAGGAGCGGATGCAGGCCCCGGGCTTCTGGGATGACCAGGAGACGGCGGCCAAGACCTCGGCCGAGCACGCTCGCGCGCAGAAGCGCCTTCGGGGCTTTCGGGCTCTGGAATCGGAGATCGGTGACTTGGGCGACCTGCTCGAAATGGCTGCCGACGATGACGAGATCGCGTCAGAGCTCGATTCGCAGCTCGCGTCGGTCGAGCGGCGTTTGGCAGAGCTCGAGGAGGCGCGCCTCTTCAACGGTGAGTACGACTCCGGCGATGCCGTGGTGACCGTGCGCTCGGGCGCGGGTGGCACCGACTCGCAGGATTGGGCCGAGATGCTCTTACGCATGTACCTGCGCTGGGCGGAGCGCCGCGGCTTCGGAGTCGAGATGGGGGAGGCCTCTGAGGGCGAGGAGGCGGGGCTCAAGACGGCGACCTTCATCGCCAGGGGCGAGAACGCTTATGGCCTCTTCGCGGCCGAGCGCGGCGTCCATCGCCTCGTTCGCATCTCGCCGTTCGACTCGCAATCGCGCCGCCACACTGCCTTCGCACAGGTGGACGTAGGCCCGATGGTCTCCGACGAGGTGGAGGTCGAGGTCGACGAGGACGACCTCCGCGTCGACACCTACCGCGCCTCGGGCGCCGGCGGACAGCACGTGAACAAGACGGACTCGGCGGTCCGCATCACCCACGTCCCGACCGGGATCGTCGTGCAGTGCCAGAACGAGCGCTCGCAGCTTCAGAATCGCCAGACCGCGATGCGCTTTCTCCGCGCAAAGCTCTTGGAAGAGGAGGAGAGAAAGCGAGCCGAGGTAATGGCCGCCGAGCGCGGTGAGCAAAAGGCGGTCGAATGGGGCTCGCAGATCCGCTCTTACACCCTTCACCCGACCCAGCGCGTGAAGGACCACCGCACGGGCTTCGAGATGGGCGACGCCGGTCGCGTCCTCGACGGCGACATCGACGGCTTCGTCCGGGAGTACCTGAACCACGCGGCGCGGAACTGACGGGACGAAGGTGCCCGCAACTGACGATCTGGCCGCACTCGTCTCCCGCGCCTTGGCTGAGGACGTCGGGCCGGGTGACGTCACGGCCGCCGCCGTCCTGGACGAACAGGCTCGAGCGTCCGCTCGCATCGTCCAGAAGGCGCCCGGCGTGATCTCCGGATTCGGGGCGGCGGCGGAAGTGTTCTCCCAGGCCGGCGCCGACCGGTTCGAGTCGCTTGTGGGCGAGGGAACTTGGAGCGATGAAGTGCCGGTCGATATCGCCCGTGTCTCGGGACCCGCGCGGGCGATCCTTACCGGCGAGCGCACCGCGTTGAACTTCCTCGCCCATCTCTCGGGTATCGCGACGCTCACGGCCCAATTCGTTGAGGCAGCGAGGCCGGGGCGCGCCGCGATCCTCGATACCCGAAAGACGCTTCCGGGTCTTCGCGCGCTCGAGAAGGCGGCGGTAGCGGCCGGGGGCGGCACAAACCACCGCATGGGCCTCTACGACGCGATCCTCATCAAGGAGAATCACGCAGACCTTTCCGGCGGCGTGGCCGAGGCGATTCGGAAAGCGCGCCAAGCCCAGCCCGGAATGGCCGTCGAGGTCGAGGTCCGGAACGCGGAGGAGGTCCAGGCGGCTCTCGGAGAGGGTGCCGACCGTCTACTCCTCGACAACATGACGATCTCAGGACTTCGCTCGGCGGTCGCGGCTCGCGACGCCGCCACCGCCAACGGAGGCCCAAAGATCGAGCTCGAGGCCTCGGGCGGAGTCTCAGTCGCGACCGTTCCCGAGATCGCCTCGACGGGGGTCGATTTCATCTCGGTCGGCGCAATCACCCACTCGGCCCCGGCGCTGGACCTGAGCCTGCTGCTCGAGGCCTGATCCCGCGCGTTCCTACTTCAGTAGCCGCGAGAGCCGGCGGTCCTTCATCACCTTGCCGCCGGTCTGCTCGTGCGGGCAGTAGTTGACCTGGTGCTCCGAATAGAAGACGGCTTCGATCGTCGCGCCGCACCGGGCGCAAGGCTCGCCTTCCTTCTTATGCACCTTCAAGGGCAGCGGCAGCTTGTTCGGGATCTCGTCGCCGATCACTTCTTCGTAATGATCGATCGCTCCGCCGAGCACCGGAAGCGCATCGTAGATCGCGGCCACGTCGTCTTCTGAGAGGTCGGCCCCACGTTTGAACGGCGAGAGCTTTGCCTCCCAAAGGATCTCGTCGGCCCACTGGCGCCCAATCCCGGCGATCACGCGTTGGTCCCTGAGGAGCGGATGAAGGAGGCGCGGCTGGTCGAGCGCCTCGGTGAGTTCGGGCA
Organism: uncultured bacterium; assembly: GCA_963806865.1. Taxonomy (GTDB): domain Bacteria; phylum Actinomycetota; class Thermoleophilia; order Solirubrobacterales; family 70-9; genus JALZKA01. The sequence continues at coordinate 315,170 of CAWDYV010000001.1, forward strand.
TCGGTGGTGCCGGCCACGCCTCGGGTCCGAGCGACGCGACCATCTCTTCGTCTTCGACCTTTCCCTCACGAAGGAGCTTGGCCCACGCTCGCTGCTTGGTCCCGAACTCGCGGAGGCGCAGCTCACGCCCGTCGGCGAGGCGGATGAGGACCCGGGAAGCCCGGTCGCGGAGCGACGCGCGCTTGTCGAACACCTGTAGGCGTCCGGCGGACATCAGGTGGACGAGGAGGTCGAGCCGGCCCTCGTCGCCCCCCTCGAACTGGACTACCGGCATCTTCCCGTAGCGGGTTGTCCCCGAGACCCTCATGCCCTCCAGCGCGCCGAGCGGCGGGTCGAAAGTCTTCAGGGCAACCATGCCTGGCGCAAGCGCGGACTCAACCTCGGCGCCTTTGAGAGCCGAACCAAGTCGACGCGCCGTGATCTCGACCTCCGGAAGCTCAGGCATGGGTGTTAGCGACGCTGTCGCGAAAGCATCTGGGCCCGAATGGCAATGGATTGATTCTCTAAACTCTAGGTAGTCATTCGCTCATGCCCACGGGCAAGCGAACATCCGGAAGGACACGAAATGGCACTCGAGCTGCCGACCGTTGACCCAACCGCAGATCTCCACCTCGAAGAAGAGGAGATCGCCTCGTTGTCCGACGAGGTGCGCTCGCTTGCGGCACAGCGGAACGCCGTGATCCTGGCGCACAACTATCAGCTGCCCGAGCTCCAAGACGTTGCGGACTTCACCGGCGACTCCCTTCAGCTCTCGCGAGAAGCAGCGGCCGCGGAAGCGGAGGTGATCGCCTTCTGCGGCGTCCACTTCATGGCAGAGACGGCGTCGATCCTCTCTCCGCAGAAGACCGTTCTGATCCCGGACTTGGGCGCCGGATGCTCGCTTTCTGACTCGATCAACGCGGAGCAGCTCGCCGCATGGAAGGCGGAGCACCCGGGCGCCCTCGTGGTCATGTACGTGAACACGTCGGCCGACGTCAAGGCGCTCACCGACTACTGCTGCACGTCTTCCAACGCAGTCAAGGTGGTCGAGCACATCTGGGCCGAGCATGGTCCCGAGCAGGAGATCCTCTTCGGCCCAGACATGTGGCTCGGCTCATTCGTCGCCCGCGAGACCGGCCTCACCGAGGACCCCGAGCGATACGCCCGCTTTCACGTCTGGGACGGTGAGTGCCACGTCCACGCCGGGATTCGCCCCGACGACATCAAGCGCACGCGCAACGCCAATCCGAACGCGGAGTTCCTGATCCACCCCGAGTGCGGCTGCTCGACTCAGGCGATGGAGTACGTCGCATCGGGCGACGTCGAGGCGGAGGGAGTTCACATGCTCTCGACCTCCGGCATGCTCGCGCACGTCGAGGCGAACCCCGACGGCGACTTCATCGTCGCGACCGAGAACGGGATGCTCTATCCGCTCCAGCAGGCCGCGCCCGGCGCGAACCTGGTCGAGGCCAACCGAATGGCCTTCTGCAAGTACATGAAGATGATCACGCTGCCAAAGCTCCGCAACTCGCTACGAGACATGAAGTTCGAGGTGAAGGTCGATCCGGACGTCGCCGAGCGAGCGAAGCTTCCGATCGACCGCATGGTCTCGATCGGCTAGTTGCCGGTTCTCCGGCTCGTTTCGTTGCGCCGAGCCTTCGCTAGCTTTGTTCGATGGTCGAGATGGGGCTCCGTCTGGTCTTGGCAGGCGTCCTTACAGGGGCGGCAATCGCCAAGCTCGCCAGTCCGACGGCAGGACGCGAAGCGCTCGCGGGCTTCGGCTTCGAGAGCCCAGCCGGGCGGGCGATCGGTTTCTGGTCGCTGATCGCGATCGAGCTCGGCTTGGCCGTGGCGCTCGTGGCCGGTTCGACCGAAGCGGCGATCCTCGGTGCTGGGCTGATGGCGATGTTCGCCCTCGTGATAGCGAGCGCGATCGCCCGTGGGCGCGCCGGTCAGCCCTGCGGCTGCTTTGGGGCCAGATCGCGAATCGGCTGGACCGGGGTCGCGCGAAACATGGCGCTCGCGGCTGGGTTTACGGCTGTAGCCGTGCTTCCCTCAGAAGATCTCTCGACGGATCAGTGGCTGGGATTGGGCCTTGTCGGCGCGCTCGCCGCGTCTGCGGCGCTTGGCGCGATGACCCTTGCGCTCGCGCGCGAGGTCGGCCTTCTGCGCATGCGGGTTGGCCCCTCGTCGGCGCTCGAGATACCTCACGAGGGTCCCGAGGTCGGCTCGCGGACCGAGATGGCGTCCGGCATCGAGGACCTCGGCAACAAGGAGCTGGGCCTGGCTGTCTTCACCTCGGCGGGCTGTCACATTTGCGAAGCGATGCGCCCGGCGGTGGATTCGATTGCCGCTCATCCCGCCGTTGCGGTCGGCCGCTTCGACGAGGTTTTGCATCGGGACGCGTGGGTGGCGCTCGACGTCCCGGGTAGTCCGTACGCTGTGGCGCTGGACAGTCAGGGAACCGTGCTCGCCAAGGGAACTTTCAACAACCTCGCTCAGCTCGAGTCCATCCTCGCCGCCGGCGAGCGTCGCCGTGATGGGATCGCGGAGGTCGCTCATGCCTGAGCGTGCGGATCGCGACCGGGTCGGCGAGGCGCTCGAGGGCATCGCGGGCAACACGTCGCGGCGCGGCTTCATCGCGCGCGTCGGCGGGGCGATGATGGCCGCGACCGCGGGCACCGTCGTCGGGCGGGCCATCGAGCCTGGCGAAGCCGAGGCCTACCACTTCTGCGGCCACATCTACACCACCGGTTCCTGCATTCACCCGACCGGCACGCCGCGGATCGACGCCGACGGATGGCCCCTCAACGCGAGCTCGGGCAAGCCCGTGGACAACTTGGGACGACAGATCAACAAGAAGGGCCTGCCCGTCGACGACGACGGCGAGGTCCTGCGCGATCCTGACGGCCGCCCGTTGCCTCCGGCGCCCCGCACCAAAGTTTGCGACGAGACGGCGCGCCAGTACTCGATCAACGCCCAGATCGACGGTGGCTGGTTTCGCTGCTGCGGCGGCACGGTGCGAAAGCTGGTCGACTGCTGCTCGCAGTCGAACCGGCGGATCAACGGCGACGCATCGCTGACCGGCTACTGCTACTCGGGCCGCAAGGTCTTCTGCGTCATGTACTTCCAAACGAGGGTCCCTTGCTGATGGATCCCGTCCTGATCGTCGCCCTCGTTGTTGCCGGCCTCTTGATCGGCGCCACCGGCACCTGGTCGCCGTGTGGCTTCTCGATGATCGAGACGATCGGCCCGACGGGGCACACAGGCGGCCAGCCGACGACACTCGCGGCCTGCGCGACCTTCTTGCCGGGCGCGCTGGTGGGCGCGGTCTTCACCTTCGGCGGGATCTCGCTCATTGGCGCAGCGCTCCCGGGTGAGGCGGGCTTGGTCTCCTACACCGTCGCCGGCGTCGTGGCGCTCCTGGCCGCTGTCGCGGAGGCGCGCGGCAAGCGCATCGCACCGCAGATCCGCCGCCAGCTGCCCGAGCACTGGCGGCGCATCATGCCCATGCCCGTCGCCGCGGCCCTCTACGGCGTGTTGCTGGGCCTGGGCTTTACGACCTTCGTCCTCACCTTCGGCGTCTGGGCGCTCGCCGGCATCTCGCTCGCGCTCGGCGAGCCTGTCGCCGGCTTCGCGATCGGCCTCGGCTTCGGCGTCGGGCGCGCGATCCCGATCGTCACCCTCGCGCCGTTTGCCGCGCGCACCTTCGGCCGCAAGGCGATCACGCTCATGGCCGAGCGTCCAGGTCTCTACCGCGCGATTCGGTTCGGCGACGCGCTCGCGCTGGTTGCGGCGGCGGCGGCCCTCGTCTTCGCCGGCACCGCACAGGCTGACGTCGAGCGCGTTCAGGGCGCCTCCGACCCGTCCGCGCAGGGTTCAACGCTCGCGTACGCCAACGGGCCAGAGGACAACGCTTTCGTCACCGACGGTCAGGTTTCGACCCCACTGCCCGGAACGGACCCCTCGATCTCGGACGAGTTCGCCGCTGTCATCGACGGCGAAACGGTCCGGATCCTCTCGCGCCCCACCTACGTCGAAGTTGATTCGTTCAACGCCGCCGGAGTCGATGCAGTTGCCATCTCGAACAACTGGATCGCATACCGCACCCGCGAGGAGGGGCGCGACCGCCTGAACGCACGCAAGGTCGACAACGCGGGGCAGGTGAACGACAACGCCAAGCGGATTGCGGCCGCGGGCGAGCCCGATCAGATCAGCCTTCCCGGGATCGACGGCAACACGCTCGTCTACGCGGTCCTGACCCGCAAGTCGAGCCGCATCATCGACGTCTCGCTAAAGCGCATGAAGCGCGATTCCGTGATCAGCTCGCAGTTCTCCCAGGTCTCGAATCCGTCCGTGAAGGGAACCTCGCTGCTCTATGTGCGAGGGACCAAGGGCGGCTGGGAGCTTCGCCTGAAGAAGATCGGGAACAGTGACTTCGGCAGGGTTCTGTTGGCGCAGAAGAAGCGGATCTGGTCTACGGCGCTCACCCGGGACAGGGCTTACTTCACGGTGCTTCGCGGAGGCGCGCCACGCGCCGACATCAAGTCTGTCAGGCGCTAGATGGCTAGCCGGCGGGCGGCTCCAGCGCTTCCAGCGGCACGTCGGCGATCCCGACAGCGCGGTAGAGCGTCGCGCTTGGCTTGACGACCAGCCAGCGATCCGTGACGCGCGAGAGGTAGATGATGTCGTCCTCGATCGTCGGCTCGCGGACGTCTGCGTACTTCGTGAAGACGGTGGCGACGACCCGCGCCGAGTCTCCGTCGATCTGAGCCGAGACGTCCTTGGTCATCTCGGAGCTAGCCCAGACGGGCAGTCCGCCCCTGCTCTCAAAGCCGAGCGACGCGTTCATCGAGGCCGGGCAGGTCGGGCGCTCGGCGGGCAAGTCGAGGACGCCGAGGCCGCCCGTCACGAAAGCGTCGCAGACCTCGCGCGCTTCTCTCCGGTCGATCGCCGCCACGTAGGAGCGGGCGGCACGGGCGGCTGCGACCTCGTCCTCGGACGACGGCGCCGGACCGCTCGGCCCCGGCTCGAGGCCCTCCGGGTCGTCTTCGGTTCGCGGCAGGTCGGGCTCGTCCGCGACGTCGCTCCGATCGTCCCCTTCGCTGGCTGCGGGGGCCTCGACTTCGCCGCTCGGCGCCGCGGTCTCAGACTGCGGCGTCTCGGGCTTCTCAGAACCATCGAAGACCCCGGTAGCGAGGCCGACGCCGAGCCCGATCAGGGCCGCGGCGATCGACGAGCGTCACGGTGCGGAGGCGAAATTGATCCACCGGTTCAATATGGCAAAGCGGGCTGCGCCGATCCGCAGTTTGCGGTCATCCAGGGGCCGTGGTTCCGTCCCAGGCGAGGCCTAGGCTCGCGTTCGCGATGGGCCATTCCCGCACCACAGCCCAACCGGGCCGCTGACGCTAACCTCGCGCCGATGAGCCATCTGCGCTCAGTGCCGGATCCCCGCCCGCCGTCCGAAGGAGCTCGCTCGCGGCGAAGGTCAAGCCGACGATCGCCGAGCTGGAGCGCTGGGCGACGGTGCACCGCCTCGCCTGCGTCCGGATGCTCGCCGTCGCCAAGTCGGGCCATCTGGACTCCTCGCTCTCGGCGGCCGACATCGTCTCCGCTCTCTACAACCGCGTGCTTCGCCACGATCCCGGAGAACCCGGCCTGGCACGAGCGCGACCGCTTCGTCCTCTGCAAGGGGCACGCGGCGCCGATCCAGTACGCGGCGCTCGCGCATCACGGCTACTTCCCGCACGAGGACCTCCAGGGCCTCCGCAAGATCGGCGCGCCGCTTCAGGGCCACCCGGACATGAACAGGACGGCCGGGGTCGAGGTCTCGACCGGCTCGCTCGGCCAGGGCCTTTCGATGTGCGTGGGCATCGGCCTCGCGCTCCGGCTCGACGGCCTCGAGGACACTGCGCACGTGTTCGGCGTCCTCTCCGACGGCGACTGCCAGGAAGGCCAGACCTGGGAGGCGGCGACCGCGGCGGCTCACTTCGGCCTCACCAACCTCACCGCGATCGTCGACTACAACCACCTTCAGACCGACGGCACGACCGAGCAGGTGATGGACATCGGCGACGTCCGCGCCAAGTTCGAGTCGTTCGGCTGGGACTCGATCCAGATCGACGGCCACGACATGGAAGCGATCGTCGAGGCGCTCGAGCGCAGCCGCACGCTCGACCGGCCGGCCGCGATCGTCGCGCAGACGAAGAAGGGCCGCGGCGTCTCCTTCATGGAGGGCCGCTTCGGCTTCCACGGCAAGCCGCCGACGCCCGAGCAGGCGCTCGAGGCGCTCGAGGAGCTCGAGGCCCGCCTCGAGGAGCAGACCGCTGCGCTCCAGGAGACGACACTGATGGCCGGCAAGTCCGAGCCGAGCGCGACGCGCAACGCCTATCGGCGCCGCGCTGGTCGAGCTGGGCGAGGCGCACGAGGACGTCGTCGCGCTCGACGCCGACCTCTCGGTCTCGACCCAGTCGGCCAAGTTCGGCGCGGCGTTCCCCGACCGCTTCTTCAACGTCGGCGCCGCCGAGGCGAACATGATGTCGATGGCGTGCGGCCTCGCGGCCACGGGCAAGCGCCCCTACGCCTCGACCTTCGCGATCTTCGCCACCGGGCGCGCGTACGACCAGATCCGCCTCGGCATCGCCCACAACGAGCTGCCGGTGAAGATCTGCGCCTCGCACGGCGGCGTCTCGCTCGGGCGAGGACGGCGCCTCGCATCAGATGATCGAAGACATCGCGCTGATGCGGGTGATGCCGAACATGACCGTGTCGTCCCGGCCGACTACAACCAGGCCTACCGCGCGACGCTCGACTCCTATGAGTCGGACGAGCCCGCAGTACCTGCGCTTCGGCCGGCCCGCGACCCCCGTCGTCTACGAGGACGTGCCCGAGACGCTCGGCACCGGCGTCGACGTCCTGCGCGAGGGCACGGACATCTCGACTGATCGCGACCGGCCACATGGTCTGGCGCGCGCTCGAGGCCGCCGAGTCGCTCGAGGCCGAGGACGGGGTGGAGGCCGAGGTCTTGAACGTCTCGATCATCAAGCCGATCCACTCCGAGTCGGTCCTCGAGTCGCTCGCCAAGACCGGCGTCGCCGTCACGGCCGAGGAGCACCGCGTCGTCGGCGGCCTCGCCGACGCCGTCCGCCATGTCGCCGCCGAGCAGCACCCGGTTCCGATCTTCGCCGTCGGCATGGGCGACGAGTTCGGCATCTCGGGCACCGGCGAGGCGTGCATGGAGCACTTCGGCCTCACCGCGCGCGGCATCGCCGACCGCGCGCGCGAGGCGCTACTGCTCAAGCCGATCGTCTCGCACCCGCCGCTCTTCGGGCCGGACTGGACCTAGCGCTCTAGTCGCGGCGTGCGGCGCTCCGTCCGGTCGTCGACGCCGTCGCGGTCGCGGTCGACGACCGGCCCGCGATGCTCGTCGCGATCGTCGACGCCGTCGCGATCACGGTCGACCACGGCTCGCGGTGCCGGTCGCGGTCGCGGTCGCGTCGACGACCTCGTGGTCCTCGCCGCCGACGCGCGGTGCGAGCACGTTCAGGATCAGCAGGACGGCGGCGATGCCCCAGCCGAGCTCGGTCGCCCAGTTGGCGGCAGCAAGCCCGAGCACGTCGCCGTCGATGAAGCCGATCAGGGCGGAGGCGCCGAGCGCGAGGCCGACGCCGAGGCTGAAGCGCCTTCGCCAGCGCGTGCTGCGCGGCGCCGAAGAGAAGCAGCACGCCGGCCGCGATGGTGATCCAGGCGGTCCAGCCGTTCGTCTCGAAGCCGATGAACTTGTCGCTCGTCGACGTCGGCGTCGGGGAAGCCCGCCGGTGTCGAAGGAGACCGGGTTGTCGCCCGATTGAAAGCAGCAGGATCAGGCCGAACGCGGCCAGGATCGATGCCGATGATGTAGGCGGGACCTCGGGCCAGGCCCGTGCCCCTGTCGTGCGTGCGGTGTGCTCTCTGCGAAACGCCATTGGATCTCCTTCTCTTGGTACCGCGGCACTCTGGCCGCGGACGTGGACTCGCCGCCTCTACCCGCAATCGCGCAGTGTCTTAACGAGTCTGCGAACGAGCTCGGCAAGCCGCGCCGCGACGATCCCGAAGGCGAAGTAGAGGGCCGGCAGCCACTCGGCGACGCCGAAGAGCCCGTCGGCCGACGGCGCGTACATCGCGAGGTCGGCCTCGACGATCAGGATCTCGGCGAGCGGGCCGAGGATCGCGGCCGAGACGCGCGCACGACGAGCGCGGGCATGCCGCCGCCGAAGCGCGCGGCGATCACGATCGCGAGCGACCAGATGAGGACGGTGGCGGCGAGCGGGTCCTCGTCGGTGACGACGGCGGTCAGCGCGTAGAGCGCGATCACGCTCGCGATCGCCGCGGCGGCCTCGACGGGGTCGTGCCCGGGCCGGGCAGGGCCGAGGCGCAGGCGAAGCTCGCCGGTCGCGACGGTCGCGAGACCGACGGCGATCGGGAACCAGAGCTGGCTGTTCCAGATGAAGGGGAACGTGTCGTCGAGATAGGTGGTGGTGCCGGCGGCGACGTGGCACGCGTCGCCGACGAGCCCCCCGACGGCCCCGATCACGAACAACGCAAGCGCACCGCGTGAGCCCAGACGCACGCGCCGACCCTACCGCGCCGACCAAACGTCCAACGCTGGCCCTATAGGGGGCGACGTGGACGTTTGCGTCTGGGCGCCCGCAATTTGCGTTGCGCTTTAGCGATTCGTTAGCGTTCGCTCATAATCTGCGCTACGCTTTCGCAGCACTCGAGCTGGCCGTCGCCTTGCAGGGAGGACGGCCACAAAGGAACGCGACCACGCCCGGAGAAGGATCTCGCCCAATGGCACTCACACGCTCACGCTCCAATCGCGGCCGCGCTCGCGGACACGCCGACGCTGCCGACCCGCTACGAGTCGCGCACCGGCGCGCCGGCTCCGAAGCCGCCGATCGTCGCGCTCAAGGACGCGACCGTCGTCTACCCCGGCGGCCACGTGGCGCTCGAGCGGGTGACGCTCGAGGTCTCGCGCGGCGAGTTCGCCTTCGTCGTCGGCCCCACCGGCTGCGGCAAGTCGACCCTGATCAAGCTTCTCATCCGCGAGGTCGAGCCCGCCTCGGGCGAGGTCGAGATCGCCGGCCACGACATCAACGAGCATGCCGCTCTCGCGCGTGCCGAAGCTCCGCCGGCGCATCGGCACCGTCTTCCAGGACTTCAAGCTGCTTCCGAACCGCACCGTCTACGACAACGTCGCCTACGCGCTCCAGGTGATCGGCGAGTCCCGCTCGGAGATCCGCCGCAAGACGCCGGAGATCATCCGCCTCGTCGGCCTTCAGTCGAAGATCCACAACTACCCGGACCAGCTCTCGGGCGGCGAGCAGCAGCGCGTCTCGATCGCGCGCGCGTTCGTCAACCACCCGCCGCTCCTCCTCGCGGACGAGCCCACCGGAAACCTCGACCCCGAGACGTCGATCGGGATCATGCAGCTGCTCTACCGGATCAACCGCACCGGCACGACCGTCCTGGTCGTCACCCACGACCGCGAGATGGTCGACAAGATGCGCCGCCGCGTGATCGCGCTCGAGGACGGGCGCCTGATCCGCGACGAGGTCTCGGGCGGCTACCACGACGAGTCGACGCGCGAGTTCGCGGCGCGCCTCCATCGCGAGCTCGAGGTCGAGCCGTCCACCGGCGTCAACGACATCCTGGACTGGTAGCGAGCCATGAGCCGCGCAGTCTTCTTCGTCTCCGAGGCCTTCCGGGCGCTTCGCCGCTCGGCCGCCCCGTCGATCGCCGCGATCGTGACGATCGTCGTCACGACGCTCCTCCTGGGCGTCCTCGTGCCCGTGCTCAAGGCTTCCGAGGACAAGGCGCAGGACGTGCGCGACCAGATCGGCCTGAACGTCTTCCTCTACAACGACGCGACCCGCGGACGAGATCGACCAGCTCGGCGCCGAGCTCGACGACGATCCCGCACGTCGAGGCCGTCGAGTTCGTCTCGCCGCAAGGAGGCGGTCGAGATCCTCTCCGGCCGCGTCGAGGGCGAGCTCTCCAAGTCCCTCGACGAGCTCAACTCGAACCCGCTGCCGCCGTCGTATGCGCTCGACATCGACGACCCGGCCAACCTCGGCGCCGTCACCGCCGCGATCACCAAGACCGGCCCGGCCGGCGATCGCCAGCCGATCAGCCCGATCGTCGACGAGGTGCGCGACGCTCGCCAGGACGCTTCGAAGATCACCCGCGTGACCGGCGCGGTCAAGGTCATCCTGATCGTGCTCGCGGTCCTGCTGCTCCTCGCCTCGCTGATGCTCGTCGGCAACACGATCCGCCTCTCGATCTACGCGCGCCGCCGTGAGGTCGAGGTGATGCGGCTCGTCGGCGCGACCAACTGGTTCATCCGCTGGCCGTTCATGATCGAAGGCGTCATCGTCGGCCTGACAGGCGCGGTGGTCGCGGTGGGCATACTTTGGCTCGGAAAGGTGACCGTCGTAGACCCGCTCTCTGACAACTTGAACCTCGTGGACTCACTCTCGACCATGGGCTTCCTGCCCCTGGTGATCATCCTCGTCTCCTCGGCGATGATCGTGTCCGCCCTCGGAAGCGGCATCACTCTGCGCCGCTTCCTGAGGATTTGAGCCAGGCGCCCAGCCCCGAACGCCGCTCAGGCTTCTTCCTCGGACTCCTCGTCGGCGCTGCCGCGACGCTTGCGGCCATCGCCCTCTACTTCGAGCTCTCGGGCGAGCGCATCTCCGAGCCGACCGTCCGCGACCAGGCGGAGGCGTTCATCGAGGAGAACTACTTCCAGGACGTCTCCGAGGACGAGCTCGAGTCCGGCTCGATCCGCGGGATGATCGACGGGCTCCGAAAGGAGTACGACGACAGGTTCTCCCACTACTTCGACCCGAAGGAGTACCAGGCAGTTCCAGCGATCCTTGAGCGGCGACTTCAAGGGCGTCGGCCTCACGATCAAGGAGGTTCCCGACGGCCTCGAGGTGACCACCGTGATCCCCGACTCGCCCGGCCGAGGGCGCCGGGATCGACGTCGGCGACGTGATCCTCGCGGCGGACGGCAAGTCGCTGGGCGGGATTCCTCCCGAGGTCGCGACGGCCAAGATCAAGGGCAAGGTCGGCACCGAGGTCGACCTTCGCGTCGAGCCCGTGCGGGGCGGCGAGCCGCGCGAGATCGCGGTCGAGCGCGCCAAGGTCAGCCTTCCCGCTGCGGCCAGGGCGGATCGAGCGGGTCGACGGCCGCAAGGTCGCCTACGTCGTCTTCTTCAGCTTCGACCAGGGTGCGCACGGCGAGCTTCGCGACGGAGATCGAGCGGCTCTACCGCGAAGGAGCCGAGGGCCTGATCCTCGATCTGAGCGGGAACGGCGGCGGCCGCCTCGACGAGGCGATCCTCTCCTCCTCGCTCTTCGTCGAGGACGGCGACATCGTGACGACGCGCGGGCGCACCACCGGCGAGGAGATCTACGACGCCGAGGGCGACGCGCTCGACCCCGAGCCGACCGTGGTCATGATCGACGGCGGCACCGCGTCGGCGTCGGAGATCCTCGACGGCCGCGCTCTCCGATTACGACCTGGCGACGCTCGTCGGCGAGACGACGTTCGGCAAGGGCACGGTCCAGGAGTCGGTGCCGCTTGCCCGACGGCTCGGCGATCAACCTGACCGTCGCCGAGTACTTCACCTCCGAGGACATCTCGATCGCGGACAAGGGCATCCCGCCGGACGTCGAAGGCGCCCGGACGATCCCGAAGACCGAGCGCGACGAGACGCTCGATCGCGCGCTCGAGGTCCTCGGCGACATGCTGCCTTGAGCACGAGCCGGGCGCTTCGTTCGTCGGCGTCGTCGTCAAGCGCGGCCGCTTCTCATGTCGTCGAGCCGCTGTTCGAGCGTGGCGGCCGGCTGCCGCTCGAGCGCGGCAAGGTGCGCGCGGACACCGGGCAGATGGTCCTTGCCGCGCCGAGCGCGCGCGGCGTCAAGGCCGTGCGGGTGCTCGGCTCGCCGAAGCGAGCGCGAGACGTCGTCCAGGCGCTTCTCTGGGAGGGGCTCGAGCGCCGCGGCTTTTCGCGGCGGATCGAGGACGAGGCACGCGATGCCCCGGCCGGCGCGGCCGAGGTCGATCCGACCCGTCGCGATCTGCGCGACCTCGCGACGTTCACCGTCGACCCGGCGACCGCTCGCGACTTCGACGACGCCGTCTCGGCGGAAGCCGACGGCGACGGCGTGCGCCTGTGGATCCACATCGCCGACGTCTCGGCGCACGTCCGCCCGGGCTCCGCGCTCGACGCCGAGGCGTACACGGCGCGCGACCAGCGTCTACGTGCCGGGCACCGTCGAGCCGATGCTGCCCGCGCGCGCTCTCCAACGAGGCGTGCAGCCTGGTGCCGGACGAGGATCGCCTCGCCGTGACGGCCGAGATGCGCCTCGACGGCGCGGGCAGCGGTGCGCTCGGCGAGCTTCTACCGCAGCCGCATCCGCTCCGGACGCTCGCCTCGACTACGACCAGCTCGACCGCATCTTCGCCGGGCGCGAGGAGCCGCCGGCGATCGTCGCCGAGCCGCTCCGGCTGGCGCGCAAGGCGGCGACTGCGCTCGCCGAGGGCAGGCCGCGCGGCGCGCTCGAGGTCGAGTCGTTCGAGCCCGAGTTCGAGTTCGACTCCGACGGCGCCGTCGTCGGCGCGCACAGCGTCCCGCAGACCGAGGCCCACCAGCTGATCGAGCACCTGATGATCCTCACGAACGAGCAGGTCGCCGATCTGCTCGAAAAGCGCGGCTCGCCCACGCTCTATCGCGTTCACGAGCAGCCCGATCCGGCGCGGGTCGACCGCCTCCTCGACCAGCTCGCCGCGATCGAGGTGCCGGCTCCAGGCTCGAAGAAGGGCATGAGCCCGACCGAGGCCGGCGACCTGGTCGGCGAGATCAGCCGCTGGGTCGCGCGCGAGGCGCGCCGCCGCGGCCACGGCGCGCGGCCCGCTCGGCTCGCTCGTCCTGCGCTCGCTCAAGCAGGCCTACTACACGGAGCAAGAACCTCGGCCACGCCGGGCTCGGCAGCTCTGCTTACGCGCATTTCACCTCGCCGATCCGCCGCTACCCGGACCTGATCGCACACCGCTCGCTGCTCGCGCGTCGTCGGCGCGGGCGAGGACGCGCCCGAGCCCTCGGACGTGCGCGACGCCGGCCCGTGGTGCTCGGAGCGCGAGCGCGAGGCGATGAAGATCGAGCGCCGCGCGGACCGCGTGTGCGCGGCGTTCCTGCTCGAGCGCGAGCTGTTCGAGCGCGGGCTTCGACGACCCACTTCGAGGGCGAGGTGTCCGGCGTCATCAACGCGGGCGCGTTCGTCCGCTTCGGCGGCGAGCTCGGCGACGTCTACGAGGGCTTCGTCCCCGCGCGGACGCTCCGCGGCGAGCGCTTCGACCTGAACGAGACCGAGACGGCGCTCGTCGGGCGGACGGACCGGGCGAGAGGTGCGCTTCGGCGACCGGATGACGGTCACGGTCACGGGCGTCGAGGCGCCACGCGGGCAGGACGGACCTCGAAGAGGTCCCGGATGCTTCAAGCTAGAAACTAGGCGCGATGGCAAAGAAGGGAAAAAGAAAGCTCGCGTCGGGCGACGTCGCCTCGAACCGGCGCGCGTCCCACACGCTACGAGTTCGTCGAGAAGTTCGAGTGCGGGCATCGAGCTGCTCGGCACCGAGGTGAAGTCGCTTCGCGGCGGCAAGGCGATGCTCGCCGACGCCTACGCGGTCGTCGACGACGGCGAGGTGTGGCTTCGCAACATGCACATCCCGCCGTATCCGCCGGCCGCCCAGGAGAACCACGAGCCGGACCGGCCGCGCAAGCTGCTCCTCCACGCGCACGAGATCGAGCGGCTGATCGGCGTCGACCGCGCAGAAGGGGCTCACGCTCGTGCCGGTCCGGGTCTACTTCAAGGGCCCGCGCGCGAAGGTCGAGCTCGCGCTGGCGCGCGGCAAGGAGGGACGCGACCGCCGCCGCGAGATCCGCGACCGCGAGATCAGGCGCGAGGTCGAGCGCGAGATGCGCCATCGCATGCGTTGAACGATGCAACCGAGCTGAGGCGCCGGCGCAATGCACGCGGAGCCGTCGCCCGCGTGTGAGACGATAGAGCGCGATGCGCTCATTCAGGCTTCAGCGACCCGGCAACGACGAAGACGACGAGCCAGGCGGGAGGAATCCGACCCCGGACCCGAGGGCTCCCAGCCCGCCGAGCGCCTGCCAGCACACTTCGTCCGACGCTGCATCGCGAAGCCGGATCCACCCCGGCAGACGACGGACGAGCGCACCGCCGGGCCCGTCGGAAGCACGCCGACCGGTTCGGTCCCACCGCCGTCCGTCTGCGCCCGTCCAGCGACGCTGCCGCCCTCCGTCGGAATCGACCGACCGCCCGGCGAGGACCCTGCGATCCTTCACCGGCGAATGCCCGAGGCGAGCCGATCTCGCCGCCCGCCGCTCCGCAGCCGGTCGCCGTCAGCCATCGGTGCCTGGCCCGCCGCCGCGCCAGGCGAATCCAAGCAGGCCAAGGCGCAAGCGCGCCGCTCGAGGAGAAGCGCCGCAAGCAGGAGGCCGTCAAGCAGGCGAAGGCGGAGAAGCTCGCGCAGAAGAAGGCGGCCGCCGAGGCGAAGAAGGTCGAGGCTCGTCCGGATTCTTCGGGATCGGCGGCAGCAAGCAGAGCCGCGAGGAGAAGGCCCGCCTCGCCGAGGCCAAGAAGGCCGAGCGCGCGAGCGCTCGCGAGGAGCGCAAGCGCGTCGCACACGAAAAGCGCGAGGCGGCGAAGGCCGCCAAGGCCGCGAAGAAGTCGGGCGCTCCGGCGCCGCCGGCGAGCCCGCTGCCTCCGCCTCCCGCCAGCGCGCTGGAGCCTCCGCTCGACCGCATCCTCCACCAGCCTTCGCCGAGGATCCTGCCGGCGCTCGCAGGCGAAGCCCCAGATGCTCGCACGCCTCCCGTCGCCTGCCGCCCGCCGAGCCGCCGGCCTGAGCGGCGGCGACTCGCTGGCCGCGCTGCCGAGCGGCCGCGCTCGAGGACTGGAGCGCTCGGAGAAGGGAGTCGATCCGATCGAGGCCGAGGCAGATCGGCGTGTCGAAGAGGCTGCGGCAACCGCAGGAGCCGTGAGGACGCCGCCCGCGCCGAGCCGAGCTGAGAGCCCGAAGCCGATGGCGCCTACCGCGCCGCCTGTCGCACCGGCGGGCCCAGCGTCCGCGCTGCCATCGGTGCCGCCAGCCGCCCTGCATCGCCGCTTTCCCTTGAAGAGGTCCGCGCGAACGTCGCCAAGCTCGCCGAGGAGGCCGCGGCCGAGGCCGAGGCGCGCGTCCGGGCCGAGGCGGAGTCGCTCGGAGCCCGAGCGGACGCGTCTCGTGCAGGAGCTTGAGGACGCCGAGCGCCAGCTCGAGGAGCGCCGCGTCCAGGAGCAGGCTCTTGCCGCCGAGCTTCGCGAGACCGAGCTGCGGCTGCTCGAAAGCCAGCAGCGCACGGCCGAGGCGCTCGAGCGCGCGGCCGAGCGCCTGGAGGACGTCGAGAGCCGCGCGGCCGAGGCCGAGGCGCGCGTCGCCCGCGCCGAGCGGCTCGCCAAGCTCAAGTCGGACGAGATCGAGCGGGGACAGCGCCTCCGCGAGCTCCTCGACCGGATCTCCGAAGCCGAGGAGCGCGCCACCGAGTCCGAGCAGCGCGCGCAAGGTCGGTCGTCGACGACATCTTCGATCCGAGGAGTACGCGGCGACTCGAAAGCGGCAGAGACGCGTGGCGGTGCCCTTCGAGCCGGCGCGCCGAGCCTGCCAGAGCCCGAGCGCCGAGCCCGAACCCGAGCCGGAACCCGAGCCGGAGCCCGAACCCGAGCCGGAGCCGGAGCCCGAGCCGGAGCCCGACGACCGCGAGCCAGAACCAGAGCCCGTCACGCCCGAGCCGGAGTCGGAGCTCCGAACCGGAGCCTGCAGCCTGAGCGATCGAGCCGGAGCCCGAGCCCGAGCCGTCAGCCGAGCTGCCGACCCGAGCGCAGTCGTCCGCCGAGCCGCCGCACCGGCTCCGGTCAGACGGACCTCAACTCGGCGACGTACGACGACCTTCGCGGACTCGGCCTCTCGGTCACGCAGACCGGCCGCGTGCTCGCCTTCCGCGAGCGCGAGGGCAGCTTCAAGTCGCTCGACGAGCTCGACTCGATCGCGGGCTTCCCGCGCGGCTTCCTCGACGACCTGAAGACGAAGCTCGTCGAGCTTAGAGCGCGCGGCTAGAGCCCGTACTTCTCGAGCAGGCGGAGCCAGATCTCGGTGCGGGTCGGGAAGGCCGGGATCGCCTCGACGAGCTTTTCCACCGGCACCTCGCCGGCGATCGGCGATCGTCGCCGAGTGGAGGAGCTCGGCCGTCTGGTAGCCGACGAACGTCGCGCCGACGATCACGCCGCGGTTCTTGTCGATCACGATCCGCGAGGTGCCGGCGGTGTTCGCGGCCGTGAAAGCTCGCGCCCGCGTTGCCCGAGGTCGAGACGTCGACGGTCTCGACGTCGATGCCCTCGTCCGCGGCCTGCTCGGACGTCAGGCCGACCGCGGCGATCTGCGGGTCGGTGAAGGTCACGCGCGGCGGCCCGCCGAGGTCGGCGCTTGCCGTCGCGTCGCGGCCGAGGATCGTCTCGCACGCGACCCGCGCCTGGTACTTGCCGGAGTGGGTGAGGAGCGAGCGCTTGTTGACGTCGCCGATCGCGTAGAGCCAGTCGTGGCCGTCGACGCGAAGCTGGTCGTCGACCTCGATCCACTCGCCCTCCTTCAGGCCGACGGTGTCGAGGCCGATGCCGTCCGTGTTGCGGCTTGCGGCCCGCGGCGACCATGAGCTGCTCGGCCTCGAGCGTCTCGCCGCCGTCGAGCGTCACGTGGACGCGGCCGTTCTCGCCGGCGACGTTCGTGATCTCGACGCCGGCACGCGCACGTCGACGCCGTGCGTCGCGCGAGCGCCTCGGTGAGCTCGTCCTGACGCGAACTCCTCTTCGCCTCGGAACGAGCCGGGGCGCGACCTCGAGGAGGACCACGTCGGCGCCGAGCGAGTTCCACGCCTGTGCGAGCTCGCAGCCGACGGGGCCGCCGCCGATCACGATCAGGCTCTCGGGAACCTCCTTCGCCGTCGTGCCCTCGCGGTTGGTCCACGGGTCGGCCTCGGCCAGGCCGGGGATCGGCGGCAGCGAGGCGGTCGTGCCGGTGGCGACGATCACGGCCTTGCGCGCGGTGAGGACGTCGTCGCCGGCGATCACGCGGCGCTCGCCGTCGAGGCGCGCCTCGGAGCGGAACGAGCTCGATGCCGCGATCCTCGAGCCACGGCAGCATGCCCGAGTCGTCGAGGTCGTGGATGACCTCGTCGCGGCGCTCGAGGACCGCTGCGGGGGTCGGGCTGCTCGGAGGCGAGCTCGACGCCGGGCACGCGGCCGACTTCGCCGATCAGCTCCGCCGGGCCGAACGAGCGCCTTCGAGGGCATGCAGGCGTAGAACGAGCACTCGCCGCCGACCAGGTGCGCGCTCGCACAGCGCGACGTCGAGGTCCGCGTCGGCAAGGCGGCCCGGCGGCAACCTCGCCCGCAGGGCCGGCGCCGATCACGATCACGTCGAATTCCTTCTCCATGCCCCTCAGTGTGCTCCGGGCGGCGGGCGTTACTCAGACGTCGCCGAAGTCGCGCTCGAGGAACGTCTCGGACATGCCGAACGCGAGCAGGGCCGCGAGGCCCAGGTAGACGACCGCGACGCCGATCCGCGTCGCGTCGCGGGATGTCGTGGAAGGCGCGCGCCTCGGGCGTGTTGCGGGCCTTGAAGCGCTTGTAGGTCTCCATCCCGCCGAGGAGGAGGATCAGGATCATGATCGGGTTCGGGAAGGCGAAGGTGAGCGCGACGAGGCCGGCGTAGCCGACGCCCCAGACCCACGGCGAGAGCGCGGCCATCGCGCGGCCGCCGTCGAGCGGCAGCACGGGGAGGAGGTTGAAGAGGTTGAGGAAGAAGCCGACGAACGCGAGCGCCTGCCAGAACTCGTTGCCGGTCGCCTGCCAGATCGCCGAGCGGCACCAGGCAGGCGATCGAGCCGAGCACCGGGCCCGGCAAGGCCGACGCGCGCCTCGGCGCCCGCGTCGTCGCCCATCGACTTGGCTGCGACGACGGCGCCCAGGAACGGGATGAACATCGGCGCCGACGCCTCGATTCCCTCGCGGCGAAGCTGGAACACGTGACCCATCTCGTGGACGAGCAGGAGGAGCACGAAGCCCAGCGGCGAACGACCAGCCCCAGATCAGGGAGTAGGCGGCGATCGAGACCAGCATCGTCGCCGAGGTCGAGAGCACCTTGATCTTCGGCAGCAGGAGCAGGATCGCCTTCGCCTTGCTCGCGAAGGCGATGACCGCGATCGCGATCGGGCCCGAGGAACTTCTTCGCCCGCTCGGTGAACGACCCCGAGCGCCCACGGCCGGGCTGGATCGGCTCGTACTCGCGAAAGCCGATCTCGCCTGGTGTTTCCTGCGCGCTCACCCTCATATCTTGTCGGACGCGCATTAAGGCGCCATGAACCGTGCCATGACCGAGACGATCACCTACCTCGAGCTGACCGACCCGGCCGATCTGCGCGAGCCGTCGCGACCCGGCGCGGGTCGAGCACAGCTTCCGCGAGGTACACGATCCCGACGATCAACCGCGAGCTCTACGAGGAGATCGGCGGCCCTCACCAGTGGGTCGATCGCCTGCGCTGGTCGGACGACGCAATGGGCGGCATGGGCGGCCGGCGTCGAGACCTGGATCGCCGAGGTCGACGGCGAGCCCGCCGGCTACTTCGAGCTCCGCGTCGACCGCGATTCGACCCTGATCTCGATCTTCGGCATCCGCGAGCCGTACCGCGGCAAGGGCCTCGGCGCGGCGCTCCTCACCCACGCGATCAAGCGCGGCTTCGAGCTGGCGCCGCCGGGTCTGGGTCTCGACGAACACGATGGACGCCGAGCACGCCCTCGCGAACTACGAAGCGCGAGGGATGCGGCCGTTCAGGCGCGAAGAGCTGGCTTAAGCCTGCCTACGTACAGGCCGAGGTCGCGATCGAGCGCTTCTCAGCGAAATCGCTCGGTGAGGGGTCGCCTTTGGCGAACGCGATGAAAAGACGACGTCGATCGTCGCGGTCGACCATGGACTTGACAGTTTTTCCAATGCATTGAGCCTGACGAGTGCTGTATCCAGTCTTGCCCCCGATTACGACCGGTGAGAAGAAGAAGGCCTCGAACTCCTCGCTGCAACTCTCGTAGCTGTCCACGTAGAACTCTTGGGTCCCAGCGAGGAGCCACCGCTCGAGCTCAGCGGCCGAAACCTCGCGCGCGGCGTAATCGACGGCGCATGTGGACATCGCAATCGCCTCGGGAGGAACGGACTCAGGTGTCGCCCTGATCTCTTCGCGCTCAGCCTTGAAGTAGCGCTTCGGATCGATCCTTATCCCCGTGAGCTCATCAAGCCGCCATCCGGCCCGCTCGACGAGAGACATCTCGAGAGTTCCCGACAGCTCGTCTCCTCGAGCCTCGGCGACCACCTCCGCCTCGGTGCCATCCAATGAGATCGACCGAACCACTCCAGTGGCCTTTGCTTCTGAGGACTCAGCCGTCATCTCTCGGCATCTTTCGACAGGCTCCTGCGAATCCGACGCGAAGTGCTTGTCGAGCCAGTGCTCAGAGAAGACCTCGTCGCAGATGGCCGGATCCGTGCTCGTCAGCGCTTTCACGACGACCGCCTCGATCTCGGCTTCGGCCTCGCCCGACTCATCGCCACTGCCCGCGCTAACGAAGAACAGCGCCAGTCCGGCAACGGCTATCCCGAGCACCCCGCCCACGAGTGCCAGCCGACGGCGGTCAGGCGTGGGTGCCGGAGCAGCCGGTTCTGGTGCAGGCGTTGCCTTGGGCGGATCGTTCCACCCAGGTGGTCCAACTGACTCCATCTCAGATCAGATCGGCAATCGAGCCGAATCCGTTGAGGCGTGACGACTGTGCTCAGCTAGGCCACGGCCAGAGCGGGATACTGCAGGGACGATGTCGCAGGAGAACGTGGAGATACTGCGCGGGGGCTTTGACGCGTTCGCCCGTGGAGATATCGACTCCGTGCTCGACCGCTTGGACCCGGACGTGGACTGGAGCGCGGCGATCGCTCCAATGCTCGGTGTGGAGACGGTGCATGGGCGGGAGGCCATGCGCCGATTCCTGACCCGCGATCTGTTCGACGGCTTCGACCAGTTCCGGGCCGAGCCGCTCTCAATCGAAGACCTCGGCGGGGAATACGTCCTGGTGATGGTCCGCTATACGGGCAGGGGCCAAAGCAGCGGGATCGAGATGGATATGAGGTCTGCTTCGCTCTATCGGTTGCGTGATGGCAAGACCGTGACCATGCGGGACTACCCCACGAGGGCAGAAGCCCTCGAAGCCGCCGGGCTGCGGGAGTAACGCTCTGGACATATAGGCCCACCTCCTGGGATCGGCGTCGAGGGTGGTGCCAATACTTTGCGAAAGTGGAGGCGGCCGGTACTGCCCCGGCGTCCGCGGACGTTGCCTCGATGCGTCTACGAGCGTTCCCATCGGAGTCTGATCTCGGCGGCCGGGTCGGTCAATCCGTGGGGTACGTCACCGGCGCCATACCTTCCTTAGATGTCCTCTCGAATCGAAGGTCCTATCCGAGGAGCGAGCCTGCTTGTTGATACCGGTGATCCGGGCGCAGGCTCCCGGGCCGATACCTAACGGTCCTAGTTTTGGCTAGGCCGCGAGGGCGAACTCATGGTCCGCAATTATGGTTTTCCAGGGAGAGTTTTACGAGGCCAACCCTGGGTCCTCGACTCGCAACATCGAGGCGAACAAGACCCACGTCGAATCTGATTCGCCCCCTATGTACCCCTCGATTCTAGCCCCGGTCGGGTAGCTTCAACCGCCCATGACCGACGCCGTGAACGAGATCAGCCCGCAGGGCAAGGCCGAGGCCGAGGCCGAGCTCGAGGAGCTCCGCGAGGAAAAGCGCCCGCGGATCGTCGCCGCGATCAAGGCCGCGCGCGAGGAGGGCGACCTCTCCGAGAACGCCGAGTACCACGCGGCGAAGGACGAGCAGGGGCACCTCGAAGCGCGCATCCGGATGCTCGAGGACATGCTGGCGAATGCCGAGGTCGTCGAGGCGCCGACCGGCGACAAGGCTCAGGTCGGCTCCAGGTGCGCTTCCGCGACTCAGGACTCGGGCGAGGAGAAGGACATCACCCTCGTCCACCGCCTCGAGGCCTCGATGGCCGAGGGCAAGCTCTCCGCCGAGAGCCCGGTCGGCAGGGCGCTCATGGGCGCCTCGAAGGGCGACACGGTCACCTTCGAGACCCCGAACGGCCCGAAGAACCTCGAAATTCTCAGCGTCGGCTGATAAAACTTAAGGTCCTGTCCGCGACGCGGATGAGCAGCGGGGGCCAATCAAAGGAGCGCGTACGGATGAAGGTAGGCGTCGGAGTCAAGTCGGTCGGCTTGGGAATCGCAGCATTTGCGGTCTCGCTCGGTTTCGTTGCCGGCGCTCAGGCAGCAAAGCTGCCGAAGTTCACCGTCACCGAGCGTCTCCAACCCGCCCGCCAACCGCTGAGCCGGGCGACTCCTTTCAAGCGACCGGCACCGTTCGCGAACGACGGCCGCAAGGGCGGCAAGGCGACCGTCCGCGTCAGCCTCCGCGCGGACAACATCGCCCGAGTCGGGACCCATCGTGCTCGGAACGACCGAGACCGACGAAGATCAAGCGGACGAGTCGGGCGACTTCACGGTCGACGCAACGATCCCTGACGACACCGAGGACGGCACCTACTACATGGTCGCGTGCGCGACGCCCGCCAAGGGCTCGGGCTGCCTCGTCGCGACGGCCAGGTGACCGTGACGAGCCGCGCCGCCGGTCTTCACAGCCCGGCTCGCGAGCACCGGCGACGAGCTCTATCCCGCAGATCGGAAACGGCGGCTACGACGCCTCGAACTACGACATCGAGCTGATCTACGACCCTGCTGCAGAACCTCTTCGAGACGGGCACGAAGACCACGATGACCGCGACCGCGACGCAGGACCTGAGCGAGTTCTCGATGGACTTCCAGGACATCGGCTGTCACCTCGGTCACCGTCAATGGCCAGCCCGCCGACTCCTTCGAGCACGTCGACGGCCGAGCCCGAGTTCGCCCGAGCCAGGCACCGAGCTCGATGAAGCTCGTCATCGATCCGCCGGGCCCGGGCATCCTCGAGGGCACGGCGATGATCGTCGAGGTCGCGTATGCGGGCGAGCCGGTCGCAGATCACCGATGCCGACGAGTCCTGGGAGGGCTGGATTCCGCGCCTGCTATCCGCTGAGCCGAACCGCGGACATGCGACGGCGCCTTCACCGTGAACGAGCCGAACGGCGCGCAGGGCTGGTTCCCGTCGAACAACTTCCCGACCGACAAGGCGACGTTCGACACCGCGATCACGGTGCCGGAGGGACCTCGAGGCAGCCGGCATGGGCGAGCTCGTCGTCGCAACGGCGACAACGGCGACGACACCGAGACCTGGACCTGGAGCGAGGACGACCCGACCTCCACCTACCTGACGACAGCGACGAACGGGCAGCTTCGACTACACGACGCCAACGATCACGGAGATCGCTGACGGGCAGGGCGTTCCCGCAGTTCAAGTTCGTCGAGGCGACGGCGACGCCCGACCGAGCAGGCGACCTCGATCAACACGGACCTCGGCCGAACCGAGGCGATGCACGAACTTCCTCGCGAACCGCTTCGGGCCGTATCCCGTACGACTCGAACGGCGTCGTCGCCGACCGGGTGCCAGGCGTCTGCTACGCGCTCGAGAACGCGACCAAGTCGCACTTCGCGGGCAACTGCGCGACCGGCGCGCCGGGCGTGAGCCAGTCGACGCTCCTCCACGAGATCTCGCACCAGTGGATGGGGAACGCCGTCACGCTCGAGAACTGGAACGACATCTGGTTCCAGGAGGGCTGGGCCCAGTGGGCGTCGTGGAGCTGGAACTTCAGGACGGCACCTCGACCAACTCGCCGGGCGCGCAGTGGAACACGAACTACCAGGGTCCTACCGATCCGAAGTGGAACACGATCCCGACCGAGCTCAACGACGACCCGGCAGACCTGTTCGCGACGTTCCCGACCTACACCCGCGGAGCGATGACGTACGAGGGCTACCGCCAGATCGTCGGCACGCAGAAGTTCTTCGAGTTCGCGCGCGAGCTCGTCAGGGGCGCTTCAAGTACGACAACGTCTCGTCCGAGGACGTCGTCGATCTCATGCTCGAGATCTCGGACTTCACCGGCGACGACTTGGCCTTGCTCGAGGACTACTTCGACCAGTGGCTCTATCAGGCCGGCAGTCCGACGATCACGTCGAACGACTTCACGTAGGGGCGGCCGTTCAGTCGCCGAGGCGCGAGAGGGCCAGCTCGATCTGGTCCTCTCCTGAGACGAGCTCGAACGTCTGACCGATCGTCTTCGGGTCAGCGAGGCATGCGGCGACGACCGCGGCGACGTCGGCGCGCGGGATCTCGCCACGCTCGACCTCACGAGCGCGATCTCCACGCGGCCCTTGGGCTCGTCGTCGGTCAGTCCGCCGGGGCGAACGATGGTGTACTCGAGGCCCGACTCGGCGAGCTCGTCGTCGGCGCGGCCCTTGGCGCGGATGTAGACGTCGAAGACCTCCTCGCCCTCGCGGTTGGCATCGGCGGACATCGCCGAGACCATCACGTAGCGCTTGGCGTTCGCGATGTGCGCGGCCTTGATCATCAGCGCCGCCGCCGCCATAGTCGATCGTCTCCTTGCGCCCCGCGCCCGATCCGGGCCCGGCTCCGGCCGCGAAGACGATCGCGTCGGCATCTGCGATCGCTTGCGCGAGCTCTTCAGCATCGGAGTTCTCGAGGTCGATCACGACCGCCTCGCCGCCCGCCGCGGCGACGTGATCAGTCTGCTCCGGGTCACGGATGATCGAGAGCACCCGATCCCCGCGCTCGGCGAGGAGCTTCGTGAGTAGCAGTCCGATCTTGCCGTGCCCACCTGCGATCGCGACGACCATTGAGCCAAGCTAGCAACGCGCGTCAGCAGGCGTCCGGCCCCTCGGTAACTTCGACCGGTGATGAACGCGATCGAGATGAAGGGCGTCCGCAAGACGTTCGGCGAGATCACCGCGGTCGACGGCCTCGACCTCGACGTGCCCTCCGGCATCTGCCTCGGCCTGCTCGGCCCGAACGGCGCGGGCAAGTCGACCTCGATGCGCCTACTCACCGGCCAGGCGATCGCCGACGAGGGCGAGATCACCGTTCTTGGCCACACGCTTCCCGGCCGAGGCGAAGGTCGCCCGCGGCGAGATGGGCGTCGTCCCGCAGCTCGACAACCTCGACGTGGACGTGACGGTCGAGGACAACCTCGCCGTCTACGCGCGGCTCTACCGCGTCAAGGACGTGGGCGCGGCGGTCGAGCGCACGCTCGCGCTCGCGCGCCTCACCGATCGCCGCAAGGACGCGGTCGACAAGCTCTCGGGCGGCATGCGCCGGCGCCTACTGCTCGCCCGCGGCCTGGTCCACGAGCCGAAGCTCGTCCTCCTCGACGAGCCGACCGTCGGCCTCGACCCGCAGATCCGCACCGAGCTCTGGTCGCTGATCGACAACCTACGCGGCGGCGGCTCGACGATCCTCATGTCGACGCACTACATCGAGGAGGCGCAGCGCCTCGCCGATGAGGTGGCGCTCATGACCGCAGGGAAGATCATCTCGCGCGGCAAGCCCGCCGACCTCATCCGCGAGCACGCCGGCCGCGAGACGGCCGAGATCTACGGACCGCCGGACAAGCTCGCCGAGGCGCGCGCAGAAGGCGGAAGCGCAGGGCCTCCGGGTCCGGCCTGCCGGACCCGCGATCGCAGTCGTCGGCTCCGAGAAGGCGACCGAACGGCGCCGTCCCCGATGATGCGGTGCGTCGCGCGGCATCGCTCGAGGACGTCTTCGTCCTCCTGACCGGGGAAGAGGCCGAGTAGATGGAGCAAGGTCGGCGCCAGGCGCCTCGAGCCCGCTGCGATCACCGGCGTCATGAGCCGCGAGGTCGCGAACTTCCGCACCTTCTGGAAGGCGACGACCTTCTCGAGCGTGCTCGAGCCGATCATCTACCTGCTCGCGTTCGGCGTCGGCCTCGGTGCGACGCTGGTCGACGGTGTCGGAAACCTCGAGTACGTCGAGTTCGTCGGCACCGGAATGGTCGCGACGGCCGTGATCTTCTCGAGCGCTTTCCCGTCGATGTTCGGCACCTTCGTCAAGCATCGCTTCCAGAACACCTACGACGCGATCCTCGCCGCGCCCGTCGACGTCGAGGAGCTCGTCACCGCCGAGGTCCTCTGGATCTCGCTCCGGGCCGGCTTCTACGGCTGCTTTCCGCTGATCGTCGCGATGTTCTTCGGGCTCGACCCCGCGTGGGGGATGCTCCTCGTGCCGATCTTCGCCTTCGTGACCGCGATCGGCTTCTCCGGCTTCGGGATGGCGACTGCTGCCACAGTCGGCAAGATCGACCACTTCAACTACGTGACGACGCTCGTGATCACGCCGCTCTTTCTCGTCGCCGGCACGTTCTTCCCGATCGACCAGCTTCCCGAAGGCGCGCAGGCCGTCGCCGAGCTCAACCCGCTCTACCACCTCGTCGAGCTGGTTCGCGCACGCCGCGTTCGGCTTCGAGTCGGTCGACCTCGCTCCACTTCGGCGTCCTGGTCGTGTTCGCGCCTCGCGATGTGGCGGCTTGCCGTGAACCGCATGGAGAAGCGGCTGATCGACTGATGCCGCTGGCGCTCCGAATGCTGACCGTCGTTGGAATCGGCTTGGCGCTCGCCGTCGCAGGCTGCGGAGGTGACGACAGAGCCGGCCGACTCCGGCGGCGACCGGCGCCCAAGGCGCGAGCGGCGCCGAGGGCGCTGGCTCCGACATCACCGCCGAGGAGTTCTTGGCTCAAGCTCTTGCCCGAGAAGGAGGCTGCGATCGAGGCGGCGATCGCCGCGCGAGCCGGCGTGCGAGGACCTCAAGGTCGAGCCCTCGCTGGTCCTCGTCATCTCCGACGCCGCCTCCAACGCCGACCCGACACGCCGCTCACCGAGCTGGTCGACTGGAGGAGTGCTGATGCCGCGCAAGCGACGCGAGCGCGAGCCCGCCGCGACCGTCGACTACACGGATCCCGAGGGCAACGTCCTGACCCTTCGCGAGTCGCTCATCTCGGGCTCGATCCGGAAGATCGCAAAGGCGCGCGAGAAGGGCGCCGCGACTGTGGACGACGACTGGAAGCGCCGAACGGAGATGCTCTTCGAGCGGCTCGCCGTGCGCTGGGAGATCGCCGGCCTCCCGATCGACGAGCAGAAGCTCCTGATCGGCCGCTACCGAATGGCGGACTCAGAGACCCAGGCTTGGGTGCGCCGCACGCTGACCGAGCACGTGGAGCGTCACATCCCGGAACTTGGGTAACGGCTACTCCATGTTCGGACTGATCGGCCGCCTCGGAATCCGCAGCACGCGCGCGCGCCGCGTGCGAGGCCGTGCGCGGCGGCGGCCCGGTGAGTCTCCGGCTCGTCGACATCCACCCGCCGGAGGGCCTCATCGTCCCGACCGTCACCGTGGACCTCGAGCTTCCGCTCAGAAACGGCGGCGCGGCCGAGCTCTCCCCAGGCTTCCCACTCCCGCCCCCGCTCGCCTGGACCTGGCGGGTAGGCAAGGTCGGCTCCATCGTGCGGGACCTCTTCGCGGTCGAGGCGTAGACCTGGGAGTAGCAACACACCGGAAGCCGGTCAAGCCCTACCCGCCTCCAGCAGGCGCCGAAGGAATTTCTTCGTCTCGGGTTGCTGGGGGTCTTCCAGGAGCTGTGCCGGTGGGCCGATCTCGAGGAGTTTGCCCTCGTGGAGGAAGCCGACGCGGTCGGCGACTTCCCTGGCGAAGCCCATCTCGTGCGTGGCGATCAGCATCGTCACTCCTTCGGTGCGCAGGTCGCGAACGGCGCGAAGGACTTCGCCGACCAGCTCCGGGTCGAGTGCCGACGTGACTTCGTCGAGCAGCATCGCCCGGGGGCGGGCGGCGAACGCGCGGACGATCGCGACGCGCTGCTGCTGGCCGCCAGAGAGGTTGTCCGGGCGATCCTTCTCGCGGCCCTCCAGGCCGAAGCGAGCGAGAAGCCTGATCGCGTGCTCCTCCGCTTCGGCGCGGCTCGACTCCGCCCGCCCGGACTCGGCCGAGCGTGACGTTCTCGATCACGTTGAGGTGCGGGAAGAGGTTGTACGCCTGAAAGACGACACCGAGCCTCCGGCGCACGCCGACAGCGTCGACCGTGGGATCGGTGATCACCTCGCCGTCGAGGAAGATGTCGCCGTCGTCGATGTCCTCGAGCAGATCGATGCAGCGAAGGAGCGTCGACTTGCCGGAGCCGGACGCGCCGATCAGAGCGACGGCCTCGTGCTCGGCGACCTCGAGGTCGACGCCTCGAAGGACTTCGAGATCGCCGAAGGCCTTGGTCACGCCGCGAATTTCGATCACCGGGCGTTCATCCGCGTGCCCTCTCCGGGGAGTCCCACCAGTCGAGGAAGCGCGCGAGCGGGATCGTGATGCAGAGGTAGAGGAGCGCAGCGGCCAGGAGCGGCGTGTAGTTGAAGTTCGACTGCGCCTCGATCTGGGCGACGCGAAACGCCTCGCCGGCCACGCCCAGGATCGAGATCAGCGCGACGTCCTTTTGCAGCGCGATGAAGTCGTTGAGAAGCGGCGGACCCACGCGGCGAACGGCCTGAGGGAGGACTACGTGGCGCAAAGCCTGCTGCTCGGTCAGGCCGACCGACAGGGCCGCCTCGCGCTGCCCCGGGTGGATCGAGCGCAGGCCGGCGCGATAGACCTCCGCCACGTAGGCGCCGTAGGAGAGCGCGAGGGCGATCCCGCCCAGGACGACGCGGCTCGGTCGGCAGGCCGGACAGGGCGAGCGCGGGCACCCCGAATCCGATCAGGTAGATGAGGAGGATCGTCGGGACGCCACGGAAGACGTCCGTGTAGACGACGGCCAGGATCCGCAGCGGGAACAGCGCCGGGGCCTTGGCCAGTGCGCGCGATCGCGACGACGAGGCCGAGGATCAGGACGACCACCTCGACGACCATGAAGACCCGGATGTCGAGCCAGAACGCCTCGAGGACGTCCGGGAAGATCTCGGCGAAGTCGTCGGGCCGAAGAACGTGCGCTGAACCTCGTCCCAGCCGGGGCTCGAGACGACGAGCGCGGTGAGGCCGCCCAGGACGACGATCGTCGAGACGGCCGCGATCGCCTGGCCGCGACGCGCGCGTGAGCGCCGGACCGCCTCGCGCTCGGCGCGGCGGTCCCGGGCCGTCGCTGGTCGGGCCTACTCCAGGATCGGGGCGTCCGCCGCCGCGCTCAGCCACTCTTCCTCGATCTCGGCGAGCTCACCGGATTCGCGCAGCGAGTCGACCGCCTGCGGACACGCACGGCGTGAGCGACGAGTCCTTCTCGAGGAGGAGGCCGAACTCGTCGCCCTCGGGCCCGGCGAACTGACCGACGATCTAGGCGTCGGTCACCTGTACCGCGGTCAGGAAGAAGGCGGTCGGGACGTCGACTACGACGGCCTCGACCTGCCCGTTCTTGAGCGCGGAGACGACGTCGTTCGAGGTGTCGAAGACCTGCGGGTCGGACGAGGGCTGGATCACGGCCTCGATCGGCGTCGAGGCTGGTGGTCCCGATCTGAACGCCGATGTCGGCGTCGGCGACGTCGGCGAGCGAGGTGGCGTCGGCGATCGGGCGAGTCCTTGAGCGCCACGACGGCCTGCTTCGCCTCGTAGTAGGGGGAGGAGAAGTCGACGGCCTCGGCGCGCTTCGGGGTGATCGAGATCTGGTTGATGTCGAAGTCGTAGTCCTTCGGTCCCGGGCGCGTAGGAGCGGTTGAACGGCTCGACGACCCACTCGACCTGATCCTCGGAGAAGCCGAGCTCCTCGGCGACCGCGTAGGCGACCGCGGACTCGAAGCCCTCGCCGTTGGTCGGGTCGTTGTCCTCGAAGTAGGGCGGGAACGCCGGGTCGTCGGTCGCGATCGTGAGCGTGTCGGGCGCGAACGTCTCGAGCTGGTCGGGCGTGCAGTCCTCGGCCGAGACGCTCGCCGAGTCTCCTGCCCGAATCCGAGAGTCTCCTCATCGTCGCCACAGCCAGCGGCGACGAGGCCCAGCGAGGCGATCAGGCACAGCAGGAAAAGAAAGCGCGACTTCGACACCTTTGGCACCCCTCGGTTTGGACGACCGTGCGAAGGGCAGCATCCTACGCGGGCGCCGTTGCTACGATCGTTCCGAACAAAAGCTACTCTTGGTAGGAAAGGGATCGATTGGCAGTTAGCGGACCAGGGAATGGCGCTCGGCCTCCGCGCGCTCAACAAGCTGGCGGGGAGTGAATGTGCTCGACAGGCTCGGCCTTCGCGAGCGGCCGAGCGCGCCGTGAACGAGGCGACCAGGAGCGGATTCCGCGCAGCCGGGCGCGGCGGGGCGCACCTTCTCGCGCGTCGCGCCGCAACGGCAAGCCGGCCCGGCAGTCCGAACGGCGTCCGCGCACGACCTCTTCGACCTGACGCCCGACGACGAGCAGGCGATGATGCGCGAGTCGGTCGGCGATTTCGCCGCAGAAGCACTTCCGCCCCGCCGCGCTCGACGCCGACGACGCCTGCGCGCGCGCCGGCCGAGCTCATGAGCCAGGCGAACGAGCTGGGCATCACGATGCTCGGCGTGCCCGAGGAGCTCGGTGGCGCCGTCTCCGAGCGCTCCGCCGTCACGTCCGCGCTCGTCACCGAGGCGCTCGGCCGCGGCGACATGGGCCTCGCCGCTCGCCGCTCTCTCCCCGGCCGCCGTCGCCACCGCGATCGGCCTCTGGGGCGACTCGGGCCAGCAGGGCACCTACCTTCCCGAGCTCACCGGCGACGACGTCCCTGCCGCGGCGCTCGCGATCCAGGAGCCGCGCGCGCTCTTCGATCCGTTCGAGCTCAAGACCACGGCGACCCGGACCGGCGACGGCTTCAAGCTCGACGGCGAGAAGTCGCTCGTCGCCCGCGGCGCCGACTCCGAGCTCTTCGTGGTCGCGCGACGCTCGACGACCGCCCCGCGCTCTTCATCGTCGAGGCCGAAGACGAAGGGCGTCCTGGTCGAGCCGCAGCCCGCGATGGGCCTCCGCGCCGCCGCGACCGCCAATCTGAAGCTCGACGGCGTGAGGCTCCCTGCCGAGGCGCTCCTCGGCGAGGGCGACCCGGACGTCTATGCGGACTGCATCCGGCTTGGGCCGCATCGCCTGGTCGGCGCTGGCGGTCGGCACCGCGCAGGCGGTCGTCGACTACGTCATCCCCTACGTGAACGAGCGGATCGCCTTCGGCGAGCCGATCTCTCACCGCCAGGCGGTCGCCTTCAAGGTCGCCGACATCGGCACCGAGCTCGAGGGCATGCGCCTGGTGATGCTTCGCGCGGCCAGCCGCGTCGACCAGGGTCTCGACTTCGCCCGCGAGTCCAGCGCTCGCCCGCCGCCTCGTCGCCCAGAAGGGCATGCAGATCGGCTCGGACGGCGTTCAGCTCCTGGGCGGCCACGGCTACATCAAGGAACACCCGGTCGAGCGCTGGTACCGCGACCTGCGAGCAGCCGGCGTGGTCGAAGGAGGTCTATCTGGTATGACCATCAATCTCGAGACACCCAAGAAGTTCAAGGTCCTCTCCGAGCAGGCGCACAGGTCGCGCAGGAGGTGCTGCGGCCGATCTCGCGCAAGTACGACGAGGCCGAGCACGAGTATCCGAAGGAGCTCGACATGCTCGCCGCGCTGATCGACGGCATGAACGACTCCGGCGCAACCAGCGGCGCCGGCGCCGCCGGCGTCAGCGCGTCGAAGTCGAGCGGCGAGACTCGGCAACCGAAACGGCACGAACATGTCCGCGGCGCTCGGCGTCATGGAGACGTGCTGGGGCGACGTCGGCCTCGTGCTCTCGATGCCGCGCCAAGGCCTCGGCAACGCGGCGATCGCCGCGGTCGCCAACGAGGAGCAGCTCCTGCGCTACGAGGGCCGCTGGGCCGCGATGGCGATCACCGAGCCCGAGTCCGGCTCGGACTCGGCCTCCATCCGCACTACGGCCGTCCTCGACGGCGACGAGTACGTCCTGAACGGCGAGAAGATCTACGTCACCGCCGGCGAGCGCGCCGAGCTGGTCGTCGTCTGGGCGACGCTCGATCCGCAAGCAGGGCCGTGCTGCGATCAAGTCGTTCGTGGTCGAGCGCTCGAACCCGGGCATGATCCTCGACCGGCTCGAGCACAAGCTCGGCATCCGCGCGTCGGACACGGCCGCCTTCCGGCTCGAGAACTGCCGCGTGCCCGAAGGAGGATCTCCTCGGCAGCCCCGACATCGACACGAAGCGCTCGTTCGCCGGCGTCATGAAGACGTTCGACAACACGCGCCCACTCGTGGCCGCGATGGCGGTGGGCGTGGCGCAGGCGTCGATCGACTTCACGCGCGAGCTGCTCGCCGAGGCCGGCATCGAGGTCGACTACGACCGGCCGGTCGCACACGCAGCCGGCCGCCGCGGCGACGCTTGATCGAGCTCGAGTCCGACCTCGAGGCGGCGCGCCTCCTGATGCTGCAGGCCGCCTGGATGGCCGACAACTCGAAGCCGAACTCGCTCCACGCCTCGTATGCGAAGGCGAAGGCGGGCCGCGCGGGCGACGGACATCGCGCTGCGGTGCATCGAGCTCTGCGGCTCGGTCGGCTACGACGAGTCTGAGCTGCTCGAAAAGTGGGCAAGGGACGCGAAGATCCTCGACATCTTCGAGGGCACACAGCAGATCCAGCAGCTCATCATCGCCCGCCTCCTGCTGAACAAGACGTCCGCCGACCTGCGCTGATGACCCTGACTCGGTGCCAGGCACGGTGCCTGGCACCTTCTATGAAGGAGACGCACGAACAGTGAACGACAAGACACGTCCGGCGTACGTCCTCGGGGGAAACCGCATTCCGTTCGCGCGCTCGAACGCGCAGTACGCGAAGGCGTCGAACCAGGACATGCTGACGACGGTCATCGACGGCGTCGCCTCGAAGCACGGGCTCGAGGGCGAGCGCCTCGGCGAGGTCGCCGCCGGCGCCGTGCTCAAGCACGCGCGCGACATCAACCTGACGCGCGAGTCGGTCCTCGGCACGAAGCTCGCGCCTGAGACGCCTGCCTACGACGTCGGCCAGGCGTGCGGCACCGGCCTCGAGGCGGCGATCCTGGTCGCGAACAAGATCGCCCTCGGCCAGGCCGACTCCGGCAATCGCCGGCGGCTCCGACACGACCTCGGACGCGCCGATCTCGCTCAACGACGACCTGCGCGAGATCCTGCTCGAGGCGAACGCGGCGCGCTCGACGACCGATCGGATCAAGGCGCTCACGAAGATCCGCCCCGGCCAGATCGTCCCCGACTTCCCCCGCAACGCCGAGCCGCGCACCGGCCTCTCGATGGGCGAGCACACCGCGCTCATGGCGCAGGAGTGGGGCCTCGAGCGCGAGGAGCAGGACGAGCTGGCGGCGAGCAAGCCACCAGAACCTGGCGGCCGCGTACGACCGCGGGCTTCATGGACGACCTCGTGAGCCCGTATCTCGGCCTCGAGCGCGACGGCAACCTTCGGCCCGACGCGACGGTCGAGAGCCTCGGCAAGCTCAAGCCCGTCTTCGGCGGCGAGGACGGCACGATGACCGCCGGCAACTCGACACCGCTCTCCGACGGTGCCTCCGCCGTGCTCCTCGGCACCGAGGAATGGGCGACGCGCTCACGGCGATCGAGCCGCTCGCGCGCTTCGTCGACGCCGAGGTCGCCGCGATCGACTACGTCGGCAAGAAGGAGGGCCTCCTGATGGCGCCCGCCTACGCCGTGCCGCGGATGCTCGAGCGGAACGGGCTCACCCTCCAGGACTTCGACCTCTACGAGATCCACGAGGCGTTCGCGGCACAGGTGCTCTGCACGCTCAAGGCCTGGGAGGACCCGGTGTTCTGCAAGCAGCGCCTCGGGCTCGAGGCGCCGCTCGGCGAGATCGACCGCTCGAAGCTGAACGTGAACGGCGGCTCGCTCGGCGCCGGCCACCCCTTCGCCGCGACAGGCGGGCGCATCGTCGCCTCGCTCGCCAAGGCGCTGGCCGAGCGCGGCGAGGGCCGCGGCCTGATCTCGATCTGCGCCGCGGGCGGCCAGGGCGTCGTCGCGATCCTGGAGCGGTAGGAGCTACGAGGTGCCCGAGGATCTCTACTCGCAGGTCGTCAACAGCCGCATCGGCGGCTTCGTCGCCGGGAACGTCGGCCTGCCCCAGCCGGTCGAGCTCGACCGCTACGAGCCGGGCGAGCCGCTGATCGACGGCGAGGTGCTTCTCGGCGCCGCGCCGGGCGGCCGCCTGGCCGGCGTCGATCGCGCGCGTACTCGCCGGCGCCGGCGCGAGCGTCGCGTACCGAGCTCGAGGGCGAGGTGCGCGCCGCCGCCGGCGAGGCGGGCCTCGACGCCGGCGTCTGGAACCCGGACGCCGCGGCCGACGCTCGCTTCAAGGCGCTCGTCTTCGACGCATCGGGCATCTCCGACTCGGCTGCAGCTTCGCGAGCTCTGGGAGTTCTTTCACCCGACGATCCGCTCGGTCGCAGCGCTCCGGGCGCATCGTCGTCCTCGGCTCGGTGCCCGAGTCGTGCGGCTCGCCGCGCGAGGCGACCGCGCAGCGCGCGCTCGAGGGCTTCACCCGCGCGGTCGGCAAGGAGGTCCGCAAGGGCGCCTCGTCGCAGCTCATCCAGGTCGACCACGGCGCCGAGGATGCGATCGACTCGACGCTTCGCTTCGTGCTCTCGCCGCGCTCGGCCTACGTCTCGGGCCAGGTCGTGCGGATCACCGAGCCGGTCGCCGAGATCCCCGCGCTCGACTGGGACCGCCCGCTCCACGGCAAGGTCGCGCTCGTCACCGGCGCCTCGCGCGGCATCGGCGCCTCGATCGCGGACGTGCTCTCGCGCGACGGCGCTCACGTCGTCGGCCTCGACGTGCCGGCGCTCGAGGACGACCTGAACGACGGTCGTCCGCCAGATCGGCGGCTCGGCGCTCGCGGTCGACATCACCGAGGACGACGCGCCGGCGCGCATCGCCGATCATCTCGCTTCCGAGCACGACGGCGTCGACATCGTCGTCCACAACGCGGGCGTCACCCGCGACAAGACGCTCGGGCGGATGGACGCCGAGCGCTGGGACCTCCTCGTGGACATCAATCTCTCGGCGCAGGAGCGGATCGACGACGGCCTGCTCGAGCGCGACCTGATCCGCCCGAACGGCCGCCTGATCGGCGTCTCGTCGATCTCCGGCATCGCCGGCAACGCAGGCCAGACGAATTACTCGACCTCGAAGGCCGGCGTGATCGGCCGCGTCGAGTCGATGGCGCCCGTCGTCCGCGGCGCCGGGGTGACGATCAACGCCGTCGCGCCTGGCTTCATCGAGACCGCGATGACCCAGGCGATGCCCGTGCCGACCCGCGAGGCGGGACGCCGCATGAACTCGATGCTCCAGGGCGGCCTGCCGCTCGACGTGGCCGAGGCGATCGCCTGGTTCGCGAGCCCCGGCTCGGCAGGCGTGAACGGCAACGTCGTCCGCGTCTGCGGCCAGAGCCTGATCGGCGCATGAGCGATCGCACGCTCGAGCGGGCCGCCCGTCCACGCTCGGCCTCTACGGCCGCGCCGCGCTCGGCTCGCTGCCGCTTGCCGGGCAAGCCTGCCGTTCGTCGCCGGCGGCGGGGGCGACATTCCCGGCGACGAGCTCGTCCTCGAGGACGTTGCGGTCGACACCGCGCGCCTCGCCGAGTACTGCGACGTCTGCGGCTTCACGATGCGCGACACGCTGCCCGGCGACCTATCCGCACATCCTCGCCTTCCCTCTCCACCTGGCGCTGATGACGCAGGGCGACTTCCCCTTCCCGGCCGTCGGCCTCGTCCACGTCCAGAACCGGATCGAGCAGCGCCGGCCGATCGGCGTGACCGAGAAGCTCGAGATCCACGTCAGCGCCGGCGAGCTCAAGCCGCACCCCAAGGGCAAGACGTTCGCGCTCCACACGATCCGTGCGCTGCGAGCGGCGAAGACGGTCTGGGACTCCGACAGCACGAACCTGCGCCGCGGCAAGGGCGACGAGTCCGCCGCGCGACTCGGGCCCGTCGTTCGACCCCGATCTCGCCGCCGAGGCCGAGTGGTCGCTTCCCGGCGATCTCGGCCGAAGCTACGGCGGCGTCTCCGGCGACCGCAATCCGATCCACATGTACGGCCTGACCGCCAAGGCGCTCGGCTTCCCGCGCCAGATCGCCCACGG
The DNA here is from genome assembly GCA_963806865.1 of uncultured bacterium. GTDB lineage: Bacteria > Actinomycetota > Thermoleophilia > Solirubrobacterales > 70-9 > JALZKA01. Next base: position 350,489 of record CAWDYV010000001.1, read on the forward strand.
CATGTGGACGAAGGCGCGCTGCGTCGCCGCGCTCGAGCCGCGCCTGCCCGGCGCCTTCGAGGTCGAGGTCGCCTTCAAGCGCCCGATCCTGCTGCCGTCGAAGGTCGAGTTCAGCGTCGGCGAGCGCGACGGCGCCATCAGCTTCGGCGTGCGCTCGCGCGACGGCGAGCCGCACCTGGCGGGCATCGCCAAGTCGCTCTGAGCCGACTGGTTCTGAATCCCACTAGCCGGACTCGGGCACCACTCGCCGTCAGTCGAATTGCGCCGGGTCGACTCCATCGACCCCTTGCGCGACAGGGCCCGGGTCTCGGCCGGTGAGCTCGCAGACCGCGCGCCACGCCATGTCCATCGCCGAGTCCACGTAGGCGCGCGGCGCCGAGTCCGAGTTGGCGATCGCGATTCGCCCGACCGGCGTCGCGCCTCGTGGCTGGGCAGCGGGCCGTCAGGCCAGAACGTCGTCCCACGGGCGCGTGTACTCGTACGCGTAGCCGTGCGCCCAGCGGTTGACCGTGATCGCCTCGATGTCGCGCGCTGCATCGAAGCCGCCCGGACCGAGAATGCGGTTGAGCTGATCGCGCGTCCGCTCCTCGATCTCGGCGAACGGCGTCGCCATCAGCTCGGCCCTGCCGGCCCGGCCCTGCTCGCGCGGGCTCAGGCCGGGCTTAGTCATCGCGCGCACGAGGTGGAGGACCATCGGCTCCGAAGGGGAGTCGGGGAACTCGTAGTCGCCCATCGAGACCGGGTAGTCGGTCTCGACCGACGACCAGTACATGTTCGGGCAGAAGACGTAGTGGATGCCGAGCTTTTCGAACGCCTCCCAGTTGCGGATCTGCACGTTCGCGTAGACGAGCGAGAGCTTGGTCGCGAACGCGAGCGCCTCGCGCTGAGATTCGGGCAGCTCGTCGCAGATGTAGGGGATCATCGTGTTCCAGCAGGCGAGCACCGCCTGCGTCCGACCGCGACGGTGCGAAGCTCGTCGCCGTCGGCGTAAACGACCTCGACCTCGTCGCTCGTCGTTTCGCACCCGCACGACCGGGCTCCGCATCCGGATCCGCACCGACGTTCGCCTCGGAGTCGAGCTCTGCGTAGTCGAGCTCGGCGAGCGGGATCGTCTCCATTCCCTCGCCCGGGACGCGCCGCAGGGATCGAGGCGGCGGATGATCGAGCGCGCGACGCCCGCGTTGCCCTGCGGGAAGTGGTGGATGTAGGGGTCGATCGCGTTCCAGAGCTTCCACTCGCTCGGCGAGTTCGCGGGATCGGGACGCGAGTAGTCGAGACCCATCCCGGTCATGCCGGGATAGCCGTCGCCCCAGGCGTCGATCGCGCCGACCGCGTCGATCCCGTAGCCCCAGTCGTCGTCGGTCAGACGCTGCAGGTAGCCGAGCGCTTCGGCACCCAGCCCCGCGTGCAGCTCGAGGAACTCGCGATAGGTGAGCTTCGCCAGCTCGGCCTTAGCCTCGCGCGTCGCTCGAGGCCCGCGTACGGATTCGGCGGGCGCAGCTCGAGCCGCGCGAGCTCGAGCTTCGTCGGCGCGGCTGAGCGGGCGCGTCCCGCAGGATCTCGGCGCTGCGTGCCGACCGCGAGCTGGTCGCGCCCGTACGTCTCCTCGTCGAAGAAGGTGCTGCGCTTGAGGCCGAAACGGCGGTTGAAGCCGGAGTCGAAGTAGCGATCGAAGCGCGCGAGCTCGATCCCGACGTCTCGAGGAAGGGCGGCGGCAGGCCGCGAGTAGGCGGACGGCGAGTCGATCGTCTGCGAGCCGCCGTAGCCGATCAGCGTCCGCGCGCCACCGCCGTCGCCGTTGGCGGAGAAGTTGTTCTGCGCGGCGTGGCCGCCGGGCTGCTCGAGCGGGTCGAGGATGAGGATTCTCTGATCGTCAGCCCTTCGAGACGCTGCCAGTAGCGGGCAGCGGCGAGGCCGCTGATCCCGCGCGCCGACGATGACCAGGTCGTAGCGCTCGCCGGTGTCGGCGGGCTCCGGCGCCGAATCCCAGAACGTGCCGTCGCGGAGGCGGTGCGGGATCTCGAACGACACGTCGGTAAGGCCGCGGAGCCCGGTCGCATCCTCGGGCCGGGCAACCGACCCGAGTCGAGAGGCTTTCCACCGTCCTCCGAGGTCGCACCCCTGAAGCAAGCCGCCGAGCGGTGAGCGCGCCGGCACCGATCGCAACGCCGTCTAAGAAGTCCCGGCGGGTGATCGGCCGATCCATTCCGAGGCCACGGTCGCGTCGTTCGGGCGCTGGATTGCCCACCGGGACAGCCTAAGCCCGAGCACTTGTGACGTGCGCGCGCGGGTAATGTCCTCAGCGGTGGCAGATATCGACGCAGTCGAGACTGAGGAGTGGCTGGAGGCCCTCGACGCCGTCGTGGAGAACGACGGGCCGAGGCGCGCCCACGATCTGGTCGAGCGCGTAGTCGAGCGCGCTCGCCACAAGGGCGCCGCGATCGAGTACGTCGGGCCGACCCCCTACGTCAACACGATCCACGTCGACGACGAGCCGCCGCTGCCCGGCGACCCGGCGATGGAGCGCCGCGTCCGCTCGCTCGTGCGCTGGAACGCGATCGCGATGATCCTGCGCGCGAACAAGGAGTCCTCGGAGCTGGGCGGCCACATCGCGTCCTTCCAGTCGGCGGCGCTTCTTTACGAGATCGGCTTCAACCACTTCTGGCGTGCGCCGTCGGAGGAGCACGGCGGCGACCTCGTCTACATCCAGGGCCACTCGTCGCCCGGCATCTACGCGCGCGCCTTCCTCGAGGGCCGGCTCTCCGAGGAGGAGCTCGACGGCTTTCGCCAGGAGGTCTCGCGGCAGGGCGGCCTCTCCTCGTACCCGCACCCGTGGCTCATGCCCGACTTCTGGCAGTTCCCGACGGTCTCGATGGGCCTCGGGACCGATCATGGCGATCTACCAGGCTCGCTTCGCGCGCTACCTCGAGGATCGCGGGCTCGCCGAGACGAAGAACCGCAAGGTCTGGTGCTTCCTCGGCGACGGCGAGACGGACGAGCCCGAGTCGCTCGGCGCGATCGGCCTCGCCGGGCGCGAGAAGCTCTCGAACCTCGTCTTCGTCGTCAACTGCAACCTCCAGCGCCTCGACGGGCCGGTTCACGGCAACGGCAAGATCATCCAGGAGCTCGAGACGATCTTCCGCGGCGCGGGCTGGAACGTGATCAAGGTGATCTGGGGCGACCGCTGGGATCCGCTTCTTGCCGAGGACCACGACGGCCTCCTCGTCCGCCGCATGGAGGAAGCGGTCGACGGCGAGTACCAGACCTACAAGGCTCGCGACGGCGCGTACGTGCGCGAGAAGTTCTTCGGCACGTACGACGAGCTCGCGCGAGCGCGTCGAGGACATGTCCGACGAGGAGATCTGGGCGCTCAACCGCGGCGGGCACGACGCGCGCAAGGTCTACGCCGCCTACGCCGCGGCGCAGGGCGCGACGCGCCGGCCGACCGTGATCCTCGCCAAGACGATCAAGGGCTACGGGATGGGCGAGGCCGGCGAGGGCCAGAACATCACCCACCAGCAGAAGAAGATGAACGAGGAGGCGCTCAAGGCCTTCCGCGACCGCTTCGAGCTCGACATCTCAGACGGAGGACGTCGCCGACGTCTCCTTCCACAAGCCGCCCGACGACTCGGACGAGATCCGCTACCTGAAAGAGCGCCGCGAGAAGCTCGGCGGGTACCTGCCGGCCCGCAAGCGCAAGGTCGACGAGCCGCTGCCCGTGCCGCCGCTCGAGACCTTCCAGTCGCAGCTCGACGGCACCGACGAGCGCGAGATCTCGACCACGATGGCGTTCGTCCGGATCCTCGCCGCGCTCCTTCGCGACAAGGAGATCGGCGCCGCGCGTCGTGCCGATCGTCCCCGACGAGTCGCGGACGTTCGGCATGGAGGGGATGTTCCGCCAGCTCGGCATCTACTCGCACGTCGGCCAGCTCTATGAGCCCGAGGACGCCGGCTCGCTCATGTTCTACCGCGAGGACCAGAAGGGCCAGGTGCTCCAGGAGGGCATCACCGAGGCGGGCGCGTTCTCGTCGTGGATCGCCGCCGCGACCTCGTACTCGAACCACGGCGATCCAGATGATCCCGTTCTACGCCTACTACTCGATGTTCGGCTTCCAGCGGATCGGCGACCTCGCCTGGGCCGCCGGCGACTCGCGCGCTCGCGGCTTCCTGATCGGCGGCACCGCCGGGCGGACCACGCTGAACGGCGAGGGCCTCCAGCACGAGGACGGCCACTCGCACATCCTCGCCTCGACGATCCCGAACTGCGTCGCCTACGACCCCGCCTACGCGTACGAGCTCGCGGTGATCGTCCAGGACGGCCTGCGGCGGATGATCGGCGAGCAGGAGGACGTCTTCTACTACCTCACGGTGATGAACGAGAACTACCCGCACCCGCCGATGCCGGACGGCGCCGAGGAGGGAATCCTGCGCGGGATGCACCGCATCGCCGAGGCCGACGGCGCGAAGGTGCGGCTGCTCGGCTCGGGCACGATCCTGCGCGAGGTCGAGGCCGCCGCGGAGCTCCTGCGCGAGGACTTCGACGTGGCGGCCGAGGTCTGGAGCGTCACCTCGTTCACCGAGCTTCGCCGCGACGGCCTCGCCCGCGAGCGCGAGGCGCGGCTTGGCGGCGGGCGACGTGGCGAAGACGTGGGTCGAGGAGTGCCTCGGCGGGGACGACGCGCCGGTCGTCGCCGCCACCGACTACATGAAGGCGCTGCCCGACGGCATCCGCCAGTGGGTGCCCGGCCGCTTCGAGGTGCTCGGCACGGACGGCTTCGGCCGCTCGGACTTCCGCAAGCACCTGCGCAGCTTCTTCGAGGTGGACCGCCACCACGTCGTCGTCGCGGCGCTTCGCGCGCTCGAGCGCGAGGGCGAGGTCGAGGACTCGGTCGTCGCCGAGGCGATCAAGAAGTACGAGATCGACACCGATCGCCCCGGACCCGGCGGTGAGCTAGATGGCTGAGAGGTCAAGGTCCCCGACATCGGCGACTTCGACGAGGTGCCGGTGATCGAGATCCACGTCTCCGAGGGCGACGAGGTCGAGGTCGAGCAGGCGCTGGTCACGCTCGAGTCCGACAAGGCGACGATGGACGTGCCGTCGCCGGAGGCCGGGACGGTGAAGGAGGTCCTGGTCTCGGTCAACGACAAGGTGTCAGCGAGGGCACGCCGATCGTGGTGCTGGAGGGGGGGGTCGAGGCGCGGACTCGGAGGCGACGAGGATGACGAGGCGATCCGGCGAGGGTGAGAACGACGAGGCACCCAAGCGAGGAGGAAGAGGAGTCGGTGCCGTCTGGCGAGGAGTCCGCTGACGCCGAGGAGCCCGAAACCGACCGACTCCGACGCCGAGAGTCGAGAAAACGAGTCCAGCGTGTCGCCGGAGATCCGACTCTCAGCGAGCAAGCGGAGGTGGCGGCGGCGGGGCGGTCTACGCCGGGCCCGGCGTGCGGCGGATGGCTCGGGAGCTTGGGGTTGACCTGGCGAAGGTCAAGGGCTCCGGGCGGAAGGGGCGGATCCTCAAGGAGGACGTCAAGGCCGCGAAGGACAAGCCCGCGCCAGGCCGAGGCGCCCGCCGGCATCCCGGGCCTCGATCTCGCTCCCTGGCCGAAGGTGGACTTCGAGAAGTACGGCGAGGTCGAGCGCGTCGCGCTCTCGCGCATCAAGAAGATCTCGGGGCCCGCGCTGGCGCGGAACTGGGTGATGATCCCGCACGTCACGCACGACGACGAGGCGGACATCACCGACCTCGAGGCGTTTCGCAAGGAGGTGAACGCCGAGCAGAAGGACGTGAAGGTGACGATGGTCGCCCTGCTCATGAAGGCGTGCGTCGCCGCGCTCCGGCAGTTCCCCGAGTTCAACTCGTCGCTCGACGGCGACGAGCTGGTGATCAAGCGCTACTACAACATCGGCTTCGCCGCCGACACGCCGCAGGGCCTCTTGGTGCCGGTGATCAAGGAGGCGGACCGCAAGGGCCTGCTCGAGATCGCGGGCGAGCTGGCCGAGCTCTCGGGCAAGGCGCGCGAGGGCAAGATCTCGGCCGAGGAGATGCGCGGCTCGACGTTCACGATCTCGTCGCTCGGCGGCATCGGCGGCACGAGCTTCACGCCGATCATCAACGCGCCCGAGGTGGCGATCCTGGGCGTCGACGCGCTCGAAGATGAAGCCGGTCTGGGACAAGGAGGCCGAGGAGTTCAAGCCGCGCCTGATGGTCCCGCTCTCGCTGAGCTACGACCACCGCGTGATCGACGGCGCCGCCGCCGCGCGCTTCACCGCGCACCTCGGCCGACGAGCTCTCGGACATGCGGAGGGCATTGCTCTGAGCGAGGTCAAGGTTCCAGACATCGGCGACTTCGACGAGGTCCCCGTCATCGAGATCCACGTCTCGGAGGGCGACGAGGTCGAGGTCGAGCAGCCGCTGCGTCACGCTCGAGTCCGACAAGGCGACGATGGACGTGCCCTCGCCCGAGGCGGGGACGGTGAAGGAGGTCCTCGTCTCGGTCAACGACAAGGTGAGCGAGGGCACGCCGATCGTGGTGCTGGAGGGCGGGCGGCGACGAGGGCTCGGACGGGGAGGCGAGGCCGAGGCAGCGCCGAAGCGAGGCGAGGAATCCGAGCCGTCCGGAGGAGGAGTCCGAGGCCGAGCGAGTCCGAGACGACCGAAGCCGACGCCGCCGACGCCGAGAGTGAGAAGACCGGACAGGATGTCGCGCGAGATCGACCACTCGGCGCGAGGAGAGCCGAGGAGCCCGAGGGGAAGCGGGTCGTGGTGGTGGGCTCGGGGCCCGGTGGGTACACCGCCGCGTTTCGCGCCGCCGATCTTGGGCTCGAGGTCACGCTGGTCGAGCGCCATGAGCGGATCGGCGGCGTTTGCCTCAACGTCGGCTGCATTCCGTCCAAGGCTCTTCTTCACGCCGCCAAGGTGCTCGCCGAGGCCGAGGATGCGGCCGAGTTCGGCATCTCGTTCTCCGACCCCGAGATCGACGTCGACAAGCTTCGCTCCTGGAAGGACGACGTCGTCGGCAAGCTGACCGGTGGGCTCGACGGCCTCGCGAAGAAGCGCAAGGTGAACGTCGTCCACGGCGAGGCGAAGTTCACCTCCGAGAACGAGCTCGACGTCGGCGGACGAGAAGGTCGAGTTCGACCACGCGATCATCGCCGCCGGCTCGCGCGCCGTGATGCTGCCCGACCTGCCCGAGGACGAGCGCATCGTCGACTCGACCGGCGCGCTCGAGCTGCCGGAGATCCCGGAGAGCCTGCTGGTGATCGGCGGCGGGATCATCGGCCTCGAGATGGCGTCGGTCTACGAGGCGCTCGGCTCGAAGGTCACGGTGGTCGAGCTGACCGACCAGCTCATCCCCGGCTGCGACCCGGACCTGGTGAAGCCGCTCGCAAAGCGCGTCGGCGACCGCTACGAGGCGATCCACCTGAACACGAAGGTCGCCTCGGCCGAGGCCGGCGACGACGGGATCAAGGTCTCCTTCGAGGGCGACGACGCGCCGGACGACGCGACCTTCGACCGCGTCCTGGTCGCGGTCGGGCGCCGCGCCAACGGCGACCTCCTCGACCTCGAGGCGACCGGCGTCGAGGTGGACGATCGCGGCGAGATCCACGGTCGACCCCGACCGCCGAACCAACGTCTCGCACATCTACGCGATCGGCGACATCACCGGCGCGCCGATGCTCGCCCACAAGGCGACCCACGAGGGCAAGGTCGCCGCCGAGCGCATCGCCGGTCACGACGTCGTCTTCGAGCCGCGCGCGATCCCGTCCGTCGCCTACACGGACCCCGAGGTCGCCTGGTGCGGCCTGACCGAGACCGAGGCCAAGGAGCAGGGCACCGAGTACGAGAAGGCGGTCTTCCCGTGGCAGGCCTCGGGCCGCGCGCTCTCGCTCGGCCGCGCCGAGGGCCTGACGAAGCTCCTGATCGAGCCCGAAACCGCACCAGATCCTCGGCGCCGGCATCGTCGGCCCCAACGCGGGCGACCTGATCGCCGAGGTCTGCCTCGCGATGGAGATGGGCGCCGACGCCGAGGACATCGGCCTGACGATCCACCCGCACCCGACGCTCTCGGAGACCGTCGCGTTCGCCGCCGAGATGGCCGAGGGCACGATCACGGACCTGTACGCGCCCAAGAAGGACTGACGATGGCGTACCGCCGGCTCGACGAGGCGGACGCAGTTCTGGCGGCCCTCGAACCAGATGGGCGTTCAGAACACCGACCTCGCGAAGCAGCTCGAGGCGACGCAGCTCAGCGCCCGCCTCTGGCGACTCGAGCCCGGGCAGGCCTCGACGAAGCACCGCCACCGCACGCAGGAGGAGCTCTACGTCCTGCTGGAGGGGACGGGCCGCATCCGCATCGGCGACGAGGTCCTGACGCTCGAGCCACGGCGCTTCGCTCGTGGTCGAGCCGGACACGGTCCGCCAGCTCTTCAACGACACGGACGCCGATCAGCTCTGGCTCGTCGTCGGCGCGCCGCCGGAGCTCGCGAACACGCTCGAGATGACCGAGGACCAGCTCGCGAGCTCTATCCGGACGGCCCGAAGGCGCTGCCGCCGGAGCTCGAAGGGTCCGACGGCGCGACTTAGGCCCTGGCGACGTCCATCGAGAACGTGACGAGAGCCTACGCTGGCTCGATGCCTCGAGCACTGGTTGCGACGGATTCCTTCAAGGGCACGATGAGGCCCAGGTCGTCTCGCGGGCCGTCGCCCAAGGGCTTGCGGCAGAGGGGTGGAGCGTCGAGGCGCTGCCTCTCGCGGACGGTGGGGAAGGGACCGCGGCCGTACTTCTCGCGGCGCTCGGCGGAGAGCGCGTGACCGAGCAGGCGACAGACCCGCTCGGGCGCCCGATCGACGCTTCATGGGTGCGGCTGGCCGACGGCGCCACCACGGTCGTCGAGGTTGCCGAGGCCAGCGGCCTTGGCTGCTCTCGGAAGAGGAGCGGGATCCGCTCTCAGCCACCTCGTTCGGCACGGGTGAGTTGATCGCGGCCGCCGCGTTAAGTTGCGATCGGGTGCTCGTCGCCGTCGGCGGCAGCGGCGACGAACGACGGCGGCAAGGGAGCGCTCGAGGCGATCGCCGAAGCGGGCGGCATCGGGACGACGCGCGCTGACGTGCCTTTGCGACGTCGAAACTCCATGGGAGCTCGCGTCGCGGACCTTCGGCCCGCAGAAGGGCGCCCGGCCGAAGAAGTCGCTGAGCTCGAAGCCCGGCTGGACGCATTGGCCGGCGAACTGCTACGCGACCCCCGGGGGGTTCCGCGAAGCGGTGCGGCGGGAGGCCTGGCGGGCGGGCTATGGGCGAGCGCTAGGCGCCGAGCTTCGCAGGAGGCGCCGCGTACGTGTGCGACGAAATTCAGATCGATCGCTCGATCGCGCAGGCCGACTTGGTGATCGGCGGCGAGGGGCGCCTCGATCAGACGACGCTCGGCGGGCAAGGCTCTATCCGAGCTCGCCGCCAGGTGCACGCGAGCGCAGACGCCGCTCATCGCGGTCGTTGGCGACGACTCGCTCGACCGCTGATCTGCGTGAGAGCCTTGGGCTTGCGTCAGGTCGTCGAGGCCGGACACGTAGAGGCGCTGCGCGCTGCCGGCCACTTGCTCGCCGAGGCTAGTTGCGGCGCGCCTTCTCCTCGCGGTGTGCCTCGGCTCGGAGGTCGGCCGACTCCGGATCGCCCTTGCGGTCGACGAGGATCACCTCGGTGCGCGCGATTCGGTCGTGCAGACCGCGCCTGCGATCCGACCACAGGACCATCCAGATAGCCCGCGCCCAGCGGTATCGCCGCAAGCACGATCCCGACCAGGCGGCGGATGGCTGTGCGCGGGCTCAGGTGCGGCGTCCCGTCGTAGTCGTCGAGGCGGATGCCCGAGGAAGCGCATGCCGGGCGTCTGCCCCGTGAGCGTCCAGAAGAAGAAGAGGTAGGACGCCGCTGAGCCAGATCAGGAACGACGATGCCGAGCGATGATCGCGAACGTCGAGGAGCGGTCGAACTCGAAGAAGGCCGAGACGGCGAAGTCGAAGATTGCCGTCGACCGCGAAGAAGATCGCGGCGACCAGCGCTCCGTCGACCCCGATCGCGAGCGCGCGGGTGACCAGGCCCGCGTTGTCGGACTCTGCTCGGCTTTCGGTCCGGTCGCGGAACGCGATGCGCCGCGCGAGCGTCTCGGCTGCCGCCGTCGAGCCGGTGCGCGATCCGCCTGATCTGGCGGCCGATGTCCTCCAGCAGGCCGAAGCCCTGCTGGGTGATCGCAGCCCGGACCTCCGGCGCCTCGGCGACGCGCTCGACGAGCTTTTGCGCCTCGTCGCTTTTCAGCAGCCGGTCCCAGACCTTGTCGACCAGCGGGCTGTCGAGCGCGTTGATCGCCGCCCGCTCCACCGCCGGGCTCGCGAGCAGCCGCTCGACCGCCTCCTCGACGGCCGGCCCTTCGAGCACCCGGACCAGCGCGCGCTCGACCGCCGGGCTCTCGAGCGCGCGGACGATCGTCTCCTCGGTGGCGAGGTCGACGGCGTCGTCGATGCCGGTCGCCTCCGCGACGGCGCGCGCGCTTCGCGCGCTGCCGCCCAGCAGCGCGAGCCGCGAACGAGGGACGGCGCATCGGTCGTTGATCCTCCGCCATTGGTCGGCAGGCTAAGCCGCGCGTCGGCGGTCTCGGAGCTGAGTCGCCGACTTCGCCGCGAGCTGACCGCACGCCGCGTCGATGTCGCGACCTCGGGTGAGCCGGATCGTGGCGCGCAGGCCGCCTCGTACGAGCGTGCGACGGAAGGCCTCGATCACGCCGCGCTCGGAGCCTTCGAATCCCGTGCCGGTCGGGTTGTACGGGATCAGGTTCAGCTTGAAGACGCGCGGGTCGAGGACCTTCGCCAGCTCCCGCGCCAGAGCGCGGGCTGTCGTTCACCCCGGCGAGCATCACGTACTCGACGAAGACCATGCGCCGTCGCTTGCGGTGATAGGTGCGGCACGCTGCGAGAACGTCCGCCAGCGGATAGCGGTCGTTCACGGGCATCAGCTCCGAGCGAAGCGCGTCGTTCGGCGCGTGGAGCGAGAGGGCGAGGCGGATCGGCATCTCGGACTCGCGCCAGCCGCTCGATGCCCGGGAATCCAGCCCACGGTCGAGATCGCCGTGCGCCGGTGGGTGATGCCGATGTCCGGGAGGCGCTGCGCAGGCCTCGAGGACGTTGTCGAGGTTCATCATCGGCTCGCCCATGCCCATGAAGACGCAGTGGTCGATCGCCTCGATCCGGCGGAAATGGAGCGCCTGGTCGACGATCTCGCCGGCGGTGAGGTTGCGGCCGAACTTCATCGATCCGGTCGCGCAGAAGGTGCAGGTGAGCGGGCAGCCCGGACTGCGAGGAGACGCAGATCGAGCGCCGGCCGTCGCGGTAGCGCATGAGGACGGCCTCGATCGGGCGACCGTCGGCCGTGTTGAAGAGCGCCTTGACGGTCCCGTCCTTCGAGCTGCGCCTCGTCTGGAGAGCGTCGAGCGTCGAGTAGGGAACCTCCGCCTCGAGCCGGTCGCGAAGCGCCGCCGGGAGGTTCGACATCTCGGCGTAGCCGGAGGCTCCGCGCGCCGCCCACTCCCACACCTGGCGGGAGCGGTAGGCGGGCTCGCCCCCTTCGTCGAGGGTGCGTTCGAGCAGCGCTACGTCCATGGATCGAGTGTAGGTCCGCGCACGGCTGAGATCGTCACGCAGCGGAGAAAAGCGCCTAGCGCGACGCTTATCGGCGCAGCGAGTCGCGCAGGCGGAGGACGCGCTCGACCGACGTCCGGAAGCGCTCGCGGTCGAGCTGTCCCTCGCGCAGGTCGTTCGCGAGGCTCTGGCGCCCGGGAGGCCGAGGCGAGGCTCGAGAAGAGGAGGAGGTCCGTGCCGGCGCGGGCGCCCATCTCGGCAACGCGCTCGGGCGAGCCGATCGAGGTGATCGCAGCGGCGTCGAGCGAATCGGTGATCGAGACCCCGTCGAAACCCGCGACCCGCCGGAGCTCGTGCGAGGCGATCGGCTCGAGAGAGGCCCGCGGGCCGGCGCCGGTCGAGCGCGGGGTAGACGGCGTTCGCCAGCATCACGACGTCGCCCTCTTCCTGGGCGAACGCACGGAACGGCCGCTCGTCCTCGATCTCGAAGCGTCGCTCGCCCGACGTCGATCGTCTGCGAGGCGTCGTCGGTGTTCTGCGAGCGCCCGGCCGAAGCCCGGGAAGTGCTTCGCCGTCGCCGCGACTCCTTGGCGCTCGAGCGCCCGCGCGAACGGGAGCGCGGTGTTCGATGACCCCGGCCGCGGAGCTCGGAGAATCCGCGGTCCGTCGCCTCGATGTTGCCGCCCGGCACGGCCAGGTCGAGCACGGGGGCGAGGTCGACGTTGAAGCCGAGCGCCGTCAGGTACTTGCCGGTCCGCTGGCCCTGGCGCGCGGCCGCGTCCCCGCCGGCAGCGCCCATCTCCGCCGCCGACATCGTCGGCGGACCGGGCAGGCGCTTCACGAGCCCGCCCTCCTGGTCGACCGAGATCAGCAGCGGCTGGCGAAGCCCGCGCGGACGGCGGATATCGCTGCAAGCGGTCGATGAGGGCGCGCGCCTCGGAATCGGAGTCGAAGTTCTGCGAGAACAGGATCACGCCCGCGACCTGCCCTCGCGGATCATGCGCACGAGCGCCGGCGGCGGACTCTGGTCCCGGAAAGCCGGTGACGATGCGCTGGCCGGCGAGCTGGCCGATCGCCGAGCTCGCGGACCTCCTCGCCGCGCGCCTCCGCGACAGTGCGCCGAGCCTGCGAGCGCGACGAGCGCTGCAATCGTCGCGATCATGCCGGGGCTGGGCGCTGAGGCTGAGCGCGCCACGCCAGACGAACGATGCGGCCGAGCCCGGCAAGCGCGACGCGCGACGCCCGAGCCCCACGGCTTCTGCCAGCCGCTCGATTCGATCACGCCGTCCCCGCGATCGCGGTGCCCAGCGAGACGCCGGCGATCAGCGAGGTCATGAGCCACGAGAACGCCTCGGTCCCGGTCCCGGCCGGGGCGAGGCTCGCCACGAGCTGGTTGCGGGTTGCGATCAGCGGCGCGATCGGAGCGCCGGCCGCCAAGACCAGGATCCCCATCGCGAGCGGCGACGAGGCGAGCACCAAGCGGCAGGCAGACGAGCGGGAACAGAAGCGTCGCGACCGAGGTAGATCTCGAGGAGCTCGCGGCGCGGCGGCCGGGCGCCGAAGGCGAGGCCGCCGACTCCGCTCGCGAGCGACCAAAGCGCCAGGAGGACGCCCGCGAGCGCCGCCGAGCCCGTCGGCCTCGGAGAACGCCGGCAGCGCGACCTCGACCGATGCCGATCAAAAAGCCGAACGGGACGGTCGACAGGGCGACCGCGCGGATCGCCGGGTGCGCGCAGCGGGCCCGAGGCCGCCGACCCGCTCCTCGAGCGGGATCACGCGCCGAGGATCGCGGAAGCTTCCAGACGAAGAGGACGGTGCCAGCGACGACCAGGGCCGCCGAGAGCGGCAAGCGCCGCCTGCGGCGCGATCAGGGCGACCAGGATCGCGGTGAGTGAGCGGGCCCGGCCACGAACGAGACCTCGATCATCACCGAGTCGAACGCGAAGGCGCCGCGGAGCAGCTCGGGGTCGCCGTCCATCATCTCGTGCCAGCGCGAGCGAAGCACCGAGCCCGAAGGCGGAAAGCAGACGCCCGCGACGGCCGCGCAGGCGACGAGGGCCGGCGTCGGCGCGCCCGCTTCACCCAGCGCCCAGAGCGACAGGATCGCCGCCGCGTGGCCGAGCGGCCAGCGGCATCAGCATGACCGCGCCGCGGCGGTCGACCAGCCGGCCCGCGAGCGGCGCGCCGATGCCGGCGCCCAGCGCCAGCGCTCCGGCGGCGAGCCCGGCGGTCGCGAACGAGCCGGTCTCGGCGCGCAGGAACAGGATCACCGCAAGCCCGTTGATCGCGAACGGAAGCCGCGTGATCATCGTCGAGGTGATGAGCACGGCGAACGCCGGAACCTCGCTCAGGACCTCGCGCGATGAGATGGCCATCCACCGAGGATGGCAGGAGCCGCGCGATCGCGATCAGCCAGTCTCGAGTCGAAGAAGTCTCGATCTTCCAGGTCGAGCTCGGTGCGATCCACCCCGAGAGCGCCAGATGCGTGTGCCGATGCACCCGGCTCCGAGGCAGGCCGCGCTCGTCCGGAGCCGAGGATATCGGCCGATCTCGAAGTAGCGCCATCGGCCGATTCGTCGGCCCGATCGGACGGGCGCCCCAGCTCTCGTGGATGTGGCCGCAAACGGCGAGCGGCGGAGGCAGGCGCTCGATCGCGTCGGCGAGCGCCTGCGAGCCGAGGCTCTCGCCGGAGCCCGAGACGTCGCAGTGTCCCTTCGGCGGCGAGTGGAGCACGAGGACCGCGCCCTCGGGGCAGGCTGCGAGCGCCTCGGCGGCCTCTTCGTCGGAGAGGTCGAAGCTCCAGTCCCACGGCGTCACCGGGATGCCGGCGCCGAGGCCGAAGAACGTCGCGCCCTTCGATCTCCGTCGACTCGCCGTGGAGGACCGTCGCCGCGTCCCAGCCCGCCGCGGCATCGCGCAGCGCGTCAGCGGTCTCGTTGTTGCCCGGCACCAGCACCGTCGGCGTCTCGATCGCGGCGAGCACGTCGATCGTTTCCTCGAGGCCCTCGTGGATGGAGGCGAAGTCGCCCGCGCCGATCACCACGTCGGCGTCGGCGCTTCGCTCGACGAGCGAGGCCGCCCGCCCGAGGTCGCGATGGAGGTCTGAGAACGCGAGGATCCGCACGGTCGCGATCCTATTCTACGCGAGCGCCTGAGAATGCCGGCCCCAAGCGACTTTCCGGGCGCTCGCCCTCCTCAGGCAGCGCGCGGGATTGCTCCCGGTGCGGTTCCACCCGTGCGGATGCGCTCGCGCTCGGCGGCGGCGACGTCGTCGAACTGCGCGACGCAGGACCCGCGGCGAACGGAGCGCGGCGTGAGGGGTCGCGCCGCACGCGCGGCTGCGACCGCCGCGCGAAAGGCGAGCGCGTCGGCAGCCGGATCCAGCGGAGGCCGTAGAGCTCGCGGATGCGCGGCGGGCAGCGAGCCGCGCATCACGAGGTTGTGTACCTGCATCGCCGCCCGGCGTGACGGCGGAGGTGGGGATCTCGAGCATCACCGCGCGGCCGATGACCAGCGCCTCCTCGGTGAGGTACGCGTCCGGGCCGTTGATCTTCGCGTCGACGTACTCGCGAAGCTCGCGCCACGACGTCGGCGCTACGACCGAGTCCATGCCGAAGAGCTCGCCGAAGCGCACGTAGTCGGCCCAGAACTCGTCGCGCTCTGCATCGGAGAGCTCGCGCACGAAGAGCTCGTAGAAGTAGACGGCCGAGTCGGCCGCGGGGGCGATCGTCCACAGCATCAGCTCGGGGTCGTGCGCCGAGTACGGCGTTCCGGCGGGAAGCTCTCCGGCGTCCTCGGGCAGCGTGCCCTTCACGCGCGAGTGCATGCCGTGGACGGCGGCAGAGGATCCGGTCGGCCTGTCGCGCTCGTGCCGAAGAAGATCGCTTCGAACATCTTCGCCGTCGCGACCAGACGGTGAAACGGGCGGTCGCGGAGCGGTCGTGGAGCGAGCGTGCCCATGAAGTTGCGCGGGTCGATCGCGCCGATCCCGAGGGCGCGCTGACCGTAGAGAAGCCCCACGGCGCGCTCGCGCTGCACGCGGCGGAGCATGGATCCGGGCGGGAAGTAGCCGTGGTCACCGGACATGAGGAACCTCGCCGGCATCATAAATCTCGGGGCCGGACGGCGGCATCGCTAGAACTGAGCGATGGAGCGGAACCGGGGATACCTACCGGCACACGACCCTTTCGCGCTAAAGCGCTCATCTGATAACTGGTGGGACGACGCTGTGACTACCAGATCTACCCGCGCTCGTTCCAGGACTCGGACGGCGACGGGATCGGCGATCTGGCCGGGATCGAGTCGCGGCTCGACCACCTCGTCGGACCTGGGCGTCGACGCGCTCTGGCTCTCGCCGATCTATCCCTCGCCCTGGCCGACATGGGCTACGACGTCGCCGACCACTGCGCCGTCGCGCCTGAGCTCGGCGACCTCGACGCCTTCGATCGCCTCGTTGACGAGCGCCCACGGCCGAGGGCTCAAGGTCCTGCTCGACTTCGTCCCCTCCCACACCTCGATCGAGCACCGCTGGTTTCGCGAGCACCCCGAGTACTACGTGTGGGCCGACGAGCCGCCGAACAACTGGGTCGCGGCGTTCGGCGGGCCGGCGTGGACGCTGCGACGAAGCGACTGGGCGCTACTACCTCCACTCGTTCTATCCCGAGCAGCCCGACCTCGACTGGCGCGTCCCCGAGGTGCGCGAAGCGATGGGCGACGTGATCCGGTTCTGGATCGACCGCGGGGTCGACGGCTTCCGGGTCGACGCCGTCCAGCAGCTGATGAAGGACGCCGAGCTTCGCGACGATCCGCTTGCGACGACGCCGTTCCGCTGCCGCTCGGCGACGAGTACGGGCGGCTCGACCACGTCCACTCCGAGGCCGGGCCCGAGATCGACGTCGCGCTCGAGGCGATGCGCGAGGCGGCGGGCGATGCGCTCCTGGTCGGCGAGGTCTACCGGCCCACCCGCGACCTCGGTCCATATCTGGAGCACTTGGATCTCGCGTTCGCGTTCGAGCTCCTGCACGCGCCCTTCGAGGAGGAGCGCCTGGCGGAGGTGGTCGCCGAAGGACCGCGAATGGGTCGCGTCGCGTGGGCGCTTTCCAACCACGACTTTCCCCGGCTCGCGACGCGGTTCGGCGAAGAACGCGCGGCCCGCGCCGCCGAGCTTCTGCTGTCGCTGCCGGGGACCGTCTTCCTCTACCAGGGCGATGAGATCGGGATGGTCGACGGCGAAGGGGCGGATCCGCCGTACGACCGCGCTGGCCGCGACCCGCATCGCCACCCGATGCAGTGGGAGCCCGAGCCACTCGGCGGCTTCACGACCGGCGAGCCATGGCTTGGCCTGACCGATCCCGAGCGCAGGAGCGTCTCCGCCCAGCGCGGCGTCGAAGGGTCCTCCCTCGAGCTCTACCGGCGACTGATCGCCGCCCGCCGCTCGCGTCAGGACGAATAGCCCGCTCCTGTTTGGCGCTCCGCTACCGCGCGGGTAGCTCCGCTGCGAGAGAGGAGGAGAGCTTGCGGATCACGTGCATTGCTGGGACGCACAGCATCGCGCTCGTCGCCATCGCCGCGACGGCCATCGCGCTGCGCCGGATGCACCGGGCGCTGAGGAAGAGGCCGCAGGCACCGAGCTCTCGTTCTTCGTCTTCAACGAGCCGAGCGGCGCCTTCGCAGGCGGCGGCTGACAAGTGCTCCGAGGAGTCGAACGGCGAGTACACGATCACCTTCGAGTACCTGCCCGCCGACGCCGACGGGCAGCGCGAGCAGCTCGTCCGCCGTCTCGGCGCCGAGGACCCCTCGATCGACATCATCGGCATGGACGTGATCTGGACCGCCGAGTTCGCGAACGCCGGCTGGATCAAGCCCTGGGAGGGCGAGCTCGAGTCGCAGGTGACCGAGAACGTCTTCGACTCGGTCGTCGAGGGCGCCTCGTTCGAGGACACCCTCTACACGGCGCCGTTCACGTCCAACACGCAGCTCCTCTGGTATCGCAAGGACAGGGTCGAGCAGGTGCCCGAGACCTGGGACCAGATGCTCGACGAGGCGGAGCGGATCGGCGAGGACGGGCTGATCCAGGTGCAGGCCGACCAGTACGAGGGCTTCGTCGTCTGGGTGAACTCGATGATCGAGTCCGCAGGCACGCAGGTGCTCGAGGACCCGAGACGGTCGGCCTCGACCAGGAGGCGACCGAGACGGCGATCGAGACGATGGCCCGCTTCGCGAGCTCCGACGCCGCGGCTCCCGACATCGACACCTCCACCGAGGACACCGCGCGACTCTCGTTCGAGGCCGGCGGCGCGTCCTTCATGCTCAATTACCCGTTCGTCTATCCCGAGCGCGAAGGAGAACGCGCCCGACGTCTTCGAGCAGCTCGAGGCGACGACGTACCCGGCCGTGGTCGAGGGCGAGCCGTCGGCGCCGCCGCTCGGAGGGATCAACCTCGGCGTCTCCGAGTTCTCGGAGAACTCGGAGCTCGCCTTCGAGGCGGCCGCCTGCATGGTCGAGCCGGAGAACCAGCTCGAGGCCGCAAAGCTCGGCGGGCTGCCGCCGACGCGGGAGGACCTCTACGAGGACACAGGCGATCGAGGAGGCCTATCCCGGGCTTCTCGGACCTCATCAAGGAGTCGATCGACGCCGCGGCGCCCCGGCCTCTGACCCCGGCTTACACCGATCTCTCGCTCGCGCTCCAGACCGCGCTCCACCCGATCGGCGACGTCGATCCCGACGACGTCGCGGCCGCCTACGAGCAGCTCCAGGACCTCGTCGACCAGGCCGTCAAGCGGGAGGGGCTTCTCTGATGAGCGACAGGTCCAAGTCCGAGCGCAAGCTGGGCTGGATGCTCTGCGCGCCGGCCGTGTTCGCGATGATCCTGGTCACCGCGTATCCGATCGGCTACGCGGTCGTCCTCTCGCTGCAGGAGCTCGATCTGCGGTTCCCCGACGACGGCGGCTTCGTCGGCCTCTCCAACTACGAGGCCGTCCTGACCTCGAGCCTCTGGTGGCAGGACGTCTTCAACACGACCTTCGTCACGGTCATCTCCGTCGCGCTCGAGCTGACGCTCGGGATGATCATCGCCCTCGTCATGCACAAGGCGATCTTCGGGCGCGGGACCGTGCGCACCGTCGGTCCTGATCCCGTACGGGATCGTCACCGTCGTCGCGGCGTTCGCCTGGCAGTTCGCCTTCACGCCCGACACCGGCTTCGTCAACGAGCTCCCGTTCATCGCCGACGACAAGGCGTGGTTCGGCGAGCGGTTCAGCTCGTTCGCGGTGATCATCATGGCCGAGGTCTGGAAGACGACGCCGTTCATGGCCCTGCTCCTGCTCGCCGGGCTGGTGACGATCGACGACGGGGTCTACGAGGCGGCGAAGGTCGACGGCGCCACCGCCTGGCAGCGCTTCTGGAAGATCACCCTGCCGCTGATGAAGCCGGCGATCCTCGTCGCGCTCCTCTTCCGGACGCTCGACGCGTTCCGGATCTTCGACAACATCTTCATCATGACCGGGGGTGCGCAGGACACCGAGTCGGTGTCGATCCTCGGCTACAACCAGCTGATCGAGCGGCTCAACCTCGGCCTGGGCTCGGCCGTGTCGGTCCTGATCTTCTTGTCGCGTGTTCCTGATCGCGTTCCTCTTCATCAAGGGGTTCGGCGTGAAGATGAACGAAGGGAGGCCAGGTGGCTGAGAGACGAAGTGGCCGCGAGACCACGCTGTGGTCGGTCGGGATCATCCTGATCATCCGTGTCTCCTGATCCCGGTGCTGTGGATCGTCTCGATCTCGTTCAAGGCGCCGGACTCGATCACGGCGGGTGACAGCCTGTTGACCAAGCTTCTTCCCGCAGGACTGGACGCTCGACAACTACAAGAGCCTGTTCGAGGGCGGCCTCGACAGTCCGCTCCTCGCGCCGCTCATCAACT
The DNA here is from genome assembly GCA_963806865.1 of uncultured bacterium. GTDB lineage: Bacteria > Actinomycetota > Thermoleophilia > Solirubrobacterales > 70-9 > JALZKA01. The sequence goes on from CAWDYV010000001.1 coordinate 370,027, forward strand.
CGATCGGGATCGCGCTGATCGCGACGACGATCGCGATCGTGCTGGCGGCGTTCGCCGCGTACGCGATCGCGCGCCTCGACTTCCCGGGCAAGGCGCTCGGTGCTCGCCGGCGCGCTCGCGATCGCCATGTTCCCGCCGATCTCCACCGTCGGCCCGCTCTTCGACATGTGGCGGACGCTCGGCCTCTACGACACGTGGCTCGGCCTGATCATCCCGTACCTCACCTTTGCGTTGCCGCTCGCGATCTACACGCTCGTCGCGTTCTTCCGCGAGATTCCGTGGGATCTCGAGCAGGCGGCGCAGGTTGACGGCGCGACGCCCTTCCAGGCCTTCCGCAAGGTGATCGTGCCGCTCGCGGCGCCGGGCGTCTTCACCGCCGCGATCCTCGTCTTCATCTTCTGCTGGAACGACTTCGTCTTCGCGATCTCGCTGACGTCGTCGGACTCGTCGCGGACGGTCCCGGCGGCGATCGCGTTCTTCACGGGCGACTCGCAGTTCACGGCGCCGACGGGCAACATCGCCGCCGCGGCGAGCCTCGTGACGGTGCCGATCATCATCTTCGTATTGATCTTCCAGCGGCGCATCGTCGCCGGACTGACCGCTGGCGCGGTCAAGGGATAAAGGAGAAAGGACTCACATGGCCGAGATCGTTCTGGACGGAATCTCGAAGAAGTTCGCCGACGGTTTCGAGGCCGTAAAGGACCTGAACCTCGAGATCGCGGACGGCGAGTTCATGATCCTCGTCGGCCCGTCGGGCTGCGGCAAGTCGACCGCGCTGCGGATGATCGCCGGGCTCGAGGACATCACCGAGGGCGAGCTCAAGATCGGCGGTAACGTCGTCAACGAGCGCGCGCCGAAGGACCGCGACATCGCGATGGTCTTCCAGAACTACGCGCTCTACCCGCACATGAGCGTGCGCGAGAACATGGCCTTCCCGCTTCGCCTCGCGGGTCGACGACGCCGAGGTGACCAAGAAGGTCGAGGAAGCGGCGAAGGTGCTCGACCTCAAGATCATCTCGACCGCAAGCCCGCGAATCTGTCGGGCGGCCAGCGCCAGCGCGTGGCGATGGGCCGCGCGATCGTGCGCGACCCCTCCGTCTTCCTGATGGACGAGCCGCTCTCGAACCTCGACGCCAAGCTGCGCGTCCAGATGCGCACCGAGGTGTCGCGGCTCCAGGCCGACCTCGGCACGACGACCGTCTACGTCACCCACGACCAGACCGAGGCGATGACGCTCGGCGACCGCGTCGCCGTGATGCGCGCGGGCGTCCTCCAGCAGGTCGGCACGCCGGCCGACCTCTACAACGAGCCGAACAACCTCTTCGTCGCAGGCTTCATCGGCTCGCCCGCGATGAACTTCATGGCGGCGACGATCGAGGGCGGGCGCGTCAAGCTGCCGTTCGGCGAGGTCGAGCTGCCGTCGGAGCATCGCGAGAAGCTCGGCTCGCACTCGGGCAAGGTCATCGCCGGCGTCCGGCCCGAGAGCTTCGAGGACGCCGGCCTGGTCGGCGACGCGAAAGGACCACGGCACCACGTTCACCGCCAAGATCGACCTCGTCGAGTCCATGGGCTCCGAGAAGTACGCGTACTTCTCGGTCAAGGGCGAGTCGCGTCGAGTCCGAGGAGCTCCAGGAGCTGGCCGAGGACGCGGGCACCTCCGAGGTGCCGAGCTCTGGCGAGGGCCTCGTCGTCGCCCGCCTCGACGCGGCTTCAGAGGTCGAGCGCGGCAAAGAGGCCGAGCTGTGGGTCGACTCGACGAAGCTCCACTTCTTCGACCCGGACTCAGGCGCAAACCTCAAGCACTAACCCTCGACTGCCAAGGGGTCTGACCCGGGTCAACGCTCACTTCGCGAGCTGCTAGCCGCGGAGCTCGCCTCGCATCAGGTGGGTGAGCGTGTCCTCGTCGCGCGGCGCCTTGCGACGGAGCTCTTCGCGTAGCCGCTCCAGCGTCTCGGCGTCCCAGCGGTGGGTGCGCAGCAGGAGATAGCGGAGGCTAGACGATCCGCGCGTAGGCCTCGGCGTCGGTCTGGCCCTCGGCCAGGCCCTCCTCGCGGATCGAGCTTGGACGACGGGCTCGAACTCCTGCTCGAACCACTCGCGCGCGACCTCCTCGCGGCGTCATGAACTCGCCGCGCGCCTGCATCGCGCGGAAGCCCCACGCCTCGACGCCTTCGGCGAGCCCCGCGTACCACGAGCCCTGCGAGAGCTGGATGCGGCCGCGGAGCTCCGGCGGCAGCGGGACGCGCTCGAAGAAGAGGCGCTCGTGGCTCTTCAGCGCGAGGTCGTGAAGTCGGACGCTCGCATCGGCCCCGACCTCGGTGACGATCTCGGTCACGTAGGCCTCGATCACCTCGAGCCCGAGCTGGCGCGCGACGGAGACGCGGTGGTGACCGTCGCGGACGAAGTGCATGTCGGCGATGTCGTAGAACGTCGATCGGCGGCATCCCCTCGCCGCGGCGCACGGCTTCGGCGATGCGCTGCCAGCGCCGCTTCACGCTTGCTCGAGGTCGGGCGAAAGCAGCGGTCGAACTCGCGGGTGCGATCGACCGTGCCGACGATCGAGTCGAGTTCGATCGTCTTGAGGCCGATCGAACGCTCGCTGCTTGACGACCGAGCGCGGCCACAACTTCGTCGAAGGGAAGGATCATGTTCACGTCGTCGGGCTCGCCGCGAAGCCGGCGGGCGAGGCTCGACCCAATGCCGCTGGCGCACGGCCGAAGTCGCTCGGCCGAAGTCGGAAACTGTGTCCGTCTTGGGTCGTGCGAAGCCGGTGTCCATGTTCGAATCCAGGTTGAGAACTCGGGAGGCGATGCCAGAAGCGAATCCTCTGCCTCGGCGAGGCGCTCGTCGACTTCGTCTGCGAGCGGCCGGTCTCGTCGCTCGTCGGAAGCCGACTTCTTCGTACCCCGCCAGGGCGGCTCGCTCGCGAACATCGCGGTGGCGGCAGCTCGCTTCGTCGTGACCGTGTGAGATGCTCGGCGGCGTCGGCGATGACGAGTGGGGCAGGTGGCTGCAAGACCGCATCGCCGAGGCAGGGCGTTGGGATAGACGGATTCGACTCCTGATGGAGGGTCCAGACGTCGCACGCGTTCGTCTCGGTTTCGCACGAGAGCGGGAGCCGTCTTTCGCGTTCTACGGCGACGTCGAGCGCCCCTCGGCGCACGCGGCAACCACCTGGAGACGGCCCTCGACGGCGAGCCGGGCGTGCTCGTGGTCGGCTCCGACACCCTGCTTGGGAAGGGACGAGCGCGACGTGACGATGCGCGCGGCCGAGCTGGCGCGCGAGCGCGACTGGGAGGTGCTTTGCGACCCGAACCTGCGGCCCAACCGCTGGACCGACCATGGCGAGATGGTGAGCGTGATCTCGAGCCTCGTCGAAGCTTCGAGCGTCGTCAAGCTGAACGAGCGAGAAGCGCTCGAGCTCACCGGTCGTGACGAGCTCGAGGACGCGGGCGAGGCCCTGCTGGAGCTCGGCCCCTCGCAGGTGGTCGTCACTCGCGGTGGTGAGGGCGCGCTGATCTTCTGCACAGGGCACGCCGAGCCGGTGCCGGGCGCCGAAGCGCAGGTGGTCGATACCACCGGCGCGGGGGACAGCGTTGCCGGCGTCATCGCGGCGGCACTCGCGCGCGGACTTACCCCTCGCAGTGGCGGTACGCGTGGCGATGGAGACGGCCGCTGAAGTGGTCGCGGTTTGGGGAGCGACCGATGGCCTGCCGGCCGCTTCCGAGGCCCGGCGCGCTTCTCGACAGCTAGCGGCTAGAGCGTGATCGCGTGCTTGGGCGCGAGGGTCTTCGCGAGCGCGAGCGTTTTGTCGTCGAGCTCTGACTCGCTGATTTCGTAGCGGTCACCTAGCTCAGCGACGATCGCGCCCGCCACGGCTTCGACCGTTACGCCCGGCGCCTCGTCCTCCGCGCTGCCGGCTGTCGCCTGGTCCCAATCGAGACCCAGCGCGTCGTAGACGGGCACCAACGCGTCGCGGAGGCGATCCGTTCCCGAGGCCACGACGACCCCGCCGACGTGTGCGGCGCCCACGATCAAACGCTGGCCGATCCCCGCCAGCTTGATCCGCCCGCCCGCGTTGACGCTCCAAGACCCCGGGCAGTACTCGCCGGGCACCTCTCCGACTCTCGCGCCGATGCCGAGCCTCTCAAACGCTGCGACCAGAAGGTCGGCGGTTGCCTCGAAGCGTTGCCGGGTGCCCTCCCGCGGCGAGTCCTCTGCTGTCGCGTGCGCAATCGCGAGCGTGCCCTCGTGGAAGACCGCGGCCCGTCCGCCCGCAAGCCGCAGGACGGGTGTGAACCCCACGTCTCTGGCCGCTTTCACAGCTGCGCGAAAGCCGGGGGAGAGCGCGTCCTGCTTGCCGAACGAGACGACTGGCTTGGCCGCGTGGAGGCGGAACGTCGGCGCGAGCTCGCCGGCGGCGACACGCAGCAGGAGAGCATGCGATACGGCCGTACCTAACGCGGGTTCGCCAGGTGTCTGCTCCCGAATTAGCCGCAAATCATGCAAGTCCACGGCCAAATGTGAGCAAATGCTTGCATATGTGACCACCGTCACACATAGAACATACGTTCGTGGGCAGCCTCGTAAGTATGAGAAAAGAGATAAAGCAGAGGATCCAAGTCGGGACATTGTCGTTCATTGCGGCGGTTGCCACCGCTTCCGTCGCCGAAGCAGCGGTGATCGACCCGCCGGCGGCTCGAGCTCGAGCCCGAGCGGACGGCCCCCGCGTTCCCGCAGCCACAGAACGGGACGATCGAGGGCGTCTCGGTCTCGACGCTCGAGGCCATCGCCGCGTGTGAGTCCGGCGGCGACCCGCAAGCCGTGAACGCTGCGGGCTACTACGGCAAGTATCAGTTCGACACGCAGACGTGGGCGTCTGTTGGCGGCTCCGGCAACCCCGCGAAGGCACCCGAGGCCGAGCAGGACTATCGCGCCGCGCTGCTCTATTCGCAGGCCGGTGCCAGCCCGTGGCCTGTCTGCGGCCAGTAGCGAAGACGTAGCGTCACTCACGAGACGCTCACGCGTTGCCGATGGGAAGGCGTGAGCGTCTCTGAGATGGCCCTTGCGCAGGGAATGCGCGAAACACGCGGAGCGTTCGATCGCTGGCGCGACGATCCGCGCCCCGTCCTCCGGGCGTGGGTGCTTGGCGGGTTCGCGTTCGCGGCGGGGCTGCTCTGCGCAGTTCTCGTTGTCGCCTCGCTGGTCCAACCTGACGTGACCCCGCTCCTGGTCCCCGGCGTCGACTACGGAGTCGATTTCGAGGACTACCTCTCGGTGATCTTTCGCAACGGGCTCGTCCTGGCCCTCCATGCGGTTGCCTGCGTGGCGGGCTTCATCGCAGGCAGCTCGCTGCCACTTCAAGCGCAGCAGATGACCGGCTGGAAGCGCGTGATCCACGAGCGCGCCCGTCCCCTTGCGTTCGCCTGGGTCGTTCTGGTCACCGGCTTCTCGCTCGTGACCCAGGCGTACATCCTCGGCTCGACAGGAGCGCAGCTCGCCGAGCACCTCAACGTCTCGCCGGCGACGCTGGTGCTCACCGTCGCGCCGCACGCGCTGGTCGAGCTGACTGCCGTCTTTCTGCCGCTCGCGGCTTGGACGATCGCGAGTCGCAAGGGCGAGTGGGGCGACCTCCTTGCCGCGACCTTCGCCACGGTCGCCGTCGCGATCCCGATGCTCGTCGTCGCGGCGGCGTGGGAGAGCCTCGTCTGGCCCGACGCTCCTGCGGAACGCCTCTCCCGTACTCATGTAGGACGTCAGGCGGCTTCGGGTCCGGATCGTCCGAACCCAGCAGGGCGCGGCGAAACACTTCCCGCTCGTCGTCGAAGAGGAAGCCCCAGAGGTGCTTTCGCTCGAGAAGCGTTCGCCGCTTGGTTTCGAGCACGGCGTGGCGCGGCAGAGCCGCGACGGTGTCGGCCAGCTCGCGCGCTCGCTCGACGACATCGGCCTCGACCACCTCTCGGACGATCCCGAGGCTCTTCGCTTCGCCCGCGTCGACGACCCGGCCGGTCAGGCAGAGCTCCTGGGCGACGGTCGCGGGCAGGACGGCGCGCGCCGACGCGTAGCTGGGCGGGATGCCGCGCGGCAGCTCCGGGTAGCCGAAGATCGCCGACGCGTGGGCGATCCGCAGATCGCAAAGCAGGGAGAGCGCGAACCCGCCGGCGAGCGCCGGCCCGTTGACGGCGGCGATCACCGGCCGCTTGCAGTCTCCGACCGCCTCGAACGCGCTGGTCGAGGTCTCGACCAGACGCTTGCGGTTTGCCATGTCGCCGCCGAACTGGCTGGTGTCCATGCCCGAGCAGAACGCCGAGCCCGCGCCGGTGAGGACGACGCAACCGACCGCGTCGTCCTCGCCCAGTCGCGTGAAGGTCTCGGCCAGCTCGACGCGCAGGTCGATCGACAGCGCGTTCCGCTTCTCGGGCCGCCTGAGCGTGACGACCGCGACGTCGCCCGAGTGCTCGATCTCCAAGAGGCCGGCCACGCGCGGATCGTAAAGGTGCCAGGCACCACGCACGGTGCCAGGCACGCTCAACAGTCGCGCCGATCGCAAAGGTGCCAGGCACGGTGCCAGGCACGCTTGGCACGCACAGTGTCGATGTGGCTGGCAGACTGCTGTGTGGCAGACGAGCCTTCCGAGGTCGAGATCGCGGCCGCGGCCGAGCAGCCCGCCGGGCCCGGCGAGCGCGGCATGCGCCCGCTGGAGGCGATCGAGCGCGCTCACGTGAAGGCGCCGACCCGCGGCAACCGCCGGCTGGAAGCGCTCCTCGACGGGATGAACGCCGACCCCGAGGTGCGCGGCTGGTGGCACATGGCGCAGCTCAACTCCGAGCGCCTCGCGATGTCGGACCACTCGTGGGTTCACGTCCAGATCGTGCTCAACATCGCGCTGCGCCTGCTTCCGCCTCCTGGTCAAGGGCGGGGTCAGCCCGGCGATGGTCGCCGACCACGGCATGCGCGACCGCGACGCCGAGGTCGTCGTCGCCGCTGGCGCGCTTCTGCACGACGTCGGCATGTCGATCCACCGCGCCGATCACGAGGCGTTCAGCCTCTTCCTCGCCGAGCGCAAGCTGCGCGAGCTCCTGGCCGACGTCTACCCGGACGGCGAGCGCACGATCGTGATCGCCGAGTGCCTCCACGCGATCATCGGCCATCGCCGCCGCGGCGAGCCGTACACGGTCGAGGCCGGAGTCGTGCGGGTCGCCGATGCGCTCGACATGGCGCACGGCCGCTCGCGGATCCCGGTCGAGGCCGGGCAGATGGGTATCCACGCGATCTCCGCGGCCGCGATCGACTCGATCGACATCGCCGCCGGAGAGAGAAGGCCGTGAGGATCGAGATCGCCATGAACAACTCGGCCGGCGTCTTCCAGGTCGACGACCTCCTGGCGACGAAGCTTCGCGGCACGCCGCTCGCCGAGCACGTCGAGGTCGTCGCCTCGGTCGAGGGCGAGGCCGAGAAGCGCCTCCTCACCGAGTTCCGCATCTAGCTCCGCGCCGCAAACGTCCGATACACCCGCTATCGACTAGGCGTGCGGACGTTCTGCCGCGAGCGAGGCTATCGTCTCCGGCCGATGTTGCGAATGAGTCTCATTTGCGTCGCTGCTTTCACTCGGCCTGCTGGCAGGGTGTCGCTCCTCGGACGATGGCGGCAGCGCCGAGGTCGTCGCGACGACGACCCAGGTCGCGGACATCGCGCGGAACGTCGCGGGCGACCGAGTCGAGGTTCACGGCATCCTCACGCCGAACGCCGACCCCCACGACTACGAGCCGCGCCCCAGCGACGCCACGGCGATCGCCGGCGCGAAGCTCGTGATCACCTCCGGCGGCGAGGTCGACGAGTGGGTCGACGAGCTGATCGAGAGCTCCGGCACGGACGCGGAGGTGGTCGACCTCTCCGAAGCGGTCTCCGATCGTCAGGTCGCGAGGCGAGGCGACGCCGACCCGCATTGGTGGCAGGACCCGCGCAACGCGGTCGCCGCGACTCGAGGCGATCCGCGACGAGCTCTCCGGGCCGATCCCGCGGGACGCGACGCGTACGAGGAGAACGCCGCCGCGCTACATCGCCGAGATCCAGCGCGCCGATCGCGCGATCGCCGAGTGCATGAACGTCCTGCCCGAAGCTCGCGCAAGCTCGTCACCTCTCACGACTCGCTCGGCTATTTCGCCGATCGCTACGACATCGAGGTCGTCGGCGTCGGCGGTTCCCGCGCTCTCGACGCAGGCGCAGCCGTCGAGCGGAGAGACCGCCGACCTCGTCGAGCTGATCCGCGAGGAGGACGTGCGCGCGGTCTTTCCCGAGGCAGGGCTCTCCGGACGAGCTCGAAGAGGCGATCGCGGATGAGGCGGGAGTGGCGGTCGGCGGTGAGCTCTACGCCGACTCGCTCGGCGAGGAGGGCAGTCGCCGGAGACACGCTACCTCGGCGCCCTCGACGCGAATGCGAACGCGCTCCTCGAGGGGCTCTCGAACGGCGCGCTGGCACGTGCCCGCCGCGTAGGGGATCTGCCGTGATGCACGGCCACACAGCCTGCCGAAGGGTGGGCCGAGGTCGCCGAGGCGAAGCTCCGCGAGCACGGCCACAAGGCAAGCGGCCCGCGCTCGGCGGTGCTCGAGTCGATCGGGCGCCAGAGCTGCGTCGTCTCCGCCCAGGACATCGCCGACGAGCTCAAGCGGCGAAAGCAGAAGGTCGGCATCGCGACCGTCTACCGGACGCTCGAGGTGCTCGAGGAGCTGAAGCTCGTCCAGCGGCTCGACCTCGGGCGGCGAGTCCGCCCGCTTCGAGCCCGCGATGCCGGACGGGCGCCATCACCACCATCACTTCGTCTGCCGCAACTGCGGCGAGGCGATCCCGTTCTTCGACGACGCGCTCGAGCGGGCGATCGACGCGCTGGGCAAGCGCCTCGCTGCGAGCGTGGACGAGCACGACGTGATCCTCAAGGGCCGCTGTCCGGACTGCGAGGCCTGAGCGATGCCCTGGCCGCATCGACCCGTTCAGCCTCCCGTTCATGCAGCGGGCGGCGCTCGAGATCGTGCTGCTCGCGCCCGCTGGCGGGCGTGATCGGCGCGCAGATCGTGCTGCGGCGCCTCGCCTTCTACACCCACGCGGTCGGCACCGCCACGCTTTCCCGGCCTGGTGATCGCAGGGCCCGCCGGGATCCCGCCGGCGCTCGCCGCGCTGGCGGTCGGAGGCACCTACGCGACGGGGCTCGAGCGCCTCGGCCGCGTTCGCGGCCTGGGGCGGGACGTCGCGACGGCGCTGCTTCTGGTCGCGGCCCTGGCGATCGGGATCGTCCTGGCAAGCGACGTCTTCGACTCGGGGTCGGGCGTCGACCGCCTCCTCTTCGGCAGCCTGCTCGCGATCGGCGACGACGAGCTCGCTCGCGACGCTCGTGGCGTCCCTCGCCGTGCTCGTCGCCGCGGCGGCGTGCCGGCGCACCTGGATCGCCACGGGCTTCGACCCGCAGGTCGCGCCCGCGCTGGGCCTGCGGACTCGTCTGGCGGATCGGCTGCTGGTCGCCGCCATCGCCGTCGCGGTCATCGCGGCGGTCGACGCCGTGGGCGCGCTCCTCGTCTCGGCGATCCTGGTGATGCCCGGCAGCCACCGCGCGGCTCTTCACGCGCAGCGTCGCCGTCACTCGAGCTGACCGCCGCGGGCCTCGCGCTGGCCGAAGGGCTCGGCGGCCTGCTCCTCGCCTTCGAGCTGGACGTGCCCCCGGGCGCGGCGATCGCCGTCCTCGGAGGCGCCGTGTTCGCGGTCGTCGCGACGGCCACGCGCGCTCGCGGGCCGAGCCACGGGGAGGCGACGGCGTGACCGCCCTGGTCACCACGTCCGGCCTTCGCGGCGGCTACGGCCGCGGGCGACGACGCGATCTCCGAGATCGACCTCCAGGTCGACGCGGGCCAGATCGTCGCCGTGCTCGGGCCGAACGGAGGCGGCAAGACGAGCTTCTTCAGGGCGCTCCTCGGCGAGCTGCCTCGCCGCTCCGGGCGCGGTCGAGATCAACGGCACGGGTCGCCTACGTGCCGCAGACCGAGCGCGCCCGGCTCGACTTCCCCGTCTCGGCGCTCGACGTCGCCGCGATGGGCACCTACGCGGATGCGCCGTGGTACCGCCGGCTGCCCGCCGCGAGCCGCCGCCGCGCGCAGCGAGGCGCTCGAGCTGGTCGGGCTCGAGAGCCGAGGCCGCGAGCCTCTTCGGCGAGCTCTCGGGCGGCCAGCGCCAGCGCGTCCTGATCGCCCGGGCGCTGGCCCGCGAGGCGCGCGTCCTGCTCCTGGACGAGCCGCTCGGCGGGCTCGACCGCGCGTCGGCGAGCTCAGGGTCGGGCGCGTCCTCGCCGACCTGAGGGAGACCGGGCGCGCGATCCTGGTCGCGACGCACGACATCAACGACGCGCACGAGGCCGACCGGGTGCTGTGCATCAATCGCCGCCAGATCGCCTACGGCCCGCCGTGCGGTGCTCGACGCGCGAGACGCTCGAGCGCACCTATGGCGGCGAGATGATCACGCTTCCCGGTGGCGGCAAGGCGGTCGTCGTCCAGCACCACTCATGCACTGATGCTCCAGTATGCTGGCTGGCTCACAGACCCGTTCGCCGGCGAGATCGGCCAGAGAGCGCTGGCCGAGGTCGCGCTCCTCGGGCTCGTGTGCGGCCCGCTCGGGCGTCTGGCTCGTCCTCTACCGGCAGAGCTACTCCGCCGAGTCTCTCGCCCACGCCGCGCTGCCGGGACTGGTGCTCGCCTCGCTGGCCGGGCTGCCGCTGCTGGTCGGCGCGGCGGGCGGGCTGGTCGTCGCCGCGGTGCGATCGCGCTGGCAGGCCGCGAGCGCAGGGTTGGCTCCGACACGGCGATCGCCGTGGTCGTCACGACGCTCTTCGGAGCCGGGCGTGCTCCTGGCGCTCCGGCCGGAGGTGCCCGCCCGCCTCGGCGAGATCCTCTTCGGCGACCCGCTGAGCGTCTCCGGCGCGGAGACCTCGTCGCGACCGGCCGTCCTCGCGCTCGCGGTGCATCGTCGCCCTCGCCGGCCTTCACCGGCCGCTCGCCGCTCGGCGGCTTCGACCGGCAGGCGGCGCGAAGCCTCGGGCGTGCAGCCCGCAGGGCGCCGAGCTCGCGCTGCTCGTGCTCCTGGCCGCGGCGACGCTCGTCGCGGTCGGCGCGCTCGGGAACCTGCTGGTGGTTGCGCATGCTGCTGGCGCCCGGTGCCGCGGCGCTCCGCCTGGCTCGTGGTCTGGGCCCGAGCCTCGTCCTCGCCGCCGCGCTGGCGGTGGGCGCCGGCCTCGCCGGGCCTCTATGCGAGCTATTACCTGGAGCTCGCGGCGGGCGCCTCGATCGCTCTTGCCGCGGTCGCGACCTTCGCGCTCGCCGCGCTCGTGCCGCAGCGCTCGCGCGTCAGAGGCTAGACGCCGGCGCCCGCGCCGCCGCGGCCCTCGCCCGAGGCGAAGCGCGCGGCGCCCTTGGTGCCGGTCTCGACCGAGGCGCGCCCAAGCTCGGCCTCGTGCGCGATGCCCGTCGGCGAAGGTCATCCCGATTCCCTCGATCGCCGCGTGGCGGTCGGAGAGCATCGTCGTCTGCGGGAAGCGCCGCGAGGCCCTCGGCCATCTCCAGCGCGCGGCTCGAGGTGGGCACCCGGCGGGACGACCTCGTTCAGGAGGCCCCAGGAGTGGGCCTCTTCGGCCTCGAGGATCCGCCCGGTCAGGATCATCTCGAGCGCCCTGCCCATGCCGACGATGCGCGGCAGGCGCTGGGTGCCGCCGTCGATCAGGGGCACGCCGAACCGCCGCTCGGTGAAGCCGAGCTTCGCGTCTTCGGTTCCGATCCGCAGGTCGCACCAGAGCGCGAGCTCGAGGCCGCCGGCCAGGCACCAGCCCGAGATCGCGGCGATCGTCGGCTTCGACGCCTGCAGGCGGGTGAAGCCGAGCGGGCCGTCGGCGAAGCGCGGCAGCCACTCGAGCGGGTCGATGCCCGCGGCGACAGCCTCGGCGAGCGCCTTCAGGTCGGCGCCGGCGCAGAACGCCTCCGGCCCTTCGCCCGACAGGATCAGGACGCGCGCGTCGTCGTCCGCCTCGAAGCGATCGAAGCCCTCGCGCAGGCCCTCGGCGGTCGCGACGTCGACCGCGTTCCGGCGCTCGGGCCGCGTGATCGTGAGGACGGCCGCAGCGCCGATCCGCTCGTAGCTCGTCTCGGGCACGCCGCGGGCCGCTACGGCTTGCGCAGGCGCTCGATGTCCGCGCGCGCGCGTTCCTTGCGGGTCTCGAGGCGGTGCTGAAGGACCGACATCGCCGATCACGAAGACCGTGAAGAAGATGATCACGCCGAAGCAGAAGAAGGTGATGACCTTGTCGTCCGTACGGCCGTAAAGCCCCTCACCATCGGCGGCCATCGCGATCGGGGCTCAAAGAAGCGACGACATGACGGACGAGGCCAGAACGAGGGCGATCAGGCGGGCGCGACGCAGCCGAGCCGAACTTCACCGGGGTGAGCCGGAACGCGGTCCATCCAGGGCCGACACGTCGCCTAGCCGCGTAGCATCGCCGCCCTATGTCCGAGCTGGAAGCCCTACTCCTGGGGATCGTGCAGGGGCTCACTGAGTTCTTGCCGATCTCGTCATCGGGCCACCTCATCCTCGTCCCATGGGCGCAGGACTACACCTTCCTGCGCGACAACGAGGACTTCAACAAGACGTTCGACGTCGCCCTCCACATCGGCACGCTCGCCGGCGTCATCTTCTACTTCCGCAAGGACCTCTGGGCGATGACGAAGGGGTTCTTCCGCACGCTGCGGCCCGAAGGTCGCGACGACAAGGACGGACGCTTGGCCTGGGTCGTGATCATCGCGACCATCCCCGCCGTGATCGTCGGCTTCTTCGGCGAGACGTTCATCGACGACAGCCTCGGCGAGCCGTGGATGATCGCGCGTCCAGCTCATCTTCTTCGGTCTCCTTGCTCGGCATCGCCGACCGCCTGCCGCAGAGCCGCGGGGTGGACTCGATCAGGGTCGCGCGACGGCATGATCGTCGGCGCGGCACAGGCGCTCTCGCTGGCGCCAGGCACTTCGCGCTCCGGGCGTGACGATCACGGCGAGCCGTTTCCTCGGGCTGACGCGCGACGCCGCGGCCCGCTTCTCGTTCCTCCTTTTGGTGCCCGCGACCGGCGGGCGCGTCGTCTTCAAGGGGTACGAGGCGGTCCGCGACGGCCTGCCGCCCGACGTCGCCGGGCCGATGGTCGTGGGCATCATCGCGCTCCGGCATCTCCGGCTATCTGGCGATCGCGGGCCTCCTGGCATTCGTGCGCACGCGGAGCTACGACGTATTCGTGATCTACCGCGTCGTGCTCGGCATCGTGATCCTGGGCGCGATCGCGACAGGGCTGCGAAGCGCGACGTTCTAGCAGAGCCGCGTCAGCCGCGAACGGCGAGCTCCAGGCAACCAGGACGAGTCCGTAGACGATCCCGGCCACGGCGGCGATCCCGGAGATGCCCGCGAACGAGGCGAACGCCGTCGCCCGGACCCGGTGACGCGACTCCCAGCTCTCGCCCGCGCGAATCGAGGCGGTCGAGGCCAGAGAGCGCAGCGAAGATCACGGCCAGACCGATGGTCGCGCCAAGGAACAGCTGGGCTGTTTCTGCCGATGTGCATGCCAGAGCTTCATCGGCCGATCGAAAGCCGGTAAAGATCCGGGGAACGCGTCGCTACCAGGATCACTTGTGGGCAATATGCGTGTGAAACTCCTGTGAACGCGCGTGTTCATGACCGCGAAGCGCCGTCCCATCTAACATGAGCTTGTCGCCATGACTCCTTCGCCAGGCACAGTCCGGCTTGCGGTGATCGACACCGACTCCGGTTTCGTCCACGTCCTGGCCAAGCGGCTCGAGGCCGCAGGCTGGGAGCATCGCCTCTTGACCGAGCACGGTTCCGCTCGAGGAGCTCGTCGCGATGAAGCTGAACGCGCTCGTCGTCGATCCCGGCCGCTCTGGGCGCCATGGGCTGGGAGTACCTGGAGCGCGTCTCGCACGTCGCTGCCCGACCTGGGCCTGATCGTCGTCTCGCAGGGCTCGACCGTCGCACAGCGGGTCCGCGGCCTGCGGATGGGCGCCGACGACTGGGTCACCAAGCCCTGCCATCCCGAGGAGGTCCTCGCCCGGGTCGAGGCCGTCGCCCGGCGCCGCAGGCGCGGACGCTCCAGCGACGGAGGCGGGCCCATTCGTGGCCGGCGAGCTCGAGATCCGCCCCGACCAGTTCCAGGCCTTCGTCGCCGGCCGGAGCCTCAACCTCACCCGCCGCGAGTTCGAGCTGCTCCAGAGCCTGGCCGAGGCGAACGGCAAGGTGCTCGAGCGCGAGGAGATCTACCAGCGAGTCTGGGGCTACACGATGGCCCACGGCGACCGCTCGGTCGACGTCTTCATCCGCAAGCTGCGCTCGAAGCTCCAGCAGGCTTCGAGCGAGTGGACGTACGTCCACACGCACTTCGGAGTCGGCTACCGCTTCGAGGCGGAGCCGGCGGCGTCCCGCGCATCAGTCGATTCCGGACGAAATCTCCGGCCGTCGGTCGACAGAGACCGGGCCGAGGAGCATCCTGCGCTTCGAGGCACCAGGCCTGATCCCGCCTGAATCCTCCCCTCGTTCACATCCTTTTTCACACGCTGGACTCACGGCGGTAACAAGATCGCGGTAGGCCGCTGACAGCCTGAAGTCACGTCTGGGGGCTTCTCTGGCGCACGCGTGCGCCCAGCCTCCTCCTGGAACTCCAGATCCTGCGTACGACAACAGAAAAGGGAGACACACAAAGTGATTTCGAAGAACAGGCTGCTCGCTATCGGAGCCAGCGGCGTCCTCGCCCTCGGCCTCGGCGCTTGCGGCGATGACGACGAAGGCGGAGTGGCGACGTCGAGGGCCCGAGCGGCCTCACCGGCGAGATCCAGATCGACGGCTCGAGCACGGTCCAGCCGTTCGCCGAGGCGGCCGCGGAGCTGTTCGCCGAGGAGAACCCCGACGTCAACATCAGCGTCGGCGCCGCCGGCACCGGCGGCGGCTTTGAGCGCTTCTGCGCCGGCGAGACCCAGATCTCAGACGCCTCGCGTCCGATCGACGAGGCCGAAGAGGTACCGCTCTGCGAGGAGGAGGGCATCGAGTACACGGAGGTTCAGGTCGCGAACGACGGCATCGCCGTCGCGACCAGTCGCCGGACCTCGAGATCTCGTGCCTGACGACCGAGCAGCTCGCCGAGCTCTGGACCGACGACTCGATCACCAACTACGCGGACCTGGGTGATGACGCCGATACCGGCGAACCGCTTCCCGACGGCGAGGTCAGCCTGTATGGCCCCGGCACCGACTCGGGCACGTTCGACTACTTCACCGACGAGATCAACGGTGAGGAAGGCCTCAGCCGCAAGGACTACCAGGCGTCCGAGGACGACAACCAGCTCGTCACGGGCGTCGCCGGCGACGGTGCGGGCCTCGGGCTACTTCGGGTTCTCGTACTACGAGCAGAGCGCCGACCAGCTCAACCTGGTCTCGGTCGACTCGGGCGACGGCTGCGTCGCACCGAGCGCCGAGACGATTCAGGACGGCTCGTACGCGCCGCTGTCCCGTCCGCTGTTCATGTACCCGAACAACGCGGAGGTCACCGAGGATCCGTCAACGGGTTCATGCAGTTCGTCGTCGACAACTACGACACGATCGCCGAGGCCGCGCTGATCGTCCCGATGGACGAGACGCAGGCCGAAGAAGCGTCGTCCGCCCTGGAGGGCGCGACGGCGGCTAAGCGGCAAGGGCCGGCTGCCAGCCGAACGAGACACACGATGGAAGCCGGCTCAGCACACAAGGCAGCGACGCCGGGAGGGCTTCAAGCCCTCTCGGCGTGAAGCGCCGCCGCTGGGGCGAGGAGGTCATTCGCGCCCTCCTCTTCATCGCTGCGGCGATCTCGATCTTGACCACGGTCGGGATCGTCGTCGCTCTCCTCGCCGAGTCGATTCCCGTTCTTCGTCGAGGTCGGCGTCCAAGTTCTTCACCGACGGCTCGTGGAGCCCGCTTGTTGCGCCGATCCCGAGTTCGGCATCTGGCAGCTCCTCAACGGCACCTTCCTGATCACCGGCATCGCGATTCTGGTCGCGATCCCGATCGGGCTCGCCTCGGCGATCTATCTGTCGGAGTACGCACTCCCCGAGGTGCGGAAGATCATCAAGCCCATCCTCGAGGTGCTCGGTCGGAGTGCCGACGGTCGTGTTCGGCTATTTCGCGCTGACGTTCGTGACGCCGGAGATCCTGCAGGCGCTCGGAGTCGAGGTCAAGGGCTTCAACGCGCTTGCTGCCGGCCTCGTCATGGGGATCATGATCGTGCCCACGATCGCCTCGATCTCCGAGGACGCGATGCGCGCGGTTCCGCAGGGCCTCCGCGAGGGCGCCTACGGCCTCGGCTCGACCAAGCGCCAGGTCGCGACGCGGGTTGTCTTCCCGGCCGCGCTCTCGGGCATCGTCGCCGCGATCGTCCTGGGCGTCTCGCGCGGCATCGGCGAGACGATGATCGTGCTCCTCGCCGCCGGCCTCCAGCCCAACTTCGGCATCGATCCACGCGAGGGCTTCGCGACGATCACGACCTTCATGGGGTCGGCCGCCGACGGCGACAATCCGGCGGGCACGATCGGCTACCAGTCGATCTTCGCTTGCGGCACGATCCTCTTCTTCCTCACCCTCGCGATGAACATGATCGCGATCCGCTTCGTTCGCAAGTACAGGCAGGTGTACGACTGATGGCAGCGCCGTCTCCATCCGCACGCCGCACGTGATCGAGGTCACGATGCCCGGCACCGAGTTCCGCCGAGAGCGCGGGACGCAGATGCGCGAGGTCGGCTTCGCCGTCGGACTGCTCTTCCTCCTCAGCATCGCTCTCCTCACCTTGGTCGTGCTGATCGTCGACGTCGTCGTCGAGGGTGCTGGGAGCCTTTCCGGCGAGCTTCTTCACCGAGACCACGTCCCGGGTCGACCCTAGCAGCTCGGGCATCGCCGGGCCGCTTCTTGGGACGCTCTACCTGATGCTCGTCTGTGCCGCATTCATCATCCCGGTCGGCGTCGCCAGCGCGATCTACCTCGAGGAGTACGCGAACCGCGAGAAGTGGTTCAACCGGATGATCGAGGTCAACATCCAGAACCTCGCGGCCGTCCCGTCGATCGTCTACGGGGTCCTCGGTCTCGCGTTCCTGGTACGCGGCCCGCTCAGCATGGGCAACGTCGTCTTCGCCGGCGGGCTCACGCTCGGACTTCTGGTCCTTCCGGTGGTGATCGTCGCCAGTCGTGAAGCGATCCGCGCCGTTCCTCCCTCCATCAGGGAAGGGTCGATGGCACTCGGCGCCACGCAATGGCAGACCATCTGGAAGCAGGTCCTGCCTGCCTCGATTCCGGGCATCGCTACTGGAACCATCCTGGCTCTGTCTCGCGCTATCGGCGAGGCCGCGCCGCTCATCGTGGTCGGGGCGATCCTGTTCGCGACCTCCGCGGAGACGAGCCTTTTCAGCGGCACCTTCTCGGCGCTGCCGATCCAGATCTTCGGCTGGACCGCGGATTCGAACGAAGCATTCAAACCCCTCGCAGCCGCGGCGATCATCGTCCTGATGGGAATCCTGCTCGCGATGAACGCGGTCGCGATTTGGCTTCGAAATCGATACGAACAGACGTGGTAGGTGGAATAAAGTGGAACGCACTGTGACCGAACCGGACCAGACGCGAGCGCAAACCGAGTCGACTGGCTTCGACCTGTCGGGAACCGTCGCCGAGGCTCACAGCACCAGCACCAAGCCACAATCCAAGACCTCCATCTTCGAGCTCAAGGACGTAAGCGTTCGCTATGGCGGCAAGCTCGCTGTCGATGACGTGTCCGTCGACTTCCTCCAGCACAACATCACCGCTCTGATCGGCCCTTCCGGCTGCGGCAAGTCGACGCTGATTCGCTGCCTCAACCGTATGAATGACCTGATCCCCTCCGCCACGGTCGATGGCGAGATCATCTACCACGGCCAGAACCTCTACGGCAAGGAGATTGATCCCGTCGAGGTCCGCAAGCGGATCGGGATGGTGTTCCAAAAGCCGAACCCGTTTCCGAAGTCGATCTACGACAACATCGCATTCGGCCCTCGCATTCTTGGAATGAAGGGCGACATGGACGAGATCGTCGAGAATGCACTCAAGGGCGCAGCGCTCTGGGACGAGGCTAAGGACCGCCTGGACGACAACGCGTTCGGCATGTCGGGCGGCCAGCAGCAGCGCCTTTGCATCGCTCGCTGCATGGCGGTCGAGCCCGACGTGATCCTGATGGACGAGCCGTGCTCCGCGCTGGACCCGATTTCGACGGGGAAGATCGAGGACCTGATGCTCGACCTCAAGGACCGCTACTCGATCGTGATCGTCACGCACAACATGCAGCAAGCGGCCCGGGTCTCGGACAAGACGGCGTTCTTGATCGTCGAGCTCGACTCGGACGAGAAGAATCGGTGGGGGCGGGTAATCGAGTACGACGACACTGAGAAGATCTTCACCAACCCGTCCGACAAGCGGACCGAGGATTACGTGTCCGGAAAGGTCGGCTAGCGACGATGAATCGGCGGGTGTTATCTCAGGATGGCTGAGGAGGCCAGATTGCACTACCAAGACGATCTGCGCGCCCTAGAGGCTCGTGCGCTTGACGGACTCGATCTCGTCGTCGAAGCTCTGGACCGTACCGTCGAGGCCGTCCAGCACCAGGACATGGAGCTCGCGGGCCACGTCGTGGCAAACGACGACGTGCTCGACGGCCGCTATCTCGAGGTGCACCAGCGGCTGCTAACGATGCTCGCGACGCAGGCCCCTGTCGCGACGGACCTGCGGCTGATCTCAGCACTGCTCCACGTGATGAAGAACATGGAGCGGATGGGCGATCAGTGCGTGAATATCGCGAAGATCATCCCCCTCGTTGGCACCGACCCGCCGGCCGACGAGCGGATGCTCGGCAACATCTACACGATGGGCCGGCAGGTCCGCTCGCTGGTGACCCAGGTCAAGCGCGCCTTCGAGAATCGCGATATCGAGGCGGCTCGCGACCTCGTCCGCCAGGACGATCTGGTCGACAACCTGAACAAGGAGTGCTTCCGGATCGCGATCGAGATCGGCGATGACGTCGACAGCCGCGAATGGGCGATGACGATGATCCTGGTCGCCCGCGCGCTCGAGCGGATCGGCGACAACGCGGTCGACATCGGCGAGCAGGTCGCCTACCTCGTCACGGGGCTCTTCCGCGAGTTCCAGGACGCGTCGCACCCCGAGGGCGTGCCGGGCTAGGCTCGACCGGCGCGGCGGAACGACGCTATCGCCATCATTTAGCCGCGTGAGGCAGAATCGCCTAGGCAGGCTGGGGGCAGGGGCTCTCGTAGCGATCGTCGCGATCGGTGGCGCGACCGCCGCCGGGCTGCCGCGCGGCTTCGAGGTTGATCGCTCCGCCGAGCTTTACGAACAGATCGATCCTTCAAAGCCGAGGAACGTGATCCTCTTCATCGGAGACGGCACCGACGACTCGATGATCACGGCCGCTCGCAACTATCAGCTCGGCGCGGATGGACGCTTCGCCCTCGACGATCTGCCCTTTACCGGCGCCATGACGACCCACGGCCTGAAGGTGGGCGCGGGTCCGGATTACCCGATCCAGTACGTCTCGGACTCAGCGCCGACCGCGAGCGCATGGTCGACCGGCAGAAAAACCGTCGACGGCCGGATCTCGCAGGGGCCGAGTACGGCAAGCGCCGTGCCCGGCGAGGACTACGAGACGGTTCTCGAGCGGTATGCGGACCAAGGCAAGCTGACGGGCAACATCACCACCACCGAGATCACGGATGCCACCCCAGCCGCCGCCGCGTCCCACATCAACAACCGGGATTGCGAAGGCCCTCAGAACATGGCGACGTGCCAGGCCGCGCGCAAGGCGAACGGCGGCAAGGGCTCGATCGCAGAGCAACTCGTGGACAACGAGATCGACGTTCTCATGGGCGGTGGCAGGGCCGTCTATCAGCAAACGACGGACGGCGGGGGAGGCCAGACGGTCCTTGATTACGCGCAGAGCCAGCGCGACTACACGCTGGTCGAGTCAGAGGCCGCGATGAACGGGGTCGTCTCAGTCGAGGGTGGCCCCGTCCTCGGGCTGTTTGCGAGCGGCAACCTGACGCCGATGTACCAGCCTCTGATTGCGACCCCGCCGCCGGGCTCGGGCAGCTCCGCCACGAGGTGCCAGGCCGCGAGCCGCGGCAGTCAGCCGACGCTGTCTGAGATGACCGCCAAGGCGATCCAGCTCCTGGACAACCCGAATGGGTTCTTCTTGCAAGCCGAGAGCGGAATGGTGGACAAGCAGGAGCACGCCGCTGACATCTGCGGCGCGATCGGTGATCTCGTCGAGCTGGACGCGGCGGTCGAGGTCGCGCTCGACTATCAGGCCGCAAATCCCGACACGCTGATCATCGTCACCGGCGACCACGCGCACTCGACACAGATCGTTCCGAGCGCCTCCTCAGGCCGCCAAACCGCAACGCTTCGGACCGCGGACGGCGACCCGATGACGGTTGCTTACTCCACGCAAGCTGCCGGTGCGTCGCACACCGGCACTCAGATCCGCGTTGCGGCAAGCGGTCCTCAGGCAGCCAACGTCACCGGGACGATCGACCAGACGGATCTCTTTCGCACGCTGCTCGGGAGGGAGCCGAGCACGCTGCCCGAGCCGCCCCAGCCTACTGCTCCCAAGCCCGATGTGGCGCTCGTGACCCCCCTGAAGATCGACAAGCGAAAGCTCGAAGGCCGCGGGGTACTCGTCTCGGTGGCGGCATCGGCCGCGAATCGGATCTTGGTCGAGCTGTTCTCGAATGGTCAGCGCATGGACTTCGTTGAGCTGGATGGAAGCGGCGGCGAGGTCCGGCTCAGCCTTCCGAAGGACACTTCGCCCGATCGTGCGCCGGTCAGGGCGACGGCGACGGGTCCCGGCGGCGAGGCGAGCGAGATCAAGATCGTCACGGTTCGTCGCTACGCCCGTTAGGCCGGTAAGGGCTCGTCTCGCCACTTTCGGCTTATCCGCGCTGTCTGCCAAACTCGCTTCTGGACTGACGATGCTCTGCGCGGCGATCGACATTGGCTCGAACACCACGCGCTTGCTCGTCGCCGAGCCGCAGGAAGGCCAGCTCCGCAAGGTCATGGAGCAGCGCGCCTACACGCAGATCGGCGCCGACACCAAGCGCGACGGCTCGATCTCGAAAGAGAAGGTTCAAGAGGTCGCAGACGTCGTCTGCACTCAGATGAAGCTTGCGCGCGAGCTCGGCGCCGAGGCCTTCAGGACAGTTGCCACGGCAGCGATCCGCGATGCGTCCAATCAAAAAAAGGCTGTGCGAAAGATCGAAGAGATCGCGGAGGTCGAGATCGACGTCCTCTCCGAAGAAGAGGAGGGGCGGCTCGCCTTCGTCGGGGCGACCAAGACGCTCGGTCATCCCGTCGATGGAGACATCGGCGTAGTCGACGTGGGGGGCGGCTCGTCGGAGATCATCCTGGGCACGGTCGCCGGAGGTGTCGATTGGGTGAAGTCGTTCAAGATCGGCTCCGGCTGGATCACAGACGAATTCATCGCACAGGACCCGCCTGCGCCTTCTGAGATCCGCAAACTCCGCGAGTACATAGACGACTTTTTCGAAGACGTCGACGTCGCCAAGCCGGACCAGGCCGTCGCGGTCGGCGGTAGCGCAACCTCGCTGCGGACGCTCGTTGGCTCCGTGCTCGAGTACGAGACCCTTGAGCGTGGCGTGCGTGTGCTCGCCGGCGACTCTGTAGACGACGTCGCAAAGCGATTCGAGCTGGACCCCAGGCGCGTCCGCATCCTGCCCGCGGGAGTACTGCTCCTGGAGAAGCTTTCCGAGCTCCTCGGCCAGCCGCTTCAGATCGGCAAGGGCGGCCTTCGCGAGGGCATCATCCTGGACCTCCTGAACGGTTCGGCGAACGGCGCTCCCGCCGAGCGTCTCGCTGCCTGAGCGCTGCTAGCTTCGTAAGCCGGGCCTCAAGGACAGGAGCCCGAGGGACAAGGCGTGAGCTCGAAAACGTTCAAGACGGCAGGACTGGGCCTCGCCGGCGCGGGCGTCTTCGCCTCGGCCGCGCTTGCGGGCGGGTTCTTCACCGGCGCTGCCGGTGTCGGCGACCCGTACTACTCGAAGATGGGCAACACCGGCTACGACGTCCAGGCTTACGATGTCGCCGTCAAGTACCGGCGATCCGGTAAGGCCAAGGCGAGGATCGTCCTCGACGCCACCGCGAATACAGACGGCGGCGTCTCAGGCACAGGCGACCCACTCGATCGGTTCGACCTCGATTTTCGAGGTCCCAAGGTGACCAGGCTCGAGGTCGGAGGACAGGACGCCGGCCTTGAGCGCCGCGGGCAGGAGTTGATCGTCACACCTTCCGAGGTCATTCCGGACGGCCAGGGTTTCCAGGTGTTGATTCGCTACTCCGGAAGGCCTCAGCAGGTGTCGAATCCGGATGGCTCGAAGGACGGCTGGACCACGACCCGTGACGGTGCGGTGGCGCTCGGCGAGCCGCAACAGACCCCCTCGTGGGTTCCCGTCAACGACCATCCGACCGATAAAGCCGCCTGGAGATTCGAGCTCGATTCACCGCGCGGCTTGCTGGGGATCTCGAACGGCGCTTTGGCCGAGATCGAGAAATCGGGACGACGCACGATCACTCGCTGGGAGCAGCCGGACCCCATGGCGAGCTACTTGGCTTTCTGTGCCTTCGGCAAGTTCCGCCTCGAACAAAGCACGGTCCTGGGTATCCCCTACGTCGGCGCAGTGGACAGGAGCCTTTCGAAGTCCGCGGTGGGCGAGCTCAAACAAAAGACGCTCGTCGCGCACGAGTTCCTGGAGACGGTTGCCGGGCAGTACCCGTTCGAAACGACGGGTGGAATCGTCGACCCGTCCAGCCTGGGCTTCGCGATGGAGACGCAGACGCGCTCTTACTACCCCGGCGTGCCCACCCAGCAGCTCGTGATCCACGAGGTCGCCCACCAGTGGTACGGCGATTCCGTCTCGGTTGATCGCTGGCAGGAGATCTGGCTCAACGAGGGCTTCGCCACCTACATGGAGTGGCTTTACGAGGAGGAGCAGGGCGGCGAGAGCGTGGCCGACCGGTTCGAACGCATCTATCAGGCGCAACGGCCCCGGCGACTCGTTTTGGAATCCGCCGCCTGCTGATCCCGGCGGCCCGCGAGAGGCTGTTCGCGGGCTCGGTGTATGACCGCGGCGCGATGGCGCTCCAGGTGCTTCGCGCAGGAGATCGGCGACGCGGACTTCCGTGAGGTGCTCGAGTCGTGGGCTCAGGAGAACGAGTTCGGGAATGCCTCGACGCAGGATCTGTACGACCAGATCGAAGATGTGACGGGTGAGGAGCGCCCTGACGCGTTCGACGACTGGCTCTATGAGGACGGCAAGCCGAGCTGCTCGTTCTGCCGCGAGCGGATCACGACGCCACAGACTCCCACGCGTGCCAAAGCACCCCCAGGCGCGCGGCGTACCGTTTCGGGGGCTCCGCGTAGAGCCTCCGGCCCTTGAGCACCGCTTCGCGGTAGAGCTCTTCTTGGCGCATGCCGGCGTGGCCGAGAAGCTCCGCCTCTGCTGTTCGCAGGGGTCCCATCTCTCCGGCTTCGATTGCCTTGGCCAGCTCATCCAGATCGTGATGGTCGCCCAAGTCCTCGGATAGGGCATGTGCCTCGTCGGCCAGCGCGCGGAGGACGGGCGGCCACGCTCCCTGCAGTAGCCGTAGCGAGTACCACATGTCCTTGACCCGCTTTCGCCACTCGTGGAGCGCCTCTGCGTCCGGCGTCGCCTTGGCGAGGCCGAGGGCGTGGCGCCCGCGTCGATAGGTGCGTCGGAGCCCAGGTTCGATCAGCTCCCACCCGTCAGCGTCAAGTGACCAGAGCTGCGCGTCCTCAAGCGCCCGGCGCAGCAGCGCCACCGCCCCGGCCGCTTCCGCGCTCACGACCGGGGATCGCGCCGACGGTCCCCGCAAACGAGTGGCCCAATCCCTCGCAGCCCGATGGCACGACCCGCTCATGCCCGAGCCGAAATGCTCGATCAGATTCTCCAGCGAAACGACCATCGCGTCCTTCTCGCGAATACCGGCAAGCTCGTGTGCGGCGCTTCTAAGGCGGTCGTTCTGGGCTCGGTAGCTCTCACCAATGCTGCCCCTCGCGAGCCGCATTAGCGACCTCGTCTTCTTTATGTCCTTGCGAGCGGTGTGAACGGCGATCGACGGATCCGCGCTCAGCGATCCTTCTTGAAGCTCTCGAATGGCGCTCTCCAAGCGCTCGACCGCAACCCGGCGCACCTCGGTCGCCAGCTCGGTGGGGTGTGTAAACGAGTAGCTCACAGCTCGAGATGATGACGCAGCGCGCGTGCCGCATCCTTGCCTGCGCGATCACCTCACGTTCACAGGGAAGCCCGGATTGGCTCTACCATCGGTGAGGTGACGATCGAATCTGCTGCGGCTGAGATCTCTTCGGCGGCGCCCTCCGAACTAGCGCCAACTCGCTCGGAGACGAATGGCGCCGGGATTGCGCAAGCCGCGGACCTCGACGACTCGAGCCTTTACTTCAACCGCGAGCTCTCCTGGCTCGACTTCAACGAGCGCGTGCTCCAGCTCGCCGAGGACGAATCGGTGCCGCTCTTGGAGCGGGCCAAGTTCTGCGCGATCTGGGAGTCGAATCTTGACGAGTTCTTCATGGTCAGGGTCGCGAACCTCGAGGACCACCTCGAAGCCGGCCGGGACGCGCGCGGGCCCGACGGCATGAGCCTCGAGGCTCAGGTCGGCGAGATCCATGAGCGCGTGGTCGCCCAGCGCGAGCGTTTGAGCGCCACTTTCAAGTCGATGCGGCCCGCGCTCGACGCCAAGGGCGTGCGCATCCTCCCGGTGGCGGAGGCGTCCGCGGAGGAGCACGAGGAGCTCTGCCGGCTCTTCGAGGCACAGGTGTTCCCGGCGCTGACCCCTCTTGTAATCGGGCTCGGCAGGCCGTTTCCGTACATCTCCAACCTTTCTTTGAGCCTCGCCGTGTCCTTGCGCGACCCACAGCAGGAGACCGACGTTCTCGCCCGCGTGAAGGTGCCGAAAGAGCTCCTTGGAAGGTTCCTTCCGATCGGCGAAGACGGCGCGACCCTGGTGCCCCTCGATGATCTCATCGCGGCCAACCTCCAGGCGCTCTTCCCCGGGATGGAGGTCGTCCATTACTCGTTCTTCCGGGTCACCCGCGACACGGACTACGACGTTTCCGACGAGGCCGACGACCTGCTCCAGGCCGTGCAGGAGGAGCTGAAGCGCAGGCGGTTCGGTGAGGTCGTCAGGCTCGAGGTCGAAGCCGGCATGGACCCGCACCTTCGCTCGCAGCTCGTCTCGGCGATGGGTCTCGAGGAGCGCGAGGCGTACGAGGTGAACGGACTGCTCGACCTGACCGACCTCTGGGACTTGCTCGATGTGAAGGGGCTACCCAGCGAGTTGCGATACCCGCCGCACACACCGGTGACGCAGGCGCGCCTGGTCGGGGAGGACGGCAAGGACGGTGACGTTTTTGCCGCGATGCGCGAGGGCGACATCCTCGTCCATCACCCGTATGACTCGTTCGCGACTTCGGTTGAGCGGTTCGTGCGCCAGGCGGTCGCGGACCCGGACGTGCTTGCGATCAAGCAGACCGTGTACCGCACCTCGGCCGACTCGCCGCTCGTGCCCTCGCTGATCGCCGCCGCCGAGCGGGGAAAGCAGGCCGTCTGCCTCGTGGAGCTGAAGGCGCGCTTTGACGAGCAGGCAAACATCACCTGGGCCAAGAAGCTCGAGCAGGCGGGGGTCCACGTCGTCTACGGCATTCCGTCACTGAAGACGCATGTCAAGTGCATTCTCGTCGTCCGCCGCGAGGGAGAAGGCGTTCGCCACTACGCGCACATCGGCACCGGCAATTACAACCCGAAGACCGCGAGGATCTACACGGACTTGGGCCTGTTCACCTGCGACGAGGACATCGGCTCGGACATCGCCGAGATGTTCAACTACCTGACCGGCTACGCGCGCCCCTCTGGCTACCGCAAGGCGCTGATCGCACCGCTCAACCTTGCTGAGGAGATGCTGGCCGAGATCGACAAGACGATCGAAGCCCACTCGCCAGACAACCCCGCCCGGATCCGGATGAAGATGAACTCGCTGCTCGACGCGAGTTCGATACGCGCTCTCTATCGGGCCTCGCAAGCAGGAGTGAAGGTTCAGCTAAACGTGCGCGGGATCTGCGCCCTCAAGCCGGGTGTCCCTGGGGTATCGGAGAACATCGAGGTCGTCTCCGTCGTCGGCCGGTTTCTCGAGCACTCGCGCATCTACTCGTTCGAGCGACCCGGCGAGGAGGCATGCATCTACATCGGCTCCGCCGACCTCATGCCCCGGAACCTCTTCAACCGCGTCGAGCTGGTAGTGCCGGTTCGCGACGAGCGGATTCAGGGCGAGTTGACGGACGATCCTCGACAGGTCGCTCGCTGACGATGAGAACGCGTGGGATCTCGACTCAGACGGCGACTGGAGCCGTCGCGACGGCTCCGGCGGCAGGTCGGTCCAGCGCGAGATGATCGAGCGGCATGCCGCGCGGGCAGCCGAGCCCGGCCAGTAACGCGGGCAAGCCCGGGCGCGAGACCGCTCGGGCAAACTCATCCTGTGATCCACGACGCGCAGGGATTCTGGCTCTCCGCAGGAAGAGCGGCCTGAGCCGAACGCGATCCTCGAAGGCGAGGTGAGCGCGGACGTCGTCGTCCTCGGAGGAGGCTTCTCCGGGCATGTGGACGGCGTGGCTCATCAGGGAGGCCGAGCCGAACGCGCGAGTCGTCCTGCTCGAGGCCGGCCTCTGCGGCCACGGGCCGTCCGGGCGCAACGGCGGCTTTGCGAACTCGATGTGGTTCGGCCTCGGGTCGATGCGCGACTCCTTCGGGGACGAGGGCACGCTCGGCTCTCGCCGGGCGGCCGAGGCGGCGATCGGGGAGATCGGCGACTGGTGCTCCGCGCAGGAGGTGGACGCTTCGTTTCGCCACGGCGGCTATCTCCAGGTCTCGACGGCGAAGGCGTACGACGAGGTCGTGGGAGCCCGGCCGTCGACGCCTGTCGAGGCGCTCGGCGCGCCGGACGCGGTCGAGGTCCTGCGCGCAGACGAGGTGCAGGAGCGGTGCGCGTCGCCCATCTTTCGCGGCGCCGCGTTCTTCCCGCTTCGGCCACGGTCAACCCCGCGCGCCTCGCGCTCGGCCTGCGCCGCCGGCTCATCGAGACCGGGGTGGAGGTCTATGAGCTCTCGAAGGTCCGTGGCCTCAAGGCCGGCCCGAGTGGCGTCGAGGCCCGGACCGACGACGGGGTCGTGCGCGCCGGCCACGCCGTGCTCGCCACGGGCGGCGCGCAGGAGGCGGTTGCTCCGCTCAGAAGGCGGCTGACGCTGACTTCGAGCCACATGGTGATCACCGAGCCGGTCCCCGACGTCCTCGAGGAGATCGGCTGGACGGGCGGCGAGTGCATCACCGACGGCCGCCACATGCTCCATTACTTCCGCACCACTGACGACGGGCGGATCGCCTTCGGCTGGGGCGGAGGGAGGATGGTCTACGGGGCGCGCCTTTGCGGGCACGCCGAGGTGGACGCCGGCGTCGCCGCCGAGGTCGCAACCCACCTCACCCGCTTCTTCCCGCAGCTCGAGGGACGCCGGATCGCGCACGCCTGGGGCGGGCCGATCGACGTCTCGCCCAACCACACCCCGATGATCGGCACGCTCGACGGCCGCGTCCATTACGTCTTCGGCTACACGGGCAACGGCGTTGGCCCCTCCCGCATGGTCGGCCACATCCTCGCCTCGCTCGCCCTCGACCGCCGCGACGATTACTCGCGCCTCGCGATCGTCGAGCACTCGGAGATCAAGGTCCCGCCCGAGCCGTTCCGCTACATCGGCGGCACGATCATCCGCGACGCCCTGCTTCGCAAGGAGCGCGCCGAGGAGCTCGACCTGCGAGCCGGACCCGTCTGAGCGTCGATGGTCGCCGGCATCCCCGAGCGCGGTCGGAGTCCAGATCGGCCGCTGACGGGAGGCGTCGATCGCGGCGCCTACGATCGGAGGGTGCCCCGCAAGATCGCTCATCTCGACATGGACGCGTTCTACGCGTCCGTCGAGCTGCAGCGCCATCCGGAGCTGGTCGGCAAGCCGGTGATCGTCTCGGGCACCGGCCCGCGCGCGGTCGTCACGACCGCTTCGTACGAGGCGCGCGAGTTCGGCGTCGGCTCGGCGATGCCGGCCTCGCGGGCGCGGCGCCTCTGCCCCGACGCCCACTGGCTGCCGGTCGACCACGCGCACTACCGCGAGCGCTCGGCCGAGGTCCGAGCGCTCATCGACGAGCTCGGCGTGCCCGATCGAGCCGATGTCGCTCGACGAGGCTTACATCGACCTCTCCGAGGTGAGCGATCCGATCGCGCGGATGAGCGGACCTCGTCAAGCAGGATCCGCGACGAGACGGGCCTCGACGCCTCGGTCGGCATCGGGCCGAACAAGCTCGTCGCCAAGATCGCCTCGGACGCCGAGAAGCCGCGCGGCTTCGTCGTCCTCACCCGCGAGCAGGCGGCCGAGCGCTTCAAGGGCGAGGGCGTCCGCCTGATTCCCGGCATCGGCCCGAAGACCGCGCGGCGGCTCGAGGGCTACGGCGTGAAGACGATCGGCCAGCTCCAGCGCTGCACGATCCCCGGCCTGATCGAGCGCTTCGGCGAGACCCACGGCCGCGCGCTTCACGACCGCGCCCACTTTCACTCCGACGCGCCGGTCACGACCGAGCGGATCGCGAAGTCGCGCTCGGTCGAGACGACGTTCGACTACGACGTCACCGACCGCGAGCGGCTGGAGGAGGTCATCGCCGAGCAGTCCGACCGCCTGGCCGCCGAGCTCGCGAAGCGCGAGGCGCGCGGGCGCACGATCGGGATCAAGGTCCGCACGGACGACTTCGCGACGTTCACCCGCGTCCGCTCGATCAAGGAGTTCACGAACGACCCGGAGACGATCCGCGCGCGTCGCGCTCGAGCTCCTGCGCGAGAACCTGCCCGACCGCCCCGTGCGCCTGCTCGGCGTGCGGGTGGCGAGCTTCGAGGACGAGGCGCCGGCGCCGGCGAGGGCGCGCCAAGCCTGCTCGACCCGAGGCCTGAGCGTTAGTCCTCGTGCGCGTGCTCGTGGTCGTCTTCGAGGCCCTCTTCGTGGACGTGCTGGTGCGCGTGGGTCACGTCGCCGTGTGAGTGCTCGTGCTCGTGCTCGGCGTGCTCGTGGTCGGCCTCGGTATGAGCGTGAGTGTGGGTCTCGCTCGCCGTGCGAATGCTCGTGGCTGTGAGGCTCCGTGTGCTCGTGGTCGTGCTCGTCGTGCATTTCCTGCCTCCTTTCGCTCGACTTCGAAGATGCCCCCGATCGCACCTCACGAAAAGGGGCGACCGGTCGTTTCGAGAGCATGAAAGAAATGAACGCAGTCCGCTACGAAAGCCCCGTCGGAGTCCTCACGCTCGTGGGCACCGACTCCCACCTGGTCGCCCTCCAGTTTCCGGGCCGGCTTGCGACCCCGCCGCAGGGCGACCCGAGCGCCTTGGCGCCGGCGATCGCCCAGCTCGACGAGTACTTCGCGGGTGAGCGCCGGACGTTCGAGCTCGACCTCCACCTCAAGGGCACCGAGTTCCAGCAGCGGGTCTGGGCGGCGCTCCGCGAGATTCCGTACGGCGAGACGACGAGCTACGGCGCGATCGCCCGCAAGCTCTCCGAGGAGACCGGCGAGAGCTTCGACCCGCGCGGCGTCGGCGGCGCGGTCGGCTCGACGCCGGTGCCGATCATCGTCCCCTGCCACCGCGTCGTCGGTGCCGACGGCTCGCTCACCGGCTACGGCGGCGGGCTTCCGCGCAAGCGCGCGCTCCTCGACTTCGAGAGCACCGGCGGCAACACCGCGGCGCTCGACAAGGACTGGGGCAAGCAGCTGACGCTGGCCTGATCAGCTCGAGCGCGCGATGGAGGAACTCGACGGTGTCGTCGAGCACCTCTTCGCGGTTCGTCTCGTTGAAGATCTCGTGCTGGGCGCCCTCGTAGACCTTCTCCTCGGTGCGCGGGCCGCGGATCTGCTCGATCGCGACGCGCGTCTCTTCGAGCGGCGCCAGCGCGTCCTCGGAGCCGTGGATCCACAGCACCGGGAGGTCGCCGAATGAGCCGCCCTCGGCGACCTCGTCGACCGAGCGCTTGAGCATCTCGAGCGTCTGCGCGGTGGAACGGCCCGTGGTAGACGAGCGGATCGGCCGCGTACTTCGCGCCGGTCTCGGGGTCGCGTGAGAGCACGGCAGGGTCGATCGGGATTTCGGGGATCGGATCGAGCTCGAGCAGCCCGAACGATCTGCGGCGTTGCCGCCGATCACCGGGCCCGGAGAGGACCAGCGCCGTCGAGCTCGCCCGGGATGCCGTCTGCGCGTAGCGCGTCGCGACGATGCCGCCCATCGAATGGCCGATCAGGACGACCGGCAAGCCCGGGGTGGGCGCCGCGGGCGATTTCGGCGACTAGGTGAAGGTCGGCGGTGAGCATCTCGCCGTGCTCGACCAGGGCCCGCTCGCCCTCGGAGAGTCCATGGCCTATGTGGTCGGGCGCGTAGACCATCGCGCCTTCGGCGACCAGCCGGTCGGCGACGTGGTCGTAGCGCCGCGCGTGCTCGCCGTAGCCGTGGGCGATGAGCGCGATGAAGGTCGCGTCGTCGTTCGGCCACTCGAAGAAGACGAGGTTGCCGCCGGAGCCGGAGAGGGAGTGCTGGGTCGGCTCGGGCATCGAGCGTGGATCATGTCACGGCAGCTGTCTCGCGGCCGCCCAGTGAGCCGTCGGCCAGAACGGCCATCGCGGCGTTGCGGCCGTTCAGGCCGATCACGCTGCCGCCCGGGTGGGTGGCGGCGCCGCAGAGGTAGAGCCCGTCGACCGGCGTGCGTGACGGCGAGGCGGTTCTCCCACATCTGGTCGGGGAAGCACTCGCCCTGGAAGATGCAGCCGCCGGTGAGGCCGATCCGCTCCTCGATGTCGGGCGGGCCGAGCACCTCGTACTCGACGACCTGGTCGCGGAAGCCGGGCGCGAAGCGCTCGATCATCCCGAAGACCTGGTCGGCCGCGTCCTCGCGGAGGCCCGCGTCCCAGTCCTCGACGGTCTTGTCCGCCGGCGCGTACTGGCAGAAGAGCCGAGATGACGTGGCGGTCGGGCGGCGCGACCGTCGGGTCGTCGGCCGTCTGCGAGTAGATCTCGGTGAAGCCGATCGAAAGCTCGCCGCGGGCGCGACGCCTCGAAGGCCGCCTGCGCGTCGTCGAGGCTGGCGCGGCAGTTGACGGTTCCGGCCGCGGGCCAGGTCTCGCCGCCGGCCGCGGTCCAGTGCGGGAGCTCGGTGAGCGCGGCGTTCACCTTGACGACCGGGCTGCGGACCTTCCACGCGTCGAGCCGGTCGCGGAACGCGTCGGGCACCGCGCCGTTCGAGCCGCCCGCCTCGAGCATCCCGAGCAGGCGCTTCGGGTCGGCGTTCGAGATCACGGTGCCGCGCGCGAATGAGCGTGCCGTCCTCGAGCTCGACGCCTTCGCCCGGCCGTGACCGCGCGACCGGGACGCCGCACGCGACCTCGGCGCCGGCCTCGATCGCGGCGTCGCAGATCGCGAAGGAGACCATGCCCATGCCGCCCTTGACGTAGCCCCACGAGCCCGGGCGGTCGGGGCCGAGCTCGCCCATGTGGTGCATCAGGTGGATCATCGCCGTGCCCTTGTCCTTGGGCCCGCCGTAGGCGGCGATCAGGCCCTGGCCGTAGAGCGCGTCCTTGATCCGCTGGTCGTCCACGTGCGCGTCGAGGACGTCGGAGATCGACGCTTCGAAGACGAGGTCGATCAGGTCGGGCTCGCCCAGCATCTCCTCGAGCTCGGCGCGCGAGGGCGAGTCGCCGACCCACGCGTCCCGCTCGCCCTTGCGGAGCTTGCGGCGGGCGCGGTCGAAGTGCTCGCCGTAGGCGTGGAAGCCCTGCGACGTCCTTCTCGGAGATGCCGAGCTCGCGAAGCCCCGCGAGCGTCCGCTCCTCGTCGTCGAACTCGACGAACGCGGTGCCGTCGTCGAAGGGGATGAAGAGGGCCGGGTCGGCGACGGAGATCTCGACGCCGCGCTCGCGCAGGCCGAGCTCGGAGATCACGAGCTCGTCGAGCACGCCCGACGACGTAGGCGCAGGGGCTGACGACGTAGCGCTCGTCGGAGAACGGCCGCTCGAGCGTGCAGGCGCCGCCGACGCGCTCGCGCCGCTCGCAGCACCAGGACGCTCTTGCCCTCGCGCGCCAGGTACGCGGCGGCGGTCAGCCCGTTGTGGCCCCCGCCGACGATGACGACGTCCCAGTCCTGCGCGGCGAGCTCGGAGACGGGGCGGGGGAGCCCGAGCTCACCGAGCTTCTCGGCGACGGGGTTCACATCGTCGCGTCGAGTCGGGGTCCTCCTCGAGACGTCGCCGCTTCGCGAATCAGCTCGCGAAGCGCGTCCTCGTCGACGTCGGAGAGACGCTTGAAGCGGATGCACGACTTGCCGACGTCGGCCTTGGGCAGGCGCTCGCGGTAGCGCTCGGCGAGGTAGCCCTCCTCGGTCTCGCACGAGACGTAGAGCGAGATGTAGCGCTTCTGGCTGGCGAGCGCCACACCGGACTGATCGCCCTCGCGGCCCGACCCGTAGTCCAGCATCCCGTAGGCGAGGCGGCGCTCGAGGTTCGGCCCTTCCTCGCGGATCAGCGCGTCGAGCGCCACGATGTCCGCGCGGCGCGGCTCGTCGATCTGCGCGAGGTAGTCCTCGGGGTCCTTGGCGTTCTCCGGCTTGATCGGCACGTCAGCTCCACCGCGAGGTGACGACCTTCTTGCGCGTGTAGAACTCGACCGCGTCGGCGCCGTTCGCGTGGAGGTCGCCGTCGATCGAGTCCTTCCAGCCCGAGAAGGGGAACCAGGCGACCGGCGCGGCGACGCCGACGTTCACGCCGATCATCCCGGCCTCGACGCCGAAGCGGTAGCTGCGCGCCGCCTCGCCCGAGGTGGTGAAGATCGAGCCGGCGTTGCCGTAGCGCGAGCCGTTGACGAACTCGAGCGCCTCGTCGAGGTCGGAAGCGCGGACGATCGTCAAGCAGCGGGCCGAAGAGCTCCTCGCGGGCGAGGTCCGACTCGTGTCGGACGTCTCGACGATCGACGGGCCGATGATCGTTCCGCCGGGCCCGCCGTCGTCCGGGGCCGAGCTCGCGCCCGTCGAGCACGACTCGTCACCGGTTCGCCGCGTTCTCGAGCGCGCCGACGATCCGCTCGCGCGCCTCGGGTCCGACGAGCGGGCAGACCTCGACGCCGTCGGCGTCGCCCGGGCCCGACGCCGAGTTCCGACGCGGCGTTGCGAAGCGCGTCGAGCGACCTCGTCCTGGCGCGCCTCGTCGCCGACGAGGACCGCGACCGAGCCGGCGAGGCAGCGCTGGCCCGCCGCGCCGAACGACGAGCTCATGATCGCCGGGATCGAGACGTCGAGGTCGGCGTCGGGCATGACGACGAGCGAGTTCTTCGCGCCGCCGAGGGCCTGGACGCGCTTGCCGGTCGCGGCGGAGCGCTCGGCGACCATGCGCGCCGTCGAGGCCTGGCCGACGAACGAGATCGCGTCGATGTCCGGAGTGGTCGAGGATCGCGGTGACCGCGTCGCGCGCGCCGTGGACGAGGTTGACGACGCCCGTCCGGGATCTCGTCGACGTCTGCGATCAGCTCGACGATGCGCTCGGACGGGCGCGGGTCGCGCTCGGACGGCTTGAGGATGAAGGTGTTGCCGCACGCGATCGCGTAGGGCAGGAACCAGAGCGGGATCATCGCCGGGAAGTTGAAGGGCGTGATCGCCGCGCAGACGCCGACGGGCTGGCGGACCAGCTCGACGTCGACTCCGGTCGCGACGCCCTCGAGGTTCTCGCCCTTGAGGAGGTGCGGGATGCCGCAGGCCGCCTCGGTCGACTCGATCCCGCGCAGCACCTCGCCGCGCGCGTCGTCGAGCGTCTTGCCCATGTCCTCGGTGACGAGGCGGGCGATCTCCTCGTGGTTGGCCCAGAGCGCCTCGCGCAGCGCCATCACGGCGCGGGCGCGCTTCTGCGGCGGCGTCGCCCGCCACGCCGGGAAGGCCTCGCGCGCGGCCCTGACCGCGGCGTCCACGTCGGCCTCGCCCGAGAGCGGCACCAGCGCGGCCACCTCGCCCGTGGCGGGGTTCACGTCCTCGAGCGTCTCCGAGCCGGCGGCCTCGACCCAGCCGCCGCCGATGAAGTTGCGAAGCGTGCGCGTATCCGTCGCTCGATCCGACATGCACCGATTGTGACGGGTCGGCGCGTGCCGAAACGTCCAAACAAGCCGCGAGCGTCGTGTGAGGTGCTCGACGCTAGGCGCCCGCGCCGTCGCCCGGGGCTCTTGTCGCCCGAGCCCGTACGGGTACCACCAGTCCTTGATCCCGAGCTCGGTCTCGATGTGGACGTGCTTGGTCTCCTGGAACGCCTCGAGGCCCTCGCGGCCGAGCTCGCGGCCGAGGCCGGACTGCTTGAAGCCGCCGAACGGGCCGGCGTCGTTGTCGGTGAGGGGATCGTTGAACCAGACCGTGCCCGACTTGATCTCGCGCATGCAGCGCAGGATGTTCTTGAGATCGCGCGTGTAGATGTTGGCGCCGAGGCCGAACTGCGTCCCGTTCGCGAGCTCGATCGCCTCGTCGAGCGACTTCACCGGCACGATCGGCGCGACCGGGCCGAAGGTCTCCTCGCGCAGGAGGTCGGTCTCGGGCGCGAGGCCGGTGACGACGGTCGGCGCGAAGAAGTGGCCGCGGTCGTGGCCCGCGCGGTCGCCGCCGGTGAGCACCTCGGCGCCGGCCGAGACGGCGGCCTCGACCTGCGCCGCGACCTTCTCGCGCTGCGGCGCCGAGACCATCGGGCCGATGTCGGTGCCTCGTCGGTCGGGATCGCCGACGACGAGCGAGTTGGTGTGCTCGACGAAGGCCGCGACGTAGTCGTCGTAGACGTCCTCCATGACGTAGAAGCGCTCGGCGGAGGTGCAGACCTGGCCGGCGTTGAGGTAGGCGGCCCAGGCGCCGCCGCGCGCGGCGACCTCGATCTCGGCGGCGACGTCCGAGCAGACGATGAACGGGTCCTTGCCGCCCATCTCGAGGTTCACGCGCGCCATCCGGTCGATGCACGCGGCCGCGACCTTCTTCCCGGTCTCGACCGAGCCGGTGAAGGCGACGCCGTCGATCCCCTCGTGCGCCGAGATCGCGCCGCCGACCTCGCCCGCGCCGGCGACGATGTTCACGGTGCCCGCCGGCATGTGGTCGAAGACGTCGGCGATCGCGAGCGTCGAGAGCGGCGTCACCTCGGACGGCTTGCAGACGGCCGAGTTGCCCGCGGCGAGCGCCGGCGCGAGCTTCCAGGCCAAGAGGAGCAGCGGGTAGTTCCACGGGCACGATGCAGCCGATCACGCCGAGCGGGTCCTTGACGACCAGCGCGAGCTGGCGACGGCTCGATCGGCGGGATCACGCGGCCGGCCGAGTCGCGGCCGATCTCGGCGTAGTAGTCGAAGGCGGCCGCGCACCAGCCGACCTCGTCCGCGTTCTCGACCACGGGCTTCCCGCCCTCGGACGTCATCAGCGCAGCGAGCTCGTCGGTGCGCGCGCGAAGCCGTCGACGCCACCTCGTGGAGCATGTCGGCGCGCTCGGTCGCCGGCGTCGACTCCCAGGCCCGGAAGCCCGTCGCGCGCCGCGGCTACGGCCGCGTCCACCTGCTCCGGCGAGGCCGCTGCAACGCTCGCGATCGTCTCTTCGGTGAACGGATTCTCGACCTCGATCGCTTCGCCCTGCGCCGGCCACCGCTCGCCGCCGATGAGGAGTCTCGTCTCGAGGCTCGGCCATCGCGCGCGATCGTATCGCGCACGTCGCGGGTTTAGACGCCCCGTCTCGGTGGTAGTCCTATTCAGTGATCAAGCTTGGTCGCCGCGGCAGGGCGCGCAGCGCGTGCGCGCCTGCGCACATGGATATCCTCGCGACATGGACGTGGTGGGAGAAGTGCGCCGGGAATCGGGCGGAGACGGCATCGAGATCGTCGTGCTCGAGGGCGAGCACGATCTCGGCACGCCTCCCACAGGTTCGCGAGGCGTTCGAGGCGGCCGCCGGCGAAGAGAAGGCTTTGATCATCGACCTCTCGTCAGCAACCTTCGTCGACTCGTCCATCCTCGGCGCCGTGCTCGACGCGCGGCGCCACGCAGGCGAGGCCGAGCGTGGCTTCGCCGTCGCATGCGACGGAGCGTCCGAGCCGGTCCGCCGCGTGCTCGAGGTGACGGGGCTGGCGGAGGAGCTTCCCGTGCACCCGAACCGCGAGGCGGCGCTCGAAGCGCTCGCCGTCGCCCCCACCTGAGGAGCGCTGAGATGGCGCGCGCCCGCGACCGAGCTCCGCCTGGCGCTCGCTGCCAAGCCGGAGAACCTGGCGCTCGTGCGCCAGGCGCTTTCCGGGCTTGCCGACGGCGTCTCGATCCCCGAGCGCCCGCTTGCAGACCTCAAGCAGATCGCCACCGAGGCCTGCATGAACGCGGTGGTCCACGCCTACCCGGGCCGCGACGACGGCCGGATCGACGTCAGCGCCATCGCCGACGAACGGCGAGGTCGAGCTTCGAATCCGCGACTGGGGCGTCGGCTTCAGGCCCCGCCCGGCCTCAGAGCGACGGCTCGCTTCACCTCGGCCTGCCGCTGATCGCCTCTGTCGTCGACTCGTTCGCGATCGAGAGCCCCGACGGCGGCGGCACCGCGCTCGTCGCGCGGGTACGGCTCGACCGAGGACGACGACGCCGAGCAGCCCGCGGAGATGCCCGCCGGCGCCCAAGGAGGCCGAGGTCGTGATCGACGCCGGCGCGACGGCGAAGCCGGTGATCGCGCGCGTGCTCGCGATCGCGGCGACCCGCGCCGGCTTCTCGCTCGACCGCATGTCCGACGGCGTCCTGGTCGGCGACGTGATCGCGGCCGGCCAAGCCCGACGACTTCGCCGACGGCCGGGTCGGGATCGAGATCGAGGAGTGCGGGCCCGAACCTGTGCCTGCGGGTCGGCCCTTTCGAGAGGGCGGCGCGCAAGCGCATGGTCGATCAGATGGAGCTGCCCGGGCTGGGCGTCTCAGTCACCAAGCTCGCCGACCGCTTCGAGGTCGTCGACGGCGACGACGGCGAGTACATCGCGATCGAGATCGCGCCGGGCGCCGCGTCGCCGCCCGAGCCTGAGCCTCAGGCGTCTCCGTGAACCTGAGCCCGGACCGCTTCGAGCGCGCGGCGCAGGAGCCGCGAGACGTGCATCTGCGAGATGCCGACCTTGGTCGCGATCTCCGACTGGGTCAGGTCCTCGACGAAGCGCAGGTGGAGGATCATCCTCTCGCGCTCGGGCAGGAGGTGCCAGCGTGCGGCCGATCGCCTCGCCGTACTCGACCGTCTCGTAAGACGGATCCTCGTCTCCGAGCGTGTCGACCAGGGTCGCGGCGTCCTCGTCCGGCCCGACCGTCGCGTCGAGCGAGTAGGGGCGCCGGGCGCTGGCCGCCTCCATCGCCTCCAGCACCTCCTCGACCTCGAGCCCGGTGTGCGCCGCGACGTCGGCGGCCGATGGGCGCGCGCTGGAGCTTCGCCGGCAGATCGTCGGCCGCGCGCTCGATCATGCGCGATCCGCTCCTGGAGGCCGCGGGGCAGGTGGACCTGGCGGCCGCGGTCGCGAAAGTGGCGCTTGAGCTCGCCGAGGATCGTCGGCGCCGCGTAGCTCGCGAAGGTGTAGCCCAGCGTCGGGTCGAAGCCCTCGATCGCCTTGACCAGCCCCAGGCTCGCGACCTGGTGGAGGTCCTCGGTCGGCTCGGGGCCGCCGGCGTAGCGGTTGGCGAGGCTGCGGGCGAGCGGCATGAAGCGGTTGACGAGCTCTTCGCGGACCGCGGGGCTCCGCTCACCGTGGTAGCGCTCGAGCAGTTGCTTCTCGTCGGCCAGCTGCTCGTCGGCGCCGGCGCGGCTTCCATCCCCGTGCTCATTCAGCGGCAGTATGAAGGGGAGCCGCCAATCCGGCCGCTCAGGCGTCCAGAATTAACCTCAGCTTGATGTTGGCGGCGCATCCGGTCGCACGGCGGCCATGCGCTCCGCGCGGCGCTGCTGCCAGACGACCACGACCATTGCCACCACGGTGACCATGAAGAGGATCGTCGCCAGGACGTTCACCTCGACCGGGATGCCTCGCTGGGACGCGCCGAAGATGAAGATCGGGAAGGTCACGGTCTGGCCGGAGTTGAAGGTCGAGATCACGAAGTCGTCGATCGAGAGCACGAAGGCGAGCAGGGCGGCCGCGATCAGGCCCGGCGCCAGCAGGGGCAGCGTGACCGTCCGGAACGTGGTCGAGCGGCGATGCGCCGAGGTCGCGCGCTGCCTCCTCGAGGCTGCGGTCGAATCCGATCAGCCGCGAGCGCACGACGACCACGACGAACGAGATCGAGAACATGATGTGCGCGATCAGGAGCGTGGCGAAGCCCGAGCCGACGCCGAGTAGACGAACATCGAGAGCAGCGACGCGCCGATGACGATCTCCGGCGTCGCCATCGGGATCACGATCAGGAGGTTCGTCGCCTTGCGGCCGCGGAACTCGTAGCGGACCAGCGCCAGCGCGATGAGCGTCCCGAGGATGGTGGCCCT
The DNA here is from genome assembly GCA_963806865.1 of uncultured bacterium. Classification (GTDB taxonomy): domain Bacteria; phylum Actinomycetota; class Thermoleophilia; order Solirubrobacterales; family 70-9; genus JALZKA01. Next base: position 408,792 of record CAWDYV010000001.1, read on the forward strand.
ACCGTCGCGAGGGCGGCCAGCTGGAGCGAGTTGGATGAGGGCCTCGTTCAGCTCCTCGATCCCGAACGCGTTCTTCCAGTGCTCGAGGGTGAAGCCCTTGCCAGGTGAAGTTGAACTTGCCCGTGCGGGTCGTTGAAGGAGAAGACGGCGATCACCACGATCGGGATCAGCATGTAGGCGATCGCGAACGCGCCGTAGATGATGATGCCCGTCCTTGAGCCAGACCCAGGCCCCGCTCACGGACTACCTCCAGCACCTGCTTCTCGCGTCGGGACACCTGCCTCAGTCTCGTCACCCATCAGCGCCTCGGAGCCGGCGAAGCGGATGTAGATCAGGACGACGATCAGGATCACCGCCATCAGGACGAATGAGAGCGCTGCTGCGACCGGGTAGTCCTTGATCACCAGGTACAGCGACTGGATCACGTTGCCGATCATCGCCTGGCTGGGCCCTCCGAGGAGCTCGGCGTTGACGTAGTCGCCGACCGCCGGGATGAAGGTCAGGAGCGTGCCGGCGATCACGCCCGGCGCCGAGAGCGGCAGCGTCACGCGCAGAAAGGTGGTCCGCGCGTTCGCGTAGAGGTCCTTCGCCCGCCTCGATCAGCCGCCGTCGATGCGCTCGAGGCTCGCGTAGATCGGCAGGATCATGAACGGCAGGAAGTTGTAGGTGAGCCCGGCGATCACCGAGCCGGGCGTGTCCAGGAGTCGGCCCTCGTCGGCGATCACGCCGACGAACTGGAGGACGTCGACGATCGGGCTCTGAGTCGCCGAGGATCGTCTGCCAGGCGATCGTGCGGATCAGGTAGGTGGTGAAGAACGGTGCGATGACCGCAAGGAAGAGGGCGTTCTTGTACTTGCCGCCGCGAAACGCGATCGCGTAGGCGAGCGGATAGGCGATGAGAAGGCGATGACCGTGGCGGCTCCCGCGTAGATGAACGAGCGAATGAACTGTGCGTCGAAGCCATCGAGAGCGAGCTGGAGAAGTTCGAGAACTCCCAGGTGAGCGCGAATCCCTCGCGAGCGAGCCCGACTCGAAGCGCAACATCCCCATGAAGTCCAGGGGGATGACGAAGAAGATTGCGAGCCAAAGAAAGCCCGGGCCGAGAAGGGCGTAAGGGGTGGAGCGGCGGCTCAAGCCCGCCCCACTTCGGTGTTCATCAGCCGCCGCCCGTGATCAGGTCCTGGAATTCCTGCTCGATCTCCTCCGCATCCTCCTCGGGCGGGTTCGGCTGCGCGTGCAGTCCGCGGTGAAGTCCTCGTCGGGAACACGAGGTCCGACTCGGCCGCCGCCGAACCCTGCTTCTCGAGGATCTTCCTGGACGCCGTCGACGGGCGTCAGGTAGTAGTTGTAGTCCGCGATCTGAGCCTGGTTCTCGGGCTCGTACACGTAGTTCATGAACTCGTACGCAGCGGTCGGGTTCGGCGCGCCGACCGGGATCACCATGTTGTCCGACCAGAGGATGCAGCCCTCGTCGGGCATCACGAACTCGATGTCCGGGTTGTCGGCCTGGAGCTGCACCGCGTCGCCGGACCAGCCGATCGCGGCGACGGCATCGCCGCTGGCGATCGCGTTCGTGTAGTTGTTGCCGGTGAAGTCGCGGAGTCTGGCCTGACTCGACCGCGCTCCTGATCTCGTCGATCGCTGCCAGCCAGTCATCGCGATGGCGTCGGCCGGATCGACGCCCGTCTGACTTCATGATTAGCGGCACGGTGTCGCGCAGCTCGGTGAGCATCGTCGACCTTGCCCTTGTACTTGGGGTCGAAGAGGTCGTGATCGACGTGACGTCGGGCGCCTCGGCCGTGTTCACGACGAGACCGGTCATGCCCGCTCTGCCACGGGATCGAGTACGTCGCGCTCGGGGTCGAAGCTCGGGCTCTGGAGCGTCTCGACGAGGTTCTCCTTCGCTGGGCAACCGCCTCCTGGTCGAAGTCCTGGAGATAGCCGAGGTCGTACATCTTCTTGGCCATCCAGTCGGTGACGACGATGATGTCGCGATCACCCGATTCGACCGTCCTGGAGGAGCGGCTGCATCTTCGTGAAGATGACGTTGTTGTCGTTCACGTCCTCGCGGTAGTCGACGTCGAGGCCTGACTCCTCCTCGAACTGCGGGGAGCGGTCTCCTTGTCGATGTAGAAGGGCCAGTTCGCGATGTAGAGGTCGCCGGACGCCTCGCCTTCGGCTTCAGCGGTCTCGACGTCTCCCTCGCGCCCGCCTCCACCGAGATCCGATCCGCAGCCGCGAGCCCGAAGCTCGCGATGAGTCCAGCGATCGCAACCGTGATCGTCCCGCGCTTTTTCAAGAGTCCCTCTCCACGATGGTTTTGGAGCTCGCTAGCTGCCTGCCCGCGACTCTGAGACTAGATGGATGTGCTCGGGCGCCCAGGTGAGATCCACCCTCGCTCCACCGCCGAGGCAGGCGCCCCCGCTCTGCCTCGTCCGCGTTCGGGACGAGCACTGTCATCGGCACGTCGCCCGCGACCCGCACGACGATCTGCGTCGCCGTGCCCAGATACACGGAGGACTCGACCGTCCCCTCGACCGACGGCCATCCGTCGCCGGTCGAGCCCTCCGCAGACTTGATTCGAAGCTTTTCGGGCCTCACGACCGCGTGGCAGCGCTCGCCGTTCGCAAAGCCGTTGCCGCGAGGCGTCCAGGGCGACGCCGGCGTCGAGCCGCACTCGAGTGCGGTCCCGAGAAGCGTCCTTCGACTACGCCCGGCATCAGGTTCGAGACGCCGATGAAGCCGGCCACGAAGGTAGTCGACGGGCGCTCGTAGACGTCCTCAGGCGGCCGAGACCTGCTCGATCCTGCCGGCGTTCATGACCGCGATCCGGTCCGACATCGTGAGCGCTTCCTCCTGGTCGTGCGTCACGTAGACGAAGGTGATCCCGACCTCGCGCTGGATGCGCTTCAGCTCGACCTGGAGGCCCTTGCGGAGCTTGAGGTCGAGCGCGCCGAGGGGCTCGTCGAGGAGCAGCACCTTGGGTAGGTTGACGAGCGCGCGGGCCAGCGCCACCCGCTGCTGCTGTCCGCCCGAGAGCTGCGCCGGGCGGCGGTTCTTCTCTCGCGGCAGGCCGACCCGCTCGAGCTCTTCGTCGACTCGTCGGGTGATCTCGCTTGCGGACACGCCTTGGCGCTTGAGGCCGAACGCCGACGTTGTCGCGCGACGGAGAGGTGCGGGAAGAGCGCGTAGCTCTGGAAGACCGTGTTCGTCGGCCGCTTGTACGGAGGGCTGCCCGGCCTGGTCGTCGCCGTCGATCAGAACCGTTGCCCTCGGTTGGCTCCTCGAAGCCGGCGATCATCCGCAGCGTCGTGGTCTTTCCGCAGCCAGACGGGCCGAGCAGGGTGAAGAACTCTCCGCTCGCGATCTCGAGGTCGAGGTCGTCGACGGCGACGAAGTCGCCGAAGCGCTTCGTGACGGATTCGCAGGCTGACGCTCGGCTTTCCTTCCAAGAGTCGCCGAGAGCCTATGCGCCGAGGCGGCGCGCCGCAACCGGCGAACTCCCCAAAACGTACGACAGGGCTTATCCATTTCGTACAAGAGCGCTAGCCGAGATTTGCCCGACGAGGCTTGTCACGTACGGGCCGGGCATGTACGGTTGTACGGAACGTCAGTCCAGAATGTCCAACTGAGCGCGCGCACAGGAGAGAGAGATGGAGTCGACGACGATGTCCGCGCCCGCGAGCGGACCGCAAGCCGGCAGCGGACCTCCAGGAGATTGCGCGCAGGCACCTTTGGCTCCACTTCACGCGGATGGGCGGCTACGACGCCGAGCACCCGATCCCGATCATCACCCGCGGCGAGGGCGTCTACGTCTACGACGAGCACGGCAACCGCTACCTCGACGGCCTCTCCGGCCTCTTCTGCTGCAACGCGGGCCACGGCCGCGCCGAGATCGGCGAGGCGATGGAGCGCCAGGTCCGCGAGCTCGACTTCGTCACCAACTGGAGCTACGCGCACCCGCGCGCGATCGAGCTGGCGGCGCGAATCGCGAGCCTCACGCCCGGCGACCTCAACCGAGTCTTCTTCACCTCGGGCGGCTCCGAAGCGGTCGAGTCGGCGCTCAAGCTCGTGCGGAACTACTGGCGGACCCAGGGCCAGGGCCAAAAGCACAAGATCATCGCCCGCGAGGTCGCCTACCACGGGACGACGATGGGCGCGCTCATGGCGACCGGGCTCACCGGCCTGCGCACGCCCTTCGAGCCGTTCGCCCCGGGCGGCTGCCACGTCCCGAACACGAACTCCTATCACTGGCCCGAGGGGCGCGACCCGCTCTGGGCCGCGGACAAGATCGCCGAGCGGATCGAGTTCGAGGGCGCCGACACGGTCGCGGCGGTGATCCTCGAGCCGCTTCAGAACGCGGGCGGCTGCATCCCGCCGCAGGAGGGCTACTTCCAGCGCGTGCGGGAGATCTGCGACGAGAACGACGTGCTGCTCATCTCGGACGAGGTGATCTGCGCCTGGGGCCGGCTCGGGCCACTACTTCGGCTGCGAGCGCTACGGCTACCAGCCGGACATCATCACCTCGGCCAAGGCGCTCACCTCGGCCTACATCCCGATGGGGGCGATGATCGTCTCGGATCGCCTGTTCGAGCCCTTCTCGAAGGGCACCGCCTCGTTCGCCCACGGCTTCACCTTCGCGGGCCACCCGGTGGCGGCCGCGGCCGCGATGGCGAACCTCGACATCTACGAGCGCGAGGACCTCTGCGGCCACGTCCTTCGCACCGAGGGCGAGTTCCGCGGCCTGCTCGACGAGCTCCGCGACATCCCGATCGTCGGCGACGTCCGCGGCGACGGGTTCTTCCATGCGCTCGAGCTGGTCAAGGACCAGGAGACGAAGGAGGGCTTCTCCGACGAGGAGGGCGAGTGGCTCCTGCGCGGCTTCCTCTCCGGCGAGCTCTACAAGCGCGGCCTCATCTGCCGCGCGGACGATCGCGGCGACCCCGTGATCCAGCTCTCGCCGCCGCTCACCTGCGACACGGCCGAGTTCGAGGAGATCGCCGGCATCCTCCGCGGCGTCCTCACCGAGGCCGCGGACCGCGTCGCAGCGAGCTGAGCCGAGCTCGATGCTCACCGTCTCGTCTCTCCTCTCGGACTGCGGCCTGGAGCTGGCCGCCGGCGAGTCGGCGGGCGGGCGCGGCGTCCGCTGGGTCGCCATCTCCGAGCACGAGGACCCGACGCCGTGGCTCTCGGGCGGCGAGGTGCTGCTGACGACGGGCTACAACCTCGACACCCAGAAGAAGCAGCGTGCCTACGTCGCGCGACTCGCCAAGCACGAGCGTCGCGGCGCTCGGCTTCGGCATCGGCTTCGACCACAGGGAGGTTCCCGACGCGCCATCGTCGAGGCGGCGGAGCAGCACGAGATGCCGCTGTTCGAGGTGCCTTACGAGATGCCGTTCATCGCGATCACGGAGCGGGCGGCGACGCGCCTGGTGAACGAGCAGTACGACGCGCTCGCGCGCGGATCGAAGGTTCACGAGCAGCTCGAGCGCCTCGTCATCGACGGCGGCGGCCTCGACGAGATCACGCGCTCGATCGCGGGCGCGGTCGGCGGGTCGGCGCTCGTCTTCGACGCCGCCGTCGGCCAGGTCGCGCGGCACCCCGAAGGGTCGCCGGGCGCAGAGGACGTCGAGCGAATCACCGAGGAGATCTCGGGCAGGCTCGGGTCGAGCGGCGCGGCGCCACCTCGTTCGAGCCGGAAGACTGCCCGGCAGGGCCTGGTGGTGCCGGTCCCCGGCCGCCGCGGCGCTCCGCCCGCGGGCTGGCTCGTGGTCATCTCGGAGCGCGGCGAGCTTGGCGAGTTCGAGCGCTTGATCGCCCGGCAGGCGTCGATCGTCGTCGGCCTCGAGCTGATGCGCGAGCGCGTCGTGAACGAGACGGAGCGCCGGCTCGCCGGCGACCTTCTCGCCGACGCGCTCTCCGGTCGCCTCGATCCGGAGGAGCTCGGCGGGACGCCTGCGGCCGTTCGGGATCGGTGCGGAGGCCTCCGTCCTCGTCTTCTCGCTCGACGACCCTCCAGCCGCCGAGGCGGCGCTCGAGAGCCATCTCGCTCGCGCCGGCGTCCCGGCGCTGGTCGCGACCGCGTCAACCGCGGGCGGATCGCTCCTGTGCGCGGTCGTCTCGGCCGGCGCCGACGATCCGGTGAGCGATTGCCCGCGAGGCTCGGATCGCGCTGATCGGCGCCCACTCCGGACGTCCGCGCGGCGGCCAGCCGGAGCGTCCCGGTCGCGTCGCTTCGTCGCGCCTTTCACGAGGCGCGCTGCGCGCTCGAGGCGACCTCCTTCAGAACGGCGGCGGGTCCGGACGTCGCCTCACATCGCGACCTCGGCGCGTTCACGCTCTTGCTCGCGCTTCAGGACGACGAGGCGCTGCGCCTCTATTCCGAGGGCCTGCTCGAGCCGATCGGCCGAAACGAGGGCGAGTACGGCGGCGAGCTCTTGCGCTCGCTCGAGGCGTTCATCGAGAACAACGGCAACTGGGAGCGCGCGGCGCGCCAGCTCTACTGCCACCGCCACACGCTTCGCTACCGGATCCGCAAGATCGAGGAGCTGACCGGCCGCGATCTGTCCCGTGCAACCGACCGCATCGAGCTGTGGCTCGCCTTGCGAGCCCGGAGCTTGTTAGATAGGAGAGTCATGAAGGTTGGCGTCCCCACTGAGATCAAGACGGACGAGTACCGGGTCGCGCTGACGCCGATCGGCGCCCGCGAGCTGGCCGAGCACGGCCACGAGGTGATCGTCCAGAAGGGCGCCGGGGAGGGCTCCGCGATCTCCGACGCCGACTACGAGGCTCAGGGCGTGACGATCGTGCCCGGCGCCGAGGACGTCTGGGGCGAGGCCGAGATGGTCCTGAAGGTCAAGGAGCCGCAGATGCCGGAGGTCGAGATGCTCCGGGCCGAGACGACGCTCTTCACCTACCTCCACCTGGCGCCCGCGCCGGAGCTGACCAAGGGCCTCTGCGACACGGGCGCGATCTGCATCGCTTACGAGACGGTCGAGGACGAGCACGGCCGCCTGCCGCTGCTCGCGCCGATGTCGGAGATCGCGGGCAAGATCGCGACTCAGGCCGGCGCCTTCATGCTCGAGAAGCCGCTGGGCGGACGCGGCGATCCTCCTGGGCGGCGTGCCCGGGGTGGCGGCGGCGAACGTGATGATCATCGGCGGCGGCGCCGTCGGGATGAACGCGGCCTTCATCGCGATCGGGATGGAGGCGGACGTCTTCGTCTACGACAAGTCCATCGACCGCCTTCGCGAGCTCGACATCGACCTTCGGCGGCCGCGCCTCGACCGTCTTCTCGTCGACGCTCTCGATCGAGGAGCGCCTGCCCGACATCGACCTCGTGATCGGCGGCGTCCTGGTCCACGGCGCGCGGGCCCCGCACGTGATCACGCGCGAGCAGCTCGGGCTGATGAAGAAGAGCGCGGTCCTGGTCGACGTCGCGATCGACCAGGGCGGCTGCTTCGAGACGTCGAAGCCGACGACGCATTCCGACCCGACCTACGAGGTCGACGGGATCATCCACTACTGCGTCGCGAACATGCCGGGCGCGGTGCCGATCACCTCGACCTACGCGCTGACCAACGCGACGCTGCCCTACACGCTCGCGCTGGCCGACCACGGCGTCGTCGGGGCGGTTCGGCGCATCCCGGGCCTGAAGCCCGGCATCAACGTCGCGCACGGCAAGGTGACGCACGCGGCGGTCGCCGAGGGCGTCGAGATGGACTGCACGCCGCCCGAGGAGGTACTCGACTTCGAGATGCCGCAGAACGGCTCGCGCGACGGCGCGGGCGAAGACGCCGCCCGGGCAATGCCCGGATCACACTGAGAACCAAAAGAACTGAGAGAGAGGAGTGAGCAACATGAGCAAGTACGCAGTCATCAACCCGGCAACCGGCGAGACGGAGAAGGAGTATCGACGCAGATCTCCGACGACGATCTCGAGGCGGCGATGGCGGCTGCGAGCGACGCCCACCGAAGCTGGGCGCTGAAGACCTCGGTCGCCGAGCGGGCGGCGCTGGTCAAGAAGGTGGCTGAGCTTCACGGCGAGCGGCGCGAGACGCTCGCCGAGATCGCCGTTCGCGAGATGGGCAAGCCGATGGAGCAGGCCCTCGGCGAGGTCGACTTCTGCGTCGACATCTACGGCTTCTACGCCGACAACGGCGAGGAGATCCTCGCGGACGAGCCGATCGAGCTGCTCGCGGGCGAGGGCACGGCTCTGATCCGCCGGACCTCGGTCGGCCCGCTCCTGGGGATCATGCCCTGGAACTTTCCCTACTACCAGGTGGCCCGTTTCGCGGGGCCGAACCTCGTCGTGGGCAACACGATCCTGCTCAAGCCGGCGCACCAGTGCCCCGAGTCGGCGGAGGCGATCCAGGACGATCTTCGAGGACGCGGGCTTTCCCGACGGCGCTTACCAGACCATCCTCGCCTCGAACGATCAGATCGAGAAGGTGATCGAGGATCCGCGGGTCCGCGGCGTCTCGCTCACCGGCTCCGAGCGAGCCGGTGCCGCGGTCGCGGAGATCGCCGGGCGCAACCTGAAGAAGGTCGTGCTCGAGCTCGGCGGATCCGATCCGTTCATCCTCCTGGGAGCCGACGACCTGGACGAAGCGGTCGAGGCCGCGGCCTCCGCCCGCCTCGACAACACCGGCCAGTCCTGCAACGCCGCGAAGCGGTTCATCGTCGCCGACGAGCTCTACGACGACTTCCTCGAGAAGTTCACGGCCAAGGTGACGGCCACCGAGCCCGGCGATCCGATGTCCGACGATGCCGAGATGGGGCCGCTGTCGTCATCGCAGGCTGCGGAGACCCTGCAGGAGCAGATCGACCGGGCGGTCGCCCAGGGCGCCGAGATTGCGCCGGCGGCGATCGAAAGGACAATTTCTTCACGGGCGCCGTGCTGACGGGAATCACCCCGGAGAACGACGCCCACCACGAGGAGTTCTTCGGCCCGGTCGCGAGCGTCTACAAGGTCAGCTCCGAGGAGGAGGCGATCGAGCTGGCGAACGACACGCCGTTCGGGCTGGGCTCGTACGTCTTCTCGAGCGATCCGGAGCAGGCCCAGCGGGTGGCGGACGGCCTCGACACGGGGATGGTCTACGTCAACGGCGTCCTCGCTCGACGGAGCCGAGCTGCCGTTCGGCGGAGTCAAGAACTCGGGCTTCGGCCGCGAGCTCGGCAAGTACGGCATGGACGAGTTCGTGAACAAGAAGCTGATCCGCGTTCTGAAGTAACGCTACATGTAGCGTCTAGTTCGAAACGTCGCGCGGGTTCTGATCCAGCGGCTGCGGTAGCGCGCAATCCCTATCAAGTCCGGAAAGGACCGGCGCCGTGACGATGCGACGCCGGGACGATGGCCCAAGGCGGGCCCCGGTATCGAACTGGAGGTCAGATAGACATGACCGTACCCACGAACCCCGACCGCAACGCCATCGCGCGTGCGGCCCGGGACCCGTTCTCGCGGCGCAAGTTCCTTGTGCTGACGGGCGGAACCGGCGCAGCAGGCGCCTTCCTGGCGGCCTGCGGCGACGACGACGACGAGACTCGACGCGTCGCGAGCTCGACCACGACCGAGACATGGAGCACCGGCGACGATCCCCTCGCGCGATGTTCGGCGAGGGCGACGTCGGCATCCTGAACTACGCGCTGACGCTCGAGTACCTCGAGGCCGGCTTCTATGCCGCGGTCGCGGACAGCGGCCTGTTCAAGGGCGCCGACCTCGAGCTGGTCAAGACGATCGGCGGCCACGAGCAGGAGCACGTTGACGCTCTGCTCGCGACGCTCAAGGACCTGGGCGAGGAGCCCGCTCCCGAGCCGGAGGCCGAGTTCCCGCTCGACGACGCCGATGACGGTCCTGACGACGGCGGCTGAGGTCGAGAACCTCGGCGCGGCCGCGTACCTGGGCCAGGCGGCGGCGATCGAGAACCCGGACATCCTCGCGGCGGCACTCTCGATCCACACGGTCGAGGCACGCCACGCGGCGCTCCTCAACACGCTGATCGGCGAGGACCCGACGCCGGACGGCGCGTTCGCCGTCCCGGCCGACGCCGCAGACGGTTCTCGACAGCGTCCAGCCGTTCCTCAAGTCGTAGCGGCACGGACCCAGAAAGGAGATTCGACAACATGACTGACAAGACACAAGCGGCTCCCGAGCTCGAGAACATCGAGTTCGAGGCCATCGACCGAAGCTCGTTCCTGATGAAGGGAATCCTCGCGGCAGGCGCCACGTACGGCGCGTTCGCGGCCGGGCCCATCCTTCGGAAGGCGTTCGCGCAGGACGGCGGAAGCGAGGGTGACATCGAGATCCTCAACTTCGCCCTCACGCTCGAGTACCTCGAGACGGCGTTCTACGAGGAGGCCGTGAAGGAGGCGAAGCTCTCGAGCGACGTCACGGCTCTCGCCAAGCAGTTCGGCGAGCAGGAGGCCGAGCACGTCGCCGGCCTCACCCAGGCCATCGAGGATCTCGGCGGCAAGCCCGTCGAGGCGCCCGCGGTGGACTTCGGCGACGCGTTCTCGTCGGAGGACGCGTTCCTCCAGACCGGGATCACGTTCGAGGACCTCGGCGTCAGCGCCTACAACGGCGCCGGCCCGATGATCCAGTCGAAGGAGCTCCTGGCCACGGCCGGGGCGATCGTCCAGGTCGAGGCCCGCCATGCGGCGGCCGTTCGCAACGCGGCGGGCGAGCCCGCCGCGCCGGACGCGTTCGATCCGACCCTGACGGTCGACGAGGTCACGAAGGCGGTTCAGCCGTTCCTGGCCAAGTAAGAACCGCACTCGTTTCGCACTGGCGACCCTCGCATTCGCGGGGGTCGCCGGCTGCGGCGACGACGGAGCGAGTCGGAGCCGCTTCCGATCGAGACGACCGCAGACGATCGCCTGGCCGACTCCGGCGACGCGGTCGAGATCGTCGAGTTCGAGTTCGAGCCCGAGGAGATCACGGTGCCCGCCGGCACCACGATCACCTTCACCAACCAGGACAAGGCCCCGCACACCGCGACCGCCGACGACAGCTCGTTCGACACCGAGGAGCTCGGCAAGGGCGACTCGGCGGAAGAGACTTTCGACGAACCCGGCACCTACACGTACTACTGCCGGTTCCACGTGTTCATGAAGGGCTCGGTCGTCGTCGAGTAGACGACCGGAGCTCCCGAAACCTGCAACGCCAAGGAGAAATCAAATGCCGAACATCGGCCCCATGGAAATCGCAATCGTCCTGATCATCGCGCTCGTCGTCTTCGGACCCTCGAAGCTCCCCGAGCTCGGCAAGTCCGCAGGCAAGGGCTTCCGCGAGTTCAAGGACTCGGTCACCGGCAGCGACGACGAGCCCACAAGGCGCAGATCGAAGAGCCGACGCCCACGAACACCGCTCTAGCCGACGCATCACGCGTGTCAGTCGTTACGGCGCCGCGGGGGCGGCGCCTCCCGAGTCCACTTCGCTCGAGAGCTTGTGGGCGAGGTAGACGGGGATGATCGAGATCAGGATCACGAACACCGCGACCACGTTCACGATCGGAAGCTGATTCGGCCTCGAGAAGTTGTTGAGGATCCAGATCGGCAGCGTCTCGTCGCCGACGCCGATCGTGAACGTGGTGACGATGATCTCGTCGAACGAGAGCGCGAACGCGAGCAGGGCGCCCGCGACCAGGGCGCTCCGCATGTTCGGCAGCGTCACCATGCGGAACGTCTGCCACGGCGTCGCGCCGAGGTCGGCCGAGGCCTCCTCGAACGAGGACGACATCCTCCGCAGGCGCGCGACCGCGTTGTTGTAGACGACGACGATGCAGAAGGTCGCGTGGGCGATCACGATCGTGAGGATGCTGAGCGGGATCCCGAGCACCTGGGTAAAGGTCGAGTTGAGCGCGATGCCGGTGACGATCCCTGGCAGGGCGATCGGAAGGATCACCAGGAACGAGATCGTCTCGCGGCCGAAGAAGCGGTGCCGCGCGACCGCGAGCGAGGCCAGGGTGCCGAGGATCATGGCGACGGCGGTCGCGAGGAGCCCGGTCTTGACCGAGTACCAGAGCGCGTCGCGCGCGCCCACGTTGTCGATCGCCTTCTCGAACCACTCGAGCGTGAAGCCGGGCGGCGGCCATTCGAACGTGCGCGCCTCCGAGAACGCGTAGATGACGACGATGACGAGCGGCACGTAGATGAACGCCAGCGTGAAGCCGGTGCCGATGCGAAGCAGGAGGTGTGTTCCGCTCGAGAGGCGCATCTAGAGGTGCTCGAAGGCTCCGAAGCGCCGAGCGAGGAGCAGGTAGACGATCATGATCAGGATCGGCACCATCGCGAACGCCGCCGCGAACGGCAGGTTGGTGGTGAAGTTGGAGACGACGAGCGTCCCGATGAACTGCTCGCCCGAGCCCACGAGGTTCGGCGTGATGAAGTCGCCGAGGGTGAGCGAGAAGGTGAAGATCGAGCCGGCGACGACGGCCGGGAAGACCAGCGGCAGGATCGACGCGCCGGAAGGTGTAGCCGGGCTTGGCGCCGAGGTCATCGGAGGCGCTCAGGAGCGAGTTGGGGATGCGCTCGAGCCCCGCGTAGATCGGGATGATCATGTACGGGAAGCCAGATGTAGCTCATGACGAGCCAGACGGCGACGAGGCCGTAGCCCGGGCCCTTCGATCCCCAGCGGCTCGAGCACCCAGTTGAGGACACCCTCCTGCGAGAGGATGCCCGCGCCAGGCGAACGCCTTGACGAGGTACGCCGACCAGAGCGGCACCAGGACGGCGACGACGAGCACGCCGCGCATCCTCGGCTTCGCGACCTTCGCCATGTAGAAGGCGATCGGGAACGCGAGCACGATGTCGGTGAGCGTCACGAGCGCCGCGATCAAGCACCGTCCTGCCCGTGACCGAGCGGTAGACGGACTCGGAGACGACGTCCTTGTAGTTGTCGAGCGTGAACGTCTGCTCGATCTCGCCGCTCAGCTCGCCCAGCGTCCAGAAGGACGTGATGAGCAGAACGGCGAGCGAGCCGAGGTAGCCCACGACCAGCCAGCCGACGGGGCCGGCCAGCAGGGCGCCCGCCTGAAGGCGGGGACGGCCGTGGAAGAGGCCGGCGAGCGATGCGGCCCGCCGACCTCTTCTTGACGGCTGAGGCTTCGATCAGCCCTTCACCTCGTTCCAGCCCTGGACCCACTCGTCGTACGTCTTGCAGACGTCACCGCGGTCGTCGCCGCAGTCGGAGACGGGCGTCTTCCAGTACTCGATCTGGTCGAAGAACTCCTCGTCGTCCGCGTGGTAGATCTCGCAGTGCTTCGGGTCGGCGGTCGAGATCGCACGACTTCTCGTTCGACGGGGCCTCTCCGAACCACTCGGCCACCGCGGCGTTCGCCTCCGGACTGATGATGTGGTCCATCCACATGTACATGCAGTTCGGATGCTCGGCCTCGGAGCTGATCATCCAGGTGTCCGACCAGCCGGTCGCGCCCTCTTCGGGGAGCACGACCTCTTCCTCGGAGCCGTCGGCGTTCAGCAGGTTCGCGATGACCTGCCAGGTGGTGCCGACCGACGAGTCGCCGTTGGCGAACGCCGAGATCTCCTTGGTGTAGTCCGACCAGTACTCGCCGACGTGCTCGCCCTGATCCTTGAGGAGCTCGATGGCCGCGTCGAACTGCTCCTGGTCGAGCTCGTACGGATCCTCGATCCCGAGCTCCGGCTGATGCTCGCGCAGGTAGAGCGCCGCATCGGCGATGTAGATCGGGTTGTCGTACGCCGTCACGTTGCCCGAGTACTCGCTCGCGTTGTCGAACACGACGTCCCATGACGTCGGAGCCGGCTTGACCTCGTCCGGGTCGTACATCAGGAGGTTCGAGCCGCGGCCGTGCGGGACCCCGTACATCTGGCCGTCGAACGTGTTGAACTCCTGATCCTTCAGCGCGTCGAAGACGTCCGCGTAGTTCGGGATCAGGTCCGTGTTGACAGGCGAGACGTCGCCGCCCTCGATACAGGCGGGTCGGACGCGTCGCCGGACGCCGAGACGCCGTCGTACTCGCCGGTCCGCATGAGCTGGACCATCTCGTCCGACGTGTTTCCGACCTTCACGTTGACCTGGCAGCCGGTCTCCTTCTCGAAGTCGGTCACCCAGTCGACTTTCGGGTCGGTTGATCCGTCCTCGACGTAACCGGCCCAGGCGATGAGGTTGACCTCGCCCTCGCCCTCGCCGAGCTCGGTCAGCATGTCTTCTGCCGCCTCGCCCGAGTCGTCGTCGTCGCTGCCGCATCCGTACGCGAATACGAACGCGAGCATGGACACGACGATGATCCAGGCAAGCCGTGCTGGATGCTTCGGTTTAGCGCTCATGGCTCCTCCTCTCGTTTGGACTTGATCCGCTTCGCCCCTTCGTGGGGCCGCTTTCGCCTGCGGCCGTGACGGCCACCGTGTGCTCCGGGAGCCACCCGACCGTGATCTCCTGGCCTTTCCTCTCCAGGTCGTCGCCAGGGGACGAGTCGATGTTCTGGCGAACGACCTGAAGCCGCCCGCCCTTCTCAAGCTCGACGAAGAAGCGCGTCATCGGCCCTGCGTAGGCGACGTCGGCGACGGTCCCGCGCTCCGTGTGAAGGTCCGTCGGCACCGTCGCTCGTCGACGAGCCTGACCTTCTCGGGCCTGACCGTGAAGCTCTTGCCGTCGCGCTCGATCACGTTCGAGGTGCCGACGAACCCCGCGACGAACGGGTTGACCGGCCGCTCGTAGATCTCGTCGGGGGTGCCGATCTGCTCGATTCGCCCGTCGTTGAAGACCGCGATCCGGTCGGACATCGTGAGCGCTTCCTCCTGGTCGTGCGTCACGTAGATGAAGGTGATGCCGACGTCGCCCTGGATCGTCTTGAGCTCGACCTGCATCTGCTCGCGAAGCTTGAGATCGAGCGCGCCAAGCGGCTCGTCCAGGAGGAGGACGCGCGGCCGGTTCACGATCGCCCGCGCGAGCGCGACCCGCTGGCGCTGACCGCCCGAGAGCTCGGCTGGCTTGCGGCCGCCCAGGTCGCCGAGCCGGATCATCTCCAGGGCCTCCTTCGCCCTGCGACGCCCGCTCGGCCTTCTCGACCTTCGCGACCCGCAGGCCGTACTCGACGTTCTCGGCCACGGTCATGTGCGGGAACAGCGCGTAGTCCTGAAAGACCGTGTTGACGGTGCGGTCGTAGGCGGGAACGTTCGTCACGTCCTCGCCGCCGATCTCGACCGTGCCCGGCGTCCGGCACGTCGAACCCGGCGATCATCCGCAGCGTCGTCGTCTTCCCCGACCCGGACGGGCCGAGCATGGTGAAGAACTCACCACGGCCGACCTCGAGGTCCACGTCGTCGACTGCGACTACGTCTCCGTAGCGGCGAGTCACCCCTGCCAGGCGGACGTCCGGCACTTCGCTCACGCGGCCGACGCTATCCCTTTCGCAGGCGTGGGCGCTTTGCGGGTCTGGCCAAAGTTGCCTTCAGGTCTAGCGACTCTCAGGCGATGGCGCGGACCAGCGCGGCGGTGACCGCAGCCGCGCCGACGCGCCGAGCAGGATCGACTTGCGGCTGACCGCGTAGACGGCCGCGGCCGCGGCGAGGCCCGCGGCCCGCGCGTCGATCACGAGGTCGCCGTCCGCGTTCGTGAAGGTCCCGACCGCGATCAGCGCGGCCAGGATCGCCGGGGCCAGGAGGTCGATGACCTTCGTGAAGGGACGTGGGAGCTCGCGGTTCCCGAGCGCGACCGGGCCGATCCCCTTCGTCACGACCAGGGTCGCCGCAGAGCGCGAAGACGGTGACCCACGCGGTCGCGTCATGCAGTCGTCCCCGCCCGGCACGAGGGCGATCAGCGCCGCAAGGCAGGCGGTCATGATCGGGACGCCGGGTGGCGTCACCGGCGCGAGGGTGAGGGCGAGCGTCGCGCCCAGGAGCGCCGCCACCCACGCCGCGCCGACCCTCGGTCGCCTCGCCGACCAGGAGCCCGAGGAAGAAGGCGGGGAAGAGGGCGTCGAGGCCGAGGCGGTCCGGGTCGCCGATCAGATCGCCCGCGAAGACGCCGAGCGCGGTGCCGCCCACCCACATCGGGTAGTTCACGGCCGTGACGCCCCACATGTACGGGATGTCGTAGCGCCCGTCGCCGCGGTAGGACATCGCCCACCCCGCGTCGATCAGCGGCTGCGCGGCGAGCCCGCGCCGGAACCAGCCGCCCTCGTGTCGAAGCGGCGATCGAGATGCCCATCGGCAGGTAGCGCATGTTGAGGAGGACGCCCGCGGCGATCGCGGCGCCGGCTCCGCCGCCGGCCGCGAGGACCGCCAGGGCGCCGAACTGCGCCGAGCCGGCGAAGACGATCGCGGACATCACGATCGGCGCGACCGTTCCCATCACCGGCTCGGCGAGGACTCCGAACGAAGTGCCCGAGGAGAAGCGAGGCGAGCGGAGATCGGCGCCCCGGCCCGCATGCCCCGCCCTGAGTCCCGCTTCGCCTCCGTCTCCATCCGCCCGAACCTAGGCCGCCGCGTCTCGAGGCCGAGGTCATACAAAGAAAAAGCGCGCCCCCGAAGGGGCGCGCTTTCTCGAAACCGGACGGTCGGGGGCCGGAACTGCTCGGACTAGAGGCCGCCCTTGTGGCGTGCGGCGTTCTTCGAGACGTTCGCGAAGCCCTTGCTCGACGTTCTTCGACCAGCCGGGGCCGGAGTTGCCGTCGTCGGGCTGCGAGGTGTCGAAGCGAAGGCCCGCGATGACGACGAAGACGTGGCCGGAGTCACCGTACGAGGTGATCCAGTTGCCCTTGCCCTTGCTGCCCCAGCGGGCGAAGTCGCCGGAGGTCATCGGGCGTCGGATGAGGCCGGCGCCCTTCGGGCCGAGCACGTAGCTCACGGCGCCGGAGCAGTCGTAGCCCGCTTGCCGCGAGCTGTGGCCGCCGCCGTACTTGTAGGGCTGTACTTGTCGATCTTGTTGGCGGCCGCGATCGCTTCTTCACGGCCTGCGGGGCGGACGCGGGCGCGATGGCCTTGCCGTTGCCTTCAGCTTGGCCTTGGCGCCGGAGGTGGTCTTCGCTACCGCCGCCGCCGGTGCCGACCGCCGCCGCCGGCGAGCGACGGTGCGCGGCAGCGCAAGGGCGCAGCGGCGCAAGCGGCGAGCGCTGCTGCACGACGCCGGCTTGCGCATTCGGAAAGTGTTCTGACGTCTCTGAGTTCAAGTCGGTCTCCTTGTTTGCGCCTACGGGGTTAGCTGACGGGCTGGCGCTTTAGGAGTCGCGCCCCCTCCAAGTAGGAGAGTTAGCCCCAACGTTCGGTTCCCCCGTTCCGCCCCTCATGGCGCGGACTCGGCTACCGGTTTTCAGATTGATGCGGGCAGGTTAGCAAAGTGCAAGGACTTTTGCTAAGGACTTGCTCACAAAACGGCTCAGGCGTCGAAGCGCCTGACTATCGCCTTGCTCATGCGAGCTATTCCAGGCGTCGTCGCAGCATCAGAGCTAGCGCTGGCAGCAAGACGGCACTTCTCACGGGGGCGACGGGCGGACTCGGCCGCGCGATCGCCGCGCGCGCTCGCCGACGCGGCGCCGAGCCTCGTGCTCTCCTCGCGCAAGGGCGAGGAGCTCGAGCGCCTGGCGGCCGAGCTTGCCCGGCGAGCATCGCGTGGCCGTCTGCCGACCTGGCCGAGCCGGGCGCGGCGCTCGCGCTGGTCGGCCGACGCGGGCGACATCGACGTCCTCGTCGCGAACGCAGGGCTGCCGGCGTCGGGCAAGCTCGACGAGCTTCAACCAGACGCGAGGTCGAGCGGGCGCTGCGGGTGAACCTCGAGAGCCCGATGCTGATGGCTCACGCGCTCCTGCCCGCGAATGATCGAGCGCGGGCAGGGCCACATCGTGATGGTCGGTTCGCTCTCGGGCGTCGCGCCGACCGCGCGCCAGTCCGCTCTACAACGCGACCAAGTTCGGCCTGCGCGGCTTCACGCTTGGCCTTGCGCGAGGACCTGCGCGGAACGCGGAGTCGGCGTCTCGCTCGTCGCGCCCGGCTTCGTCCGCGACGCGGGCATGTTCGCCGACTCGGGCGCCGCACGCTCCGGCCGGGATGGGCACCGACTCGCCCGCAGAAGGTCGGCGCGGCGGTGGTCGAGGCGATCGAGAAGAATCGCGGCGAGATCACCGTCGCCCCGTTCCACCAGGTGAGGCTGGCGAAGTTCGCCGGGCGCCACCCGGAGCTGGCCGGCCGGCTCTCCGAGCAAGGCCGCGGTCAAGGCGGGCGACGAGGTCGCCCGCGGCCAGGCCGACAAGCGGTAGCGACAGCAATTCACGCGTTAGTGCTGAGCGCCTACGAAGTCGAGGTGCTCTAGCCGCCCATCGCGATCGACTGGTTCCAGGTCCCGCGGTCGAAGAACTCGAGCTCGGGGGTCGCGCCGGCGCCCTGCGCGCCCACCGGGTAGAGGCGGCGCGGCTCGCGCCAGGTCGAGACGTCGTCTGTAGCCGAACTCTGCGGCGAGCTTCTCGTGCGTCTTCGATCGCGGCCTTGGCGTAGGCGCGCGGCCCGAGCTTTCGCAGCGCGGCGGCCTCGCCGTTCGTGATGTCGAACATGTGCGAGTTCGAGGTCTCGCCGGCGATGCCGATGCCCTTGGCGCCGAGCTTCCTCAGGAGGATCGCCTCGGCCTGGTCCTTGAACTCCTCCCAGATCGCGACGCCCGGATCGACGGTCCCGGCCCCGTTCTCCTCGTCGTAGGAGCCGTTCCACGCCGCGAGCGCCGTCGAGCACCGCGCGACCGTCGGCGTTCGCCAGCTCGGGCGCGCCTGCGCGAACTTGCGCCTTGTCGCGAAGCGGGAACTGCTGGGCGGTGGTGCCGGAGGTGAGCGCGATGTCCGTGCTGCGCTTGAAGCTCGGGTTCTTCGCGACCTTGCGCACGAGCTTGAGCAGGATGCCGACGCGGTGGAGCGAGCCGGTCGCCCGCTCGAGCGCCTCGGAGTCGCCGTTGGTCCAGCCCGCCGACGGCACGTTGTTCCACTGCGCGAGCCAGCCCTGCGCGGGATCGACGACCTGCGGGCGCTTGTCCGGCGGCAGGAAGCCTCGCCACTCGGCCTTGCCGGTGCCCGGGCAACGGCAGGCGCTCGTCCCACGTCTTCGGCTTGAGCTGGTGGAGCCCGGGATGCCAGTAGCCGATGTGGCCGTCCGAGTCGACCGCCATCACGTTCTCGTTCCAGGTGACGGCGTCCATCGCCTCGTCGACGTCGCCGATGTCCTTGGCGCGGTTGAGCTTGTCGATGCCGACGATCGTCTCGAGCTCGCGGTTCCAGATCGCGTAGCGGCGCGCGAGCGCGATGCCGTCGCCGTGTCGCCTGGACCGGGCCGTGGACGGTGCGGCAGATCCGCTCCGTGGTCGTGCCGGCGGGCGGTGCGTCGCTCGAGCCGCCGCCTTCGATCAGGCCGGTGAGCGTGTCCGGGCAGGTCGGTCGGCGGCGTCTTCCAGGTGAACGACCTCGTCGCGGCAGTCCATGGCGCGATCCTCGCCCTTGAAGCGGTAGGTCTCGGGGCCGGTCACCTTCTCGACGTAGAGGTCGTCCTCGTCGGAGAGGCCGGACGTGAAGCCCCAGGCGACGTCGCCGTTGTGGCCGATGCCGATCAGGGGAACGCCGGCGGCGCTCACGCCGTGGATGTTCGGGAAGCTCGGGCGAGTGGAGCTCGAACTCGACGAAGAGCTCGGGCACGGAGAAGCCGAGCTGCGGGCCGTTGTAGAGGTAGGCGCTGCTCGCTTCCGGGTCGCGCATCGCCCACATGAACGAGCCGCCGGGGCTGGGGAGGATGCTCCGAAGGCCCGCGCCGGGCTCGTCGGCCTGCGGTGCGCTCGGCCGCGGCGGCGCGCGGGATCTCCTGCGGTGGTGTCGACGACGCTCGCGAGGTCCTGCTTGGCGAGGAACTTCTGCGACTTGCGAAAGCCCTTGCGCCGATCGGCGCCGGTGCGGCCGGGCTGCGCGGGGAAGCTTGCCCTCGGAGCGCGGGATCGTCGGCGAGCTGGCCCGTGCGTGCGGACGGGAAGGAGCCGCTTGAACGCCTTCGGGCCGGCGTCGGCGAGCGCGAGCGCGTTGCGAAGCTCGCCGCCGTCGCTCGATGGCACGGTGCGAGCGAGGAAGATGCCGACGCGCGCCGAGTCGAGCGATCGTCCACTCGTCGATCGGGAGCGCCTGGAGCGCGACGAACTCGCCCGGCATCTCGAGCGGCGCCCGGGCCTTGCACGTGGTCGATGTAGGCGTTGATGCCGTCCGCGTAGGACTGCGTGCGGTCGACCAGGCGCTGCGGGACGTCGTCCATCATCGCCTGGACCTCGGCGTCCGTGTAGTAGTCGCGCCGGGCGATCAGGTCGTCGTCGAGGTAGCCGGGCCCGACGATCTCGGACAGGCGCCCGGAGGTCGCGCGCCGGAAGAGCTCGAGCTGGAAGAGCCGGTCCTGGGCGACGGCGTAGCCGACGCCGAACCAGCCGTCGTCCTCGGTCTCGCCGGTGATCGTCGGGCACGCCGAACTCGTCGCGCGAGATCGTCACGCCGGCGCGTGGCGACTCGGTCGTCGCCCGGCTGGTTGAAGTTGATGTCGCGGTACTCGAAGTTCTCGAAGAGCTGCGTCTGGTCGGTCAGGTGCGGCGAGCCGGTGCCGCTCGGCGACGCCCGTGATCGAGACGTAGCCGCTCTGGCCGGGCGGCAGGACGCCGAGCGCGTCGATCGTCTCCGCCTGCGCAGCCGCAGGCGCTGACGGCGAGCGCGGCAAGGACGAGCCCCGAATGCGAGCGCCCATGCGATTCACGAGACGTCGCGACGGTACCGCGAATGCGCGCGTGCGATGCGCCGGTCATAATCGGATGAGCGCCGCGGACGACCGGCCCAGAGACCACCCGAAGAAGAGGACGCATGACCGACAGCTTCGGAGCCAAGGACACGCTCGACGTCTCGGGGACCGAGTACGAGATCTACCGGCTCGACGCGCTCCAGGAGAAGTTCGACGTCGCGCGGCTTCCGTACTCGCTCAAGGTCCTGCTCGAGAACACGCTTCGCCTCGAGGACGGCGAGTCGGTCACCGAGGACGACGTCGAGACGATCGCGAGCTGGGACGCGAAGGCCGAGCCGTCCGAGGAGATCCCGTACCAGCCGGCGCGCGTCCTCATGCAGGACTTCACCGGCGTCCCCGCCGTCGTCGACCTCGCCGCGATGCGCGACGCGATGGAAGAGCTGGGCTCCGACCCGAAGAAGATCAACCCGCTGGTGCCCGTCGATCTGGTGATCGACCACTCGGTGCAGGTGGACGCGTTCGGCAACGAGCGCGCCTTCGACATCAACGCCGACCGCGACTACGAGCGAAACGAGGAGCGCTACGCGTTCCTTCGCTGGGGCCAGCAGGCGTTCGACAACTTCCGCGTCGTGCCGCCGGCGACCGGCATCTGCCACCAGGTGAACCTGGAGTACATCTCCGAGGTCGTCTTCAGCCGCGAGAAGGACGGCGTGATGCAGGCCTACCCCGACACGCTCGTCGGGACCGACTCGCACACGACGATGGTGAACGGGCTCGGCGTCCTGGGCTGGGGCGTCGGCGGGATCGAGGCCGAGGCGGCGATGCTCGGCCAGCCGATCTCGATGCTCCTGCCGCAGGTGCTCGGCTTCCGCCTCGAGGGCGAGCTGCCCGAGGGCGCGACCGCGACCGACCTCGTCCTCACCGTCACCGAGATGCTCCGCGAGCGCGGCGTCGTCTCGAAGTTCGTCGAGTTCTTCGGCCCCGGCCTCCACACGCTCGGCCTGGCCGACCGCGCGACGATCGGCAACATGTCGCCGGAGTTCGGCTCGACCTGCGCGATCTTCCCGGTGGACAAGGAGACGCTCCGCTACCTGGAGTTCACGGGCCGGCCGACCGAGACGATCGAGCTCGTCGACGCCTATGCGCGCGAGCAGGGGATGTTCCACGACGAGGACTCCGAGGATCCCGACGTTCTCGGACCAGATCGACCTCGACCTCGGCTCGGTCGAGCCGTCGATCGCGGGGCCGAAGCGCCCGCAGGACCGGATCGCCCTGACCGACGCGAAGGCCGCGTTCCTGGAGTCGCTCGCCGAGTTCGACGAAGGCGCCGCCAAGAAGCTCGGCAACGGCCACGACAAGGCGGTCGCGGATTCGTTCCCCGCGTCCGACCCGCCGGCCGAGGACCAGTCGAGACGAGCGCGGCAAGCCGCAGAAGAACGGCGGCGCGAGCGCCACGGCGCTCGAAGACCGCAAGGCGAACTGCGTGCCGGTGACGCTCGAGGACGGGACCGAGACGACGCTCGACCACGGGCGCGTCGTGATCGCGGCGATCACGAGCTGCACGAACACCTCGAACCCGTCGGTGATGCTCGGCGCCGGGCTCCTGGCCAAGAAGGCGGTCGAGGCGGGGCTCGAGCGAAAGCCGTGGGTGAAGACCTCGCTCGCGCCGGGCTCGACGGTCGTGACCGAGTATCTGGAGCGCGCCGGCCTCGACGAGTACCTCGACAAGCTCGGCTTCAACCTCGTCGGCTACGGCTGCACGACCTGCATCGGGAACTCGGGGCCGCTGCCCGAGGCGATCTCCGAGGCCGTGTCCGAGAACGACCTCGTCGTCTGCGCGGTGCTCTCGGGCAACCGCAACTTCGAGGGGCGCATCAACCAGGACGTGCGCAACAACTACCTGGCCTCGCCGCCGCTCTGCGTCGCCTACGCGCTGGCCGGTCGGATGGACGTCGACATCTTCGACGAGCCGCTCGGGCAGGGCTCGGACGGCGAGGACGTCTACCTGAAGGACATCTGGCCCTCGTCCGAGGAGATCAAGGACACGGTCGCCGAGGCGGTGCGCTCGGAGATGTTCAAGGAGGGCTACTCGGACGTCTTCGAGGGCGACGAGCGCTGGAAGGGCCTCGACACGCCCGACGGCGACCGCTACACGTGGCCGGACTCGACCTACGTGCGCAAGCCGTCGTTCTTCGAGGACATGGACGAAGAGCCGGCCGAGGTCGAGCCGATCGAGGGCGCGCGGGTTCTCGCCGTCCTCGGCGACTCGGTGACGACCGACCACATCTCGCCGGCCGGCGCGATCAAGAAGGCGAGCCCGGCGGGCGAGTGGCTGATGGAGAACGGCGTCGAGCCCGGCGACTTCAACTCCTACGGCTCGCGGCGCGGCAACCACGAGGTGATGATCCGCGGCACCTTCGCGAACATCCGCTTGCGCAACGCGCTGGTCGAGAAGGAGGGCGGCTTCACGCTCGGCCCGGACGGCGAGGAGACGACGATCTACGAGGCCGCGATGGCCTACGCGGAGGACGACGTGCCGCTGGTCGTGCTCGCCGGCAAGGAGTACGGCTCGGGCTCGTCGCGCGACTGGGCGGCGAAGGGCACGTCGCTCCTCGGCGTGCGCGCGGTGATCGCGGAGAGCTTCGAGCGCATCCACCGCTCGAACCTGATCGGGATGGGCGTCCTGCCGCTTCAGTTCCCCGACGGCGAGTCGGCGGAGTCGCTCGGCCTCGACGGCGAGGAGACGTTCGACTTCGACGGTCTGGCCGAGGCGCTCGACGCGCCGACGTCGGAGAAGCGGACGCTCAAGGTGAAGGCGTCGGCGAGGGCGACGACGTCGAGTTCGAGGCGACCGTCCGGCTCGACACGCCGAACGAGGTCCGCTACTACCAGCACGGCGGCATCCTCCACCGCGTGCTTCGCGAGCTGAAGTAGCCTCGCAACACTCAAAGTCGGACAAAGTTGCGCCATCGGGTTGAAGTACGGGCTCCAACATCAGCCTTCGGGGGGAAAGTTGCGCCGGGCGTATTGACAGCGGCCCTCGCCGATCGGTCAGAAGTGTTCAACAAAGGCATTGACCGTCAGGGAGCGGAATCCACAGGGACCAACAGAGACTTCACAAAGCTCGTCCCCGGCCAGTCCCGCCTCCGGGGGCGAACGCGTCGGCATCCCTCCCTGGCTACCGACGCGCTAGGCGCGGCGCGGGCCGTGTGGACCCCCTGCCTCCCACGGCCCCGCCCCGCCTTCTCTTTCTCCCGGTGACGGAAAGACGCGCCTAGGCGGAGTGCCTCGGCGTGCTTCAGGGGGCGTCGCATTCCGGCGGAGTGTTCGGACTACGTCCGGCAATCCGCCGATCGGTCTTGCGCCGAGCCAGGCCCCGTTTTGCGGATCGCCGTCAGCGCGGGCGTTCCGCTCGATCCGGCGATCGCTATGACGCTTCCGACGGGCCGACTGGGTCAGTGTTGCGGCGAGCAGCGTGTACGGCGCCTGGTGGCGCAGGACGGCGATCCAGATCAGGATCGCGAGCGCGATGAAGCCGATGCCGTGGGCGAGGCCGGCGTAGAAGGTCGGGTGCTCGAGGCCCGGCGCGAGCCAGACGACGAGCAGGATCGCGAAGAGGCCGAGCTCGATCCACGACGCGATCTTCGACCCAGCCGAACATCGGGCCCAGGCACGGGCTTTGCGCAGGACGTCGCGGCCTTTCGGCGTCGCGACGAGCGGCTTCGGGCGTGCTCACGGGCTGAGTTTGGACAGAGTCCATAGGTCGGGCCTAGCCGAGGCTTCCACCAGCGCACGTTGAGCAAGGCAACCGGTCGATCGTCCGAGATGTGGCACTTGTGGCGCGAAGCGCGCGCTGGTCGGCTGATCCAGCGACGCCGCCTGCCGCTCCCTCAAGCCGCTGACCTGACGCGGAGAGACATGCGACGCCCGCCCCGGAGGGGCGGGCGCTTCGCAAGTCCGATCGCGCCGCCGGATCTCGCCGATGACCCACTGGCGTCGCTCGGTCACGTCGAACCAGGTGAAGCGCAGGACGACGTAGCCGAGTAGCTGCAGCTCGTTCGTCTTGCCGATGTCTTTCGCCCACGAGGCCGGGTCGCCGTGGAACGTGTAGGAGTCGGCTTCGACCACGACTCGCTGCTCGCGCCAGACCAGGTCGCGCTCCTTGCCCTCGAGCCAGGCGTTCACCTCGGGGTGTGGCAGGTCGGAGGCGCGGACCAGCTTGAGCAGGCGGCGTTCGAGCTCGCGCTTGGGCCTGGCGGGGCCGGTCCGCCGATCGAGAAGCTTCGCGAGGCGAACGACGCCCGGCTTGCCTGGGTTGCGCTCGATCTGCTCGCGAAGGGCAGGGAGCTTTGCGCCCTTCGAGTGGGCCTCGGCGCACATCGCCTCCAGGCGGTAGTCCTCGTCCGGAGGCAGGATCGCTGCGCAGTCGAGGATCGGTGCGAGCCAACGTGGTGATCTTGATCCGCTCGATCGAGGTGATGTCGCACGGCTCGAGGGTCGCCTTGCGGACGATCAGGCCTGGGCGGTCGCTGTCTCCGCGCGGCGTGGTCACCCAGCAAGCCGCTTTCGGCGGCCAAGAGAGAAGGCCATGGAGCTTGGCGGCGCTCCGGTGGCTGATCACGGCTTGGCCGCGGAAGGCGAGCATCGGCGGCGGCTTCGTAGGCGAGCGGCGCCGTGGCGGTGTGGCCGACGAGGTAGACGCCGCGGTGGACGGGACGCAGGCGCCCGCTCCGCGATTCGCCAGTCGATCTGGTCGCGGCTGAGGCCGCGATCGAGGAGCTGCCACCTTCCGACCGCCCCGTGCTGACGAGCAGCAAGCGCGCCAATGATCGCATCAACGGATCGAGGGCGGGATTTGCCGGACATAATCCGGACAACCCCGCCGGAACATGTAACGCCCCCTCAGAGCACCCACCCGGGCCCCGACACTCCCCCTTTAGTGCCGCCGTTTCGTCACGCTCGGCGCGCGACCTCGTGCCGCCGATGCGGCGCGGCCGAGCCCTAGCCGGCCAGCGCGGTGAGCACGATGCGCTCCTGCTCGGAGCGGTGGGCTACCGGGTAGCCCTCGGAGGGGGAGGAGCGCTGCGGGCGGCCGATGTAGGAGAACTCGACGCCTTCGGGGAGGAGCTCGGGCATGCGGCGCGCCATGACGCTGTAGGCGCCCATGTTCTTCGGCTCCTCCTGGACCCACGCGATGTGCTCGAGGTTCGGATAGCGCTCGATCAGCTCGCGGATCTGGTCGCGGGCGAAGGGGTAGAGGAGCTCGACTCGGGCGATCGCGACGTTCGAGGACTCCTCGCGCTTGTCGTGGCCGTCGATGTCGTAGTAGACCTTGCCCGAGCAGAGGACGAGCTTCGTGATCTCCTCCTCGCGGCCCTGGGCCCGCGGGTCGCCGAGGACGAACTGGAAGGTGCCGCTGGTGAGGTCGGAGAGCTTCGACGAGGCGCCGGTCAGCCGCAGAAGGCCCTTCGGCGTGAAGACGACGAGCGGCCGCGGCTTCGCGATCCGCGCCTGGCGGCGGATCAGGTGGAAGTACTGCGCGGCGGTCGTCGGGTTCGCGAGGCGGATGTTGCCCTCGGCGGCGAGCTGGATGAAGCGCTCGATGCGCGCGCTCGAGTGTTCGGGGCCCGAGCCCTCGTAGCCGTGCGGCAAGAGCAGCGTCAGCCGCGTCGTCTGGCCCCACTTCGACTCTCCGGCGACCAGGAACTGGTCGATGATCACCTGCGCCGAGTTGGCGAAGTCGCCGAACTGCGCCTCCCAGAGGATCAGGCTCTCGGGCGAGGCGGCCGAGTAGCCGTACTCGAAGCCGAGGCAGGCGATCTCCGAGAGCGGGCTGTTGTGGACCTCGAACGGCGCCAGCGCGCCCGGACAGGTTCTGGATCGGCGCGTACTTGAGGCCCGTCTTCTCGTCGTGGAGGACGAGGTGGCGGTGGGAGAACGTGCCGCGCTCGGTGTCCTGGCCGGTGAGGCGGATGTGCGTGCCCTCGGTCAGAAGCGACGCGTAGGCGAGCGCCTCGGCGTGGCCCCACTCGATCGGGCCTTCCTCGAGGATCTCGATCCGCTTTTCGAGCGGCTTCTTCAGCTTGCGGTGGATCGCGAAGCCGTCGGGGACGCGGATCAGCTCCTCGTTCAGCGTGCGGATGCGCTTCTCGGAGACGGCCGTCTCGACCTCGGGCGACTTCGTGCGGTCGAGCTCGCCCGGTGCCGACGTGGGTCGAGGTCGGATCCTCGTAGTCGCCGGTCTCCATCTTCGCCCGCAGCGACTTGAGCGTCTCCGAGAGCGACTCCTGGATCTCGTTCGCGTCCGCCTCGACGTCGTCGGTCGAGACCACGCCCTCCTTGATGAGCTGCTCCGCGTAGATCTCGGAGACCGGCGTGTGCGCCTTGATCTGCGCGGCCATCTTGGGCTGCGTGTAGGCGGGCTCGTCCGTCTCGTTGTGGCCGTAGCGCCGGTAGCCGATCACGTCGATCACGACGTCGCGCGCGAAGCGCTCGCGGTAGCCCATCGCCAGGCGCATCGCCGCCATGCAGCCCTCGACGTCGTCGGCGTTCACGTGGATGATCGGGCAGTTGTAGCCCTTGGCGAGATCGCCGGCGTAAGGCGTCGAGCGGTCCTCGGACGGGTCGGTGGTGAAGCCCACCTGGTTGTCGGTGATGATGTGGATCGTGCCGCCGGTCGAGTAGCCCTCGAGCGACTGGAGGTTGAGCGTTTCCGCGACCACGCCCTGGCCCGGGAACGCCGCGTCGCCGTGGAGGAGGAGCGGCACGGCGACGTGCGGGTTGTGGTGAAGCCGCGGGCCCGAGTGCTCGGTCTGCGCCGCGCGCGCGCCGCCCGTCACGACCGGGTCGACGAACTCGAGGTGCGAGGGGTTCGGGTACATCCGCACCCGGATCTCCTCGCCGTCCGGGGTCGAGAAGATGCCCTCGGCGCCGTGGTGGTACTTGACGTCGCCGGTGCCCGAGTGCGGGATCGCTGCGATCGCCTTCACCTGGTCGAGCGCCTTCGCGCCCTCGAACTCGGCCATGATCGACTCGGCCGAGCGGCCGAGGTTGTGGACGAGCACGCTCAGGCGGCCGCGGTGGGCCATGCCGATCACGACCTCCTCGGCGCCGTTCGAGCGCGCGTGCGTCACGAGCGAGTCGATCATCGGCACGACCACGTCGAGGCCTTCGATCGAGAACATCTTCTGGCCGAGGTACGCCTTCTGGATGAATCGCTCGAAGCCGAATACCTCGAGCAGGCGCTTGAGGAGCGCGCGCTTCTCGTCGGCCTCGAGCGGAGCGCGGTGGGCGCCGGTCTCGATCATCTCGCGCAGCCACATCCGCTGCTGGTGCGAGGAGAGGTGCTCGATCTGGTAGGCGACCGTGCCGCAGTAGGCGTCGCGCATGCGCGGCAGCGCGTCGAGGAGCGTCTCGCCCTCGACGCCGATCCGCAGGATCGAGGCGGGGATGCGCGACATCAGCTCGGGCGTCAGGTTGAGGCTCTCGGGCTCGAGCGCCGGGTCGCCCTTCGGCTCGCCCTCGGCGAGCGGGTTGACGCGCGCCGCCAGGTGGCCGTGGGTGCGGAAGGCCTTGAGGAGCGAGGTCGCCGCCTGGACGGCCTGGAGCAGCTCGCGATCAGGCTCGGCTGCGACGACGGCGCTGCCTGCCCCGCCGCGCCGACGGCAGGCAGGGGCGGGGCGGAAGCCGCGGCCGGGATGGGCGTTGGCGACGACGCGGTCGGAGATCGCCAGGTCGTGCGCGACCGTCTCGTAGAAGTCGTCCTCGCCCTGGAGGAACTGGTCGATCCGGCGCAGGAACGCAGCCCGACTCGGCGCCCTGGATGATCCGGTGGTCGTACGTCGAGGTCATCGTCGTGACCTTCGAGACGCCGAGCGCCTTCAGCTTCTCGGCCGGCGCGTGCGCCCACTCGACCGGATAGGCGATCGAGCCGACGGCGACGATCGTGCCCTGGCCCGACATGAGGCGCGGCACCGAGGCGACGGTGCCGATCCCGCCCGGGTTGGTCAGCGTGATGTTCGTGCCCTGGAAGTCGTCCGCGGTGAGCTTGTTCTCGCGCGTCTTCGAGATCAGGTCCTCGTAGTAGGTGTGGAAGCCCGCGAAGTCGAGGCGTCGGCGCCGCGGATGCACGGCACCATCAGCGAGCGCGAGCCGTCCTTGCGCTCGACGTCGACCGCGATGCCGAGGTTCACGCCGGCTGCCCATCGTCACCCACGACTTGTCGTCGTGCTCGGAGTAGGTGCGGGCCATCACGTCGTGCTCGGCTCGCGGCGCGCACGATCGCCCAAGCGATCAGGTGCGTGAACGAGACCTTGAGGCCCTTCTCCTTGAGCTGGGAGTTGATCGCCTTGCGCTTGGCGTCGAGCGTGTCGACCGGAAGCGTGCGGAACGAGGTCGCCGTCGGCATCTTGCGGCTCTCGTTCATGAGCTTCGCGAGCGTTCCCGCCGGGCCGCGGAGCGGCTTCTCCTCGCCCTCGGCGGCCGCCGGCGCTGGCGCGGCGCCGTTCGCCGCCGTCCGCCGCAGCGAGCACGTCCGCCTTCACGACCTTGCCGCCGGCGCCCGAGCCCTGGATCGAGCCGATGTCGATGCCCCGTCCGGCGCCATGCGCTGGGCGACGGGGGAGACGGAGCGGCTGGGTGCCGAGTCGACGCGTCGCCAGTGGGAGCGGCAACCGGCGCCAGCTCAGGCTGGCCGTCGGTCGTCGGGGTCTGACCCGACGGGCGCCGCGCCCGCGGACATCTCGGCCAGCGGCTGACCCACCTTGACGACGTCGTCCGGCTCGACCAGAAGCTTCGTGATCGTTCCCGAGGCGGGAGCCGGCACTTCGGCGTCGACCTTGTCGGTCGAGACCTCGACGACCGTGTCGCCCTCGGCGACCGAGTCGCCCTCAGCGACGTGCCACTCGAGCACCGTGCCCTCGGTGACCGACTCGCCCATCTCGGGCATCGCGACGACCATCGTCTCACCGGCATCGTCAGCTGCGGCCTCCGCCGAATCCTCCGATGTCGGGCACGGGCGAGTCGTCGGCGGAATCGCCCTGCGCGACTTCGAGCAGCTCTTCGGGGTCGCTCTCGCCGATGTCGGCGTCGCCTTCGCCGCCGCCGCCGCCGGCCGATCCCCTCGCTCGTCCGTCGTCAGCGCGGGTCGTCTCGGCGAGCTCGGCTCGCGTCTGCGGTCTGCGCTCGGAGTCCGGAAGCGGTCTCCGGGATCCTCTTCCTCGCCGGCGTCGGCCGCCGGCGCAGCGCCGTTGCCGGTGCCGTTCGTGTCGAGCTGCGCGAGAACCTGGCCGACCGTGACCGTGTCGTCGGGCTGGGCCATGATCTTCGTGATCACGCCGCTCGCCGGAGCGGGAACCTCGGCGTCGATCTTGTCGGTCGAGACCTCGACGATCGTGTCGCCCTCGGAGACCTCCTCGCCCTCGGCGACGTGCCACTCGAGGATCGTCCCCTCGGTGACCGACTCGCCCATCGCGGGCATCTGAATCTCGAGCAAGTCTTCTGCCAACTTCTCTTCGAGTCTATGCCCTGCGGCTTCGGCGCGTAACGCCTTCCCGGTGCTCGAAACAAGCGGTTCACACGCCGGTAGCGCTCGAGCGCCTCCTCGCGCGCCTTCTTGCGGTCCACCATCGGCTCCGGGTAGTCCTCGCCGATAATCGACTCCGCACTCCTCCTGGACCTCTTCCGGCATCTTCCATGGCTCGCGCCAGGTACTTGTCCGGGACGTCCTCGAGCTCCGGGACGTAGCGGCGGACGTAGTGCCGTTCGGGTCGTAGCGCTCTGCGTGGAGAGCCGGGTTGTAGATCCGCCGATACGCGCGGCTGCGGGTCGACCCCGACTGACCCGATCCACTGCCAATTGCCGTTGTTGTTCGCCTCGTCGCCGTCGATCAGGTAGCGCATGAAGTGGCGCTCGCCCCAGCGCCAGTCGATGCCGAGGTCCTTGGTCAGAAACGAGCCGACGACCAGGCGCGCGCGGTTGTGCATCCAGCCCTCGCGCTTGAGCTGGCGCATGCCGGCGTCGACGAGCGGGAAGCCGGTCTTGCCCTCGCACCAGCGCTCGAAGCGCTTCTCCGCGTAGCTCCACTTGATCTTGCCGCGGTAGCGCTCCTGGAACTCGGACTTCGCGTTCTGCGGGTGAAAGACCAGGACGTGGTGGTAGAAGTCGCGCCAGCAGAGCTGGCGGCGAAACGCCTCGGCGCCGACGCCGCGCGGCAGGCGCTCCTCGATCTGGCGCGGCGTCACGCAGCCGAAGTGGAGGTAGGGGGAGAGGCGGGAGGTGCGGTCCCGGCCCAGCGCGTCGTGGTTGTCCTTGTACTCGCGCACGGGCCCGTCGAGGAAGCGGTCGAGCGTCTCGTGAGCCTCCGACTCGCCGCCGACCGCGGGCTCTGCGACCTCTTGCTGCAAGCCCGAGCGAGTCGAGGCTCGGCAGCCGGCCCTTCGCAAGGCCTGAGGGAAGCGGCGGCATCTCGCGCGGCGCTTCCAGAACGTCCCGGCGCTCGACCCCGAGCCAGTTCTTGTGGAACGGGCTGAAGACCGTGTAGGGCTTGTCCTGCTGGGTGCGGATCTCGCGGAGCTGATCGACCGCGTTGAGGCCCGGGATGGTCGACCGCCTCGATTCCCGCCGGCTCGAACGTCCGCGCGGCAGAGCTCTCCCGCGCTCGCGTCCGAACGGGCTGACCTCGCGCGTGAAGTGGATCGCCTCCGCGTCCGTCTCCTTCGCGAGATCGACGAGCTCCCGCTCCGGCTTGCCGTGGCGAACGACGAGGCCCGAGCCGCGCTCGCGGAGCGCGGCGTCGAGCTCCGCGAGGCACTCGAGCAGAAACTGCGTGCGAGGGCCGGACTCGTGGCGACCGTGGAGCAGCCGGTCGTCGAAGCAGAAGACTGGGACGACGCGCTCGTGGCGATCGAGCGCCGCGCGCAGCGCGGGATGGTCGCGGATCCGCAGATCGCGACGAAACCAGACGATGCCGGTCCCGCTTCCGGCCACGGCGTGAACCTACCCGCGATGTGGCGCCGCAGTCGCGCCGAGCGCAACCCGAGCCGTCATGGACGCTCGCCGATGAATAGTAGGGTCAAGGCCTAAGCCAGCCGAATGGAACTTGACCCTGGAGGAGAGGTAAATGGGCTACTTCGTAACCGGCGCAACCGGCTTTATCGGGCGCAATCTCGTCGAGCAGCTCCTGGAGCGCGACGGGACGATCTACGTGCTCGTCCGCGAGGGCTCGAAGGGCCGGCTGGAGGAGCTCCGCAACCGCTGGGGAGTCGACGAGGACCGCGTGGTCGGAATCGTCGGCGACCTCTCGCAGGAGCGCCTCGGCGTCTCCGACGAGGACGTCGCGCGGCTCACCGGCGAGGTCGACCACCTCTTCCACCTCGCGGCGATCTACGACATGAAGGCCGACGCCGAGTCGCAGCAGGTCGCGAACATCGACGGCACCCGCCACATGGTCGAGCTCGCCGACGCCGTCGAGGCCGGCTGCGTCCACATGACCAGCTCGATCGCCGCCGCCGGCCTCTACAAGGGCGTCTGGCGCGAGGACATGTTCGAGGAGGCGGTCGACCTCGACACCGATCCCTACTTCCGCACCAAGCACGACTCCGAGGGCATCGTTCGCGAGGAGTGCGAGCGACCGTGGCGCGTCTACCGCCCGGGCATCGTCGTCGGCCACTCCGAGACCGGCGAGATGGACAAGATCGACGGCCCGTACTACTTCTTCAAGCTGATCCGGCGCATCCGCAACGCGGTGCCGCAGTGGGTCCCGATGGCCGGGATCGAGGGGCGCGAGATCAACATCGTCCCGGTCGACTTCGTCGTCAAGGCGATGGACCACATCGCCCACAAGCCGGACCTCGACGGCCGCGCGTTCAGCCTCACCGACCCGAATCCGATGACGGCGGGCGAGGTGATCGACACCTTCGCGCAGGCCGCGCACGCGCCGCAGACGACGGTTCGGCTGCCCGCCGGCGTCACCGAGGCCTTCCAGCCGGTCCTCCGCACGCTGGTGAACACGGCTCCGCTCGGCAACACCGTCGCCAACTCCGTGCTCGCCGATTTCGGCATTCCGCGCTCGGTCTTCTCTACATGAACTGGCCGACCAAGTTCGACTCGCGCGCAGACGCAGGCCGCGCTCGCAGGGCAGCGGCATCTCGGTGCCGCCGCTCAAGGCGTACGCCGGAAAGCTCTGGGACTACTGGGAGCGCCACCTCGATCCCGACCTCTACCGCGACCGCACCCTCGTCGGCGCAGCGCGCGGGCGGCTCGGCCTGATCGGCGGCGCCAGCCAGATCCTCGAGCAGCAGATCCCGGACGAGTTCATGCGCTTCGCCCGCCGGCTGCGCGGCAACGTCTCGCCTCGAAAAGTCGGTTCGCGGCCGCGTCGTGATGGTCACCGGCGCGTCATCGGGCATCGGCAAGGCGGCGGCGATGAAGATCGCCGACGCGGGCGGCATCGTCCTGCTTGTCGCCCGCACGCCGGAGAAGCTCGAGGCCACCAAGGACCAGATCGAGGCGGGTGGCGGGATCGCCCACGTCCACCCGTGCGACCTCTCCGACTTCGACGACATCGAACGCATGGCCGAAGAGGCGCTCGAGCAGCACGGCCACGTCGACGTCCTCGTGAACAACGCGGGCCGCTCGATCCGCCGCTCGGTCGCGCTCTCATACGACCGCCCGCACGATTTCGAGCGGACGATGCAGCTCAACTACCTCGGCGCGGTCCGGCTGATCCTCAAGGTCCTGCCGGTGATGCGCGAGCGCAAGTCGGGGCAGATCATCAACATCAGCTCGATCGGCGTGCAGACGAACATGCCGCGCTTCTCGGCTTACGTCGCGTCGAAGTCGGCGCTCGACGCGTTCAGCCGCTGCATCGCCTCGGAGATCGTCGACGACAAGGTCGCGATCACGACGATCAACATGCCGCTGGTCCGCACGCCGATGATCGCGCCGACGAAGATGTACGACCGGTTCCCGACGATCACGCCGGACGAGGCCGGCCGACATGATCACCGAGGCGATCATCCACCAGCCGAAGCGGATCGCGACGCCGATGGGGACGCTCGGGCAGATCCTGTACGCGATCAACCCGAAGTCGATCGACTACATCCTCAACACCGCGTACCACATGTTCCCGGACTCGGCGGCGGCGAAGGGCGACAAGGACAAGCCGAAGCGACGCTCGCCGGACGAGCCAGCCGCCGGCAAGACGAGGGCGCGACGAACCAGCAGGTCGCCTTCGCGTACCTGATGCGCGGCGTGCACTGGTAGGCGTGATCCCGAGGTCCCTAGGGGATGGCGCGTCCCGAGCACTTCTGACAGGATCCGCGCTGTCGCCAAGGCGGCGAGCGGCGTGCCGCGCAACCTGCCGGTGCCCAACCCGTTTCGCGACCGCTCGCTCCGCACGGCGGTCGAGGGCAAGACGATCCTGATCACGGGCGCCTCGTCCGGCATCGGCGAGGCATCCGCGATCCGCGTCGGTGTGAACGGCGCGAAGGTCCTCCTCGTCTCGCGCACGCAAGGAGAAGCTCGAGGCGGTGCAGGCGAAGATCGAGGAGGTCGGCGGGGAGGCCCACGTCTATCCGTGCGATCTCACCGACACCGACGCGATCGGCGCCATGGCCGAGGAGGTCCTCGCCGACCACGGCGGCGTCGACATCCTCGTGAACAACGCCGGCATGTCGATCCGCCGCTCGATCGCCAACTCGTACGACCGCCTTCACGACTTCGAGCGGACGATCCAGCTCAACTACCTGGGCGCGGTCGCGCTGATCCTCAAGGTCCTGCCCGGGCATGCGCGAGCGCCGCTTCGGCCACATCGTGAACATCTCTTCGATGGGCGTGCAGATCAACACGCCCCGCTTCTCGGCCTACGTTGCCTCGAAGAACGCGCTCGACGGATTCTCGCGCTCGATCGCCTCGGAGATCGTCGACGACGGCGTCGCGATCACGACCGTCTACATGCCGCTCGTCCGCACGCCGATGATCGAGCCGACCGACCATCTACCGCTCGATGCCGTCGATCAGCCCCGAGGAGGCGTCGACGATGGTCGCGAAGGCGATCGTGAACCGGCCGAAGAAGCAGTCGACGACCGGCGGGCGGATCGCCGAGATCACCTACTCGGCCGCGCCCAAGGTCCAGGACGCGCTGATCAACGGCGCGATGAAGCTCTTCCCGGGCTCGGGGACGAGCGCTCCGAGATCCAAGCCCGGCCGCAAGAGTGACTGATCGCCGCAAGCACTGGGGCTGGGGGGCCGAGTCCGCGCAGCCCGATCGCGAGGCGCTCGAGGGCATGCGCCCGCTCGCGCAGGAGCGACTCGGCTTCGGCGGCGAGGAGGTCGAGGAGCCGGTGCCGCTCGACCGGGTCGAGCTGCCGGCGCCGCGCGTCTCGCCGCCGCCGTCGCTTGCCGAGATCTGCGCGGACGACACGCACTCGCGCGCCTTCCACGCGCTTGGGTAGCGCGTACCGCGACATCGTGCGCGGCTTCCGCGGCGAGTTTCCGAACCCGCCCGACGTCGTCGCCCGGCCGCGAACGCGAGGCGGAGGTCGAGGCCGTTCTCGCCTGGTGCTGCGACGAGGGCTACGCGGCGATTCCGTTCGGCGGCGGCACCAGCGTCTGCGGCGGGGTGGAGCCGCGGCTGCCCGGCGAGTACCCGGGCGTCGTCACGATCGACCTGGGCGCGCTCGACCGGGTGCTCGAGGTGGACGAGGTCTCGCGCTCGGCGCGGATCCAGGCAGGCGCGCCCGGCCCCGTGCTCGAGGACCAGCTTCGCGAGCGCGGTCTCACGATGCGCTGCTTTCCGCAGTCGTTCGAGTTCTCGACGCTCGGTGGCTGGGTCGCGACGCGGGCGGGCGGGCACTTCGCGACGAAGCTCACGCACGTGGACGACATGGTCGAGTCGGTCCGCGCGATCACGCCCGCGGGCGTGTGGGAGAGCCGCCGGCTGCCGGGCTCGGGCGCGGGGCCCAGCCCCGACCGGATGCTGATCGGCTCCGAGGGAATCCTCGGCGTGATCACCGAGGCGTGGGTGCGCGTGCTCCCGCGACCGAGCTTCAAGACCTCGTGCGGTGTCGAGTTCGAGCTCGTTCGCCGCCGGCGCCGCCGCGGTGCGCGAGCTCTCGCAGTCGGGGCTCGACCCGTCGAACTGCCGCCTGCTCGACGCCGACGAGGCCGCGTTCACCGGCGCGGGCGACGGCGAGAACGCGCTCCTGGTGCTGGGCTTCGAGTCGGCCCACCATCCCGGTGGACGAGCCGATGCGGATCGCGGTCGAGGCGGCGCGCGAGCACGGCGGCAAGCCCGGGCGAGGTGCGCACGCAAGGCCCTCGAACCCCGGCGGCCCGGACGCGAAGCGGAGGAGCCGACGGGCGGTGATTCTGACTCGGTTGGCGCGTGGCGCTCGGCGTTCCTCTCGGCGCCGTACCTGCGCGACTCGCTCGTCTCGCTCGGCGTCCTGTCGGACACGTTCGAGACCGCGATCACCTGGGAGCGCTTCGAGGAGTTCCACGCCGTCGTCATGGAGACCGCGCGGAAGGCGGTGGGCGAGCCGTCGAAGGTCACCTGCCGCTTCACGCACGTCTATCCGGACGGCCCGGCGCCGTACTTCACGATCCTCGCGCCCGCGCGCCGCGGCTCGGAGGACGAGCAGTGGGACGAGATCAAGGCGGCGGTCTCCGACGCGCTGATCGACGCGGGCGGCACGATCACCCACCACCACGCGGTCGGGCGCGACCACCGGCCCTGGTACGACCGCCAGCGCCCGGAGCCATTCGCCGAGGCGCTCCGCGCGGCAAAGCGCGCATTGGATCCTGCGGGCGTCCTCAACCCGGGCGTCCTGATCGATCCGGCCACGTAGGCTCCCTCGGCCATGCGCCCTCTGATCGTCTCGCTGCGCCCGCAGGAGTGGGTGAAGAACGTCCTGGTCTTCGCCGGGATCGTCTTCTCGCGCAGCTTCGACGAGCCGGGCGCGGTCGCCGACGTGCTCGTGACCTTCGTCGCCTTCTGCGCGGTGTCGAGCGCGGGCTACCTCTTCAACGACCTCCGCGACGTCGAGCACGACCGCCGCCATCCCGGACAAGCGCAACCGGCCGATCGCGAGCGGCGCGCTCTCCGAGGGCACGGCCGGGGTGGTCGCGGTCGTGCTGGCGCTCGTCGCGGTGGTCGCGCTCGCTGGTCCTCGTCTCGGCCGAGGTCGCCGCGATCGTCGCCATCTACGCGGTCGACGACCGTCCTCTACTCGGTCGTCCTCAAGCGCCTCGTGATCATCGACGTGATGACGATCGCGGGGCTGTTCCTCCTGCGGGTCGTCGCGGGCGCGGAGGCAGTCGATGTCGGCACGTCCGAGTTCCTCCTCGTCTGCACGGCGATGCTGGCGCTCTTCCTCGGCTTCACGAAGCGCCGCCAGGAGGCGATCCTCGAGGAGCTTCCGCCCGCGCAGGCCGCACCGGCAGAACGCGGCGCTCCCGGTCACCCGCCCGGTGCTCGAGCACTACTCGCTTCCGTTCCTCGACCAGATGATCGCGATGGTCACCGCGACCGCGCTCATCTCGTACATCATCTACGCGGTCGACTCGCCCTTCGCCGGGTCGAAGATGCTGGCCACGGCGCCGTCGGTCCTCTACGGAGTCTTTCGCTACCTCTACCTGATCTACGACCGCCAGCGACACCCGCTCGACGGCGGCGATCATCGCGCGAGGACCCAGGCGTGATCTTCGCCGGAGTCACCTATGTGGCGAGCGCGATCATCGTGCTCTACGTGCTCGACTGAGCGGATCAGCGCCTGCCCGTCGCTCGCGCACAGAGTGTGTTGATTCCGGCACATCGGGTAGCGCTCTGAGGAATGGCGCTTTGCCGGGACAGCGCAATCACGCGTCCGCGCGCGCTCGCAACGGGCATCGGGTGCGGGCTGGCCGTGCTCGCCCTCGCGGGTCCCGCCCCGGCTCGCGCAGGCTCGGACCCGGTCTTCGAGAACTACCGCGTGCCGACCGTCGGTGGCGCCGAGATCAACGTGGACGTGATGCGTCCGCGCGGTAAGCCCAACGCGCCCGTGATCCTCACCTACTCGCCTTACAACACCCTGTCCGAGGGAACGATGCCGAACCTCGCCAATGATGACCTCGGCCAGCGTTATGTGAAACGCGGCTACGCGCGAGCCGTCGCGGACGTCCTCGGCACGCGTAACTCGTCCGGGTGCTGGGACTACGGCGGACTCAAAGAGACCCGCTCGGGCGTCGACCTTGTGAACTTCTTCGCTAAGAAGAACTGGTCGAACGGCCGCGTTGGGATGATCGGCGGCTCTTATGACGGCACCACGGCCAACATGGTCGCCTCGCGCGGTGATAAGGCGCCCGGTCTCAAGGCGATCGTCCCAGTCGCCGCGATCAGCCGCTGGTACGGCTACGCCTACTCACACGGGATCCGCTACGCGGGTAACACCGAGAATCCAACGGACGAGGGCGCAGACACGCCGCTAGCGTTCGACTTCGGGCTCACGCGCACGCCCCCAACGGATCCGTCGGACCCCGCGTTCATGGCGCTGTTTTTGTCGAGGATCAACCCATGCGACTCGGTCGAGCACACCGAAGCGGGTTACGACGACAGCCCTGACTACAACCGATTCTGGGTAGAGCGCGACTATCGCCGCCACGCCAAAGATTTCCGGGCTGCTGCGCTGATCGCGCACGGCTGGCAGGACTACAACGTGAAGCAGGAGGAAGCGGTCAGCCTGTTCGAGAAGCTCCCAACCGACGATCCCTCGACGTCACGCCGCGAGGGCGCTCCGTTCAAGATCCTCTATGCGTTCCAGGGCGCTCACGAGACCCCCGGCGGGCGCCAGTTTGAGAAGCTCCGCGACAAGTTCTTCGCCAATACGCTCATGGGCGCGGACAACGGCGTCGAGAACTCACCGCCCGTCTTCACCGAGGGCCGATCGGCGGACCAGGCCTCCGTTGGATTCAAGCGAGAGGCCGACTGGCCGCCTCCCTCGGCCAGGCGCGTCGATCTCTTCCTCCGGCGAAAGGCCTCGGGCGGCCGGCTGAAGACGCGCGCCGGGCACAAGAAGACGGATCCCGCCAGCTACACGGACACGGCCAGCCAGACCGAGGAGGGCTCAAAGGAAAGCCCGGATTCAGAGGCGAATTGGCTCTTCTACAAGACTCGTCCCCTGCTCTCGAAGCAGCGGATGGCTGGCACGTCGAGGTTGCGGTTGAAGCTCTCGGTCGACCGCGAGCATGCGCATCTCACGCCAATCCTGGTCGATATTGCCCCAAACGGATCGCTTAACACGGTTTCCCGAGGGTTCCTCAATCTGCTTTATCGCAATGGCCTCAAGCGCGAAGTCGACCTGCCCGTCGACAAGCCGGTCAGGGCGACGGCGACGTTCAAGCCGCAGGACCAAACGTTCAAGAAGGGACACCGGATCGGCGTCCTGGTCCAAAGCTCGAACACCGCTTGGGCGGTTCCCGACGACGCCGGAGCCGGCGTGACCGTCTATCCCGGCAAGCGCCGCTCCGCCTCGCGTCTGTCGCTGCCGCTCTTGAACCCGCCGGGACGCGCGGGCAAGCTCTTCAAGTAGCGCTGACGGTCCAGGCCGGAAGCGGTGCCGTTATAGGCTCCTGCGTCCATGGACCTCACCCTCACCGAGTCCGAGCAGGAGTTTCGCGACGAGTTTCGTGCCTGGATCGAGGAAAACCATCCGGGTAAGGCTCCTCGCGGCGGCGATCAGGTCCAGTTCGAGTTCGAGCGCGAGTGGCAGCGAAACCTCCACGACGGCGGCTGGGCTGGCGTCTCCTGGCCCAAGGAGTACGGTGGCCGCGGCGCGACCCTGATCGAGCAGTCGATCTTCGGCGAGGAGCTCGCGCGCGCCAAGGCGCCGCGCCCTGCGAACGTGCTCGGTCTCGTCATGGGCGGTCCTGTCGTGATCGCCCACGGCACCGAGCCACAGAAGGAGCGGTTCCTCGAGCCGATCCTCTCCGCCGAGGAGATCTGGTGTCAGGGGTTCTCCGAGCCGGAGTCGGGTTCCGACCTCGCCTCGCTCAAGACCAAGGCTCAAAAGGAGGACGGCGGCTGGCGCATCACAGGCCAGAAGGTTTGGACGACGTTCGCGCACGAGGCGAAGTGGTGCATGCTCGTCGCCCGCTCGGATCAAGACGCGCCAAAGCACAAGGGCCTCACCTACTTCCTGATGGATATGGAGCAGGACGAGATCGAGGTTCGGCCCCTCCGCCAGATCACCGGCGAGGCGGAGTTCAACGAGCTCTTCATCGAGAACGCATGGGTGTCCGACGAGAACGTCGTCGGCGGCGAGGGAAATGGCTGGATGGTCGCGATCACCACGCTCATGAACGAGCGCGCCGGCCTGGGCTCATCGGCCGCGCTCGGCCTTGCCAACTCGCTCGACGAGCTGGTCGAGCTCGCGAAGGAAAGGGGTATGGCAGACGACCCGATCATCCGCGACAAGGTCGCCCGCCTGAAGATCGGGATCGAGGGCCTTCGGATGGGCGCCCTCCGGGCGCTCACCTCGACCATGAAAGTGGGAATCCCCGGGCCCGAGGGCTCGATCGCCAAGCTTCAGTGGTCGTCGACCAATCAGGCGATGACCGAGCTGGCGCTCGACATCGGCGGCCCCGAGATGCTTGCCAAGGATTCCGACTGGGCCTACCGGTTCCTGCGCTCGCGCGCCAACTCGATCGAGGGTGGCACCACCGACGTCCTCAAGAACATCGTCGCCGAGCGCGTGCTGAACCTCCCAAAGCTCCGCTAGGGGTCAGGCACCTCACGAAACGCTAACAATGGATTTCGACTTTTCAGACGAGCAGCGCGAGATCAAGTCGACCGCTCACGAGTTCCTCGGCTCGCGCTTCAAGCCCGAGCACGTGCGTGAGCTGGCCGAGGGCGACAGCCCCTATTCGGGCGATGATTGGAAGGCGATGTGCGGGCTCGGCTGGCCCGGCATCGCGATCTCCGAAGAGCGGGGCGGGGAGGGCCTCGGCGTCGTCGAGCTCGTGATCCTCCAGGAAGAGCTGGGCTACTTCTGTGCGCCCAGCCCTTTCGTCTCGAACGCGTACGCCGGCGCCTTGATCGAGTCCGCAGGGTCGGAGGAGCAGAAGGCCGAGCACCTGCCCGGAATCGTCTCGGGCGAGGCGCGAGGCGCGGCCGAGCTGGCTTGCGATCCCGACCCGATCGTCGGGGCCGCAGGCGGTGCCGCGATCCTCGTGATGGCGAGTAAAGAGGGCGCAAAGCTGGTCAAGCCCGAGGACGCCGAGCTCGAGCAGATCGACATGATCGACGCTACTCGCGCCTACTACCGCGTCAAGGCCGACGGCGGGGAGAACATGCCTGGCGACATCTCGCTCGCGGGCAGCGTTGGTCAGATTGCGATGGCCGCCGAGCTCGTCGGAGTCGCCCAGCGCGCGCTCGACATGGCGGTTGAGTACGCGAAGGAGCGCCAGCAGTTCGGACGGCCGATCGGCGCCTACCAAGCGGTCTCGCATCGCCTCGCCGAGATGCTCTGGGCGGTTGAGGAAGCCCGCTCGCTCACCTACTCCGCCGCGTGGGCGGCAGACTCCGATCCCGACCTGGTGCCGATCGCCGCCTCGATGGCAAAGGCTCGCGCATCAGACGCCGCTACGTCGGTCACCCATGACGCGATCCAGGTCTTCGGCGGCATCGGCTTCACCTGGGAGCACGACGTTCATTTCCTTC
Organism: uncultured bacterium; assembly: GCA_963806865.1. Taxonomy (GTDB): domain Bacteria; phylum Actinomycetota; class Thermoleophilia; order Solirubrobacterales; family 70-9; genus JALZKA01. Next base: position 450,199 of record CAWDYV010000001.1, read on the forward strand.
TCAAGCGAGCCCGCGCCTCCGCGCAGATGATGGGCTCGTCTCGGGCGCACCGCGACAACGTCGCGACCCTCGTCGGCTTGGGCTGAAGCGCTGGTAGGTCCTTAAAGCGGACGCGGCCTATCATCTCCGCATGGGAAGGCGAGGCGGGGCTTTGCTCTTCGTAATCGTGGCGCTGTTCGCCGATCCGGCTCTCGCGGCCGGCTCGGCAGCGCCTTCAGTCGGTGTTGCGGGTTCGCTCGAGACCGTGAGGCCGTACTCCGATTTTGAGGGCCCGCCGGGCGCTTCGATTTCCGCGGCTCGAAACGAGCTCGAGTCCTTCCAGGTGGTCGTCAACGGCGGCGACGATGCTCGGCTCTACAACTTGTATGTCAGGCTGGCCCAGCCGCTTTCGGGCCCCGGAGGCACTATCCCGGCCAAGAACGTCTCGATTTTCCGGGAGTCCTACATAGACCTCAAGCGCCAGTCCGATCTCGAAGGCGGAGCAGGTCGCTGGCCCGACGCGCTGATTCCAGCGGTGGATCCCTACTGGGGAGAAAAGCGCGACGCGTTTCCGGTCGAGGTGCCAATCGGCGAGAACCGTGTCGCATGGGTGGACGTGTTCGTGCCCCCGGACCAGCCGGCCGGAACGTACACAGGTGAGTTGATAGTGCACGCGTCAGGCGGACTCGCGCAGACAGTGCCGATCCAGCTCGAGGTGCGGGATTTCGGCTTGCCGTCAACAACTTCACTCGAAAGCTCCTTCGGGATCAAGTGGGACGTGTGCACCTCGCACTACGGCGGAAGCTGCAACAGCGATGGGGAGACGGGTTGGGCGCTCAAGTCGCTCTACGTGCGAGCCGCGCTCGAGAACCGCGTAACGGTGAGCAACCCTGAGTTCCAGCCGCCTGTGCCCGAACACCGCGAATTCTTTCGCAGCTATGTCCAGCCGCTTTTCGACGGCGAGACTCCGGGAGACGAGTACGGCGAATACAACGAGTACTCAGAGCTTCAGCCGATGCTCCTCGAAGGTGCGAGGCTGACCTCGGTCGAGGTCGATAACGGCCCTCATGTGGGCGATTGGATGCGCGAGGCGGAACGCGGCGACTTCACTTCCCAGGCGTTTCTTTACGCCTGTGACGAGCCGGCTCGTGACAAGGATCGGTGGCGAGAATGCAAGCGGAGCGCGCGCCGTGCCGGCGCGACGTGGCCGGACCTCGACGTGCTGATCACGGCGTCGATCCGGGACGCGGTCCGCTTTGGTGGCAACGGGCTGATCGACATCATCGTCCCGATCGTCAACAACTTGCACGACAAACCCGGCTCGCCCTATGCAGGGAACCAGCGCTCTACATACGACGACTTTCTGTTCGAGGCCGACAACCGCCTGTGGATGTACAACGCGTGCCCGAGTCACGGCTGCAAGGGCGATCGAGGCGACGATCCATATTGGGCGGGCTGGCCTTCCTACGTGATCGATCAGCCCGCGTCAGAGCACCGGGCGATGGGCATCCTGGCCTACGAGTACGGCGCAACGGGGGAGCTCTACTTCAACACGACCTATGACCTCGACACCGCCTGGAGTGACCAGCGCTCGTTCGGTGGCAACGGGGACGGCACCCTCTTTTACCCCGGCCGCCCAAAGCGGATCGGCGGCACTCAGCACATCCCGATCGAGTCGATCCGCCTCAAGCGCATCCGCGACGGGCACGAGGACTACGAGTACCTCCACCTCCTCGACCAGGCGGACGCGGGCGACGAGGCGATGTCAATTGCACGAGATTTGTTTCCGACGATGTACGAGACCGACGTGCCGGCCGGGGACTTCGAGGCAACCCGGGACGAGCTCGCCGACCTGATCGAAAGCGGATAAGCGTCAGCCGATCGGCTGGCCGGAATGTTCTTCGGCGCGAGCGGGTAGGGTCGCTGAAGTGAGCGAGAGCAGCGCAAACGGCCACCTGGTGAGGCTGGCCGACGTGAACAAGAGCTTTGGGGAGAATCTCGTCCTCGACGGGATCGACCTCGACATCGAGCGAGGCTCGGCGGTGGTCATCGCAGGGCCGTCGGGATCCGGCAAGTCGACGATGCTCCGTTGCATGAACGGCCTGGAATCGATCGATTCGGGCCTCATCGAGTTCGACGGCCAGCCGGTAGTCAGGACCGGCAAGGAGATCTACGGGATCAGGGCCCAGATCGGGATGGTCTTCCAGCAATTCAACCTGTTTCCTCACATGACGGTGCTCGAGAACATCATGCTCGCGCCGCTCGAGGTGGCCGATACCAACCGCGGCTCGGCGGAGGAAGCCGCGCGTGAGCTCCTCGAGCGGGTTGGGATTCCCGGCAAGGCCGACTCCCATCCTGCTGACCTCTCGGGCGGGCAGCAGCAGCGCGTCGCGATCGCTCGCGCGCTCGCGACGAAGCCGAAGTTGATGCTCTTCGACGAACCGACATCGGCGCTCGATCCCGAGATGATCCGCGAGGTGCTCGACGTGATGCGCGACCTCGCTCACGGCGGGATGACGATGGTTGTCGTCACGCACGAGATGGGCTTCGCTCGCGAGGTCTGCGACCGGATCGTCTTCATCGACGAGGGAAAGATCGTGGAGCAGGGATCGCCCGACGAGTTCTTCAACAACACCCAATCGGACCGTGCGAAGGAGTTCGTGGACAAGATCATCCACCATTGATCATCAACGGGGGCTGAGAGGAGTACAAGGATGACTACGGAGCGAAGCGGTTGGCGCCTCATGATGGCGCTCGCTGTAATGGCTATTGCCCTGTTCATCGCCGCGTGTGGCGATGACGAGGAGGAGAGCGGCTCGGAGGCCCCGGACGTGGAGGTCGAGGAGTTCCCGGCCGACAGCTCACTGGGAGAGATCCAGGAAGCCGGTGAGATCAACCTGGGCGTCAAGTACGACGTGCCGCCGTTCGGGTTCAACAACCCGCAATCGGGCGAAGTCGAGGGCTTTGACGTCGACCTGGGCAAGTACATCGCCGCTCGATTGGGCGTCGAGCCGGTGTTCCGGGAGGCGAACTCAGACAACCGCATTCCGCTGCTGGTCGACGGGACCATCGACCTGATCCTCTCGACGATGACCATCACTCAGGAGCGCGACCTCGAGATCGACTACTCGGAGCCGTACTACGTGGCGAACGGCGACGTCCTCGTGCCCGAGGGATCTGACATCGCCACCCTGGAGGATCTAGCCGGCAACACCGTTTGCACGGCAATCGGATCCACGTACCAGTCCACGATCAAGGAGGAAGTGCCCGACGCCGACCTCCAGCTCGTCGATGGCTACTCGGAGTGCCTCGAGCTGATCCAGACCGATGCGGTTGACGCGGTTTCGACCGACAACGTCATCCTGACCGGGATGGTGATCCAAGACGACACGTTGCAGCTCCTCGACCTCGACTACACCGAGGAGCCTTACGGCGTCGGGATCACCGACGGCGACACGGAGATGAAGGAGTTCGTCGACGATTCGGTTGCCCAGTTCATCGAAGATGGGACCTGGCAGGAGACCTACGACGAGTGGGTCGGCCAGTACATCCCCGAGGAGCAGCAACAGGGCCCGCCCGAGATCACTCTGGATGAGGCGCTGGAGCTATTCCCGCTGCCGAAGAACTAGTTCGTCCGCTTCGCGAGACGGGCCACGCTCCTAGGAGCGTGGCCCGTTGAGCGACGCCCTGGACCTGCTGACCGAGAACTTCGGCGATTTCGCGTCGGGGCTGTGGGTCACGCTCCGGATCGTCGGGGTCGCGTTCGTGATCGCGATGGTCGTGGGGACGGTCGTCGCAGCGTTCCGGGTCGCGCCGTCGAAGGCGCTGAACCGGATCGGCGGCCTGTACGTCGAGACCTTTCGCAACATCCCCTTGCTGGTCCTCCTCCTGATCCTCTACATCGGAGTTCGCCGCGCGGGATTGCCGGTCTCGGCCTGGATGGCCGGCACCACGGGCCTCGGCCTGTACACCGCGGCCTATATCGCCGAGGCACTGCGCTCCGGCGTCTTCGCCGTTGGGAAGGGTCAGATCGAGGCGGCGCTATCGCTGGGGCTGACCTACGCCCGGACCATGCGCAGGATCATCTTGCCGCAGGCTTTCCGCACCGTGATCCCTGCGCTCGGCAGCCTGATCATCGCGATGGTCAAGAACTCGGCGATCGTCGGGGCGTCGCTCCTCGCCCTGCCCGACCTGCTGAAGACATCGAGGGTGATCCAGTCCGAGACGGCCCAGACGGAGGCCTTCCTCTGGGCGGCGGTCGGATACCTCCTCATCACGGTCACCGTGACCATCGTCTTTCGCCAGCTCGAAACCCGCTACGCGGTGAGGCGCTAGTCCGTGGACTACCTCTTCTCTTCCGACAACTGGGAGTGGCTCTGGACGGGCAACAACTTCAAGTTCCTCCTCGAGGGCCTTCTGGTGAATCTCCAGATTGCCCTGATCGCGATCATATTCGCGCTGATCTTCGGCCTGATGCTCGCGCTGATGCGGATCTCGAACAGCCGCTGGATCAGCATCCCGGCCGGACTGTGGGTCGACGTCTGGCGGAACTTGCCGCTCATTTTCATCATCCTTTACCTGGCGCTCGCGATCCCGAGCTCCTGGCGGGATGCTTACGCGGACGTCATCCCCGACTTCCTCCCGGACGCGATCCAGGACGAGCTGGTCCTGGGCGCGCTCTTGGGGCTCGTCCTCTATAACTCGGCGGTCCTGTGCGAGATCATGCGGTCCGGAATCCAGTCGCTCGACCGCGGCCAGCGCGAGGCAGCGGCGTCGCTCGGACTCACCTACTTCCAGCAGATGCGGTTCGTGATCCTGCCGCAGGGGCTGCGCAGGATGGTCCCGGCAACGGTGTCCCAGCTGATCACGCTAAACAAGGACACGACCCTGATCTCGATCATCGCCATTCAGGAAGTGGTCAGCGCGGGCTCGACGCTAGCGAGCGTCACCTTCGGGGTCGAGGTCAGGCCCGCGTATCTACAGGTCTTCATCGTGGTCGGGCTGATGTTCATTGCAATCAACTTCGCGCTTTCGCGTCTTAGCCGGCGGCTCGAGATCCGCGAGCGCGAGCGCACCGGAACCAAGATCGAGCGGGTCAAGGGAATCGAGGATCAGGTCGCGGCCGAGGCCGACGTGACCGAGCTTCGGTAGCTGACGCCGGTGCGGTCGAGCACCCTAGTCCTTGATTTCGATATCAGCTGCGAGCTTCGGCTTGCCGCTCAGCGAGTACTCCACGTCCACCTGCTCGTTCTTCTTGTAGCTGCCGAACAGGCCGAGGTACATCGCCATCCAGCGGCCCTTCGAGACGTGTTCCTTCACGATCGGGCGGGCGAAGACGATTTCACCTTTCTGGACATCCCATACTTCGCCTCGGGCCTGCTCGACGCCGTTGATGTGGACGCGAATCGGCTCGGAGGCGCCGCGCGGGAGCTTCGCACGGCGGCCTGCGGCATAGCTTCCCTTCGGGATCTCCTCGGCGTCGCTCATGCCAGCTCCCGGCGCACGGCCTCGAAGGGGCCTTCGCGCCCGGGGTCGAGCTCGTCGCGCCGGACGCCGCCGGAGTACGGCACGAGCGTGCCGTCGCCCATGACGTCGATGCCGGCCTCGTCACCGCTGCGGAAGAAGCCGCCGGTCGAGATCGCGACCCGCCCAGCGACCTGAGACGCCGGGCTCGTACTCGCGGAACACCTTCTTGGCCTCGAGCGGGCCTTCCGAGCGGATGTCCTTCACGCGGCGCTCCATCGCGGCAACCGCTTCTTCCAGGCTCTCAAACTTCTCGCGGGCGACGCTTGGCCCTTGCCTAACGGTGAGCCTGTAGGTCAAGCGCCTCTTCGGCTTCGGATCGGTCGCTTCAGCTGATCGTTGGTGATCTTCTCGGGCTCGTCTGGGCGGTCGGCCATCGCGGTGTAGTCCTCGTCGCGGTCGCCCGTGTAGATCTGGCGCGGGCGCGCGATCTTCTGTTCGGGGTCGTCGATCATCTCGAGCCATTGCGAGACCCAGCCCGCGGTACGCGGGATCGCGAAGATGACCGTGAACATCTCGGTCGGGATCTCGAGCGCCTCGTAGATCAGGCCTGAGTAGAAGTCGACGTTGGGGTAGAGCTTGCGGTCAGTGAAGAACTCGTCGTCGAGCGCTTGCTTTTCGAGTTCGGTGGCAATCTCGACCAGCGGGTTGTACTCGGTCGCCTCGAGCACCTCGTCCACGTGCTTCTTGATGATCCGGGCGCGCGGGTCGTAGTTCTTGTAGACCCTGTGGCCGAATCCCATCAGCTTTTCCTCGCGGTCCTTCACGCCCTTGAGGAAGTCGGGGATGTTCTCGACCGTCTCGATCCGCCGGAGCATCCTGAGCACAGCTTCGTTGGCGCCCCCGTGGAGCGGGCCGTAGAGGGCGGCTACGCCGGCGGCGATGGCCGAGTAGGGGTCGACCTGCGACGAACCGACCGCGCGCACCGCGTTGGTCGAGCAGTTCTGCTCGTGATCCGCATGGAGGATGAAAAGCACATCGAGGGCCTTCGCCAGCCGCGGATCGGGCTCGTACTTGAGCTCCGTCATCTTGAACATCATCGAGAGGAAGTTCTCGCTGTAGGAGAGCTCGTTGTCGGGGTACATATACGGAAGACCACGGTTGTGGCGGTAGGCGAACGCCGCCAGGGTCGGCATCTTGGCGATCATCCGCACCGCCGCCATGTAGCGCTCCTCGTGGTCGTCGAGCTGCTTGGCCTCGGGGTAGAAGGTCGAGAGGGCCCCTACGCCGGCGAGGAGCATGCCCATCGGGTGGGCGTCGTAGCGAAACCCCTGGAGGTGCTGCTTTATGTCCTCGTGGAGGAAGGTGTGGTGGGTCACATCGTGGACCCAGCGCTCGAGCTGCGGCTGCGTGGGAAGCTCGCCGTAGATCAGGAGGAACGCGACTTCCAGGAAGGTCGACTCTTCACAAAGCTGCTCGATCGGGATGCCGCGGTGCTGGAGGACCCCTGCGTCGCCGTCGATGTAGGTGACCGCCGAGCGGCAGGAAGCGGTGTTCGTGAACGCGGGGTCGTAGGTCATGAGGCCGAAGTCGTCCTCGCCCGTCTTCATCTGGCGAAAGTCCATCGCCTTGACGGTCCCGTCTTCTATCTCGAGCTCGAACGTCTCGCCGGTGCGGTTATCGGTGACCGTGAGGGTGTCTTCAGCCAAAGTCTCTCTCCAATGTGGTTGACGCGTCGCCGAACGGCGGCGCGAGAGGCAGGTGCCGTTTTTGGATGTCGGGGGCGCTTATTCTCGCAGGTAGGTCATGGATCTCAGCTCGCCGAGGCGAGCCTCGATCTCGTCGCGATCGAGCTCCGCGACTCGCTCGGTGCCGAACTCCTCGACGTTGAATGAAGCGAGGACCGTGCCGTATGCCATCGCCCGGCGAAGATCGTCGCCCTCGGGGTCGCCGCCGAACCCGTCCAGGTAGCCGAGGAACCCACCGGCGAAGCTGTCGCCTGCCCCGGTCGGGTCCTTCACCGTCTCAAGCGGCATGCCCGGCAGGGCGAAGAAGCCGTCAGAGTCAAAAAGCGCCGCGCCGTACTCCCCTCGCTTGGCGACGACGACGTCAGGGCCCATCGCCATCAGCGCCTTCGCCGCCTTGGCGAGGTTGGGCTCCTCGGTAAGCATCCGAATCTCGGCGTCGTTCAAGAGCACGCAGTCCACCTGCGATATCGCTTCGATCAACGGCTCCCGCGCCGTTTCGATCCAAAGGTTCATCGAGTCCAGCGCGGCGAATCGCGTCTGGGGGCATTGCGCGCGGACCTCGCGTTGCAAGTCGGGCTGGATGTTGCCGAGAAAGAGGGTGGAAGCCGAGCGAGATTTCTCGGACAGCTTGGGTTCGAAGTCAGCGAAGACGCCCAACTGCGTGTCTTCGGTATGTGCGACGTTCAGGTCGTGCTCGTAGTGGGCCTTCCAGAAGAACGTCTTGCCACCCGCGACGCGCTCGATGTCCGTGGTGTCGATGCCGCGCGAGCGCAGGAGCTCCTCGTGCTCTGACTCGAAGTCGTCGCCGACCGGCCCGACCGCGTGCACGTCGGTGAAGAAGCGGGCCGCGAGAGCGAAGTGGATGGCCGATCCGCCCAGCATCCGCTCGCGCTCGCCAAAAGGCGTGCGCACTCCGTCGAACGCGATACTCCCGACCACCGTCAGCGACATGAACGCGGCAGCCTATCCGCGTTCCGGCGCCGCTCGCCCTATGGCCGCCGCGACCGAGTAAGACTCTGAGCCGTGAAGGCGATTCAGCTCACCGAGTTTTCCGGCACGGATGCGATGGAGTACGTCGATGTTCCCGATCCGGAGCCGGCCGACGGGGAGGTCGTGGTCGAGGTCGTGCGTTGCGGCGTGAACTTCGCCGACACGCACGTGACGCGGAACGACTATCTCGCCAAGCAGGAGCTGCCCCTGATACCTGGGGCGGAGGTGGCCGGCGTCACCCCCGACGGACGCCGGGTCGCGGCGATGCTGATGAACGGGGGCTACGCCCAGAAGGTCGCCGTGCCGGAGGCGGTGCTGGTGCCGGTTCCCGATGACGTGTCTGACGACCAGGCGGCGGGGATCCTTCTCCAGGGACTGACGGCGCATGCGCTCATCCATCGCTGTGCCCGGCTCGAGCCGGGGGAGACCGTGGTCGTCGAAGCCGCGGCCGGAGGCACCGGAAGCCTTGCCGTGCAGCTCGCCAAGCGCCACGGTGCACGCGTGATCGGCCTTGCCTCTTCGCCCGAGAAGCGCGAGCTGGTCGAGCGCCTGGGTGCCGACGCCACGGCCGACTCCCGGGCGGACGACCTCGAGGCCGCCATCCTCGAGGCGAATGACGGCAATCAGGTCGACGCGGTTTTCGAGATGGCGGGAGGCGAGGCGTTCGACGGGGCCATGCGAACGCTCGCGCCGTTTGGTCGCATGGTGGCCTTCGGCATCGCTTCTGGCGATCAGAACGAGGTTGCGACGGGAGCTTTGATGCGCAAGAGCCGCGCGGTGATCGGCTTCTGGCTTATGCACCTGTTTGCTGACCCAGCCGGCATCGCACGCGGGATCGCGGATCTGTTTCGTGCCGTCGCGGCGGGTGAGCTCGAGGTCGTAGTTGGCGGCGTCAGGCCGCTCTCGGAGGCCCGGCAGGTCCACGAGGACCTCGCGGGTCGACGCACGCAGGGCAAGATTCTGCTCGATCCGGCAATTTAGCCCTTAGGTTGTCGCAGGTAACCTCATCTGACATAGAGATAAAGAAATGGCATGGATTGAGACTTGTGCCACAGATTGACGAAGGTGGCATGAAGTGAACAAATTCAAGGAACTCGGCCTCTCCGAGCAGATTCAGACGGCGATCGACGAGCTGGGCTTCGATGAGCCCACACCGATCCAGGACCAGGCCATTCCCGAGCTTCTCGACGGCCACGACGTAATCGGCCAGGCGCAGACGGGAACCGGCAAGACGGCGGCCTTCGGGTTGCCGCTCCTCCAGTACCTCGACCCAGAGTCGAAAGAATTGCAGGCGATCGTCCTCACCCCGACGCGCGAGCTGTGCATCCAGGTGACGCAAGCGCTTCGCTCTTACGCGGAGCACATGGACATCGAGGTCGTCGCCGTCTTCGGCGGTCAACCCATCGCGCAGCAGGCTCCCCGCCTCCGCGCCGGAGCTCAGGTCGTGGTCGCAACCGTAGGGCGGATGAAGGACCTGATCGCCCGCCACATCGTCGTCCTCACCGCCGTCCGCTTCGTCGTCCTGGACGAGGCCGACGAGATGCTCGACCTCGGCTTCATCGAGGATGTCGAGAAAATCCTCCGGACCTGCCCGAACGGGCGGCAGACCGCGCTTTTTTCGGCCACGATGCCGCCTCCGGTCACAAAGCTCGCGGAGCGGTACATGTACGACCCGATCGTGATCAGCATCACACCGAAGAAGCTGACGGTTGACGCGATCGAGCAGGCCCTGGTCGAGGTCGCCGCCAAGGACAAGACGGAGCGCCTCCGCGAAGTCCTGAAGGCGGAGGAGCCCGAGCAGGCGATCATCTTCTGCCGCACGAAGATCGGTTGCGCGCGGCTGGACAAGCAGCTTCGCGACCGCGGCCTGCGCTGCAAGGCCCTCCACGGCGACTTGAGCCAGGGCCAGCGCGACGGGGTGATGATCCAGTTCAAGGAGCACAAGCTGCCGCTGCTGGTCGCGACTGACGTTGCCGCTCGCGGGCTCGACATCGAGCATGTCACCCACGTCATCAACTACGACCTGCCCAACAACGCCGAGATCTACGTGCACCGGATCGGCCGTACCGGCCGGGTCGGGCGAACGGGCCGCGCGATCACCTTCGTGACGCCGGCTCAGATGGAAGACATCCAGCGCTTCGAGCGGGAGCTCAAGACCTCGATCGGCGACTGGGAGCCGCCAGAGGAGCGCTTGAAGCACGCTCCCCGGCCGCGACGGCGCGACCATTCCGGCGATCGCAAGCCAGAGCGCGAGAAGCTCGAACCGGCGATGGCACCAAGTGGCAGCGAGAACGGAGCGCCTTCGGCGTCGGCAAACGGCGCCAAGCTCTTCGTGAACCGGGGCCACGGATCTGGCATCGAGCAGGACGACCTGCATTGGGCACTCACCGAGGGCGCCGTGATCCCCGAGGATGAGATCACGCGGATCGAGGTGCTCGACCGCTTCTCGTTCGTCGAGCTCTCAGAAGATCAGGCGGCGCTGGCGCTCGAGCGCCTCGACGGCACCAAGCTCAAGGGCAAGCAGATTCGCGTCGAGTACGCGAACAGCTAGCCGGCTTCGAGCGAGACTCCGAGGAGCTCCTCGAGCTTCGCCACCGTAGCGGCCGAATCGCGGTGGAGGATCGCCGTCATCCCGACGGCTTCAGCACCCTCGACGTTTTCCCGCAAGTCGTCGACGAACACGCAGTCTCGAGGCTCCACGTCGAGGCGCTCGCAGGCCAACAAGAAGATCTCCGGCTGCGGCTTGTGCATGCCCACGTCCCCTGAGATGACGGTCGCGTCGAAGAGGTCAACCGGCGCCCGCTCGTAGATGCCGAGGCCCCAGGAGTTCGTGATCAGGCCGGTCTTGACGCCGCCCTCGCGTGCGGCCCGCACGGCGCCGATCATCGCCTCGTCGGGGCCGAGGCCGCCGAACAGGCGCTCGATCAGGCCGTCGCTCTCGGCGACGCCCAGCAGTTCCGCGAAAGGCGGCTCGAAGGCGGCCTCGTCGAGCTTGCCGGTCTCGAGACCGCGAAGGAGCCGCATCGCTTCAGGGTCGGAGCGAAAGAGATCCTTGACGGCCTCTTTCTCTAGTCCCTCGTTCTCGCAGAACTCGCCGAATGCGAGCCAGATGTCTGTCGTCAAGACTCCGCCGTAGTCGACAACGAGGGCGGATCGGTTGCCGCTCAAGGGATACCTTTGGCGCGCATGAGCGCGGAGGAGGCTACCCGTGGGATCGACCGCGCGAGCGTTGAGGCGTGGTTTGAGGAGCACGTCGACGGCGCGAGGCCGCCATTGGAGTTCGAGCAGATCGCCGGTGGGCGGTCCAACCTGACCTACTCGGTCGAGGATGCGAACGGCCGGCGCTGGGCGTTGCGCCGCCCGCCGATCGGTAAGACGCTTGGGAGCGCTCATGACATGGGACGCGAAACGAAGGTCGTGGGCGCTCTCCAGAAAACAGCTGTCCCGGTCGCTCAGATCGCCGGCTATTGCATGGACGACTCGGTTAACGAAGCGCCCTTCTACGTGATGGACTTCGTCGAGGGGCCGATCCTCCGCATGCGCCCGGACGCCGAGCCCTATGACGAGGCGCAGCAGCGCCGGATCGGCGAGAACGTGATCGACACGCTCGTCGACATCCATGCCCTCAACCCCGACGAGGTCGGCCTCGGCGACCTGGGCAAGAAGGAGGAGTACGTCGCGCGCACCCTCAAGCGCTGGCAGGGGCAGTGGGAGAAGTCGCAGACGCGGGAGATCCCCCTGATCGACGAGGTTCACGACCGCCTTGCAGCACGTATCCCGGAGCAGGGTCCGGCCACCATCGTCCACGGCGACTACCGCCTCGACAACATGATCCTCACGCCCGACGCGCAGAGGGTTGCAGCGGTCGTCGACTGGGAGCTCTCCACGCTGGGCGACCCGCTCGCCGACGTAGGCATGCTCCTCGTCTACTGGGGCGACCGCGACGCAAAGCTCTTCCCGCTTTTCGAGCCTGCGACGACCGCTCCTGGCTTTCCGAGCCTCGACGAGGTGCGAAGCCGCTACTCCGAGCGCTCGGGACGGGACCTCGGCCTGATCGACTACTACGTCGCCCTTGGCCTGTGGAAGCTCGCCATCATCCTCGAAGGCGTCTACTCACGCTATTCGGCCGGCCAGTATGGCGATGGTGCCGACGAGGGCGTCAAGGCGTTCGGCGAGAACGTCCTAAAGCTCGCTGAGGCGGCCGATGCGGCCGAGGCGCGGCTGGGCGCTTGATTGGCTAACGCCCGGATGCGCGCCGCTTGTTCTAGGCGCCGGCGCCGGTCGGCGACGCCGCGGCGGGAGGCTGAGTTGGCTCGCCTGGATCGGACCCGTTCTCGCCCTCGGCCTGCTTGGCCCAGTGGTTTAGTTCGCGGCGGGCGACGACCATCTTGTGCACCTCGTCGGGCCCGTCCGCGATCCTGAGCATGCGGCTGTAGCGCCACATCGAAGCGAGTGGTGTGTCGTCCGACATCCCAAGCGATCCGTGGACCTGGATCGCGCGGTCGAGGACATCCATGACCACATTGGCGGCGACGACCTTGATCATCGAGATCTCCCTGCGGGCGGCCTTCTTGCCTTCGGTGTCCATCCGCCATGCGGCCTTGAGCGTCAGAAGACGAGCCTGTTCCACCTCCATGCGGGAGAGCGCGACGAAGTCCTGAATGAACTGCTTGTCGGCGAGCTTGGAACCGAAGGCCTCGCGCTCGTTGGCGCGCCGGCACATCATCTCGATCGCGCGCTCGGCGGTGCCGATCGCCCGCATGCAGTGGTGGATTCTCCCGGGGCCAAGGCGGTCCTGGGCGATGACGAAGCCGGCCTGGCGCGGCCCGAGCAAGTTTTCTTCCGGCACCCGGCAGTCCGAGTAGCGGATCTCGCAGTGACCAGGGCCGCCGTCGTGGCCCATCACCGGCACCGGTCTGACCAGGTCGAACCCGGGGTTGTCGGTGGGGACGATGATCATCGAGGCGCGCGCGTACTGGTGCGCGTCGGGGTCGGTGACGACCATCGCGATAGCGAGTGAGGCTCCGACGGCGCCGGACGTGAACCACTTATGGCCGTTGATGACCCACTCGCCATCGACTAACTCGGCTCGTGTCTGGAGCGTGGTGGGGTCAGAGCCGGAGACGTCGGGCTCGGTCATCGAAAAGCAGGAGCGCGTCTCGCCGTCGAGCAGAGGCTGAAGCCAGCGCTCTTGCTGTGAGGGCGTGCCGTGCTCAGCGAGGATCTCCATATTTCCCGTATCTGGCGCCGCGCAGTTGAAAGCCATCGAGGCGATAGCCGGCGAGCGCCCCATCTCCTCGCACAGGACGCCGTATTCCCAGTTGGTCAGCCCAGGGCCAAACTTGTCATCGGGCAGAAAAAGGTTCCAGAGCCCATCCGCCTTCGCCTTCTCGCGCAGTTCGAGGACGATCGCTGGGTACGCCACACCCGCGTCTGGTCGCACCTCGTCGTCGAGGGCCTTCATCGCCTCGAGCTCGACCGGCAAGACCTCGGAGTCGATGAACTCTCGGACGCGGTCGCGAAGCTCGGTGACGCGGGGGCTGAGGTCGAAGTCCATCGTTGGAGACTAGCCGCGCGCCGCGGCGACCGTCAGCGCGGGAAATCGTACGCGAGCTCGACCATCCCGCTCTTAAACGGGCGTACGGCCTTCGTCCTGAACTCGCCCGGAATGCCGCTTTCAAACAGGGGCAGGCCCTCGCCAAGGATCACCGGGACGAGCGTCACGATCAGCTCATCGATCAGGCCGTGCTCCACCCACTGGGATGCCACGTTGCCTCCGCCGACCATCCACACGTTCTTTGCGCCGGCCGCCTCGACGGCTTCGGAGTGGACTTTGGTCGCGTCTCCGGAGACCAGGCGAAGGTCGGCTCCCTGCGCCTTCGGCAGGTCGCGGGAGGTCATGACCCAGCCAGGCATGTCATACGGCCAGGCGCTCGAGTGCTCGAGCACGTACTCGTAGGTTTTCGAGCCCATGACGACAGCGCCGACCTCTGCCATGAACGCGTCAAAGGTCCGCTCGGTCACATCGTTCGGATCCAGGGTCGAGTCGCCGCCGAAGCTCGTGAGCCACGAGATGTCGCCGTCGAGGCGCGCGATGTACCCGTCGAGCGACGCGGCGGCGTAGTACTGCACGGATGGCATGAGTCCGCAGGCTACGGAGGGGCGTTGGCAGGCTTTGCCTTGTTCGGCTTCTCGCGGAAGTGCGAGATCAGCTGCGCAGCGAAGAGCGCACCCATCATCAGCGCGGCGATTCCGATCGCGGGGATGACCACGCTTGCGTCGCCCTCCTTTGCGACCAGGGTCGTGCCCGAAGCGATAAGGACCACGCCGAGTGCGGTGCGAAGGAAGTTCTGCGGCGCCTTGACCGAGAGCTTGGCCCCGATGATCACGCCCGGGACCGAGCCGATCAGGATGTTTCCGGCGAGGCCGAAGTCGATGTTTCCGCCGACCCAATGCGCAATGCCCGCCGCCCACAGGAGCACCGCGGCGTGGAAGACGTCGGTTCCGACCACGCGCTGCGGCGTGAGCTGAAAAATCGCGATCAGCGCGATTGCGATCAGGGTGCCGCTCCCTGCGGAGGTGAGGCCGATGACGAAGCCGCAGGTGACGCCGGTGACGATCGCGGCGAGGATGTGGCGGCGGTAGAGGTGCATGGCCGAGCGCTCCGCGATTACGTCTTTGAAGAAGATCGAGCGCAGGAGCGTCGCGATCCCGACCACGAGCAAGGCGCCGCCGAGCATGCCAAGGACGAGCTTGTCGAGGTCGTCCCCATACTCGGCCTGCAGAAGTTCGATGACCCAGACGCCCGCGATCGCCGACGGGACGGAGCCGATTGCCATCCAAAACGCGATCCCGCGGTGGACCGTGCGGAGCTTCAGGTGCTGGAAGCCGCCGACCGTCTTCGTGATCGCCGCGTAGAAGATGTCCGTTCCGATCGCGGTCACGGGGTTGATCCCGAAGACCAGGATCAAAAGCGGGGTCATCAGCGATGCGCCACCCATGCCGGTCATGCCGACGAGCACGCCGATGCCGAGGCCGAATACGACGATCGCTGGATCCATGAGTAGAGGCGCTTTCGACCATTTCGAGCGGGTTAGGTCGAAAGCGCTCGAAGAGCCTACCGCTGCCCGGACGCGAGCGCCCGCAGATGCCGACCCGGCGCGACCATTCGGGCGCTCCGCCTCGCCCGACTCCTAGCTCAGCGTTTGAGCCAGGTCTGCGGGTCGTTCAGCATCGCGTCGATCTGCCACGGGAGGTGTCCGGACGCGAGCTCTTCGAGCGTCACGAGCTCCAGCACCGCGCGGATGTTGTGTCTGACGGCGACCCAAACGTCGCGAAGCCGCTCAGCCGCACCTTCGTAGTGGAGCTCCTCCGGCGCGGCTTCGTGGATGTTCGCGAGGGGACCCTCGACCGCCCGGATCACGTCCGCCACCGTGATCTCAGCAGCGGGCCGCGCCAGCCAGTAGCCACCCCGCGCGCCTCGCCGAGCTTGGACCAGCCGCGCGTGCTTCAGCTCCAGCAGGATGTGCTCCAGAAACTGCAGGGGTATTCCCTGAGATCCGGCGAGATCGCTGCCCTTGACCGGCTCCCCATCCTCGGCGGCGGCCAGCTCACACGCCGCGCGGACAGCGTAATCGGCTTTCGCGCTGATCCTCACGGGAGCATTGTCGCAAATGAGGTCAAGAATCAGAGAGGGTAGGTACGGTTGATCCGATGATCGACCTGCAATCGCACTCCGTCGTCTCCGACGGCCAGCTCGAGCCGGCGGAGGTGGTTCGCGCCGCCAACGACGCGGGTATCACGGTCATGGCGCTCACCGATCACGACGGCGTCGCGGGCGTCGCCGAGGCCAATTCCGCCGCCGCCGAGCTCGGAATCCAGAACGTGCCGGCAGTCGAGATGTCATGCGTCCACCAATACTCGGAGGACCTCCACATCTGCGGCTACTGGGTCGACGTCATCGCGATTCAGCCCGCGTGCGACCGCGCGCAGCAGGAGCGGGTCGACAGGGCCAAGGAGATCATCTCGCGCCTCAACCAGCACGGTGTCGAGGTCACCTTCGAGGACGCCGTCGCAGAAGGCCGGTGCGGCCGACGCGATCGGCCGCCCGCACATCGCGAAGGCGGCAGGCGCCGGCCCGGACCTCGGCCCCTTCTTCGAGGAGTACCTGGTCCCGGGTGCAAAGGCGTTCGTCTCGCGCAGCTGGCCGAAGGCTGAGGAGGCGGTCGAGCTGATCCACGACGCGGGTGGCGTTGCCGTCGTCGCTCACCCCTATTGGGACGTGCAGGACCCCGAGCAGGTCCGCGACCTGGTCGAGAGCCTCGTTCGCGACGTCGGCCTCGACGGCATCGAAACCTTCTATCCGCCGCACACCGCCGAGCAGACAAAACACTGCCTCGAGCTCTGCGAGGAGTTCGATCTCGTGCCGACCGCCTCGTCGGACTTCCACGGCCCGACGCACAAGACCTTCAGCCGCTGGGGCGCCTACGACACGTACGGGCTCGGCGAGCCCCAAGTGCCGGACAAGCCGAACTAGAGCTTCGCTTCGTTGGCGGCGGCCCGTCGCTTACGGCCTGACTGGGCGATCGGGGCCTGGGCGCGAATCTCAGCAAGGAGGCGGACCGGTAGCCCCGTCGCGTCCTCACCCTCACGGAGTCCGCCCTCGGTTGGTGGGAAGAACCGGACGGTGATCTTCGGGCGCTTCGGAAAGCGGACGATGTCGACCGTGCCCGTGACTGTCACGCAGATGATGGTGGCCTCGGGCACCGCGACGGCCAGGCGGCCCAAGCCACTTCGCGCCCGGAGCGTTGCCCCGCGCGAGATCGTGCCTTCCGGGAACACCCCGATGCACGCCCCATCGCGAAGCTGGCGGATCGCTTCGTCCAAGGCGCCCGCGTCGGCTTTTCCGCGCTGGATGGGAATCTGGCCCATACCGCGCAAGATCGGCGCGAGCCCTGGGATTTCCCAGAGGCTCGCCTTCGCGAGCGCCCGGATCTGGCGCCGCTTCCGCCCGGCGATCCCGATCGCGACCGGGTCCCATTGCGAGTCGTGGTTGCCGACGATGAGGAGCGGTCCGGAAAGTGGCAGGTGCTCAGCACCCTGGACCTCGAGGCGCCCCCACCAGCGAACGATCGGCGCGCACGCTGCCATCGCGAAACGGTAGGTGCGAGAGATCTTCTCTCGCCCTCGTCAGACCTTGAAGCTCTGCTTGGCCGGGGTGGCGTCCTTGTGGCCGTCCTGGTCGACCGCGCGGATCGAGAGCGTGTGGTTGCCCTTCTTCAGTTTCTTGAACTTCTGCTCCGAGGAGCAGGCCTTGTAGCCACCCTTGTCGAGCTTGCACTCGAAGGTGGTCGTCATGTTGGTAACAGTCGGGGACCCGAAGTAGGCCGTAGCGGTCTTCTTCTTCACCTCGATCTCCTGGATGCCGGTCTGCGGTGGCGCAGCGTAGACCTGGTCCGCGCCGCACGTTTGCGATCCACCTGTCGGCTTGTAACAGAAGCGCCAGTGGACGGTCTCGCCCGCCGGCAGGCCGAAATCTCTTGTGACGAGCCAGTCCCCGGCTCCGGGAATCGCATCGTGGGGACCTTCGAAGTCGTAATTCCCGGCCCGGTCTCCGAACTGGAAGAAGGCCTCGCCCGACGGCGCAGAGTTGAAAACGTTCCCGTTGAACTGGGCTTGGATGTGCTGAAAACTCGGGTCGTAGAAGACCGCCTCGACCGGCGGGCCGGGGTACGTGACGATCGGGCTGGAGGTCGAGCCGGAGCCCAGCACCTGGACTCCCTGGCGCGGCCAGACCCACGGGCTGTTGTTGCCGTCGATCATCCAAATACCGGCGTAGAGGCACGTGTAACACGGAGAGCCGTCGGCAGATTCGATTCCGTTCAGGGGCTGCGTCGTCTTCACGGGTACCAAGATCTCGAAGATGGCGCCGCGAGCGGTCGGCCACGGTCCCTGGTTTCCAGGCGGGTCGAAGCTGTAGCCGCCGTAAAAACCCTGTCCGGGATTCTGCGGGCAGTCCTGGTTGAACTCCTCGAGGTTGGAACGGTTAGGGCTCTTATAGAAGCAGCGCACGCGGTTCTGATTCGAGATGGCGGGCTGCGTGTAGGCCGGGAGGACGAGCTCGGCGTGGACGCCCGCGCCGCCGCCGCACGGGTTGCCGGAGACGCCCCAGCCGGCCTTTACGTAGTAAACGTTGTTCTTCTGAGGCGAAACCCCGATGTCGCCGAAGTAGCCGGTCCAGGCTCGCCCGAGCTCCTCGAAGCCCTGGGTCACGCAGTTCTGAGTCGGCCCGGCGTCCTCGCCGTCTTCGATCCACTCCGGAGCGCGGAGCCTGGGTGCAAGCGCAGGCACCTCGAGCGTGTTTCCTTGAGCCGCGGCGCTTATGCCCGCGTCCCCGATCGGCGAAGGCGCTGCGCCGAGGGCGGGAGCCACGGCGACTAGCGACAATCCTGCCGCTGCTGCGAGAAATGCAAGCCCCCTTCTAACCGCCATCTCGAGGCAGCATAAACCCTCCGAGGCCGAACGTCCAACGCGCCCCCGGTTTCGGAGGGGCGTAGGACCTTTCGATCCGCCCTTTGCCCACACGGCAAAGGGCTGATCGCAATTACGGCAACCTTGCCGGTGTAGGGTGTCCGCGCCTAACTTACGCTCCATCGAATGAACAGCCCAACCAGGGCACGGAACAAAGGAGCCGCAATGGACCTGTACGCAATTCGCCGCCGCAGCAACTGGGCAGACGCGCCGGAGCTCGAAGCTGCCGCCGCCAAGTCGAGCGCCGAGGGCGAGAAGATGAGCGATGACATCCGCTGGATCCGGAGCTACGTCGTCAACGAAGACGACGGCAGGCTCGGCTCGGTGTGCCTCTATGAGGCATCTAGTCCCGAAGCCATCCGGCAGCATGCCGAGAACACCGGAATGTCAGCCGACGAGATCACTCCGGTCGCCGACACCGTGATCGTCCGCGAGGACCCGGTCGCGGGCTGATCGAAGCGAGCATCAAGGCGGGCGAGGCAGGCCTCAGTTAGTTTTTCGAGACGAAGCCGCGCTCTTCGAGATAGTCGAGAACTTGCTTTGCTGACTCCTCGGGGGTCTGGGTCTCGGTCTCGACCACGACCTCGGCGTACTCGGGCTCCTCGTAGGGATCCGAGACGCCGGTGAACTCCTTGATCTCGCCGGAGCGCGCCTTGGCGTAGAGCCCCTTGGTGTCGCGCTCCTCGCACGCCTCGACGGAAGCTTTCACGTAGACCTCGACGAAGCGGTCGTCCATCATCTGGCGGGCTTCGTCGCGGATCGCCCGATAGGGGGAGATGGCGGCGGTGATGACCGGAACTCCGTTTCGCGAGAGCATGTTCGCCACGAAGGCGATCCGCCGGATGTTCGTATCGCGATCCTCTTTCGAGAAGCCAAGGCCCTTCGAGAGATTCTCGCGGACCACGTCGCCGTCGAGTACTTCGAGCTTCGAGTCGCGGGAGATCAACTCCTTGACAAGCAGGTTCGTGATCGTGGTCTTGCCCGAGCCCGAGAGGCCCGTGAACCAAAGGCAAAACCCCTTGTCGTCGTCAGCCATCGTCTTCCTCCTTGTAAGCGTCGATGAGGATCTGGGCAACCTCTGCGCGGGAGAACTCCTCGGGCGGCTTCTCGCCCTCGCCAAGCATCTCGCGCACCTTCGTCCCCGAGAGGAAAAGGTGCGACTCCTGCGGATGGGGGCAGGTCTTCGCGGAACCCATGCCCTCGCACTCGTTGCACCAGAACGTGTGCTCGAAGAAGAGCGGCGTGATGCCCAGCTCTTCCGTGTCGATGTCGTCGAAGATCCGCTGCGCGTCGTACGTGCCGTAGTAGTCGCCGACGCCCGCGTGGTCGCGCCCGACGATGAAGTGGGTGCAGCCGTAGTTGCGGCGAATGATCGCGTGAAGGACGGCCTCACGCGGACCGGCGTAGTGCATCTTGCCGGGGTTCACGCCAAGCATCACGTGGTCCGGGTGGTAGTAGTTGTCCATCAGGACCTCGTAGCAGCGCATCCGCACGTCCGCCGGGATGTCGCCCTTCTTGGTCTCGCCGATCAGGGGATGAATGTAGAGCCCGTCGCAGATTTCGAGCGCCGCCTTCGTCAGGTACTCGTGCGCTCGGTGGATCGGGTTTCGCGTCTGGAATGCGACGATGCGCTTCCAGCCGCGGTCTGCGAACGCCTTCTTCGACTCCTCGGTCGTCTGATAGCGCTTCATGAACGCGTCCTCGTGATCGGGCAGAGCCTCGACCTCGATCGGGCCGGCGAGGCAGCGATTGCCCTCCTCGCGGATCGCGGCCACGCCGGGGTGCTCGTTATCGGTCGTGAGATAGACCTTCTCGGCCTCGAGCTCCGTGTCCTTTTCGAAGATCTCCTCGACGGTGAGCGTCCCGAGCTTCTTGCCGTTGGGCGCGGTCAGCTCGACCGCGTCGCCCTCGGAGCACTCGAGATCGGTCGCGAGAGTGATCGGGATCGACCAGATCTCGCCGGAGCAGAGGCGCATTTCCTCGCAGACGGATCTCCAGTCCTCGGAGCCCATGAAGCCCTTGAGCGGCTTGAAGCCGCCATTGCCGATGAGCTCGAAGTCGGAGGCTTGTCGGTTCGAGAGCTGAAGCTCAGCCATTGATTCCGCACTCGGTCCGGTCGGTCCCGGCCCAGCGGCCGGCTCGGGCGTTGTCGTCCGCGCCGGGCTTTGAGGTGCAGGGCATGCATCCGATCGACGGATAGCCCTGGTCGTGAAGTGGGTTGTAAGGCACGTGGCGTTCCTTTATGTAGGTCCAGACTTGCTTGTCATCCCAGTCGGCGAGGGGATTCAGCTTCCAGCGATCGAAGCGGACGTCCCAGCCGAAGCGCCGGGCGCCGGCGCGAGTCGCAGAGTCCACTCTGCGGACACCTGAGACCCAGCAATCGACTCCCTCGAGGGCGCGGCGCATGGTAGCGACCTTGCGCGGCGCGCAGCACTCGTCGGCCGGCCCCCACTCGCCAGCTCGCCACCGCTCGGAGAGGCCTGGCGGGTTGGCCTGGACGAAGCGCTCGAAGTCAATGCCGAAGTGATCCGCGAGCCTGTCGCGCGTCTCGTAGGTCTCTGGGAACAGGAGCTCGGTGTCGATGTAGAGGAAGCGAGCATGCGGGTTAATCCCGTGTGCGATGTCGGCGATGACCGAAGTCGTCTTTTGGAACGAGACGGCGAAGCTCAGCGTCGAGCCGAAGGTTTCGATCGCCCACGCGATCGCCTCCTCGGCGCCCATCGCTTCGACCTCGGCTGAGATCTGCTCGGGGTCAACCGGGCGGCCGCCGATTGTCGGCACCGGCCGATGGCCGTTTCCGTTCTGGGCGGCTGGCACTTCATCCAGGGGTCTGGGCCTGATCACGGCACCACTCATATCGCGCACTCGCCCTCACCGCGCTCGACCTTGTAGGGCTCGGCGCGGTTCCAGTCGATGAATTGGTCGAGCGTCTCCAATGAGAAATCGGCCGGCATCGCCAGCTCCTTGATCTCCTCCTCGAAGCGTGCAACGCCCAGCCGGTCGACGAAGTCGTTGAACGCCTCGTCCTCTTCACGCTCGCTCTCGTAAAGACGGAGCCAGCGCTCGACGGCGTCAGGCACGCGCTTGGCGGGGAGCCGGGACTTAAGCCGGGCGCCGTAGACGACCTCGCCGCCCTCGTAGTTGCCTCCGAGGTGCGGGATGTAGGCCGGTACGGGCTTCCCGCCCACTTTGAGCGAAGCGCCGTAGAAGCCGATGTTCGCGATGTGGTGCTGGCTGCAGCCGTTCGGGCAGCCGGACATCTTGATGTGGATCCGCTTCATCAGCGGATCGGTGATGCCCATCGCTTCGATGCGCTCTTGAATTGCCTCGTTCAGGCCCATCGAGCTGGTGATCCCGAGCTTGCACGAGTCGGTACCGGGGCAGCTCACGACGTCGGTGATCTCGCGGGCTCCCGACTCAGCGAGGCCGAGGTCCGAGAGGCGGCGCCAGACGTCGTAGACCGACTCGTCGCGGACCCAGCGAAGGACCAGGTTCTGCTGCACGGTCGAGCGCGCGGAGCCGCCCGAGAAGTCACGCATGATCTGCGCCAGGCCGCGGAACTGCTCGGGGTCGAGGTCGCCGCGGGTCACCTTGACGACGACGGTCGAAAAGCCCGCTTGGCGCTGCAAGGCCACGTTCGATTCCCGGAAGCTCTCGAACTCCGATGAGTCTCCGTTCGGCGACGCGTAGCTCCGAGGCGCGGGTAACGCCTTCGACTCCTCGTCGTACATGTCGGTGGGCAGGAGGCGCTCGATCTCGAAGTCGCGCTCGGCGACCCAGTCCCCTTCGAGCTCTGAGTCGACCAGCTCGCGGAAGGCGTCCATGCCGATCTTGTCGACGAGGACCTTGATCCGGGCGCGCGCGCGGTTGACCCGCAGCCAGTTCTGACGGTCGAAGATGCGAAGGACGGCCTCGGTGACCTTCAGGTAGTCGCCATTGTCGAGCTCGACGAAGTCGTAGAGGGTGGGGGCGATCCGCGGCATGATCGACGTGCCGCCGCCAACCCGGATCTCAACGCCGCGCACCCCGTCGCGCTCGCGCGGGATGAAGCCGATGTCGTGGATACCGGTGATCGCGACGTCCTCATCGGTCGCCGTGAAAGCGGTCTTGATCTTTCGCGGCATCAGCTGAGTAGTCGGGTGGCGAACGAAGTAGCGCACGTAGGCGCCGGCGTAGGGCGTGATGTCGAAGAGCTCGTCCGGGTTCACTCCGGCGAACGGGTCACCGGTGACGTTGCGGATGGTGTTGCCGCAGCCCTCGCGGGAGGATAGGCCGACCGAGGAGATCTCGCGGATCAGCTCGGCCATGTCGTCCAGCGGGATGTGATGGATCTGGATGTTCTGCCGGGTCGTGATGTGGCCCTTTCGGAGCGGCGCCCAGCGCTCGACCACTTCGGCGAGCTTGTCCATCTGTTCGGGGGTGACGCCGCCCATCGGCAGCTTGATCCGGCACATCTGCACGTTCGGTTGGCGCTGACCGTAAACGCCTTGCTTCAACCGGAAGCCGATGAAAGTGTCCTCGGGCGTCTGGCCTTCCAAGAACTTGCCCGCCTCGGTATCGAAGTCGTCGAACTCCCCTTCGATGATCGGGATCAGGTGTCCCGGGACGTCGTCGTAGACCTCAGGGTTTTCGAGCGATCCCAAGCGTCCCTTGCCCTCCTGCTTCTTGGAGTGCTCCTGGTCGAGCTGGTCAGGGGTCGCCTTGTCCTTGGGGCGTACGGGTGCGGCCGTGGGCTCCATTCCAAGGCATATTACATAAATCCCAATCGGGATTCAGGTTTTTCACCCAGGTCGCTTCTCTCGTCCCTCGGAAGGGCGGCTCCCTCAGGCACGGGGCCCCGATACGCTCGCGCCCGTGACTCCGCGCGTCGCCCTGATGGGATGTGGCAACTGGGGCCGCCATATTCTCAGAGACCTTCGCTCGCTGGGTTGTGACGTGCCTGTCGTCGCTCGCTCCGAAGCCTCCATCGGGCGGGCCCGTGAAGGTGGCGCGAGCGAGGTCGCGCCTGAGCTCGCCGACCTCGATCAGGTCGAGGGGGTGGTGATCGCCACGCCGGAGCCACAGCACGCCACGCACGTACACGAGGCTCTGAGCCTCGGTGTGCCCGTTTTCTGCGAGAAGCCGCTGACGGTGAACCCCACAAGCGCGGCGCGGCTGGCCAGAGAGGCCCCCGACCGAGTCTTCGTCATGGACAAGTGGCGATACCACCCGGGTGTCGAGGCGTTGCGCGACATCGCTCGTTCGGGCGAGCTAGGGGCCGTGGTCGGCCTGCGCGCCGCTCGGCTCGGCTTTGGCTCGGCCCATCCGACCAGCGACTCCATCTGGCACCTGGCCCCGCACGACCTTGCCATCGCGATCGAGGTGCTGGGCGCCCTTCCAGAGCCGGTCAGCGCCGTCGCCGAGGTCATCGATGGCGTCGTGCATGGTCTTCGGGGTCAGCTGGGCCACGGACCCTGGGTAACGATCGAGGTGTCGAGCGCGCATGCCGAGCGACGCCGGGAGCTCAGCCTGATTTGCGAGGGTGGTGCGGCCTGGCTACTAGCACCCGAGGCGACGGAGATCGCTGTCTCCAGCGATATCGGAGGCGAGATCGAAGCACGGCGAATCGGGGACGAGCTGCCTCTCCTGCGTGAGCTCCAGGCCTTTGTCGAGCACCTCGGCGGCGGGCCCCCGCCGCGCTCGAGCGTTTCCGAGGGAGCGGCAGTCGTAGGCGCGGTTGGGCGCTTGCGGGAGCTGGCGGGACTCGAGGCCGCGAGCCCCGAGGACTAGGTCACTGATTGTGCGCGCTTCGGTATTGATCCCGTCCCATTCGAACGGACCCACGCTCGAGGTCTCCGTTGCGAGCGCGCTCGCTCAGAGCCACGACGACCTCGAGGTTCTCATCGTCGGCGACGGCATCGCCGACGATGGTCGTGAGGTCGCACAAAGGCTGGCGCGTCAGGACTCTCGCGTTCGCTTTTACGACAATCCAAAGGGGCCGCGCCACGGCGAAGCTCACCGCCATCGCGCGCTGGACCAAGCGAGTGGCGAGTTCATCTTCTACCTCTCAGACGACGACATCTGGCTTCCGTGGCATGTCGAGGAGCTGATTCCGAGACTCGAGCGAAGCGACTTCGTCGGCGCCACCGTGGCGAAGGTCCATCCCGACCAGACGCTGGACCCCCTCGCCCATGACCTGTCGCTGGAGCGCGCACGCAAGCTCTCGCTGGCGGGTAAGAACCGGTTGGCTCTCTCTGGCATCGCTCACACGCTCGCGGCGTACCGCCGCAGGTCGGTCGGGTGGTGCCCCGCTCCGGAGGACATCCCGACGGACCTGTACTTCATCAACGGCTTCTTGAGCGATCCGCAGATGAGCGCCGAGAGCTGCGCTCGCCCCTCGGCACTGTGGTTTCCCGCCAGGAAGGAGAGGCGAAGGATGACCGGGGACGAGCGGGTGGCGGAGCTCCGGCGGTGGTTCTCCCGTACGCGCGACGCCTCCGGGCTCGCGGCCATCGAGCGGGAAATCGCGGAGTCTTGGCAGCGCGTCGCGATGGAGGCGGGAATGCTCGCCCAGGAGCAGAAGCTAAAGATGCGAAGGCGAAGGGCCCGACGGCAGGCTCGCGGCTGACTCGGCGCTGAGCTCGATAGGAGTGGCCGGGATCGACTCGATCATGTCCCGCAGGCCGGGCGCTGAGGCGTCGCGCTCCGAGAGCTTTGGCTCCTGAGCGACCGGCCACTCGATGCCGAGGTCAGGATCGTCCCAGCGACAGAGTCGCTCGTCTTCGGGGTCCCACGCGTGGCTCACGGCATAGACGTGAAGGGACGGTTCTAGGAATAAAAACCCGTGAGCAACCCCGTGCGGGATGCGAATCAGCCCCGGGCTCTCCTCGGCGAGCTCGATGGTCGTGGTTGCTCCGAGAGTGGGTGAGCGGCGTCGCAGGTCTCTGAGCCCGATCACAGCCCGCCCGGCGGCGACAGTCAGGAGATCGTCGTGCACGGGATGGACGTGAATTCCGCGCAGGACCCACGCCTCGCTCCGGACGACGTTCCATTGCACCGGCTCAGCGCCGATCTCCCAGGATTGCCGGAAGATCTCGGTGAACACGCCGCGGTCATCTGCGTGCCCTTTCAGGTCGAGGACGCCGACTCCTTCGGGCACGTCGCCGAGGGCCCGCCAAGGAGGCGCGGACTTCGCTTCTTCCCACGGCGCGACGCTCACGCTTCGATTATTGCGCTGCCGGTCTGTCTATGTGTTCCTCCGCTTTGCGACGCAGGGTCTTGAGCTCAGTCGACCTCTGCTTTGTCGACGATGAACGCGACGCGGACGTGGGCGCGGTACTCGTCGAGGTTCTCACCGCGGATCCCGGTCGAGACGATGTCGACGGCGCGGATGTTCCGAAGCGATGAAGACGCCTCGGCCAAAGCCTGTTTCGCCGCGTCGTCGGTCGACTCCTTGGAGCTTCCGACCAACTCGATGATCTTCACTACCGCCATCTGGTTCTCCTCCTCGATGTCTGACCGGCGCCAGGTTTCAGAACCTGGCACCGGAGAACTCTCATACGCGGACCATACGCGGGTTAGCGCGGCGGCGGAGCGTGGCCTGGCGCGTCGCCCCAAAGCTGGCGGGCGTCGATGCCCTCCCTGAGTGCGGCGCGCGCCCACGGGCTCACGGTCGGTCCGTCGTCCGCGGAGGGTCGAGTTGTATCGGCGAGGAACTGCTCGACTGCGGCCACGATCGCCGCCGTCTCGTTGGGGTCTGACCCCCCTACTTCAATGGCGTGGGTCTCGCGCGACGGTGGCGGGGGGTCTGACCCCTCCGCCACTTTGCTGGCGATACGGATGCCCTCCTGTCCCATGCGGCCGGGACTCTAGCCTTCCAGCTGTGTCAGGGCCTCGCATGATCGACGCCGCAGCGGTGTACGCCGCGGTCTCGCCCGCCGATGCGGTCGAACGGACGCGGACGGCGTTCCTTCGCCACCACGCCGGCGAATGGGTGATGCCCGCCAAGACCTACGTGGATGCGCCGCCGCACGGCGACTTCCGCGCGATGCCCGCGCGCGGCGAGGGACTCGCGATCCTCAAGTGGGTCACCTCGTTTCCGGACAACCCCGCGCGCGGATTGCCCGTTGTCACGGGTGCGCTCCTCGTCTCGAGCTCCGAGACGGGCGAGCTCACCGCGATCATCGACTGCGCCGCGGTGACTTCGCTACGCACCGGGGCGGCAGCAGCGGTCTCGGCGCAGGCGCTCGCCCGTAAGGGCTCCCGCACGGCAGGGCTGATCGGCTGCGGGGTGAATGGCGCCTGGGCTGCGCGGTGCCTCGTGGCGGCTGGGTACGCGGACGGCGTTTGTGCGGATCCACGCGCCGAGGTGGCCGAAGCGCTCGCGAGCGAGTTGGGCTGGCGAACGGGAGCGCGCGCCGAGGCGGCCTCCCAAGACGTGGTCGCAACAGTCACTCCCGGCGACGAACCCGTGATCCTCGAATCAGATCTCAGGCCGGGCCAGCATCTCGCGGTCCTGGGGGCCGATGCCCACCACAAGGCCGAAATGGAGCTCGCTGCGGTCGAGCGGTGCCGGCTCTTTTGTGACGAGTGGGAACAGGCGTCGGCGGGTGGCGAGCTCTCGGGCGGCGTCAGCGCTCACCTCGTCGAGCGCGAAAGCGTGACGGAGCTCGGCGCTGTCCTGGCGGGCGAGCGGCCTGGCCGCACCTCCGACGAAGAGGTAACGCTCTTCGATTCGACTGGCCTGGCCATCCAGGACCTCGGCATCGCCCTCGCCGTCCTCAGTTGAGACCCAAACGTCCCGCAGTACCCCCTATAGCGTGCAGCGTGGGACGTTTGGCGCTGGTGGTGTCGGTGGGGGGCTTAGTTTGAGCGCTTGATGCGCTCGCAGTTGCGGAAGGTGTCGAGCGCGTCGCCTTTCGCGCGGTCTCGGCGGCCGCTGCCGCATCGGATCACGTCCGCCTCGCCGTCCCTGGCGTCGATACGGTCGCTGCGCCCGTGGCCAACCAGCACGTCCTCGCCGCCTGAATCGAGCAGGCGGTCGGGGCCGCGGCCTCCGACAACCCGGTCGTCGTCTGCGCCGCCGTTGAGGCGGTCGGCTCCTCTTGAGCCTCGGATGCAGTCGTCGCCGCCGCGGCCGTTGAGATCGTCGTTGCCCGCACGCCCGCTGATTCTCTCGCTGGCAGCGGTTCCGTCGATGGTGTCGCCTGCAGGAGTGCCCTCGATCACCAGCTCGCAGCGTCCGCCGCCATCTTCCTCGCGTGGGTCGGCGATCAGAAGCTCCACGTTTCGGTCGTCCTCGTCTCCCTCGCACGAGGGGTTGCACGACTCGCCGCCGTACTGCGGGTCGTTGTAGCCGATCGTGCGGCCGACCGAGGCCAGCCCGAGGGCGTTCAGCGTCGAAGCGTCGGTTTCGTCCGGGGCGGCCGTCGACGGAGAAGCATGGTCCAGGATGGTCCCGAAGATCGAGATGGTCCCGTCGTCGTTATCGAAGATCTCGAGCAGGCGGCTCTGCTGCGGCCAGTCGGCCTCCGCCGCGACCCGGATCGACCAGAACCCGCCTGTGCCGGACGGGTTGGGATAGGGGTCGACGGTGTTCTGATGCGAGTGGCCCGCGATCCACGCGATCACGTTGGGGTGCGCGTGGAGAAGCTCCGTCAAGTCGTCGCCCAGGTGGATCGGAGACGAGGGCCGTGGATCGGGGTCGCAACCCGGGTTGGTGTCGTGGCCGTGCGAGTCGGGCGGTCCCTCACATTGAGGCGCCATCTCGTCCTCCACGTCCGCAGTCAGGCTGGGGATCGCATGGTGGGAGAACAGCACGACGAGCTCGTCAGCGGCCTCGGCGAGCTCGAGTTCCTCCGTCAGCCACCGGAACTGTGGATCGTCGACGTTACCGTCTGAGGAGGGGCCGATCACACCTGCCTCCGAGACGGTGTCGACGGAGATGAAGCGGGTCCCCGGCTGCGGGCTCCAGGCGTAATAGCCCGCCGCGCCCGCTGACTCCATCTCTTCCACCGGATCGATGAATGCGAAGCCGTGGTCGTCCGTCTGGCTTCCCGCCCTGAAGATGTCCTTGTACTCCTGCTTCGAGACAAATCGGCGTGCGGGATCGGGAGGCACCGGGGCGAGCTTGGTCGGGTCCGACATCATCGTGCTCTGGATCGTCGCCAGGTCAAAGCCGGCGAGGTCTTCGAAAGAGTCTCCGAAGCTCTCGGGGTCTGTGACGAAGGGGGCGAGCGGCTTGACGCAGCCGGTCGCGACCCGCTCGTACGACGCGTTGGCCCAGGCGTTGCCCTGGACGAGCGCGTCGTGGTTGCCAAAGGTCAGATAGTGAGGCACGTCGAGGCCCGCCGCGGTGAACTCGGCCTGCGCCTCGTTCATCAGGTTCGGGTACGTGGGCCAATCGGAGAATGGGCCGAGCGGCATGTCGGGGTCGTAGTACTGAGCCGCGCCCTCGTTGTAGTCGTCGTAGTCCTGGACGCCCGTGTAGTTCTGCGGCGCATCAGCGTCGGGGATCTGGCCGGACCCGTCGAGGCCCTGGCAGATCGGGTCTGTCGAGGTAGCCGGATCGACGCCGCTTCCGGGCGTGAGCGAGCCTCCCTCGGCGAGGGTCCTGACCCATTCCGTCTCGTTTTGCTGCTGGCTGTCAGCGGCGTCGCCGGTGTTGATGGTGAAGTCCATGGCGCGGTTTGAGCCGTCGCCGGCCGCCAGTGGGCTCGCGGGAGCAAACGCGTTCAGCTGCCGGATCATCGCGTCGGCCTGGTGCGCGAGAAGTCCCTCGTTGGTCCTGAAAGCGGACGCGAACGGCCCCGTGTCGATCACCTCGACGCGAGCAGGGGACTCCTCGTCGGCAAGCTGGAAGTCCGAGAGCTGGCCGAAGTAGAGCAGCGACTCTCGCCGCGTGTCCCGGCCGGCTTGCGCGACTCCGATGCCCTCTTCGCGCACCACGTAGCCAGCCTCGCCCGGGCCGAGCTCGAGGCGGTTGAAATCGGCCGAGTCGTCGGGGACGATCGTCTGCTCGAGCGTCGTCTTGCCAAGCGTGTCCGCAGCGGGAGTCCCTCCGGGAGCGCTGCCAGCACCCAAAGTTGCGAGTCCCGCGGTGGCAAGCGCCCCGACCACTGCCAAGCGGGCTCGCGGACGCGCTCTTGGCGTGCTCGCCTCCTCCATGCCCACGTCCGAAGGTACCACCGCTCGGCGCGGGCCGCGCCGTTGGTCCACTTACCTGAGCGATGTGACGCTCGCTCTGGGTGTAGCTTGTGATCAATCTATCCAGGGAGGAACCGGTGACCCGATTCGCCAGGCTCGTCGCTCTGTTCGCATGCGTGATCGCAGGTCTCACCGGCGCGGCCTCCCAAGCGGCGGGGGCCACGCGCTACGCGGAGGTCGGAGGCAACGGCCCGCCCTCTGGCCCCACACCGTGCCCGAACGAGGATCCCTGCGCCCTTGAGCCCGCCGTCGAGGATGCGTCGGTCGCCAACGGCGACGAGGTCATCGTCCTGCCCGGCACCTACGACCTCGGCGCAAACAACCTCTTGATCAACGACAGCATCACCGTGCGAGGACAGGGCGCCGGGCAGCGCCCGCTGATCACGGGCGCTGCGCCCGGGCTGAACGCCCTCGTCGAATTTGCGGGCGGCCCTGACCTGCCGACGCCGCCCTCCCAGCTCCTCGATCTCGACATCAGCTCCAGCAGCACCAACTCGTTGCTGCTGGCCCGTGTGGAGGCCAACCGGATCAACGTCGTACACAACGGCGGCCTTTTCAGCGTCGCCTGCCAGCTGACCTTTGAAGCCAAGATGAACGACTCGGTCTGCGCCGCGAGTAACCAGGGAGGCATCGGGCTGCTGTTCTCGCTCAGCGGTGGCACCGCCTCCAACAGCGTTCGCAACGTCACCGCCTACTCGGCCCAGGACAGTGCGATCGCCGTCAGCTCGGACAACGGCGCCCACACCCTGAATATCAAGAACACGATCGCGACCGGCGCGACCGACGTGACCGCTTATGCATCGGCCACCGGGACGGCGACGCTGAATGCGACCGACTCGAACTACTCGACCACCTCCGAGGATGGCGATGGCACCACGACGATCACGCCGCCGGAAACGGCGGGCAACCAGATGGCCGAGCCCGCGCTCTTCAGCCCCGCTGCCGGCG
Organism: uncultured bacterium; assembly: GCA_963806865.1. GTDB lineage: Bacteria > Actinomycetota > Thermoleophilia > Solirubrobacterales > 70-9 > JALZKA01. Next base: position 481,041 of record CAWDYV010000001.1, read on the forward strand.
ACTTTCACCAGGTGCTCGGCTCGCCGACGATCAACGGGGGCGATGACGATCAAGGCGTCGCAGCCCTCGATCTCGACGGCATGCCCAGGTTCCAGGGCCCCGCCCCGGACATCGGCGCCCACGAGTACGACCTGATCCCCCCAGAGACGACGATCACGAAGAAGCCGAAGGCGAAGACCGAAAGCAGTAAGGCGAAGCTGAAGTTCAGCTCGAGCGAGCCGGACTCGACCTTCCGCTGCAAGGTCGATAACAAGCCGGAACGCGACTGCTCCTCGTCCCTGCGCCTGAAGCGCCTGAAGCCCGGCCGCCACAAGGTGTCGGTTGCGGCCGTCGACGCGGCCGGCAACGAGGACCCGACACCGAGCACAGCGACCTGGAAGGTGCTCAAGCCCTAGAGCGGGATGTTCCCGTGCTTGCGCTTCGGCTGTTCGACGCGCTTCGTCTGCAGGGTCCGAAGCGCGCGGATCAGCCGCGGGCGGGTCTGGCGCGGCTCGATCACGTCGTCGAGATAGCCGCGCTCGGCCGCCGCGTAGGGATTCGCGAACCGCGCCTTGTAGTCGTTCATGAGGCGCGCGCGGCGCTCGTCGGGGGTTGGCGACTCGGCGATGTCGCGGCGGTAGATGATGTTGACCGCACCTTCAGGGCCCATGACGGCGACCTCCGAAGTCGGCCAGGCGTAGTTGAAGTCGGCGAGCATGTGCTTCGAGTTCATGACGTCGTAAGCGCCTCCATAGGCCTTGCGGGTGACGACGGTCAGCTTCGGCACCGTGGCCTCGGTGAACGCGTAGAGGAGCTTGGCGCCGTGGCGGATGATGCCGCCCCACTCCTGCGAAGTTCCAGGCAGGAAGCCCGGCACGTCTGTGAACGTGAGGAGCGGGATGTTGAACGCGTCGCAGGTCCTCACGAATCTGGCGCCTTTGCAGGAAGAATCGATGTCGAGTACGCCCGCCAGATGCTTTGGCTGGTTGCCCACGACACCGACGGAATACCCGTCGAGGCGGGCGAAGCCGCAGACGATGTTCTGCGCCCAGTGCTCGTGCACCTCGAAGAACTCCCCGTCGTCGACGATGCGACCGATCACGTCGCGCATGTCGTATGGCTTCGACGGGTCGTCCGGGACGAGCGTGTCGAGCTCGGGGTCCTCTCGATCGGGGTCGTCGTAGGGCTCGACCCGTGGCGGCGCTTCCAGGTTGTTCTGGGGTAAGAAGCCGATCAGGTAGCGGACGTCCTCGAGGCAGGCCTCCTCATCCTCAGACGCGAAGTGTGCGACGCCCGAGCGCGAGTTGTGGGACATGGCGCCGCCCAGTGCCTCGAACTCGACCTCCTCGCCCGTCACCGTCTTGATCACCTCGGGGCCCGTGATGAACATGTGCGAGGTCTCCTTCACCATGAAGATGAAGTCGGTCATGGCCGGCGAGTAGACGGCACCGCCGGCACACGGGCCCATGATCACGCTGATCTGCGGGATCACGCCGGAGCATTGGACGTTGCGGACGAAGACGTCGCCGTAGGCGCCCAGAGAGACGACGCCCTCTTGGATCCGAGCTCCGCCCGAGTCGTTCAGGCCGACGACGGGGGCGCCGACCTTCGCGGCGAGATCCATCACCTTCACCATCTTCTCGGCCATCACCTCGCCCAGCGAGCCTCCGAACACCGTGAAGTCCTGTGAGAAAACAAAGATGGGCCGCCCGTCGACGGTGCCGTAGCCCGTTACGACGGCGTCGCCCCAAGGCCGGTTTTTGTCCATCTCGAAGTCGTGGGTCCGGTGTCGGACGAAGGTGTCGAGCTCCTCGAACGAGCCAGGGTCCAGCAGCTTCTCGATGCGCTCGCGGGCGGTCAGCTTGCCCTTGGCGTGTTGCTTTTCGACGGCAGCCTCGGATGCCGAGTGGATCGCCTGCTCGCGAAGCTCGCGTAGGTAGTTGAGCTTCTCTTCGTGGGTCTGGGGATAGCTCTGGCGCACGCGGCGCGGAGTCTATGGCGCCATCAAGTACCCGGTCCGAGGCAGTAGGCGACGGCCTCGAGATCGTCGTTATCGACGTCCGTGACGCCCCAGACGATCCAGCCGTTGCCGCTTCTGGTGGACTCGGTGATTGCCTGGAGCTCGTCTTCGCCCACACCTCCGAATGCCAGCGTGGCCCAGCGGCCACCACCGCCGATGACGTCTGAGCCCGATGGGCAGGTCGCCGTGGAGCTGCCGTAGAGGTAGTCGCCGTTGCCCTCGTCCTGGTCGCCGAAGTTGAACGGGGTCGGATCAACGACCTGGGTGATGTTCGCGAGATCGCCACCCCCGACCGCGTTGGGGGCGATTTTCGCGCTCTTCACGGCCTCGGTTTGAAGGTCCTCCGTTTCGACATGAGTGATCTCTGAGGTGCCCACGGAATTGCCCGCGATCTCATCTGCCCGTACCGCGCCAGAGCCGATGTCGTCGCTGCGAAGGGTCTCGTCGATGATGTCGTCGCTTGCCACGGCCTGGTCGTCCTTAAGATCCTCGCTGAGCAGCGTCTCGTTCTTGACGTCGCCGGAGTTCACCTTGTTCTGACCTGGCAGCGCCAGCGCCGTGCCCCCGATCGCGACGAACAACGCGGTCATCGCCACCACCATCGCCGGTGACGGCCGGCGCATCCGTGGACTCTCCATCTCGCTACCCCCGTTGCGGTTGATTGTGACCGATGCTACATCGACCGCGAACGCCAGTCAATCGGGGGGCTGCTCGCTCGTTGCTCCAGATCCGCGCTATGAGCCCGCGCGTTCGAGTATCGAGGCGAGCGAATCCACGGCCGCCGGATCGAGCTCTGAGCCCGCGAGCTCACGCAACGCGCTTGGCTCGGCGCCTGCGACCAACAGCTCATCGCACCGCTTGGCGGTCCTGATGATCCGTGAGAGAAAGGGAATGCGCTCGCCCGCAAGGCCGTTGGGCCCGGAGCCGTCGTAGCGCTCCGCGCCCGTTCGGATCCACTCGCAAACCACCTCGGGAATGCCCGCGCCGAGGGCGAGTCGCGCGCCAGCCTCCTGATGCGCGTGAGAGTTGCCGTAGATCTTCCCGATGTCGGCAAGGCGGGCGCCCTGGCGGCAGAGCTCCGCCTCGTTTCGGCTGAAGCCGAGTCCAACGCAGGCGGCGAACGCGTAAGACCCCGCCGAATCGGCTCGCTCTCGGGAGCCGGGCAGCTCCGACTCGAGACCGTCGATCAGAGGTTCGCCACGTTTAAGGACGAGTTCGGTGAGCGCCGGGTCGCCCGGCGCCACCTCACCCGGCGCTGAATGGTCGTCGATCGGGGGATCCGAGGTCATCGAGGAGCCATTCAAGCGACCTGGTGCCGCCAGGGCTGGAGCCCTCTGCCTGAGCGGTGATCTCGACCGCGGTCCCGAAGCCGCTCTCGGTGAGCGTGACGCCGATGCGCGCGCCATCGGCGGGGGGCGCGATTCGCCATGCCAGGAAACGTTCGGGCACACGCCGAGTGACTTCGACCGCAACAGGAGCTCGAGAGCCGACGAATCCGCCCATCCACGCCTCCAACCGCTCCAAATCGTCGGTCAGCTCCCACAGCTCGGGCGCGGACTTGACCAACGTGCGCTTTGCCTTGATCTCCATCCGGCGAGCTTTCGCGCGCAGCGGCCACAATCCTTCGCGCTGAAACAGACCGTTCTCCGTGACGGTCGGCACGCGCCCTAGAAGAACGTGCCGCCCTTGTACTCGCCGAAGACTTCGCGCATCGCGCCGCAGACCTCGCCGATCGACGCGTCGGCGGCGAGCGCCTCGCGGATGGGGTGGAGGAGGTTGCCCTCGCCTTCGGCGACCTCGCGGAGCGCTTGAAGCTTCGCGTCGACGCCGGCCTGGTCGCGGTTCTCCTTGAACTTCTTGAAGGCGCTCGAGCTGGCGCTTCTCGGCCTCGGGGTCGACCTTCAGGATGTCCACGTCGTCGACCGTGTCGGTCACGTACTTGTTGACGCCGACGACGATGTCCTGGCCCGAGCGGTAGCGCTCGTGGTAGGACGCCGCTGACTCCTCGATCTCCTTCTGCATGAACTCGAGCGCGCGGACCGAGCCGCCCATCGCCTTCGACCTCGTCCATCAGCTCGTAGGCGCGCTTCTCGATCTCGTCGGTGAGCGACTCGACGAAGTAGGAGCCGGCGAAGGGATCGACGGTGTCGGCGGCGCCCGACTCGTGCGCGATCACCTGCTGGGTGCGAAGCGCGATGCGGGCCGAGCGCTCGGTCGGGAGCGCGAGCGCCTCGTCGAAGCCGTTGGTGTGAAGCGACTGAGTGCCGCCGCGACACGGCGGCGAAGCCCTGGAGCGCGACGCGGATGATGTTCACCTCGGGCTGCTGGGCCTGAAGCGTGACGCCGCCGGTCTGCGTGTGGAAGCGGATCATCTGCGAGCGCTCCTTCGAGGCGCCGAACCGCTCGCGCATGAGCTTCGCCCACATCCGCCGCGCCGCGCGGAACTTCGCGACCTCCTGGAAGACGTTGTTGTGGCAGTTGAAGAAGAAGGCGAGGCGGCCGGCGAAGTCGTCGATCTCGAGGCCGCGGTCGAGCGCCGCCTCGCGTGTAGGCGATCGCGTTCGCGAGCGTGAAGCCCACCTCCTGGACCGCCGAGCAGCCCTTCTCGCGGATGTGGTAGCCGGAGATCGAGATCGTGTTCCACTTCGGGACGCGCTCTGAGCAGTACTCGAAGATGTCGGTCGTCAGGCGCATCGTCGCCTCGGGCGGGTAGATGAAGTTGCCGCGCGCGACGTACTCCTTCAAGACGTCGTTCTGGACGGTGCCGCGAAGCTCCTTCGAATCGACGCCCTGCTCCTCGCCGACCAGTTCGTAGAGAAGGAGCAGCACCGACGCCGGCGCGTTGATCGTCATCGAGGTCGAGACCTGGTCGAGCGGGATCTGGTCGAAGCAGATCCGCATGTCCTCGATCGTGTCGATGGGGACCCCGGTGCGCCCGACCTCGCCCTCGCAGAGCGGGTCGTCGGAGTCGCGGCCGAGCTGGGTCGGCAGGTCGAAGGCCATCGAGAGGCCGGTCGAGCCGTGCTCGAGCAGGTAGCGGTAGCGGCCGTTCGTGTCCTCGGGGCTCGAGAAGCCGGCGTACTGGCGCATCGTCCAGAGGCGGTCGCGGTACATGCCGTCGTGGATGCCGCGCGTGAACGGGTACTCGCCGGGCTCGCCGAGGCGCTCCTCCAGCCCTTCGGCCACGTCGCTCTGGGTCGTAGAGCTTGTCGATCTCGATGCCCGGAGTCGGTGAAGATCCGCTCATCGTCGGGGCCCGTGATCGGGGCGATGAAGCGATGCTCGCCGGCGTCGACCTCGATGGGTTGGTCATCGGCCATGTCGGCAGGATATGACGACTGGTGGCGCGGACCGGTTCCTTCTGGCCGGTAGCGTCCGGCCGATGCTCCGGCGCCTGACAGCCCTGCTCGCAGCCCTGGCTCTGAGCCTCTCTGCATGCGGTGGTGGCGACGATCCCGAAGAGGGCAACGTGGACGATCGGCCTCGCCCGAAGAAGAGCGCGCCAAACATCGTCTTCGTCCTCCTGGACGACGCAACGAAGGCTCAATACACCCAGGAAACGATGCCGTTCACGTGGCGCTACATGCGCCGGAACGGGACGACATTCGAGGATTTCCTCGTCACATCACCCCTGTGCTGTCCCGCCCGGGCCTCGATCATCACGGGTCAGTACGGCCACAACACCGGCGTGCTCGCCAACTCCTACGGCGCCATCGACGATCCGGAGAACGTCCTCCCGGTCTGGCTCCAGCGCGCCGGCTACAGGACAGCTCACGTCGGCAAGTTCCTGAACAACTACGAGAACGCGCTCGACGATCCAGCCGAGCCCACCCCGGGCTGGGATGACTGGTTCACGCAGCTCGAGCCGCAGCGCTACTTCGACTACGAGATCTCCGATAACGGCCGAATTGCCTCCTTCGGACGGGCCGACGAGGACTATCTGACGCGGGTCCTGAACACGAAGGCGACGCAGCTGATCGACGAGTACGCCGAGGGCGGCGAGACGTTCTACCTCGAGTTGGATCAGTTCGCGCCGCATTTCGCGGGAGGGCAAGCCGGGCGCTGCCGGGGCTCAGCCGAGCCCGATCCGGCCGACGTCGGAAGCTTTCGCGGAGCGGAGGTTCCCCGCTCTGCCTCGCTGTTCGAACCGGATCGCTCCGACAAGCCGAGCTTCATCCGGCGGTTGCCGGAGGCGTCAGCCAAGGATTTTCGAGCCGCGGACACGCGCTACGCCTGTGCGCTCGAGTCCCTGCGCGCCGTTGATCGGGGCTTCCAGGAGATCGTCGCCACGTTGAAGGAGCGCCAGCTTCTCGAAGAGACCGTGCTCGTTCTCAGCTCCGACAACGGCCTCTACTTCGGCGAGCACGGGATCCCGGGCGAGAAGCACTTCCCGTACCGCGAGGCGTACGAGGTTCCGCTTCAGATCTCGATGCCGAACGCTGGTGCGGAGGCCGCACCCGCTCGTGTCACCGCGCCCGTCGCGAGCATCGACCTGGCTCCGACCTTCCTCGAGCTGGCCGGCGCCGAGCCCTGTAGCACTGACGAGGAGTGCAGACCGCAGGACGGCCTGTCGCTCGTTCCGCTCATGGATGGCCGGGGCGACGCAGTGAACTGGTCCGGGCGCCCCCGGGGGATCGAGTTATCACTCTCAGAGAACAACGAGCCCTACGACCGGGTCTGCGAGTACTTCGGTGTTCGCGACGGGCCATGGGCTTACGTCCAGCACGAGACCGTCGCCCGCGTGGGCGAGGAATGCCGGCCTTCCGGGGAGTCCGAGCTCTACGACCTCGAGCGCGACCCGCTTCAGCTCAACAACCTGACCAACGCTCAGCCAGGAGTTTCAAGCCGCTTGGATCGGCTTGCGCGCTCGGTGCGCGATTGCGAGGGCGCTAGCTGCCGGCGGCTCGGTCCAGCGCCCTGAGGTGTCCTTCGAAGCTAGAGCGCCACGCGACTCTGGTGAACACGGTCTCCCAGTGCGGGTGAGCGTCGCCGCGGAGGGCTTCAGACCACGCGGCCCTCACCGCTTCGACGTCGAAGAGATCGTGCCAGCTCTCATCGCTCATAACCATCTCTCCCAGCTCTTCCCGGTGCCCGGGCTTGTCCCAGATTCGCGTGCGCTTGGTCTCGGGCGCGTTTTCGGAGCGCTCGAAGTAGGGAGCGTCGGCCCATTCGGGGAGAAGCTCGCTCACGACGAGGCGATGCATCCGGCTCTTAAGGCGCTCTTTTGGCGAGAGGTCGAAGCAAGCGCGGATGAAGGCGGGCGTGGAGCATGCGGACCAGCGCTCGTTTCTCGTCGTCAAGCCGGATCGATTCGCTAAGCGCTGCGCCAGGTAGTAGTAGTCGAGGACGGCGGGGCCCTTCAGGCCGAGCGACTCGCCTTCGCGAACCGTTTTCCTCGCTTCTTCGAGGTATGCCTCATATGCAGCCTCGTGAGCGGCGCCGTGTTTCTTGCGTGCGGTTCGGTCCAGGCGTTCGATCAGGGCTTCGCGGCCTCCGTGCCGGAGCATTCGGATCTCTGCCTTCGAGTCGTAGTAGAAGCCGTGCCCCAGCTCGCCTCCGTGTCCCGAGATCACCGGCCACTCGAGAGGGCCGTGTGGAATCGGCATCGAGGAGCGCAGGACCGATTGTGGATTGCGCATCCCGTCGTGGACCAGGTGGATCGCAGCGAGCCGCTCGGAGAGGGGGTCGTCCGGTTCGTGCTCAGTCTCAACTACCCGGTGGTCGGGGGTCCCGGGTGCCCGCTCGACGAGCTCTGAGACCAGATCCACCTCGCCGTGCTCCAGATCAGAGGTCCTCAACTCGAGATCGATGCCGGCGGAGATCGCCGCGGCCGCCGAGACCCTCGAATCGCGCCCACCCGAGAGGTCAACGCTAATCGGGCAGTCCCAGCTGGCCCCGACGTCCTCGGCGAGGTTCCTCGCTGCGGCGGCGGCGGCGCGGGCGCTCGCCTTGGCCTTGATCCGCCGCGGTCCGACGAGCTCGCGAATTCCTTCGAGGTTGCGGCTCTTTCTCACCGTCGTCCGCTCACCCGATCGCGTCGCACGAATCATGCTCGCCGACCGAAGCTTGCGGACGCCTTCCAGAGAAGTCGTCTCGCCCAGGAACCAGCCGGTCGCCGCCAGTACCTGCCACGCGCGCTGGTCGAGCGGCGGACGCCGTCCACAGAAGGCCACGAGCGCTCCGATCCTGTTCGACCAGACCGTTCCGGCCGAGGTCTCCAGCTCGAAGAGACGGCCCGCGCCGACTACGTCGTTCACGATCACCATGGAGTCCTGGTTAGCGTCAAGCGCTCCGACGACGAAGGGTGGATTGAGCCTGACGGCTACCGAGGGGTCAGCCAAGAGGGTCGCTGCGACCGCGGCAAGCTCGTTGCCACTCCCGGCGGAGAGCGCTCTCGAGCCGACGAGCGCGCTGGTCGAGGCGAGGGTCAGATCCTCGTTCTGCATCCAGAGCGGCGCGCGGAGCCGCTGGTCCGGACGGCGCCAGAGCGCCTGCCCCAAGGTCAAGCCGAGCGCTCGATCCTCCTCTACCGGCTCCGAAAAGAAGCTCTGCGTGTGAGCACGGACCCGCCGGCAGCGCGTCTCGAGTTCATCTTCGTTTTCGGGAGCGTCGAGCGCGTAGGCCACCCACGTCTGTTCGAGGTGGTTGGCCACGCCGGCCCAGCCTATTTCGAGCGCCGCTCGATGGCCAGCTCGATCGCGGCTTCCATTCGCTCGGCCACCGCGGGGTACGCGTGGTCGGCTCGCGCGGCAGTATCGCTCGGCGGCAGTTCCCCCCGGGCGGTGGTTCTGAGCGCGTCGGTGATCGCCGGGATGTCGTCCGCTCGGATAACGGTGCCACCGAAGCTTCCGACGATCGCGCCGGCCTCCGTTCCCTCCGCGAGCGCCAGGATCGGCGGGCCCGCGTTCACGTACTCATAGAGCTTGAAGTTGGCGAGCTGTGAGCGCACGGGATGCGCGACGAGGAGCAGGCGTCCGCGGAGCGCTGGAGCGCGAGCGCGCGGTCGCGCGGAAGCGAGCCGACGACCGAGATTCGTGCGGGCGCGACGTCGGCGGAGAAGAGCTGCGCCTCGTCGTCCCTCAGCGGGCCCGCAGCGACCAGCTCGAGCCGTGCGGCGTCGTCGGGATGCTCGCGCGCGAGTCGCCGCAGGCCGTCGATCAGAGCGCGCGGATCGCGGCCGGTCGAGCCGAAGCGTCCTGTGTAGACGAGCGAGACTCGATCTGGGTCGAGGAGGTCGGCGACCGACGGATGGATCGGCGGCGTCGAGGAGCTCGGGGTCCGCGCCGTTTCTGACCAGGATCGGGTCGGCGATGCCACGGCGCCGAAGGTCTTCGGCGGCGGGCTCGGAGACGCAGACCACGGCGTCAGCGCCGCCGAGCGTCCGGCGCTCGAGGCGTTCGTCCAGGCGCCGCTGAGCCGCGGTCGGGAAACGCGGGTCGCAGCGGCTCGAAGGTCCAGGCGTCGCGGACGTCGGCGACCCAGGCCGCGCCCCGGCGCCTGAGCGCGCGGCCGACGAAGTGCGCTGACTCGGGCGGCGAGGTGGTGATGACGCAGTCGAACGGCTGCTGCCGATGGAGTGCCTTCGCCCGCCGGATCGCGAACGGCGCCCACGCGAGCGCGAGCGGCTCGGGGACGATCACCTTGCTGAGCGGATGAGGCGTGCCCGAGTAGGTGTCTGCGTCGTACATGCGAGCCGACGCTGTCGGCGCCGCGCAGCTTCGCTCGCCAGAGCTGAGCGTCGGCGGTGCGCTCGATGCCCGTCTCCGCTTCACCGTCGAGCGTGCCGTAGGCCGACGTCGTGAGCACGGTCACGTCGTGGCCCGCGCGCCGCAGGTACTTGACCATCGAGCTGGGACGGTGGGCGCCCGTGTCCGTGCACGGCGGGTAGAAGTAGGTGACGAGGAGGATCCGGCGACGGCGCCATCAGGAGCGCATCTTCGCTCGGCGCGCCTCGATCGCCTCCTCGTAGGCGCCGTCCATCCGATCGAGGAGGCGCGGCCAGTTCCACTCGGCCTCCGCGCGGCGCGCGCCCCGCGCGCCCATCGCGCGCCCGCCCCTCGGGCCCGGCTGCGACCATCTCGCGCAGCCGAGCCGCTACCGCCCCCACGTCGCCCTGCGGCGCCAGGAGGCCGGTGCCGTCGGCGACGACGGCGCGGACGCCGGGGTAGTCGGTCGCGATCACCGGGAGCCCGGTCGCCATCGCCTCGATGAGGACGATGCCGAACGACTCGGGCGGCTCGGTGGTGAGGAGGAAGAGGTCGGACGCGCGAAGCACGTCGGGCAGGTCGGGGTGCGGCACGGCGCCGAGGAAGTGGACGCGTTCGCCGACACCGCGCTCCGCTCGCGCGCCCGCGGAAGTCGTCGACCAGCTCGCCTCCGCCCGCGACGACGATGTGGACGTCGCTCTCGTCGCCGAGCTCGGCGAGGGCGTCGATCGCGACGTCGAGCCGCTTGAAGTGGTGGGCGCGGTCGAGGGTCGCGACGAAGGCCGCGACGATCGCGTCGGCGGGAATGCCGAGCCGCTCGCGCAGGCCGCTTCGGTCCTCGCCGGGGCTGAAGCGCTCGGCGTCGACGCCGTTCGGCATCTCGATCAGCTTCGCCGGATCGCGCTCGCCCGTCCGCTGCAGGTAGGAGACCGAGTCGGCGTGGTCGGGGCTGAGGACGCAGACGCGGTCCGCGGCGCGGATGAGCGCCGGCGCGACGGTGTGCTCGTAGGCCTCGAAGAGCAGCGCCGCGGCGCCCGTCGCCGACCAGGCGGTTCTTGTAGTGGACGAGGAGCGCCTGCGAGCGCCGCTTGCGGCCGAGCCGCGCGAGGAGGGTCAGCTCGGAGCCGAAGATGAACGGGTAGTGGAGGTGGATCACGTCGAAGCCGCCGAGCCGGGCGAGCCGCGGGATGAGCGGCGCGTTGCCGATCGCGATAAGCGGGTGGAATCCGGTGAACCTCGACGCCGTCGGTGGAGGGGCTCCCGCCTGGCGCCGGAGCGGTGAAGACCTCGACGTGATGCCCGCGCTCGGCCTGGCCGACCGCGAAGCGGTGCGCGGTGTTGCCGGCGCCGCCCGGATATGGCGGAAAGGTGGCGGTGAGATGGGCGATTCGCAGGCGGCCGGTTGGATTGTCGGCGGGGAAAGCTCTCAAGTCTCAGGCAGGACTTTTCGAAACTGGACGGATATTCGAGTGGCTATCAAGTTCCACGAGTAAGGAGTTTGCGTCCTTTGACGATGAAGGTACGTGATGATGCCTGCTGCTCCATCGGTCCTCTGGTCGAGGACGACCTGTCAGAGCAGCCGATCATCCACGAGATCAAGGCATCTCCGGGCGAGCACGACCTCGTGCTCCGTCCGTGCCGGAAGCTCGCCGACGCGATCACGGCAGATCGAGGCCGACGCCGACCGATTGCGTCCTGCTCGACCTCTCGCTTCCGGACGTGCACGGGCCTCGACGGCATCGATCGGCTGCAGCGACGCGCTTCCCCGACCTGCCGATCATCATCCTGACCGGCCTCAACGACGAGGAGGTCGCGCTGGAGGCGCTCGGCGCCGGCGCGCAGGACTACCTCGTGAAGGGCTCGATCGAGGGCGACGGCGTGAAGCGCGCCGTCCGCTACGCGATCGAGCGCAAGTCCGCCGAGGAGGAGCTCGCCCAGCTCGGCCGCCAGAACGAGCTGATCCTCGACTCGGCCGGCGACGGCATCTGCGGCCTCGACTCGGCGGGCGTCGTCACCTTCGCCAACCCGGCGGCGGCGCAGCTCCTCGGGTGCGCGCGCGAGGAGCTCCTCGGCGTCGCCGCTTCCACGATGTCGTCCACCCGAAGGGCGCCGCTCTCCGACGGCCACGACGCGGCGGACTGCCCGATCCAGGTCGCGATCCTCGACGGGCGTCGCCTACCAGTCCGACGAGGAGTCGTTCTCGCGCTGCGACGCGACGACCTTCCCGGTCGAGTACTCGGTGACGCCGTACGCGGCCGGGCCGGGGCAGGGCGCCGTCGTCACCTTCAAGGACATCACCGAGCGCAAGCGCGCCGAGCAGCAGCTTCAGTACCTGGCCGACCACGACGTTCTCACCGGCCTCTACAACCGCCGGCGCTTCGGCGAGGAGCTGACGCAGCAGATCGCCGTCTGCGAGCGCCTCGACGTCACCTCGGCGCTGCTCGTCCTCGACATCGACAACTTCAAGTTCATCAACGACGCGCTCGGACACCAGGCGGGCGACGAGTTGATCCGCAGCCTCTCGAGCCAGCTGAAGGGACGACGTCCGCCGCGACCGACATCGTCGCGCGCCTCGGCGGCGACGAGTTCGCGCTGCTCCTGACCGGGCACCGGCGCCGAGGATGCGATCGAGCTCGCCGACGAGCTTCTCGCGATGGTCAGGCAGCCACCGGGTCCTCGCGCGCGACAAGCCGGTGCAGGTGACGACCAGCATCGGCATCGCGATGCTCGACGCATCGAACCTCACGCGCCGAGCAGCTCCTGATGGAAGCCGACGTCGCGATGTACGAGGCGAAGGGCTCGGGTCGCGATCGCGCTGTCCTGTTCACGCGCGACGCGCCCGCGCCGAACGCCCAGCGTGCCGGCTTCGTCTGGACGGACAGGATCAAGCGCGCGCTCCGCGAGGACATGTTCGCCGTCTACGCGCAGCCGATCGCGAGCCTCGAACGGACAGAGCACGCCGACCGCTACGAGCTCCTCGTCCGGATGATCGACGAGGACGGCAACGTCGTCGCCCCCGGCGCCTTCCTGCCCGGTCGCCGAGCGCTTCGGCCTGATCACCGAGATCGACGTCTGGATGATCCGCCAGGCGATCGCGCTGATCGAGCGCGAGCAGATCGAGGGCCGGAAGATCGTGGTCGAGGTGAACCTCTCGGGCCATTCGATCTGCGACCCGGAGCTGCCCGACCTGATCGAGGCCGAGCTGACCAAGGCGCCGATCGATCCCTCGCCAGCTCGTCTTCGAGATCACCGAGACCGCGGCGATCGCGAACATGGACGAGGCGCGCGACGCTCGCGACCCGGATCCGGCGCTGGGGCTGCCGCTTCGCGCTCGACGACTTCGGCGCCGGCTTCGGCTCCTTCTACTACCTCAAGTACCTGCCGGTCGACTACCTGAAGATCGACGGCGAGTTCATCCGCAACCTCGACTCCTCAGAGATCGACCAGCGCATGGTCTCGGCGATGGTCGAGATCGCGCGGGCCTCGGCCTGCGCACGATCGCCGAGTTCGTCGAGAGCGAGCGAGATCCTCGAGCGGCTGCGGGAGCTTCAGGTCGACTTCGCGCAGGGCTACCACGTCGGCAAGCCCGCGCCGGTCGAGAGATCTCCCCGGTCGTGATCTAGCTGGACGCTGGCTCAGTAGCGCGCGTCGACGAGCTGCTCGACGCCCGCCTTCTCGATCGTCATGCGCAGGCCGTCGCGCAGGCCGACCTTCGGCTCCCAGTCCGAGGAGCTGCTTCGCGCGGGTGATGTCGGGCTGGCGGACCTGCGGGTCGTCGATCGGCAGCGCCTCGAAGACGATCTCCGACTTCGACTCGCGTCACCTCGATCACCGTCTCCGCCAGCTCGAGGAGGGTGAGCTCCTCCGGGTTGCCGATGTTGACCGGGACGTGGACGTCGGACGCGGCCATCGCATGTAGCCGCGGACCTGGTCGTCGACGTAGCAGAAGCTCCGGGTCTGGGTGCCGTCGCCGAAGACGGTGAGCGGCTTGTCCTGGAGCGCCTGGCGCAGGAAGGTCGAGACGGCGCGGCCGTCGTGCGGGCGCATCTTCGGCCCGAAGGTGTTGAAGGTCCTGACGATTCCCGGTGTCGACGCCCTGCTGGCGGTGGTAGGCCATCGTGAGCGCCTCGGCGTAGCGCTTGGCCTCGTCGTAGACGCCGCGCGGGCCGATCGGGTTCACGTGGCCCCAGTACTCCTCGGGCTGGGGGTGGACCTGCGGGTCGCCGTAGACCTCGGAGGTCGAGGCGAGGACGAAGCGCGCGCGCTTGAGCTTCGCGAGGCCCAGCATGTGGTGGGTCCCGTACGAGCCGACCTTGAGGGTGTGGAGCGGCAGGCGCAGGTAGTCGATCGGGCTGGCGGGCGAGGCGAGGTGGTAGACGAAGTCGACGGGCTCGTCGATGAAGAACGGCTCGGTCAGGTCGTGGAGGACGAAGGTGAACGCGTCGTTGTCGATGTGCTCGACGTTTTGAAGCGACCCCGTGTCGAGGTTGTCGATGCAGATCACGCGCTCGCCCTCGGCGAGCAGCGCCTCGCACAGGTGGGAGCCCAGGAAGCCGGCGCCGCCGGTGACTATTGAGGTGGTCATCGGTCGAGAGTACGCCGCGACTCAGCGGTCTGCGTTGGCGCCGAGAAGCTTGGAAGGTCGCGCCCGCGACGGGAGCGAGGTTTATGCTCTCGCAATGCGAGTACTAGCTTCGAGTTCCGGGCGGATCGCGGCCAGCGCTGCGGTGCTGCTGCTGGCGCTCGCCTTGCCGGCATGCGGGGACGACGAAGAGAGCACCACGAGCTCAGAGGAGAGCGCGGCGGTTCCCGACCTAGAGCGGTATTGCGAGCTCTCCTTGGAGCTCGATGCGGCCGGTGAGGAGACGTTTGCCGAGCTCGAGAATGACCCCGACGCCACCCGCGCCGATTTCGAGCAGGCTGAGCAAGAACTGATCGAGGACAACGCGGCGAATCTGGACGAGATTCAGAGCGTTGCGCCCGACGAGATCCAGGCGGACGTCGAGACCCTGATCGCCGGTCTTCAGGTGCGCGCCGGCCTCGCCAGCGAGGGCCCGCCGGAGGAGGAAGCCGCCTCGGCCGAGGAGCGACTCGACGAGTTCGAGACCGCGAACTGCGGTTAGAACAGGCGCCGAGTCGGGTAAACCACGGAAGTTGTCGATACAGAGCGCACGGATGCCTCCGGACACCTTCACAGATTTCTCGGTCCACGTCGCCCCAACTGAGGACGGCGGGACCGAGGTCGCGATTTTCGGCGAGCTCGACCTGGCGACCGCCGAGCCGGTGAAGAAGGCGGTCGCCGAAGCGCTCGCAGAGACCGGCCACGTGGTGATCGATCTTCGCGCTTGCCCGTTCGTCGATTCGAGTGGCATCGCGGTGATAGCGCACGCAGCCCTGCAGTTGCAGGAAGACGAGCGGCGCCTGCTTCTCCGCGGGGTTCAGAAGCGCGTGCAGAAGATCCTGGACATCTCCGGCCTCACGGAGTCCGAACTCTTCGAGCTCGAGCCGGAGCCGCACGCGTCCAAGCCGGTGGATCGCGACGAGAAGTAGCGCAGGGGGCGCGAAGTGGTGCGGCGGGGTTGGCTTATGCGTGGAAGCGCCACGCACTCGAGCCCGCGCTGCGGTTGAGCTTCTGAGGGTTCACCGCTCCGCCTTTACGCGGACCGCTCGCCGCGTCTCGATCTGCGCCGACGATGCCGACGAAGCCATCGGGCGGGCCACGCTGATCTTGCTCGAGAAGGCGCCTCCGTATCCGCCCGAACGGCTCGCAGCCTGGATGCACGTTGTCACCAAGCGCGAAGCGCTGGCGGTCCGGCGCGAGCGGGAGCGGTTGCTTGCGGCGGAGATGCCAGAGAGCCACGCGGCGGTCGGAGGCTGCCCGGCCGAGCGCTCCGAGCGGCGCGAGTGGGCGTTCAGGAGGGCTCGCGCCCTGCATCAGCTCAAGCCCGACGAGCGCCGCGCCCTTGTCCTGCGGGGCGAGGGCTATTCCTACGCCGAGATCGCGAAGCTCACCGATTGGACCCATACGAAGGTGAATCGCTGCTTGACCGAGGGCCGGGCTCGCCTGCGGCGGCTGTCGGCCACAGATGGCAGGTAGGCCGCGCGGCGCGAGTCCGCGGCTCGCGATACGGATGCGCCATCCCTACGGCTGTGCTACCGGCACTCTTCTCCTCGGCGCCGGCCTCCGTCGTGACGAGGATCGCGCCCTCGCCGGTGACGTAGGCCTCCTCGCCGTGCTGGACGACGTCCATGCCGATCGCCTCCTCGCTCCGGGGTGGCGCGGAGCGGCATGAGCGCGCCGATCACCTTGAGGAGGACGAAGGTCACGACGAACGCGTAGGCGGGCACCGCGACCGCGGCCAGGACCTGATCGACGAGCTGGTCGAAGTTGCCGTAGAGGGCGCCGTCGGAGATCCCGTTCCAGCTCGCCTGCGCGAAGAACCCGATGAAGAGGATTCCCGTGAAGCCGGCGATGCCGTGCGCGGCCAGGACGTCGAGCGTCTCGTCGACGCGGGTGCGCGGCCGGTAGGCGATCAGCGGCGTAGCACGGCAGGGCTCCCGCGAAGCCGAGCGCCATCGCCCAGCCGGGGGCGATGAAGCCGCCGGCCGGGGTGATGAGGACGCAGCCGACGATGATCGCCGTCGCGGCGCCGATCGCGGTCACCGTCCGGCCGCGGATGAGGTCGAGCACGAACCACGTGATCAGCGCGCACGCCGGCGTGAGCAGCGTGTTCGTGAACGCGAGGGTCGAGTTCGTGCCCGGTGTTGAAGCCCGAGCCGCCGTTGAACCCGAACCAGCCGAACCACAGCAGGCCGGCGCCGACCAGCACGTAGACCGCGTTGTGCGGCAGGAGCGCCTGGCGTCCGTAGTCCTTGCGGGCGCCGACGACCAGCGCCGCGGCGAGCGCCGAGAAGCCCGAGGCCATCTCGACCGCGATGCCGCCGGCGAAGTCGAGCGTGCCGCCGCTGATGAGCCAGCCGGCGCCGAAGCCCCAGTAGGCGAGGACCGAGTAGACGAGGACCGACCAGAGCGCCGCGAAGACGAGGAAGGCGCCAAAGCGCATCCGCTCGACCACCGCGCCCGCGACGAGCGCCGTCGTGATGATGCAGAAGGTCGCCTGGAAGGCGAAGAAGAGGAGGTGGGGGATCGTCTGCCCCTCGCGCGGCTCGAAGCCGACGTCGTTCAGGAACGCGTAGTCGAGCGCCGCCGATGAGGTCGCCGCCTCCGCTGAAGGCGAGCGAGTAGCCGACGCACGCCCACGTCACGGTCGCGACCGCGATCGCGGCGACGCACATCATGAACGTGTTGAGCGTGTTCTTCGAGCGGACGAGCCCCGCGTAGAAGAGCCCGAGGGCGGGGGTCATGAGCAGGACGAGCGCGGTCGCGATCAGCATCCACGCGGTGTCGCCCGTGTCGATACCTGCGCGACGAGGAGATCCATCACTTGCTCCACCGGCGTCACGGCGCCCTTGTCGGTCTCGCCGGTGCGGATGCGCACCGCGTGCTCGAGCGGCACGACGAAGATCTTGCCGTCGCCGACCTCGCCGGTCTGCCCGCCGGACTGGAGCGCGCCGACCGCGGGCTCGACGAAGTCGTCGGAGACCGCGATCTCGAAGCGGACCTTCTCGGAGAGGCCCATCTTCACCGTGGTCCCGCGGTAGGTCTCGACTCGCTCGAGCTCGCCGCCGTGTCCTTGCACGCGGCTCATCGAGACGCCGCGAACATCCGCCCTGTAGAGCGCTTCCAAGACGTCGTTCGCCTTCTCGGGGCGCACGATCCCGATGACCAGCTTCAAGCCGTTCCTCCTCGAGATTGAGCCGGCTACCCACCGGCCGAAGGCGGCAGCCTATACGCAGTCGGCTATGGCTTAGAAGCCGTTGTCCGGTCCGCGGTACTCGGGCGGGTATCGGCGCGAACTCGTTGCTCGCGATCTTCGAGCGCAGGACGTCCAGCGCGTCGGGATAGTACTGCAGGTTGAAGATGTTGTCGCGTGTCACGCTCCGGTAGTAGAGGAGCATCGCGCGTCCGACCGTGCGACTTCGCGCCCAGTTGAACATCTGCGTTGGTGAACGCGCCGCCCGGATCGGAGTCCCACGGCCCGTACTCGCCGATCACGAACGGATGCTAGTCGTACTTGCGGTAGAAGGCGTTCAGGTTGTTCCAGAGCGTCGAGTTCGAGAACTTCGCGTAGGCGTCGGCGCCGACCCAGTCGACGTACTTGCCGCCCGGGTAGTAGTCGCGACGGGGTGTTGCCCGGGCACGTCGGGCGAGCCCCGTGTCTGGGGCACCCACATCAGCGCGACCTTCGGCTTCGGCAGCGATCTTGGGGACGCCGAGTCGGTTGTAGATCTTGTCGTCGTTCGACTTCGCCTGCAGGAGGCGCGGCATGTCGAGCGTTCTGCAGGCGGCTTGTTGATCTTCGTCGCGCGGGCCGCCCCTGACGATGATCGAGAAGCGCTTCCAGGCCTTCTTGAAGCTCTTGGTCGAGTGCGACTTGCCGCGGCTCGAGCCGTTCGCGTTGAACGCGGAGTAGGGGTTCCAGTGCCCGTTCATCTCGGCGAACGAGGCGGATGTAGACGATCTGCTTGGAGTCCGCGATCTCCTCGTTGAGGCTGCAGCAGGTACTTGTCGTCCCGGCCCTTCGCGATTCTCGAGTGGCGAGATCACCTCGGGCTGGCCGCCGGGCGCGGTCGAGAGGCTGAAGACGCCGCGGGTGCGGACGTCTGCGGAAGCGCTCGAGCGCCGGCGCCGAGCGGGCTTGCCCCAGTGGGTGAAGCGCTGCTGGACAGCGGAGTGCGTACCGGTCAGGTCTGCGAAGGATCGATAGTCCTCGATGAAGCCGGTCTCAGAGACGCCGTGGAAGCTCTTGCCCTTCGGCGGTGCGTAGGACTTGCCGTGCGCGGAGGCGGCGGCTAGACCGCGAGCGATACGACGCGGCGAGGAGTCAGCGCGAGTCAGCGGCGTAGACGGCTCACGAAGCCTTCATCGGCATCGCGAGCGCCAAGGCTTCACGGCGCGTGCCTAGAGTGGACGAACTATGCGAAGGCTCCTGATCCTCGCCTCGCTCGTCGTGTTCGTCGACACGATGTTCTTCGCGGCGATCGTGCCGCTCCTGCCGGGGCTGAGCGACGAGTTCGGCCTCTCCAAGACCGACTGCCGGGTTGCTCTCCGGCTCGTATGCGGCGGGCACGCTCGTCGCCGCGATTCCGGCGGGGTTCCTGGCCGCGCGCGTCGGCGCCAGGCGGACGACTCTTCTCGGGCTCGGCGGTGATGACCGTGACCGTCCTCGTTTTCGCCTTCGCGGAGAGCTCGCCGCTGCTGATCTCATCGCGTTTCCTCCAGGGAGTCGCGGGCGCGTGCTCGTGGGCCGGGGCGCTGAGCTGGCTCGTCGCGGCCTCTCCGCGCGAGCGGCGAGGCGAGCTGATCGGCTCGGCGATGGCCGCGGCGATCGCGGGCGTCCTCGTGGGCCCGGCGGTTGGAGCGGTCGCCGACGTGCTCGAGCCGCGCTGCGGTCTTCTCCGGCGTCGGCGTCGCTGGGCGTCGGCCTCGCGGCGCTGACGCTTCGGATCCCACCGCCGCCCGCCGGCGGGCCAGCGCGAACCTGCGAGGCGCTGCGCGCCGCGGTGCGCTCGGCGCCCGTGCGCTTCGGCTTCCTCCTGATCCTGGTCCCGGGGATGATCTTCGGCTCGATCGACGTGCTCGTCCCGCTCGAGCTGGATGCGCTGGGCGCCGGCGCGATCGCGATCGCGGCGGTGTTCCTCGCGTCAGCGCCGCGCTCGAGGCGGTGGTCGCGCCGCTCGCCGGGCGCGTCTCCGATCGGCGCGGACGCTTCCTGCCGTGCGCCGTCGGGCTCGTCGCGAGCGTCGTCACGATGCTCCTCATCCAGCTGCCGCGAGGCCGCCTGGGCGCTCGGCGCGGTCGTGATCCTCGCGGCGCCGGGGATCGGGATGCTCTGGTCGCCCGCGATGGCGATGCTGAGCGACGGCGCCGAGGCGGCGGGCGTGGACCTCGGACTCGCGTTCGGTTTCACCAACCTCGGGTGGGGCCTGGGCCACGCGCTCGGAGGCGTCGTGGGCCCCGCGGTCGCCGACTCGGGCGGCAACGACCTCGCCTACTCAGCCTGGCGGTGCTCAGCGCCCTGGCGCTCGTCGCCTTCCTCGCGCGGCGCGAGGCGGTCGAGGCGGCGCTGGCGGTGGGCTCGGCGCCGAGAGTCGTTTCAGTCGTCAAATAGGCGAC
>CAWDYV010000002.1:0-764341 GCA_963806865.1 uncultured bacterium
AACCCAGCTCGCGTGCCGCTTTAATGGGCGAACAGCCCAACCCTTGGGACCTACTCCAGCCCCAGGATGCGACGAGCCGACATCGAGGTGCCAAACCGCCTCGTCGATATGGACTCTTGGAGGCGATAAGCCTGTTATCCCCGGCGTACCTTTTATCCGTTGAGCGACGGCGCTTCCACTTGCAACCGCCGGATCACTAAGCCCAACTTTCGTTCCTGCTCCACCCGTCGGTGTCACAGTCAAGCTCCCTTATTGCCTTTACACTCTTCGCGCGATTTCCGACCGCGCTGAGGGAACCTTTGGGCGCCTCCGTTACTCTTTAGGAGGCGACCGCCCCAGTCAAACTGCCCGCCTGACACTGTTCACATGCCGGATAACGGCGATGTGTTAGAAGCCCAAAACGTCAAGGGTGGTATCTCAAGGGTGGCTCCCCTGCGCCCGCAAGCGCAGGTTCAAAGCCTCCCACCTATCCTGAGCAGGACGTTCCGAACTCCAATATCAAGTTGCAGTAAAGGTGCACGGGGTCTTTCCGTCTTTCTGCGGGTACTCGGTATCTTCACCGAGACTCTAATTTCACCGAGTCCTTCGTTGAGACAGCGCCCAAGTCGTTACGCCATTCGTGCAGGTCGGAACTTACCCGACAAGGAATTTCGCTACCTTAGGACCGTTATAGTTACGGCCGCCGTTTACCGGGGCTTAGCTTCGCTGCTTCGCTCTCCGAAGAGAGCTAACAACTCCGCGTAACCTTCCGGCACCGGGCAGGCGTCAGCCCCTATACGTCGTCTTACGACTTAGCAGAGGCCTGTGTTTTTGGTAAACAGTCGCTTGGGCCTAGTCACTGCGGCCCCCTCGAGCTCCACCTGCAAGAGGCTTCACTCTACCGGGGCGTCCCTTCTCCCGAAGTTACGGGACGATTTTGCCGAGTTCCTTAACGAAGGTTATCTCGCTCACCTTAGTATTCTCTACCTGTCCACCTGTGTTGGTTCTCGGTACGGGCACGAGCAGTCTGCCTAGAGGATTTTCTTGGAGGCATGGGTGCAGGGACTCGCCGGCGGTCAAGCCAGCTGGCATAACACCTCGCGTAATAACGCCGCGACGGATTTGCCTATCGCGACTGGCTACGTGCTTGCCCCAGGACAACCATCGCCTGGGTTCCCTTTCCCTTCCCCGTCTCCCCATCGGTCATAACGACTGCGACGTGGTACAGGAATATCAACCTGTTGGCCATCGGCTACGCCTTTCGGCCTCGCCTTAGGTCCCGACTAACCCTGAGCAGACGAACTTTACTCAGGAAACCTTGGACAATCGGTGGAGGGGATTCTCACCCCTCTTGCGTTACTCATGCCGGCATTCTCACTTCCAGTCGCTCCACGAGTCGCTCACGCCCTCGCTTCAGCAGCAGCTGGAACGCTCTTCTACCACTCGAGAGATCCTCAGATCTCTCAAGTTCACAGCTTCGGTGGTTGACTTGAGCCCCGTTGAATTATCCGCGCCCGAACACTTGACCAGTGAGCTGTTACGCACTCTTTCAAGGATGGCTGCTTCTAAGCCAACCTCTTGGTTGTCTGTGCACTCGGACATCGTTTACCACTTAGTCAACACTTAGGGACCTTAGCTGGTGATCTGGGCTGTTCCCCTTTCGCGTACGAAGTTTATCCCTCGCACACTGACTCCCGAGGTGAACGTAATGGTCTTCGGAGTTTGCCTGAAGTCGGTAACCTGGTAGGGCCCCTAGTCCAAGCAGTGCTCTACGGCCAATACGTACGTTTCTCGAGGCTATACCTAAATATATTTCGAAGAGAACCAGATATCTCCGAGCTTGATTAGCCTTTCACTCCTATCCACAGGTCATCCGCCCACTTTTCAACGTAGGTCGGTTCGGTCCTCCACGAGGTCTTACCCTCGCTTCAACCTGCCCATGGATAGCTCGCTCGGTTTCGGGTCTGCGGCCAATGACTGTGTCGCCCTATTCAGACTCGCTTTCGCTGCGGCTCCGCTCATCGCTTAACCTCGCCACTGACCAGCAACTCGCCGGCCCGTTATGCAAAAAGTACGCCGTCACCCCGAAGGGCTCCGACCACTTGTAAGCACATGGTTTCAGGTACTATTTCACTCCCCTTCCGGGGTTCTTTTCACCTTTCCCTCACGGTACTAGTTCACTATCGGTCACCAGGGAGTACTTAGCCTTGCAGGGTGGTCCCCGCAGGTTCAGACCGCGTTTCACGGCAGCGGTCCTACTCAGGATCTTCGATCGACAGGTCAGTGCGCTTTCGCCTACGGGACGATTGCCCTCTGTGGTGCGAGGTTCCACTCGCTTCGACTAACACCTGACTTGGTAACTGTCGCCGGACCAGACACGGTCCGGGCACGAAGCCCTACGACCCCGGTTGTGCAACGCGTGTCCGCTTACACACAGCCGGTTTAGGCTCTTCCCCTTTCGCTCGCCACTACTCGGGGAGTCTCGGTTGATTTCCTTTCCTCGGGCTACTGAGATGTGTCAGTTCGCCCGCTTGCCTTTCGCGCCCTATGTATTCAGGCGGGAATAACGCCGCATTACCAGCGCTGGGTTTACCCATTCGGAGATCCGCGGGTCAAAGGCTGTTCAGCGCCTAACCGCGGCTTATCGCAGCCGTCCACGTCCTTCTTCGGCTCCTGGTGCCAAGGCATCCACCATGTGCTCTTACTATCTTGACGGTGAGCCCGCTCCCGTCCGAAGACGAGCGCGGGATGATTTACCTTGTTATGTGGCCTTGATGCAGTTTTCAAGCTCCTCCGAGGGCCCACAGGCGAAGGTCTTTCTCACCCGCGGTCTCTGAGAACTGAGCAGCGTGCGCGGCGCAGCCACCGAGCTCGAGAGCTCGGCCGCCATCGCGACCAGGTCCGGTCGACGTTCTGGGGTACCGACGCGCGAGACGCGCCGGCGCTCCCTGGGCTGATCGGTCACCTTGGACCGGGCCCTAGAGCTCCCTAGAAAGGAGGTGATCCAGCCGCAGCTTCCGCTACGGCTACCTTGTTACGACTTCACCCCAGTCACGAGCCCCACCTTCGACGGCTGCCTCCCGTAAGGGTTAGCTCACCGGCTTCGGGTGTTGCTTGCTTCCATGGTGTGACGGGCGGTGTGTACAAGACCCGGGAACGTATTCACCGCGGCGTTGCTGATCCGCGATTACTAGCAACTCCACCTTCAAGGAGGCGAGTTTCAGCCTCCTATCCGAACCGAGACGTACTTTGTGGGATTTGCTCCACCTCACGGCATTGCATCCCTCTGTATACGCCAATGTAGCACGTGTGTAGCCCTGGACATAAGGGGCATGATGACTTGACGTCGTCCCCACCTTCCTCCGGTTTGTCACCGGCAGTCTCCCATGAGTCCCCAACTAAATGCTGGCAACATAGGACAGGGGTTGCGCTCGTTGCGGGACTTAACCCAACATCTCACGACACGAGCTGACGACAGCCATGCACCACCTGTGATGGTGTCCCGAAGGAAGAGTGTGTTTCCACACCTGTCACCAACATGTCAAGCCCAGGTAAGGTTCTTCGCGTTGCGTCGAATTAAACCACATGCTCCGCTGCTTGTGCGGGTCCCCGTCAATTCCTTTGAGTTTTAGCCTTGCGGCCGTACTCCCCAGGCGGGGCACTTAATGCGTTAGCGTCGGCACGGGAGGAGTCGACACCTCCCACACCTAGTGCCCATCGTTTACGGCGTGGACTACCAGGGTATCTAATCCTGTTCGCTCCCCACGCTTTCGCGCCTCAGCGTCAGTACCGTCCCAGCGAGCTGCCTTCGCTATGGGTATTCCTCCTGATATCTGCGCATTCCACCGCTACACCAGGAATTCTACTCGCCTCTTCCGGACTCTAGCCCGGCAGTATCCATCGGCTTTCAAAGGTTGAGCCTTTGACTTTTACAACGGACTTACCGGGCCGCCTACGCGCGCTTTACGCCCAATGATTCCGGACAACGCTTGGTCCCTACGTATTACCGCGGCTGCTGGCACGTAGTTAGCCGGACCTTCTTGTGGAAGTACCGTCAGTCCGGTCAGCTATTCACTGCCGAACCTTCGTCCTTCCTGAAAGGGGTTTACAATCCGAAAACCTTCTTCCCCCACGCGGCGTTGCTGCGTCACGCTTTCGCGCATTGCGCAAGATTCCCCACTGCTGCCTCCCGTAGGAGTCTGGGCCGTGTCTCAGTCCCAGTGTGGCTGATCGTCCTCTCAGACCAGCTACCCATCGTTGCCTTGGTGAGCCGTTACCTCACCAACTAGCTAATGGGCCGCGGACCGCTCCCGATACGGAGGCCGAAGCTTCCTTTACACATCACACTGGTGTGTGATGGGCACATCCGGTATTAGCTCGAGTTTCCTCGGGTTGTCCCGGTTATCGGGGTACGTTATCCACGTGTTACTCACCCGTTCGCTGCTTTGCCCCAGGGCAAGCCCTGGTTCGTCGCTCAACTTGCATGTGTTAGGCACGCCGCCAGCGTTCGTCCTGAGCCAGGATCAAACTCTCCGTGAAAAATCAACTGAGGATGTTTATGTGCCGACCGGGGCAGTTGAACCTGGTAGCTTCCTCTTTCACTTTGAGCCTGTCATGCATCTCGGCCTCCTATACACAAGGAGACCGGCATGACGGGTTTCTGATTCAGTCTGCCTCGCGCATGGAGCGAGGCAGGTCGAACCTGGACACAACGGGATTTGGGATCCCGTTGCGCGCTGCTCAGTTTTCAAACACCGCTCACCGGCGCACAGGGTCTCTGCACGAACGGCGGACCGCTCGAAAGCGGCTGCGGAGTATAGCGCTGCTCGCACGCATGTTCAAGGCTCTCGCAGCGCACGGCCCAGCGCTGAGGCCCCAGCCTCAGATCAGGCGTGCGAAGCGGCGCTTGCCGAGCTGGAGCACGCGCCCGCGCAGGTCGTCCGCAGGCACGTCCAGGACGTCCGGCGCCACGGCCTCGCCCTCGACCTTCACGCCGCCCTGCGCGATCAGGCGCCGCGCCTCGCTCGAGGACACGCCGAACGCCTGCGCCAGGAGCGCCGGCAGGTGCACGGTGTCCCCCTCGCCGAGCTCCACCTCCGGGATGTCGTCGGGCACCTCGCCGTGCTTGTGCACGGAGTCGAAGCGCGCCTCGGCCGCCTCCGCGTCGTCGGCCGAGTGGAACCGCTCGACCAGCTCGCGCGCCAGCGCCCGCTTCGCCTCGTTGGGATGCGCGCTCCGGATCGAGCTCGCGGCCGAGCAGCAGCAGGTAGTACTCGCCCATCACGTCGTCGGGGATGCTCATCAGCTTCCCGAACATCTCCGCCGGCTCGTCCGTGACGCCTACGTAGTTGTCGTACGACTTCGACATCTTCCGCACGCCGTACGTCCCCACCAGGATCGGCATGGTGAGAATCGACTGCGGCGCCTGGCCGAACGCCACCTGGACGTCGCGCGCGAACAGCAGGTTGAACCTCTGATCCGTGCGCCCCCATCTCGACGTCCGCCTCGACCGCCACCGAGTCGTAGCCCTGAAGCACCGGATAGAGGAGCTCGAGCGCCGAGATCCCCTGCTTGCGCCTCCATCCGCTTTTGAAAGTCGTCGCGCTCCAGGAGGCGCGCAACCGTGAACCGGCGCACGAGGTCGAAGAACTCGGCCGCTCGGCATCTCGAGCCACTCGGAGTTGTGGCGGATCTCCGTCCGCTCGCGGTCGAGCACCTTGAACGCCTGCTCCTGGTAGGTGAGCGCGTTCGCCTCGATCTCCTCGGGGCTCAGCACCGGGCGGATGTCGCTCCGCCCGCTGGGATCGCCCACGCGCGCCGTGTAGTCGCCGACGATCAGGACGACCGTGTGCCCGAGGTCCTGAAAGGTGCGGAGCTTCTGGAGCACGACCGTGTGCCCCAGGTGGATGTCGGCCGAGGTCGGATCCATGCCGAACTTGACCCGCAGCGGCCTGCCGCTCTCGAGCTGCTCGGCCAGGCGTCCCTCGGGCAGCGCGTCGACCGCGCCCGCGAGCACGCGCGCAGAGCGCTTCCTCCCCTTCGGACCCCTCTTCTGCGCATGGCTCGCCAATGCTACTTTCGATGGCCGATGGGCTTCAACGAAAGACGCAGGGAGCGCGCCGCAGGCGCGCCTCGAGCGCCGCGCCACCCGGGGGCCGACGCCGCCGAGCGCGCCGACGCACCGCATGCGCGAGCGCAACGGCGGCCGCGCCCGCCGAGCTGCCAACGGCGACGCTCCGAGCCGGCGGCGACGACCGAAGCAACGGCAACGGCGACGAGCCGAACGCGCCGCCTGCGCGTCCTCCCCGGCGGCGGGGGCGACGGAACGGCGACGGCGACGAACGGCGACGACGGCGACGAGGCCGCACCAAGCCCGACTGAAGAAGCTCCGCGCCGCCCTCGTCTTCATGGGCCTCGCGCTGCTCGCGCTCGTCTCGTGGGTCTTCGGGATCATGATGGCCGTCGCCCAGGACCTTCCCGCGCTCGAGAACCGCGCCCAGTACGAGCGCGCCGAGAACTCGGTCATCCTCGACCGCAACGGCAGCACGCTCGCCACCCTCACCAACAACGAGGGCCGCATCCTCGTCGCCTCCGACGAGATCGCCCCGGTCATGAAGGAAGCGGTCGTCGCGATCGAGGACAAGCGCTTCTACGAGCACCGCGGCGTCGACTACCAGGGCATCGCCCGCGCGCTCTACCAGGACGTCCTCGCCGGCTCGGCCGAGCAGGGCGCCTCGACCATCACCCAGCAGTTCGTAAAGAACGCGCTCGCCGCGCAGAACAGACCGAACCGTCCTCCAGAAGCTCCGCGAGGCCGCGCTCGCCTACCAGCTCGAGCGCAACTGGTACGAAGGACAAGATCATCACCGAGTACCTCAACTCGATCTACTTCGGCGAGGGCGCGTACGGCATCGAGGCCGCCGCCAAGACCTACTTCGGCACCGCCCACGAGGGCTGCGGCGAGGAGGGTCAGCCCACCTGCGCCTCCGAGCTCCTCCCCTATGAGGCCGCGATGCTCGCCGGGATCATCGCCTCGCCCATCCGCCTACTCCCCCCGCGATCAGCCCGACGCGCTGCCGAGGAGCGGCGAAACCTCGTCCTCTTCAACATGCGCGAGCAGGGCTACATCACCGAGGAGGAGTACGTCGACTACTCCGCGCGCCTGCTCCCGCGCGCCTCGACGATCGAGCCCCCCGCCGACGATTCGGCCGCCCCCTACTTCACCTCCTGGCTTCGCCAGCAGCTCGTCGACCGCTACGGCGCCGGCGAGGCCTTCGGCGGCGGCCTCGTCGTCGAGTCGACGCTCGATCTCGAGCTACCAGCAGCAGCGTCGAGGACGCGGTCTCGGCGCGCGTCGACGGCGTCGGCCTCGACTCGTCGGTCGTCGTCCTCGACAACGAGACCGCCGGCGTCCTCGCGATGGTCGGCGGCAACGACTACGCCAAGGAGCCCTTCAACCTCGCCACCAACGGCCTGCGCCAGCCCGGCTCGTCGTTCAAGCCGTTCACGCTCGTCACGGCGCTCGAGGAGGGTCACTCGACGAGCGAGGTCTTCAACTCCGCTCAGGTCGACATCCCCTTCGAGGTGAAGATCCCGAAGAAGGACGGCTCGACCAAGACGCTCCCCGACCTCTTCGAGGTCAACAACTACGCCGACACCTACCGCGGGCCGATCTCGCTCGCCACCGGCACGACCTTCTCCGACAACTCGGTCTACTCGCAGCTCGGCACCGCACGTCGGCCTCGACGACATCGCCAACACCGCCGAGGACATGGGCATCAACACCGACCTCGGCGACGCCGAAGGGCCTCGAGTACTCGCTCGAGGGCTCCGACTTCGACCCCTATCCGCCCTCGATGATCCTCGGCAGCGCAGGTCGTGACGCCGCTCGAGATGGCTCACGCCTACAACACGATCGAGGAGGACGGCGATCGCGTCTCCGGCACGATGGCGGCGTCCAAGGACGGCCCGGTGGCGATCGAGGGCGTGTACGACGACGATCCGGACAGATGGCGGCGAGCCCGTCGAGGACAAGGACGGCGACTCGGGCGTGAACGAGTCCGTTCGCGAGCAGGTCATCTCGCCCGAGACGGCCGAACACCGCCGTCACGACCCTCTCGAGCGTCGTCACCTCGGGCACCGGCAAGCGCGCCGCGACCGGCGAGCCCACCTGGGGCAAGACCGGCACCACCGACGACAACGGCGACGCCTGGTTCTGCGGCGCCACGCCCGGACATCACCGCCTGCGTGTGGGTCGGCCACGCCGAGTCGCGCGAGCCGATGCTGACCGAGTTCGGCGGCGCGCCCGTCGACGGCGGCACGATCCCCGCGCTGATCTTCGCCGACGTCGTGAACGCCTACCTCTCGCTCAACGAGGAAGCGAGCGACACCGAGGTCGTGCCCGTCGCGCCACCGACGAAGCGCCGGTGGTTCCCGAAGTGCCCGCCGAGCCGGTCGCCCCCGCCGAGCCGATCGCGCCCGAGGAAGCCGGTCGAGCCCGGTCGAGCCCGAGGAAGCGCCGAGGCGTCGCCGGACCAGAGGCGCGCGTGGCCCCGGCACGCCGTCCCTAGCCGCCTGCCGGGATCGGGCGCGAGAGGTAGCGGCTTCCCACGGCGCAGAAGCGCCACTCGAGCTCCATCGCCCGCGTGATCCCGATCCGCGGCGCCACCCCGACCACCTCGGCGTCCCAGTCGGCCGGCGCGAGCGCGGAGCTCGAACGGCGGCTCGATAAAGCGGCGCTCCGGTTCAGCTCGAGGCCGAAGCCGAGCGCCTGCGTCAGCTTGCCCGGCCCCGAGCAGAGCATCCGCTCGGCCTCGAGGCCGCGGCGCTCGCGCATCGCGTCGATGCCCCACCGTCGGCTCGAGCGCGCGGATCAGCACGGCCGCCGCCTCGCCCTCGGGCTCGGCGACCGCGTTCAGCAGGCTGTGGACGCCGTAGGAGAGATAGACGTACGCGTGACCGGGCGGGCCGTAGAGCGGCGCCGTCCGCTCGGTCAGGCCGACGTAGGCGTGGCAGGCCGGCTCGGAGACGTGGTACGCCTCGGTCTCGGTGATGATCGCCGCCGACGCCGTCGACCGTGAGCGAGCAGCCGACCAGGTCGCGCGCGACCTCGACCACCGGCCGCGTCGTAGAAGGCGACCGGCAGCTCCTCGCCCAGCGTCGGTGCTCACCCGCCGTGCGAGAGTCGCGCGAGCACTTCGCGCGCCGCGGCGATCTGCTCGGCCACGCGCGCCGACGCCGTCCCGCCCGCCGAGACCTTCGACTCGAGCCACGCGTCGCCCGCCAGCACCTCGTAGTACTCGTCGTCGAGCAGCTCGGACTGCGCCGTGATCTCCTCGCGCGTCAGCTCGGACAGCGAGCGCCCGCTCTCGACCGCCGTTCGCACGAGCCCGCCGATCACGCCGTGCGCCTCGCGGAACGGCATCCCGCGCCGTACGAGCAGGTCGGCGATGTCGGTCGCGGCGAGCATCTCGTCCGACGCCGCGGCCCCCAGGCGCTCGCGGTTGAACGTGAGACCCCGAGCATCCGCTCGGCCGCGGCCAGGCACGTCTCGATCGTGTCGACGGCGTCGAAGAGCGCCTCCTTGTCCTCTTGGAGGTCCTTTGCGTAGGCGAGCGGCAGTGCGTGGAGGACGCCGATCAGTGTCGAGAACGAGGCAGCGACGCGCGGCGCCTTGCCGCGCAGGAGCTCGGCCGCGTCCGGGTTCTTCTTCTGCGGCATGATCGACGAGCCCGAGGCGAAGTCGTCGGCGGGCTCGCAGAAGCCGAACTCCTGGCTCGACCAGATCACGAGCTCCGAGCCGAGGCGCGAGAGGTGGGTCGCGCAGATCGCCGCGGCGCGAGAGGTAGTCGAGCGCGGCGTCGCGGTTCGAGACGGCGTCGATCGAGTTGGGGGCGGGCGCCTCGAATCCGAGGTCATCGGCCGTCGCCGAGCGGTCGAGCTCCCAGTTGAGCCCGGCCAGCGCGCCGGAGCCCAGCGGCATCTCGGCCAGTGCGGCGACCCGTGCAGCCTCGAAGCGCCGCGCGTCGCGGCGCAGCATCCAGAAGTACGCGAGCAGGTGGTGCCCCAGGTAGACGGGCTGCGCGCGCTGAAGGTGCGTGTAGCCGGGCATCGGCCAGTCGGCGTGGCGCTCGGCGACATCGACGATCGTTGCCATCAGCTCCCCGACCAGCTCCAGCGCCCGCTCGGCCGCATCCGAGACGAACATCGCAAGGTCGGTTGCCACCTGGTCGTTGCGCGACCGACCGGTGTGGAGCTTGCCCCCGAGCGGCCCGACGATCTCGGTCAGCCGCCGCTCGACCGCCATGTGGATGTCCTCGTCGTCCGGATGGAATTCGAACGAGCCGCCCGACAGCTCGTCGCGCACCCGCTCAAGGCCATGGATCACCTGTCCGAGTTCGTCTGAGCTCAAGACCCCTGCCCGCTCAAGTGCCTGCGCGTGGGCGACCGATCCGGCGATGTCCTGCGGCCACAGGCGCTGATCGAAGCCGACCGAGGTGTTGATTCGCCGAAAGAGCGGGTCCTGCGGCTGATCGAGGCGGCTCATCGCTACGACCAGTCGCCCGCGCCCAGCGCTTCCGAGAGCGCCTCGGCCACCCTGTCGACCTGATCGTCCGTCATTGCAGGAAAGAATGGCAGCGCCAGCGAGCGCTCGGCGACGTCCTCGGCGATCGGGAACTCGCCGCCCTTGAAGCCGAAGCGCTCGCGGTAGTGCGGCATCAGGTGGATGCACGGCAGGTACGCCTTGGAGGCGATCCCGCGCTGGGCGAGGTCGGCGATCACCGCCTCGCGGTCGTAGTCCTTCGGCACGCGCACGGTGTAGACGAACCAGCTGCGGCGCTCCTCCCCTCGGTCGGCACAGGGTAGGACGAAGCCGTCGGGGTCGCCCTCGCCGGCGGGCGCCGCCGCCGATCACGCTCAGGCGCTCGGTGTAGGAGGCGGCGACGCGAGCGCGCGCTGCCAGGAGCTCGTCGGCCTTCTCGACCTGCGCGACGCCAAGCGCTGCCTGGATGTCGGTCATCCGGTAGTTGAAGCCAAGACGGTCGTGGTCGAGCCAGTCCATGTCGATCGCGCGGCCCTGGTTTCGCGCGAGCGAAGCGCGGCGGCCTCGTCGGCATCGCGCGGGACGACGATGCCCCCCTCCCCCGTCGTCAGCTGCTTGTTCGCATAGAAGGCGAAGACGGCGAGATGCCCGTGCGTGCCGATGCGCTTGCCGTCGGCGTCCGACGGCGCCGAGCGCCTCGCAGGCATCGTCGAGAACGCCGAGGCCATGTCTTGCCTGCGAGCTCCAGGAGCTCCGGGAAGGCGGCGGGGTAGCCGAAGATGTCGACCGGCAGAAGCCCGGCCGTCCTCTCCCCCACCACGTCGGCCGCGGCGTCGGGATCGAGGTTAAGCGTCACCGGGTCGATGTCGCAGAAGATCGGAGTCACGTCCTCGTAGAGCAAGCAGTTGGCCGACGCGACGAACGAGAACGGCGACGTCACGACCTCGTCGCCCTCGCCCCAGCCGAGCGCTCGCACGCCCAGGTGAAGCGCCAGCGGTGCCTGACGAGACCGCGACGGCATCGTCGACCCCAAGCCAAGCGGCGAACTCGCGCTCGAAGCGCTCCAGCACGGGGCCCAAGCGAGAGCCGCCCGGAGCGCAGGACCTCCAGCACCAGCTCCTCCTCGCGCTCGCCGATCTCGGGCTTGGCGAGCGGTATTTCCTCACGCTTCGTCAAGGGGCTCACTCTATGCTGCGGCTCGTGGCCGACTGGCGCGACGAGAAGCTCGACGAGATCCGAAGCCTCGTAAAGGAGGCGGTGCCCGAAATCGTCGAGGAGATGAAGTGGAAGATGCCGTCGAATCCCGAGGGCGTCCACACCTGGTCGTACGAAGGGCTCATCGGCCACGGCCAGATCTTCAAGGGTAAGGTGAAGGTCACCTTCGCCAAGGGCGCCCAGCTCGACGATCCGAAAGGTCTCTTCAACGCAAGCCTCGAAGGCAACGCGATGCGCGCGATCGACCTCCACGAGGGCGACGAGCTCAACGAGAGCGCCTTCAAGTCGCTCGTCAAAGAAGCGGCTGCACTGAACGAGTCCTAGCCCGGCTCAGTCGCTGCGGACCGTCGCCGGCTGGAACGCGTACTCGAGCGAGTCGACGAGCGCCTCCCACGAGGCCTCGATGATGTTCTCCGAGACGCCGATCGTGCCCCAGGAGTCCTGGCCGTCGGAGCTGTCGAGGAGGACGCGCGTGATCGCGCCGGTGCCGTCGTGCGAGTCGAGGATGCGCACCTTGTAGTCGGTGAGCTCGATGTCTCGCGAGGTGCGGGTGGAGGTCGGTGATCGCCAGGCGAAGCGCCTTGTCGAGCGCGTTCACGGGGCCGTTCCCCTCGGCGGTGCGGACGTAGCGCTGGCCGCTCGACCCAGATCTTGATCGTCGCCTCGGTCTCGACGTGGCCGTCGGCGCGCTTCTCGGTGATGACCCGGAAGCTCTCGAGCCGGAAGAACGACGAGTACTGCCCGGCCTCGCGGCGAAGGAGGAGCTCGAACGAGGCGTCGGCCGCCTCGTACTGGTAGCCGCGATGCTCGCGCTCCTTGACGCGCTCG
The DNA here is from genome assembly GCA_963806865.1 of uncultured bacterium. Classification (GTDB taxonomy): domain Bacteria; phylum Actinomycetota; class Thermoleophilia; order Solirubrobacterales; family 70-9; genus JALZKA01. The sequence goes on from CAWDYV010000002.1 coordinate 12,566, forward strand.
AGCGCGCGCTTGGCGGCGTCGGCGTCGAGGTCGATGCCGGCCGCCTCGGCCTCGGAGAGCACCGAGCCCTTGCCCGAGAGCTCTGAGATCAGGACGTCGCGCCCGTTGCCGACCAGCCGCGGGGTCGAGGTGCTCGAAGGTGCGGGCGTCGGCCTGGATGCCGGCGACGTGAAGGCCGCCCTTGTGGGCGAAGGCGTTCCGGCCGACGTAGGCCTGGTCGGGGTCGGGCGTGACGTTCAGGAGCTCGTCGACGAAGTGGGACGTCTCGGTGAGGAGGCGCATCCGCTCGGGCCCGACGACGTCGTAGCCGAGCTTCAGCTCCAGGGCGCCGAGGATCGAGATCGAGGTTGGCGTTGCCGCAGCGCTCGCCGTGGCCGTTCATCGGTGCCCTGGACGAGGGCAGCGCCCGCGTCCACCCCGGCGAGCGAGTTGGCGACCCCGCACTCGAGGTCGTTGTGGGTGTGGATGCCGACCGTGACGTCGGGGTGCGTCTTCGCGAGCTCGTCGACGACGGTCGCGGTCGCGCTCGCGATCTGGTGCGGCAGCGAGGCGCCGTTCGTGTCGCAGAGCGTGACGTTCTCGGCACCCGCGGCGACGGCGGCGTTCAGGCACTCGAGCGCGTAGGCGGAGTCGTCTCGCCAGGCGTCGAAGAAGTGCTCGGCGTCATAGACGACGCGCTTTCCCTCGGCGCGGCAGAAGTTGACCGAGTCCATGATCATGTCGAGGTTCTCCTCGCGCGAGACCTTCGTCACCTTCTCGAGATGAAGGCCCCAGGTCTTGCCGACGAGCGTCACGACGGGCGCGAACGAGCTCGACCAGAGTGCGGAGCGCGTCGTCCTCGGCGGCGGCGATGCCGCGCCGGCGGGTCATGCCGAAGGCGCAGACCGTGGCGGTCTCGAGATCGACGCCCGAGAGCAGCTCGAAGAGCTCCTCCTCCTTGGGGTTCGACGAGGGAAAGCCGGCCTCGACGTAGTGGACGCCGAGGCGGTCGAGGGCCTTGACGACGCGCACCTTCTCGGCGGCCGAGAGGGACATGCCCTGCCCCTGCATGCCGTCGCGGAGGGTGGTGTCGTAGAGATGAACGGTGGTGGTCACTGGATACGCCTTTCAGAAGGTACGAGGAACGATCGAGGGGTGCGCGGGCGGGCCCGCGAGGCCACGGCGCTAGGCCGCGGCGCGGCTAATTCGCTCGATCTGTCCTGCGTGAAGGCTCATCAGCTCTCTTGGGCCACCTTACTCGGCACATCGACCACGTCAAGCCATTCGCTGTACTCCTGAGCGCGCCCGTGCAGGGCGTCCTCGAACTTCGCCTGGACGACGCGTCGTGATCTCCCCAGGCCCGCCGAGGTCGTGATCGTCGATCTCGCGCACCGGCACCAACTCGGCCGCGGTGCCGCAGAGGAACATCTCGTCGGCGACGTAGAGCTCGGAGCGCGCGATCTCGCGCTCGACGACCGTGTAGCCGAGGTCGCGAGCGATCTGGATGATCGAGCTTGCGGCTGATCCCGTCGAGGATCGAGGCCGTGTAGGGCGGCGTGATGAGCTTGCCCGTCGCGAACGATGAAGACGTTCTCGCCCGAGCCCTCGCAGACGTGCCCCGCCTCGTCGAGCAGGATCGCCTCGTCATAGCCGGCGTTCGCCGACTCGGTCTTGGCGAGGATCGAGTTGAGGTACTGGCCCGACGCCTTCGCGCCCGGAATCAGCCCCGCCGGCGAGATCCGCCGCCAGGACGAGACCTTGGCGCGAATCCCGTTCTGCTTGCCCTCGTCGCCGAGATAGGCGCCCCAGGGCCAGACCGCGATCGTCACCTCGACGGGCGAGCCCTTGGCGAAGAGCCCCATCTCGCCATAGCCGCGGAAGGCGAGCGGGCGGATGTAGCAGGAGTTCAGCTCGTTTCGCCTGATCAGCTCGTGCGTGGCCTCGCGAAGCTCGTCGGTCGAGTGCTCGATCGGCAGGTAGTAGAGCTTCGCCGACGTCTGCAGGCGCTCGAGATGCTCCTTGTGGCGGAAGACCGCGGGCCCGCGCTCGGTCTCGTAGCAGCGGATGCCCTCGAAGACGCCGGTGCCGTAGTGCAGCCCGTGGCTCAGGACGTGGACCTTGGCGTCTTCCCAAGCGACGAACTCACCGTTCATCCAGATCCACTCAGATTGCTGCACGGGTCTCCTCGGGCGTTGCTTGCGGGACCCGGAGAAGTATGCCGGAAGCCTCACGTTGATCTTGGGGCGGCCTTAGTCGCGGTGGAGACGCCGACCTAATGCTCCTGAGTCGCTAGGTGCTTTGCATGGAAAGCAACTGTTTGAACAGGCGCTGCCGCTTTTCGCGCGGAGAGGTCATTGCGGCACCGCCTGTCCGAGTGTAGGCTCGCCGTGACGTTCGGCGAGGGGAGCAGGCACAGGTGAGCCACGAGTGAGCATCGACCTCGACGCCTTCGATGAGTTTGAAGCGAGTGCCTGGGAAGAGCGGGTGGAGGGGTACGCAGGGTTCTTCGGCGATATCACGGGCCGCCTGGTTGAGCCGCTCCTGAATGTTGCTCGAGTGGGTCCGGGCACGCGGGTGCTCGACGTGGCCACCGGGCCCGGGTACGTGGCGGCGGAGGCGGCTCGTCGGGGAGCGACGGTATGGGGCGTGGACGTCGCGGAGGCGATGCTCGCCCGGGCAAACGCGGAGCATCCGGACATCGAGTTCAGGCGCGCCGACGCCCAGTCGCTCCCGTTCGAGGACGCTGCCTTTGATGCTGTGGTCGGCAACTTCGGGCTCCCACACTTCGCCCGCCCGGAGCTGGCGGTGGCCGAGAGCGCACGGGTCCTTGCGCCGGGTGGCCGGTTGGCGCTGACGACCTGGGACGCGCCCGCGGAGATGCGCATGTTCGGCGTGTTCCTCGAGGCTGTCGCAGAAGTCGGCGCGGGGCCGCCCGACGGCCTGCCCCCGGGTCCCGATGTCTTCCGGTTCTCCGATGACGGTGAGTTTCGGCGCTTATTCGAAGGACAGGGCCTGGTCGACGTGGAGGTGCGACGCGTCGCATTCACACACCCGGTCAGGTCATTCGAGGATCTCTGGCGCGCCCTGCAGCGGGGGACGGTTCGGATGGCCTCGCTCGTGCTCGGCCAGTCGGAGGAGACCCGGGAGGGCATCCGGGCGGCCCTTGAGCGCCGTCTGGCCACATACCGCACCGACGGGCATTTCGATCTGCCGGTCTCGGTGAAGCTCTGCTCCGGAGGCAAGGCCGGCTGACCGAGTGCTGGCTGCTCCCTTCGCGTGAAAGCGGAAGCTGAGTAGCCAACAATCGCACTTGTCGAAACAGTCGCTTTGGACGAGAAGTGCCTAAGTCTGCTCGTGAATCCACGGCTGTCGAAAGGGGGCAAGCCAGTCCGGGAGCATGTGGACATGGAGATCGACGTCCACGCATACCAGGAGGTCTGCGTAGCGCCTAAATAGTTCGCCGATCGTGTCGATCGCGGTATCAAGTTCCTTCACCGTGATGTTCGCGGCGGCTGGCGCGTCAAATCGTTCGAGGTCCTCCGCGTGTGCCACGTGCCGGTTCACGTAGGTGCGGACGGCTTCCGCTTGGCCAGTTAGCCGGACAGAATCGGCATGGACGATTTCTGGGTCGATATGGGTGCCGACCTTGCCCGCAAAGTCGTTTTTCCACCGGCCACGAGCGAACTCCCGGTCTCCTTCGTCCTGGGGTCCCCACCGCTCGAGCCACCATTCTTCGGTCAAAAGCTCGGGGTCTTCACCAATCTCTGCAATCAGCCTTCCCAGGCTGGCAACTCTCCGGCCAAGGTCGGCCTGGCGACGGACAGCGATGGCCTGCGCGTCGACGTAGACCTCCACGTGATAGGCCCAGTACGCAGATGGCGGGAGCTGGTGGATGATCTTCTGGACACCGCGCCAGATTTGCCGATGAAAGTGCATCCGGATGACTCCGAGGTGCACGGGACCCTCGATCCAGCGGGTCCACGTGTCGATCCGGGAGGCCACGTCTCAATTCTCCCCGCTGAACGGCGGACGGAGTATTTCCCTGCCAGGTAGTTGCTTTTCGTCCAAAGCACCTACTTCATCGAGAGTCGAATAACCGGACACATTGGGGCGTCAAACGACTCTCGGCACACGGGAGGACTTATGCGCTTTCCATGCAAAGCACCTAAAGAGAGATAGTTACTCCCCGGGTCATCTCCTTAGTGCCGACCACGCCTTCGCCCTCGCCGCCACCGGCGAGATCTGCCGTCCGCGAGCCCCCCTCGAGCACTGTATCGACGGCAGCCTCCACCCGTGCCGCTTCGTCGTCGGCGCCCAGCCCATCTCGCAGCAGCATCGCCACCGAGAGGATCGTCGCCAGCGGGTTCGCGGTGCCCGTGCCGGCGATGTCGGGGGCTGAGCCGTGGACTGGCTCGAAGAGGCCCGGGCCGCGACTCCCCCACGCTGGCCGAGGGCAGCATGCCGAGGGAGCCGGTGAGCATCGCGGCTTCGTCGGAGAGGATGTCGCCGAACATGTTCTCGGTGACGATCACGTCGAAGTGGGACGGGCCGGAGACGAGCTGCATCGCGGCGTTGTCGACGAGCATGTGGTCGAGCGTGATGTCGGGGTAGTCGGCGTGGACCTCCGTGACGACCTCGCGCCAGAGGCGTGAGGTTTCGAGGACGTTCGCCTTGTCGACCGAGGTGACGCGGCCGTCGCGGCGGCCGGCGGCCTCGAAGGCGACTCGGGCGATGCGCTCGATCTCGTCGCGGGTGTAGACGCAGGTGTCGAGGCGCCGAGTCGGGCTCGCGCGTCTTCTCGCCGAAGTAGATGCCGCCGGTGAGCTCTCGCACGACGAGGATGTCGGTGCCCTGGATGATCTCGGGCCTCAGCGGGCTCGCGTCGACGAGCGCAGGGCTCGGGCGGACAGGTCGCAGGTTGGCGAAGAGGCCGAGGCCCTTGCGCAGGCCGAGGAGCCCCTGCTCGGGCCTCGGCTTGTCCGGGTCGGTCGTGTCCCACTTCGGCCCGCCGACCGCTCCGAGCAGCACGGCGTCGGACTTGCGGCACGCGTCGAGCACCTCGTCGGTGAGCGCGATCGCCGTGCTCGTCGATCGAGGCGCCGCCGACCAGGTGCTCCTCGTAGGTGAAGTCGCCGACGGCGTCGAGGACCTGGCGGCCCGCGGCGACGATCTCGGGGCCGATGCCGTCGCCCGGCAGGAGCACGATGTGGCCGGAGGCGCTCACGCCTTGGCCGAGATGTTGAGGCGGACGTAGTTGATCGACGAGCGGCCTCGGCGACGTCTCGATCACCGCTCGCACGAACGCATCGTGAAGCTCCTCCGGAAGCCGGTCGAGATGCCAGGGCAGGATCACGGTTGAAACGTAGCCACGCGGGTCATTGGGCGTGACCGGCCACGGCTGCGTCCACACCCGGATGTCGCGAGAACCCCGCCTCGTCGAGACACGAGTGCGTGTCGTCGACCGAGGCGAAGTTCATGCCCTGCGTGTCGCCGCGAAGGTACGGCGCGAATCGCTCGTCGCCCGAGAGCGCGTCGAGCGAGCGCTCGACCTCGGCGACGTTCCCCTGCGCGCCGCACTGCGCCTCGAGCGCCGCCCCGGGCTTCATCACGCCGTGGAGCGAGCGAAAGAGCGCCTCGTGGTCCTGGATCCAGTGAAAGACGGCGCTGGAGTAGACGGCGTCGACCTTCTCGTCGCCGAAGTCGAGCTGGGTGAGGTCTGACTGGCGCAGGTCGGCGTCCTCGCCGAGGTGCTCGCGCGCCTTCGCGAGCATCGCCGCCGAAGCGTCGACGCCGATCACGCGCCCGTTCGGCACGCCGCTCGACCAGGCGCTTCGTCAGGCGCCCTGTTCCGCAGCCCGCGTCCAGGACCGTCTCGTCGCCCTTGAGCTCGAGCCGCGCCAGGATCTGGTCGGACCACTCCTCGTGGGGCGCCGAGTGGTGGTCGTACTCCTCGGCCTTCCACTCGACCGGCCTGAGGGGCGCGCCGCTCACAGCGCCGTCGTGACGGGGGCGCGGTCGGCCTTGCCCGCCTCTTCGAATGCGGTGATCGCCGCCTCGTTCTGGAGCGTGGCGCCGATGTCGTCGAGGCCGTTCAGGAGGCGGTGCTTGATGTCGGCTTCGATCTCGAAGCGAGAAGGTGCCGGCGTCGCAGGTCACGGTCTGCGCTTCGAGGTCGATCGCGGCCGAGCCTGACTCCGGCCACCGCCTTGCACTCCTCGGGCGCGAGCACCACCGGCAGGAGGCCGATCTTCGTGCAGTTGGAGAAGAAGATGTCGGCGAACGACGGCGCGATGATCGCCTTGAAGCCGAAGTCCTCGAGCGCCCACGGCGCGTGCTCGCGCGAGGAGCCGGAGCCGAAGTTCTCGCCCCGTGACCAGGATCGGGTTCGGCTCGAGCTCGATCTCGCCGTCGCGAAGCCAGTCATAGAAGAGGAACTCGCCGAAGCCCGTGCGCTCGATGCGCTTCAGAAACTGCTTGGGGATGATCTGGTCGGTGTCGACGTCGGCCCGGTCGAGCACTGAGACGTCGCCTTCGATCTTCGTGACGGGGTCCATCAGCTCCCACTCCCTGATGTCGACGAACCGGCCCTCGATCGCGGCCGCCGCCGCCATCTTCGGGCTCACGAGGTGGGTGCGCCCGCCCTTGCCCTGGCGCCCCTCGAAGTTGCGGTTGGAGGTGGACGCGCATCGCTCGCCCGGGCTCAGGATGTCCGGGTTCATCCCCAGGCACATGGAGCAGCCCGCCGAGCGCCAGTCAAAGCCGGCGGCGCGGAACACCTCGTCCAGGCCCTCCTTCTCGGCCTGCGCCTTCACCTGCGCCGAGCCGGGCACGACCATCGCCTCGAGCGTCGAGGCGACCTTTCGCCCCTCGACCATCGATGCCGCCTCGCGCAGGTCGCCAATCCGCGAGTTGGTGCACGAGCCGATGAAGATGCGCTCGAGCGGGATCTCGCGCATCGCCGTTCCGGGCCGGAGATCCATGTAGCGGAGGGCGCGCTCCTGGACCTCGTCAGTCGGCTCGGGCACCGAGTCGGTGACCTGGACGACCTGCCCCGGGGTCGTTCCCCACGTGACCATGGGCGAGATCTCGGCGGCATTCACCTCGACCTCGGTGTCGAACTCGGCGCCGTCGTCGGTCGGCAGCTCGCACCAGGCGGCCACGGCGGCGTCGAAGTCCTCGGGGGCCGCGGGGCGCCCCTCGATCCACTCGAAGGTCGTTTCGTCAGGCGCGATCATGCCCGCGCGGCCGCCGCCCTCGATCGTCATGTTGCAGATCGTCATGCGGTTCTCCATCGAGAGGCCCGCCATCGTCTCCCCCGCGTACTCGACTGCGTGGCCGACCATGCCGCCGGTACCGAGCTTGCCGATCGTGGCGAGGATCAGGTCCTTCGCGACGACGCCGTGCCCCAGCTCGCCGGAGTAGGAGATGCGCATCGTCTTCGGGCGCTTTTGGAGGAGCGTCTGCGTGGCGAGGACGTGCTCGACCTCAGAGGTGCCGATCCCGAAGGCGAGCGCGCCGAATGCGCCGTGGGTCGAGGTGTGAGAGTCGCCGCAGACGATCGTCATGCCCGGCTGCGTCACGCCCAGCTCGGGGCCGATCACGTGCACGATGCCCTGATGCTCTGAGCCCAGCGAGAAGATCGGGACGCCGAACTCCTCGCAATTCTCCTCGAGCTTTTCCACCTGCTTTCGCGAGAGCTCGTCAGCGATCATGTGCGCCGTCGGCGTGCCGTCAGTCGGGACGTTGTGGTCGGCGGTCGCGAGCGTGCGGTCGGGGCGGCGCACCTGGCGGTTGGCCAGGCGGAGGCCCTCGAACGCCTGCGGCGAGGTCACCTCGTGGACGAGGTGGAGGTCGATGTAGATGAGGTCGTCACTGACGGCGTGGGCCTCCCAGATCTTTTCGAACATGGTCTTGGGCATGGCTCAGCTCCTCCTACGAGCGCCTGAGGCCCGCGGCGACTATCGCGACGAACTCGCACGGCCGATCGTCTCGGTTTTCGAAGTGGTGCGGGAGGTCGGCGTCGAAGGTGACGGCGTCTCCGTCTGACAGCGAGTAGTCGGTTCCGTCGACAACCAGGGTCAGCTGGCCCTCGAGGACCAGCGCAGTCTCGCGCGCGCCCGCCTCGTGCATCGGCGGGTCCTGCGGCCCGCCCGTCGAGGCGCCGGGCTCGAGCGTGTGCCGCGAGACGTCGGCACGCTGGCCGGGGAGCGCCGGGGTCAGCTCCTCGGTGCGGTGGCCGCGGCGGGTCGCGCGTGCGTCCGGTGCCCTGCGGAACGACGACGACGTGCTCAGCCTCGTCGAGGCGAAGCAGCTGCGAGAGCGTGAGGTCGAGCCCGGAGGCGATGCGTCCCGCGACCGTTAGCGTCGGCGAGGTGTCACCGCGCTCGACCTGCGAGAGCATCGGCGCCGAGACGCCCGAGCGCACGGCCAGATCGCGAAGCGAGAGGTCCATCGACTCGCGAAGCGCGCGAACGCGCTTGCCAACGGCACCGTTCTCTGTCGCGACCGCTCCCATGAGGCAAGCGTATGTTATCGCATACGATTGTTATCTGACTTGGCCGGACGGGCGCACGAGGATCTCGTTGATCGAGACGTGCTCGGGCTGGGCGAGCGCGTAGACGATCGCGTTCGCGATGTCGGCTGATTCGAGCACCTTGCCGATCTGGTCGCGGCTCTTCTCGATCTGCTCGAGGACCATCGGGTTCTCGTTGTGGTCCTGAAGCTCGGTGTCGACGAAGCCCGGCTCGACGCAGGTGACCCGCACGCCGATGTGGGCGCCCTCTTGGCGAAGCGACTCCGAGTAGCCGACGACGCCCCACTTGGTCATGTTGTAGACGCCTGATCCGAGGGCGGCGGTGCGTCCGGCGACCGAGGAGACGTTCACGACGTCCCCTCCCCCGCCGTCGCGCATCACCGGCAGCGCGTAGTGGGTGCAGTAGAGGAGACCGAGGCAGTTCACGTTGATCATCGTGCGCCACTCCTCGGGATCCGCGCCCTGGAGCGGGCCGAGCAGCATCACGCCGGCGTTGTTCACGAGCGCCGTCGAGGCCACCCATTGCCTCGTTGGCCTCTTCGACGAGCGCCTTCGCCTGCTCCTCGTCGCCGATGTCGGCCTCGATCGCATACGCGTCGCCGTCAAGTCTGGACGCGAGCTCGTCGAGCTTGTCCTTCCGCCTCGCGCCGAGCGCGACGGCCCCGCCCTCGGCGACGATCGCCTCAGCCGTAGCCTCGCCGATCCCCGACGATGCGCCCGTGATCAAGACCTTGCGTCCGTCTAGTTGTCCCATGCGCTGAACTTACGGACCGGGCGTCGCGGGCGCCGGGACGGCCTCGTCGGTGAGGCCCTCCGCCTCGCGGATCGCGGCGCCGTCGAGCGCGTTCGAGAGCGCCCTCACGTACGCGCGGGCCGACGCCTCGAGGATGTCGGTCGCGACGCCCTGGCCGGAAGCCAGGCGACCGTGCGCGCGGAGCATCACGGTCACGTCGCCGAGCGCGTCCTCGCCCTCGGTCACGGCGCTCACCGTGAACGAGCGGAGCTCGCACTCGGTCGGGATCGCGGTGCGGATGGCGCCGAAGATCGCGTCGATCGGGCCGTCGCCTCCGGACTCGCCGACGGCCTCCTCGCCCGAGGGCATCCGCACCGCGACGCGCGCGATCGGCTCCTCGCGCGAGCCGGCGCTCGACCTCGAACCAGCTCGAGGGCGTAGGAGTCGGTGCGCTCGCGCATCTCGTCGGAGACGATCGCCTCGAGGTCGAGCGCGGTCACCTGCTTCTTCTTGTCAGCGATCTCCTTGAAGCGCTTGAACGCCTGGTTGAGCGCCGACCCGTCGACCTTGAAGCCGAGCTCTGCGAGCGCGTCGCGCAGCGCGTGGCGGCCCGAGTGCTTGCCGAGGACGATCGAGTTCGACTCGAGCCCGACTGCGGTCGGGTCCATGATCTCGTAGGTGGTGCGCTCCTTGAGGACGCCGTCCTGGTGGATGCCGGACTCGTGCGCGAACGCGTTTCGCCCCACGATCGCCTTGTTCGGCTGCACCGGATAGCCGGTGAGGCGCGAGATCATGCGGCTCGTGCGCGCGAGCTCGGTCGCGTCGAGGCCGGTGTCGAGCCCGTGCTCGTCCGTGCGCGTGCGAAGGAGCATCACGATCTCTTCGAGCGAGCAGTTGCCGGCGCGCTCGCCGATGCCGTTCACCGCGCACTCGACCTGGCGCGCGCCGGCCAGGACGCCCGCGTAGGAGTTGGCGACGGCGAGGCCGAGGTCGTCGTGGCAGTGGACCGAGACGGTGACGCCGTCGAGGCCGGGGACCAGCTCGTAGAGGCGGCGGAGGTAGGCCGTGTACTCCTCGGGCGTCGTGTAGCCGACGGTGTCGGGGATGTTGATGACGGTCGCGCCCTCTGCGACCGCGATCGCGCACACCTCGGCCGTGAAGTCGACGTCCGCGCGCGTCGCGTCCATCGGCGAGAACTCGACGTCGTCGGCAGTACGACTTCGAGAGCGCAACGGCGGCCCGCGCCTGGCCCTTCACGTCCTCGTGCGTGGTCTGGAGCTGGTGCTCGATGTGGATGTCAGAGGTCGAGATGAAGGTGTGGATCCGCGGGCGCTCGGAGTCCTTGATCGCGTTCCAGGCGGCGTCGATGTCGGCCTTGTGCGTGCGGGCGAGGCCGCAGATCACGGGCCCTTCGACCTCGCGGGCGATCGCCTCGACCGCCTCGAAGTCGCCGGGCGAGGTGATCGGGAAGCCGGCCTCGATCACGTCGACGCCGAGGCGCGCGAGCTGCTGTGCGATCTCGACCTTCTCCTGCGTGTTCAGCGAGATGCCGGGCGACTGCTCGCCGTCTCGCAGCGTCGTGTCGAAGATCTCGACGCGATTTGAATCCGATGAGGGCGTGGTGCCCATGTGTTGCTCCTTCTCTGTCCGGTCCGATGTACCTGTGCTGGGTGTGCGGCTCACGCGCCGCCGGCGATTAACTCCCCCAGCGGGGGAGGAGAAGAAGAAGCGCCAGGTTGCGGGTGCCGAAGGTCATCGGTCTTCGGAGAGTAGCAACGAAGCTGCGCTGCGCGTCTAGCGCGGCGGGATCGGCTCGCAGCTCTCGATGGTGTCGTTCCCCGGGCCGCCGTTGGCAGGAGTCCTGCCCCGGGCCGCCGATCAGGATGTCCTTGCCTGGGCCGCCCATGAGCTCGTCGCTGCCCTTGCCACCCTTGAGCTTTTGGGTGCCGTCGCCGCCGTTGAGGACGTCGCCGTCCGCCTGGCCCTTGATGACCTGCTTGACCTTGTCGGCGCTCGCGCCGAGGTCGATATCGGCGGAGTCAACGGCGCCACCGAGGAGTACGAGGAGCTTTTCGACACCCTGGCGGGGACAGCTGACACCGCCCGAGATTGACTCGCAACCCGGATCCGAAGCGGGGTCGATGTTGGGCGGCGCCGGAAAGCTGGTGATCGTCAAGTCGCTGCCCTCGCGTCGCACGATCACGTCTTCCTGGGAGTTGTGGCTGGAGAAGTCCGTGAACTTGAGAAGCGGCGGCTTGTAGAGGACCGAGCCTTGGAACGTGGCGAGCGCGACGCCTGCGCTCGCGAGCAGCGCTGCCAGCGAGACACCAAAGATCAGCTTGCCCTTCATTGCCGCGATCGTAGGCGGGCACCCTCCGAGAGTCAAGGCCGCCAGGATCTCACGCGGCCAGGTCCAGGCGCATACGCGTCTCGGGATCTACCACGTGCAGACGAGCGTCATTGCCCCTGACCACCCTGAACGCTCCGAATTCCGCCATCGCGAGCGCAGCGCCGAGGCGAAAATCGGGTCCCAGCGCGGAGTTGATCCATCGCTCGAACTCGCTGACGCAGGTTCCGACCCCGAAGGTGGACCTGGCCGAGTCTGTGATCTCGAGCTCTACGTCTCCGCCCTCTGCGCCGGTTCCGTTCTCGAGGACGGCGCGAAAGATCGTGGTGCCTCTACGAACGCCTACAAGGCTCACCGCGACCGTGACTTCGAACGGATCCAGCTCGTCGCTGAATTGGTCTCCCATCCTCAGCGCAAGGTAGATCGCCCGGCGGACGACACGAGCGAGTCAGCCGGCTGAGTGCCAGTCAATTGCGCGCTACGGGACCAGGACGACCTTGCCGATGTTCTTTCCCTCGCCGAGGTAGCGGTGCGCGGCGGGCGCGTCGTCGAACGCGAACGACTCGGCGACGACCGGCACGTAGGCGCCGGACGCGACTCCCGCCTCAAGCGGCTCGAGCGCGCGGGCGAGGCCCTCGCGGTCCCACCAGCTCAGCATGTTGAGGCCGAAGACGCCCTTGTTCTCGTTCATCATCGAGAGGCTCTTCCACCACGGCATCGTCGCCAGCGGCATCGTGACGAGGCCCTTGAGCACGGCCGGCAGGTCGCGCTTCTCGCCCGTCTGGACCTCGGAGAGGCCGAACATGATGAGGCGGCCGCCCTGGCGGAGGACGCGAGTAGGAGCGCTTGAAGGAAGACGGGCCGATCGCGTCCATGACGACGTCGACGCCCTCGCCGTTCGTGATCCGCATGACCTCCTCGGCGAAGTCGGTCGAGCGGTAGTCGATCGGGTGGTCGACGCCCTGGGCGCGGATCGCGTCGTGCTTGGAGGCGGACGCGGTGCCGAAGATCTCGGCGCCGATGTCCTTGGCGATCTGGGTCGCCGCGATGCCGACGCCGCCCGCCGCGGCGTGGATGAGGGCGCGGTCGCCCTTGCGGAGGCCGCCCATCATCACGAAGCCGGCGTAGGCGGTCGCGTAGTTCACCGGGATCGCGGCGCCCTGCTCGAACGAGAGCGAGTCCGGGAGCTTCAGCACCTGGCCCTCGGCCGGGACGCTCACGAGCTCGGCGTAGCCGCCGAAGCGCGTGCCGGCGACGACGCGGTCGCCGACCGCGTAGTCCTCCACCCCATCGCCGACCGACTCGACCTCGCCCGCGACCTCGTAGCCCACGACCGACGGCGGCTTCGGCGCGTCGGGGTAGACGCCCGAGCGCGCCATCAGGTCGGCGAAGTTGATCCCGGCCGCCTTGGTCGCGACGCGGATCTCGCCCGGGCTTCGACCTCGGGTCGGGCCGCTCCTCGACCTTCAGGACATCCGGGCCGCCGTTCTTCGTGATCACGACGGCGCGCATCGGCACCCTACGCGGGTGTGAGCGCGTTAGAGGTCGATCGCGTGGCCGTCGGCGAAGCCGGCCATCTCGAGGATGCGGTCGATCGTCGACTGCGCGACGGAGGCGTCGGTGGTCAGGACCATCACGGCCTGGCCGTCCTCGGACTCGGCGCCGACGGCCGCCGAGATGATGTTCACGCCCTCCTCGCCGAAGCAGGTGCCGACCTGGCCGATCATGCCCGGCTGGTCCGAGTAGCGAAAGACCGCGAGGTGCTCGGCGAGCGGCAGGTAGAAGCTCTGGCCCCAGACGCCGACGAGGTACGGGTCGTTGCGCGGGCCGACGCCGGTGCCGGACACCTCGACGGCGTCGTCGCCCGAGCCGACGCGGACGGTGATGAGCTCGGTGAAGTCGCCCGCGCTGGCGTCGATCAGCTCGGTCAGCTCGATGCCGCGCTCCTCGCCGAGCGCCGAGGCGTTCACGAGGTTCACCTGCTCCTCGGTGTGGCCGCGAAGGACGCCGGCGAGGACCGAGATGCCGAGGACGCGCGTGTCGTGCTCGGCGATCCGGCCGCGGAACTCGGCCTGGACGCGGTCGACGCGTGCCGCTGGCGAGGCCCTGGGCGAGCGTGCCGAGCCGGCGGCAGAGGCCGACGAAGGGCGCGACGGCCTCGGGCAGCGGCGCGCCGAGGTTGACGGCGTTGGTGACGACGCCGCCGTCGAGCGCGGCCTTGACCTGCTTGGCGGTGTCGGTGCCGGCGCGGTCCTGCGCCTCGGCCGTCGAGGCGCCGAGGTGCGGCGTCACGACCACGTCGTCGCGGCCGAAGAGCGGGTGCTCGGTCGTCGGCTCCTCGGGGAAGACGTCGAGCGCGGCGCCGGCGACCTTGCCCGAGTCGAGCGCGGCGCCGAGCGCCTCGAGGTCGATCAGCTCACCGCGCGCGCAGTTGACGATGCGAACGCCGTCCTTCATGCGGGTGAGCGCCGTGGCGTCGATCCAGTTGACGGTCTCGGGCGTCTTCGGCAGGTGGATCGTGATGAAGTCGGCACGCTCGTAGAGCTCGTCGGTGGTCTCGACGCCCTCGACGCCGAGGTCGCGGAAGCGCTCGGCCGTGACGAACTTGTCGAAGCCGATCACCTCCATCTCGAACGACTGCGCGCGGCGCGCGACCAGCTGGCCGATCCGCCCGAAGCCGATCACGCCGAGCGTCTTGCCGTAGAGCTCGTTGCCGCCGTAGCGCGAGCGCGCCCACTCGCCCGCGACCAGAGCGCCGTGCGCCTGCGGGACGTTGCGGGCGAGCGCCAGCGCGAGTGCCAGCGTGTGCTCGGCCGCGGCGACTGAGTTCGACTCGGGCGCGTTGACGACGAGGATGCCGCGCTTGGTCGCCTCGGCGAGGTCGACGTTGTCGACGCCGGTGCCGGCGCGGCCGACGACCTTCAGGTTCGTGCGCCTTGCGCGATCAGGTCGGCGGTGACCTTGGTCGCCGAGCGGACGATCAGCGCGTCGAACTCGCCGATCCGCTCCTCGAGCGTCGCCTGGTCCCAGTCGAGGCCGAGCTCGACGTCGAAGTCCTCGCGCAGGAGGTCGACGCCCGATCTCGGCGATCTTCTCCTTGACGAGGACCTTCATGAGCCGGACCCCCGCACGTCGCCGTTCTCGACCACCCAGTCGATGCAGGCGGTGAGCGCCTCGACGTCCGAGGGCTCGACGGCCGGGAACATCCCGATCCGCAGCTGGTTGCGGCCGAGCTTTCGGTACGGCTCGGTGTCGAGGATGCCGTTGGCGCGAAGCGTCGCGGCGAGCGCGGCGGCGTCGATCTCGTCCGAGAAGTCGATCGTGCCGACGACGAGCGAGCGCTTGCGCTCGTCCTGCGACGAACGGCGAGGCGAACTCGGACGCCTCGGCCCAGCCGTAGAGGTGGCCGGACGAGCGGCCCGTCCGCTCGACGCACCAGTCGAGGCCGCCGTTCGAGTTCATCCACTCGACCTGGTCGGCGAGGAGGAGCTGCGTCGCGACGGCGGGCGTGTTGTAGGTCTGGTCCTTGCGCGAGTTGTCGAGCGCGGTCGAGAGCTTCAGGAACTCGGGCTGCCAGCGGCCCTCGGCGCCGTCGAGCTCTGCGATCCGCTCGATCGCGGCGGGGCTCAGGAGCGCGAGCCAGATGCCGCCCTCGGAGGCGAAGCCCTTCTGCGGCGCGAAGTAGTAGACGTCGGCCTGGGCCGGGTCGAGCGGCAGGCCCGCGGCGCCCGAGGTGGCGTCGATCAGGACGAGCGCGTCGCCCGCGTCCGCCGGGCGCTCGACCGGGACCATGACGCCGGTCGAGGTCTCGTTGTGCGCCCAGCAGATCGCGTCGACGCCCTCGTCGCCGCGCGGCTCGGGCGCGTCGCCCGGGTCGGCCTCGTCGACGACCGGCTCGGCCAGGTGCGGCGCACCGGCGGTGACCTTCGCGAACTTCGAGGAGAACTCGCCGTAGGTGAGGTGGAGCGAGCGCTCGCGGATGAGGCAGGCCGCCGCGGCGTCCCAGAACGCGGTCGTGCCGCCGTTGCCCGAGCGCGACCTCGTAGCCGTCGGGGAGCGAGAAGAGCTCGGAGAGGCCGCTCGCGCACCCGCGCGACGACGTCCTTCACCGCGCGCTGGCGGTGCGAGGTGCCCATGACGTCGTTCGCCTCGGCCAGGCGGGCGAGCGCCTCGGGGCGGACCTTCGACGGCCCGCAGCCGAAGCGGCCGTCGGCGGGCTTGAGGTCAGCGGGGATCTGTGTCTCTGTGACGGGCGTCATACAGCGAATCGAGCAGGGTATTAGGGTGCCTCCATGGCTTCTGAAGACGGTACGGAGGTGGTACTTCCGGCGACGGCTTTGCCGTCGGTTCACTCGACGCGATGGGCGACGGCGCCCGGCTTTCGCAAGGTCCGCCGCGAGCTCGACGTCAAGGAGTTCGGCGTGAACGCGCTCGTCTTCCCGCCCGGAGTCGGAGGCGGCTTTCACTACCACGACCGCCAGGAAGAGCTCTACTTCGTCCACCAGGGCCAGGTCGAGTTCGAGTTCGGAGACGGCACGAAGCACGTGCTCGGCCCGGGCGGCCTCGCGCGCGTCGATGCGCCGACCCACCGCCGGCTCATGAACGTCGGCTCGGACGAGGCCGTCGTCGTGATCGTCGGCGCCGAGGGCGGCTACGTCGGCCGCGACGGGCAGGTGCCCGAAGGCGAAGACGGGCGGATCCGCACCGCGGACGCCCCGGCTTCCGAGTAGCCGTACTTCGCTCTGGTCAGGCCGTAGGCGGTCGCGGGCGGCGACGGATCCGAAGGCGCGGCGACCGGCTCGACGGTGGCGACGGGTCCGGGCTGCGGCGGGTCCCACTCGAAGGGCGGGTACCTCGTGACCATGAACGCGCCGTAGACGTTCGAGCGTGCCTGCCAGCGGATGCCGTTCAGCGCCATGTCGAACAAGCCCTGCGGGATCTTCTTCGTGAAGAGGATCGTGAAGAAGGCGATCAGGGAGACGATCCCGACGAGGTAGCCGAGGACCGCGGCGATCAGGTGGTACGGGAAGATCAGGATCCAGTGGACGAGCGGGCGCCAGCGGTCGACCCCCTGCTCGGGATAGGCCAGGTCGTAGATCACCGTGTCCTCGGGGTTGCGGCTGTGGTGAACGGCGGGTACTTGTCGGTGAGAAGGCAGAAGTAGGCGCCGACGCGGGCCATCCAGCGACCGACACCGACCAGGAAGTTGAAGATCCCCTCCGGGTAGCGGCCCGTGAACAGGACGACGAAGAACGCGCCGATCCATGCGAAGAACGCCCCGATGAGGACGAAGAGAAGCACGAAGACGTTCGGGATGACGAGAAGCCACTTGATGAGCGGGAGGAAGCGGCTGTACTCCTCCTGGCGCTGGATCTCGTACGTGAGCGGGAACACGTTCGGATTCATCTCTCCCCCGATCGGTTACGCGGCGATCAGCCGCCGAGTCCGAACTCTACAGCTCGCCCTGGTCGATCCAGGGCATCATCCCGCGAAGGTCCGAGCCGACGGTCTCGATCTGCGCGTCGGCCGCCTCTGTGCGCATGCGGTCGAAGTTCTCGCCGCCGGCGCGGTTCTCGGCGATCCACTCCTTGGCGAACTCGCCCGACTGGATCTCGTCGAGGATCTGCTTCATCGCGGCGCGCGTCTCGTCGGTGATGACGCGGGGGCCGCGGGTCATGTCGCCGTACTCGGCGGTGTTCGAGATCGAGTAGCGCATGCCGCCGAGGCCCTTCTCGTACATGAGGTCGACGATCAGCTTCAGCTCGTGGAGGCACTCGAAGTAGGCGAGGCGCGGGTCGTACCCGGCCTCGACGAGCGTCTCGAAGCCGGCCTGGACCAGCTCGGTGGCGCCGCCGCAGAGGACGGCCTGCTCGCCGAAGAGGTCGGTCTCGCACTCGTCCTTGAAGGTGGTCTCGATGACGCCGGCGCGGCCGCCGCCGACGCCCGATGCGTAGGCGAGGACCTGGTCGCGAGCGGTGCCCGACTCGTCGGCGTGGACGGCCATGAGGCAGGGGACGCCTCTCCCCTCCTCGTACTGGCGGCGGACCAGGTGGCCCGGGCCCTTGGGGGCGACCATGCCGACGTCGACGCCCGGCGGGCGGCTGGATCTGGTCGAAGTGGATCGCGAAGCCGTGGGCGAACATCAGGAGGTTGCCCTCGGAGATGCCGTCCTTGATGTCGGACTCCCAGATCTCGGCCTGGCGCTCGTCCGGCAGGAGGATCATCACGACGTCGCCCTTGCGATGCGGCGTCGGCGACGTCGAGCACCTCGAGGCCGGCGGCCTCGGCCTTCTCGCGCGAGGACGAGTCCGGGCGGAGGCCGACGACCACGTCGTGGCCCGACTCCTTGAGGTTCAGCGCGTGCGCGTGGCCCTGCGAGCCGAAGCCGAGGATCGCGATCGTCTTGCCCTTGAGCGCGTCGGGGTTGGCATCGGCGTCGTAGAAGATTCCCTCGTCAGTCATGGCGCGGCAGGTTACTTCGCGCGACGTGAGTGACGTCCGGTACCTAGCGGAGGGCCGAGCGCATCAGCTTGCCCGAGGCCGTGCGCGGGAGGTCGGCGACGAAGGCGAAGCTCTTCGGCACCTCGTAGCCCGCCAGCTGCTGCGGCGCAGTGCGCGCGGAGCGCCTCGGCGTCCTCGGCGGCGCCGGGCTTCAGGACGACGACCGCGGTCACGGCCTCCTGCCACTCGGGGTCCGGGCGGCCGACGACGGCCGCGTCGGCCACGTCGGGATGCGCGCTGCAGGACGTCCTCGACCCGCTCGGGCATCACGTTCTCGCCGCCGGTGACGATCAGGTCGCCCAGGCGGCCGTCGACCCAGAGGTAGCCCTCGTCGTCGATCGTGCCGAGGTCGCCGGTGCGAAGCCAGCCGTCGTCTGCCCGCTGAGCCCGGCGCGACCACGGGCCCGCGGACGAGGATCTCGCCGTCGTCGATGCGGAGCTCCGCGCCGAGGAGCGCGCCGGCCCGCCGAGCCCGCCTTGCGCTCGGCGTCGGCGGGCTCGAGCAGCGTCACCTGCGAGGTCGTCTCGGTCATGCCGTAGACCTGGATCACGGTGGCGCCGCGGCCCGTCGCCTCCTCGATCACCTCGACGCGGAACCGGCCCGCCGCCCATGACGAGCGCGCGCGGGCCGGTGAGGTCGACGTCGGCTTCGAGCAGGCGGATGAGCTGCGTCGCGACGAGCGAGACGAGCGTCACGCCGTCCTCGGCGAGGGACTCGGCGACGCGGTCCGACGTCGAAGCCGTCGTGGAGGACGACGCCGATGCCGCAGATCGCCGAGCGGGTGAGGATCGAGAGGCCCGCCGACGTGGTGTAGCGGCAGGCAGCAGAGCCAGCGGTCCTGCGGGCCCGACGCCGAGCGCAAGCGCGGTGCCGACGGCGCTGTGGAAGAAGTTCGCCGTGGTGAGATCGACGGCGCGAGGCTCGCCCGTGGTCCCCGAGGTGTAGAGCGCGCGCGAGCGCCCCAGGCGTCTCGCAGCGGGCAAACGTCCCAATTGCCCCCGCTATGGGGGGTCAGCGTCGGACGTTTCGCCCCGGTGGGGTTGCGGGGGCGTCTGGGCGCCGCGGCGCCCGGGCGCACGGGGGCCGCGACCGCGCCGAGCTTCGCCGCGGCGTGGAGGTGCGCGACGAACTCGGCGCTTGGCGGCATGTCGAGGGGGACGAGCGTCGCCCTCTTGCGCGCCGTCGTCGCGCAATCGCCTCGCGCCTTGCGCTCGCCTCGCGCTCGAGCTCGGCGAACGTGAGATCCGACGCCGCCGGTGCGCAGCGCCAGGCGCTCGGGCACCGCGGCGGCGCGGTGGGCGAGCCAGGTTTCGCGGTAAGCTTCGTGTCACCCCGCCATAATCCCCGACGTGCCGATCCGACACCGAGACGCCCCGCCCGAGGACAGCCTCTATGCGCCGATCGAGTGGGCGTCACGCCCACGAGTACGGCGACCTCCTCTACGAGAAGGGCGACGGGATCGCGAAGATCTCGATCAACCGCCCGGAGGTCAGGAACGCCTTCCGCCCGCAGACGCTCGCCGAGCTTCGCGACGCGTTCAACCGCGCCCGCGACGACACCGAGGTCGGCTCGATCATCTTCACCGGCGCCGGCGACCGAGGCGTTCTGCTCGGGCGGCGACCAGCGGATCCGCGGCGACGACGGCTACATCGGCGACGACGAGGTGGCCCAGAAGGGCGTCGGGCGCCTCGACGTGGGCGACCTCCACGTGCAGATCCGGCGCCTGCCGAAGCCGGTCGTCGCGATGGTCGCGGGCTACGCGGTCGGCGGCGGGCACATCCTCCACCTCGTCTGCGACCTGACGATCGCCGCCGAGAACGCGCGCTTCGGCCAGACCGGGCCGCGGGTGGGCTCGTTCGACGGCGGCTTCGGCGCGTCGCTCCTCGCCAACAACATCGGCGTCAAGCGCGCCAAGGAGATCTGGTTCCTCTGCCGCCTCTACGACGCGGACGAGGCGCTCGAGATGGGCCTCGTGAACACGGTCGTGCCGGTGGTCGGAGCTCGAGCGCGAGACGGTCGCCTGGTGTCGCGAGATGAACGCGCTCTCCCCCCTCTCGCTCCGCCTCCTCAAGTCGAGCTTCAACGCGACCGAGGACGGCCTCACCGGCATCCAGCAGCTCTCGCACGACGCGACGCTCCTCTTCTACATGTCCGAGGAGGGCCAGGAGGGCCGGAACTCCTTCCAGGAGGGCCGCTCGCCGGACTTCTCGAAGTACCCGCGGCGCCCTAGGGCATGAGCCCCTTCCGCATCTGGCTCATGGCCGCCCGGCCGCGGACGCTGCCCGCGGCGATCGCGCCGGTGCTGGTCGGAACCGCGGCCGCCTACGCGATACCGTACTCGTCGACGCACGCTGATCATCGGGACGTTCGCTGGCTCGCCTTCGTCGCCGCGCTCGCTCGGCTCGATCCTGATCCAGATCGGGACCAACCTCGCGAACGACTACTCGGACGCGAAGCGCGGCGCCGACACCGCGGACCGGCTCGGCCCGGTGCGGGTCACCTCGTCGGGCCTCATCGCGCCGAGGCGCGTGCTCCACGCGACCTGGATCGCGTTCGGGCTCGCGGCGCTGACCGGCGTCTACCTCGCGACCGTCGCGGGCCCCGAGATCATCGCGGTCGGCATCGTCTCGATCCTCGCCGGCGTCCTCTACACCGGCGGCCCGCGTCCCTACGGCTACGCGGGGATGGGCGAGCTCTTCGTCTTCCTCTTCTTCGGCCTCGTCGCCGTGAACGGCTCCTACTACGTCCAGCTCGAGGAGATCGACGCGCTGCCGATCGCTCCTCAGCGTCTCGGTCGGCTTCCTCTCGACCGCGATCCTGGTCGTCAACAACCTGCGCGACATCGAGACCGACGCGCGGGCGGGCAAGCGGACGCTGGCGGTGCGCCTGGGCCGCGAGCGCACGCGGACGCTCTACGTCGGCGCTCCTCGTCGGCGCCTTCGTCGTGGTCCCGATCGCGATCGCCTGCTGCGACGGCCCGGCGCTGGCGCTGATCTCGCTCGCCTCCGCTGCCGCTCGCGATCACGCCGCTCAGCGCGGTTCGCACCCGCACCGACGGGCCCGTCGCTGAACGGCGCGCTCGCCGGCACGGGCGCGCTCCTCGGCGCCTTCAGCGTGCTGCTCTCGCTCGGCCTCGTCCTGGGCTGAGCGATGCGGATCGAGCGCGTCGAGACCGTCGCGTACTCGCTGCCCGTTCGCCGCGCCCTACGTCACCGCGCGCGGCGAGATCCACGAGCGCGAGATGGTGCTCCTTCGCCTGCGCACCGACGCGGGCTTCGACGGCCTCGGCGAGGCGGTGCCGCTGGCGCTTCGCGGCGACAAGCCGCTCGCGAAGGTCGAGCAGCGAGATCGTTGACGCGTCGACGGCGTCTCACCGGCCTCGACCTCGAGCGAGGCGCACGAGGATCCGCTCGCCTTCGCCGTCGCGACGATGCTGGAGCTTCGATCTCGCAAGCGGATCTCGCCGCGCGGCCACGCGCGGCAGTCGAGTGCGCGCTCTTCGACGCGGTCGCGAAGGCCGTCGGGCATGCCGCTGTGGAAGCTCCTGAAGGCGCCGAGCGCCGAGCCGGTCGAGGTGAACGCGACGCTGACGGCGGGCGCGCCGGACGAGGTCGCGGCGCAGGCCGCCGAGTGGGTCGAGCGAGGGCTATCGGCACCGTCAAGCTGAAGCTCGGCGCGGGCGAGGACGACGTCGGCGACGGTCGAGGCCGTCCGCGAGGCGGTGGGCCCGACGTGAAGATCCGGGTCGACGCGAACGAGGCGTGGGACGCCAAGCTCGCGACGGACGTCCTGAACCTGATCGAGCCGTTCGGGATCGAGCTCGCCGAGCAGCCGGTGAGCGGCCTGCGCGCGATGGCGCGGGTCGCCGGCGAGACGTGCGATCCCGCTTGCCGCCGACGAGGCCGTCACGTCCGAGGCCGACGCTCATCGCGCCGTCCAGCGCCGAGCTCGTGCGCGTACGCGACGGCGAAGCTCTCGAAGGTCGGCGGCGTCGGCGCCGGCGCGCCAGATCGCGCGCATCCTCCCCACCTACCTCTCGAGCGCGCTCGACGGGCCCGTCGGCATCGCCGCCGCCGCGCACGCCGCCCAGGTCCTGCGCGCGGACGGAACGGATCCGGGCGTCGCCCACGGTCTCGCCACGCAGCGCCTCTTCGCCGAGACGATCGCGACGCGCGAGTGCGAGCTCCGCGACGGCGAGCTCCACCTGCCCGACGGCCCGGGCCTCGGCGTCGAGCTCGACGAGGCCGCACTCGAGCGAAGACGGCTGAAGCTTGACGTCGTCCGAGCGACGTCAATCCTGCGATCGACCGCGACGGGGTAGCGTTCAGCCGCCGTGGACCCGACGAACCGCAACACCGCGCTCGCCTCGGCTCTGGTCGAGGAGCTCGCGCGCTCGGGCGTCGAGCAGGCGGTGATCTGCCCGGGCTCGCGCTCGACCCCGGTCGCGCTCGCGCTTCTGCGCGAGCCGGGCATCGCGACGACGATCGTCGTCGACGAGCGCTCGGGCGGCTTCTTCGCGCTGGGCGCGGCGCTCGCCTCGCGCCGGCCGGTCGGCGATCGCGTGCACCTCGGGGACCGCCGCGGCGAACCTCCACCCCGCCGTCGCCGAGGCGAACGAGGCGTCGGTGCCGCTGATCGTCCTCACCAGCGACCGCCCGCCCGAGCTGCGCGGCATCGGCGCCGGCCAGACGATCGACCAGGTGAAGCTGTACGGCTCGAGCGTTCGCTGGTTCGCCGAGATGGGCACCCACGACGCCGACGACGCCGGGCTCCTCCACATGCGCTCGTCGGCCTGCCGCGCCTACGCCGAGGCGACCGGCGACCCGCGCCCCGGCCCGGTCCACCTCAACCTCTCGTGGCGCGACCCGCTCGGGCCCGAGCCGCGCGAGGGCGACGTCACCGCGACGTCGCGCCTGGCTCTCGAAGGGCGCGGCGACATGCCGCTCAGCGCGCGTCCACTCCTCCGCGCCGACGCTCGACGCCGAGGCGCTCGACGCGATCGCCGCCGACCTCGCCGAGACCGAGCGCGGGCTGATCGTCGCCGGCGGCAGACCGACTCCGGCGCTTGCGCCGGCGATCGCTGCCCTGGCCGCGGCGACGGGCTTTCCCGTGCTGGCCGAGCCGACCTCGCAGCTTCGCCTCGGGCCCACGACCTGGGCGCGCACGTGATCTGGGCCTACGACGCGATCGCCCGGGCGCCGCCCGGCAGCGCTCGAGCCCGAGCTGATCCTCCGCTTCGGCGACATGCCGACCTCCAAGGCGCTTCGCCAGTGGCTCGCGTCGCTGGAAGACGCGGCCCAGCTGGTCGTCGATCCGACGGGAACCTGGAACGACCCGACGCCGGACCGCCGGCCTCACGCTCCGCGCCGACCCGGCCGTCCTGGCCGATGCCCTGCGGAGCGCACTCGGCGACGCGCAGCGAGACGGCGTTCGCGGCGACGTGGCGCGCTCGCCAACGAAGCTGCCGCCAGCGCGATCCGCGCCGAGCTCAGCCGCCTCGGCGGACTCGCCGACGGAGCCCGGCGCGCACATGTCGCTTGGCGCGGCGCTTTCGCGACGGCGACCTGGTCTTCGCGCCTCGTCGATGCCGATCCGGGACGCGGAGTCGTTCCTGCCCGCGAGCTCGAGCGCGACGTCCTCTTCCTCTCGAACCGCGGCGCGAACGGGATCGACGGGACGGTGTCGTCCGCGATCGGCGCTGCGTCGCCTCGGGCCGCCCGGCGTGGGTCCTGATCGGCGACCTCGCCCTCCACCACGACTCGAACGGGCTCGCACTCCTTCGCCACGCACAGGCGCCGGTCCGCATCGTCTGCCTGAACAACGACGGCGGCGGCATCTTCGAGTTCCTGCCGCAGGCCTCGCAGGTCACCCGCGAGGAGTTCGAGGCGATCTTCGGCACGCCGCTCGGGCTCGACCTCTCGCACGCTCGCCGCGCTCCACGGCATCGAGCACCGCCGGGCGGAGTCCCTCGACGAGCTGGCGACGGCGCGGAGCGCAACGTCCTGATCGAGGTGCCGATCGACCGGAGGCAAACGTCGGCGTCCACGACGCGATCTGGGCGCGAGTAGCCGAGGCCCTCGGCTCAGGCGAGTAACGGCGACGTGTGAGGAAAGCGTGAGGTGCCTGGCACCTCAGCGGAGGTAGATCGGGTTCGAGTAGATCCATGGGCGCTCGCGCTTTCGCCAGTGGCGGTGGGCTTCGATGCGGTAGGCGCCGGGCTCGGTGACCTCGTGCTCGAGGTCGCGCCCTCGGCCTCGGCGATCGGCTCGCCGTTTCGAAGGAGCACGATCCTCGCCCGTCCCGGGCAGGATCGGCTCGGAGGGTCCAGGCGCCCGCCGGGTGCTCCTCGCCCATCACGCCGCGCCGGCGTCTCTGACTCGCCCCAGAAGCGGAAGCCGCGGCCGGGCGCGATCGCGTCGACCGAGATGTAGCAGCGGCCCTCGCGAAGCGCGTCGTAGACGAGTTCGAGGTCGGCATCGCCGCGCTCGCCGCCCTGCGGCGGCTCGGTCAGCGAGACGTAGGTCGAGAGCATCGCGGAAGTAGCGGGCGTTCTTCATCGGGCTCCAGAGGCGGCCGCGCACGCCGGATGCCGTGCTGGTGTGCGTCGAGCCCGCCGATCGCGACGAAGCGCCGCCGCTCGCAGATCCGGTCCCACGCGACGACGTCCTCGGGGCGCGGGCCGTCGAGCTGCGCCTCGGGGTCACCATGTAGCGGATCGCGTCGACCGGGCCGCGCCAGTCCTCCGACGCGTCGGTCGTGACGCTCCAGAGCTCGATGCCCGCGATGCTCGTCGCCGTCGAGCTCCTGCCAGCCGTGCGGCCAGCCACGCTTGACGAAGCGCCCGTAGCGCTCGAGGATGCGCGCGCCCTTCGACCACGGGTGCGCGACGAAGCCGAAGCCGCCGGCCTTGGCGACCGCAAGCGGGATCTCCGCCTCGGGCATGCCCTTGTGCTTGATCTTCTTGTCGAGGCCGAAGGCCAGGATAGTGGCCCGCGCGCGGCGTCACCTCGAGACCGACGCCCAAGAGCACCGAGCCGTGCCAGCCCTCGTGGCCGTCGTCCTTGGCGCCCAGCGTGTCGTGATCGGTCAAGAGGACGACGTCGCGCTCCGCCTCGCGAGCGGCCTCCATCAGCTCCGGGATGGTCGCGGTGCCGTCCGAGTAGTCCGAGTGGAGGTGGACCACGCAGGCGAGATCGTGGAGCCGCGCCGGATCGGCTGGCGCGGAGCGCTTCGCCTTGGGCATCAGCCGGGCGAGGAAGCCGGCTCGACCCGGTCGCGTCGGGCGTCTCAGGCGCAGTCGCGTATGCCATGAAGTACGACATCCCGGAGAGGATCGTGACGAAGGTCGTGACCAGCGACAAGAAGTCTGCCATCCGGCTAAGCCTGGCTCGGCGACGAAGATCAGGACGCCGATCGGTCGACCGTCTGAAGCGCGGTCTTCGCCTTGCCGAGCCCGTCCGCGCTGATCACGACGCCGCGCCGCTTGGCGACGAAGCGAAGCGCAGCTGACCGCGACCTCGCGGCTGAGGATCACGACCACGACCGCCCAGCTCGATCCGGTCCAGCAGCGCCAGGCAGACGAACGCGGTGCCGACGAAGAGCTTGTCGGCGAGCGGGTCCATCAGCTTGCCGAAGTCCGTGATCGAGTCCGCGCGTCCGCGCGAGGTGCCCGTCGAGGACGTCGGTTGCCATGCCGAGCGACGAAGATCGCGAGCGCGAGGTTCAGGTTCTCGCTCAAGAGCGCGAGCGCGAGCACGGGCACCAGCGCGATGCGCGACATGGTCAGTGCGTTGGGAGCGTTCATGCGGTCGTCGTCGTGAGCTCGGGCCGGTGGGCCGATCTGCGAGGGTTCGGGCATGAGCGCCGCGCGAGACGAGCTGCCTCGGCCTGGGCGCCGGGCGACGCCGCCTGGGCGACCTGCCCGCGCGGCTTGCCATCGCCGTCCCCGGCGCCGCGATCGTCGCCGCGCTGCTTGCGGTCGGCGACGCGGCCTTCGCCGCGCTGGTGAGCGTGGTCGCGGCCTTCGCGGCCTTCGAAGGCGTCCGCCTGCTGCGCGACTCGCGAGCCGTCGCGCATCGCGACCGGCGCTGCTCAGCGGCGGCATCGTCGTGGTCGCGGCGCTCTGAGGGACGCGACGCCCTGCCGGCCGCCATCGCGGCCTCGTTCGCGCTGCTCGCGATCGGCGCGTTCTGCCCGCAGTCCGCGCGGGCGAACGCGTCGGCGCCGGTCCTCGCCGCGACGCTTTGCGTCGTCTGGGTCGGCGCTGGGCTCGCGCACGGCGTGCTCCTGCGCGAGCTCGACCACGGCGGCGCGCTGGTCCTGGCCGTGCTCGTCGGCGACGTTCCTGGGCGACACCGCGGCGCACCTCCTGGGTCGCTCGTTCGGCACGCACGCCGCTGGCGCCGTCGATCTCGCCGAACAAGACGGTCGAGGGCCTCGTCGCGGGCTCGTCGGCGGCACCGCCGCCGTCGTGGTCTGCTCGCGACTCGTCGCCGAGCCGTGGCTCGAGGTCGTGGGAGGCGGCGGTGCTCGGCCTTGCGCGTCTCGGTCGCCGCGCCGTGCGGCGACCTGTGGGAGTCGGCGCTCAAGAGGGAGGCCGGCGTCAAGGATTCGGGCACGCTGCTGGGCGCACACGGCGGCGTGCTCGACCGGGTCGATGCGCTTCTGTTCACGGTGCCGCTCGGCTACTACCTGGCAACGGTTCTGGTATGAGGCTCGCGCTCCGGTCGCCGCGGACGGCCGAGAGTCGCTTCGTCATGCGCTCGGCGCCAAAGACGGCGACGGCGCCGATGAAGAGGCCGGCGAAGTCGTCGACGATGTAGTGCCAGCCGAAGTAGACGGTCGCGATCATCGTGAAGCCGAGCATCGCCCACAGGCCGCAGCGGACTGCGCCGTGCGAGCGCGAGCGGTGCGCGACCAGCGCCGCGGCGAACAGCACGCCGGTGTGAAGCGAGGCGAACGCCGCGATCGACTGGACGGCGTTGGTCGCGTGCGGATCGGCCAGGACCTCGCTGCGGTGGTCGAGCAGCGTCTCCTGAAGGCGTGTGACGCCCGTGTCGGGCAGGGTCGCGAAGACCCGCGGATCGGCGAAGACCGGGCCGAGCGCGGGGAGCGATGTAGTAGGAGAGCGCGCCCAGGATCCAGCAGATCGAGAGCGCCGTCACGTAGGTGACGCCGACCCGCAGCGCGGTTCGACCAGATCAGCGCGATCGCGAGCGAGATCGGCACGAAGGTGAGGAACGCGAGGTAGACGGCTGAGAGGAACTCGGCGGTGAAGCCCGTGCCGAGCAGGTCGTGAAGAAGCGTCGCCGGGTCGTTGCCGAAGAAGAGCCAGCGCTCGGCAGAGAGGAGCTCGCCGTCGAAGTTCGCATCGGTCACGAAGGGCAGGAAGCTCTTGAGGTTGCGATACGAGATGTAGGTGACGTAGAAAGCGAAGCAGCGCGACGATCACGATCGAGGCCGCGGCGGCCCCACCAGCGCTCCTCGAAGACGCCGACGAACGACGCCGGAAGCGAGGTGCCGCGTCTCACGCGAGCGGCGCCACGAGCGCGGGATCAGGTCGAGCACCAGGAAGATGCCGGCGATGACGCCGATCAGGGCCAGCGGCGAGCCGACGTAGCGGGCGTCGGGATCGCGCAGCGGAAGACCCTCCACCGTGGCGACGATGAGCATCAGCGACGCCGAGAAGGCGGCGATCACGACAGGCGCGAGCCACGCACGGCCCACGGTCTCGTCCGCCGCCAGGTAGGCCGCGTCCTGCGGCCGGCCGCTTTAGGTCGCCTTTAGGCATCCCGACATTGTAGAGTGTAGATCTGTTCGGCTGAAGCTTTACTCGGAGACGAGCGGCAGGAGCGCGCCGAGCTTGAGCTCGGTCTCGGCCAGCTCGGCCTCCGGATCGGAGTCGGCGACGATGCCCGCGCCCGCGAAGAGATGCGCCGTGCGGTCGCGAAGGAGCGCCGAGCGAAGCGCGACGCAGAACTCCCCGTCCTCGGTCGCGTCCATCCACCCCACCGGGCCCGCGTACCAGCCGCGGTCGAGCTCCTCGAGCTCCGCGATCGCCTCGACCGCCTCAGCGGCCCGGGCTCGCCGCCGACGGCGGGCGTCGGGTGGAGCATCCCGGCAAGCTCGATCGCCGAGCGCGGGTCGGCGAGCTGAGCGTGGATCGGCGTCGCCAGGTGCTGGATGTTCGCGACCTTGATGAGCGTCGGCTCGTCCGCCGCCTCGACCCAGACCGAATGCGGCCGGAGCGCTCGCTCGATCCGCCGCACGACGATCTCGTGCTCTTCGCGGTTCTTGGCCGACCGGCGGAGCTGCTCGCCCAGGTGGTCGTCGACCGCGGGGTCGGCGCTTCGGCGGGTCGAGCCCGCGAGCGCGACCGTCTGCGCCCCCGCCCCGCGCCTTCTGACGAGCAGCTCGGGGCTCGCGCCGAGGAAGGCCGCCTCGGGGGTGCCGACGCAGAAGCAGTAGCACGACGGGAAGAGCTCGCGGAGCGCGCCGAACGAGCGCGGCGGGATCGTGTGCGCGCGGCGCTTCGGCTCGCACCTCGCGCGCGAGGACGACCTTCTCGAGCTCGCCGGCCGCGGATGCGCTCGACCGCTCTCGCGACCGCTCGCTCGTAGTCGGAGCGGGTCGGCCGCGCTGGCGACCCGGACCCTGCCCGATCGCCGCGGGATCGAGCATGCGGCAGCGGCTCTCGGTCGAGCAGGCTCGCGAGCCGCGCGCGAAGCGGCAGCGAGCGCGCTCGGCCGGATCCACGCTCGGCGTCGAGCACCGCCGCGGCGGTGAGGAAGGTCCGCTCGCCGTCGCGAGCGATCGAGAGCTCGGGCAGGACCAGAAGCGCGGGCGGCAGCGACGACCAGTGCGCCGAGGCGCCGCCATCGTCCGCGAACGCGAAGCCGCCCGTCCAGACAGGGCCTGCGCCCGCCGGCAGGCCGGCGGGCTCGTCCGCAGAGCCGGTCGCGAAGGACGTCGGCGCAGTCGCGCGCGAGACGTCGGCGAAGCGCGCGGGTCCGCGCGAGATCGCCTCGGCGGCGGAACCGAGGCCCGCGAGCGCGAAGCCGCGATCGGGCTCCTCCCAGGCAAACCAGCGATCGGACGCAAGGCGCGCAGCGGCGACCGCGCCGACGGGATCGGATAGCTCGACCTCGACCGTGGCGCTCACGAGCCGGCGCGAGCGCCCGTCCCACTGGCGGCAAGTCCTTCGAGCCGATCCGCGAGCGTGTTTACGGCGCCTAGCTGCACGCCGCTAAGGGTATTGCCGCTCAGCCCTTCTTCACGGTCCAGCGATGAGTCGCAGTGCCTTCGTTGTCCGCTTGGTCAGTGGCGCGGACAGTAAACGAGTGCTTGCCCGGCTTGACCTTGACCGAGAACGAGCCGTCACAGGATTGGTATGCCTTGTTGTCGAGCTTGCACTCGAACGTCGACACCTCGTCGGCCTCCCACCTGAACTTTGCAGATCGTTTCGTCGTCTTCTTCTTTGGCGCCTCATTGAACGTCACCGACGGCGGATCCTCATCCGGGCACCCACCGTTGGACACCGGGCCTGGCTCGAGAACGCACGAGTCGACCCCGTCGCCGACGCCGTCGCCGTCGTCGTCGGAGTCCTCGCCGTTCACACAGCCGTCACCATCGGGATCGGGCCCTGAGCCCGCCCCAACCGGGCAATCGTCGCCATCGTCCGGCACCGAATCGCCGTCGTCATCCGCGTCTTCGGAGTTGAAGCAGCCGTCGGCATCGGTGTCGATGCCGGATTGGGCGCCAGCGGGGCACGCGTCGGCGCCGTCGTTTCGCCCGTCGTTGTCGTCGTCGCCGTCGCAGGCGTTCCCTTGACCGTCGCCATCTGTATTGAGTTGATTCGTATTCGCGTTTACGGGGCAGTTGTCGGTGCCGTCCGCGACGGTGTCGTTGTCGTCGTCGGCGTCCTCGGAGTTGCGACACCCATCTCCATCGGGATCAGCGCCAGCTCCCGGCGGGCTTTGAGCGCATTGGTCGGCGGCGTCAGCCGCGCCGTCGCCATCGTCGTCGGCATCCTCCCCGTCGCGGCAGCCGTCGTTGTCGAAGTCGCCGCCGAGGGCCTGCGGGTCGGAAACGACGCAATTGTCCGAGGTGTCCGGAACATTGTCGTCGTCGTCGTCGGCGTCCTCGGAATTGACGCATCCGTCCCCGTCCGGGTCTTGGCCCGCGGGGCTCGCCGGACAGGTGGCGTCCAGGGGATCCTCGAGGCCGTCTCCGTCCGTGTCCGGATAGGCGAACTCGTCGGCGCCGATGTCAGGCCATGCGCCCTGGACACGGTCTTGGCTGTCGACGTCGAGGGTTGTCGCGGGCTCGTACTCCGTCGAGCCCGCCTCGATCGTGACCGACGTGGACGCCTGGTGAAAGTTGCCTCCGGCAGGGTTCTCGAAGGTCGGAGGCGCGGACTGGTTTTCCTCCTCTGAGGGGTCGGTTATGCAGGGAGAGAAGTCAAAGGTTGTTGCTGCGGATTCGCATGGCCCGTCTCCTCCAAACGGCTCATTCGTGGAGTCGAAGTTCGAGGCGAACAGCAAGATCTTGTTTTGGCCGGCGTTTGAAACGTCGAAGGAGACCCCGCTCGCAATCGAATTCAAGACGCCGATCTCCGTGTATCCGGCGCCGTTGGTCGCGGCGATGCCTACCGAGCCGGGCGCCTGTGCGACGGCGGTTACATGTTCGAGATAGGCAGACCCGCAACAGCCTTGGAGTTGGCTCGAATAGGCGAGCACCGCTCTCGCGCCGTTCGTGTTGATGCAGAAGCTGCTGTAGAGGGATGAGCTGGCGACCTCGCAAGCGGTCGCCCCAGAGGTCCTGACGTCCATGACCATCGCGTACGCGCCCGTCAGGCGCAGCGCTTGAGCCGTGCCGGTGTGCTCAAGCCTGAAGTTTTGAATCCCGGTAGCGACGCTTCCGTCACCCGTCGCCTGGAGCGCTGGGCTCGCTGAGCTCGTGATCGTGGGCTTCCCCCCGCCCTGGCTCATCCCGATGAGCTGCACGCCCTGGTTGACCGCAAGCGCGTTAGGTCCAAGCGCGTAGGTGCCCTGTGCCGCCCTGACTATGTCGCCGCTTGCCGCTGAGGCCAGCGCGGACTCGATCGAGCAGGGGTCGGACGACGGGCACTCCGGCGCCGGGCCGTTGCCTCCGGGCTCTGCGTAGCGATCCACGGCGGATGCGGTCGATGGGAGGACGAAAAGGAGGCAGGCGAGCGCCGCCGCCAACCTCCCTGACCTGGACAGCTTCCTAGTCAAGCGTGGAACTTTACGCCGACGACGCGGCCCATGCAAGGGGCAACTTGAGCGCTACGCGTCGGGCCGCGACTTCGTGATCGCGACTTCGCCGGTGCGGGCCATCTCGATCAGGCCGTGAGGGCGCACCATGCGCTCGAACGAGTCGATCTTGTCCTGCGAGCCCGTGACCTCGATCGTCAGGGTGCGGCGCGAGACGTCGACGATGTTGGCGTTGAAGATCTCGGCGAACTGCATGATCTCGCCGCGGTTCTCGACCGCCGCGTTGACGCGGAAGAGCGCCATCTCGCGAGCCACGGTCCCGTCGGGCTCCATGTCGCGGATCTTGATCACGTTGACGAGCTTGTGGAGCTGCTTGGTGACCTGGTCGATCGGGTGGACGGCGCCGTCGAGCGTGAGCGTCACGCGCGAGACGTCGGGGTCCTCGGTCGGGCCCACGGCGAGCGTGTCGATGTTGAAGCCGCGGCGGCTGAAGAGGCCTGCGATGCGCGCCAGGACGCCCGGCTTGTTCTCGACCATGAGGCTGAGGATGTGCTTGCGGCCGGTGAGCGACGCTCGCGGCCTCGAGGTCCTCGAGCTTGACCAGATCTGGTGTGCCCGGCTCGCCCATCAGCCCACCATGTCCCTGGCCGCCGCGCCGGCCGGGATCATCGGGTAGCAGTTCTCTTCCGGCGAGACGTGGACGTCGAGGAGCACCGGGCCGTCCGTCTCGAGCGCGGTGCGCATCGCGTCGCGAAGATCGCCCTTGGCGTCGCAGCGCATGCCGGTCCAGCCGAACGCGTCGGCGAGCTTCGACCAGTCGGGGCTCGGGCCCATCTCGACCGAGGAGTAGCGCTTCTCCCAAAAGAGCTCCTGCCACTGGCGGACCATGCCGAAGTGGCCGTTGTTCATCAGGAACATCTTCACCGGGATGTTGTGGCGCGCGGCGGTCGCCATCTCCTGGCAGGTCATGATCAGCGAGCCGTCGCCGGTGAGCCCGACGACCGTGTCGTCGGGCAGGCGACCTTGGCGCCGATCGCCGAGGGAAGGCCGAAGCCCATCGTCCCCAGGCCGCCCGAGTTGAGCCAGCGGCGCGGCTTTGCGAAGTGGTAGTACTGCGCCGCCCACATCTGGTGCTGGCCGACGTCCGAGGTGATGATCGCGTCGCCCGAGGTCGCCTCGTACATCGCCTCGACCATGAACTGCGGCTTGATCTCGGAATCGGAGGAGTCCTCGTAGCGGAGCGGGTGCTCGGACTGCCAGGCGCGGATGCGGCTCCACCACTCGCCGAGGCGGGCGGACTCGGGGTTGAGCGCCTGGTACTCGCGGCGTGAGCTTGGGGAGCACGTCCTTGGCGTCGCCGACGATCGGGATGTGCGCGGGGAGGTTCTTGCCGATCTCGGCCGGGTCGATGTCGATGTGGACGAACTTGGCGCGCGGCGCGAACTCGGAGAGCTTGCCGGTGATGCGGTCGTCGAAGCGGGCGCCGACGCAGACGATCAGGTCGGCCTCGTCCATCGCGTAGTTGGCGGTGCGGGTGCCGTGCATGCCGAGCATGCCGAGCCACTGCTCGTCGGGCGCGGGGAAGGCGCCGAGGCCCATCACGGTGAGGGTCACCGGCAGCTCGTCGGTGCGGCAGAACTCGCGGAACTCGGCTCGGAGGCGTTGGCGTTGATGATCCCGCCGCCGCCGTAGATCACGGGGCGCTTCGAGTTGGCGAGCGCCTTGGCGGCGATGCGGATCTGCTTGATGTTGCCGTCGGTCGAGGGCTTGTAGCCGGGCAGCTCGGGCGAGCCGGTGGCGGGCGTCGTAGTCGATGTCGGCGCGGATCAGGTCCTGCGGGACGTCGACGAGCACCGGGCCCGGGCGGCCGGTCGAGGCGATGTGGAAGGCCTTGTGGATGTAGTCGGGGATCTGGCGCGGGTCGGTGACCAGCAGCGAGTGCTTGACGACGGGCAGCGTGATGCCGACGACGTCGGCCTCCTGGAAGCCGTCGGTGCCGATCAGGTCGGTGCGCACCTGGCCGGTGATGAAGACGGTCGGGACCGAGTCCATCATCGCGTCGGCGATCGGCGTGACCAGGTTGGTCGCGCCGGGGCCGGAGGTGGCGATCGCGACGCCTACGCGGCCCGACGCCTTGGCGTAGCCCTCGGCCATGTGGCCCGCGCCCTGCTCGTGGCGCGCCTGGATGTGCGCGAACTCGGCGTCGTAGATCGCGTCGTAGAGCGGCAGGTTGGCGCCGCCGGGGATGCCGAAGACGTGTTCGACTCCCTCGTTCTTCAGTGCCTCGCAAAGTGCGTCCGCAGCGCGCATCGTTCGATGGTACCTAGGGAAACCGGATGCGGACTAGCGTGGTCTGACCCGCACCGGGTCAGCAGCCTGCGAGCTCGCCCGGCTTCCACTGCGTGGTCGGCAGGATCGCCGAGTCGATCACGCGTTCGCGGTGGCGCTCGATGATGCCGAGGAGCGACCGGACCAGCTCTTCGCCCAGATGGTGCGGCTCGAGGCCCGAGGTCGTGGAGCTTCGTGTTGGTCGCGTTGTAGTAGTGACTCTCCACCTCGACGCGCGGATTCGGGTACTTCTTGATCTCGACGTCGATCCCGACTTCGCCGGCGCTCGCGCGCACCAGCTCGGCCAGCTCACCCACCGAGAACTGCTCGGTGAACTGGTTGAAGACGCGGAAGTCGCCCAGGTCGGCCGGGTTCTCCACCGCGAGCTCGACGCACTGAAGCGTGTCGCGGATGTTGAGGAAGCCGCGGGTCTGGCCGCCCTCGCCGTAGACCGTGAGCGGGTGACCGATCACGGCCTGGGTGCAGAAGCGGTTGAGGACGGTGCCGAAGTACTGGTCGTAGTCGAAGCGGGTGATCAGGCGCTCGTCGTCTGCCGACTCGTCGGTCTCGACGCCGTAGACGACGCCCTGGTTGAGGTCGGTCGCACGCAGGCCCCAGATCCGGCAGGCGAAGTGGATGTTGTGGGAGTCGTGGACCTTCGAGAGGTGGTAGAGCGAGCCGGGCAGCTTCGGGAAGGGCAGCGTGTCCTTGCGCCCCTTGTGCTCGATCTCGATGTAGCCCTCTTCGATGTCGATGTTGGGAGTGCCGTACTCCCCCATCGTCCCGAGCTTCACCAGGTGTGCGTCCGGCACCTGGTCGCGGATCGCGAACAAGAGGTTGAGCGTGCCGATCACGTTCGAGTACTGGGTCTCGACCGCGGTCTCGCGCGACTTCATCGAGTACGGGCGCTGAGGCCTGCTCGGCGTAGTGGACGATCGCCTCGGGCAGGGTGTCGGCGATCACGCGCGTCGACGAAGGCGGCGTCCTCCATCGAGCCGACGAAGGAGCGGATGCGGTTGTCGGAGCGCTCGTGCCAGGCGTCGAGGCGCTCGTCGAGGCTCGCGATCGGAGTCAGCGAGTCGGTGCCGTTCTCGGTGTGCCAGCGGCGACGGGCGAAGTTGTCGACGACGGAGACTTCGTGGCCCCGCGCGGAGAACCGCATCGCGGTGGGCCACCCGAGGTATCCGTCGCCCCCCAGGATCAGGATGCGCATCGCGGGAACGGTAGCGAAGGTTGCGGCTGCCCCCGGAACGGGTCCTCGCCCGCATCTATCCTGCCTCGCCCTTGGCATCCTCGCCCATAGCCGCGCTTTTCCCCGACGAGCTGACCGCCCTGCGCATCGGCGGCCTCGTCCTGGCCGTTCTGCGTGGCCGCTTTCGCGATCTCGCGCCGCCGCATCCTTCGCAACGGCGACATCCTCATCCTGCTCGCGCTGGCGCTGGCCTGGCGCTCGTCGCCGGCACGGAGCTCCTCGACTCGGTTCTCTCCGCCTTCTCGTTCGAGCGCGAGAACGGCACGCGGATCGTCGGCGTCGCGGTCTTCGCGATCCTGATCCTCTTCCTGCTGGTCGTGCGGGCGCTCGCGCAGGGCTCGCGCGTGACGCGCGAGCTCCAGGCCGTGCTCGAAGGGCTCGCGTGGGAGCGCTTCCGCCGCGACGGCCACCCCGAGCACTTCCGCGGCAAGATCGCGATCCTCGTTCCCGCCTACAACGAGCGGGAGAACATCGGCATCGTTCTCGAGAAGCTGCCCGACCGAGGTCTGCGGCCGCACGACAGCCGTCCTGGTGGTGGACGACGGCTCGCGCGACGGCACCGGCGACGTCGCCGAGGCCGCCGGCGCGGTCGTCGCGCGCCACGTGATCAACCGCGGCGGCGGCGCGGCGCTTCGGACCGGCTACCGCCTGCTCTCGGACTCGGAGGCCGAGATCGTCGTGACGATCGACGCCGACGGCCAGCACCTGCCCGAGGAGATGCCGCGCCTGGTCGAGCCGGTGCTCTCCGGCGAGGTCGACATGGCCCACGGCTCGCGCGTCCTCGGCGAGGCCGAGCCCAACACCCGCGCTCGCGAGCTCGGCATCGTCTTCTTCAACCGCCTCGTCTCCTTCATCACCCGCACCAAGGTCTCGGACTGCTCGAACGGCTACCGCGCGGTGCGCGCTTCGGTCCTGCCTCAACTCGTCCTGCGCCAGGAGCAGTTCCACACCTCCGAGTTCATGATCGAGGCGATCAAGCGCGGCATCCCCGCCAAGGAGGTGCCGGTCACCGTCGTCGCCCGCCTCCACGGCCACTCGAAGAAGCCCGCGGTGATGCGCTACGGCGCCGGCTTTGCGAACGCGATCGTCAGGACCTGGCTGCGCTAGCCGCGCCGGCTAAGCGGCGAGAGGCCGCTCGATCCGCTTCAAGCGCGTCGCGCAGCGCCGTCGAGCGACTCGCTCGCTCCAGCGCCGGAAGTAGCGCGCGCCCGATGGCGGCGTCCGCGATGCGGTCGCGCAAGGCGCTTGCGGCTCCATCCCCATCTCGAGCTCGACGAAGGTGCCGTCCTGGGCCGCGGTGAGCGTCCAATGAGCGAAGGCTCCGGTCAGCTGGCAGCTCATCCGGATCTCGCGGAGCTCGTCGCGGCGCTCGATCAGACAAGTTCGTGCGGTGGTCTCGCCGATCGGGTCGCGAGTCACCTGGACGAACTCGTCGCCCTCTTCGAACGCTTCGCCGTCGACCTCGATCACGCGCGGCCACCAGGTCGGATAGAGCGTCGGCGTGGCGACCAGCTCCCAGGTCGACTCGAGCGGGACGTCGAGGTGGGCCTGCTGGCGGTGCGACGACATCGCGCTCAGACCACCCGCTGGCGACCTTCGCGCACCGCGCGCGGGTGCCTGACCTCTGAGGGGTCGGGCAGGTAGAGGTCCTCGCCGCAGCCCCGGCAGACCTGGACGTAGAGCTTCTGCACCGGCCGCAGCGCGGGCACATGCGCTCGGGCTCGTCGACGTCGGAGCGGTGGAGGATCACCGCGAGGAGGCCGATCCCCGGCAGGCATCGTCCCGACCAGGAACCAGATGAAGAACGAGCCGCCCTTCGCGCGGCCGATGATCGCGGTCGCGATGCCGAAGGAGACGAAGACGATGAGCGGTGCGAGCACCCCTTGATTATGGCCGTCGGCGGCGGCCGTCCTCGCATTCGAGCGGGCGGTGGGTGCCGCCGCGCTCGTACACGGCGTCGGTCAGCGGGCGCGGGTGGCCGATCGAGCCGACCTCGGCGACGTCGCGCTGGAACGGCAGGCCGATGGTCCAGTCGGCGACCGCGCGGATCTTCCGCGCCGACGCCCGGCACCTGGCTCATGTGGTAGGTCCGGGCCATCCACCAGGCGGGGAAGCCGCGGAAGCGCTTCTTGCCGAGCTGGCCGACCGCCTGGTAGCGGCCGAGGTTCACGAACGCGGCCTTGGCGTGGTAGTCGAAGGGGCGCGGCGAAGTCGCGACGCCGAGCTCGGCGGCGATGTTGTGAGCGACGGCCTTGCCCTGGCGGACGGCGTGCTGCGCGGTCGGCGGGCAGGGCTTGGCGCCGTCGTGGTTGGGGTCGGGCACGGCGGCGCAGTCGCCGATCGACCAGACGCCCTCGAGGCCGCGCACGCGCATGCACTCGTCGACGTCGACCTTCCAGTCGTCGGTGAGCGGCAGGTTGAGCGCCCGCAGGCTCGGATGCGGCGCGACGCCGGCGGTCCAGACGATCGTCTGGGTCGGGAATCTCCTCGCCGGTCGAGAGGCGGCACGAGTCCTCGCGCGCCTCCTCGAGGCGGGTGCCCAGGCGGACGTCGATGCCGCGGCCGCGGAGCTCGCGGACGGCGTAGTCGGCAAGGCCCTGGTCGACCTCGGGCAGGACGCGGTCCATCGCCTCGACCAGGATCCAGCGCATGCCGGTCAGGCGGGCGCGCGGGTAGCGGTCGATCGCGTCGGCCGCGAAGTCCTGAAGCTCGGCGAGCGCCTCGAGGCCCGAGTAGCCGCCGCCGACGAAGACGTAGGTGAGGAGCTCCTCGCGGCGCTCGGGATCCTCGGAGGCGTTGGCGCGCTCGAGCGTCTCGATCACGTGGTTGCGAAGCCAGATCGCGTCGGCGAGGCTCTTGAAGCCGATCGCGTGCTGGTCGAGCCCGGGAACCGGAAGCGAGCGGGAAACCGAGCCGACCGCGACCAGGAACTGGTCGTAGCGGATCGTCTCGTCCTCGCCCTCGTGGGTCGAGATCTCGACGGTCCGCGCCTCGGGGTCGTGACCGGAGACCGCGCCGAGCCGCAGGTTGGTGCGCTTGAGCATGTCGCGGAGCGGCGTCACGACGTGGCGCGGCTCGAGCATCCCGGCCGCCGCCTCGGGCAGGAACGGCGTGTAGAGCATGAAGTTGACGTCGTTGACGAGGATCAGCCGCGCGGACTGCTTCGGCAGGAGCTTCTCGAGCTCGCGAGCCGCGGACGCTCCGGCGAATCCACCTCCGGCGATGACGACGTTCCAGGCCATGCCTTGATTATGGCACAGCTTGTAACAGCTTGTTACAAAGTGTCAGGAGCCGCACTAGCAGCGCCCAGCTTCTCGCGGACGATCCGCGTGACTTCCTTGCCGTCGGCCGCGCCCTTCGTCTCGCGCATGACGAAGCCGATGATCGGGCCGATCGCCTGCATCGCCGCCGTCCTTCACCTTCTGCGGCCTCGTCGGGGTGAGCCTCGAGCGCGCGGTCGACGATCGCCTCCAGCTCGCCGGAGTCCTCCATCGCGCCGAGGCCCTCGCGCTCGACGATCTCGGCGGGGTCTCCCCCGCTCTCGGCGAGCTTCGCGAGGACCTGTCTTCGCGGCCTGGTTCGTGACCTTGCCGTCCTCGACCATCGCGACCAGCGAGGCGAGCGCCGCGGGCTCGACCTCGCGCGGCCTGCGCCTCGCCCGTCACCCAGTTCGCGACCGCACCGGGGCTGGCCGAGCCGGCGGCGAGCACCGCCTCGAAGAGCTCGCCGAGCTCGGGGTCGCGCGCGAGCTGGCGCGCATGCGCGTCGGGCAGGCCGAGCTCTGACGACGTAGCGCTCCTCGCGCTCGCCCGGCAGCTCGGGCAGGGCGGCGCGG
This sequence comes from uncultured bacterium, assembly GCA_963806865.1. GTDB lineage: Bacteria > Actinomycetota > Thermoleophilia > Solirubrobacterales > 70-9 > JALZKA01. The sequence continues at coordinate 51,310 of CAWDYV010000002.1, forward strand.
GCCTCGGCGAGCATCTCCTCGGTCGGCGCGAGCGGCACCAGGTCGGGCTCGGGGAAGTAGCGGTAGTCGTGCGCCTCCTCCTTCGAGCGAAGCGAGGTGATCGAGCCCGAGCGCGGGTCGAAGTGGAGCGTCTCCTGGGTCACCTTGTCGCCCGCGGCGACGAGCGCGCGCTGGCGCTCGAGCTCGGCGTCGATGCCGCGCTCGATGAAGCGGAACGAGTTCATGTTCTTGAGCTCGGTCTTGGTGCCCGAGCTCGTCCGAGCCCGTCGGGGCGGATCGAGACGTTCGCGTCGCAGCGAAGGCTCCCCTCCTCCATGTTCACGTCCGAGGCGCCGATCGCCTTGATCGTCGAGCGCAGGAGCTGCGAGCCACTCGCGCGCCTCCGCCCCGCTGCGGACGTCCGGCTCGGTGACGATCTCGACCAGCGGCGTGCCGCCGCGGTTGAAGTCGACGAGCGAGGCGCCGGAGCCCGAGCCGTGGATCCGCCCCGACTCGGAGACGTGGACGAGCTTCGCGGCGTCCTCCTCGAGGTGGACGCGGTGGATGCGGATGTCGCCCAGGCGCCCGTTCGTGGCGAGCGGGATGTCGTACTGGGAGATCTGGTACGCCTTCGGGTTGTCGGGATAGAAGTAGTTCTTGCGGTGGAAGATCGAGCGCGGGGCGATCTCGCAGCCGAGCGCGAGGCCGATCTGGATGCCGTACTGGATCGCCTGCGCGTTCACGACCGGCAGGCTGCCCGGGATGGGCGAGGCAGACCGGGCAGGTGTGGACGTTCGGGTCGTCGCCGAACGAGAGCTCGCAGCCGCAGAACATCTTCGTCCGCGTCCGGAGCTGGACGTGGATCTCGAGGCCGATGACCGCTTCGTAGCCGTCGCGCTCATCCGAACCCCAGGCTGTCGATGTGCTCTTCGTTCATCCCGAAGTGGTGGCCGATCTCGTGGTAGACCGTGCGCTTGACCTCTTCGGCGTTCGGGTTCGCGTCGCGAAAGACGACGATGCGCTGGAGCCCGCCGACCGGGTCGTAGATGCCCATGATCCCGTCGGGATGGGAGTCCTCGACGATCACGGCGACTTCGCCGAGCTCGCTCGCGGACCCACTCGGGCAGCTCGTCGAGCGCTTCGCGCACCGCCGCCTCGGTCTCCTCGATCGACATCATGCGAGCCGGCCTCCCGTCGAAGCCGATCGCGCCCTCGAGCGCGTGCGCCGCGGCGAGCAGGCGCGACTCGGAGAACGCCGGGCCCGGCGATCTGAAAGCCGACGGGCAGGCCGGACGCGGCGCCGAGGCCGGCAGGGATCGAGATCGCGGGGATGCCCGCGAGCGACATCGGCACGGTGAAGAAGTCGGAGAGGTACATCGCGAGCGGGTCCTGGGTGCGCTCGCCGCGCTTGAAGGCGACCGACGGCGAGGTCGGCGTGACGACGAAGTCGCACTTCTCGAACGCGGTGCGGAAGTCGTCGGCGATCTTCGTGCGGACGCGCTGCGCCTGGCCGTAGTAGGCGTCGTAGTAGCCCGAGGAGAGCGCGTAGGTGCCGAGCATGATCCGTCGCTTCACCTCGGCGCCGAAGCCCGCGGAGCGCGTTCGCTCGTACATCTCGCCGAGGTTCTCGTCGCCGTCGACCCGCAGGCCGTAGCGGACGCCGTCGAAGCGCGCGAGGTTGGCCGACGCCTCGGCCGGGGCGATCACGTAGTAGGCGGAGAGGCCGTGCGCCGGCGTTGGGAAGCTCGATGTCGACGATCTCTCCGCCCTGCGCTCGGATCAGGTCGAGCGTCGAGCGAAAGAGCTGCGGCGACGTCCGGCTCGACGCCCTCGGCCTCGTCGGAGAAGTCGCGTCGCGACGCCGAACCGGAGGCCGCTGAGGTCGCCGCCGGACGGGCAGCTCGACGCCGCCGGGGATGCCGGTCGAGGTCGAATCGCGCGGGTCGCGGCCCTCGAGCTCGCGCAGGAGGAGCGCCGCGTCGGTGACGTCGCGGGTGAGCGGGCCGCACTGGTCGAGCGATGAGGCGAAGGCGATCATCCCGTAGCGCGAGATCGCGCCGTAGGTGGGCTTGAGGCCGACGATGCCGCAGAGCGCCGCCGGCTGGCGGATCGAGCCGCCGGTGTCGGTACCGATCGCGCACGGCGCGAGGCCGCCGGCGACCGCCGCGGCCGAGCCGCCCGAGCTGCCGCCCGGGACGCGATCGTGGTCCCACGGGTTGAGGACGTCGCCGTAGGCGGAGTTCTCGTTCGACGAGCCCATCGCGAACTCGTCCATGTTCGTCTTGGCGAGCGACGCTCGCGCCGGCTGCCTCCAGCCGCGCGACCGCGGTTGCCGTGTAGGGCGGCCGGTAGCCCTCGAGGATCTTCGAGCCGGCCGTGGTCGGGATGCCCTCGGTGCAGAAGATGTCCTTGACCGCGACCGGGAACGCCGGCGAGCGCGCCCTCGCCCGGCGCCGGCGGCTCCTCGCGCGACCAGAGGAAGGCGTTCAGGTCGTCGTCGAGCGCCGTCGAAGCGCCGACGCGTACTCGGCCGCGGCGAGCTCGCCCGCCTCGATGCGCTCGAGCGCGCGCGGCGGCCGTGAGGCTCGCGGATCTCGGCGTCGCTCACGAGCGCCCGGGCGACGGGACCCGGAAGGCGCCGTCGGCGGGGTCAGGGGCGTTTGCGAGCGCGCGTCGCGCTCGAGGCTCGGGCGCGGCTCGTCGGCGCGCAGGACGTTCTCGAGCTCGACGACATGGGAGGTCGGCTCGACGCCGTCGAGATCGAGCTCAGAGATGCGGTCGACGTGCTCGAGGATCCCCGAGAGCTCCGAGGCCATCTGTCTCGACCTCTTCGTCGGAGAGCTCGAGGCGGGCGAGCTTGGCGACGTGGAGGACCTGGTCGCGATCGATCACGCGCCCATCCTAGAAGCGGGCCGAGACGGCCGAAAGACGGCCGCCCGGAGGCGGCCGTCTCGGATCCTGGATGTTGCTGTGCCGTCAGGCCGCGGGGCCGCTGGGACGGCGGCGGCGGCCGGCGGCGGCTGCTGCGGCGGCGGGGCCGCGGGCGGCGGCTGCGGCGGCGGTGCCGCGGGCCGGTGCCGGGCCCGGGACCGGGACCGCCGGGACCTGGAGCCGGTCGGCCTGGTCGCCGAACGAGGTGCCCTCTTCCTCCATCGCGCGCCAGCCGCCGTAGGCGATGCCGGCCGAGGCGATCAGGCCGAGGAACACGCCGATACGAGCGATCGAAGCCCCTCAGCGGGCGGATCGATCAGCGCGATAGAGGACCAGGAGCGTCGTCAGGATTCCGAGCCCGCGACGATCGCGCTCATCGCGACCGGCAGGTTCACCTGCGTGGCCGTCGCCGACATCACCGCCAGCGCGATCGCCGCGATGATCGTCAGCAGCATCACGATCTTGATGAAGTCGAACGCGTCCCAGGCGCTGATGTTCGCGGCGTCGTCGACCGCGTCGCTGCGCGCCTTCAGGCACGTCGAGCCCTGCCTCTTCGGCAGCTCGATTGCTGCCTCGCGCCTGCTCCTGCGTCTCGTCGTCGAGGCCGGTCACGCGAGTACCAGGCCAAGAACATGATGATGAAGAGCGCGACCGCGGCGACTGCCGCGATCATCTCGCCCTGTCGGATACGACTTGTGTCCATTCGATCCTCCCTTGTTGGAGTGGAGATCTTTGCGGCGCGCGGGATGCTCGCCGTTTGCGGACCCTATACCGGCTGACGCGGCGGAACGTCGCCGCGCCTCGGCGGCGCCGAGCGTGTTGCGAAGGAGCATCGCGATCGTCATCGGCCCGACGCCGCCCGGGAACAGGCGTGATCGCGCCCGCGACGCTCGGCCGCGGGCTCGAAGTCGACGTCGCCCACGAGGCCGTCGTCGGTGCGGTTGATGCCCACGTCGATGACGGCCGCGCCCGGCTTGACCCAGTCGCCCTGGATCATCCGCGGCGAGCCCACGGCGGCGATCAGGATGTCGCGCCGCGCCGCAGACGGCGCCGAGGTCGCGGGTGCGCGAGTGGCAGACGGTGACGGTCGCGCTGGCGTTGGTGAGGAGCGCGGCCATCGGGCGGCCGACCAGGATCGAGCGGCCGACGACGACGGCGTTCGCGCCGCTCGACCTCGACCCCCGCCTCGGCGCAGGAGCTCCATGACCCCGAGCGGCGTGCACGGGACCATGCCCGGCCGTCCCTGCGCCAGGAGCCCGGCGCTGGTGGCGGTCAGGCCGTCGACGTCCTTGGCCGGATCGATCGCCGCGACGACGGCGTCCTGGTCGAGCGCGTCCGGCAGCGGCATCTGGACGAGGATCCCGTCGACCGTCGTCGTCGGCGTTGAGCTCTGCGACCAGATCGAGCAGGCTCTGCCTGGGAGACGTCGGCGCCGAGGCCGTGGTGGATCGAGCGGATGCCCGCCTCCTCGCAGGCCTTGATCTTGTTGCCGACGTAGACGTGCGAGGCGGGATCGTCGCCGACGAGGACCGTGGCGAGGCCCGGGCGAGGCGTCGTGCGCGGCGACGAACGCCTCGACGTCCGCGCGCGACCTCGGCTCGGACCGCGCGCCGCCACCGCCTTGCCGTCGATGATCTGCGGCGCACTCACGAGGCCTTCTTGAGCGGCGCGTAGTCGGCCATCAGCTTGCGCTCGCCGCCCTCGGAGGCGAAGCGGACGACCACGACGCGAGCCCGGCTCGACCGAGGTCACGACGCCCTCGCCGAAGCTGGCGTGGACGACGTCGTCGCCGATCCGGAACTCGACCTCGGGCGTCTGCGGCTGGATCCGCTGCGGAGCCCGGAACTCGCCCGCGCCGCCGAAGCCGAGGACCGTGTCGCGCCGCGACCCGCCGGCCCGCTCGCCCTGCCAGCCGGTCTGGACGGCCATCGCCTTGTGGTCGACGAGCTCGTCGGGCACCTCGCGCAGGAAGCGCGAGGGCAGGTTCCAGCCGGACGAGCCGTGGAGGCTCCGGCGGCGCGCGCAGGTCATGTAGAGGCGCTGCTTTGCGCGGGTGACGCCGACGTAGGCGAGGCGGCGCTCCTCCTCGAGGTTGCCCTCCTCGACCGAGCGGGCGTGCGGGAAGACGCCCTCCTCGCAGCCGATGATGAACGCGGCGTCGTACTCGAGCCCCTTCGCGTTGTGGAGGCTCATGAGCGTGATCAGGCTCTCCGAGTCGCGGATGCCGTCCTGCTCGGTGAAGAGGCGGATCTGGGCGAGGAACTCCTCGAGCGGCGTGTCCTCGCGCTCCTCGCCCTCGACCTTGCGGTTGACGTCGAACTCGCCCGCGACGCCCACCAGCTCCTGGAGGTTCTCCATCCGCCCCTCGGCCTCGAGCGTGCGCTCGGCCTCGAGCGAGTCGAAGTAGCCCGTGTCGTGGAGGACCGACTCGAGGAGCTCGGCGACCGAGTCGCCCTCGGCGCGCTCGCGCAGGCCGGCCATGACCGCGGCGAAGCGGGAGACCGCCTTGATCGCCGCGGCGCCCAGCCCCGGCACCGACTCGGGCCGCGACATGACGTCCCAGACGTCCTCGCCCGTCGTGTTGACGTGCGAGAGGATGCGGCTCTCGGTCTGGCGCCCGATCCCGCGCCGCGGCGAGTTGATGACGCGGGTGAACGAGATCGCGTCGGCCGGGTTGGCGAGGAGCGAGAGGTAGGCGATCGCGTCCTTCACCTCGGCGCGCTCGTAGAACTTGGTGCCGCCGATCACCTGGTAGGGCACCTCGTAGCGGACCAGCGTGTCCTCGAGCACGCGGCTCTGCGCGTTCATCCGGTAGAAGACCGCGATGTCGTCGCGCCCGTAGTCCTCGTCGGAGACGAGGCGCTCGATCTCGCCGGCGACGTAGCGGGCCTCGGCATGCTCGTCGTCGAGCTCGGCGACCACGACCGGCTCGCCCCGCCCGGCGTCCGTCCAGAGGTTCTTCTGCTTCTGCTCGATGTTGTTCGCGATGACCGCGTTCGCGGCGTCGAGGATCGTCCCGGTCGAGCGGTAGTTCTGCTCGAGCTTCACCACCTCGGCGCCCGTCGAAGTCGTGCTCGAACTCGAGGATGTTGCGAACGTCGGCCGAGCGGAAGCTGTAGATCGATTGCGCGTCGTCTCCCACCACCGTCAGGTTCTGCGGCCTCGCCCGCCAGGAGCTGGAGCAGGCGGTACTGGGCTCGGTTCGTGTCCTGGTACTCGTCGACGAGGAGCCAGCGGAAGGTGCGCTGGTAGCGCTCGCGGACGTCGGCGAAGAGCTCGAAGAGGTTGACGGTGCGGACGAGCAGGTCGTCGAAGTCCATCGCGGACGCCTCGACCATGCGGCGCTCGTAGAGCGAATAGACCTCGGAGACGACCTCCTCGAAGTAGGTGGCCTGCGCCTCCGCGTAGTCGGTCGAGTCCTCGAGGCGGTTCTTGGCGCCCGAGATCGCGGCCTGGATCGAGCGCGGCGTGAAGCGCTTCGGATCGACGTCGTTCTCCTCCATGCAGCGCTTGACCATGCGGAGCGAGTCGGCCTGGTCGTAGATCGTGAACGAGCGCTTGTAGCCGAGGCGCTCGGCGTTGGCGCGAAGGAGCCGCGCGCAGGCCGAGTGGAACGTCATCACCCACATGAGGCGCGAGACGCCGCCGACCAGCTCCTCGACGCGGTCGCGCATCTCCTGCGCGGCCTTGTTGGTGAAGGTGATCGCGAGGATCTCGGAGGGATGCGCCTGGCCCGTCGCGACGAGGTAGGCGATCCGGCGCGTGAGGACCCGCGTCTTGCCCGAGCCCGCGCCGGCGATGACGAGGAGCGGCCCCTCGCCGTACTCGACGGCGCGCCGCTGCGGCGGGTTCAGGCCCTCGAGCAGGCGCTCGATCGCGTCGTGCACCGGGGCTGATCGGGGCGAGGTTCTCCATCCGATCAAAGATAGACCCGCTTCCGGCGGTCGGCGCTCGGCCTCTAGCCGCCGGCGAGCTCGGGCCCTGCTTCGGCTTCAGCTCGCGGACCTCGGCTTCGGCGGCGCGGCCGTCGATCTCGGCGAGGCGGTCCTCGATCGCGGCGAGGCGGTCCGGCGAGGCTGCGGATGGCGTCGGCGACCGGGTCGGGCAGGTGGATCCAGTCGGCGTCCGGGCCCTCGGGGCGCTTGCCCTCGACCCGGACGGGATGCCCGGGGTTGCCGACCACCGTCGAGTTCGGCGGGCACGTCCGAGATGACGACCGTGTTGGCGCCGACCTTGGCGCCGTGACCGATCTCGACCGGGCCCGAGGAGCTTCGCGCCCGAGCCGATCGTCACGTCGTCGCCCACCGTGGGTGGCGCTTGCCGCGCGCGAAGCCGGTGCCGCCGAGCGTCACGCCCTGATAGAGCGTCACGCGGTCGCCGATCTCGGCCGTCTCGCCGATCACGACGCCGGCGCCGTGGTCGATGAAGAAGTCTGAGCCGATCCGCGCGGCCGGGTGGATCTCGACGCCGGTGACGGCGCGGCTCGCCGAAGGCGAGCGACGCGGGGCACCAGCGGCACCTCGGCCTCGTAGAGAGCGTGAGCGACGCGATGCGCCAGCAGCGCCTGGACGCCCGCCCAGGTCGTGAGGATCTCGCCGCTGCCCACGCTGCGCGCCGCGGGATCGCGGTCGCGCGCGGAGGCGACGTCGCTCCTGATCTCGGAGGCGACGCGACGGAGTGCTCCCAGGCCGAACATCGGCCCAAGGGTAGGCCAGCTCGCGGGACTACTCTCGACGTCATGAGCGAGACCGAGAGCGATCTCGACCCCGTCCGGGACGCGAGCAGGGAGATGGAGCGTCTGCTGCTCGACGTTCTCGGCAACATGCCGGGCACGTCGATCACCGTGTTCGACCGCAGGCTGCGCGTCCTCCTCATGTCGGGCTCCGCTCCCAAGGAGATGGGCATCGACCCCGCGACCGCCACCGGCCGGTCGCTGTCCGAGCTGATGTCACCCGCCGAGTTCGTCCGGCTCGAGCCGATCTACCGGGCGACCCTCGCCGGCGAGTCCCGGACCGACGAGCAGTCGAACCTCGGATCGCGAAGGCGTCTGGTGGCTGCGGACCGCGCCGCTTCGCACCCCGTCGGGCAAGGTCTACGCGGGCCTCGCGGTCGCAACCGACGTCACGGACCGCCGGGTCGAAGAGCTCCGCCGCCTGCGCATCGACGCCCAGCTCGAGCGGGCACGGCGGCTCGAGGCCGTCGGCAAGATGGCGGGCGGCGTCGCTCACGACTTCAACAACCTCCTGGCCGTCGTCCTCAACTACACGGACTTCATCGCCGACGCGCTCCCCGGCGACTCGGAGCTCCAGGAGGACCTGGCCGAGATCCGCCGGGCCGGCGAGCGCGGCGCGTCGCTGACCCGCCAGCTCCTGATCTTCAGCCGCCGCGAGGTCGCGACGCCCGAGATGCATCGACCTGAACGAGGTCGTCGCCAACCTCGAGAAGCTCCTCCAGCGCACCCTCGGCGAGGACGTGGACGCTGCAGATCAATCCAGGCGAAGAGCCTCTACCCCGTCGAGGCCGACGCCGCCCAGGTCGAGCAGGCGCTGGTGGGGATGGCGCATGAACGCCCGCGAGGCGATGCCCGACGGCGGCTCGCTCACGATCCAGACCGAGAACGTGACGCTCGACGAGGACTACGTCGACGCGAACCCCCAGGCTCGCACCGGCCCGCACGTCCGCGTCACGGTCGCCGACACCGGAATCGGCATCTCGCCCGAGCTGATCGAGCGCATCTTCGAGCCGTTCTTCACCACCAAGGCACAGAAGCGACCGGCACCGGGCTGGGCCTGGCAGCCGTCCACGGCGTGATGGCGAACGCCTCGGGCCACATCACCGTCTACTCCGAGCCCGGCCTCGGCGTCGGTCTTCCGCCTCCACTTCCCCGCCGCGGCGCCGGAGAGGCCGCAGCCAGCCGAGCCGGGGGTCGAGGAGCCCGCCGCGGCGATCGATGTCCCGCCCGGGCACCCGGGTCCTCGATCGCCGAGGACGACCCAGCCGTGCGACGGGTCGCGACCCGCGTGCTCGAGCGCACCGGCTTCGAGGTGGTCGCGTGCGAGGACGGACAGGAGGCGATCGAGGTCCTGGAGTCGGGCGAGCGCTTCGCCCTTCTCCTCACCGACGTCGTCATGCCGCGCGCATCCGGGCGCGAGCTCGCCGATCGGGCGCACGAGATCGACGCCTGGATGCCGGTGCTCTACATGTCCGGCTACACCGAGGACATCATCTCCTCGCACGACGTCGTCACGGAGGACATGGCGTTCCTCAGAAAGCCGTTCACGGCGCGCGACCTGCTCGAGACGCGTGCGGCTCTCGCTCGGCCTGTCCGAGTGACTCGCGCCTGAGAGACCGTCCTGGAATCCTGATCCGGAAGATCGAGCCCGAGCCGACCTCGCTCTCGATGTCGAGCGCCCCATCGTGGAGGTCGACCAGCTCCCGGGTGATCGCGATGCCCAGGCCCGTTCCCGACGCACCGCCCGCCGTCGAGGCGCGGAAGAAGCGCTCGCCGAGCTGGCCGATCTCGTCGCTCGGGGATCCCCACGCCCTTGTCGATCACCTCGACCCAAAGCTCCGACTCGATCTGGCCGGGCGCGGATCAGGACGGGGCCGCCGTCGGGCGAGTACTTGATCGCGTTGGAGATCAGGTTCGTGACCGCCTGCTCGAACCGCTCCCGGTCCAGCGTCCCAGGACGAGGTCCGGGCGCTGCCTCGACGATCAGCGTGACGCCGCCCTCGCGCGCCAGCTGATCGAGGTCTTCGCTGAGCGCATCGAAGCGACGAGCGGAGCTCGACGGTTCGGCCCGCAGCTCGAGCTGTCCGGCCTCGACCCGCGAGAGCAGCAGGAGGTCGGCGATCAGGAGCTCCAGGCGGACCGTGTTGCGGAGGGCGACCGCGGCGAGCTCTCGCTGCGCCGGGTCGAGTTCCCCGCCCTCGCCCTCGAGCAGCGCCTCGACGTAGCCCTTGACCGAGGTGAGCGGCGTCCGCAGCTCGTGCGAGACACGCGTGACCAGTCTGTCGCGCATCTCGGCCTGCCTCCACCAGGCGCTCAGCCTCGGCCTCGAGCTCTTCCTGCGCCGACGCGCGCGGAGGACACCGCGTCCATCAGGCCGGTCTCCGAGCGGCTAACGCGCGAGCTCAGCCAGACCATCGTGAGCAGGGTCGCGACCGATGCCGTGCCGATCATGATCGATCTCGGCGACCTCGCCGAGCGGTCGCCGGGTCGTCGTAGACGAGGGGCACGGCAGCGACGAGCAAGGATCCAAGCGATCAGCGCGCGCCGGACGCGCGGCCGGTGCGGCGCGATGCTCGCCGCGACCAGCGGCAAGAGCAACGGGTAGGGCGAATCGAAGCCCGCCGGTCAGCCAGGCGAGCATCGCCGAGCACGCCGGCCGCGAAGACGTTCGACGCGGCCAAGCGCTTCGCGCTGAGACGTCGGCGCGCTGATCAGCGCGACGCCGATCGCGACCACCGACGACGACGCCCGCGAGGGCCAGCACCCAGCCCCAGCTCGCCGATCGGGCCGGTCGGCTCGACGACCAGGAGGAGCGGCGCCGTGAGGATCGGCAGGAGAGTCGCCTGGAGGCCGGCGACCTGGGCGGTGCGCTCGACCGAGACGCCGGTGCGCTCAGGGATCTTGCTGCGCGCCTTGGGCGAGGGCTCGACGAGCATCGACCGAGCTCCCGCGAGCATCGGGCCGACTGCCCTCCGCCTGTCTTGAATCGCTCGGTTCCACGCTCACATCCTTCAGCCACAAAATCCCCGCCGACGCTCATCATCCCACTCGCCTCGGAGCGCACGAAGGCCTTGCCTAAGATCGGCAAGGCCGCAACCAAGGATGGCGAGACGATGAGCCACTGGCGCAACGCAAGAAGGCTCGGCGGCCGACGGTGCTGGTCGCCGACGACGACGCGGACATCCTGCGCCTGATCTCCCAGCGCCTGACGTCATCGCGGCTACCGCGTGGTGACGGCGCCCAGACGGCGACGACGCGCTCGACCATGGCGCTCGACGAGCCTCCCGACGCCGGCGATCCTGGACGGGATCATGCCCGGGCATCGAGGGCCACGAGGTCTGCGCGGCCATGCGCGCCGACAGCCGCACCGCTCTGGTCCCGATCGTGCTGCTCACGGCCAAGGCGGCGGACGCCGACGAGCGCGAGGCGGTCGACGCCGGCGCCGACGCCTACATCGTCAAGCCGTTCCGGATCGAGGAGCTCGACTCGAAGCTCCAGGAGCTTCTGGTCAGCGCACGGGGCCGGCGCCCGTAGGCGAGCGCGCGGGGCCCGCATCGGGCGCGCGACGACGCGCCCCTCGCCCTCGCCCAGCATCGTGAGGCTGGTCGAGGGCGGCTCGACGTACTGCTTGTCGGCGACGAGCGTCCGGAGCGTCTCGAGCAGGATCGCGAGGTCGAGCGAGAGCGAGTGGTGCTTGACGTAGTAGAGGTCGTTGCAGAGCTTGAACGCGGTGCCCTCGAGGCTGCCCGCGTAGCCGACCCGCACCTGCGCCCAGCCGGTGATCCCGGGCTTCGAGACGTGGCGCTGCGTGTAGAAGGGGATCTGGCTGCGAGAGCTCTTCCACGTAGGCGCCCTGCTCGGGTCGCGGGCCGACCAGGCTCATGTCGCCCTTGATCACGTTCCAGAGCTGCGGCGCCTCGTCGAGGTGGGTCCTTCGCAGGAAGCGCCCGATGCCGTGTGACCCGGATGTCGTCCGCCTCCGCCCACACCGCCTCGCGCTCGGGCTCGTGGGTCATCGTGCGCAGCTTGTTGATCAGGAACGGCTTGCCGCCCTGGCCGATCCGCTCCTGGCGAAAGAGCGCCGGGCCCGCCGTCACGCTTCACCGCGAGCGCCAGCACCGCCGACCACGCGGCGCCAGGACGATCGCCGCCGGCACCGAGATCAGCCAGGTCGAGGCCGCGCTTGAGCGCCCGCGTGAGCGGCTTGTAGTGGGTGCCGGCGAGGCGCGTGAACCAGGCGTAATCGATCTCGGCCAGCGGCACGGAGCCGAAGCGATGCTCGTGGAACTCGTGGAGCTCCATGACCTGGACCGGGCGGGCCACGACCTCGGCGAAGAGCCGCCGGTCCACCTCCGCAGCGCTCGAACTCGCGGGTGACCACGAGCGCCTCGAGGTCGCGGTCGTCGATCGCGTCGCCGATCTCGGACAGCGAGCACAGGTACGGAGCGTCGAGCGCGGCGGGGTCGAAGTCCCAGTCGTCCGGGACGATCGTCGCGCCGACCTCGAAGCCGCGCGAGTGCTCGCGGTCGAGCTCTGCCGCGAAGCCGCAGCGCCGCGTGCGGCGAGCCGATCACGCCGATCCGGATCCGCGTCGCCGGGGTGAAGACCCGGCCCGTGATCACCAGCGCGGCCCAGCGCCGCGACGGCGGCAAGCGCGAGTGGCAGGAACGAGACGGCGACTCGCCGAGCACGATCAGGGCGACGACCGAGAATCCGGTGCCCAGGACGGCCATGATCCCGTAGGCGAGAAGGCCCGCCATCGGCAGGAGCCAGCGCCACCGAGCGGCGCGCGCGCTGTACCAGCCCGCGACGAGGTAGGCGCCGAGCACGATCGCGCCGGTCGAGTTGTCGCCGATCTCGATCGCGCCCGCCACGAGACCCGCCGCGAAGGCGCCGCAGAGCTGAGGCAGGAACGCAGCCATGCGCCTCAGCCCCGCCTGAACGCCACCGATCCCGAACTCGTTGCTCATTCGATGCCCTTATCGGCAGTGTCACTGTCGCAGTCTAGATCCGCCTTCGCCACGCGTCGCGCCGTAAAGTTGACGGTGTGACGGAGGACTCCCAGCGCGCACAGATCTCGGCACTCGTCGCCGATGACGACGATCAGAACGCCCGCCTCCTCGTCCGGATCCTCGAGCGAGGCGGCTACGGCTCGATCGAGTGCACCACCGAGTCGGACAAGGTCCTCCCGCTGTGCGAGGAGCTCGAGCCCGATCTGCTTCTGCTCGACGTCTCGATGCCGACCCCGAACGGATTCGAGATCCTCGAAGAGCTGCGGGAGCTCGAGGGAGCTGAAGCCCGTGGTCGTGATGCTCACCGGCCACGACCATCCGTCGATCGAGCGCAAGGCGATCGAGCTGGGTGCCGCGGCCGTCGTCGGCAAGACGACCTCGATGAACGAGCTCCTGGAAGCGCCTCGACGAGGTGCTGGCCGAGGCCGGCCGACTGCTCGAGTCCTAGCTGTCGCAGGAAGAACGGCAGCGACATGTAGCGCTCGCCGCCGTCGCAGGCGATCGTGACGATCCGCTTGCCCTTCATCTCGGGCCGCGCCGCCACGTCGAGTGCCGCGGCGATCGCCGCTCCCGCCGAGATGCCGACCAGAAGGCCCTCGCGCGAGGCGACCTCGCGCGCCATCTCCAGCGCCGCCTCGTCTGAGACGGTGATCGTCTCGTCGATCACCGAGCGGTCGAGCACGTCGGGGACGAAGCCGGCGCCGATCCCCTGGATCTTGTGCGGGCCCGCCTCTCCCCCGCTCAGGACCGGCGAGCCCGCGGGCTCGACCGCAAAGCACTGAAAGCCGGGCCGGCGGTCCTTCAGGACCTGACCGACGCCGGTGATCGTGCCGCCGGTGCCGACGCCGCAGACGAGCGCGTCGACCTCGCCGCCCGTGTCGCGCCAGATCTCCTCGGCCGTGGTCCTGCGGTGGACGTCCGGGATTGGCGGGGTTCGAGAACTGCTGCGGCATGAAGCCGCCGCGCTCCGCGACGATCGCGCTGCGCGAGCTCGATCGCCTCGCCCATGCCGCCCATCGACGGCGTCTCGTGAACCTCGGCGCCGTAGGCGCGAAGGAGCTTCGAGCGCTCGCGGCTCATCCCCTCCGGGCAGGGTCAGGACCAGCTCGTAGCCGCGCGCGGCGCAGACCATCGCCAGCGCGATGCCGGTGTTGCCGCTGGTCGGCTCGACGATCACGCCCTTGCCGCGCTCGATCCGCCCCTCTCGCTCGGCCGCGTCGAGCATCGCCACGCCGATCCGGTCCTTGACCGAGCCGCCGGGGTTCATGTACTCGAGCTTCGCCAGGACCTCCGCCCGCTCGCTCGGCGCCCGACGCGCGCCGAGCACCGCCATCGGCGTGTTGCCGATCGTCTCGGAGACCTCGGCTGCGGGCGCGCGGCCCCGGCTGTCGGCTCGCCCTCATAGCTCCAGCTCGATCACCCGCGCGCCGCCCGGCTCGAGGATGTTGAACTCGACCGTCTCGCCGTTGCGTCCTTCGACGGCGTCGCAGTATTCGCGAAAGCTCTGCACGGGCTCGCCGTTCGACGCCGACGACGATCGCCTGCCCGCCGACGAGGCCCTCGTCGGCCGCCGGCGTGCCGGGCACGACCGCCGTGACGAGCAGCCCCGGCGCCAGGCCCTGGCGCACCGCCTCCGCCTCGGGAAGCGGGCGGAACGCGAATCCCAGCCACGCCTGCGAGTCGCCCTCGCGCAGGCTCGTCGACGACCTCGGCGACCCGGTCGACGCCGATCGCGTAGCCCTGGCCCTCGATCTCGCCGCGGCGCCCGCGGAAGATCAGCGTGTTGACGCCGACCAGATTGCCCTGCGGTGTCGATCAGCGGGCCGCCCGAGTTGCCCGGGTTGATCGGCGCGTCGGTCTGGATCACGTTCGGATAGAGCTGGACGAACGGGTCGTTCGGGCACGTCGAAGGTCTGCTCGACGACCGAGACGATCCCCTCGGTGGCCTGAAGCTCGTCGTTCGGCGAGGCGTTGGTCGGGTAGCCGACCGCGACGACCTGGTCGCCCTGCGAGAGCGACTCCTGGCTTCCCAGCGGCGAGCGACTCGAGGCCCTCGGTCTCCTCGCCTTCGAGCACGGCCAGGTCGTCGCACGGCGCGACGCCCACCACCTCGGCGTCGACGAGCGTCGTCCTCGGTGCCGACCTGAAAGGTCTCGCCGGCGTCGACGACGTGCGCGTTGGTGACGATCAGGCCCTCCTCGGCGTCGAGCACCCAGCCCGGTGCCGTTGCCGGCGCGCGGCGCCGCCGCCGAGCGCGACGACGATCGCCGTGCTCGGGCGTGGCGAGATCGACGATCTCGGTCGGCGAGAGCGCTCGTCCGCCTCGTCGCCGCCGCCGCCCGAGAAGACGCCCGCCGCGGCGAGGACGACCGCGATCACGGCGATCGCGACGGCGGCCGACGGCGAGCAGCAGTCGCCCGCTGCGACTCGCGTGACCAGCCGCTGCACGGTCTCGCGCCGCGTGAGCGCGCGCTCGCGACGGGTCCGGGGCGCTCGAGCGAGGACGATCAGCTCGGTGCGGCCGATCCGAAGCCGCTCGCCGCCCTCGAGCGTCGCCGGGCCGCCCAGCCGGACCCCGCCGACCCAGGTGCCCGACTTCGAGTCGAGGTCCTCGATCTCGAGGCGCCCGTCGGCGAGCTGGCGAAGCTCGACGTGCCGCGGCGAGATCTCGTCGTCCGCGATGACGACGTCGCACGACGGATCGCTGCCGATCGTCGTCACGCCCCCTCGACCTCGACCACCAGCGGCTCCTGCGAAGGGACTTCGATGGTCAGCCACATTCGGCGCCAGTCTACGGGCGGGCTTGGCGCGAACCTAGATGTAGTACATGACAGGACAGTCGCATCACGCCTGGCTCTCTGCGGGTTGCGCTGCAGTCCGTGCTGCAGTCGGATCGTCAGCACCGCCGACATGACGGGCGAGAAACCCATCGAGCAGCCCTGCCGCCTCGTCCTCTCCGAAACGGGGTTGATCGAGCAGCTGGAATTTGATGGGTTCACGCCCGACGAGGCGCAGCACGCGGTGGACCAGGTCTACTGACGCAGACGAACCTTCGCGCGCGCCGGTCACTGGGGCAGTGGCCCAGGCGGGAAGGCTTAAAGAATGCTTCGCTTTTCGTCGACAGCGGGCGTGTCAGCCGGGCTAAGAACTCACAAGCACATGCCCGTAGACGACGCACTTGTTCTGGCCGTCGAAGATCCCCGAACCGCCGGGATAGTCGAAGCCGAGGTTGCCGCTCATCGCGTTACCGTCCTTAGTGGCGATCGAGAACGAGCTGACCTGGAAGCCGTTGCCAGAGGTCAGCTGGAGCGAGCCTGTGGTGCCGAAGAGCGAGTCCACATCCGAGACTCCGTCCCGTGGCTTCCCGTTCGGAGCGGTGACGTAGGCAGAAATCGATCCCTGCTGGCAGACCGCACGGACCTTGAACCCAGCGCCCTGGGCGATGACGGTTTCGCCGACCTCGCCAACGTCAAGGCGCTTGAAGACCGCCTTGCTGCCCGCAGAGGCCTGCTGTGCGGAAAGCTTGAACGTCCTGTCGGTGCTGCTGACGTCTTCCATCGCCAAGGCGGCACCCCCCGAGGCAACCACGAGCGCCGCGATCGACACAACCAGAGCAGCCGAAGACCGACGCTCGCCTTGCTTATCCCTGTATTTCATCTGCATCCTTCCTTTGTCTTAGCACCGCGAGCTGCATTAGTCCCAGAGGACTACGTCCGCCTCGCAGATGTGCTTGTGCCCCGGCGAACCGACATTCGCGCGGGTCACCTTGGCCTTGCTGTCGGTGCTGGTGATGCCCTCGCGGCCACCCCCGGCCCAGAACCCCTTCCTGCTGGTTCTGTCGGTGTCGACGAGCGTGTAGGTCGTGCTCCCACCTAGCTGCATGAAGATCTTGACCGTTCGCCCACGGATGCACTTGCTACCCGGTGACTCGACAACTCCGTGGGCGTAGTCAGCGGACGAGGCACCTGGGCTGGTGGACCATCCCACTACATCGATCGTAGACGGAGTCGATGTGTTATGTGCGCCCGCCGTAGTAGTGGCTGTCAAGAGCCCTAATACAACGAGCAAGGTCGAGAAGCCCTTGAGGTTCATTTCCCGAGATCTCCTCCCATGACCTTCTGCCTGGTAGCCACCTGATTGCTCGCCTACCCTCGTTGATGCGAGGCCGCTTGTCAAGGACGGCCACCCGGAGCCCATCTCGTTGCGACAGGGAGCTTGGAGCCAATGCAGAGCGTCTATCTCTCGGAGTCCGGCTCCTGCGCCAGCGGGTCCGGCTGCACCTGCGCCAGGTAGCGGCTCCGGTCCGGGCGGATCACGACGCAGCCGACGTGGCCAGGACAAGCGGAGCGACCGAGCCGACGGCGTGCACGTCGTCGCCCGCGTTGGCGAAGTACACGCCGTCGCCGCCGTCGATGCCCCCACCGTTGACGAGCAGGGCTTGGCTTCCGTCGGGCAGTGTCTGCCACTCGACGCGCTGATCGGCGAGGTCGAGGTCGGGCACACGCTCGGCGAGCCGGTCGAGCAGGAGCAAACGGTCTGCGACGGCGGGGGCGAGGTTGCTTTCGGTCATCCGGTCCTCCTCTGTTCATGGTCGAAAGGTCGCGCCAGTCGTCGGCCATCTCATCTCCCTGAGTCTGTGTCGGTTGTCGGTCATCTCGTGGCATAGGTCGCACTTCTCCCTGGCATCCCACTCTCAGCCGGTATGAGGCGACCCGATGTAGCTCTCTGATCGGGTTAGCGGTGAATCCCCCGGCACCCGAGTTCCCCTTCGACGTGGGCATCGCGCCTTTGCTCCCGGACACGACGCTCTAGGCGTCGCCGGTCCGCTGGCCGACCGAATCCACGTCCTCGGGTCCCTTGCCTTGGGCGGGCGTGCTTGACTCCCGCCGCCGATCGCGAGGCGTTGTGATGGCGCTCAGTCCATGGCGCCTCTGGGCAGGTCGGTGCGCTGCAGTTGCGCTGCAGCCGGAAGCTGATCCGGGCGGTTCGGAGCGGTTCCCCGGCGGTCGGACCTAGCTCTAGCAAGCGGAATCCGGCTCGGCGCCGGGACGCACTTTAGATGTAGTACATGCCCGCGCCGGCCTCGGAGGCCTCGCGGCTCGCGATGTCGGCGATCGTGGTCGAGCGGAAGACCTCGCGGAGGGCGCCGACGCCCTCGGCCCAGATGCCCGCCCGCCTCGCGCGCCTCCTCGCCCACCTTGCCGTCCAGGACCTGGACGACCTCCAGCACGGTGATCTCGGACGCAGGGCTTCGCCAGCGAGTAGCCGCCCTTGACTCCGCGCTGGCTCGTCAGGAGGCCGCCGCGCCGGAGCGTCGAGAAGAGCTGCTCCAGGAACTGGACCGGCATGTCCCGGCGCTCGGCGATCTGGGCGATCGGCACCGGCCCGGCGTCGCCGGTGCGGGCGAGCTCGGCCATCGCGACGACGGCGTAGCGGGACTTCGAGGTGACGGAGATCATCTCGACACTGAGGTTTCTACAGCAAGAAAAGGCCGCTCCTAGCGAACCGGCTGGGTTTCGGCACGCGCCGTGCGGGATAGGCTCGAGGCACACCGGCCGCGCGCCGGACTCGTATTGTGCGAGGGTCTAGAGGCCCTCCTCGAAGCCTTGAAGGGGGCAACGGAGTTGAGCGACGATCGTCGATGTCTCGTCGTGGACGGCCACGCCGTCACGCGCATCGGCGTGCGCGAGCTCCTCGACTCCGACTTCGAGATCGAGGAGGCCTCCGACTGGCGCGAGGCGATCGAGACGCACACCGCGACCGGCAGCTTCGACGTCGCCGTCGTCGAGCTGGACGAGCCGGCTCGCCGACGGCGAGCCCGCCGGCCCCGCGATGATCAAGGCGCTCCGCCGCGCGATGCCGAGCACCGGCATCGTCGCTCTGGCCCGGCGCGCCGAGCGGCACGCCGCGAGCGAAGCGATCGAGGCCGGCGCCTCCGCCTACGTGGCCAAGAGCTCGTCCGCCCGAGGCGATCCGGACCGCGGTCGAGGCCGCAGCCGACTCGGGCAGCTTCATCGATCCCGCCGCCGACCGGCAACTCAGGCTCGAGCGCGCTCACCCAGCGCCAGCGCCAGACCCTCCAGCTCCTCGCCGACGGCAACTCGACCGACGGAGGTCGCCCACCGCCTTCACCTGAGCGCCGAGACCGTCCGCACCCACACGAAGGCGACGCTCGCCCGCCTGGGCGCCCGCGACCGCGCCCACGCGGTCGCGATCGCCCTGCGCACCGGCCTGATCGAGTAGGGCACTTCACTGCGTAAGCCGCGACGCGGCTTACGACCGAGGGTGCGCTGCGGCTAGATCCAGCCGCGCTCGCGCGCGATGAGGACGGCCTGGGCGCGGTCGACCGCGCCGATCTTCTTGTAGACGTTGTGGAGGTGGGTGCGGATCGTCGAGACCGAGAGGGAGAGCTCCTGGGCGATCTGCTTGTAGACCTTGCCCTCGGCCAGGCCGCGGAGCGCGTCGACCTCGCGCGCCGAGAGCGGGCACGGCTCGGATGCGCGGCGGGGCGCTCGCCCGCGTGCGGATACTCGAAGAGGAGGTCGCGCAGGCCGTCCTCGTCGAGGCCGACGCGCGCGCGGCGCTGCGAAGCGACGTCGGCGAGACGCGGTCGCCCGCGGCGTGATGGACGATCAGGTCGGCGAGCTGGACCGCGGCGGCGATGCCCGTCCGCCTCCGGGGAGTGATGGCGCTCGACCGCGGCCGCGATCGACGCGGGCAGGCCCCAGCGGCGAACGAGGACGGCGCCGACCAGCGCGTGGTCGACGCCCAGCTCGCGGCGCTCGCGGCGAAGCCGCTCCTCCGGCCCGTCCTCGGGCTCGGGGCCCATGCCGAACTCCTGGCCGTAGAGGTCGCCCAGGACGAGGCGGCCGACGTCGTGAACAAGCGCGGCGACCGCAAGCTCGTCGCGGTCTGGCATGCGCGCGACGTCGGCGATGCGGTCGACCGCGCGAGCGGATCGCGGCGGCGTGGCGGCGGAAGCGCTCGAAGCGCTCCGAGCCGGAGCCCGGCGGGCCCGAGCAGGTCGTAGGTCTCCATCCGCGCGGCGATCGCGACCACCCGGGTCGGGCGAGAGCGAGTCGATCGCGGCCGGAACGCCCCCGGTCCGGCCCGCGCGGGCCGTTGCCGTTGTTCGCGGCCTGCATGATCGCGATGGCGATCGCCGCGTCGGACTCGATCACGTCGGCGATCTGGCCGGGCGAGGTCGAGGGCGACTCGGCCAGGGCGACGAGGCGCTCGCGCGCCTCGGCCAGCGCGGGAAGGCTCGAGATCGCGTCGAAGGAAGCCGCCAGGCGCCGGCCGCCGGCGCCCATCGGGCGCGCAGCGACGACCGCTCCGCCGCAGGGCTGCGCAAGCGTCGCGGTATCGCTCATGACGTGCCTCATCGGGAATGCGTCCAGGTCTCGATGCCTGGGCTCAAGCCCGTTATCGGCAGAAAGCGGTCAGCGGGTTAGCCCTGGAGAGCGCCGCGATGCGCGCGAGGCTCTGCTCGCGGCCAAGCAGGGCGAGCGAGTCGAAGATTCCGGGTGAAACCGTGCTCCCCGTGATCGCGACCCGGATCGGCTGATAGACCGCTCCGGGCTTCATGCCGAGGCGCTCGACGACCTCCTCCAGGCGCTCCTCGAGCGCCTCGGCAGTCCATTCCGGCGCCTCGGTCGAGCGCCTCGTAGCGACCGCTCGAAGCGTCTCGAGTCCATCCGGGTCCCAGGAACTTCTCGCGCGCCTTCTCGTCGTCGACGGGCTCTGTGAAGACGAAGCGGATGAGCGGCCAGACCTCCGTCGAGGGTCTGCGCCTTGTCCTGCGCGACGCGGCACGCCTCGGCGAAGCGGTCGCGATCGGCGGGAACCTCGATGCCGGAGCGCTCGAGGTGGTCCGGCGACAGCCCTCGGCGTACTCGGCCGGCGTCGAGCTCGCGCATGAAGCGCCCGTTCAGCCAGCGGAGCTTCTTCTCGTCGAAGATCGCCGACGCCCGGCCGATCCGCGAGACGTCGAAGCGCGCGATCAGCTCCTCGGTCGACATGATCGTCGTGTCGTCATCGGTTCCCCAGCCCAGAAGCGCCAGGTAGTTGCGAACCGCCGCCGGCAGGTAGCCCGCGTCGCGGAGCTCCTGGACGGATGCCGCGCCGTGGCGCTTCGAGAGCTTCTTTCCGTCCGGGCCGTGAAGGAGCGGCAGATGGACGTAGCGGGGAGGCTCGTGGCCAAGTGCCTCCAGGACCATCGCCTGCTTCGGCGTGTTCGAGAGGTGGTCGTCGCCGCGGATCACGTCGGTGATCCCCATCTCGGCGTCGTCGACCGCGACCGCCAGGTTGTAGAGAGGCGTGCCGTCGCCGCGCGCGATCACGAAGTCGTCCTGCGAGTCGTTCGGGAAAGGCGACGTCGCCGCGCAGGAGGTCGTGGATGACGGTCGATCCCTCCGTCCGGGACGCGGAGCCGCGTCGCCGCGCCCGGCTCGTCGCGAGCCTCACCTCGGTAGCCGCGGTTGCCGTTGGCGGCCTTCCACGCCTTCACGTCGTCGGCGCTCGAGGGATCGCGGTAGGCGCGGCCGGACTCGAGCAGCGCTCGACGGCTTCGGCGTGGCGATCGCGCCGGTCGAACTGCGAGACCGGCTCGCCGTCCCAGCCGAGCTCGAGCCATCGAGCGCGTCGATGATCTGCTCGACGTTCTCCGGAGTCGAGCGCTCGCGGTCGGTGTCCTCGATGCGCAGGACCATCGAGCCTCCCCACCCTTGGGCGGCAAGCCAGTTGTAGAGCGCGGTGCGCGCGCCGCCGATGTGGAGCGCGCCGGTCGGCGAAGGCGCGAAGCGGACGCGTGATGTCGCCGAATCGGTCTCTAGTCTCGGCTCGGTGTTCATCGGTGCGCATGTATCCATAGCGGGCGGGCTTCCAAACGCGATCCGCGACGGCGTCGAGCTCGAGTGCGACGCGATCCAGATCTTCAACCAGAGCTCGCGCGCGTGGAAGCCGCAGAACCACTCGGAGGAGCGGTAAGGCCGAGTTTCGCGAGGGGATCGAGTCGTCGCGGATCGAGGCCGGTCCTGATCCACGCCGTCTACCTCATCAACGCCGCGTCGCTCGAGCGACGAGGTCCGCGCGAAGTCCCTCGAGGCGCTGAAGGCCGCGCTCGCGCTGGGTGACCGGATCGGCGCCGCAGGGGTCGTCCTTCACCCGGGCTCGCAAAAGCAGGAGGACTACGAGGAGTGCATGAAGGCGGCCGGCGAGGCGATCCGCGATGCCTGGCCGAGACCGAGAGCTGCCCGCTTCTGCTCGAGGACACCGCCGGCGCCGGCGGAACGCTCGGCCGCGACATCTCGGAGCTCGCCCGCCTGGTCGAGCTCGGTGGCGCGGACGAGCGGATCGGGATCTGCCTCGACTGCTGCCACCTCCTCGCCTCGGGCTTCGAGGTGAGAGAGCGCGACTCGCTGTCGGAGATCGTCGACGAGCTCGAGCAAAAGATCGGCCTGGAGCGGCTGCAGCGCGCTCCACGTCAACGACTCGCAGATGCCGCTCGGCTCCAACCGCGACCGCCACGCGAGCCTCGGCGAGGGCGAGCTTGGCGACCGCGGCCTGCGGGTCTTCCTCTCCGAGCCGCGCTTCGACGGGCTCCCTGCCGTGCTCGAGACGCCCGGGGCCCGAGCGGAACCGGCCCCGACGTAGCGGAGATCCGCAAGGCAAAGCGCCTGCGACGCGAAGGGCTCTGAAACCGGCGGAGGAGCAAGAGGCGCGGGCGGTGAGCCCGAGCCACGCCTCAAACGAAAGACGCGCCGGCCCCCTAGCGCCGGCGCGTCACCCGAGAACGCCCGTTGATGACGAAGGACTGCTTGGTCAGCGCAGGTCGCGCGGCTCCCGTGAGACGGCCCTCTGCAGCGCGAGGCCGAGACCGGTGACCGCGAGCGCGACCGCGAGCATCGCGATCACGTCGAAGCCGGTGAACGGCAGCGGACCAACCGAGTCGTTGAGGCCTCCGCCGCCTCCGTGTCCCACCCTGAAAGGTGATGGTTGACGGGTCGTACTGTCTGGACGTTGGATCGATCGATCCGTCCTGTCCGAGTGCGAGCGCGGGCGTCAGGCTCAGTCCCATGACGGCGACAACGAGGAGTCCGAGGCCTTGCTCACCAGTGCCTTCTTGTTCTGATTCAAGGGATTCCCTTCCCCCATTGGGCGTTCTCATATAGCGCAACAGTAGGAACCAGGCCGTGAGATCAAAGTGAGCCGGCGCATGAGAGTTCGTCTCATGAGACTTCCTGTCTCATGGCGCATCTCATCGACTTCTCATGTGCGCCAGCACGTCTCGTTGGGTGTCGGTTGGTGTCCCTCCAAGGGCTCTTTCATGAGTCGGTCGGTACCGGACGGTTCGTCCTGCAGGCGATCGGCGTCGCCGTGGTCGCAGCGGTCGATCTTCATCGCCTTCTTGCGCCCACCGATCCGGGCGACCTCTCTGAAATCGAGGCGCCCGGTGGGAGCTCCGATCAATCGGCGAACAACCTGGATCAGAACGGTTCGGACGGAGACGGGATCCCGGGCGGCGACTCCAGCGGCGGCCCTGGCTCCGGCGACGGCCCGGGAGGCGACGGCCCGGGAGGCGCCAGCGGCGCCGGATCCGGGGGCAGCGGGCTCACCGAACCCAGCGGCTTGGATATTCCAGGAACGGACTCGCTCGTCCCCACCCCTCCAGGCGCCGGCGGGGGCGACTGACGCCGCCGCCGACCGGCGGCGGAAACGCCCCTCGCGACAGTCAGTACCGCGACCTCGCAAGCCGGCTCATGCAAGAGGTCGGCAGCCCGGCGCTGTTCGAAGCGATCAGACCCCTGACGCCAGGCCTGCGCCGCCGCAGGATCCCGGCCGACGTCTTCGACGGTGAGGCGTGGCCATTCATCGCGGGTGTATCTTGCCCTTTCAATGGCGCCCGCTCGCGAGGACAGCGCCGCCCTGGCGGACCCGAAGGTGCGGGCGGCGCTGAGCCGGCCCGTCGGTAACCCGCGCCCTGGCAAGAGCGCGAATCCGCGCCAGCCCCTCCTCGGCGACGTCCGGACCCGGGTCCTGGTCTCCTTCTTCGTCCTCCTCGTCGTCTCGACCGCCGTCTCGCTCTTGGTCCTGCGCCAGGTCCTGATCTCGCGGATCGGGAACGACGTGCGGGAGACGCTCACCGCTCAGGTCGAGCCGCTGCGCACGCTCGCCGCCACGGGCAACGGACCCGAGGACCGGACAAGCCGTTCAACGGCGACCTCGAGCAGATCTTCGAGCGCCTATCTGGCATCAGGAGCGGGCGGCTGACGACGGCTTTCTCGCCACCTTCATCAACGGCGAGCCGAACCAGCGCCGAGCCTGCGAGGCAGCTTGCCTCCGGTGCTCGCGCGTCTGGCCATCGATCACCGAGCCGTCGTCGGACCGCGTCCCGACCGGCGACGGCGAGATTCAGTACGTGGCGGTGCCGGTCACGGGCGGCGGGCAGTCCGGCGTGCTGGTCGCCGCCGAGAGCCTCGACGACGAGCGCGACCAGGTCGAGAGCGCCGTCACGCTCGCGGTCGCGGTCAGCGTCGTCGTGACGCTCCTGGCCTCGCTCTTCATCTGGCTCGCCGCGGGACGGGCGGTGCAGCCGCTTCGCGCTCTCGCGCGGACGACCCGCACGATCACCGAGACGGACCTCTCCGACCGCGTCGAGGTGCGCGGCGGCGATGAGATCGCCGAGCTGGGACGGACCTTCAACGGGATGCTCGACCGCCTCGAGTCGGCGTTCGCCGACCAGAAGGAGTTCCTCGCCGACGTCGGCCACGAGCTGCGCACGCCGATCACCGTGATCCGGGGCCACCTCGAGACGCTCGGCGACGATCCGGCTGAGCGCGCCGAGGCGAGCGGCGTGATCAAGGACGAGCTCGAGCGCATGAGCCGGCTGGTCGACGACCTCCTGCTCCTCGCCCGCTCCGACCGCGCCGACTTCCTCCGCCCCGAGCCGCTCGACCTCGACCTGCTCACCCACGAGCTCTTCGCCAAGGCGCGGACGCTCGGCGTCCGGCGCTGGATCGTCGATCAGCGCCGACGTCGGCGCTGGTCCACGCCGACCCGCACCGCCTCACCTCGGCCGTCATGAACCTGGCCCAGAACGCCGTCAAGCACACCCGCGGCGACGACGTGATCGCGATCGGCAGCTCGTGCGAAGGACGGTCTGGTCCGAATCTGGGTGCGCGACGAGGGCGAGGGAATCGAGCTGCACGAGCAGGAGCGGATCTTCGAGCGCTTCGCGAGCGGCGGCTCAGCGCCCGGGCCACGGGCACGGCGCCGGCCTGGGGCTCGCGATCGTGAAGGCGATCGCCGAGGCGCACGGCGGCTGGGTCGAGCTCGAATCGAATCCGGGCGTCGGCTCGACCTTCACGTTGATCATTCCCGCGGTCGAGCGACGAACGAGGCGGAGGAGGATCCGTGGCACGCATCCTGATCGCCGAGGACGAGCCGCGCCTCGCCGCGTTCCTCGAGAAGGGCCTTCGCGCCGGCGGCTTCGCCACCACCGTCGTCGCCGACGGCATCGGCGCGAGCGCGATGGCAAAGGACGAGGACTTCGACCTCCTGATCCTCGACCTCGGGCCTGCCCGGGCCGCGACGGCCTCGACGTCCTGCGCGACGTGCGCGCAGCGCCAGAACAAGCTGCCGGTGATCATCCTCACCGCGCGCGACGACACCTCGGACCGCATCGCGGGGCTCGAGGCCGGCGCCGACGACTACATCGGAAAGCCCTTTCACTTCGAGGAGCTCGTCGCCCGCGTCCGCGCCCGCCTGCGCGACGACTCGGGCTCGCCCGAGGAGCGCCACCAGATCTCCGAGGGCGGCATCACGCTCGACCTGCGCACCCGCTGGGTCAGCGCCGGCTCGACGACCGTCGAGCTCACCGCGCGCGAGTTCGAGCTCCTGCGGACCTTCCTCGAGCACCCCAACCAGGTCCTGAGCCGCGAGCAGCTCCTGGCCCACGTCTGGGGCTACGACTACGACCCGGGCTCGAACGTCGTCGACGTCTACGTCGGCTACCTGCGCCGAAAGCTCTCGACGGACGCGTTCGAGACGGTGCGCGGAGTCGGGTACCGCTACCGCGCTTAGAACGGCGGGGCATCCAAGGTGGGGCGGCGGCGATTCGGGGCGCTGGCAGCTTACCGAGAAGGTTATGGAGGCGGATCGCCGTCGATTCGCGCTCTTCGAAGGGTTGTGGTGGCTATAACGACCTCAATGCTTCGAGCGGTGCTCGGACGGCCGATTCTCGCCCCGTAGCTACCCCCTTAGTGCCCAACGAAGCGCACCGCAGCGTCAGCACAACCCTCGAATGGCCGCGAGCGCCGGCTGCTACAGCGCGTTGCGCAGGTCGAAGGCCCGTGAGGCCCTCCGGCCCGGCCTCGGAGCAGTCGAAGAAGCGCTTGTTCACGCACTCGAACTCCGCGTCCCGAGCCCAGCGAACGACGGCTCGACCGAGAACTGGCACTGCGGCATCGGCTGGCCGGTCACCTTGAGGCCGCCGAAGCCGCCCGCGTTCTCGGCGAGCTGGAACATCTCGACGTCCACCTCGGCGCGGAAGACCTTGCGCACGCAGCCCATGTACGTGTTGCCGGTGAAGCTTGTCCTCGTAGGAGTAGAGGTAGCGGCAGCGCATCTCGAGGCAACCGCGCGGCTCGACCACCTTGTCGCAGAAGGTGCCGCACTTGCGGCATTCGCCGTGGCTTCGGTCTTTGCGCGTTGAGCGAGCGCCACTCGCGAAGTGTAAGCGCGCGAGCGGGCGCTAGGCGTCAGGCGGCCAAGGCGCGCGGGCCGAGGAGCTCGTCGAGCTCGGCGCGGAGGCCGTGGTTGGGCTCGACCCGGTAGCCGTCGCCGAAGCGAAGGCGGCGCGTGCCCTCGCTGCGTCTTCATGACGAGCGTCACCTCGGTGCCGCCCGGATAGGTCTCGAAGAGGCCCTTGAGCTCTGCGATCAGCTCGGCGCGGAAGCGCGAGGCGTCGATCTCGAGCGTGAGCGCCTCGGGCTCCGCGTTCCGCTTGCGCGCGTGCGACCTCGGCCGCGTCCGGCTCGAAGCGCTCGGCGTCCTGGACGCGGAGCGAGGTCACGCCGCGGTCCTTGTGCTCGAGCCGGCCCCGGACGATGACGACGCGATCGAGCTCGATCGGCCTGCGCCTGCTCGGCCGCGGCGTCGGGCACGAACAGCTCGACCTGGCCCTCGAGGTCGTCGAGCTTCGCGAACATGACGTAGCTGCCCGAGCGCGTGCGGACCTTCTTCGCCTCGGCGACGATGCCGCCGACCGTGAGCCAGGCGCCGTCCTGCTTCTTCTCGAGCTCGGGCAGCGCGCAGTCGACCTTCTCGCGGAGCGCCTCGCGCACCTCCTTCAAGGGGTGCGAGGAGAGGAAGGTGCCGAGCGTCTCCTTCTCGAGCGAGAGCAGCTCGCGCTGGCCGAACTCCTCGGCCGGGACCGGCGGGCGCTGGGACGCAAAGGCGCCGGCGAGCGGATCCTCGGCCTCGGAGGAGCCACCGAAGTCGAAGATCGAGCCCTGGCCGCGCAGCGCGTCGTCCTGCGCCTTCTGGCCGGACGCCTGCGCCGGCGGCAGCACCTCGAGCATGCCGCGGCGCGACGCGCCGGTCGAGTCGAGCGCGCCGCACTTGACGAGGCACTCGATCGCCCGCTTGTTGACGGTGCGCGCGTCGACGCGGTCGCAGAAGTCCCAGATCGACTCGAACGGCCCGCCCCGCTCGCGCGCGGCCATGATCACGTCGACCGCCTGGTGGCCGACGTTCTTGACCGCGTCGAGGCCGAAGCGGATCGAGTTGCCCGAGACGGTGAAGCCGTGCTCGGAGGAGTTCACGTCCGGCGGCAGCACCTCGATCCCCATCTCGGCGCAGCGGTTGACGAAGAACGGCACCTTGTCCTTGGTCGACATGACCGAGGAGATCACCGCCGCCATGTACTCGGCCGGGATAGTTGGCCTTGAGGTAGGCGGTGCGGTAGGAGATCAGCGCGTAGCAGGCGGCGTGCGACTTGTTGAAGGAGTAGTCGGCCGCCGCCGTCATCAGCGCCCCAGAGGTCGTCGGCGACCCGGCGCTGCGTGCCCGAGGCGGCGCTGCCGTCGATGAACTTGTCCTTCATCGTCGCCATCAGGTCGCGCTTCTTCTTGCCGATCGCCTTGCGCAGATCGTCCGCCTCGGCAGGGCGTGAAGCCGCCGATCTGCTTCGAGATCTCCATGAGCTGCTCCTGGTAGATGCAGCAGCCGTAGGTCTCCTCGGTGATCGGCCGCAGGCGCTGGTCCTGGAAGGTGACCGAGCCGGGGTTGCGCTTGCCGCGCGCGTAGTCGGGGATGAAGCGCATCGCGCCCGGGCGGTAGAGCGAGCCGATCGCGACGATGTCGTTGAACTCGGTCGGGCGGATCTGCTTGAGCGCGTCGCGCATGCCGTCCGACTCGAGCTGGAAGACGCCGACCGAGTCGCCGCGGGCGAGCATCTCGAACGTCTTCGGGTCGTCGAGCGGGATCGACTGCATGTCGATCTCGATGTCGCGCGAGCGCTTGATGATCGTCGACCGCGTCCTCGATCACGTCGAGGTTGCGAAGGCCCAGGAAGTCCATCTTCAGGAGGCCGATCTCCTCGATCGGGCCCATCGAGTACTGGGTCACGATCTTGTACTGGCGCTCCGGCCGGCCGCCGTCGCCGTTCTGCGCCGGCGGCGCCGCGGTCCTCGGCGAGCTGAAGCGGCACGATCTCGTGAAGCGGCCGGTCCGCGATCACGACCGCGGCGGCGTGGATCGAGTTGTTGCGGACGACGCCCTCGAGGCCCTGGGCGACGTCGACGATCCGCTTCGAGTCCGGGCTGGCGTCGACCTCGCGGCGCAGGTCGGCGTTCGGCTTCAGGCACTCCTCGAAGCTCGGGCTGCGGCCCATGATCGGCTCGGGGATGAGCTTCGCGAGGCGGTCGCCCGGTGCGCGTAGTCGTAGCCGAGCACGCGGGCGGCGTCGCGCGTGGCGGCGCGCGGCGCCATCTTGCCGAAGGTGATGATCTGCGCGACCGACTCGCGGCCGTACTTCTCCTGGACGTAGCGGATCACGCGCTCGCGGCCGCGGACCGAGAAGTCGATGTCGATGTCCGGCATCGACTTGCGCGCCGGGTTGAGGAAGCGCTCGAAGAGGAGCTCGTTCGCGAGCGGGTCGAGGTCCGTGATGTCGAGGCAGTAGGCGACGATCGAGCCGGCGGCCGAGCCGCGGCCCGGGCCGACCGCGATCGCCGTTCGCCTTCGCGTAGGCGACGAAGTCCCAGACGATCAGGAAGTACGACTCGAAGCCCATGTCCGAGATGACCCCGAGCTCGAACTCGAGCCGCTCGACCGCCTCGGCGGGCAGCGGATCTCCGTAGCGGCGGCGCAGGCCGTCGAAGGCGAGGCGGCGGAGCATCGCGCCGGGCTCCTCGCCGTCGGGCGTGGGAAAGCGCGGCAGGAGCAGCTTGTCGAGCTCGATCTCGGTGTGGCAGCGCTCGGCGATCTCGAGCGAGGTCGGCACGGCCTCGGGCCAGGGCTCGAAGTCCTTGGCCATCTCCTCCGGGCTCTTCAAGATAGAACTCGTTGGTGTCGAAGCGGAGCTTCGGCTGCTCGAGCGTCGACTTCGTCTGCACGCAGAGAAGCGCCGCGTGGTGGTGGTAGTCGTCGCGGCGTCAGGTAGTGGACGTCGCCGGTGCCGACGAGCGGGCGGCCGATCTCGCGGGCGAGGCGGACGATGCCTTCGTTCGCCTTGTCCTGCTCGGGGATGCCGTTGACCTGGATCTCCATGTAGAGGTTGTCGCGGCCCGACCGCCTGCGCGAGGTCGTCGAGATGGGCGCGCGCATCGGCCGGGCGCTCCTCGATGATCCGGCGGCAAAGGCGCGACTGAAGGCAGCCCGAGAGTGCGATCAGGCCGTCCGAGTGGCGCTCGAGGAGGCCGATGTCGATGTTGGCCTTGCCGCGGCCGAAGCCCTCGAGGAAGCCGGCGGAGGAGAGCTTCACCAGGTTGCGGAAGCCCTCGTCCGAGCCGGCGAGGAGCGTCAGGTGGTTGCGCTCGCCGCGGCGGTCGGCGGCCGGTGATCGTCGACGAGGTAGGCCTCCATGCCGATGATCGGCTTGATCCCGACCTTCTTGCACGCCTTGTAGTGGTCGACGGCGCCGTTCATGGCGCCGTGATCGGTGATGCCGAGCGCGGGCATGCCGAGCTCCGCGGCCCGCTCGGCCATCGGATAGATCATGCCCTTCGAGGTCTTCTTCTCGATCTGGCAATGGCCGTCGAGCAGCGAGTACTCGCTGTGGACGTGGAGGTGTACGACCGATCCGCTCATGGCGTTCGATCTTGCCAGCGGGGCCAGATGCCAACCGGGCGCTTTCGCGGATTTGCGAGCCGTAGCTCGAGCGGAAGCGTCGTCAGGCTTGCCCACGAGGTCGATCAGCCGGCGCTCGGCGATCGTGATCTGCTCGGCCGCGGCGGCCTCGAGCGTCGAGCGCCTGGCGCATCCGAGTTTCGAGCTCGACCGCGTTCCGGGCCATCTCGGCCGATCGCGCCGCTTCGCGCTCGCGCCGCGGTCGCCCGGCGCTCGAGCTCGGCGATGCGCTCACTCGACTCCTCGATCTTGGCGACCGTTTGCTCGACGCGGCCCAGCGAATCGTCCAGCCGCCCGCCGGCTTCAGAGTGGAGCTCGCGGAAGTCGGAGACCATCCACCTCACCCGTTCCTCTGCCTCGGTCACATACGCGCCGGCCTCATCGCTCTTGCGAGCGATGGAGCTCTCAGCCGTCCCGGCACGCTCGTCGATGCGCGACTCGGCTTCGCTCGCGAGAGTCTCGAGCTTTGCGAGGGCGTGCTTGATCCGCTGCGAATTCTCAGCTTTGGCCAAGCGGACGGCTTGGCGGCGTTCGGGCCGCTCGAGCCGGGATGAGATCTCGGCCAGCTCTTTGAGTGCAGCGTCCGACTCCTCACGAAAGCTCGCGCGATCGGCCTCGAGCTGGCGGGCTCCATCGGCGCGCACCCGCTCCAGTGCCTCTTCGAGCCTCTGGCGCGCCGCCTCGTCGTTGGTGCGCGTCAGCTCCTTGAGCGCCGTCTCGGTCTTAGAGATCGAATCGCGCTCAGCCTCCTCGATGCGGGCGACGAGACGCGGCTCAAGCTCGGTGTAGCGGCGTATGGATTCGGCTTCGGCGATCTGGGACGCTATCTCGGCGGCGGCGTCACGAGACTCGGCGGCAAGGGCGAGTGCGCGCTGCTCGAGAGCGGCAGAATGCTCGGCGAAGTGCGTTGCCGAGCGCTCGTCCATAGCTTGCTCGACCTGGGCGAGGCCTGACGAGATCTGAGCCGAGGCCCTGATCGAGGCGACCGAGAGGCCCTCGTCGAGCTGCGCCTTGAGGTCATCCGAGAGCTCCGAGCGCTGCTCCGAGACCACGGTGGCGAGTTGCTCGCGGGCTTCTGAGAGCGCGCCCGTCGTATGAGCGATGAGCCTCTCAGAAAGGTCCGCCTGCACCTTGTCGAACGACACGTGAAGCTCAGTTGGAAGCGCTGTGGGACCTGCCGGCATGGCCTGTGTACTTCCCGCGACGCTGAATCTCTTGAGTCTCTCGTCGAGCTCTGTCTTGAGACGCTTCTCAGCCTTTTGCGAGCGGCGCTTGACCTCGCGGAAGAGGTCGGCCTGGGCGGCGTCTAGCGACGCCCTGACCTCCGCGGCGGTCTGAGCGGAAAGCTCCTTTTGTGCTTGAGCCACCCTTACCTCCACCATCGCCATGGATTCCTCACGCGTGGCGACCGTGGCCTCCGAGAGCTCCGACAGCCGCTCCCCGAGGGAGGCCCGGAGGCTTGCTATCCGCTCGCTGGCATCAGATCCGGGCGAGGGCTCCCCCTCGCCCGAGAGTGGCCGATCGTCGCTGGAGGCCAAGGCACGCGAACCCTACCGGCGCCGTCGGCCGTCCAAACTGGTGCCCGCGGGCGCCGCGTTTCGGCACTCAAATGCGGGCCTGGCCGACGCTCCGCGTGCCTGTACCTTGCCTCGCATGCTCGGCGAGCCCGAACCCTCCTCCGCGCGCCGGGGCGCAGCCCAGTGGGCGATCGGGGATCGCAACACGCTCGCGGCAACGATCGCGCTTGGGGTCCTCGGAGGGACGTTCACCTGGTGGGCGCTCAAGTACGGGGCGTACTTCGGGACGGTCATGTATCCAGGCGTCGCGCTGCTTGGGTGTCGCGGGAGCGATCCTGATCGGAGTGGCGCCCGGCCGCTCTCGAGTCGCGGGCCGGACTCCGCTCGGCTCGCGCTGGGGGGGCTTGTGGCGCTGGCAATCTGGAGCCTCGCCTCCGCGTTTTGGTCCCCGACCCCGGACATCGCGGTCGAGGACGCGCAGCGCATGTTCGGCTACGCGCTCTGCTTCGGACTGGGCTTATGGGGCTGTCTTTACCTGGGCCGGCGGATGGAGCTAGCCGTGCTTGCCGGTCGTAGGCGCTGCCGGCATCGTCGCCCTCGTCACCCTGATCGGCCTCGCGACCGGGTCCGACCCCCTTTACTTCCTCGACGAGGACGGGACGCTCGAGTACCCGCTCGGGTACCGCAACGCGACCGCGGCGTTCTTCTTCATCGCCTTCTGGCCGGCGCTGTGTCTCGCGTCGGCACCCGGCGGCCGTCACGTGGTCAGGATGGCCGGCTTCGTAGCCGCAACCGCTTGCTTCGAGCTCGCCGTGATCTGCCAGAGCCGCGGCGCAATCCTGGGATTCGCCGCAGGCGCCATCGTCCTCTTCCTCACCTCGCCGCGGCGTCTCGTCACTCTCACCCGGCTCGTCGCGATCCTCCCGGCCATTCCTTGCTTCTTCCTCGCCAGCGACCTCTTCGAGGCGGCAAAGGAAGGCGGCGATCTCATCGGCACGGTCGACGAGATGAACGCCGCCGGCCTCGGCGCGCTGGTCGGGCTTGCGGTCTCAGCGGCATTCGCGCCGCTCGTCGTGAGCTTCGAGCCGCGCGACCCGGAATGGCTGACCACCGCGCGAGTTCTACAGGGAATGGCCGCTGCCGCAGCCGTCGTCGTCCTCGCCGCGACCGTCGCCGTCGGAAACCCAGTTGCATGGGCGGACGACCGCGTGGACGAGTTCCTCGGCGGCGAGCCCGACCTGACGAAGGCGTCCAGCCGCTTCACGCTGAACGCGGGCTCGAACCGCTCGGAGGTCTGGCGGGTCGCGATCGATGCGGTCGAGCGACGATCCGATCTTCGGCGACGGCGGAGGCGGCTTCCAGTTCCGCTACAACCGCGAGCGCGAGGATCCGAACCAGCTCGCGCGCGACGCTCACTCGGTCGAGCTCGAGATGCTCTCCGAGCTGGGGGTCGTCGGGCTCGTGCTCTTCGCTCTGGCGATGGTCGGCGCGTTCGCCGGCGCGATCCGCGCGCGGCGGCTCGGGCCCTCGGCCGCGCAGCTCTCGTGCGGGGCGCTCGCGGCGGGCGCGTACTGGCTCACGCACGCGTCGGTCGACTGGTTCTGGCCGTACCCGGCGGTGACGGCGCCCGCCCTTGCGCTGCTGGGCGCGGCGGCCGCGCCGGCCATCCGCGCATGCCCGAGCGACGACTCCCTCGATGGCACGGCGCTTCGTAGTGGTCGGCGCTCGCCGTCTTCGCCTTGAGCACTGATCCCGCCGTTCCTGTCGGAGACGCCTCGTCGAGAGGTCCGCTCGACATCTTCCGGGCAGACACAGAGCAGGCCTACGACGACCTCGCCCTGGCGCGGGACCTCAACCCGCTGTCCGACCGGCCCGCGCTGACGGAAGGGTCGATCGCACTGGCACTCGACGACACGGAGCGCGCGATCGCGGCGTTCGACGAGGCGATCCGGGAGCGGCCCGAGGAGTACGTCGGCCACTTCTTCCTCGCGCTCATCTTCGCTCGCGACGACCCGGCAAGGGCGCGGGACGAGCTCGCGGTCGTCGCCGAGCTCAACCCGCTCGAGCATCGGATCGAGGAGATCGAAGAACGCATCGAGGTCGACCGAGGAGCGGTCCGGCAAGAGCGGCGTTGACGGTCCTAATCCAGGTCGATCAGGCCGCTGACCAGCGCCAGCGCCACGGCCTGGGCGCGGGTGCGGGCGCCCAGCTTTGCCTTTGCGTTCCGCACGTGCGTCTGGACGGTCGCGGGCGAAAGCTCGAGGATCTCGGCGATCTGCGCGTCGGTCGAGCCGCGAGCCAGGAGCGCCAGGACCTCACGCTCGCGGCGTGACGGTCGCCTGCCTCGGGGCCGCTCGTCGCGCCCGCGGGCTGCGCGCCGCCCAGCCGCCGTCTTCGGCGTCGTCCTCGATGCGCGGCAGGACCAGGAGGTGCCCGTCGGGCAGGTTGAGGCTCTCGACGACTCTGCCGACGATCTCTGAGCGCGTCCAGGCCGAGCATCCGCGACGCCGCCTCGTTCACCTCGACGCAGCGCTGCGCGGCGTCGACGATCAGGACCGGGCGGCCCTTCGGTGGCGACCGAGCGCGGCGGAGCCTTCGCAGCGGCCGATCCGGCATCGACGGCCCGGAACCGCTCGCTCACCTGGCCTCGTCGGCCCTCGCGGCCCGTCTGCAGGCCGAGACCCGCGCCGACCAGCGCGACCGCGGCGAGCGCGGCGAGACCGACGTCGTAGCCGGTGAACGGCAGGCCTCCGGGCCGTTTCGCCAGGATCCGCGGGGTCGCCGGGATCGCCGCCGCCGCTGAAGTGATGGTCGAGGGCGGGCAGTACTGGTCCTGCGGTGGGACTCGGCGACGTGCAATCGGCGGCGCTCGGCGCGGGCGGAGCCCGCAAGAACAGCGAGCGAGGCGATCAGCCCCACGAGTGATCGTTGCGAGTTGACGAGAATCATGTCTTCGGCGATGCTTGCCCGTTCCCTGAGGTATTCACACACATTTCGGGCCGATTTCTCCCCACTCGGCGTGAGTGGCATTACCACAAATCGGTTAGTGGTACTGTCGCAGACTGCAGGGGGTCACGTCCGGATGCATCGCACGGACGCCGGCCGGACCAATCTCAATGTCCGATTCCAAACCAGAAAGCGCTACCGCCGCTCCGCCCGCCGGAGCGTCCACGGCCCTCTGAGCGCCCGCGAGCGGGAGGTGCTCGGCTACCTGGCGGAGGGCCTCTCCGGCGCCGCGATCGCCGAGCGCCTGGTCCTCTCGCCGGAGACCGTTCGGACCCACGTGCGAAACGCGATGGAGAAGCTCGGCGCCTCGACGCGCTCGCAGGCCGTCGCGCTCGCTCTCGAGAGCGGCGTGATCGGCGAGCCGGCACCGCGAGAAGCCGCCCGCGCCCGCGCGCGCAGCTCGCGCATGAGCGCGCGCCCCGGCGGGCCTCGAGAAAGGGCCCGATCCTGACCGCGCTCCTGGCCGGCGTCGTCTCGCTCGCCGACGTCGAGTCGGGCGCGATCTACAGCGCCGAGGACGGCGGCATGCTCCTGCGGCTGGCCGCCCAGGCCACCGGCGGCGCCGGGCCCGAGCGCCTCGCCTGCCACCGAAGTCACCCTCGGCGACCCCGGCATCGGACGCGTCGCGCTCGAGCGCACGGGCACGCCTGATCGGCGCATCGAGAGCGGGAGCGCACCCCCTTCTCGCCTCGCCGATGACCTCGGGCGGCCGGCTCACCGGCGTGCTGGCGCTCGGCGTCCGCCCCTCGCGCCCGACCAGCCGGCGCGAGCTGCTCCTGATCGAGGCCTTCGCGAACCGGATCGCCGACATCATCGCCTCGGGCTCCGACCCGGCGGCACTCCGCCTCGCGCTCCAGCGCTTCAAGGCGTCCTGGACCGAGACGCTGGACGTCTAGACCGGCTAAGCGCGCGTCGATCGGCTTCGAAGCCGTCGCCCTGCGATTCGACCAGGACGGCGACGCTGCCGATGTCGCAGAGCTCGAGGACCTTGCGGACGCCCGATCCCTTCGGAACGACGACGCGTGAAGATCTGGCGACGCGCCGAGAGGCGGCGGGCGAGCTCGAAGAGGAGCTCGACGCCGGTCGAGTCGATGTAGGTCGTCGCGGTCAGGTCCATGATCAGCGACCGGGCCGTGGACGGGCACGCGCTCGGCGACCGCGCGGCGAAGCTCGGCGGCGTTCGAGCCGTCGATGTCGCCGGACGACGGACGCGACGATCGCGTCGGCGCGGACCTCGGAGAAGCCGACCTCGGCCAGGCGGTCGCGCATCAGGCCTTAGCAATCCCTTCCATCGTGCGGCGCATCCTGACAGTCGTACCGGCGATACCGCGGTCGATCTCGAGCGAGTCCGTCAATTGCTCGATCAGGGCGAGGCCGCGGCCGCCCGAGCCGCCGCGCGGCGGGCGCCACGCGCCGAAGTCGCCGACCTCGATCAGGAGCTCGTCGCCCTCGCGCACTGCGCGCACCGCGAAGTGCGCGTCGCCGGGCGGGATAGGCGTGCGCGATCGCGTTCGCGCACGCCTCGCCGCAGGCGACCTGAAGCTCGTACGCCTCGGCGTCGCCGACGCCAATGGCTCGCAGCCAGCGGCCGAGGCCCCGGCGCACGCCCACGAGCGAGGTCGGGTCGGCGGGCACCACGAGATCGAGCGTGAGCGGCGGCGCGTCGAGGCGAGCGATCAGGAGCGCGACGTCGTCGTGGGCGAGTGCCGTCGGAGAGGAGGCGGTCGAGCAGGGTGCGGCACGCCTCGTCGGGCTCGTCGGGAAGGCTCAGTCCCAGGTCCGCCAGGATCGCCATGCCCTGCGTCGAGCGACTGGTCGGGCCGCTCGACGATGCCGTCGGTGTAGAGCACGAGCGCGGACCCGGTCGGCATCGCCAGCACGGTCTCGTCGTAGCTGGGAAAAAGCGACGCTCCGAGCGGGTTGCCAGCCGGGCCCTCGGCGAACGCTCGCGTTGCCGTCGGGATCGACGATCAGGGGCGGCGGATGCCCGGCCGAGGCCAGCCTGACGGTCTCGGCGTCGGGATCGACGACCGCGAGGAGCAGCGTCGCCGTGCCGCGGCTCTCGAGCTCCTGGACGAAGCCGTTCATCCGCTCGAGGATGAGCGACGGCCGAAGGCCCTCGAGCGCGTAGGCGCGAACGGCGCTCTGCAGGTGCGCCATGCGAGCCGCCGCTTCGATGCCGCGCCCCACCACGTCACCGATCACGAGGGCCGACGCGGCCGTCGCGAAGCGGGATCGCGTCGTACCAGTCGCCGCCGATGCGGGCCTCGCCCGACCCGGGCAGGTAGCGCGCGGCGAGGCGGAGCCCGGGAACGTCCGGGAGGCGCTCGCGAAGCAGGCTTCGCTGCAGGGTCTCCGCGGTCGAGCGCTCGACCTCGACCTCTTCCGCCGCTCGGCGCAGGCCTTCGAGGGCCGCGCCCAGGATCGCGTCGCCCCCCGGCTCGCCGGAATCCGGCCTCCGGCAGTTCGGGCTCGCTCTCCCTCTCTCCACCCTCGCTCTGCCACCAAAGCCAATTCTAGACGCGGCCCCGGCTGGGCCGGGATGGTCCCGCCGATGAGTGAATTAGCGTTCTCAGGGCAGTGGAGAGTGCGATGTCGCAAGGACCCGGCTAGATGGCCGATCACTTCGGCGCCGAGATCGCCCGATCGCCGGCCGCGTGGGAGCGCCTCGCCAAGAACTGGATGGTCGAGGTGATCGAGCGCAGCCCGCTCGAAGAGCTCGACGAGCTACCGCTCGGCTGGATCGCGCACGAGGCCGCGCCCCTGATCGCGGAGATCCTGGGTCAGCTCTCCGATCCAGGCACTGCGCGTGACCTGCGCCTCTCCCCCGCCGCTCGCGAGCGCGCCGCGTCCCTTGGCGGCCGAGCGCAAGCCCCGAAGCCACTCGTCACGCGCCTGTCCGCGCGAGTTCGCCGCGCTTCAGGCTCTCCTCGATCGACGCGCTTGGACCGCGAGCTGCCCGAGCGTGATCGTCGCGAGTTCACGCGCGCGGTCACCCGCCTGGCCGAGGTCTTCGGAGCGGTCCAGGCCGCGGTGGTGCAATCCATTGCCGGCGAGACCCAGGGAACCCCTGCGCGGCAGGCGACCGGGAACGCGCCGGACCTCGCCGCCCGGCTGCAAGAGCTGATCGCAGCATCGAAAAGCACGGGCGCTTGTGTGGCTATCGCCCACTTCGAGATCGAAGGCGTGGAGCGGATCTCCAAGGGCTACGGCGAAGCGGCCGCGGCCAGCATGGCCGAAGCCGTTGCGGGCGTCCTCGATGCGCAGCTCGCGGGCTCCGAAGAAGCTTTTCGAACCGGCCCCGGTCAACTG
Source organism: uncultured bacterium (assembly GCA_963806865.1). Classification (GTDB taxonomy): domain Bacteria; phylum Actinomycetota; class Thermoleophilia; order Solirubrobacterales; family 70-9; genus JALZKA01. The sequence continues at coordinate 89,151 of CAWDYV010000002.1, forward strand.
GTGGCCTTGCTTCCCGGCGGCGAGGCCGCCGACGCGCTCAGGCTGGCGGCCAACGTCTCGGACGTAGTCGAACGATCTCAGGCAGGACCTGGCCCCAGGGTCGACCTGGCCGTTGGGCTTGCTTCGTTCCCACTGCACGCCGACTCGCCGGAAGCGCTCCGCGAAGCGGCCGAAGAGGCGGCTTGGGCTGCCCGGGCCGACGGTCGCGGGATCGCATTTGCCCGTGCCCACTCGATGCAAGATCGCTAGGAGATGCCACGGCTCGCCCTGACGCGCTCGGCCTGTCTTGATCGCACCCTGAGGGCTACGCGCAGTTTTGGCGCGCAGAGCCTGCCCATAGCTAGTGAATTCGTCCAGGGGGGTTCAAGCAATGAGCGGAAACTGCCGAAGGTTCTTCACGACAAGGTCAAGTTTGCACGGGTTCTTTCAGGGAGCCCCAAACCGGCCCTAAGGGGAGGACATTCAAGTGGAGATCACGGCAAAGCTTTACAACGTCGGTCAGGCGGCGGACTATCTGGGCGTCAGCGCCGCGTCCCTTCGCAAGTGGTCGAACGAGGGGCTCGTCGCGGTCTACCGCACGCCGGGAGGCCAGCGGCGCTACTCGCGCGACGACCTCGACCGGTTCATGAGCTCGATGCGAGAGCCGTCGTCCGAAGGCATCACGGTGCACAGGCTCGAGCGGCGTCCCGCTGCCGTAGTCCACGGCTGACCCCAATCCACCGGAGCCTCCGAGCCCCGATAGCTCATGACTGATCGTCCCTCCCGATCGCTGATCGCCGGCGAATGGCTGCTGCTTCTCGCGGCCGTTGCAGGTGCGGTGCTACTCGCCCCCGAGGCCGAATGGGACCTTGCCGCCTTCGGCATCCTCCTGTTCGCGTCGGTCGCAAGCGACATGCGAGCGATCCGGATCACGGCGCAAAAGGTCCTGGTGTCCGGGAGCTTCCTGGCGATCATCGCGGCGATCGTGATCCTCGGGGCGACCCCGGCCGCCCTGATCGCGGTCATCACGACGCTCACATCGTGGGCAACCAGTCGCTACGCCAAGAGCGACCTGCTGCTGAACGTCACGGTCTACGCGGCCTTTCCCCTGATCGCTGGCGCCGGCTTCCACCGCCTTGAGGACCAGCTTGGAATCGACGCGATGGATCCGGCGTTCTATCTGATGGTCGTCGGACTCTTCGTAGTCGCACTCGGAATCAATATCGCCGCGATCGCCGCCTACACGTGCTACGTGGAGCGATCCGACCTTTCGTCTCACCTCCGTCTGTCGGTCGTTCCGGTCATTCCCTCCGAACTCGCCGCGGCCTTGCTGGCTGTCGGAATCACGTTCGCATACGAAAAGCTCGGGATCCCGGCCGTCGCGCTATTCGCGATCGTTCTGCTGGTCTTCCAGTACCTGGTGCGCGAGCTACTCCGCTCTCAGGAACGTGCAGTCGAGCTCGCGCAGCGCGCCAAGACAACTCGCCGGCTTCCAGGTCGCGCTCTTGGGCGCGCTCCTTCGAACGCTCGACCTTCGCGACCGGATGACTGCCCGTCATTCGGCCGCCGTGGCGCGCTACTCCCGCGAGCTCTCCGCGCGCGCAGGGCTCGACGACGAGGAGCAGGAGCTCGCCCACACGGCAGGCCTCCTCCACGACATCGGCAAGTTCGTCCTCCCCGACCAGATCCTCAAGTCCCGCGGCCGGCTCTCTCCCGAGGACTGGGACCAGATCCGGCGCCATCCCTACGAGGGAGCGCGAATCGTCTCGCAGATCGACGGCTACCGGCCTGTCGGCGAGATCATCATGGCTCACCACGAGCGGCTCGACGGCCTCGGCTATCCCCGGGGCCTGATGGCGGAGCAGATTCCGCAGATCGCACAGGATCGTCGCCGTCGCCGACACCTACGACGCGATGACTGCCCGCGACTCCTACGGCGCCCCCAAGAGCTCCTTCGAGGCGATCGCGGAGCTCAGGCGGGTCTCAGGCACCCAGCTCGACGGCAGAACTGGTCGAGCTGTTCGTCGCGATGCTCGCCGACAAGGACCTCGCTTACCGCCACGGCGAGGACGCGGACTTCGAGGCAGAGCTCGCGCTCGACAAGCGCATTCACGACTACGTCGACCGGCCCGCCGTCCCCGCCTGACGCGAACAGCCGCCGCGTTTGATAAGAAGCCGCAATCTTGCGGCTCTTCTACGACTACGAGCCCCTTGATCGGGGCCTCTAGTTCGGCCGTCGAAGAACGTGGGCCGCAACTCGCCCCAGAGCTACGCCCTAGACCTTTGAACTACCCGCGACGGATGACCCATGTGATGCCTTTCCGAATCGCTGGACCGGGAGACTGATCCCGCTCTAGCTTTGGGCTTGTAATGAAACCACAACTTGCCGAAACTTGCAACTACTTGGTCCAGGTTATGAAAACTATGGCCCACTTGTGAGCGATCATCGGCGGTGGGCGGCGCCGCTTCGCCTGCCTGGCTTCAAGCGTCTCGCCTTCGCCTACTTCGACGAACGAGCTCGGAAACTGGCTCGGCGAGATCGCGCTCGCGGTCGTCGTCTTCGAACTCACCGACAGCCCGATCGCGACCGCCGGCCTGTTCGTCGCGATGCAGTTCGTACCGGCGCTCACGACTCCGCTCCTGGTCGCGCGCATCGACGCGTGGAGCTCGCCGGCGCGCGCTCGCGACCCTCTACGCGGGCGAGGCGGCCGCGTTCTGCGCGCTGGCCGCGCTCGCAACCGAGGAGAGCTTCGTGCTAGCCGCTGTGCTCGCCATCGCGGCCATCGACGGAACGCTCGCGACGGCCGCGCGAGCGCGCTCTCGCGCCGCGGCGGGCGCGATCCTCGAGCCGGCCGGCCTCCTGCGCGAAGGCAACGGCATCCTCAACGTGGGATTCACGGCCGGCGCCGCGGCGGGCCCGGCCCTGGCCGGCCTCCTCGTCGCAACCGCCGGAGCACAGGTGGCGCTGCTCGCCGACGCCGCCTCGTTCGTCGCCGTAGCGCTCCTGCTGGCTACTTCCGAGCGCGCTTGGCGCAGCCACCGGGACGACGACGACGAGAAGGTCCCGTGGACCGACACGCCTGCGGCTCGGCTTCACCTACGTGCGCGAGCGGCCGGTCCTTCGAGCGCCTCCTCGGCGCCGAAGCCGTCGCGTTCGTCTTCTTCGCCCTCGTCCTCCCGATCGAGGTCGCCTTCGCCAAGGAGACGCTCGACGCCGGCGACCTCGGCTACGGGCTCCTGCTCGCCTCCTGGGGCGTCGGGCATGGTGCTCGGCAGCCTGATCTTCTCGGGGCTTCGAGGAGCGTCGCTTGCCTCGCCTCCTGGTCGGCGGCACCGTCGCGATCGGCCTCGCCTACCTGGGCACCGCCATCGCCCCCACCCTCGTCGTCGCTTGCGTCGCCTCGGCGGTCGGCGGCGCCGGGAACGGCGTCCAGTGGGTCGCCGTCGTCACCGCGATCCAGGAGCTCACCGCAGAGGCCTACCAGGCACGGGTGATCGGCCTCCTCGAGTCGCTCGCGAGCGGGCTCTCCGGCGTCGGCTTTCTCCTGGGCGGCGCGATCGCCGCGATCGCTCTCGCCGCGCGCGAGCTTCGCGGTCGCCGGCTTCGGCGTCATGGTCGTGCTCGCGGGGGCGCGTCGCGATGCTTCGCGGCGTCAAGCTGGGAAAGCAACCGAACGCCGGATGCGGAACCCGAGCCGGCGCGGGTCCCGGCAAAGGTCTCGTGAGTTGCTAGCCCGCGCAGACCCAGGCCGCGGGGCCGGAGTCGGCCCAGATCATCGCCGCGATGCGGTGCTGCTCGGCCGGAGAGGCCTCGTGCGGCAGGCCCTTGCCGCCGTAGAGCCGCCAGGTCGAGGGCAGGATCTGATACGCGCCGCCCGCCCCGGACGATGGATTGAGCGCCTGGAAGTTGCCGCCCGACTCACACATGACGATCGCCTCGGGGATCGCCCACGCGCCGAAGTCGTTCCAGCTCGCGACCTCTTCCTCGGCCTCGGCTCGGGAACTCGCTCGAGCTTCTCGAACTTCTTCGGCCCAGTCGCCCATCTGCTCCTCGAGCTCGTCGACCGAGGCGGCCTGGTCCGCGCGAGCGCCGGCGACCGCGGCGGCGCGCGCCTCGGCTTCGGCCCGCGCGGCGGCGATCTCGTCGCGCGCCGCGGAGACCTCGGCGTTCAGCTCGTCCGAGCGCTCCTTGGCCTGCTCCGACTCGCTCGACCTGATCCGCGAGCTCGGCGCGAAGCGAGCGCACCCGCTCGGCCAGCGCGCGATCTGCGTCCTGGATCCGCCCGAGGAGCTCGGCCCGCGTCGCGAGGTCTTCGAATCCGTCGGCGTCGAGGAGCATCTCGACCTCGCTTGCGGTACTCGACTTGTAGATCTCGACCAGGCGCTCCGCCAGCACCGCCTGGGCACGCCGAAGGCGGGATTCGGCCGCGACAAGCTCGGCGCGGGCAGTCTCGAGCTCTCGGGCTAGCTCGGCCGATCGCTCCTGCCCTCGACAAGGACCGTGCTCAGCTCGGCCTCGCGGCCAGCCGCCCGCTCGGCCTCGCTGCGCGCCTCGGCTAGCGCGACCACGTTCGACTCGATCTCGTCGTTCAGGGCTTCCGCTTCTGAGCGGGCATCAGCGATCTTGCCTTCGAGTCCGTCGATCGTCTCTCCGTCGGCGCGCGCGACGGGGACGGCCAAAGCCACGCCGCACGCAAGCACGAATCCGGCTCGCGCGGCGAGCCCAGGACGACGCCCACGCAGGGTCGCCGCCCGTTCGCGCATGTCGAAACGACCCCAGGGCACCAAGCAGACGATGCTAGCGAATTGTTAGCGTTTGCCAAGGAAGCGCTCAGGTGGTTACATAACCTGGGCGCGATCCTGCACGGGGCTCTCACCACCACCATCCGAGCCAGGGTGCCGTCTCACGCAAGCCTCATCCTGATCTCATGATCCGGGTTCAGGATGCTCGCTGGTGAGAGGGGAACGGATGGGATGGTCGCGAGCGGTTGCGGTGATTGGAGGCCCCGTCCTGGTCGCCGCTCTCTTGGTCGCTCCCGCTCGAGCCGCGCTGCCAGGCGAGAACGGCCGGATCGTCTACCAAGCCGCGTTCGAGAGCGAGCCCACCGAGATCTGGAGCGCCAACCCCGACGGCACCCACAAGCAGAGGGTCACGCGCACACCGAACCGGGGCGAACTCGAGCCGTCCGCCGGACCAGGAGGGCGGCTGGTGGCGTTCACCCGCATGGACGAAGGGGACCTGGACGTTTTCTTGGCTCGGGTGGACCGCTCCAAAGCGGAGCTGAACCTCACGGCCCAAAGCCCCGCCGACGACAAGGCGCCGTCGTTTGGGCCCGACGGGAGGATTGTCTTCGTCAGCGACCGCGCGGAGAGCGACGACGTGTTCGTGATGGCAAAGGACGGCTCCGAGCAGGTAAACCTGACGCCGAACAGCCCAGGGGAAGACACGGAGCCCTCGTTCTCGGGCGCGGGCGATCAGATTGCATTTCAGAGCGACCGCGACGGGGATCCGGATATCTACACCGTCGCGTCTGATGGGTCGAGCCAAGCGGTCAACCTCAGCCTGGACCTCGCGGAGGGGGATTCTGATCCCGCGTTCTCGCCCGACGGCACCACGGTCGCGTTCTCCGGGCTGCGCGGTGACCCCCGCCAGGATCCCGGCCGAGACGTGTGGTTGATCCAGGCCGACGGGTCGAACCTGCGCAAGGCGATCGATTTCAGCGGCAACGGCCTGGACGAGTTCGGGGGCGAGGCCGCGTTCTCGCCCGACGGCCGCAAGATCGTTGTCTACGAGGACTCGCAAGGGCAGATCCCCCACCTCTCCGTCACCGACCTCTTCCCCAGCTACGACCTGGGCTTCGAGTCGTCGAGCGTCGCCGACGCTCTCTATACGCCGAAGTCCGCGCCCGACTGGGCCGTTCGCGCCGACGGCGTGCCGCAAACGTTCATCCGCTCGCTACCCGCATCTGATGACTCTCGCTCCAGCGCGACGAGCTTCAGGTTCAGATCGACGGCGCCCGGAGGCGTCCTTCGAATGCACTCTGCGCGGCGTCGACCTCGATCAGAAGACGCGGCGCTGCGGTAAGCAGAAATCATTTCGGAGCCTGGACGACGGTGCGTACAGGCTGTACGTGCGGTCCGTCGCGCGCGACGGGACTTCGGATCCGGTGGCAGCCAATCGCGGCTTTACGATCGGCTCCGGGAGCGACTGTCGCGTCAGCCCTCGGGCGGGTCCCTGCGGCTGAGGAGGTAGCCCGCCGCGCCCGCTGAGGAACAGCGCGACCGCTGCCGGCGATCTGAATCTGGCGGCCGAAGCGCCACCAGACGGCGCGCACGACGGTGCGGCCGATGAACTCGTAGATGGACATGTGTTCAACGCGTCGCCGACGGCGGCGCAGAAGCAGGTGTTGTTCATGGTCCTCTCCTTCCCTTCTTGGCGCTCGCGAATCCGATGCGCCATGCGGCTTTGCAAAGTGTGGAGCTCGATGAAGCCCGGGACTCGCGGCCTGGGAGAACTCGCCGCCCGACTCGCCGAAGCTCGCGAGCGACTCGTCGTAGAGCGCGTACGGGCGACGATCGCGCGACGACGCGCACCGAGCCCTTGTAGAGCTCGAGCGTGATCTCGCCCGTCACCCGCTCGTTCGCCGAGAGCATGTACGCGTCGAGGTCGTGGCGAAGCGGGTCGAGCCAGAGGCCCGCGTAGACGAGGTAGGCCCACTTGCGGTCGAGCACGTGCTTGTGCTCGTTCTGGTGGATCGTCGAGACGAGCTTTTCGAGGTCCTGGTGCGCGGTCAGGAGGATCGCCGCGGCCGGAACCTCGTAGAGGTCGCGGACCTTGAGGCCGACGATGCGGTCCTCGATGTGGTCGACGATGCCGACGCCGTGGCGGCAGCCGATCTCGGCGGCGCGCTCGATCAGCTCGACCGGCTCGAGGCGCTCGCCGTCGAGCGAGACGGGCACGCCGGCCTCGAAGCCGACCACGAGCCGCTGCGGCTCGTCCGGCGCGCTCGCGCGGATGGGTGACGAGCTGGAAGACCTCGTCCGTCGGGCGGCGTGTCGAGCGTCTCGATCTCGCGGCCCTCGGACGAGCGGCCCCAGAGGTTGTCGTCGATCGAATACGGCGGGCCCTCGTTCGAGCCCTTGACCGGGATCGCGTGCTCGTTCGCGTAGGCGATCTCCTCCTCGCGGCCCATCGCCCACTCGCGGACCGGCGCCAGCACCTTGATCTCGGGCGCAAGCGCGGCGATCGTGCCGTCGATCCGGACCTGGTCGTTGCCCTTGCCGGTGCAGCCGTGGGCGATCGTGTCGCAGCCCGTCGCGCGCGCGTGCTCGACCGCGAGCTTTGCGATCAGCGGGCGCGCGAGCGCGGTGAAGAGCGGGATAGCCGCCGCCGTAGAGGCGCGTTCGCCTTGATCGCGGGCAGCACGTAGTCGCGGGCGAACTCCTCGCGGGCGTCGGCGCGGATCGCGTCGATCGCGCCCAGCTGCTTGGCCTTGCCGACGACGACGTCCCAGTCCTCGCCGGGCTGGCCGAGGTCGACGGTGAGCGTGACGATCTCGGCGCCGTAGCGAGCCTGGATCCAGTGCAGCATGACCGACGTGTCGAGGCCGCCCGAATAGAGCAGGAGGACGCGCCCGACCTCGGCGGGGTCGGCCTGATAGGAGGCGATTCGTGGCGCTGCGGTTGGCTGCTTGTTCGTCGGCCATCGGACGCGAGAGTGTGGCAGGAGGCCTGCGCGGACGTGGCGTTACGCAAAAACAGCTCGATCGCGGGCCTCATGCGCGATCATTGGAGAGCCGTGCACCGATTTCTTCGCATCATCGCCACCGCGCTCATCACCGCGGGCCTCGTCGTCGCCCTCGACGTCGGGCTCACGCTCGCCTGGGAGGAGCCGCTCTCGAACCTCTACGCGCGGTACCAGCAGGGACAAGGCCGAGGACGAGCTGGAGGAGCTCGAGCGGGACTTCCCGGACGCCGCGGTCGTCCGACGCCGCTCAACGCGACAGGGAACCTCGAGGAAGAGCGGGTCGCGACCTCGCCGACCGCTTTTCCGAAGCGCCGCAGGTCGACGAGGGAGCCGGGATCGGCCGGATCGAGATCCCTGCGATCGGACGTCGAGCGCGACGGTCGTCGAGGGCACGGACACCGGCATCGCTTCGGAAGGGGCCCGGCCACTACGCTCCGGCCGGACGACCCGGAGGTGCGCAGAGCAGGGTGACGGCTCAGCGTTCCCCGGCCAGGGAAGACGGTCGGAATCGCGGGCCACCGCACGACCTACGGCGCGCCGTTCAACCGCATCGACGAGCTCGAGCCCGGCGACGAGATCACGCTCGAGATGCCCTACGCGACCTTCACGTACGAGGTCGAGAGAGGTCGAGATCGTCGATCCGGACGAGATCGGCGTCGTCAGGAACGTCGGCTACGAGCGGCTCGTGCTGAGCGCCTGCCATCCCCTCTATAGCGCGCTCAGCGCATCATCACCTTCGCCCGGCTCGAGGATTCGAGCCTTTCAGGCTCCGGCGCAGCCTCAGGATCGGAGTGAGGAACGCACGGCTCATCGGTGCGGGAGGCGTTGCGGTCCTCGCGATTCTCCTGCTCGTCTCGATCAGCGGAGAGAGCTCCTCCGATTTGGGCCCAAGGCTTGCCTTCGAGGACTCCGACTACGAGGCCGAGAGCGCCGTCATATGGGCCGTGGGAGACGGCGCGGACGGGGGAGCGAAGGCACTGGACCTCGCCGACGAGATTCCGACTGACATCGACCGGTTCCTGTACTTGGGCGACGTGTACCCGAACGGCGCGGCCGAGGACTATGAGACGAACTACGAGCCGGTCTATGGGCAGCTGAAAGACGTCACCTCACCCGTGATCGGAAACCACGAGTGGAAAAGCCGCAAAGAGGGTTTTCTCTCGTACTGGGCGGACGAAGCTCCGAGCCCCACGCCCCTCTACTACGCCTTCAAGCTCGCCGGCTGGGAGCTCATCGCACTCAACTCCGAGACCGGCGGAAAGCCCAGCGCAAGCGATTTGCCCTGGCTTCGCTCAGAGCTGAGCGAGACCGGCACGTGCCGACTCGCCTTCTGGCACACCCCGCGCTTCAGCGCCGGCTTTCACCCCAATGAAAAGCGACTCGATCCTTACTGGAAGCTCCTTCGAGGGCACGCCACGCTCGTGCTCAACGGCCACGACCACAATGCCCAGATCTTCAGGCCGATCGACGGAATCACGCAGATGATCGCGGGCGCGGGTGGTCACGAGCTCTATCCGGCCAATGGCGACGATCCTCGGCTCGCCCTCCTATACGACACAGGTCCCGCCGCGCTCAGGATCGAGCTGGAGCCAGGCCGGGCGCGCTGGGGGCTGATCGACGCCGGTGGCGAGACGCTAGAAACCGGCGAGGTCCCGTGTAAGCCCCTGCCGCCCGGGCCCTCTTAGGAGCCCGCTTCGCGGAGGGAGGCTCAGGAACCTACGTCGAGGCGGTCGAGGATCGCCCCCGGGTCCTCGATTCCGAAGTCGTTGCGAAGCCGCGCCTCGATCTGCTCGCGACTGCCTCCCGCAACCGCCAGCTGGGCCGCCAGCAGCATCGCTCCTTCGGAGACCTGGCCGCCTGGCTCTTCGGCCGCGCCGGGCGGAGGCGATGGCTCCCCCAAAGGCTCGGCGGCGACCGGCCTTGACACCGTGCGCGGAGGCCGCTCCATCTGACTCAGTTTCTCGCGCAGGCTCCTCAGAGGCTCGCTTTCCGCGGCCGGGAGCGTTGTGGGGGGCGCCGTTTGCGCAAGCTCGCTCATCGCGTCGTCGAGCGCTCGCAAAAGATCGTCCGCCCGGGCGTTTACCGCCTGTGCGTGAGAAAGCATCCCATCGGTCAAGCTCGTGAGCTCCTGGGCGCGCTCGGCCGCGATCTGCTCGGCGCGAGCATCTGCCTCGGCGATGCGGCGCTTCGCCTCGACCTCCGCCTCGTCGAGAAGAGCGGAAGCCGCCTCTTCGACAGCGTCGAGAACGGACTCGAATCGCCCGATCGCAGGCCCCTCACGCGACGTGAGAGAGTCGTGCTCACCGGCCCGCATCATGGCCGCCGCACGGATCGCGCTTCTTTGAGCATCGCCGTCGAGCAGTCGCGCAGCCCGCTCTCGATTGCTGCCTTGGCGCTTTCAAGTCGCTCGCGCTCGCCGCGAAGCGCGGCCATCCGCTCGGCGCGGACGTCGGTCACCGCACCCTGGGCCACAACCTCAGAGGCGCGGGAGTCCGCCGTCGCCACCGCGGATCGAGCTTCGTCATGGGTACGCCTGATCAAGTCGCGGACGCGCCTGAATACCAACTCGGACTCTTCCCAGGAACTCGACATGCCTTGAAAACTATCTGGGAGCTCCTCGTGCGATCGTGAATCCCTCCGGCGCAAGGATTCTTCCATGTCGAGGATGATTTCGGCAAGGCGGACGATACTCCTCGGGGATGCAGCCTCTGGCGCGAAAACATCTGCCTGCCGTCCTGGCTTTGCGAGCGGTGAGGCGTCGTTCCTCCCGGATCCTCCTCTACCACGGAGTGGGCGAGGCCGGCCGGCCGGAGGACGAGCACAATCTTGTCGTCGGAGCCGAGCGCTTTCAGCTTCAGCTGTCGCTGCTTGCCGCAGCGGGGTTTCGGTTCGTAACGGTCGCGGAGCTCGCCGCGGCGACGCCTGACGGCGGCTCTCCCCCAGCCGGGCTGATCTCGATCTCGTTCGACGACGGCATGGAAGACAACTACACCGTCGCGGCCCCGGTCATGGCTCAGATGGGAATCACGGGCACGATCTACGTCTTGACTGGATCGATCGGCCAGGACAACCCATGGCTCTCCGGCGAGCGGATGATGACCAGCGCCGAACTCTCCTCTCTGGCCGGCGCCGGTCACGAGCTGGGCGCGCACACGGTCACACACCCGGACCTGAGCGCGCTCGACTACGAGAGCTGCCTGGCCGAGATGACCGCAAGCCGCGACGCGATCGCCGAGATCTCGGGGTCTACGCCCCAGACCTTCGCTTACCCGTTCGGCCACTACGGCGCCGCCGCAATCCGGGCGGCGAAGGCAGCGGGCTTCAAGGCTGCCGTGACCTGCATCAACAGGGGGAGCTGGGCTCCGCTCGAGATGAAGCGAACGCTGATCACCGGCCGTGACGAGATCGCCTCCTTCGTCGCCCGAGTGAGCGGGGTTTACGAGCCCCTCGTGCTGGGACGAGCCGGATCGGTTGCGCGGGGCGCCACCGCCCGGCTGAGGCGACGCACGCCCGCAGGGCCGGCCACGTGAGCGCGCCGGAAAGCGCATCGCAGCGAGCAGGGCGGAGGGCTGCCGGCAACACGGCGATGGTGATGGCCGCCGAGATCGTCGGGCGCCTCGCGTGGTTCGCGGTTTTCGCCGGACTCGGCCGCACGCAGGGGGAAGCGGCGGTCGGGATCTTTGTATTCGCCGCTGCGTTCGTCCAGATCGCGAGCCTCGCACTCGACCTCGGCCTCGACCGCTACCTGATCCGGATCGTCGCCAAGGACTGGGAGCGCCGGCACGAGTTGGCATCGGACGTCGCCGCGCTGAAGCTCGCCTTGTCGGCGCCGCTGGTGCTCGTTGTGCTCGCGCTTTCGGCCGTCCTCGGCTATGAGGGGACGACACAAATCGCGATGCTGATCCTCTCGATCGCGTTCATCCTGGAATCGCTCGGGCGGACCGTCTCCTCACTCCTGATAGCCAGGGAAAGCGGCCGGCCGATCGCAATCGCGGCGATGGCACAGCGATTGAGCGCGGCTGGGCTCGGCATCGTTCTCCTCGTCCTGGGGTACAGCGTCATCGCGGTCGCGCTTGCCTACGCGTTCGGCGCAATCGTTGGCCTGGCATTCAGCTGGGTGCTGATGGCGCGGACGATCGGCGTGCCTCGGTGGACCCCCGCGCGCTCGCGATTCAGCAGTGTCGCCGCCGCGAGCTTGCCGTTCGCGGCGGAGGACGTCTTCACGGTGCTCTTGTTCAAAGTGGACGCGGTCATCCTCGCGCTGCTCACCACGGAGGCCGCGGTCGGCATCTATGGAGCTGCCTACCGAGTGTTCGAGGCAACCCTGGTGATCCCGTACGCGCTGTTGCGAGCGTTCTCGGCGATGTACGTTTACCTGGAGCGGACGACCGAGCCGACCATCCAGGGCACGTTTTCGCGCTCGATCAAGCTTGCTCTGGCTGGGCTCCTACCGCTTTCGGTCAGCTTTGCCCTGCTTGCGGAGCCCTTGCTGGTTGCCGCGTTTGGCGAAGAATTCCGCGACGCGGCCGACCCCCTACGGCTCCTCGCCCCCGCCGTGGCGATGCTCGGGATTGTCTCGCTTTCGAATGCCGTGATCACGTCTCGGCGCGATCCGCGCATCGTCTTGTACATGACCGCCGCGATCACGGTATTGAACGTCGCGCTCAACCTCGTCCTGATCCCGCCGTATGAGGCGACCGGAGCCGCTGCGGCGATGCTGATCTCCGAGACTTTCTTCAGCATCGGCGCGCTTTCGATCGCGACCCGGACGGTGGGCGGCGTCAAGTGGGTGCGGATGCTCGCCGGTCCGCTGATAGCCGCCGCGGCGATGGCGGCGCTCATCGTCCCCCTCGCGGGTGTCCCGCTGATTGCCCTTGCGGCGGGGGCGCTCGCCTATTCGGGCGTGCTGTACGCGGTCGAGCGAGTGACGAGCCCGGCCGACGTCGAGTTCGCGCTCGGCCTTGTCCGGCGCGTCCTGCCAAAGAAGGCTCCGGCATGAGAGTCCTGGCCGTCTCGTCCTACGGGGGCCTCGGCGGCGGTGAGCTCGCCTTCTCCGTATTCCTCGCCGAGCGCCCGACCGACGTCGCTGCCGAGGTCCTGCTCGTAAGCGATGGGCCCCTGCGGGAGCGGCTCGAAGCCCAGGGGCTCAGCGTTCGCGCGACGAGCGGCTGTGAGGGCAGGCCGACCCCCCGCATGCTCATCTCGTTTCACCGCCAGCTCCAGCCGATCCTTAACTCAGGGGCGTTCGACGTGGTCTGGGCGGTCGGCCAGAAGGCGGCGCTCTTGGCGGCTCCTGCGTGCCGGCTTCAGCGGGTGCCGCTCGTCTGGCACAAGATCGACTTCTCATGGGACCGTCTCCTGGCGGTGCCGCTCGGCCTGGCCAGTTCGGGCGTCATCGCGGTGAGCGGCGCCGTCGCGGACACGCTCGGCCCGATGCGCTTTCGGCGCCCGGTGACGATCGCGGGGCCGCCGGTCGAGCTCGCGCGCAAGGTCTCGCCAAACCCGTCGGCACCTACCATCGGCACGCTCGCTCGGCTCGTCCCCTACAAGGGGCATCACTTGATCATCGAGGCAGCGGCGCTCCTTCGAGACGATTTCCCCGATCTGCGCGTTCTCCTCGCGGGCGAGAGGTCCCCGGCCTATCCGGGCTATCCGGAGCGGCTCCGAGACCTTGCGGCGAGGCTGCGCTTGGCTGACGCACTCGATCTCCCCGGCTTTATGGCTGCGACCGAAGCGCTCGAGCAGCTCAGCGTGTACGTGAACGCGACCTATCGAGATGACGAAGGCTACGGCCTGGAAGGCCTCTCGGGCGCGATGCTGGAGGCAAGCGCCGCGGGGCTGCCCGTGGTCGCGACCTCGGGCGGCGGCACGGCCGAAGGAATACTTCCGGGGCGAAGCGGCAGCCTGGTGGACACGGCGAACGCTACGGCGCTCGCCGCTGCGATCGCCCCCTACCTAGCGGATCCTGAGCTCGCCCGGCTGGCCGGCTTGGAGGGCAAGCGCTTCGTCGCCGCCCGCTTCAGCCCGGAGGCGGTCGCCAGCCAGCTCTGGCTTGGTCTCAAGTCAGCGTCGCGGACCTCGTCGTAGAGCCCGGCTGTCTTTTCGACCATTCCCTCGACCCGGAACATGCTTGCATGACGCTCCTTCGCAGCCGCTCCCATTTCCTCGCGCAGGCCTGGATCCAGAAGCAGCTTGGAGACTGCCGCGGATAGAGCTTGAGAGTTCTCGGGGGGAAAGAGCAGACCCGTCTTGCCGTCGAGCAGAGCCTCGCCGGTTCCACCGACGTTCGACGCGACTTGCGGAACCCCACAGGCCATTGCCTCCAGGATCGCGATGGGCAATGCCTCCCACAAGGAGCTGAGGACGAGCACGTCGATAGAGCCGAGCTGGCGCGAAGATGGTTGGCGAAACGGGAAGAATCCGAACCGATCGCCCAAGCCCTTCTCGAGGGCGCGCTGGCGAAGCTCACCTTCCAGCTCACCGTTTCCGATCACCGCAAGGACGGCTTCGGGACACTGCTCGAGAATCGCCTTAGCCGCGTCGACGAACACGTGAACGGCCTTCTGCTCGCGAAGCGCGCAGAGCGTGGCCGCCATCGGGCGACCCGCCCGGAATTCCTCGAGATCTCAAGTCCAGGTCCACGGCGGTTTCGGGCTGCGGGCAGGCGTTGTGGATCACGCGGAGGCGCTCCGGAGGCACGATGTCGTAGTCGATCGCGATCTCCCGCTCGTCTTCGGCCGCGCACAAGAGGACGTCCGTGACGTCACCGGAAAACCTTTCGATCGTTGCCGATGTCCACGTGTGCAAGCGCGAGTACGGCGCCACGAACGGGAAGCATTGAGGGCTGTAGATCTCACGCGCGGGGACGCTCCGGGCGGCTAGGCGGGCGAGGAAGCCGGCCTTCGCATTGTGGGAGTGCACCAGGTCCAAGTGCTCACGGCGCATGATCAAGATCAGCTGGCGCAGGGCGGTGAGGTCAGCGTTCGGGTGGGAAAACCCCGTTCTGAACGGCAGCCGCGCCAATGGCACCCCGGCGGCTCGCAGGTCGTCGTAGATCACTGACTCGCGCGGCCCGACCACGAACGGCTGCCAGCCGTGCTCAGGGAGGCCCAAGGCGAGGAGCCTGACGTTCTCGGCGACGCCGCCGTCAGGTGGATCGAAGACAAGCAGCACGCGTCCCACGAGCGGCACAGCCTAATCAGTTGCAGGGCCGGCGCTACCTATGCGTCCGGACGCGAGGCGGCTGTACTCTCACGCTCATGACGGCCTTTCGGGACAGGGCGTGGGGGCTGCCGCCAGAACTCGCCGTAGCGACCCTGCTGGCCGGAATGGCCGCGTTCGCCGTCGTCCTCACCTACTCGGCGTACGCCCTCGGACCGGCGCTGATACCGGCCGCGCTAGTCGGGCTCGCGGTCGTAGCAATCGCGCTGAGCCAACCTGTCGCGGGTATCTGCCTGGCGTTCTTGGCGGCGCCGCTCGAGATCTTCGCGCTCCCACTCCCTACTGGCTCCCTCTCTGCCTCCGAGGGGATCTTTGCCGTCGTCGGCCTCGGCTACCTGGCCCGCCTCCTCTTTCGCCCCGAGACGGTTTCAAAGCCGTCCGTCTCCGACATCCCTTATGCGATCCTTCTGGCCGCGATCGCCGTTGGGATCGGCATCGCGTCGGACCCTGTCCCCGTGATCAGAATCCTCGTGTTGTGGTCTCTCTTCTACCTCGTCTACCTACAGGTCCAGTCCTTCAGCGACACCCAGATCCGCCGCGTGTTGTGGAGCCTCGCAATCGGAGGCGCGGTGCTCGGCGCGATCGGCGCCTACCAGTTCGTCACGTCGGGCGGAGGCGGGCTTTATGCGGGTGGAGCGGGGACTAACGTCCGTGCGACTGGCACCTTCGGCGAGGCCCTCGGGGACAGCAACTACTTTGCCTCGTTTCTCCAGCTCGCGGCGCTACCTGCGATCGCCCTCCTAATCGCGCGCCCTCGGGAGAACGTGGTCTTGGTCCCGCTGGTTGCGATCGCAGTGACCGGGCTGGCCTTTTCGCTCTCTCGGGGCGGAATGCTCGGATTCGGAGCAGGAGTACTGCTGCTCCTGCTCTGGGGGCGGGCGCGTTGGATGGCGGGAGGCGTCGCCGCCCTGGTCGCCATCCTCACGATCGCCGGCGCCAATCCGCTGGTCGCATCGAGCTCGTTCGAGACCGTCGAGCAGCGTCTCACCACGATCGGAGACGTCTCTCAAAGCTCGTTGAATACCCGGCCCGAGCTGTTCGAAGGCGCACTCGAGATGACCATCGATCACCCGGTCACCGGGGTGGGCCTCAACCAGTTTCAGGAATACGCGGCGCGGCAAGGACTCACCGAGCGCGGGTTGCCCCACGAAACCGCGCACAACGTCTATCTGAGCCTTTCGGCGGAGACCGGCCTGATCGGCCTCGGAGCCTTTCTTTTCTTTCTCGTGTTTCTGGGGCAACGCGGAGTCGCAGCCCTACGCCACCGCGCTCCGATGGCGCGAGCGGCCGCGTTCGGTTGCGCCGCGTCCCTCTTCGGATTCGCAATCCAGGGCATGACGGTGAGTCTCAACCGCAACAACCTCCTCTGGGCGACATTCCTGGTCCTCGCTGGAATCCTGGTCGCCCTGAGCAACCGCCCGATCGAGACGGACGAGGCGGTCGAGACATCGCCCCTGACCTGATAGATCTGGTTCAGCGAAACAGGTTGCGGACTCGCTCCCCGATCCGTGGGGGCTTCGCCTCAAAGGGCGGGGCGGCCGGAACCGCGGCGCTCCCCAGCAACGCGCTCGGGACCGACTCGGTCATCCAGGCCGCAAGGACCTGCGAGCCGGGAAGCGAGCGCTCGCACGCCGACAAGCCCGAGCTCAGGCCGGGCGGTCGTCGCTTCAGATCGTGGCTGTCCGACGAAACGTTGTGCACCAGCCCCTGCCGTAGCAACTCCAGGGCCGAGCGCATCGGGCTGCCTCCGAACACGCCCGCGATCGAGCCCGCGGTCACCGAGCACATCACGCCCCCCGCGACCAGATCGCGGATGACATCGGGCTTGCGTGCGAACATCGGTGACCGCTCGGGATGGGCCAAGAGGATCCGGAATCCTCGGGACGTGACTCCGAACAGGACCTCGTCGAAGAACGGGACGCTCTCGAGGTAGGGGCTCTCGACCAGGAGCGTGCTGCTCCCGCCAAGCCCGTAGCCGGTCAGCGCGTCCTCGTCGAGAGTGCCGAGCTCTGCGATTCCGACCTCCGCGCCCGGTGAGACGACCACCGCTATCCCCTCGGCGGCCAGCGCGTCGTTCAGTGCCTTGACTCGTTCGAGGATTTCGGCCGGCGACGGCATGTAGCGACCGTTCACGTGAGGGGTCGCGACCATCACCGAGACGCCATCTTCTACGGCCCGGCGGGCCATCTCGATGCTCGTCTCGAGGTCCGGCGAACCGTCGTCGAGCCCGGGAAGAATGTGGCTGTGGAGATCGATCATCGCCCCGCGCAAGGCTAGTCTCAGCCGCCCCGAAGGCGCAGGGGGCTCCCTGTAATTGGCGTATTATCGCCGCGTGCGCGACGCTACGGCCGTTCAAGTAATCAACCGCCACCGCTGGCTCATCCTCGCAACTTTCGCGATCTTCGTGGTCGTGACAGCGGTCTACTCGAAGAGCCTCGAGAAGATCTACGCGACCGAAGCGGCGCTGCTCGTCTCCGTACCAGCGGAGGAGGCGTCCTTCGACACCGTCCAGGCCTCACAATCGCTGGCGCGCTCCTACGGGGAGATCGCACAGAGCCGCAACCTCGCCGAACGGGTCGCGGTGGAGCTGGACGACGGGACGGACGCGAGCGACCTCTTGGACGCGACCAGCGTCGAGCCCGTCTCAGAAACTCAGCTCTTGGAGATCAGCGCCGAGGATCCCAATCCCGAGCGAGCGCAGCTCATCGCCAACACGTACGCGCGCGTCTTCGTCGAGTACACGGAGGGACCGATCTCGGCCTCCACCCGTGCCAACGTGACGCTGGCCGACCCGGCTCCGCTGCCAACATCGCCCGCCCGCCCCAAGCCGACTGTTTACACGCTCATCGCCGGTCTTTTGGGCCTGGCCCTGGGTCTCGGGCTTGCGTTCGTTCGCGAGCAACTCGATACCCGGATCCGGAGCATGGACGAAATCGAGGAGCGATTCAGCCGGACGGTGCTGGCCCGCGTCCCCACGCGAGGCCGCTCCGAAAACTCGATGCAGGCCTTTACCGAGGCGTTCCGGATCTTGCGAACCAACCTTCAGTTCGTTCGCGTCGACGCGGGCAGCTTGAGGTCGATCGCGATCACCAGTGGGCGCGAGGGAGAGGGCAAGACCACGACGACCGCGCAGCTCGCGCTCGCCGCGGCCGAGGTCCGAATGAAGGTGATCGTCGTCGAGGGTGATCTCCGTAAGCCAACCCTGCAGACCTCACTGATGGACGGCTCGGATCAGGCACTTTGGCCCGGCCTCAGCAACTACCTGGTCGAGACGGCGGACCTCGACGACGTGATCCACCAGTCTGGGCATCCCAACCTCTCGGTGGTGCCCGCGGGCCCGCCGCCGCCAAACCCGTCGAACCTCCTCGAGGTGCCACGCGGGGCCAAGCTCGTCAGAGGGCTCTTGGAACGCGCTGATCTGGTGATCGTGGATACGCCGCCGATCAGCGCCGGAGCTGATGCAGCGATCATGGCGACCTGGGTAGACGGGGTAGTCGTGGTCGCGGACCTCGCTCAGTCGACTCATAAGGGCGTTGCCGATGCGCTCAAGCAGCTCGATGCCGTGAACGCCGTCACACTGGGCCTGGTGCTCAACCGCGACAAGGGCGTGGCCGGCACAAGCTATGGCTACTACGGACAGGCGGAGCCTGATCCGCAGCTCAACGGCAGCCCTTCCTCGCCGGTTGAGTCGCTCGTCGCGCCGGGTTCGAAGACCGACGACTGACCAGGTTCGCTTGGCCCGGGTAGTCCTAGCCCTTCGCGCCGACAAGGGCGGCGCCTTCAATCACGTCGTTCAGATCTCAGACGCGCTCGTGGCGCGGGGACACGAGGTCTTCCTGGCGGGGCCGCACGCAGCCAAGCAAGAGGAGATCGCGGCCACCGTCGTCCCGCTGGAGATCGCGCGTAGCATCTCGCCCGTCGGTGACCTGAAAGCCATTGGGTCCTTCGGCAAGCTCGTCCGCAAGCTTCGGCCCGACATCGTCCATGCCCACGGCTCGAAGGCAGGCGTGGTGGCGCGTGTCGCTCGCCTCGCGACTCCGCGCACACCGGTTGTCTTCACGCCCAACCTGTACGCGTTCGACAATCACTTCGCTCGCCCGGGAGAGCGCCGCGCCTACCGCGCGATCGAGCGTGTGCTCGCCCCTGCCGCTTCACGCGTGATCGGTGCGTGTGAGAACGAGCGCCGCCTGGCGGCCCAGGTCGGCCCTGCCAGCCGAACCCGGACCGTGCACAACGGCGTCGATGCGATTTCCCTCGCCAACGTCCACCCAAAGGTGGCGGAGCTATCCGAGCAGGGGCCCGTGATAGTCACCGTCGCCGAGCTTCGGGAGTCGAAGGGAGTCGTGACCTTGATCGAGGCCATGAATCAGGTCCAGGCGAAGATGCCCGAAGCACGCCTTGCGATCGCAGGAGACGGCGCCGACCGGGCGCGGGTCGAACGACGTGTGCGCGATCTGGGCCTGTCGGACAAAGTGTTCTTGTTGGGGGCGACCCAGGGAGCGGACGCCGTGCTCGCGGGGGCTGACGTGTTCGTCAACGCGGCCTACGCAGAGGGGTTTCCTTACACCGTCATCGAGGCGATGTCGGCCTCGCTGCCCATTGTGGCCACGGATGTCGGGGGTACCCGTGAGGCCATCAAAGATGGCGAGACTGGTTTCCTGGCAAAGGCCGGCGACCCCGAGTCGTTGGCCCGCCCGATCCTGAGGGTCTCTAGGGGATCGGGAGCTGGCAAAGCGCATCGGGAACGCAGCAGCCAAAGCCCATGCGGAGCGCTTTACGAGGGAGTTGATGATCAGTGGCGTCCTCGCCGTCTACGCGGAGCTGGCTCCCGGCTTTGCCGAGCCCTCGTCCGCCTGAAGCGGGCAAACGCTGAGAAACCCTGCGCATCTTCAAAGCGCGGGATCCAACATCCGTCCAGAACGCTAATGGACGTCTGTCCGAACCAGGGCGGCTTTCTTCGCAGATCGCTTGCCAAAGCCCGATCGGGATGCTATGGAGGCATCCGGAGTACGAACTCGTCGCGGATCGAGCTCGCTGCTTCTGGCGCTCACGCTGGCGTTGGCAGGTGGTGCCGGCATCGCTCATGCGGGCACGAGCGAGTTGCGCCCGGTCTCCGACCACACCCGCGGCTGGACGCCCGTGCGCGCAAGCGCGACGTGGGAGGCCATTGACGATCCAATCACGGCCGGCCAGCCGGTCCGGGGGCTCGATCGCGTCTCGGCGCGCAAGGGCCGCAGGACCACGGCTGTGAACCTCGCCGAGCCGGCGATGGCGGGCGAGGACGAGACGCCAGCCAAGCTTATCGCCCACTTTCATGCGAAGACCGGCATGAAGACTCGCATGCGGGTCTCGTTCCGGGCAGGCAACCGCGTCCTTGCGCGCGACAGGATCGGGCCGCATTCACCCTCCCGCTGGCGCCACCTGTCAGAAACCCGGCTCGCGGGAGTCGACTTGAGCCAACTCCGCTTGATCTTTCGGTCCTCGCGCCACCGTAACGCGACCGTGCGGGCCGCATACGCCGCCCTCAAGACCGAGCCCGTGGATATCGATCCGCCGGACGTCTCGCCTAGCGGGAGCTCCGTCTCGGTGTTCGGCTCTACGACCACAATCAGGCCCGGCCTCGAGACCCCGACCAACGGGGCGAACCAGGCGAGCCTGGTGGCGGCTCGCAACGAGTTCGAATCGTTCCAGGTAGTCGTCGACGCCACGGACGGCGCTCTCAACGACGTCGAGATGAAGCTAGACGGGGCGCTCTCGGGCCCTGGCGGAGCGACGATCGCGCCGACCAACGTGACCGTTTACCGCGAGGAGCATTACGAGGTCTCCGCCGCCAAGGGCAAGCCGCGGTCCTCTCGCAAGGGCGACGAGGGCCGCTGGCCCGACGCGCTCATTCCTGAGCGCGACCCCTATTACGGTGAGGACCGCTCGGCCTTTCCCGTCGACATCCCGAACGGCAAGAAGGAGGTCGCCTGGATCGACGTCTTCGTGCCGCCGACGGCCTCTCCGGGGCTGTATTCCGGTGAGCTTCGGCTGACCGATGCGACCGGTGAGTTGGACACGGTGCCCGTGTGGGTTCGCGTGAGCACCTTCGCGATGCCATCAACCGCGACCCTCCGGAGCGCTTTCTTGGCGACGCCACCCGGCTACTTCCCGTGCCGGGCCCACCGGTCGACCGACTGGTGCCATCCCGAGGAAGAGCGCAACTGGAAGCTCGATTACCTCTATGCCCGCGCCGCCTTGGAGAACCGGATGACGATCCCGAACGCGATGCCCGGCGCCTACGGCCAGGCGCCCACCTCGCCCTACTTCGAGCAGTACATCCTGCCGTTGATCAAGGGCACCGACGGCGGTGGGATCGACGGCACGCTGGCACCCCGCCTCGAGGGAGCGAAGATGACGTCGGTGACGGCGATGTGGATGTGCATCGTTGACCAAACCTGCCTTTCCGAGTGGCGCCAGCTTGCTCAGGAGCACGACTTCGGCTCCAAGTTCTTCGCCTACGTTTGCGACGAGCCACGCGACGGGAACACCCCGGAGTACTGGAGTGACTGGGGAGATTGTTCTCGGAACTCACGCCGTGCGAAGCAGATCTGGCCGCAGGTAAAGACGCTGGTCACCTCCCACATCCAGGGCGCCCAAGAGGCGCAGCAGGACGGCTCGATCGACATCAGCCGGGACATCGACATCCTCACCACGCCGGTCAACTACATGGTGAACCGGCCCTACAACCCGCAGGCGGGCGACCAGAGCTCTGCCTACGACGGGTTCCGCTCGAAGGCAGGCAACGAGAGCTGGCTTTACACGGCCTGCCCTCAGTTCAGTTGCGACGAGCAGGAGTCGCCCTACTTCGACGGCTGGCCCGCCTACGCCATCGATCAGCCTGCTTCTCAGGCTCGTGCGATGGGCTGGGTCTCATACCTCTACGGCTCTGACGGCGAACTCTCCCACAACACCGTGCTGGAGCTCGATCAAGCCTGGCAGAACCAATACGCGTTCGGCGGTAATGGCGACGGCACTCTGTTTTACCCCGGTAGCCCGAGTGGCTTCGGCGGCGCGCCGGCGATCGGGGGTCAGCACGACATCCCGATTGAATCGATCAGGATGAAGCGCTTTCGCGAGGGGCGCGAAGACTACGAGCTGCTCAACGCGATGAAGGCGGCGGGCCAGGGTCAGGCGGCGACCGCCGCTGTCACCACGCTCCTTGGCCCACGTGACACGGCGATGTTCTCGACCGATGTCTCGCAGGGCAAGATCAGTTCGCTCCGGTGCACCGCGATGACTGCGCTCGATCCGTCGGTCGCCGCCGACTGCCCGTAGAAAGTCGCCCACTCCTCCCGTTGTCGTGACGCTCTCAGGGAACCGGCTGGCAAACTGCCGACATGGGGCCAGGGTTGTCGATCATCGAGGCGCGCCCGCAAGTCGCAGCTATCGCCGCGGGCTGGCGTGATCTCGCTGAGTCCGAGGCCAACGCGTTCATTACGCCCGAGTGGTTCGAGGCCGGCCTAGACGCTTACGGTGAGTCTTCGACGCCGTTCGTCGTCAGCCTCAATGACTCGGACGGGGCCGTCGCGGCGTTGGCCCCTCTTGTACGCGAGGGCAAGGGCACTCGCTCGGTCCTTCGGTTCGGGGGCTCGAGTGTGGGCGATCTTTTCTCGTTGCCCGCCATCGACGAGCCCAGCCGCCATGAGCTCTCACGACTCATTGGCGAGTTGCTCGCTCGACGGAGAGACTGGGGCTCACTTGTGCTCGAGAACGTCCTGGAGGGGTCGACTTGGGTCGATGAGCTCGGCGCTGCCGGGCTCTCCATCACGCGTCTTCCCCACCGCGACGAGGTGCTGCCGTTCACGTCGATCGAGGGACAAGACTGGGAGGAGTTCTTCGCGCGCAAGAGCCGCAACTTCCGCAGGCAGTTCCGGCGCAAGACGCGAGCGCTCGAGCGGGATCACGAGGTCGAGTTCAGGCTCGTGGAAGACCCGGACCGGCTGCCGGCGGCGATGGATACGTTCGAGCGACTTCACCACGCACGCTGGGACGGGCGCGGCGGTTCACAGGCACTGACCGCAAAGGCTCGCCACTTTCACGGCCGGTTCGCGGCCTCGGCGCTCGAACAGGGGTGGCTCCGTCTCTGGCTCATGATCGCGGACTCACAAGAGGTCGCCGCTTGGTACGGCTGGCGCATCGGAGACCGGTACGCGTACTACCTCGCGGGCTTCGACCCCGCCTGGAGCCGGGAGAGCGTGGGCCTCCTGCTCCAGACGCACACCGTGCGCGCGGCGATCGAGGAGGACGCCGCCATCTACGACATGCTCTTGGGCGGCGAGGAGTTCAAGTCGCGATTCGCGGACTCGCAGCAACGAGTGTGCACATACGTAATCGCGCGCAAGCTCAGCAGCGCGCGTTTGATGGCACGAGCCGAGGTCTTCGCTCGCAAAGGCATGGACAGGCTCTCGCCGGAGCTGCGAGCGCGAGTCAAGAAGCGGGTCGGATGGCTGGCCCGCAGGGCGCCGGCGGACGTCCGCCGATGACGTCCGGATCGCCGGAAGCCTTGGTCACCGACACCCACGATCGAGCCGCGCTCGCCGGGCTGCGCGGCCTCGGGCGCGCTGGGATTCGAACGATGGCCCTGGCTCCCGACCGGATGGGTGCCGGCATGTGGAGCCGTTATGCGAATGCACGCCTTCGTGGGCCCGATCCGACTCGTGATCCGGGGCGATTCGCTCAGCGAGTCCAAGAGATTCTCGAGCGCCACGGGCCCTGTGTGGTCTACCCCGGGCGGGAGGAGGCGATCGACTCTCTCCTGGGACCGGCGGCGCCCACATCCTTGGCGGCTTTAATGCCGTATCCGTCCCTGGACGGGCTTGCGGCGATCCGCGACAAGCGCCGGCTTCCGGAGCTGGCGGCAAGCGTGGGGCTCGCGGCGCCCGAGACGGTCTTCGAGGGCGCCCTTGAAAACCTCCGCGACGCGGAGTCCGAGCTTCCCATGGTGGTCAAGTCGGTGGTGCCCAAAGGCATCCCGGCCGGCCCAAGGTTGATCCGGACCCGCGAGGAGCTCGACGAGCTGACAGGCGAGGGTTCAGGCCAGGAGCAGGTCCTGGCCCAGCGGCCCGACCCAGGCTCTTTGGCCGCCATCGCGCTCGTCCTCGACCGGAACGGCCAGGTGGCGGCAGTCTTTCAGCAGCGCACTTCACGGACCTGGCCTCCCACGATGGGAGTCTCAGCGGTCGCATCAAGCGTCGCGCCCGATCTGGACCTGTGTGAGCGGTTAGCAGCGATGCTGCGCGCGGTGGGCTTCGGCGGCCTCGCCCAAGTGCAGTTTCTCGAGAGCCCGGGAGGACCGGTGGTGATCGACGTCAACCCCCGCTTCTATGGCTCTCTATCGCTTGCGATCGCCGCCGGCGTGAACCTGCCTGCCATCTGGCATCGAACGGCGACCGGCGAGCCCACGGAGCCGGTGCCGACTTATCCCCCAGGTGTCGTTTACCGGTGGTTCGAGGCACGGCTCTTCGCTTTTGCACGCGGCTCGGGGTCGGGGAACGTCCCGGTCGGGCGTGCGAGCGCCGGCGCGGTCTGGGCGCGCGACGATCCCATCGCCAGCGCCGCCTTGGTCGCTACCACGGTTCGAGGTGCGCTCTCGAAGCGCTTTGGGCGATCCGCGTCGAGTTGAGGACGGCACGAGGACCCGGGATGCTGGAAGCGATCGTCACCGATGGGGGCCTTCGCAACGTCCTTGCCGGAATCCGCGGCTTGGGGCGGGCGGGCGTCCAGATCTTGGTGACGGCGGAGCGAAGTACGGCGGCCGGGATGCGTTCGCGCTACGCGACGGAGCGAGTAGTGCTGCCCTCGGTCAACGACGACCAGCGGCGCTTCGCTGCCGCAGTAAGTGCGCTGGCTACCGCGCGAGCAGACGGCCTCGAGCAGCCGATCGTCGTCCATCCTGGTCGTGAGGAGGCGATCGACGCGCTGATCGAGCACGCGCCGGCATCGGAGGCATGGCGGCTCCCATGGCCGGCGGCATCCGCGCGGCTGCTTCGCCAGAAGGAGTCGCTGGGCCGGCTTGCGAGTGAGGCGGGCGTGCGAACCCCGCGAACGCTCGCGATGGGGACCGCGGCCGAGCTTGAGGCCGAGCCGCCGAAGACGCCGTCGATGCTCAAGCCTCTCGGCCCAGGCGGTGGCCGAGTCGTGCCCGCACCTGAGCCGGCGACGCTCGCGCGCGTGCTTTCTGAGTGGCCTGATGCAAGCGAGTCGATCGTGGTGCAAGAGCGCGTGGACGGCACCCTGGTGTCACTCAGCGTCGTCGTCGACTCCGACGGCCAAGTCGTGGCCGCGTTTCAGCATCGGGCGTTGAGGACGTGGCCTGAAGCGGCCGGGACGACCTCAGCCGCGATCGGAGAAGCCGTGGACGACGATCTCCTCGATGCGGCAACTCGGCTCTTGCGCGCGGCTTCTCACCAGGGATTCGCGCAGGTCCAGTTCTTGGCGGATGCAGGCGGCGCTGCGGTGATCGACGTCAACTGCGGGTTCCCTGGATCGCTGCCCCTGGCTCTCGCCAGCGGCGTCAATCTGCCGCTGACCGCGCACCGCGTTGCGCGTTCTGAGCCGGTCGTGGCGACCCGGCCCTATCGCACCGGCCTCCGCTACCGCTGGCTCGAAGCGGACCTGATGGCTTTCGTACACGGTCGTCCCGGTGCGCTGTGCCGAGCACCGGGCTCCATCGGGGCGGTTTGGGCGCGCGACGATCCGGTTCCTAGCGTGCTCTTGACCCTCGATGGGATTATCGCCAGGGCACGCCGTCTCGCGAGGGTGGCGCGGTGAGCGCTGGTCAGGAGTCCGCAGAGCGCTCGTCGAGCTCGACCGCCCGAAACGTCGGCGCTCGAGCCGCCGCCGAGGTGATCGGAAAGCTCGCGTCCCTTGTCCTGTTCGCGGCAATCGCCCGCAGGCTCGGCGTCGAGCAGCTCGGCGTCTTCGTCCTCGCCTTCTCGGTCGTTCAGATTGCCTTCGTCGCGATCGATCTCGGTCTCGATCGCTACCTCTTGCGTGAGGTAGCGCGGGACCGCTCGTCCCTGCAAGGGTGGGTGGGCTCGATCCTCGCGGCCAAAGCGATCCTGGCGGCGCCGGTGCTGGCGGCGACGGTCGCGCTTACTTTCGTCGTGGGGTATACGGGCCAGCAGCAAAAGGCGATCGCGCTCGTCGCCGTCGCTCTCTTCTTCGACTCTCTGGCTCGAACCGCCTTCGCGGCTTTGAACGCGTTCGAGCGCGGCGATGTGCTGTCGCTCTCGCTATTGGCACAGCGCATCGGGGCGGCTGGGGCCGGGCTGGCGGTCCTCGCGGCCGGATATGGGGTCGTCGCTGTCTGCGCCGCGTTCGGCGCGGGAACCGCCATCGGCACCGTCGTCGCGTTCGTAGCCCTGTGTCGAGTCACAGGCCTACGGCTCGGAGCGACTTCGGCCCACCGGCTGGCGGCGAGCTGTCGGCGTCAGCCGCGCCTTTGCCCTGCAAGACGTCTTCACGCAGCTGCTCTTTCGATTGGACGCGGTCATCCTCTCGGTGATCTCGACGGCGACCGCCGTAGGCATCTATGGCGGCGCCTATCGCCTGCTCGAGGCGACGTTCTTCATGACCCAGGCCGTCTCGGGCGCGTTCTCCGCGCGCTTTGCCTACCTGAGCCCGACGACCGAGCCCTCGGTCGCAGAGGTGTTCGAGCGCTCGCTCAAGCTCGCGATCGCGCTCCTGGCGCCGGTGACTGTGCTCTTCGGGGTTCTTCCCTCTCCCCTTCTCGACCTCCTGTTCGGCCCAGAGCTCGTCGATGCCTCACAGCCGCTCAGGCTCCTCGCGCCCGCCGTGGTCTTGATGGGCATCGTCAAGCTGGGCGGCTCCGTGATCGCCTCGCAGGAGAGTCCCCGCATCCTGGTTTGGACCACCGCTTCGGCGGTCGTCCTGAACGTGGCCCTCAACCTGGTCTTGATCCCTCGCTACGAGGCAAGCGGCGCTGCGCTTGCGATGCTGGTGACCGAGGCGCTCCTGGCCGGCGCCATCCTCGTAATCGCGTCACGAGTCGTGGGCGGTCTCGACCTAAAGCGGCTCTTCGCGGCTCCTGCCCTGGCGACCATCGCGGCGACGGTGGTCGCGCTGGTTCTTCGCGACGAACCTGTGCTTGCGGTCGCCGCCGGACTTGCGGCCTACGCCGCCTCGTTCGTCCTGGTCGAGCGGGTCGTCAGCCCGGGTGACCTGGCGGCGCTCAGAGGCGTCTTTAAAGGCAAGGAGGCGTCTTGGCGCGATCCGACCGATCATCGTTTCGAGTGATACGGCCGATAAGTAAAGGGTTCATGCTGTTTTACGTGAGATTCAGCTGCACCGGGTGGGCGATCGCCGTGCTTGCTGCGTTGAGCATGGCTGCGTCTGCTCCGGCCCATACCCCTGGCGCGCATTCGCACGCCCCTCTTTCGGCTGGACATCAGGGCGAGCACGATTTCATCTTGGACGTCCAGCGCCGCTTTGACGCCTTGGGTGAGCGTCGTCAGCAAGCCTTGAGCGCGAAGCAAGAGCGCTCCGCTCAGGCGTACGCCGAGCGGACGGCGGCCCGGGGCACGCCTGAGCAAGTCGGCGCCTGGACTCAGGCGCCGTTCGAGCTGCCCAACTACGCGATCCACGCCATTCTCATGCCCACCGGCAAGGTGCTTTTCTGGGGCTACCCGCCCCTTTCGCGCTTCAAGAACATCGGGGAGGTGGCCGTCTGGGACCCGGCGAAGGGATACGGAGAAGACGCGTTCGAATCTGTCACGCCGCCTACGATCGACCCCGACGGTCCTGAGGGCCCCCAAGAGCCGGGTCCCGCCCCGGTCTACTGCTCGGGGCTGTCCCTCCTTCCCAGCGGCGACGTCCTCTTGGCCGGGGGCAACTATGTGTGGCCCTCCATTGATCCTGACGACGAGTACGAGGAGTTCAGCGGGATCGACACCGTTTTCACCTTCAACCCCTGGAACGAGTCGTGGGTACAGCAGCCCTCGATGTCGGAAGGTCATTGGTACCCCTCGCAGGTCCTCCTCGGCGACGGGCGGACACTCATCGCAGGCGGTTACACCGAGGAGGCTCCCGGCGCCGTCTTGACCGACGACGTCGAGATCTTCACTCCCGGCGCGAATGCGGGCTCGCTGGGCCAGGTCGAGCTTTCAGCTTCAAGCCGCGAGACCGGGCTCTACCCGCACATGTTCGGCCTTCCCGACGGCAACGTGCTCCTGGCCGGGCCCAACTACATCGACTCGGCCCTGATCGAACCGCACCCCGAGGACGCGAGCGACTTCGTCTTCGAGGACCTCGAGCACGCGTCGCGCGACCGCATCGGCGGAACCGCGGTGCTCAGGCCTGCGGGAGCGAACGGGTCGTGGCGGGTGACGCAACTCGGCGGCTTTGCGTACGGCACGGCGCCCGAAGGCGACGACATACGGCCTGCGACCAACACCACCGAGACGATCGACGCCCGAGCCGGCAAGCGCGATTGGGCGGAGGACAAACCTTTGAACGTGAGGCGCTGGTACCACAACACGGTGCTCCTGCCCGACCGCTCGATGGTGACGATCGGAGGCGGCGCGGGCCGGTCTAGCTTGGAAGGGAACAACTACGGGCTCGATCCGGACAATCCCCAGCGCCAGGTCGAGGTCTACGACCCCGCCAGTGACACGTGGCGCCTGGGTCCGGCACAACTCGAGGATCGCACCTACCACTCGAGCGCGGTGCTCCTGCCCGATGGGCGCGTCTGGTCTGCAGGCGACGATCTTTACCCGCTGCGTCCCGGTGGAGAGAAGAGCGAGGTCGACACCGCGGAGCTCTACTCGCCGCCCTATCTCTTCAAGGGCCCTCGCCCCAAGCTTCGCTCGGCGCCCGACCGCATCTCATACGACGCCCGCTTCACCATTCGCACGCGCAAAGGCTCTCCGCGAGTCACGACCGCGGTCCTGTCGGCGCCCTCTGCCGCAACGCACGGCGCCGACATGCATCAGAGACTCGCGCCGTTGCGCGCCAAGAAGTCGAAGGGCACGAAGATCGAGCTCGTGGCGCCGCCGAACGAGAACGTCGCTCCTCCAGGGTTCTACATGCTGTTCGGCCTGAGCGCGAAGGGCGTGCCGTCGGTCGCGCGCTGGGTCGAGGTCGGCTAGGGGCTGACCCCGCCGCCGCCGCCGCCGCTTCCTCCCCCACCGCCGCCGCCGGGGTCGACGGGCTCTTCTGGCTCTTCTGGTGGCTCCTCTGTGGGCGGCTCCTCGGCAGGTGGCTCCTCAGGCGGCGGCTCTTCGGCTGGAGGCGCCGCGGGCGGAGGCGTGGGCGCGGGCTCCTCAGGTTCGTCGGGCTCCTCGGTCTCTGTGGTGGTTGAAGATGTGCTGGAGGTAGTAGAGGTCGAGGGCTCTTCGTCGTCGTCACCCCCCGCGATGACGGCCAGCGCGATGCCGACTCCAAGCGCCACCGATGCGAGCAGGATGAGGGCGATCCGCCCGCCCCTGCCCATCCCGTCCTGGTCGTCGTGCTCAGGCGGTGGATCGGCCGGATAGTCAGGCTCGCGGGAAGGCATGTGGCGAGTGGGGTCTTCGCTCATCCGGAGGCCAAAGCTAGCGAGAGGATGCCCACGGCTCGATCGACATCGCCGGACCCCACGATCAGGGGCGGCAGGAAGCGCAGCATCGCAGGCCCGGGGCAGTTCAGGACCAGGCCGGCATCGAGGCAGCGGTCCCGCACAGCCGGCGCGTCGAGCTCTCGATCGAGCGTCAGGCCGACCATCAGGCCACGCCCTCGCACCTCGGCTATCCCGTCGATGGCACTGAGCGCGTCCATCAGGCGCTGACCTTGCTCGCGAACGTTCGCGAGCAGGGCGTCGTCGCCGATCACGTCGAGTGCGGCGAGTGCGGCCGAGGCCGCGACGGGGCCGCCGCCGAACGTCGTGCCGTGGTCGCCGGGCTCGAAGGCGTCGCCGAGCTCGCGCGCGGTCACGACCGCACCCACCGGCAAGCCGCCGCCAAGAGCCTTTGCGGCCGTCATCAGGTCGGGGCGCACCGGTAGCTGCTCGAAGGCCCAGAGGCTGCCGGTCCTCCCCATCCCGGCCTGCACCTCGTCGAAGACGAGCAGCGCGCCTGACTCATCGCACGCTTCGCGCGCCGCCATGAGCACCTCGTCGGCAATCGGGAAGATTCCTGCCTCGCCCTGGATCGGCTCGATCATGACGGCGGCGGTGTCCGCGCTCACCGCTGCTCGAAAGCGCGTCGGCGTCGTCGCGCGGCACCGCGTCAAAGCCATCTGGCAGCGGGCCAAACCTGCCCTCGTCGGCAAGCCTGGGCGTCGCTGCGAGCGCGCCGAGCGTGCGGCCGTGGAAGCCGCCGTCGAGGCTCACGATGCGCGGGGTCTCGACGCCGCGCGCGTGTGCATGCTTGCGGGCCAGCTTGATCGCGCACTTCGGACGCCTCGGCGCCGGAGTTCGAGAGGAAGACCTTGCCGCCGAGCGAGGAGTCCGAGATGCGCTCGGCCAAGCGAAGGGCAGGCTCGGAGAGGAAGAGGTTCGAAGAGCCGTTGAAGCGGGCCGCTTGCTCGGTGATCGCGGCGACGATCCGCGGGTGGCAGTGGCCCGCGTTGTGGACCGAGAGCCCGGCGAAGAAGTCGAGGTACTCCTTGCCGTCCGAATCCCAGAGGCGCGCGCCCTCTCCGCGCACGAACTCGACGCCCGCGCGCAGGTAGGTGGGCATCGTGTAGCGCGACTCGAGGTCGCGAAGCTCGTCGACGTCGCGTCATGGCTTGAACCGCAGGACCTCGATCCCGCCCCGGTCGAGGATCCGCGCGCCTGGTCGTCGGGTCGAAGCCCGTGTCGTGCTTCGCCTCGCTGGCCATGATCAGGTTGACGAAGAGCGGGACGGGGCGACCCCTGGCCGTCCCGGGCGTCCTCGGCCAGGCGCGCGACGCCGACCTTCGAGCGTGCGGCAGGGCGACCGCGGCTTTCCGCAGTTGAAGCCGTTCGTCTCGGACATCTCCGCGCCCGCCCTGCACCACGCGCCGCGCGATCGGCCCGGGCCGGATCGCGTTCGGGCTGTCGGTCAGGATCAGCTGAGCGGTCGCGCGAGCGTCGTGCGGCAGGTGGCGCACCTCCATGAACGACTCCGCCTCGGCCGCGAGCTGGTCCTTCGCGTCGAGCCCGTTGAGACGCTTCGAGAACACGACCCGGAAGCTGCTCGTCGAACGGGAGCCCGCTCGTCCTGACGTTCTTCGGTCGTCTCGGGCCGAGGGCGCGGCTGGTCCGCGGGCCGGTAGACGATCGCGTTGACCCGGCCGCGGTCCTGCGAGATCTCGCCGCTCGGCGGCGTGCCGCCGATGGCGAGGAGGTGCCCGGCCTGCGCTTTCGGGTTGTGGGCGCGAGAGGACCACGTTGATGCGGCACTCGGCGGGCGGACAGGGCGGCCCCTGCGGGCCGATCTCGATGCCGCCGTTCGTGAAGGTGATCACGCAGTGGTGCTCGCGGTGCGGGTAGCGGCCGAGGCAGACGTGGCGCTTCTCGCGGGTCAGGCGCACGGCGTTGCCGCCGCCCGTGGCGTTGGCGCCGCGCGCGAGCACGAGGTGGGCCTCGAGGTCGACGTCGTACTCGTAGGGCTGCCGGAGCACCGCGGCTCGGGCCGTGACGCAGTCGAGCGTCACCTGGAGCTCTGAGGTGACGTCGAGGCGATCGCCCGGCCTCGAGGTCGGGCAGCTGGCCGGGATCCATCGACATCACCACCCGTCCTCCTGTCCGAGTCGCGCGTGATCTGGACGGTCTTCCGCGTCTCGGACTTGTTGCCGCTCGTCGCGACGATGACCTTCGTCCTGGCCGCCCGCGGCGCTTCGCTCAGCGCCCGAGGCGACGCCGAGCGAAGCGGCCACGACCAGCGCCACTCCCGCGCAGCGCCAACAGGCGCGGACTTGGTGGCGAAACGAGCCTCACGGCGTGATCTTCGTCCCGACGCCCTCGTCGGTGAAGAGCTCGAGCAGGATCGAATGCGGCTGGCGGCCGTCGACGATCTGCGCCGAGCCGACGCCGCCGCGGATCGCCTCGACGCAGGCCGAGAGCTTCGGGCGCATGCCGCCTTCGATCTCGCCCAGGACGCGCTCGACCTCGTCGACTCGCGCCGACGAGATCAGCGTCGCCTCGTCCGCCGGGTCCTCGAGCCAGCCCGCGACGTCGGTCAGGAACATGACCTTGTGGGCGCGAAGCGCGGCCGCGACCTTGCCGGCGGCCGCGTCGGCGTTCACGTTGTAGGAGTTGCCGCGCGCGTCGGCGGCGGCCGAGGCGACGACCGGGATGTAGTCGGCGGCGATGTGGTTGATGACGTCGACGTCCACGCGCTCGACCTCGCCCACGTTGCCGACGTGCTCGGCGTTGGCGACAGGCCGGACCGCGAACATCGAGCCGTCCTCGCCCGAGAGGCCCACCGCGGGCTGGCCGTGGCGGTTGATGCGCTTGACGATGTCCGAGTTCACCTTGCCGAGGAGCACCATCTTCGCCACCTCGACCGTGTCGGGGTCGGAGACGCGGAGGCCCTCGTGGAACTTGACCTCCATGCCGAGGCGCTCCATGTAGCGGGTGATGTCCGGGCCGCCGCCGTGGACGACGACCGGGTTCATCCCGACGTACTTGAGGAGGACGATGTCGGTCGCGAAGGCGTCCATCAGCGCCTCGTCGGCCATCGCGGCGCCGCCGTACTTGATCACGACGGTGCGCCCGTGGAACTCGCGGATGTAGGGCAGGGCCTCCAGCAGCGTCTCGACGCTCGCGTGGCCCTCTTCGGTGCGGCGCTCGGGACTCACGTCGTGTACTCCGCGTTGATGTGGATGTACTCGTGGGTGAGGTCCGAGAAGTAGACGTGCGCGCTCGCGTCGCCGCGGCCCGAGCGCGATGCCGATCTCGGCCTCGTCGGTCTCGGCGCCGAGCTCTTCGTAGGAGATCGAGTGCGGGCCGGGCTCCGGCATCTCCTCGCCGGCGAGCGCCATGCCGGCGGCCTGAGCGATCCGGCCCCAGTTGGCGTCGCGGCCCGTGAGCGCGGTCTTCACCAGCGGCGAGTTCGCGATCGCGCGCGCCACCCGCTCGGCCTCGTCCGCGTCACGGCGCCTCGGTGACCTCGACCCGGCCGATCCGCTCGGCGCCCTCGCCGTCGGCGACGACCTCGAGCGCCAGGGCCAGCAGGACGCAGTCGAGGAGGCCCGCGGGCATGGGCGTCTCGGTCTCGCCCGTCGCCTGGAGGACGACCGTGTCGTTCGTCGACATCTGCCCGTCGACGGTGATCCGCTCGAACGAGCGCGTCGACGGCGCGGCGAAGCGCGGCGTCGGGATCGTCGATCTGCGCGTCGGTCTGCACGAAGCAGAGCATGGTGGCGAAGCCGGGCTGGATCATGCCGGCGCCCTTGGCCTGGGCGGAGATGGTCACGCCGCCCGCCTTGACGCTCACGTTCTTCGGCGCGCGGTCGGTGGTCATGATCGCCTGCGTGAAACCCGGTCGCGCGGTCCCGCGCAAGGCTCGCCGGCGGCCTTGCGGAGCCCGTCGGTGACGAGGTCGATCTCGAGCGGCACGCCGATCACGCCGGTCTCGGCGACCACGACCTTCGCGTTCGTCGAGGCCCAGCGCCTCCGCGGTCGCCGCCTGCATCTCGAGCGCGTCTCGATAGCCCTGCTCGCCCGTCGCCGCGTTCGCGTTGCCGGAGTTGACGGCGATCGCGCGGACGGCGTCCGGCGTCGAGGTTGCTCGCGGCAGACCCGGATCGGCGCGGCGGCGGCGGCGTTCCGGGTGAGGAGCACGGACGAGGCGACCTCAGGTGCGTCGCAGACGAGGACCGCGACGTCGGTCTCGCCGCCGTCCTTGAGGCCGCAGTGCGTCGCGCCCGGCCCGGAAGCCGGGCGCGAGGACCGATGGGTCGAGCTCCTCGGCGCCCCGCGGCAGGTCCACCCAGCGCTTGTCGAAGAGGCTCGTCATGCTCGAGACCCGCCGCCTCGTCGAGGCCCAGCATCAGGTTCAGGTTCTGGACGGCCTGCCCGGCGGCGCCCTTCCAGAGGTTGTCGATCGCCGCGAAGACGATCGCGCGCTCGCCGCCCCACTCCAGGCGCGGGTGGATGCGGCAGAAGTTGGACTCGCGCACGTCGGCGACGCCCGGGCGGCTCGGCGACGATCTCGACGAACGGCTCGGATGCCGTAGAGGTCGTCGTAGAGGCCGCGGAGCTCCTCGGCGTCGAGCGGCCGGGAGAGCTCGACGTAGCAGCTCGCCAGCAGCCCCTGGTCGAGCGGCAGGAGGTGCGGGATGAAGGTGAGCGGGCCCGTCGCGCCCATCGCGTGGAGCTCCTGCTCGATCTCGGGCAGGTGGCGGTGGCCGTCGACGCCGTAGGGCTTGACGTTCTCGGAGACCTCGGTGAAGTCGCCGCCGCCCTTGCCGGCGCCCGAGACGCCCGACTTGGCGTCGATCGACGGCGCTCTTGACGACGCCTGCCCGCGCGAGCGGCGCGAGCGCCAGGAGGCGTCGCGGTCGGATAGCAGCCGGGGTTGGCGACGACGCCCGCGTCGGCGATCGGCCGCGCGGTTCAGCTCGGTCAGCCCGTAGGCGGCGTCGTCGACCAGACTCGGGCGCGCCGTGGTCGCCGTACCACTCGCCGTAGGTCGCGAGGTCGCGGATCCGGAAGTCGGCCGAGAGGTCGACGACGGGTACGTCCTCGGCGCGCAGCGCCGCGACGACCGGCGCCGCGGCGCCGTGCGGATAGGCGACGATCGCTCCGTCGAAGCCGCCGAGGTCGTCGAGGTCGAGCTCTTCCAGCGCCAGCGGCACCCGGTGGCGCGGGTAGATCGAGTCGAGGCGCGCGCCGATGTCGCAGCGCGAGGTGATGCGCGCCGAGCTCCAGCTCGGGATGGCGATGGACGATGCGCGCCGCGAGCGCGCCCGCGAAGCCGGTCGCGCCGGCGACGAGGATCCTTGGCGGCTCAGCCACGAAGCGACCCCCCGATGCCCTCCAGGGAGTCGCGGATCGCGCCGCGGACGGGAGCGACCTCCTCGTCGGTCAGGGTGCGGTCGGCGGCGCGGAACTCGAGGCGGATCGCGAGGCTCTTGCTGTCCCTCGCCGACCTGCTCGCCGCGGTAGAGGTCGAAGATCTCGGCGCTTCGGAGGAGCTCGCCGCCGGCGCTCGGCGACCGCCTCGCGGACGCGCTCGGCCGGGACCTCCTCGGGCACGACGACCGCGAGGTCCTGAAGGAGCGCGGGATGGGTCAGGAGGTCCTCGTAGACCTCGTCGCCGGTGCTGGCCGCGGCCAGGAGCGGCGCGACGTCGAACTCGAACGCGATCGCCGACGGCAGATCCCACTCGGCCGCGACCGCGGGATGAAGCTCGCCGAGCCAGCCCGCCTCGACGCCGCCGAAGGACGACCGAGGCCGCCCGCGCGGGATGAAGAAACGGCTGCGATACGTCCGGCGCGAACTCCGGCTCGGCGCCGAGGCTCGCGGGCGAGCGACCTCGATCACGCCCTTGAGGGTGAAGAAGTCCGTCGGCCGGGGCGTCGCCGCGCCAGGCGGCCGGGCCCAGCGGCCCGACCGCTGATCGCGCCAAGGCGGTGCGGCTCGCGGTCGGGCGCGGCGATGTCGCCGGGGAAGGCGCCGGCCTCGGTGCGCGCCCTCGGCGGGCGGCGGCTCGGCGAGATACGCGCGGCCCGACTCGAACAGGCTCGCGCGCTCCGATGCCGTGCGCGAGGTTCCGCCGCGCGGCGTCGAGGAGGCCGCCGAGGAGCGTCGTCCGCATCACCGAGAGCTCCTCGGAGAGCGGGTTGGCGACCCGCACGGCGCTGCGGCGCGGATCGTCCGCGTCGAGGCGCAGGAGGTCGAACACCTCGGGCGAGATGAGGCCCCAGGAGATCGCCTGGTCGAAGCCCATGTCGCGCATCGCGTCCTCGAGCCGGCGGCGGAGCGCCTGGCCGCGGCTGAGCCCGCCGCGCTCGCCGTGAGCGGGCAGGGTCCGCGGCAGCTGGTCGAGGCCGTGGAGGCGCCCGACCTCCTCGATCAGGTCGATCTCGCGCGTGACGTCGAAGTGGCGCTCGGGCGTGATCTCGGCGCGGAGGTCGTCGCCTTCGCGCACGACTCCGAAGCCGAGCCGCGTCAGGTTCTCCTGCGCCTCGGCGGTGTCGATCGGGATGCCGAGGATCGCCTCGGTCCGCTCGGAGCGGAGCGCGATCACGTGCGGCGCGGGCGGCTCGGTCGCCTCGTCGATCGTGCCCGGGCACGAGCGTGGCGCCCGAGTTCTCGCAGATGAGCCTGCGACGCGACACGCTGCGCGCGCATCGCAAGCTCGGGATGAAGCTGCTTCTCGAAGCGCGCCGACGCCTCCGAGCGCAGTCCGAGCTCGTTCGAGGTCCGCAGGATGTTCGGGCCGTTCCAGGTCGCCGCCTCGAGCAGGACGCGCGTCGTCTCGTCGGAGACCTCGGAGTCGCGGCCGCCCATGACGCCGGCGATGCCGCCGGACGGGCCGGTCGCGGTCGCAGATCAGGACCATCTCCGAGTCGAGGACGCGCTCGTTTCCGTCGAGCGTCGTGATCTTCTCGCCGTCCGCGGCCGCGCGCACGACCAGGATGCCGCCCGCGACCTGGTCGAGGTCGTAGGAGTGAAGCGGCTGACCGGTGAGGAGCATCACGTAGTTCGTGACGTCGACGATGTTCGAGATCGGCCGCTGCCCGGCGGCGATGAGGCGGGCGCGGAGCCAGAGCGGCGACGGGCCCATCTCGACGCCCTCGAAGGCGCGCGCGGTGAAGCGCGGGCAGAGCTCGGGCACCTCGACGCGTGACGGTCGCGAGGTCGTCGACCGAGCCCGAGCCGGTCGCGCTCGTAGTCCTCTTCCCACGGCGGCGGCGCCAGCGTCGCGCCCGTGATCGCGTGCACCTCGCGCGCGACGCCGTAGAGGCCGAGGCAGTCGGAGCGGTTCGGGTTGAGGTCGAGCTCGAGCACCTCCTCGGCGATCGGCAGGACCTCGGACAGCGGGGTGCCAGGCGCGGGCGCGCCGTCGCCCGTCGCCAGGACCATGATCCCGTCGTGGTCGTCGCCCAGCTCGAGCTCGTCCTCGGCCAGGATCATCCCCGCCGACTCGATCCCGCGGAGCTTCGCCTTGCCGAGCTTCTGACCGCCGGGCATGACGGCGCCGGGCAGCGCGACCGCGACGGTCTGGCCCGCGGCGACGTTGGGCGCGCCGCAGACGATCGTGCGCTCGCCCTCGCCGTCGTCGACGACGCAGACGCTGCAGGCGGTCGGCGTTCGGGTGCTGCTCGGCCGAGACGACGTGGCCGACGACGAAGCCATCAGCCGACGGCGGGCCGACGGTCGAGACGCGCTCGACCTCGACGGCGCGCATCGAGAGGAGGTCGGCGACGCTCCGCGGCCGAGAGGCCGGGGTCGCAGTACTCGCGGAGCCACGAGTAACGGGACCTTTAGGCTCACTGCGTCAGAACTGCCCCAGGAAGCGCGCGTCGTTCTCGTAGAACATGCGCAGGTCGGGGATGCCGTGCTTGAGGAAGGCGATCCGCTCGATCCCCATGCCGAAGGCGAAGCCCTGGACGCGCTCGGGGTCGTAGCCGTGCTCGGAGACGAAGCCGAAGACGTTCGGGTCGACCATGCCCGCGCCGAGGATCTCGATCCAGCCGGTGCCCTTGCAGACGCCGTCGCGCTCGCCGCTGGGCAGCGTGCCCGAGCCGCCGCAGCGAAAGCAGGAGACGTCCACCTGCACGCTCGGCTCGGTGAACGGGAAGAAGTCGGGCTTGAGGCGGGTCTCGCGCTCCTCGCCGAAGAGCGCCCGCGCGACCTCCTGAAGCGTGCCCGCGAGGTCGGCGAGCGTGATGTCCTCGGCCACGGCGAGGCCCTCGACCTGCGAGAACATCGGCAGGTGCGTCGCGTCCATCGTGTCGCGGCGATAGACGGTGCCCGGCACGATCACGAAGAGCGGCGGCTCGATACGTCTCCATCGCGCGGACCTGGTTGGGCGAGGTGTGGGTGCGAAGCAGGACGTCGCGCGGGCCGGGCGGCAGGCCGTCCTGGCCGACGACGCCGTCGGCGAGCGAGGACGGGATCGACGTAGAAGGTGTCCTGCACCATCCGCGCCGGGTGGCCCGGCGGATGGTTGAGCGCGGTGAAGTTGTAGAAGTCGTGCTCGATCTCGGGGCCGTCCATGACGCGATAGCCGAGGCCGACGAAGATGTCCTCGATCTCGCGGCGGGTGCGGGTGATCGGATGGATGTGGCCGACGCGCACGGGCGGCGTGCCGGGCAGCGTGACGTCGATCGCGTCCGGCGCGAGACGCGCGTCGAGCTCGCCGGACTCGAGCTCGCTGCTTGCGGGCGTCGAGCGCCGCCTCGAGCTCCTTGCGCGCCCTGTTCGCGCCCGAGCCGACCGGGCCGCGCTCCTCCGCGGGCAGGTCGGCGATGCCGCGCAGGATCGAGGTCAGCTCGGACTTGCGGCCCAGGTAGCGGACGCGGAGCTCCTCGAGCGCGGCGGAATCGGGCGCCGCGGCGATCGCGCCAGCGCCCTCGGTCCTCAGCTCTTCGATTCGATCGACTGCGCTCATGGTGATTCCTCGCCGAGTTCGACCCTATCCGGCTCAAAGCGATGGCCGCCGCGGCCGCGACGCCCAGGGACTCGACGGCGTCGGGGCGCATCGGAATGGTCCACGTTGCGTCGGTCGCGTCGATGACCTCCTGCGGGCAGGCCGTCGCGCTCGGAGCCGAGGCAGATGGTCTCGCGCGTCCGCGTGCGGGCTCCGGAGCGCCTCCGTGGGCAACCAAGGAGACGCGAGGGCGCAGGCGTCTCCTCGAGGTCGCAGCGCGCTGATGGGCACGGTGAAGATCGCGCCCATCGAGGCGCGGACCGCCTTGGGGCCGTACGGGTCGGCGCACTCGGGCCCCAGCGCGACCCAGGCGTCGGCGAGCGCCCCGGCGCTGCGGACGATGCTCCCCACGTTCCCGGGATCCCCGACGCCGTGGAGATACACGCAAAGCGCCCCCTCCCCAGGCAAACGTCCCACGCTAGTGCCCCTATAGGGGCACGTTGTTGGACGTTTTGCCTCGGGGAGGGGCCATATGGCGATCGCGCGGGTGCCTGAGCCCAGGGTCGAGACCGCGTCGAGGAGCTCGGCGGCGACTTCGTCGCCGCCCACGCCCTCGCCCTCGCGCGTGAGGAGTAGCGACCGGCTCGTAGCCCGGCGGAGCGACCTGCTTCCAGCAGGTCTTCGCCCTCGGTGACGAACAGGCCCTCGCGCTCGCGGTGCTTGCGCTCGGCGAGCTTTCGCACCAGCTTCAGCTTCTCGTTGTCTTTGCTTGTGATCGTCGATCGAAAGTGCGTGCATTCTCGTTATCGCCAACAAAAAGGGCGCCTCTGGGGCGCCCGTGGAATCCTGGTCGGCGGTCGAGGATTCGCTCAGGCCGCCGCGGCCTCCCGGGCTAGGTCGGTAAAACGTCGAAACGCCTCGGGGTCGCGCACGGCGAGGTCGGCGAGCATCTTGCGGTTGACCTCGACCTCGGCCAGCTTCAGGCCGTGCATCAGCTCGCGAGTAGCTCATGCCCTCCTGCCTCGCGGCGGCGTTGATGCGGACGATCCAGAGGCGGCGGAAGTCGCGCTTGCGCCGGCGGCGGTCGCGGAACGCGTAGTTCCCCGAGCGCATGACCTGCTCGTTCGCGAAGCGGTAGCTCGAGTGCTTGCGGCCGTAGTAGCCCTTGGCCTGGTCGAGGATCTTCTTCTTGCGCTTCTTGCGAGCGACGGCGTTCGTTGCGCGAGGCCATGCGCTACTTCCTCTTCGCGAGCAGGCGGTTGACGCGCTCGGTATCGGCCGGAGCGACGTCGGTGGGCTTGGCCATGCGGCGCTTCCGCTTCGGCGACTTCTTCTCCAGGATGTGGCTGGAGTACGCGCGCCGGCCGCGGAGCTTGCCGCTGGCGGTCTTGCGAAAGCGCTTCTTGGCGCCCGAATGGGACTTCATCTTCGGCATGGCGAACGGACTATTGAAGCAGAGCCGCCGGCGCTCGTCGGCCGCCGGGCGGCCACTCCGGTGCTCGATCGAGCTCGGCTTCGGCGGGCGCCTCGGCTCGGCTCGAGGGCCTTCGGCGTCTGGGGTCGACTCCTCGCGGCTCAGGCCGGCCTCGGGCGACCTCGGCCTGCGTCCGGAGGTTCGGCCGCCTCCGGCTACGGCCTCAGCGCTCGGCTCACCGCGGGCTGCTCGCCCGTCTTGGCCTTGTCGCGCTCGCTTGAGCGCCTCCTTCGAGGGCGCGAGCAGCATGTGCATGTTGCGGCCCTCCTGGAGGGGGTTCTGCTCGATCACGCCGAGCCCGTCGAGGTCTTCGAAGAGGCGCTGCGAGGAGGTTGCGCCCTCGCTCGGGGTGCGCCTGCTCGCGGCCGCGGAACATGATCGTGACCTTCACCTTGTCGCCCCGCTGCAGGAAGCGCTCGACGTGGCCCTTCTTGGTCGAGTAGTCGTGGTCGGCGATCTTCGGGACGCAGCTTGATCTCGCGCACGTTGATCTGCTGCTGGTGCTTGCGGGCCGCTTTGGCCTTCTGCTCCTGCTCGTACTTGTACTTCGAGTAGTCGAGGAGCCGGGCGACGGGCGGGCGCGAGTCGGGAGCGACCTCGACCAGGTCGAGATCGCGCTCCTGTGCCATCTCAAGCGCTTTCTTGGGTGTCGATGACGCCGATCTGCTTGCCGTCCTCGTCGACCAGGCGGACCTCGCGAACGCCGATGCGCTCGTTGATCCGAGTCTGGTCCCGCTCGGGCATCCGGCGGTCGAAACGTCGAGGGACCGGCACTAGATGAAGCTGTTGCGGCGCGTCAAGTCGTTAATGGCGCTGCGAGGTGTTGGGGAACTCCATCTGCGCGGAAGTATAGAGCCGTTCTCGAGATGTCAAGCCCGAAGCCGCTCGGCGAGCGCTTCGGCCGACATCGCGCC
Organism: uncultured bacterium; assembly: GCA_963806865.1. Taxonomy (GTDB): domain Bacteria; phylum Actinomycetota; class Thermoleophilia; order Solirubrobacterales; family 70-9; genus JALZKA01. The sequence continues at coordinate 130,035 of CAWDYV010000002.1, forward strand.
CAGATCGCCGTCCTCAGTGCGAGCGCACCGAGATCTCGCCCGACTCGGCCTCGCGGTCGCCCAGGATCACCATGTAGGGGAGCTTCGCGAGCTCGGCGTCGCGGATCTTCCGGCCGACCGACTCGGTGCGGTCGTCGACGCGGGCGCGGACGCCCTGAGGCGCTGAGCTCTGCGACGACCTGCGCCGCGCGCTCGTTGTGGCGGTCGGCGACGGGCAGGACGCCGACCTGCACCGGCGCGAGCCAGTCGGGGAAGCGCCCCGCGTAGTGCTCGATCAGGATCCCCGCGAAGCGCTCCATCGAGCCCAGGAGCGCACGGTGGATCATCACCGGCCGGTGCTCGGCGTTGTCCTCGCCCCAGTAGGTGAGCTCGAAGCGCTCGGGCATCTGGAAGTCGAGCTGGCAGGTGCCGAGCTGCCAGGAGCGGCCGAGCGCGTCGGTCACGTGGAAGTCGATCTTGGGCCCGTAGAAGGAGCCGTCGCCGGGGTTGAGGACGTACTCGCGGCCCTGGCCCTCGAGCGCCTCGGTGAGCGCCTTCTCGGCCGCCTCCCAGTCCTCGTCGGAGCCGATCGCCTTCTCGGGCTTGGTCGAGAGCTCGACCCGCACGTCTTCGAAGCCGAAGCGCGCGTAGAGCTCGTCGATGGACTCGCAGATCGAGTCGACCTCGGCGCGGACCTGGTCGAGCGTGCAGTAGACGTGCGCGTCGTCCTGGGTGAACGCGCGCACGCGCAGGAGGCCGTGGAGGACGCCCTCGCGCTCGTGGCGCGAGACGTGGCCGTACTCGGCGAGGCGCAGCGGCAGCTCGCGGTACGAGCGCCGCTCGGCGCCGAAGACGAGGCAGGCGCCGGGGCAGTTCATCGGCTTGAGCGCGAACTGGCGCTCGTCCACGTCCGAGAAGTACATGTTCTCGCGGTAGTTGTCGTAGTGGCCCGAGCGGTGCCAGAGCTCGACGTCCATGATGTGCGGCGTCTTGATCTCGGCGTAGCCGCGCTTTTCGAGCTGCGCGTCCACCTCGTCCTGGATCAGGCGCAGGAGCACGGTGCCCTGGGGCAGCCAGAACGGCATGCCCGGGCGACTCGGGGCGCAGCATGAAGAGGCCGAGCTCGCGGCCGAGGCGGCGGTGGTCGCGCTCGCGCGCCTCGTCGAGGAGGCGCTCGTGCTCTTCCAGGTCGGCCTGCTTGAAGAACGCGGTGCCGTAGATCCGGCTCAGCATGTTCGCGGCTCTCGTCGCCGCGCCAGTAGGCGCCGGCGACCGAGGTGAGCTTGAAGGCCTTGATGCGCTTGGTCGTCGGGCCGTGCGGGCCGAGGCAGAGGTCGGTGAAGGGGCCGTTGCGGTAGAGCGAGACGGTCTCGACGCCCTGGTCGCGCACCAGGTCCTCGATCAGCTCGACCTTGTAGGGCTGATCCTCGGCGGCGAAGCGCTCCATGCGCCTCGCCCGGCGTCACGTCCGTGCGCTCGAACTCCTCGTCGGCGGCGATGTGGCGGGCCATCGCCTCCTCGATCTTCGGCAGGTCGTCGACCGACGGGCGGAAGTCGTCCGGGAACTCGAAGTCGTAGTAGAAGCCGTTCTCGATCGCCGGGCCGATCGAGACCTTCGTGCCCGGCCACAGCTCGACCACCGCGGTCGCGAGGACGTGCGCGGCGTCGTGGCGGATGAGCGCGAGCGCCTCGGGGTCGCGGTCGGTGAGGATCGCGATCTCGGCGCCGTCGGGAAGCGGCGCCGAGAGGTCGCGGAGCTCGCCGTCGACCTTGATCGCAAGCGCCGCCTTCGCGAGGCCCGGGCCGATCGCCGCAGCGGCGTCGGCGCCCGTCGCTCCGTCCGAGAGCTCGAGCGGGGTCCCGTCGGGAAGCTTTACGGTGATCGCGGCCATGGCGCTGATGCTATTCGCGGCTAGTCGGCGCGGCTCGGCGCGGTCGCCGTCGGCGACGAACGGGCAGCCCGGGTCGGAGCCCGCGAGCTTGCGCGCGGTAGAGGACGTACTCGAGCCCGTCCGACTCGTGCGCGGTCGATCTCGCTCGAGCCGGCCGACGACCGGCAGCGGCTCGTCCAGCTCGCCGATCACGACCACCGCTCCGAACGCCTTGTCCGACACCGTCTCCGGCGAGACCTCCTCCTCGGAGATGACGCACACCTCGCGCCCGCGAAGCTCCCACGTGACCAGGTCTCGGCCGTTCTGCGACGGCGAGCTCGTCGTCGATCACGGCCAGGACCGGCTCGTCCTCGGCGAGCTGAGCCGAGAACTCGAGCAGCGCCGGCGTCCAGGTCGACGGGCCGACCGGACCGTTCACCAGGGCAAGCGCGCTCGAGCCCGCGGCGCCGACCACGAAGGCGAGCGTGAGGGCGGGCACGGCGAGCGCGCGGCCGGGGCGCTCGCGGAGCGTGTGGACGGGCGGCGTCGCCTCGAGGCAGCCGCGCACCGCGATCAGCATCGCGACCGGCGCGACGATCGCGAGCGCCTTCGCCTCCTGGTAGGGCGTGCCGCCGACGAGCGCGTAGACGTAGAGGAGCGCCGCCGGCCGCGACCGCCGACGACGAGCGCCGTCTCGCCCGCCCGAAGCGCGCGCACCAGCCCGAGCCCGAGCGCGAGCGCGCCGATCAGCGCCGCCGAGGTAGAAGGCGAACGCCGGCGCGAAGCCGGCGCCCGGGATCGAGCCGGAAGTCGCCGGACGGCCAGATGCCGAGCGCCTCGATCGGCGAGATCGGGTTGAAGAGGTTGCCGAGGCCCGCGCCGCTCGGGTCGAAGGTCTCGAAGCTCGCGAAGTCGATCATGCGCGGGATCTCGGGCGCGGCCGCGACGAGCGACGGCCGCGACGGCGATCGAGCGCCGGGACCAGCGCGTCGCGGATCGGCGTAGAGCCGCCGGGCGCGAACGATCTCGGCGACCGCGAAGACCCCGAGCGTGCCGACGAGCCACGTCAGGCCCGGGAAAGCTGTAGGCGTAGAGCGAGCCGATCGGCGAGCAGCCGCGAGCGGGACGGCCTTGAGGCGGCCCCAGCGCTTGAGGCGCGGTGCCTCGGGCGCGCCGTTCGCCTGCGCCAGCTCGGCGAGCCCGATCGCGAACGCCAGCACGAACAGCGCCTGCATCGTCTCCTTGAAGGCGCCCTGGATGAAGTACGACGCCGCCAGGTAGGCCACGCCGACGAGGAGCGCCGCGCCGATTCGCCGCGGCGTCTCGAGGCCACTCGAGCAGCGCCGAGCGGCGCGAGCGTTGCGGCGACGACGGTCGCCAGCGTGAGCCCGCCGAACGCCGTGGACGAGTGACGGCCCCAGCTTCGCGACCGAGGCAACGAGAGCGTGCGGGCCGAGCGGATACCCCTCGGCGATCAGCCGCTCCTCTCCGCCGCTCGACGAGGCGGTCCGTCGCGAAGAGGTGCTGCGACATGTCGGGGTTGAGCGAGGTGCCGAGGATCCCGAACCGCATCTCGACCACGAACGGCAGCGACCCGAGGACGACCGCGCCGACCAGCGGCGGGCACGCGCCCTCGAGTCTCCCCGGTCGGCGGGCTCGAAGCGAAGCGCCGTCGCGCCGACGAGCGTCAGCACGGCGACGGCGCCCAGGCCCGGCCCAGGCCGAGCCGGCGAGGTCGGTCGCGAGCCAGGCGACGGCGCAGAGCAGGCCGAGGCCGACGGCCGGGGCGAGGGGCGAGCGCTCGCGGTGGCCGCACAGGCAGAAGATCGCCTGCCCGACGACGAACGAGGCCCCCAGGATGAGCGCCAGCGAGACGTAGGTGCCGAGCATCGGGCGGCGAGCCTAAAGCCGACGCGCCAGGCCCGGCGCCGGGGGCGACGCGCCTCCGGGTCACGTGACGAGAATGATGATGATGATGATCAGGAGCAGGGTGCCGAGTCCGATGTACATGCGATCTCCTGTGTTCTAGGTGACGAGAATGATGATGATGATGATCAGGAGCAGGGCTCCGAGTCCGATGTACATGTGCTCTCCTTCCTTGGACTGAGCGGGATGCGCTCATCCTTACCCCTTCGGCGGACGCTCAAGCGCATCCGATTGGCAGCCGCGCCTCGAAGCGTCTAGAGCTCGCGCTCGTAGAAGAGCATCAGCGGGCCCGAGCCGCGGCCCTCGTGGTTCGTGAAGCCCTCGCTCTCGTAAAGCGCGACGCGCCGCCTCGTCGTCCTCGCTCGTGCCGAGCTCCATATGCGTGCGCACCCTCGGCGCGCGCAACGTCCATCGCCTCGCGCAGGAGCTTGCGGCCGATCCCCTGCCCACGCAGGTCCGGGACCACGTAGAGCTCCTCGAGATAGGCAGTCGAGCTTCGCCGTCCAGACGGACTTGCGAAAGCGAAGCTCGGCGAGGCCGTCCGGCCCGTCGCCGGCGAGGAGCACGACCATGTCGCCCGCGTCGAGCATCTCGCGCGCGTTCCGGTCAGCACCTCGACGCCGGGCGTGAAGTCGTCGTACTCGGTGTTGAAGTCGTGAAGCAGCCGCGCCACGTCGGGCGCGTCGTCGGGGTGGCGCGTCGAACGCGGCTCACGAGATGGGCACTACTGGGCTCGAACCAGTGACCTCCGCCTTGTCGAGGCGGCGCTCTCCCAACTGAGCTAAGCGCCCGAGCGTCGGAATTTACCAGCGGCGCGTTCGGCTAGCTTCCGCGCGCGTGATCGCACTCGTGACAGGCGCTTCCAGCGGTATCGGCGAAGCGACCGCCAAGCGGATCGCCCGCGAGCCGGGCGCGAAGCTCATCCTGGTCGCGCGCCGCCAGGACCGCCTCGATGCCCTGGCCGCCGAGATCGGCGGCGCGACGGTGATCGCGGTCGACCTCACCGACGACGACGCGCCGGCGAAGGTCGCCGAGCGGGTCGAGGCCGAGCACGGGCGGCTCGACCTCCTGGTGAACAACGCGGGCGCGGCGTGGCGCGGGCAGGTTCGGCGAGACGGGCTGGGAGAACCTCGAGCGCCACATGAAGCTCAACTTCGACTCGGTCGCACGCCTGACCGAGGCCCTCCTCCCCATCCTCCGGCGCTCGGCGCCGAGCTCGATCGTGAACGTCGCCTCGACCGCCGGCCGGGTCTCGCGCGCGCAACTCCGGCGCCTACTCGGCGTCGAAGTTCGCTCTCGCCGGCTGGACGGACGCGCTCCATCTCGAGGAGCGCGAGCACGGCGTGCACGTCGGCATGGTCCTTCCCGGCTTCGTCACCACCGAGGGCTTTCCGCAGAAGGAGCTCGTCGACAAGCCGCACACGCGCTGGATCGTCTCGACGCCCGACAAGGTCGCCGAGGCGATCATGGACGCCGGCCCCGGCGGCAAGGCCGAGCGCTACGTGCCGCGCGCCGTACGCGCTGGCGGCTGCGTCGCGAGTCGTGATGCCGTCGCGTCGTCCGCCGCGCCCTCTCGGGCGGCAGCAAGGCGATCACGCCCGCCACGGGCTCAGACGAACGCTAAAGGGGCGAAACGTCCCAATTGGCCTCGTATAGAGGGTCGCGTGGGACGTTGGTGCCTGGGGCCTCAGCGGCCGAGGGCGGCGGCCTTGCGGTTGCCCTCTTCGAGCGCCTTCTTCACCTTGTCCGGGTAGCGGAAGATCTGGTCGAGCGTCGCGTCCGGCACCTCGTAGCCGAGCGAGTCCAGGTAGCCCGAGCGTCTCGAGCGCCGACCATGTCGTGCGGCTTCGGGCGCTCCGCGCCCTGCGCCGAGCACGCGGCACGTCTGCGCCTCGAGGAACTCGTACATCGGCAGCTCCGGGCGGCTCGATGTCGGTCTTCTTGAAGTTGAAGCTGCGCCCGATGTTCGACGCGAAGCGATGGCGCATGTTCAGGTGGCCGAAGCCGAACTTGTAGGAGATGAGCTTCAGGATCGACTCGTGGGTCACGGGCATGTGGCTGACCCCGCCGCCGCGGGTGAACGGGCGAGATCGCGACGCCCGGGATGCGGAAGCCGGTGAAGCCCCAGTCGTTGAACGAGGTCCGCGCGGTTCTCGCGGTCGTCGGGCACGAACGGCGGCGTCACGTGGTCGAAGAAGCCGCCCCACTCGTCGTAGTTGATGAACATCGCCCCGCGCTCGTAGTGCGGCGACTCGATGAAGGCGTTGCGCGACGTCCGACATGAACGCCTGGCCGAGGCGGATGTCGCCGTGCGGGTGCTCGTCGGCCGACAGGCCGTCGCCGCCGCCGCCGTTCTTGAACGGCGGGTCGACGAAGCGATTTGCGGCAGGGTGCCGGCGAGCCGCGTCGGCGTAGAACTGCTCGATCGGGCGTGTCCATCGCGACGCCGCGCTGGCCGTAGAGCGCCGAGAACGGCAGGTCCGAGTTGTAGTAGCCGAACGAGACCCCGTTCGCCTCGGCGCGGTCGACGATCGTCTCCCAGGTAAAGCCCGTCTCCTGCCCCGGGACCTCGAACGGGAAGAGGTTCGACTTCTGGCCGCCGTTCTGAGCGCCCCACTGGTAGTGGCGGTTCGGATAGGTCGAGGCCATGATCGAGCAGAACCAGCGGTCATAGAGCGTGTAGCTCGTCCGCCGCGTGCGGGATGAACGGCACGTCCTCCTTCGAGGTAGTAGCCGATCGCGAACTCGTCGCTGACGATGCCAGGTCCTCGTTGCCGGTGACGAAGCGGTCGTTCTTGCCGCCGTTCCACTGCCAGCGCCCGCCGGTCCAGCCGTGGTCGGGATCGGGATGCTCGCAGCCCTGGAAGTCCGGGCGTGAGGCGGTAGGTCTCGATCTGGTTGCCCTCGGCGTCGGGATACGTGAGGCCCTCGGCCTTCGCGTCGGCATCCGGGTGCCAGCCGAAGTAGTGGTCGAACGAGCGGTTCTCCATCATCAGGACGACGAAGGTGTCGATCGGCAGTTCTGCGGGCTCGGCAGCTTGCGCTGGGCGGTGCGGCGCGCCGCCTCGGCGATCAGCTCGTCCGCAGGCAGGTAGCTCGCGAGCGCCAGCGCCGCCGGCCGCGGCAGCGGTCTTGGCGAGGAAGTCCCGGCGCCGAAGCGTGCCCTCCGGGTCTCGCGCCATCTCGCGCTCGAGAGTCTCGGGGTCGGAGAGCTCGCCCCGCTCGAAGAAGTCCGAATGGTCCGCCGGTCGTCGCATCATCTGGTCCAGCACCTCCACGTTCTCGCAGTCGAAGACGCCGTCCTCGATCTGGTCGGCGAGCACCGTGTCCTCGCCGCGGCCCGCAGTCGATCTGGTCCGGCGTTGCCATCGCGGGCGTGGATCTCGTCGTCGCCCTTGCCGGCGCGGATCTCGTCGAACGCCTGTGCCGCTCTTGATGAAGTCGTCGCCCGCGCCGCCGATCGACGAGGTCACCGCCCTCGCCCGAGCGCAGGATGTCGTCGCCGCCCTTGCCGATCAGCTTGTCGCCGTTCTTCGAGCCGATCAGCTTGTCGTCGCCGCTGCGTGCCCTTGAGGACCTTGGCGAGCGCGGGAGCGGCGAGAACGAGCGCGCAGACGCACAGGAGCCCAACACCCCGCTCTGAGATCCGTCTTCATCACCACAGCTTGTACACCCTTGCGGCGGCCGCGATGTGGCAATTCGGTCAACGCTGCTCACGTCACGACCCTGACCGGTCGAGGCCCTCAACGTCGACCGAGACGACCGTGGCTCGCTCGCCCTCGGCGAGCGGCTCCGCGCCGTCGGCCGTCGCCTTCCACACCTCGCCGCGGACCCGCACGAGGCCGTCCGGGTCGCACGCCTCGATCACGGTCGCTCGCTCGCCGATCATCCCCTCGGCACCGCCGCGCACGCGGTAGCGCTCGAGGAAGCGGATCCACAGGAAGATCTCGCCGATCTCGAAGAACACGGCGAGGCCGAACAGGATCACGTTCCAGGGGCTCGGCAGGATGAAGAGGCCGACGATCGAGGCCGTGAGGACCATGCGCGCCGAGTCTAGGCGCACGCAGCGGGCGCTCTAGCCTCGGCGCGATGCGGATCGCGCTCGCGACCTGCTCGGTCATGCCGGACCAGTTCACCGACGACCAGCTGGTCGATCGACGAGCTCCGCGCCCTGGGCGCCGAGGTCACCTACGAGCCGTGGGACACCGAGCATCGACTGGGCCGGCTTCGACGCCGTCGGCGTCCGCTCGCCGTGGGACTACAGCTACCGCCGCGACGAGTTCGTCGCCTGGGCCGAGGCGGCGGGCCCGAACCTCCACAACTCGGCGACACTCCTGCGCTGGAACTCCGACAAGTCCTACATGGGCGACCTCGAAGCGGCGGGCCTGCCGGTCGTCGAGACGACGTTTGTCGCCCCGGGCGAGGAATGGCAAGGCGACGAGCGCGAGGTGTCGTCAAGCCCTCGGTCTCGGCCGGGGCTCGCGACACGGGGCGCTTCACGCCGGCCGTTCACGACGAGGCGCGCGCGCTCGATCGAGACGATTCACGACAGCGGCCGGACCGCGATGGTCCAGCCCTTTCAGCCGTCGGTCGACGAGCATGGGCGAGACCGCGCTCGTCTTCATCGACGGCGAGTTCAGCCACTCGCTGCGCAAGCGCGCGGTGCTTCAGCCCGACGAGGTCGCGCCCGTCGCGCGACGACCGACCTGATGGTCGCCGAGGCGATGTACGACCCCGAGCTGGTCCTCGCAGGCACCTACGAGCCGGACGAGCTGCGAGCTCGCCGAGCGGATCGTCTCGCCACGTCACCGAGCGCTTCGGCTACCTGCCGCTCTACGCGCGGGTCGACATGCTGCGCGACGCCGATGGCGCGCCGGTCCTGCTCGAGCTCGAAGCGGTCGAGCCCAACCTCTACTTCGACCAGTTCCCGGACGGCGCGGGCCGGCTCGCGCGCGCGATCGCCGCCCGCGCGGGCTGATGGAGCTGCGCACATACACCGATGCCGGACGCGTCGTTCACCGAGCGGCTCGAGACGGATCCGATCGTCATGGCCGAGCTTGGCGGGGCGGTCACGCCCGACGCCATCCCGGAGATCCACGCCCGGCGCCTTCGCACCGTCGAGGGCGGCGACTGGTGGTTCGTGATCGAGTCAGCGGGCGAGCCGGTCGGCGTAATCGGGGTCTGGCCGCACGAGATCGACGACCGCGCAGAGCACGAGGTCGGATGGATGGTCGTTCCCGAGCGCCAGGGCGAAGGAATCGCGACGGAGGCGCTGGCAACGATGCTCAACCGCGCCCGGGCAGACGCGCGCTTCCCCGTGATCCACGCTTATCCCGGCGCTTCGAACAGCCGCGTCGAACGCGCTTTGCGCCCGGGCCGGGTTCGAGCTGCAAGGCTCTGAGGAGGTCACCTACAAGAACGAGCCGTTCCTCTGCAACCACTGGACGCTCAGGCTCTGACGAGGTCAAACGTCCGACGTGGCCCTCTATGCGAGGCCAATTGGGACGTTTGCATCGCCGGTTAGCGCAGGACGATCGAGTTCTCCGGGTGCCAGCCCACCCGGATCGTCATCCCCGGCTCCCAGCGGTCGTCGGCCGAGGCGCGGTAGGTCGCCTGCTCGAGCGCGACGAGCCGAGCGCCGTTGCCGAGGCCGACGGTGATCTGCGTCGAGACGCCGAGGTAGACGCGGCCCTCGATCGTCCCCTCGACGCTCACCATGCCGTCCTCGACCTCATCGTCGATCGCGATCTTCTCGGGCCGGACCGAGATCTGCACCGTGTCGCCCGGCGCCGCAATCCGGCGGGAACCGGCGCCGCGAACGCTCTGCCCGGTTGCGATCTTGACCGCGCCGTCGCCCGTCGACCCGCCCTCGATCAGGTTCGAGATGCCGATGAAGCCCGCGACGAACTCTCCGGTGGGGTGCTCGTAGATGTCCTCCGGCGGGCCGCACTGGGCGATCCGCCCGCCCGACATGACCGCGATCCGGTCGGACATCGAAAGCGCCTCCTCCTGGTCGTGGGTCACGTAGACGAACGTGATCCCGACCTCGCGCTGGATCTGCTTCAGCTCGACCTGCATCTGGCGGCGGAGCTTCAGGTCGAGCGCGCCGAGCGGCTCGTCCAGGAGCAAGCACCGCCGGGCGGTTGACGAGCGCGCGCGCGAGGGCAACGCGCTGGCGCTGGCCGCCCGAGAGCTTGTTCGGCCGGTCGTGCGCCCGGTCGGCCAGGCCCGACCAGCTCGAGCGCGTCGGCGACGCGCTGCGTCGATCTCGTCCTTCGGGCGCTTCTTTCGCTTGAGGCCGAAGGCGACGTTGCCGGCGACGTCGAGGTGGCCGAAGAGCGCGTAGCTCTGGAAGACCATGTTCACGTTTCGCTCGTACGGCGGCACGTCCTCGACCGGCTCGCCCTCGAGCAGGATGCGGCCCTCGGTCGGGCACCTCGAAGCCGGCGAGCATCCGCAGCGTCGTCGTCTTGCCGCAGCCCGAGGGCCCGAGCAGGCTGAAGAACTCGCCCTTCGGGATCGAGAGGTCGATGTTGTCGACGGCGGTGAAGTCGCCGAAGCGCTTCGAGACCCCTCGATCGTGATCGCGTCGACCACTCTATCCTCCCTCCTGTCCGGTCAGCACCTTGAGGCCGCTCTCCTTGCGCCCGAAGAACCGCGGGATCAGGACCGCGGCGATGACGGCCGTGATCGAGACGACCATCATCAGCGTCCCGATCGCGTTGATCGTCGGCGAGACGCCGAAGCGGATCGCCGACCAGATGCGCACGGGCAGCGGCTGGACGTCCTCGCCCGTGGTGAAGAACGAGATCACGAAGTCGTCGAACGAGAGCGCGAAGACGAGGAGGCCCGGCCGCGACGACGGCCGGCCACAGCTCGGGCAACGAGCACCAGGCGGACGGCGCCGAAGCGGGTCGCGCCCAGGTCCATCGCTGCCTGCTCGACCTCGTCGCCCATCGAGGCAAGGCGCCCGCGCACCACGATCGTCACGTAGGAGATCGAGAACGTGATGTGCGCGATCACGATCGTCCAGAACGAGAGCTGGATGCCCAGCTGGCTGAAGATGATGAGCGCCGAGATGCCCGCGACGATCTCGGGCGTGACGAGCGGGATCAGCATCAGGACGTTCGCCGCCGGGCTCCAGCGCGTGCGGGCGCGAACGAGGCCGATCGCGAGCGCCGTGCCCAGGAGCGTCGCGACGATCATCGTGATCAGCGCGATCTCGAGCGAGACGAAGAGCGACTCGCGAAGCGGTCGAGTCGTTCAAGAACTCCTCGTACCACTGGAGCGAGAAGCCCTGGAACGACTGGAGCGACTTGACCGAGTTGAACGAGAAGAGGACGACGACCGCGATCGGCAGGAAGAGGAACGCGTAGACGAAGAACGAGTAGACGCGCAGGAACCGGGGCGGTCGAAGGCCATCGGCCTCAGGCGCCCACCGGGTCGCGGGCCTCGCGGGCGGCCGAGCGCAGGTAGCCCACCATCCAGAACGACGAGGAAGATCATCATCACCACGGTCAGCGCCGAGCCGAACGGCCAGTTGTTCGCGGTGAAGAACTGGTCCTGGATCAGGTTGCCGACCATGTAGGTGTCGGGCCCGCCCAGGAGCTGGGCCGAGACGAAGTCGCCGACCGCGGGCAGGAAGACCAGGACGCAGCCGGCCAGGATCCCCTGCTTCGTCTGCGGCAGGGTGACGTGGATGAAGGTCTGGAACGGCCGGCCGAAGAGGTCCTTGCCCGCCTCGATCAGCGACGGGTCCATGCGCTCGAGCGAGGCGTAGATCGGCAGGATCATGAAGACGAGGTAGCCGTAGACGAGGCCGCCGATCACCGCGTAGGGCGTGTTGATGAGCTGGAGGCCCGTCTCCGAGATGCTGAGCGAGCCGAGCGCCGAGTTGACGAGTCCCTCGTCGGCGAGGAGCGCCACCCACGCGTAGGTGCGGACGAGGTAGTTGACGAAGAACGGGATCACCAGAAGCGCGATCAGGATGTGCTTCTTCGAGCCTCCGTAGCGGGCGATGTAGTAGGCGATCGGATAGCCCAGGAGCGAGGCAGAGCGCGACGGTCGCGAGCGCGAAGCCGACCGAGCGCAGGAGCACCGGGATGTAGAGCGGGTCGAAGGCGTCCGCGTAGTTGTCGAGCTCGAACGCGTACACGGCGCGGCCGAGGTCGTCGGTGAAGCCGAACGAGAGCGCCAGGACGAGCGTGAGCGGGATCGCGAAGAGGAGGAGGAGCCAGAGGCCGCCGGGCAGCGAGGAAGCGCGACCAGAAACCCGCGCGTCGCGCGCGGTCACGTCGCCTTCACCTCGGTCCAGATCTGGCTCCAGAGCGCGCGGTCGTCGGCATCGTCCAGCCGGTACTCGAGGCCGCTGTCGCCGAGCTGATTCAGGTCGACGTCGATCGACGGCTCCTCCTTGACGAGCTCGGCGAACGCCTCGCGCGCCGCCCTCGTGCGGCTGGGGATAGCCGTTCCACATGCACGTTCTGCGCAGCGTTCTCCGGCTCGAGGATCCAGTCGATGAAGAGCATCGCCGTGCCCGGGCTCCGCGCACGTGACGGGGATGCACATCAGGTCGGTGCCGACCGGGACACCCTCCTCGCAGGTCTCGTAGCTGAAGACCTCGGGGTTGTCCACCTGGTTTCTGACGTTCACGATGTCGCCGTTCCACGCCTGGTGGATCGCCGCGGTGCCGTTCACCAGGTTCTGCGTCGAGTTGGTCGAGATGCCCGCGCGCGAACTCCTTTTGCTCCAGCAGCGTCTCCTTCGAGATCTCGAGCTCGTTCGGGTCGGCCGTGTTGAGGTCCCAGCCGTTGATCAGGTTCGCCTCGCCGATCGCCTCCTGGTAGTCGTCGAGGATGAACATGCGCCCCTCGCCGTCGGGGTTCGTGAGGTCGTTCCACGAGCCGGTCATGCCCGAGACCTCGTCGTCGCGCCAGCAGATGCCGGTCGTGTAGTACGCGTAGGGCACCGAGAACTCGGAGTTCGGGTCCCACCAGCCCGAGTCGTAGAACGGACGAGATGCCGTCGGCGTTCTTGAGATCGGAGCGGTCGAAGTGCGCGAGGAGGCCCTCCGCGTTCAGGCGGTACGCGTACTCGGGCGTCGGCCAGATCATGTCGTACTGGCCGCCCGCCCGGAGCTTGGTGACCATCGCCTCGAGGTTGTCGAAGTTCACCTCGTTGACCTCGACGCCGTACTCCTCCGCGAAGCCCTTCTTGAGCTCGGGGTCCATGTACTGCGCCCAGTTGTAGATCAGGAGGTCGCCGTCCACCTCGGGCTTGACCGAGACGCCGCCCTCGGGCGTGTCGAGCTCGACGCGAGACCGTGCAGCCCGAGAGGCCGTAGGCGCCGAGCGCGCCGACCGCTGCCGCCCGCAGCGCCTGCCGCCGGGTGAATGGTGCGCCGAGATCGATGATGGTCACTCGGCGATTCACGCTACTCCGACGCCCTCTGAGCCCGCAATTGAGCGTCACGCCAAGGCCTCCGGCTTGACTCCCGAGAGCGGCGCGAGCGTGCCGGGCGACGAGCGACCGCGGCGCCGCCTCGACGTCCATCGCCGGGTCGGCGACCATCGCGCGGATGCCCGCGCCGTCGAGCAGCGCCATCGCGACGTCGGCGATCTCCTCGGCGTCGCCGCTCAGCGTGAACTCGCCGCTCTCGACGCCGGCGCGGATCATCGCCGCGAGCCACCTGCGGTAGCGCTCATAGAGCGCGGCCGCGACCGCGCCGCAGGCCCGGCTCGCGCACGGCGCGGAGCCAGAGCTCGACCCACAGGACCCACTCGCGCTCGGACTCGCCGGGGAACGGCAGGCACTCGCGGATCGCGAGGCCGAAGGTCTCGGTCGCCGACGCCGGGCCGCGAGTCGGACTCGTCGCCGAAGCGGTCGTCGCCCGCGCGCTCGAACGAGTGGACGAGCGCCTGCTCGAGGAGCTCTTCGCGGGTCGAGAAGTAGTGGTGGACGAGGCCGCTCGACGCCCGGGCTCGCGTCGCGACGCGCGCGATCCGGACCTCGTCGATCCCCTCCTCGGCGATGATCTCGCAGGCTGCGTCGAGGATCCGGTCGGCGGTTTCTGTGGCCACGGCGGACACGCTCTCACCTCAGCTCGCGCTCGAAGCGCCTCCATGTAGCGCTCGGCAACCATCGCGTCGAAGGCGTGGACGTCGCCCTCGTCGGCCGAGTAGCGCCCGGCGACGTAGCCGCGCGCCCGAACGCCCTTCTGCGTCAGCTCGCAGACGCGCCAGTCCTCGCGGTTCACCTGGTCCCAGAAGTCGATCGCGTCGGAGGGGTCGAAGCCGTCGACCTCGATCGTCTCGGGCTCGAAGTACCACTCGCAGATCACGTCGGTGCGGTCGACCGCGCGCGGCCACAGGGTGTGGAGCATCACGTAGTCGGGGTGGAGCGAGATGAGCGCGTTCGGGAAAGAGCGCGAAGTAGTAGACGGACGCGTGCTCGGCCGGGTCGAGCCCGGTGATCGGCGGGCGCTGCGCGTGGCCGTTCCGGCCCATCGTCTCGGCGCCCTCGTTCAGCGCCATCGAGCCGCCGCACCAGGCGCCCGGCCCGGACTGCGAGTTGCCGCTCCGGTAGTCGGAGAGCGCGTTCAGCTCCGGGTGGACGCCGGGGCAGTGGAGGCACTCGTTGTAGTTCTCGGCGATCGCCTTCCAGTTCGCCTCGACCTCGTACGTCGCGCGAGCCGGCGCGCCGCAGGTCCGAGAGCCGCCAGCCGGCGAGGCGCGTCGCCGAGGTCGCCGACGTGCTCGACCGGGATCGGGCGCCTCGCCGCTCAGATCGCCGAAGAGGAGGCCCGAGACGACGGCGCTTCTGACCTCGATCAGGCCAAAGCACGAGCGGTCGAAGTCCTCGACCGCGTCCATGTGCGGCGCGGCGGCGAGGCTGCCGTCGAGCCCGTACGACCAGGCGTGGTACGGGCACTGGATGCGGCGGCGGACCTGGCCCTCGGCCTCCTCGACCAGGCGCGAGCCGCGGTGGCGGCAGGTGTTGAGGAAGACGCGCGGCGACGCCGTCCTCGCCGGCGAGCGCGAAGACGCTGGTCTCGCCGATCTCGCGCATCAGGTAGCGCCCGGCTCGGCGACCAGCGGAGGCGTGGCCCAGGCAGACCCAGCCGCCGTAGAGATGCTCCGATCTCCCAGGCGAGGACGGCGGGATCGCAGAACGCGGCGGGCGGGAGCATCGTCGCCCGCGCGACGGGCTTCAGCGTCAGCGCGACCTCGCGCGGATCAAGCGGCAGCGGGCCGTCAGGACGAAACGTCCGACACCCCCTATAGGGGTGCTGGACGTTGGCCACGGTGGTGTTGATCTTGTAGTCAATTGCGCAATCTCATGTTAGAGTGTCTCGGCCGATGGAGGCAAGCACGGTCATGGAGCGCGGTCGAGGAGACGCCCTTCGAGCTCACCGATCGCGCCCGCGACATCCAGGCGCGCTCGCGGCGGTTCGTCGAGGACGTGCTCTTCCCCCTCGAGGAGGAGGCCGAGCGCCTGCCACGGCCGCCTGCCCCAGGACGCGATCGACCACGTGAAGTCCGAGGCGGTCGACGCCGGCCTCGTCGGCGGGCTCCACAAGCCCGAGCACGGCGGCCAGGGCTGGTCGACACTTCGAGTGGGCGCTCGTCGAAGAGCAGTTCGGCCGCTCGACGAACGCGATCCACTGGCACATCCCCAACGCCTACAACGTCTGGCATCACGCCTCGCGACGCGCAGATCGAGCGCTACCTCCTCCCCGCCCTTCGCGGCGAGATCCGCGACGCCTACGCGGTGACCGAGCGCGACGCCGGCTCGGACCCCAGCCGGATCGCCGCCACCGCCGAGCGCGACGGCGGACGGCTTTCGCCTGAACGGCGAGAAGTGGTTCGTCACGACCGGCGACGTCGCCGCGGTCCTGGTCGTGATGGCGAACGTGATCGACGGCGACCACAAGCTGCCGACGCTCTTCGCCGTCGACGCCGACGCCGCCGGCGTCGAGATGATCGACGACCCGGCGTTCACCCACTCCTACCCCGACGGCCACCCCACCTTCCTCTTCACCGACGTCGAGCTCGGCCGAGGACGCGGTGATCGGCGGCGTCGGCGAGGGCAAGGACCTCCAGCGCGCCTGGTTCATGGAGGAGCGCCTGGGCATCGCCGCCCGCTGCGTCGGGGCGATGTGGCGTCTCCTCGACGAGACGGTCGCGTGGGCAGCCGGCCGCGAGCAGGGCGGCAGCCGCATCCTCGACTACCAGGGCGTCTCGTTCCCGCTCGCCGACTCGGCGGCCGACGCCGCCGCGGCGCGCCTTCTGACCTTCCAGGTCGCCGAAGCTCTCCGATCGCGGCGCCGACCTCAAGCTCGTCCACAACAAGGCCTCGATGGCGAAGCTCTTCGCGTCAGAGCGCGCGTGGGTCTGCGCCGATCGTTGCGTCCAGGCGTTCGGCGGGCGCGGCTACCTGCGCTCGAACGTCGCCGAGCGCTTCCTGCGCGAGCTCCGCGTCGACCGGATCTGGGAGGGCACCTCCGAGATCCAGCGCCTGATCGTCACCCGCGGCCTCGAGCGCCGCGGCGTCGAGCGGATGCTCCACTGATGCGTAGGTATCTCGATGGAGCTCGACCGACTGCTCGAGCCCCGTTCCATCGCGGTCGTCGGGGCGACTGACCGGCCCAGCGCCTACGGCGACATCATCCTCCGCAACCTCGAGCGCCTCGGCTTCGACGGTCCCGTCTGGGGCGTCAACCCGCGGCGCGAGCGGATCCGGGACGTCCAGTGCTTCCCGCTCGCTCGCCGAGCTGCCCGAGCCCGCCGACGCGGTCGCGATCGCGGTGCCCGCCGCAGCACGTGTCCGTCGACGGTCGCGTCGGCGGCCGACGCCGGCTGCGGTGGCGCGGTCGTGATCTCGGCCGGCTTCGGCGAGATCGAGGCGGGCCGCGAGCTCGAGCGCGAGCTTCGCGAGACCGCACTCGCGCGCGCGTTTCCCGTCTGCGGGCCGAACGGGAACGGGATCGTCTCCTTCGCGCGAAACACCGCGATCTGGGGCGACGCGGTCCAGCCACATGCCCGCCGGGCCCGTGGCGATGATCTCCCAGAGCGGAAACGTCGCCGTGAACGCGCTCGAGCTCGCGTCGCGGGATCAACTTCCACACGGTGATCTCGACCGGCAACGGCGCCGTTTGCGACCCGGCCGACTGGCTGCTTGCGCTCTTTGCGAGCGCGACGGCGTCGGCTCGGTCGCGATGTTCCTCGAGTCCGACGGCGACGGCGCGAAGCTCGCCGAGGCGCTCGCGTGCTGCGCCGAGCGCGGGATCGGCGTCGCGGTGCTCAAGGTGGCTCGTCCGAGGCCGGCGCGGCCGCCGCCGCCGCCCACACCGGCGCGCTCGCCGGCGACGAGCGAGTCTTCCGCGCGCTGATCGAGGAGGCGGGCGGCATCGTGGGCGCAGCAACCCGCACGAGCTGCTCGAGCTGGCGCGCGTTCTCGCCGAGCCGCGCGCCCGGCCGCGCGGCGACGGGGGCCTCGCGATCCTCACCTGCTCGGGCGGCGACTCCGGCATCGCCGCCGACGAGGCCGAGCGCCTCGGCGTCGAGCTGCCGCCGCTCGCCGAGGCGACCACGGCGAAGCTCCGCGAGCTCCTTCCCGACGCGGCGACGGTCGCCAACCCGCTCGACTACACGCCGCTCATCTGGGCGCGAGACGCGCGCTCCTGGCCGAGATCGTCGAGACGGCGGGGTCCGACCCCGGCATCGACCAGGTGCTGGTCATCCACGACACGCCGCAAGAGCTGCCCGCCGACTCCGAGCCGTCCTGGATCGCCCATCGCGCCGGGATCGCCGCAGGGCCTCGACCGCGCCGACGCCGCGCCCCTCCTGGCCTCGACGCTGCCCGAGCTGATCGACGAGACGATCGCGCGCGAGCTCGCGGCGCACGGCATCGCCTCGGTCGCGGGCGTCTCGACCGCGATCCTCTGCGCGCGCGAGCTGCGGCGCGCGCCGGCGAGCCCCGAGCGGCTGCGCGAGATCGCCGGCGCGGCCGCGTGTGCCGAGCGACAAGCCGAGGCGCGTGGCTCGGCGAGGCCGCAGTCGAAGGCGCTCCTTCGCGACGCCGGCGTGCCGCGTCCCGAGGGCCGCAGCGGCGCGAAGCGCCGAGGAGTGCGTCCGCGCCGCGACGGCGAGCTCGGGTGGCCAGTCGCGCTCAAGCTCTCCGGCCCGACGATCCAGCACAAGTCCGACATCGGCGCGATCGCGCTCGGCATCGCCGACGAGGCAGACGCTCGACGCGCGAGGCCGAGCGCATGCTCGCGCTGCCGGAAGCCGAGGGAGCCGAGCTTCTGGTCGAGGCAATGGCGCCGCCGGGCGGCGTCGAGCTGATCGTCGCCGCCGGGCCGACGCGGTCGTCCCCGCGCTCGTGATCGGCCTCGGCGGCATCTGGACGGAGGCGCTCGGCGACGTCGCCGTCGATCCCCCTCCCCGCGTCACCCGAGCGCAGTCGAGCGCGCGCTCGGCGAACTGCGCGGCGCGCCGCTCCTCCACGGCGGCCGCGGCACAGCCGCGGTCGACATCGCCGCGGTCGCGACGCGGCATCGCGGATCGGCGAGCTGCTGCTCGAGGAAGAGCTTCAGCCTGATCGAGGTGAACCCGCTGATCGCGAGCCCGGCGGGCAGCGATCGCGGCAGACGCACTGATCCGCCGCTAGGCGCGCGAGCTCGCGCCGGCGATGCCCGCGCTCGAGCCGCTCGGCCGCGTGGCGTCGAGGCCGTCGCGCAGGATCTCCGTGATCTCCTCGAAGAGCGCCATGTCGGCGACGAGCGGCGGGGCGATCTGGACGATCGGCTCGGCGCGGTCGTCGAGGCGGCAGATCATCCCGCGCTCGAAGAGGCGGTCCGATCAGGACGCGCTTGAGGAGCCAGTCCGCCTCGGCCTCGGACAGCGGCTCCCTGCGTCGCCTGGTCCTTCACGACCTCGATCGCGAAGAAGTGGCCCATGCCGCGGACGTCGCCGACGATCGGGATGTCCTTGAGGCCCTCGAGCAGCTCGCGCGCCTTCGGCTCGTTGTCGAGGACGTTCTGGAGGATGCCCTCGCGCTCGTAGATCTCGATCGCGCCGAGCGCGATCGCCGAGCCGACCGGGATGGCCGCCGAAGGTGATGCCGTGGAGGTAGTCGGCCTTGCCGTCGAGGAAGACGTCGGCGACCTTGTCGGAGATCATCACGCCGCCCATCGCGGCGTGGGCGCCGGTCAGGCCCTTGGCGAAGGTGATGAGGTCGGGCGAGTAGCCGAGGCGCTGAGCGCCGAACCAGGTGCCGAGCCGGCCGAAGGCGCAGATGACCTCGTCGGAGACGAGGAGGATGCCGTGGCGGTCGCAGATCTCGCGGAGGCCCTCCCAGTAGCCGGCGGGCGGGACGATCGAGCCGCCCGCGTTCTGGACCGGCTCGATGATGATCATCGCGATCGTCTCGGGCTGCTCGAACTCGATCGTCTCCTCGATCTCGTCGAGGAGCGCCGCGTGAACGTCGGCCTCGTCGCCGCCCGCGGGATGGCGGTAGGCGTTGGTCGACGAGACGTGGGCGGTCGGCACCGGCAAGCGGCTCGAAGGCGCGTGCGGCAGACCGGGATGCCGGTGAACGAGAGCGCGCCGAGCGAGACGCCGTGGTACGCGTCGCGGCGGGCGATCGCCTTGCGGCGCTGCGGCTCGCCGTTCGCCTGGTGGTACTGGACGGCCATCTTGTAGGCCGACTCGACCGCTTCGGCGCCGCCCGAGGTGAAGAACGCGCGCTCGAACCCGGCGGGCGCCAGCTCGGCGAGCTTCGCCGCCAGCTCGATCGCCGGCGGGTGGGCGACGGTCCAGTTCGAGGTGTAGGCGAGCGTCGACATCTGCGCCGCGGCCTTCGCGCCGAGCTCCTCGCCGTGCGAGTGGCCGAGGTTGAGGCAGTAGAGGCCCGAGAGGCCGTCGATGTAGCGGTTGCCGTCGTCGTCGTAGACGTGGGAGCCCTCGCCGCGCACGATCACCGGGATGTCCTCAGGCTGCGACCGTCATGTCCGAGAAATGGAGCATCAGGTGCTGCTTGGCGAGTTCCTGAAGGCGCGTCACGCACGGCATCTTACTGCGTCGTTGACTTTGTAGTCAATTGAACGAATGTGCTACGCTTGCTTGTCCAGATGGGCACCTGGGACGCGATCGTGGTCGGAGGCGGGCACAACGGCCTGACCACCGGCGCCTATCTCGCCCGCGCGGGCCTCAGGACGCTCATCCTCGAGCGCCGCCACATCCTCGGCGGCGCCTGCGTGACCGAGGAGGTCTGGCCCGGCGCCCGCGTCTCGCGCGCCTCCTACGTCGTCTCGATGCTCCAGCCGAAGGTCGTCGACGACCTCGACCTGAAGCGCCACGGCTACGAGGCGTATCCGCTCGACCCCGCCTACGCCGCGATGACGCCCGACGGGCCGATCGTCTTCCACGACGACGTCGCACAAGACCTGCGAGTCGATCGCCAAGTTCTCGAAGACGGACGCCGCGCGCTACGAGGAGTTCGAGGAGCTCCTCTTCATGGCCGCCGGCTTCGTCCGCCCGATGATGATCCGCCAGCCCCCCGCCCTCGGCTCGAAGGCGCCCGTCGACATCGCCGGGATCCTCAAGGAGGCCGGGCGCATCGCCGGCATGTCCCAGCGCGACGTCCAGAAGCTGGTCCGCATCTTCACGATGTCCGTCGGCGACATGCTCGACACGTTCTTCGAGAACGACTACCTCAAGGGCTCGATCGCCTCGACCGGCGTCGTCGGCGTCTGGGCCGGCCCCTACACCCCGGGCACCGCCTACAACCTCCTCCACCACGCGCTCGGCGAGCTCGACGGCAACGTCGGCTCCTGGGGCCAGGTGATCGGCGGCATGGGCGCCATCTCCGAGGCGATCGCCTCGAGCGCCCGCGCCGCCGGCGCGACGATCCAGACCGACGCCGAGGTCGCCTCGATCGACTCGTCGCGGCGGCCGCGTCACCGGCGTGACGCTCGCCGACGGCACCGTCCACACCGCGCCGATCGTCGCCTCGGGCGCCCACCCGAAGACCACGATCCTCGACCTCGCGGGCGCCGACGAACTTCCCCGACGAGGTCGCCGAGGACATGGAGGCCTACCGCACGCGCGGCGCCTCGGTGAAGGTGAACATGGTCCTCTCGGAGCCGCCCGTCTACGAGGGCCTCTCCGAGGAGGACTCGAAGCACCTGCTGACCGCCGGCGTCAACTACTGCCCGTCGCTCGACTACCTCGAGCGCGCGTGGCAGGACGCCGTCCGGGGCGAGCCGTCGGCCGAACCCCTACACCGAGCTCGAGGTGCCGAGCTCGATCGACCCGTCGCTCACCGACGACGACCGCTGGATCGCGACGATGTTCACGCAGTACGGCCCGACCACCCACGAGGAGTGGCCCGACGGCGCGCGCGAGCGCTACGCCGACACGTGCGTCGAGAACATGGCGCAGTTCGCGCCCAACCTCCCGGGCGCGATCGAGGAGCGCGAGGTCCTGGCGCCGCCGGACCTCGAGGACATCTTCGGCCTCCAGGGCGGCTCGATCTTCCAGGGCGAGCAGGACCTGGCGCAGATGGCGTTCATGCGCCCCTCCCCCATGCTCGCCCAGTACGCGACGCCGCTCGAGGGCCTCTACCTCTGCGGCGCGGGCACGCACCCCGGCGGCGGCGTCATGGCCGCCTCGGGACACAACGCGGCGCAGCGGATCCTCAAGGACCGCAAGCGCGCGAACGGCCTTCGCGGCCGCTTCCGCGCGTGCAAGCGCGCCAGCGCTCGCGCCCGCTTATCGGCCGTAGTCTTCGCGACATGGATCTGGGGCGGCTGCGCCGACTTGGCATTGGCGGCCTGATCGCGCATCGGCGCTGCGCTGGCGCTCGCTCAGCCCGCCCTGGCCGATCACCCGGGCGAGGAGAAGCTCGACCTCACCGAGGCGTTCGGCACGCCGGCGAAGCCCGATCGACGTGCCCTCCGCCGCCAAGGCCCAGCGCGCGGCCGAGCCACCGCTCGTCCCCACGCCGGCAATCCCATGCGGGCCCGGCTCCCGCCCCGAGACCGACATCCAGGGCCGCGTCCCGCAGGAGGACCACGACTCGGGCCGCGCCGCCGAGGGCTACACCTGCAACACGAAGCAGATCGGCTCGTACGAGATCGCCGAACACGATCGGCTCGATCGGCGGCTTCAAGGTCGAGCGCTACGTCGACGAGGCCGGGCACGAGTGCGCCTACTACGACACCACGCTCCTCTGCCCCACGAACATCTTCGACGTCGAGGCCGGCGTGAACGTGATGGACATGTCGGACCCGACAGAACCCGGATTCGGACGACGCGGCTCGTCACGCCCGGCGATGCTCTCGCCGCACGAGTCGCTCGTCGTGAGCCAGGAGCGCGGCGTCCTCGCCGCCGTCCTCGGCAACCCGGCCTTCAACATCGGCGTCGTCGACCTCTACGACATCTCGAAGGACTGCCGCGACACCCGTGCTCAAGTCGACGACGCCGGTCGGCGTCTTCGGCCACGAGTCGGGCATGGCGCCCGACGGCAAGACGTTCTACTCGGCCTCTCCCGGCGACGTCGACGATCGTCGCCGTCGACATCACGAACCTCACGCTGCCCGTGCCGATCTGGTACGGCGACTACGACTCGCACGGCCTCTCGATCTCGGACTCGGGCAACCGCGCCTACGTCGCCGGCATCGGCTCGGGCCTCGATCATCCTCGACACCTCCGAGGTCCAGGATCGCGTCAGCCGAACCCGACAGGTGACCGAGCTCTCTCGCCTCACCTGGGAGTCGATGTCGATCCCGCAGAACGCGATCCCGGTCACGATCGACGGCAAGAAGTACGTGGTCGAGATCGACGAGTTCGGCGGGCAGTCCGAGGTCGGCGCGGGTCGCATCATCTCGATCGAGGACGAGACGGAGCCAAAGGTCGTCTCGAACCTGCGCCTCGAGGTCCACCAGCCCGAGAACTTCGCCGAGCAGGCGGGCGACCCCGGCGCCAACATCCCGCTCCAGAGCTACGCGGGCCACTACTGCAACGTCCCGCAGCGCGAGGACCCGGGCATCGTCGCCTGCTCATGCATCCTCTCCGGCCTCCGGGTCTTCGACATCCGCGATCCGAAGCACCCCAAGGAGATCGCCTACTTCAACGCGCCGGTCAAGGATCGCGACCGGCCCGCTCGAGGCGTCGAACTGGGCGATGTCGAGCCCCGCCTTCGACGCCGAGAACGGCGAGATCTGGTACTCGGACGGCTTCCAGGGCTTCTACACCGTGAAGGTCACCAACGACGTCTGGCCTTTCCCGAAGTGCAAAGGCCGCGAGGCGACGATCGTCTCGACCAAGAAGGTCCTCACCGGCACCGCAGAAGCGCGACGTCATCGTCGGCCGCAGGGGCGTCGACAAGATCAACGGCGGTGGCGGCGACGACGTCGATCTGCGGGCGCGCGCGACCGACCTCATCAAGGGCGGCGCGGGCGACGATGAGCTCCGCGGCGGGCGCGGGCACGACCGCCTGATCGGCGGGCCCGGCTCGGACCGCATCGTCAGCGGCAAGGACCCGACGGCCCGCCGCTAGCTCTCAGTCGTTCTCGTAGGGCGCGTAGCGGTGGTGGAGCATGAGGTCGTTGCCGTCCGGGTCGCGGAAGAGCGCCATGTGGCAGACGCCGGTGTCCAGCGTGTCGCCGAGGAACTCGACGCCCTTGCTCTCGAGCTCCTCGCGAGCCGCCGCTACGTCGTCAACGTGAAGCGCCGGGTGTGCGTTTCGCTGCGGCGCGAACTCCATGCCGAACTTCTCGGGCTCCCAGATGCCGAAGCAGGTATCGCCGGCCCAGAAGTCGTAGTTGGCGTTCGAGTCCTGGCGCAGGCCGAGCGTTCCGACGTAGAACTCCTTGGCGCGGTCGGCGTCCTGGGTCGGGACGCCGATGAAGTCGACTTTGCTGATCACGTGGAGCCTCCTGGATTCATTGCTCGGGAAGACCCGAGACTAACGGCGACATGAAGCACGGGTAGGGCAGACTCCCGAGCCTGACCTCGCCCGCCGACCCCGAAAGGAGCGCATCGACCCACCCTCAGACGGGAGGGTCGATCTTCGTTCGCTTCCTCAAGCTCGGGAGCCTCGCCTGGGGCGGCCCGGCCGCGCAGATCGATGCGCTCAAGCGTGAGTACGTCGACGAGGAGCGCTGGGTATCCGAGGAGACGTTCAAGAAGACCCTTGCCGTCTACCAGGTGCTTCCAGGGCCCGAGGCGACCGAGCTCTGCGTCTACTTCGGTCGGCTGCGAGGCGGTAAGGCTGGCGCCTTTCTCGCCGGGCTTGGCTTCATGCTGCCCGGCTTTCTTCTCATGCTCGCCCTCTCGATCCTCTACGTCGAGGCCGACCTGGCGGACAACCTCGACGAGATCTTCTACGGGTTGACCGCGGCGGTCGGCGCGCTGGTCGCCCGCGCCGTGATCCGCCTAAGCGGCACCTTCGTGACCGACGTGCCGCTCGCCGTCATCGCGATTGGGTCGTTTGTCCTCACGCTGTTCGTCTCAGCCGGCTTCGCGCTCGTACTGCTCGGCGGAGGCATCGCCTACGAGCTGTGGACGAACGGGGCGCGGTGGATGCGGCGCGCCAACTCGATCTCCCTCGCACCGGTGCTCCTGGCGTCCTTCGTCGGCACGGCTTCGCTCTCGCTCACCTCCGAGATCTTCTGGGAGGGTCTCAAGACGGGACTCGTCACCTTCGGCGGAGCGTTCACCGCCGTGCCGGTGCTCCAAGACGCCGCGGTCGACGCCAATGGGTGGCTGACCGAGAGCCAATTCGTCGACGGGCTCGCGATGGCCGGCGTCCTCCCCGCTCCCTTCGTCATCTTCGCCACCTTCGTCGGCTACATCGCGGGCGGCCTGGCCGGCGCGCTCGTGATCACGCTCGGCATCTTCCTGCCCGCGTTCGTCTTTCCCATCTACTTCCACCGCTTCCTCGTCCGCGTTGCCGAGAACCCACGCATCCGCCCGTTCCTCCTCGGCGTCGCCGCCGCCGTGATCGGCCTGATCGCCGCCGTCATGGTCGAGATCGTGGACACGAGCGTGGTCGACGTGCCGACGGCGATCCTCGCCGCCGGGGCTTTCCTCGTCCTCATGCGCTTCCACGCGAGAGCGACGATCCTCTACGTCGTGTTGGGCTGCGGAGCGATCGGCGCCGCGCTTCAGCTCACGGGAGTGGCGTGAGGGCCCGAACCGAACCCCGAACCGCACCGAGTGCGAAGAAATGCCGGTTATGTGCGACTCAGTTCGCGGTCGCGCCGCGGGCGGCCTACGAGCTGTCCAGCTCTCGCACCAGATCCTCGACGCGGCGCGCGATGTCGTCGCGAACTTCCCGGACGTCCTCAACCGGCCTGCCCTTGGGGTCCGGCAGATCCCAATCCAGGTACCGCTTGCCGGGGATGTAGGGGCATTCGTCGCCGCAGCCCATCGTGACCACCACGTCAGCCTTCTCGGCGGCGGCGCGGTCCAGCAGCTTCGGCACCCGGTCGGACAGGTCCACCCCCAGTTCTTGCATGACCTCTACGACCTCTGGGTGCACCTGGTCGCCCGGCGTGGTCCCGGCCGACGAGGCGGTGTGGCGACCATCGGCGGCGCGCTCAAAGAGCGCCTGACTCATCTGCGAGCGCCCGGCGTTGTGCAGGCAGACGAACAGCGCGTGGGCCATTGCAACTGGGCTGCTAGCAGCAGTCGTCGGGGCAGCCGTCGGGCGGGCATGCCTCGCAGCACGCCTCGCCCTCGCAGCAGTCCGGCTCGATCACGGGAAGGTCGGCCATGGCCGGAGCATACGCGCCCGCGCAGCAGTCGGAGCACACTCCCGCGCAGCGCTTGATCGAGAGGCGCCTGCCGGAATCGAACCGGCGTAAACGGCTTTGCAGGCCGCTGCGTAACCACTCCGCCAAGGCGCCAAGCGGAAAGAGCGTAGCCTCAAAACGTGGTCCATCATCGCGAGACGAATCCGCAGGGAGATGAGACCGGCGACCCGGTTCTGCTCGTCCACGGCTTCCCGGAGTCGTCGCGGATGTGGCAGCCGCTCATGGACGCGCTCTCGGCGCCGGGACGCCGGTGCGTCGCGCCCGATCTCTACTGCCTGGGCGAGTCGGACGATCCCGGGCCGGCCACCTTCGAGCGCAATCTCGAGGCGCTGACCGAGCTCCACGAAGAGCTCGACCTCGGCCGCGTCGCGCTCGTCGTCCACGACTGGGGCGGCGTTCGTCGGGCTCGCGTGGGCTTGCGAGCACCCGGACCTCGTCTCGGCGCTGGTGATCTCCGACGCCGGCTTCTTCTCCGACGGCAAGTGGCACGGGATGGCCGAGGCGATCCGCTCGCGAGCAGGGCGAGGAGATCATGGCCGCGATCGACCGCGACGGCTTCGCCGGCCTGATCCGTGCCGACGGCGCGGAATTCTCCGACGAGGACGTCGACGCCTACTGGCGGCCGTTCGCCGAAGGCCGCGGCCGCGAGGCGACGGTCGAGTTCTACCGCTCGATGGACTTCGAGAAGCTCGCGCCGTACGACGGCAAGCTGGCCGAGCTCGGCGTGCCGACCCTGCTCGTCTGGGGCGCGGACGACCAGTTCGCTCCGCTCGCCGGCGCGCAAGCGCTTCGAGCGCGAGATCCCCGGCGCGCGCCTCGCCGCTCTCGAGGGCGCTGGACACTTCGTCTTCGACCAGGAACCAGAGCGGACTACGCGCGAGGTCGTCGACTTCCTCGCCGGCTAAGCCACTTTGCCACCCAAGCTTGCGGGTGGTGCAAGAATGACCTTGTGACGAAAGTGGCGAAACGACTCGGCTGAGGCCAATCAGGCCCCGCGTAGCGGTGTTGTCGTGGGCGATGCTCGCGCTTGCGCCCGCAGGCGCGCTCGCCTCCGGAAGCGCCTACGTCGCGAGCGGCAGCGGCACCACCTCTCAATACGACGTTGGAGCCGACGGGACGCTCAGCCCCAAGACGCCCGCCACCGTTCCGAGCGGCAACGGCTCGATCTCGGTCGCTTTGGCGCCCGACGGCGAGAGCGCTTATGTCGCCAGGAGCGGTGGTGGCGTCGCGCAGTACGACGTCGGCGCTGGAGGGGTCCTCAGCCCCAAGAGCCCGCCTACTGCGCCCACCGGCAGCACTCCGTTCGGGATTGCAGTGGCTCCCGACGGCGAAAGCGCCTACGTCACGAACTTCGGCGCCAACGGCGCCGGGCAGTACACCGTCTCCCGCTACGGCATCGATTCCTCCGGGCTTCTCAGCCAGAGTCCCGCCACTTTGGCTGCCACCGCCCAGCCGATCGGTCCCGCCATCTCTCCCGACGGCAGCACCCTCTACGTCGCGAACTACGCCGCCGACACCGTCTCGGTCTACGACACCGCCTCCGGTGCAGGCATCGGGACCTTCCAAGCGGGCGATGAGGCGGTCGCGGTCGCGGTCGCCCCCGACGGCGACAGCATCTACGTCGCAAACCAGGCCGGGGACAGCGTCTCGCAATACGACATCGGTTCCCCCCCGGACTCGCCGCTCACCCCGAAGACCCCCGCTACCGTGCCGGCCGGGGTCGATCCGCGCGCGATCGCGGTAGCCCCCGATGGCGAGAGCGCCTACGTCGCCAACCAGGGCGGCACCATCTCCCAGTACGACATCGCCGAGAGTGGAGCGCTCAGCGCAAAGAGCCCCGCCACCGTGCCGGCCGGCAGCGGCTCGCACGGGATCGCGGTCGCCCCCGACGGCGAGAGCGCCTACGTCACTAACGCCAACTTCACCAGCGCCCCTGAGGCGAACACCGTCTCGCAGTACGACGTCGATTCCTCCGGGCTGCTCACTCCCAAGGATCCGGCCACCGTTGCAACCGGCGCGAGCGCATTCGCGATCGCGATCACCCCCAACCAGGCGCCCGTCGCCGCGTTCTCGGCTTCGACCTCGGCGCCACAGACGGTCGCCTTCGACGCCTCCGGGTCCTCAGACACCGACGGGGCGATTGCCCGCTACGACTGGGACTTCGGCGACGGCGCGACCCTGCCCGACGGCGGCCCCACCCACACCCACACCTACGCCGACCCGGGGACCTACACGGCTCGACTGACCGTCACCGATGAGCTCGGATGCTCCACAGCCCGGGTGTTTACGGGGCAAACCGCCTACTGCAACGGTGGCCCCGTCGCCACGACGACCCGCACCATCGACGCGGATGCCCCGGAAACGACGATTACGAAGCGCCCTGCGGACCGGACCGGCAAGTCACGGGTGACGTTCAAGTTCATCTCAGACGAGCCCGGCTCCACCTTCGAGTGCAAGATCGACCGTGAGCCGTACAAGAGCTGCGACTCGCCCAAGAGCTTCAAGGTCGGGAAGGGCAAGCACAAGTTCGCCGTCCGGGTCATCGACTCCGCCGGCAATATCGACCCCAAGCCCGCCAAGGACCGGTTCGAGACCCGCTGACTCACCTGCGCTCGTCTGGGCCGCGGAGGTCGTCGACTCCAGCGCCGGTTAGGGCATTCGGGTGCCAGCACCGGCCGGTTTGCCGGCGACTCCCGGGGGAACCCGGGTATTCGCCATGAGCGGGACGAACACCACGGAGCAAGGCGTTCTAGGCGCGATAGGGAATACCCCGCTCGTCGCCTTGGAGGAATTCTCCGAGCGCCTCGACATCGAGCTTTGGGCGAAGCTCGAGTCGCTGAATCCGGGCGGCAGCTCGAAGGACCGCTCGGCCGCGCGGATGATCGCCGACGCGCTCGCCGACGGCCGCATCGGTCGCCGGCTCCACCGTCGTCGAGTCCACCTCAGGCAACCTCGGGATCGGGCTCGCGCACGCATGCCGCGATGCACGACCTCAAGCCTGATCTGCGTCGTCGACTCGCCGCACGGACGAGATCGAAGATCGACACGATCCGAGACCTGGGCGCCGAGGTTCGCGTCGTCATCGAGCCGGACCCGCGCACCGGCGATCTCCTCACGGCGCGTCTGGCTCTGGTCGAAGAGCTCGTCGCGGAAACTCCGGGCGCCTGGTGGCCGGACCAGTACTCGAACGAGTCCAATCCCGCGGCCGCACAGCCGCAGACGATGGCCGAGATCGACGCAGCCCTCGGCGGAGAGCTCGACTGGCTCTTCGTCGCGACGAGCACGACCGGGACGCTCTGCGGCTGCTGCGACTACCTCCTCGAGAACGAAGCGCGACACGAAGGTCGTCGCCGTCGATGCGATCGGGAGCGTCCTCTTCGGTGGCGAGCGCGGCACCCGCCGGCTGCCGGGCATGGGAGCCGGCGTCGCGACCGAGCTCTCGCGGCGACGCGTGGTTCGACCGGCTCGATCCGCGTCATCAGACCTCGACTGCGTCATCGGTTGCCGCCGCCTCCTGGCGCGCGAGGGCATCTTCGCCGGCGCCTCCTCCGGCGGCGTCGCGATGGCGTTCGAGATCGCTCGCTCCGCTGCTCGAGCCCGGCGCACGATGCGCGATGATCTTCGCCGACGGCGGCGAGGGCTACCTCGGCACGGTCTACGACGACGCGTGGGTCGAGCGAGAGCTGGGCGTGACGCCGGACGAGCTCAAGCTACCTGACGGACATCGCGAGCGCGCGCGAAGCCGCGCGGCGTGAGCGGCCCATCCGCGCGCGCCGCTGCGCGTCGCGATCGTCGGGCTCGGGCCGAAGGGCCTCTACGCACTCGAGCGCCTGGTCGCTCACGCGCAGGCGCGCCGACCGGCCACGCTCGCCGTCGACGTCTATGAGCCGCACCCCGCGCCTGGCGCCGGGCCCGTCTACGACCCCGGCCAGCCGGATTACCTGCGGATGAACTTCGCCGCGGACATGGTCGACATGTGGCCGACCGGGAGCCTGATCCCGATCGCCCGTCGTTCTCGCGAATGGCGCGCAGACGCCGAGCGGCGCAGGCGACGAGGCCTACCCGCCTCGCGCCCTGGTCGGCCGATACCTCGCCGACGGCTTCGCGCAGGCTGCTGCGCGGGCGCCGGACGCCGATCAGCGTCGGATCGAGTCGCCGAGAGAGTGGCGGCGGTGATCGACGCGCGAGCACGGCTGGAAGCTGGCGCATCCGAGCGAGCCGCGAGTACGACGAGGTCCTTATCGCGACCGGCCACGCAGCTCGATGGGACGGCGCGCCTCGCCGATCGGCGTTCCGGTGCCGACGCTGATTCCGCCGTCTTTCCGGTCGAGCAGCGACCTCTCACCGCGAGCGCGTTCCTCCCGGCTCGATCGTCGCGATCCGCGGATTCGCGCTCACGATGATCGACGCCGCGCTCGCGCTGACCGAGGGACGCGGCGGGACGTTTCAGCGAAGGCCGCGAGCCCTACCTTCTGTCGCTACGAGCGCGGCGCCGGACGAGGTCGCGTGCATCTTCCCGTGGTCGCGGACCGGCCGCCCGATGCTCGCGAAGCCCGATCCGGCACGCCGCGCTCGGCTCGGCAGACCTCGAGCAGATCGCCGCCGAGGGCCGCGATCGCCTTGACGGCGCTGCCGGCGGGCATCCCGCTTGCGACGCCGTGGTCGAGATCGTCGCGGACGTCGCCGCGCGAAGCCTTCGAGAGCGCAGGCCGGCGAGCGATCGCTGGCGAGGCGATCGGGACGGCGCCTCGAAGGACGCCGCTGGCAGGGCGGGCGATCGCCGCCCGGCCTCTCGCCCGCTGAGGAGATCGAGCGCTCGATCGCCGTCGGCGTCGGCCGCGGCGAGCCCGGCGCCGACTGGGCGCTCGGCCACGCGTGGCGCGCACTCTACCCGGCGCTCGTCGAGCGCTTGGGCGCGAATGGGCTCGCCGACGACGAGTGGCCGGCCTTCCGGCGCCTCGCGACCGAGATGGAGCGGATCTCGTTCGGCCCGCCGCCCGTCAACGCCGCGAAGCTCCTCGCCCTGATCGAGTGCGGGAAGGTCGATCTCTCGCATCTCACCGACGGGGCCGACGCCCGACGCCGACGTGATCGTCGACGCCGTCATCCCGCCTCCCGGGGCTGCTGAACGCTCGACGAGCCCGCTGCTCGAGCGGCTCGTGCGCGACGGGCACGCGCGGATCCCGCCCGGCCGCCGGGGCATCGAGCTCACGCCGGACGTAACCTGCGTCGGCGCCGACGGCACGCCGAGCGCAGGGCTCGGCGCGATCGGCAGGCCGACGGAGGACTGGGTCATCGGAAACGACACGCTGAATCGCGCGCTTCACCCCCAGCCCGAGCTGTGGGCGCGCCGAGTGGTCGGCGCGCGGCGTCGGCGGATGAGCGACGTGCGCTCGATGTGCGCGGGCGTCGTGCCGCTCCGCGGCCGCCTCGAGCCGTGGCACGAAGACGCTCGCGGCCGACCCCGACCGCCTCGCGGGATGGATCGCGGAGCACGGCTCGCCCGTCAACCTGATCGATCCCGAGCCCGATGGAGCGAAACGCCGCGGAGCTGACGCGAAGCGGCCGCGACGCGGGACGTCGCACTTGCGCATCTTCTTCGCGCGCAAGGCGAACAAGGCGCTCGCGCTCGTCGACGAGGCGAAGCGCTTGGGCATGGGCGTCGACGTCGCGAGCGAGCAGCGAGCTTCGCCAGGTGCTCGACCGCGGCGTCGACGCTCGACGACGTCATCGTCACCGCCGCGGTCAAGCCCGGCCGCGCTGCTCGAGCTCTGCCTCGAAAGCCGGAGCGACGGTCGCGATCGACAACCGCGACGAGCTTCGGCTTCTGCTGCGAGATCGCATCGGCAAGCGAGCGACGCCGGCCCGCGATCGCGATGCGTCTCGCCCCCGACCTCGCGCGGGACGCCGCGCCGACGCGGTTCGGCATGACGCGCCAGTGAGATCGCCGACGCTGCGCCGAGCTGGCTCGAGGACTCGATTCAGCTCGCGGGGTCCACTTCCATCTCGACGGCTACGACGCGGCCGAGCGAGTCGCGGCGATCGGCGAGTCGCTCGGCGTCGTCGACGAGCTTCGCGAACGCGGCCACGAGCCGCGCTTCCTCGACATCGGCGGCGGCATCCCGATGAGCTACCTCGAGTCCGCACGAGGAGTGGGACGCGTTCTGGGCCGAGCACGAGCGCGCGCTCGCAGGCGAGCGCGAGCGAGATCACCTTCGACGGGCACGAGATCGGCACGGTCTACCCGTATCACCAGGCGCCCGTCCGCGGCGACTGGCTCGGGCGCGATCCTCGACGCCTCGCTCGCAGCCGGCACGGTCGCCGACGCGATTCGCACGCGCGAGCTCGAGCTTCGCTGCGAGCCTGGGCGCTCGCTCCTCGACGGCTGCGGCATGACCGTGGCGCGCGTCGAGTTCAGAAAGCAGCGCTCCGACGGCACGTGGCTCATCGGGCTCGCGATGAACCGAACGCAGATGCGCTCGACCTCGGACGACTTCCTGGTCGATCCGCTCCTCGTTCGGCCCAGCCGAGGCCGGCGAGCCGACCGAGCCGATCGAGGGCTACCTCGTCGGCGCCTACTGCATCGAGCGCGAGCTCATCTGAGCTGGCGTCGCTTCTGCTTTCCGCATGGCGTCGCCGTCGGCGACCTGGTCGCCTTCCCGAACACCGCCGGCTACCTCATGCACATCCTCGAGAGCGCCTCGCACCAGATCCCGCTCGCGCGCAACCTCGTCGTCGAAGGCACGCGACGCCAGCTTCGACCCGATCGACCGCTGAGCCTCAGCGCGGGAGGTAGAGCCGAGCGTTCCGGTCCTGCGCCTCGCCCTGGTCCTCGTCGGGACGCCCGCCGCCGGCATCGAGGTAGGCGAGCTCGCGCGCGATGTCCGGCAGCCGCCCGGGCGCCGTGTCGAGCATCCAAGTCTCGATCGCGACGCCGTCCTCGGTCTCAGCGACCGAGAGCGCCCGCGCTTGCTGCGGATAGTCGGAGAGCGCCGGGGTCGAGATCTGCCAGTAGCCGCCCGAGGGCGCTTCGCGCGGCTCGATCGAGGTGGAGTGGGTGTGGCCCGAGACCGTCGCGATCACCTGCGGGTACTTGTCGAGGATCGCCAGGGCGCCGTCGCCGCCCTCGGAGTTCGCCAGTGGCTGGTGTGAGGCGACGACGACCCAGCGTTCGCCGGCGCGCTCGAGCTCCTCGCGCAGAAAGGCAAGCGACTCGGGCGTCACGGTGCCCGGCGCACCGCCCGCGCGATTCACGAGGTCCATCGTGATCACGCGCAGCCGATCCCGGACGTCGACCGAATACTCGAGGCGAGGTCCCGCGCCCTCGACGCCGCTCGCCTCGCGCAGAAGACCGGTGACCTCGCTGTCGGTGAGATGGCGGCGCTCGGGATCGGCGGGGGTCTCTTCGGTGCGCCCCGGCAGGCCGGCTCCGAGGTAGAGATCGACGAGCTCCGGAGTGAGCCGGGTGACTCCCTCGGGAGCTTCAAGGTCGGGATCGAGCGCCACAAGCTCTTCGTCATCGATCGCGATCGCCTCGAGGCCCGGCGTCGGCGCCACCTCGCCCTGCACCAAGAGGTCGTGGTTACCCAACGCCGAATACCAGGGGACCGAGAGCCCTGGCGCGCTGAACGGCTCCTGCGCTTCATCGAGGAGACCGGGGTGTCGCGGAGAGTCGAGGTCGGGGCGATAGATAAACGGGTCCGGGTTGGAGAGCTCCTGCAGGCCGTCGTAGCCGGGCGCGCCTGAGTCGGGGTTCACCTCTCCCCCCTCCAAGAGCGAGAGCGCCTGGTCGAGCTCGTTCGCCTGGGCGCTGTCGACGAGATCCCCCGTCTGGAGGACCGCGTCAGGTCCCGCCGCGGACGCCGAGCGCAGCGCAGCGTCCAGAACCTGGGCGCTGAGGGCTTCCTGAGGGCGGAACGCTTCGCTGAGCTGAGGGCTGAGCCGATCGAGGAGCACTGCGCGCGCGGGTGACTCTTCGTCGCGGACGTGCGCGTCGGAGATCTGCACGAGGCTCCCGACGTCCTCTACGCCGGGCGACGCTGGGGCCAGGTCCGTGCGCTCGACCATCCCCTCTCCGGGCCCAACTTGAAGGCGGCCGTTGCCGTCGGGATCGATCCAGGTCGTCTCGAGCGTCGATCCGCTCGCCGAGGGCTCTGCGCTCTCCCGCGACTCGCCCAGCGCGACGACCGAGACGCCGGCGATGACAAGGATCGCCACGGCGAGGATCAGAGCAGCGCTTCGCACCCGCATGCCTACTCCTCCCTCAAGGCGAGCGCGATCGGCTCGCGCTCCGTTCGCCGCGCGGCCGTGGCCGCGGCGACGGCTGCGATTGCCGCGAGAGCGATGGCGCTGATCGCGATTTGCCCCGGGCTCGCTCCCAGGGGCACGTCGGCATACCCGGCGGCCAGGTTGGCGACGATGGGACCCAGGATGGCCCTCTCCAGGATCACGCCGGCCGGCGCGGCGATCGCGATCACGGCGCTCGCGGCGCCCAGCATCACGAGCATGACCATGGTCCGGCTCGCGCCCGAGGCGCGAAGCACGGCGATCGTCGGGCGGCGCTCGGCGGCGGTGACGGCAAGCGCTTGGACGAGCGCGTAGAGGCAGATCAGGACGTTCACGCCCGCGACGACCCGGAGGAGGTCCGCCAGGACGCCGAGGAAGGCCTGGTCGTTGGTGCCGGTGCCGGTGGTGCTCTCGAGCCCGATGTCAATCGCTGCGAGCTCGCGCGTGACCTCTTCGGTGTCGGACTCCCGGGCGACATCCACCGTCACGTCACCGTCGATGTCGGGATCGGCGGCCAGGAGTTGCTCTTCGCCAACGTAGGCAAGACGTCCTTCGTTGGAGATCGCGCGCACCACTCCGACGACCTCGTAGCGCGCCTCGCCGCCCGTTGGCAGCTGCATCACGAGCGTCGATCCAACCTGGAGCCCGAGTGCGTCGACCAGCCCCACTCCGACCTCGGCCTCGTCCTGGCCCTTGGCACGTCTGCCTTCGGCGAGCGGCGGCGCTTCGAATCGCGTGTGATCGCCCTCGAAAGCGATCGCCCTGAACGGCTCGCCTGGCGAGAACGGGGAGGTCACGTCGAGCTCGTAGCGAAGGCCCGTGCCGGCAACGCCTGGAAGCTCAGAGATCCTTTCGACGTCATCCGGGCCTGCTCGGGCCAGCAGCTCGTAGCTCTTGCCGAAGACGCCCGGATCTTCTTCGAGGTCCTCCAGGAACGAGGCCATCGCGAGCATCAAAAGGACCACGCTGGTCGCCGCGGCCACCACTGCCGCGGTCGAGAGGGTGCGGCCCCTCCGGCCAGCCGCGAGGCGAAGCCCGAGGCCGAACGGCCCACCCGAGACGCGGCTTCGGCGCACGGTGCCGGTGAGCTCAGCGCCGCGAAGGATCTCGGCCGGCGGCCTGCCCGCGGCGCGCCAAGCGGGCCAAAGGGTGACGGCGACCACGAGCGAGACGAGGATCGCAAAGGCGATCAGGAGTGGGACCAGGAGTGCGGCTCCGGGCGGTTTCTCGTTCAAGATCTCGAGCAGGCGAGCGCTGGGGCCGGATGCCAGAAGCGTGCCGAGCGCAAGCCCTGCGATCGAAGCGGGGACGGCCAAGAGCGCTGCGTCCACTGCGTAGCGGCCAACGACCGAGCGTCGCGAGACGCCCACCGCGCGCATGACGCCGATGCTTTCGAGCCTTCTCTGGACGTCTGCCCTAGCCGTTGCTCCCAGCATCATCCCCGCCGCGCCGACGGCCACCAAGGAGAAGGCGATCAGCAGCGCGATCACGATGCCCGAGGCACGATCGACGAGCGCCTGGACTCCCTCGCGAGTGGAGAACTTGAGGTTCGAAAGGCCGAAGCTGACGTTTCGTGCCTGGACTAGCAGCGAGTCGAGCTCCGAGGGGTCGTTCGCCCAAATGAGGACCGAGTCGACCTCCGTTGGGTCGGGTTGGAAAGGCCGGACCCAGCGCTGCGAGAGGTAGGCGCGCGCCCGCGAGTTCAACGGAAAGGCGACGTTGTCCGGCGAGACCGAGATGCCGACGATGTCGAGGCTGCCGATGTATTCGATCCCCAACGAATCGCCGACCTCCAGATCCCACTCTGTCGCGACTCCCCGCTCGATAACGACCTCTCCCGGCGCCCCGGTGACGTCTGAGCCCTCGACGATCTCGTAGCCACGCCGCCCAGCACCGACGACCTGCACGGCCGTCCGATCCGTCGATTCGCCGTTTGCGAAGAAGGCGAAGTCCTCGACCTCTCGCCGGTAGCTCACGGTCTCGACGTTCGGCAGGCGCGAGATGCGCTCGGCGATGTCGCTGCGCTCCTCCGGGCCGAACTCGGCGATGAGATCCGGGGCATCGGCGCTCTCGGAAGCTCGATCGAAGCCGGTGGCCAGGCCGTAGGCGATGGTGGTCGCCGTGCCTGCCATTACCGCCGCGGCCACGATGCCCGCCGCGGCGATGAACGTTCTGGAGCGCCGAGCGCCCAGGCGCGCGAGCGCCGGGGCTAGCCTCGATCT
This sequence comes from uncultured bacterium, assembly GCA_963806865.1. GTDB lineage: Bacteria > Actinomycetota > Thermoleophilia > Solirubrobacterales > 70-9 > JALZKA01. The sequence continues at coordinate 166,142 of CAWDYV010000002.1, forward strand.
CATCGCGGGTGAAGCCTGCCGTCGATCAATTCGAGGACGCGATCGGCGCGCGCGGCCGCCTCGGCGTCGTGGGTGACCAGGACGACCGAGCGCTTGCCGTCGGCAATCGAGCGCAGGATGTCGAGCACCTCGGCGCCCGCCACCGAGTCGAGGCTGCCGGACGGCTCGTCGGCGAGGATCAGGGTGGCGTCGTTCACCAGGGCGCGTGCGATCGCGATCCGCTGCTGCTCGCCGCCCGAGAGAGTGTGGGGAAGCTGGTCCGCTGCGCCGTTGAGATTGAGCGTGGCTAGCAATTCACGACCCCGCTCGGGCGCATTCGCGCTCGCGCCCGCGACACGTGCCGGAAGCAGGACGTTCTCGACGCCCGTCAGCTCGGGGATCAGGTGAAAGAGCTGAAAGATGAACCCGACCCGATCGCGGCGGAAGTCGGTCATCGCCCGCTCGTCGAGCCGGGTCAGCTCGAGCCCCGCGACCTCGATCGAGCCCTGAGTCCGGGCGATCGATGCCTCCGATCAGATGAAGGAGCGTCGATTTGCCGCTTCCGGAGCGCCCCAGGATCGCGACCATCTCGCCTTCAGCGATTTCGAGGTCGGCGCCGTCCAAGACCGTGCGAGAGGCGCGCCCCGAGCCAAACGTCTTCGTCACGCCCCGCGCGCGCACGAGCTCCATCCGAAGAAAGGTAGAGCGCCGACCTAATCGGACGGATGAACGCGAGCGCTCCAGAGCGAACAGGCTAAGCGCGACCTGCCCGGAAGGGTTAGCTTTGTTTCATGCCCAAGCTCAAGCGCGAGGACGGCATCGCGATCCATTGGGACGAGCGGGGCCAGGGTCCGACGCTGCTCGTATCGCCGAACTCGAACGTTACGATGCCGAGCAACTACGAGGCGCTAATCAGCGACCTCACGGTCGACCACCGTGTCGTTACCTGGGATCCGCGTGGCACGGGTCAGTCGACGCGGACCGGTCCCTACGACCTCGCCACCGACGCCGCTGACGTCGCGGCGCTGATCGGGCAAGTCGGCGGCCCGGTCGTGACCGTATCGGTTGGACTCAGCCCGGCGCCGCTTGAGCTGGCTAGTACTCAGCCGCGCTTGCTCGAAGCGGTCGTCCTAGTCGGAGCCCTGCCACCGCTTGGGCCGTCCGATGGCGACGACGGGGAGTCGCTACTGGATTCTGATTCCGTGGTTTCGGCCGTTCGCGAGATGCTGAAAACGGATCCAAGAGGCCTCCTGCGGTCGATGTTGACCATGGGCAACACTCAGCTAAACGAGGACGAGATACGCGAGCGCCTCGAGGCGCAGCTCCACTACAGCCCGTCGGCCGTTACGGCGGAGCGCGGGGAAGCGTCTCTCACGTACGACGCGACCCGCTCGTGCACCGCCCTTGGTAGCCGGCTCTGGATGGTCCATTGGGAGAACCCGATGTCGCCGCGCGGTGCCGCGGAGCGGGTGGGAAGGTTGCTGTCGCAGGCGCACTTGATCGAGGTGGAGGAGGGAGCTTTGAGTCGTCCCGACCTCACGGCCGAGGTGATCCGAGCGGCAACCGCTTCCGTGAGAGCGCCTTCGTAAGTGGCGCAGAGCGCTCTCAGCAATCCGCCTGACTAGACAGTCCGCAACGCGGACACGCCGCTCAGTCCGGGTATTCGTCCTTGCGCCACGAGCGCGGCTCCTCGGGCTGGGGCTTCGGGGTCCGCTCGAGCAGCATGTTGAAGTATGGCTGAACGAACGGATCGGGCGCCATCACGGTGTACGTGTGGTAGATGGTCCCGTTGTCGCGCGCGAACGCGATGTAGCCCGGGCCCTCGCGCAGGCCGTCCTTGAGCTCCGCCCCCACCTGCTTGCCCCACTCTCGAAGCCACTCGGGCGGCTTCTCGATCATCTCCTTCACCTCGGGGATCTCGCTCGCCTGCTCCTCGGTCAGCGCAAGCCCGAAGTCCCATGGGAAGTCGGTCTCGTAGGTCGAGACGTAGGGAAACTCCCATCCCATCCGCTGCTTGTAGGCGGCGAGGCGGTCGATCGGCGCGCGTGAGAAGCAGAGGAACGTCACGTCCCGCTTGTTCAAGTGGATCAGCCCGCCGGAGAACTCGTCGCCGAGGCTCGTGCATCCGGGGCACGCGCCGTTCGAGTAGTCGGGCCCGTACATGATGTTGTAGGCGAGAAGCTGCGAGCGACCTTCGAAGAGCTCGGCCAGGCTCTTCTTTCCGTCCTCGGTGTCGAACTCGTACTCCTTCTCGACCGGGACCCAAGGAAGTTCGAGCCGCTTCTCCTTGATCTCCTCGTTCAGCTCCGCGTGCTGAGCCTCGAGCTTCGCCAGCTCGTCGCGTGCTGCCTGCCATTCCTCACGGGTTCCAATCTCGGGCATAGTTAGTCAGGCGCCAGTCGACAGGCAGTAGGCGAGCGCCGTGAAGTCGTCGTTATCGACATCCGAAACGGCCATCGCGATTATGCCGTTGCTGGCCAGCCTTACCTCGGTGATCGCCTGCAGCTCGTCGCCGCCAACACCGCCCCAGCCGGTGAGCCACTTGGCGCCGCCCCCGATCACGGTCGAGCCGGCGGGACAGTCCGCGATCGATGTGCCGTAGAGGTAGTCGTTGTTGCCCTCGTCCTGGTCGCCGAAGTCGAACGGCGTGGGGTCCTGCGACACCGTGATCGTCGCCAGGTCGCCGGAGCCGACCGCGTTGTTGCCGACCTTTGCGCTCGTCACCGCGCCGCCGGTCAGGTCCGCGGTGGCCACGCTCAGGTCGTCGATCTCGGAAGTGCCCACCGCGTTGTTACCGATCTCCCCGTTAAACACCGAGTCGTTCGCCAAGTCTGTGGTCGTCAGGCTGTCGGCGGCGACCTCGCTGCTTCCGACCGAGCCGGGGGCCAAATCGCCGGCGGCGAGGCTGTCGTCGCTGACGTCGGAACTCCGGACGGCCGCGCCGTTTTTGAGGTCCTGGCTCTTCAGCGTTTCGTTCTTTACGTCGCCTGTGTTGACCGAGTTTTGACCCGGCAGCGCGGCAGCGGTGCCGCCGATAGCTACGAATAGGGCCAGGTAGGCGACCACGGTCGCATGGCTGGGACGCTTGGCGGACATTGTGCCTCCTTCTCGACGCGAGCACCGATACCGGGCCCTACTCCGATCCTCTCACAAAGGTGACATCGAGATCCGGACGCTCAGAATGGCGCTTCGGCCCAGGCGGAAAGTGCCGCCGCCCGGGCGTGGTGCGCGCTCAGAGGTCCTCGAGGAGCTTGCGCTTCGCGTCCGCGAACTCCTCGTCCGAAAGCGCGCCAGAGGCGTGCAGCTGGCTCAGCTTCTCGATCTGCCCGGCCACGTCGTCTGCGGCGGGCGTCGCCTGCCCGCCGACGGCGCCGGTTGCCTGCGCAATAACCGCGCCCAGGTCCATTCCAGCGCCCGGGGCCGTGGCTCCGGCGCCACCCTTCATCATCTCGGCCATCTGCTCGGCCTGCTGCATGGCCGACTGGCGGTTGGTTTGGAGCTCATCCCAGTGGATCTTGAGGCGCGTCGGATCGGCCAGATCCACCGTGACAGGCACGGTCATGCCGGGACTCGGCCAGCGCTTGACCGAGACCATCGAAGTGTGTTCGACCGGGGTAGGCTCCAAACCCTCGGCGCTGACCACGAGGCTCATCGAGCAGTTCGCCGAGGTCGCTTCATCAGCGGGCATGGTCGCCGAAACGACCTGGGCTGTGCCGCGTACCGGCTGACTCATCCGCTTCGACTTCGCCCAGTCTCGGAGCAGACCCATGGTGGGAGCCTATCGCTTGTCGCGCTTCGTGCGGGGCCTCCTCGAGGAGGCTCGGGTGCGCCGGCGACGCAACCCCAAGGGCGCGGAAAAGAGCGGCTGATCGGATTCGAACCGACGACCTTCTGCATGGCAAGCAGACGCTCTAGCCAACTGAGCTACAGCCGCGCGAGACCGGGATCATACCTGCGGCTCGAGGCTGGCCAAGGCAGCCCTTGGTGCGTGGCCTTCGGTTGCGCAGGGCGCCACTTAGGCGCCTGAGCCCGATTTCGTGACCCGTTGCTCAGCCATGCGTGACACGCGAGGCTAGGCCGGATTCGTTTTGATTCTGATGCCATGGGTAGCGCCTTAGTGAACCCGCGCTGGGCGGTCCGAGCCCCGCGCCCGCTCCTTAGGAGGGTCAGTAAGGATGAGGAAGTTCTCGCGAGCCGCTTTGCTCGCAACCGTCGGCGCCCTGATTTGTGTGCCTGCACAAGCGTCGGCGAAGGCCGATGGTGTGATCGTCAAGTTCCGCTCCGGCACGTCTGCCGCCGAGATCGCCACGCTCGCCCAGCAGGCCGGCGCCGGGCAGATCACTGACCGCGTTCGGAAGCAAGGCTCAGTAGTCCTCGCCGCCAAGCGACCCGGTAAGGCCGCGAGGGCGCTCAATCGCTCGAGCCTCGTCGCCTATGCCGAGAAGAACCGGACGCTCCGCACCCAGGCGACTCCCAACGACGCCCTCTTCGGAACCCTCTACGGCCTCAACAACACCGGTCAGACCGGTGGCACGGCGGACGCCGACATCGACGCGCCCGAGGGCTGGGACGCGTTCGCGCTCGGCGCCTTTCCCGCAAGTGGTGGCCCGAAGGTCGGCATCGTCGACTCCGGCATCCAGACGGCGCATCCGGACCTAGCGGGCAAGGTCGTCGATTGCGCTCGCTCCCAGGGCTTGATCCCGCTCACTTCGGGGACGATTCAGGAAGGCAACTGCGCCGACGACAACGGGCACGGCACCCACGTTGCCGGGACGATCTCGGCAAACGCGAACAACGCGCAGGGCGTCGCCGGCGTGGCCTTCAACTCGCCCCTCACAATCTGTAAGGCGCTGGGCGGCCCGCTGGGCATCGGCTCGACGGCAGATGTCGCCAATTGCATCAGCTGGACGCACGACAAGGGTGCCAAGGTGATCTCGATGAGTCTCGGAGGCGGCAACTCCACCACGCTCAGGAACGCTGTGGACTACGCCTGGAAGGGCGGCGGCGCCAACGGCTCCGTCCTGATCGCGGCCGCGGGCAACGACGGCGATTCGACCCAGAACTACCCGGCGGCGTATCCAAACGTGGTCTCGGTCGCAGCGACCGACGACGAGGACAAGCGTGCGAGCTTCTCGAACGCGAACGCCGACGTTGAGATCGCCGCGCCGGGCGTGAGCGTCAACTCCACCTGGAACGACGGCACCTACCGCTCGATCTCGGGCACCTCGATGGCGACCCCGCACGTCTCCGGCGTGGCGGCCCTGATCAAGGGCAAGAACGCCGCCTTCACCGCGGCGCAGGTCGTCTCAAAGCTCGACTCGTCGGTTGACGACCTGGGCGCACCGGGGCGCGACCAGAACTTCGGCTTCGGCCGGGTCAACCTGGTCAAGGCCGGAAGCTAAGGGCGCGAGGACATTCAGCGGCCGGCGTCCGCGTCGTCCTCAGACGGCGCGGGCGTCGAGCGCTTGGTTGACAAGCGCGTCCGCCTCGGCGTTTCGCTCGCGGCGGACGTGCTTGAACGACCAGTCCGAAAAGGCCGAGAGCGCCGCTCGGGCCTCGGCGTGGAGCGGCTTCAGGCCTGCGTCCTTCACCTTGTACTCGCCGCGGATCTGCTTCACGACCAGCTCCGAGTCGCCGTAGAGCTCGAGCTCGGTCGCGCCCTTCTGCGCGGCGAGCTCGATGCCGCGGATCAGCGCCCGGTACTCGGCGACGTTGTTGGTCGCGACGCCGATCGGCTCGGCGGCGTCGGCGATCACCTCGCCGTCTTCGTCTCGGATCACCACGCCGATCGCGGCAGGCCCCGGGTTGCCGCGGGAGCCCCCGTCGACGTTGACGACCAGCTTCAACGTGAGCGTTTTGTTAGGTACCTGGTACCGGCGGTCAGCGGCTTGCGCCTCGGCCTGGCTCTTGGCGATGATCTTCTGCGCGATCTGCCCCGGGACCTCCTGGTAGCGGAGGAACTCGATCGTGTAGTCGCCGCGGCCGCCCGTGATCGCGCGCAGGTCGGGCGCGTAGTCGAGCACCTCGGCCATCGGCACCTCGGCCTTGATCTCGGTCATCGAGGCCTTCGGCTCCATGCCGAGCGGATGCCCGCGGCGCGAGTTGAGGTCGCCGATCACGTCGCCCACCGAGTCCTCGGGCGTCGCGATCGTCATCTCGACGATCGGCTCGAGGAGGTACGCCTCAGCCTTCGGAGCCGCTTCCTGGAACGCCATCGAGCCGGCGATCTTGAACGCCATCTCCGACGAGTCGACCGTGTGGTACTGGCCGTCGAAGAGCCGTACACGCACGTCCTTGACCGGATAGCCGGCGAGGACCCCCTTGGCCATCTGCTCGGAGATCCCCTTCTCGACCGCCGGGATGAACCCGCCGGGGATCGAGCCGCCCTTGATCGCGTTCACGAACTCGAGGCCCGTCCCCGGCTCGCCAGGCTCGATCTCGATGTGGCAGTCGCCGAACTGCCCGCGGCCGCCGGTCTGCTTCTTGTAGCGGCCGTGCGCCTTCGCGGGCTTTCGGATCGTCTCCAGATACGGCACCTGCGGCGGGTGGAGCTCGATCTCGGCGCCGAAGCGGCGCTTCATCCGCGCGACGATCACCTCGACGTGGACCTGCGTGAGGCCGGCGATGATCTGCTCGCCCGTCTGCGGGTCGCGGTGGACGTCGAGGGTCGGATCCTCCTCTTCGAGGCGATGGATCGCCGTCGCGGCCTTCTCCTCGTCGCCCTTCGTCTTCGGCTCGTAGGCGAACGCCATGACCGGCGCCGGCAGGTCGAGCGGCGGGAAGTGGATGCTCGGTCGGCTTCTCGGCGAGGACGTCGCCGGCGCGCGTGTCCTTGAGCTTCGGGACGGCGCCGATGTCGCCCGGGCCCAGCTCGTCGACCGGGTCCATCTCCTTGCCCCACGGCGAGGCGAGCTGGCCGATCCGCTCCTTCGAGCCGCGCGTGGCGTTGATCAGGTGCGAGTCCGAGCGCAGCACGCCCGACTCGACGCGGAAGAGGTTGATCCGCCCCGTGTAGGGGTCGGCGGTCGTCTTGAAGACGTAGGCGAGGACTGGCGCGTCCTCCTCGGGCGCGATGTCGGCCTCCGCGTCGTCGGCGCCCAGCGCGTGGATCGCGCCGCGCATCGCGGGCGAGGGCAGGTCCTCGAGGAGCGCCTCGAGCAGGCGGTCCGAGCCGAGGTTCTTGGTCGCGACGCCGCAGGTGACGGGAAAGAGGTGGCCCTCGGTGACGCCCTTCTTGAGCGCGGTGACGATCTCTTCGTGTGAGATCTCCTCGCCCTCGAGGTAGCGCTCCATCAGCTCGTCCGAGTTCTCGGCGACCTCGTCCATCAGCTTCTCGCGGTACTCCTCGGCGAGCTCCTGGAGCTCCTCGGGGATCTCGGCCTCGGTCGAGTTGCCGCGGTCCTCGCCCTCGTAGACGAACGCCTTCATGTCGATCAGATCGACGACTCCCTGCACCTCGTGCTCGGAGCCGATCGGGATCTCGGTCGCGACGACGTGCACGCCGAAGGCCGCCTTGAGCGATTCGAGGGTCTTGAAGAAGTCGGCGCGCTCGCGGTCGAGCATGTTCACGAAGATGAGGCGGGAGAGGCCCTCGTCCGCGGCGCGCTTCCAGAGGCGCTCGGTGTGGACCTCGACGCCGGCGACGGCGTTCACGACGACCACGGCCGAGTCGACGACCCGGAGCGCGGCCAGCGCGTCGGCGACGAAGCTCGGGTCGCCCGGCGTGTCGATCAGGTTGATCTTGCGGTCGTGAAAGTCGATCGAGGCGACCGCCGCGTCGATCGACATCTGGCGCTCCTGCTCGTCCGGCTCGTGGTCGCAGACCGTCGTCCCCTCGACGACCGAGCCCAGGCGGTTGATCTTCCCGGCCTCGAACAGGATCGCCTCGGCGAGGCTGGTCTTGCCACTGCCGCGGTGCCCGATGAGGGCGACGTTTCTGATCCGGTCTGGAGCCCGATGGCCCATCGACCGGGAATCTAACGCAGCCGCTAAGGGATCTGTCAGTGACTGAGGCGCCCTAGAGCGGTGACGGCCTGGAAGCGCGAGCGGAGCGCGAGGACGGCCTTGGTGTGGAGCTGGGAGACGCGCGACTCGGTCACGCCGAGGACCTCGCCGATCTCGCGAAGCGTGAGGCTCTCGTAGTAGTAGAGGGCGACGACGAGGCGCTCGCGCTCGGGCAGCGACTCGATCGCGTCGGCGAGGCGGTCCTTGAGCTCGGCCGTGTTCGCCTCGTGCTCGGGATCGAGCGCGTTCGGGTCCTGGATCGTGTCGAGGACGGAGATCTGGCCGCCGCCGCCCTCAGGGTCGGCGAACGTCCACAGGTCGTCGAGCGCGAGCACGGACGAGTTCGCGATCTCGAGCAGGACGTCGCGGAACTCGTCGACGGTCATCTCGAGCTTCACCGCCATCTCCTCGTCGGTCGGCGCGCGGCCGAGTCGACCCTCGAGGGCGGCGTGGGCGCGCTCGACGTCGCGGGCGCGAGAGCGAACGCTCCGCGGCACCCAGTCGAGCGAGCGAAGCTCGTCGATGATCGCGCCCTTGATGCGGGCGACCGCGAAGGTCTCGAACTTGATCTCGCGCTCGAGGTCGAAGCGCTCGATCGCGCCGATCAGCCCCAGGAGGCCGTAGGAGACGAGATCGCGCCTCCTCGACGTGCGACGGAAGGCCGGACGCCATGCGGCCGGCGATGAACTTGACCAGGGGCGAATAGGCGACGACCAGGCGCTCGCGCGCGCGCTCATCGCCGTCGACCTTGTAGCTCCGCCACAGCTCGCGAAGTTCGACTGCCTTGACGTTGATCTCCATAAAGCCTTCTCTGGATCCCTAAACCTACGCGTTCAGGCGCGCGGATGGGCTTTCTGGTAGGCCTGCTCGCAAGGTCTGTGGCTCGACGCGCGTGTAGATCTGGGTCGTCGAAACGGTCGAATGGCCGAGCAGCTCCTGGATCGATCGCAGGTCCGCCCCGCCCTCCAGGAGGTGGGTCGCAAACGAATGGCGAAGCGAATGAGGCGAGACGCGGCCGTGCCTCGAGAGCTCCCGCACCCAGAGCTGAAGCCGCCGGCGGACGTCCGAGGTCGAGAGCCGTAGGCCGTTGCGCGAGAGGAACAGCGCGTCGGTGCGGCGGTCCGCCCGTCAGCGCGTGGCGGGCAGTCTCGAGGTAGCGGCGAAGCGACCTCTGCGCCGGCTCGCCCGACGGGCACCAGGCGCGTCTTCTTGCCCTTGCCGACCACGCGCAGCTGCTCCGAGTCGAAGTCGATCGACTCCAGTGTCGAGATTCACGATCTCCTCGGCTCGGAGGCCGCACGAGTAGGCGAGCTCGAACATCGCGCGGTCGCGCGCCTCGAGCGGCGTCTTGACCGGGATCCGGTCGAGGAGCTCGGCGACGTCGTCGCGGCCCAGCGTCCGCGGCAGGCGCTGCTCGCGCTTCGGCGTCGGCAGGAGCTCGGCGGGATTCGAGTCGGCGTGGCCCGCGTCGACGAGATAGCCGTGAAAGCGTCCGTACCGCCGCGAGCTTGCGCCCGACGCTCGACTTCGCGAGGCCTCGCCCCGAGAGCTGCGCCGCGAAGCCGCGCAGGTCGCGGTAGCGAAGCTCACCGGGATCCGTGCCGCGCGCGCGTCGCCCACTCGGCGAGCTCCGCCAGGTCCGACGCGTACGCGCGCTTCGTCGAAGCCGCCGCACCGCGCCGATCCTGTTCGCGCGCGAACTCGAGGAGGGCGGCCTCCCAGCGGGGGCTTAGCTTCGTCCCCTCCACGCCCTCACTCGCAGTCGCGCTACCCATCTGACGACATCTTTCCGGCCCAGTCGTCCGTTACCTACCCACGCAACATCTGCCGATCAGAGCCTGAGTTACCTACCGGCGCAACGAAAGATTCCGAGGCGCCGCTTATCGCGCCTAGCCGATGTAGATCGGAGTGCCGACCGGGACTTGGTCGTAAAGCTCGATCACGTCCGAGACGGCCATGCGCACGCAGCCGTGGGAGGCGGCGCTGCCGAGCGAGCCGGTGTCGTCGGTGCCGTGGATGCCGGCACCGTCGTAGATGCCCATCCAGCGCGCCTTCAGCGGGTTGTCGGCGGCGCCGCCGGGAACCAGCCGTGCCGGCGAGGTCGCCGGCCCAGTCGGAGTCGGGAACGTTCCAGGTCGGGTCGACGGCCTTGTTCTGGATCGAGTACTCGCCCGCCGGGGTGTCGAAGCCGGCGGCGCCGATCGCGACGGTGTAGGTCTTGGCGAGCTCGAGGTTCTCCCAGAGCTTGAGCTGAAGGTGGAGCGATTGACGGTGAGGTAGACGGGATACTGATCAGCCAGGTCCGCGGTCGTGACCTCGGGCTGGGTCTCCTCGATCGAGCGCCTTGATCGGACCGGTCGGCGGGAGCGACTGACCGCGGCGATCACCTTCTCGCGCAGGTCCTCCTGGCGGAGGGCGTAGCCGATCTGCTCCTTGACGGGCTCGATCGAGGCCGCGGTCGGCTCGACCGAAGCGTTGACGGGCGCCTGGTTGACGTCGGCGGCGATCTTCTCGATGAACTTCGTCGATCTCGTGCTTGGTCGTAGTCGACCTGCGGCTCGATCGCCTCATCGACCTCGCCGCCCGTCGCGTAGCGCCAGAGCCGGGTGGGCAGGCCGCCTTCCTGGCTTTCGTCGAGCGCGCGCTGGACGCTCGAGGCGACGTCTGCGCGAACCGCCAGCTTCTCGGTGCTCAGGATGTACTTCGTGCCCTCGTGGTCGACGACGACGTCCTCGTCGAGCGGCTTGACCAGCACCTTCGAGACGGCCTCGCTCGGCCTCCTCCTCGGTCATGCCGCCGACGTCGATGCCGCCGATCGTGATGCCCTCGGCGATCTCGTCCGGAGCGCGAGGCGTCCCAGGCGTACGCGCCGACCGCGCCTGCCAGAAGCAGCACGATTCCGAGTACGATGGCGATGTAGAACTTGCGACCCACCGGCTTAGAGAAGGGTAGGGAGGCGTCTCCCTCCTACGCTCCCCTTCTATGTACGGCGCAAACGTCCTTTCAGATCCCCAAGCAGGTCGCTGTCGGCCTCGACGCCTGACGTCTCGCCTCGGCGGCGGTCGCGCTGGACGTGCGGGCTCCAGCGCAGGAACTCCTCGACCTCGCGCTCGTACGTGTAGCCGCCATCGATGCCTCGCATGACCGGGTCGAGCCGCAGGTGCTCACCGAGCTTCGCGACCGTTTCGCGCGACGTGTGCCCGTACTCGAAGCCGGTCGCCTTGAAGCGCGCGGTTGTCGAGGCCGCGCCCGAAGCGCATCAGGTTGAGCATCTCGCTCGGGACCTTGAAGCCGAGGCTCCTGAGCGGCCCGGCCACGAGCCCGGTCCCCCACGGCGGCAGGACCGGCGCGGTCCGCTTGCCGAGGACCGAGGCCGCCTCGCTCAGCGACAGGACGCCGTCGGCGGCGACGTTGAAGACGCCCGGCGTGTCGTGGAAGACGCAGTGCTCGAGCGCGTGGACGACGTCGTCCTCGTGGACGAACTGGATCCGCGGGTCGAAGCCCAAGCACCATCGGCACGGCCGGCAGGTCGAACATCCGCGTGAACGCGGTGTCGACGTCGGGGCCCAGGACGTTCGCGCAGCGAAGGATCGTGACCTCCACGTCGCGGGCGCTTCTCGGCGAACTCGGCGACCGCGGTCTCCGCCTCGACGATGTCGCGCTCGAGCGGCGTCCGCGGCGGATGCGGGCGCAGCATCGCTCTCGCGGAAGAACGCGGGATCGTCCTGCTCGGAGCCGTAGTAGTAGGCGGAGCTCTTGAAGATGAACTGGCGGACCGGCGAGTCCTCGGCCCGAGCACGCGGTGAGGATGTTCATCGTCCCGATCACGTTGTTCTCGTGCGCGGCGCGAGGGCCGGCCGAGACCGAGTTGACCGTCAGGCGGGTGTCGATGACGGTGTCGATCCTGCGCCGCTCGGACGATGCGCGCGAGCAGGCCGTGCTGGTTCGAGACCTTCACGAACTCCGTGCGCTCGAGCTCGACGCCGCGGCTCGACCGAGTCGACGCCGATGATCGTCTCGACCTCCTCGAACGCCTCGAGCGCCTGCGCGAGGCGCCCGCCCCAGTAGGTCGAGAGGCCCGGTGAGAAGGACGCGCGTAGCTCGCTCATCCGAACCACACGCTCTTTCGCTTGCCGAGCATCTCGTGGAGGTTCTCCTGGATGCGCGCCCGCACCTCCTGGGCGACCGTCTGGACGAGCGCCTTGTCCTGCGCGGCATCGCTGCCGCCGAGCTCGGCCGTGTCGATCGGCTCGAGGAAGCGGATCTTGAACTTGGCCGGCAGGTAGCCCATCATCCCGAGCGGCCCGAGCCACGGGAAGGTCGGCGTGATCGGGAAGTAGATGAGCCCGGTCAGCTTCTGGAGGAACGGCACCTGCGCGAACGCCGGCATCGCCTCCTCGGCGCCGACGACGCAGAGCGGCACGAGCTTCGCCTCGGCGCGCATCGCGGCCTCGACGAAGCCGCCGCGGCCGAAGCGGCGCAGGCGGTAGCGGTCCTTGTAGAGCTTCTCGGTGCCCTTGCGGCCCTCGGGGAAGACCAGGACGAGCTGCTCCTCGTCGTAGAGGAGGCGGTGGACGTTCGCGGGATGCGCCGCGACGCCGCCGATCTTCGGCACCAGCATCGAGAAGCCCGGATAGCCCTTGAAGAAGTGCTCGACCGTCAGGTAGAGCGGCCGCGGGCGCGGATGCTCCTCCTTGATCGCCTTGGCGATCATCGCCGGCGTCGGGAGGGAGCGCGCCGGCGTGGTTCGAGACGAGGAGGGCGCCGCCCTCGGACGGGACGTTCTCGATCCCCTCGACCTCGACGCGGAACCAGTAGCGGTAGAAGAACTCGAAGAGGGTCTGGTCCATGAAGCCCTCGACCCGCTCGGAGCGGCCCCAGTCGTTGAGCGTGCGCTCGGGCTCGATCGGCGACATCAGCTCCGAGCGTGCGCTCGGCCGGCACGAGCTCCTTCGAGTCGGCGAGGTCGACGAGTGGGCTGCGGCCGCGGGCCATGCTCAGCCCGTGATCGCGCCGACCGAGGCGCTCGAGACGGTCGCTGCGTACTTCGCCATGACGCCCGACGTGAACTCCGGCTCGGGCGGCTCGTAGGCGGCGACGCGCTCGGCGATCTCCTCGTCGGAGAGCGCGACGTCGATCGTGCGAGCCTCGACGTCGATCGTGATCTCGTCGCCCTCGCGGATGGCGGCGATCGGGCCGCCCTTGACGGCCTCGGGCGCGACGTGGCCGATCATGAGCCCGCGCGTCGCGCCCGAGAAGCGGCCGTCGGTGATCATCGCGACGTCGTTGCCGTGGCCGGCGCCGACGATCGCAGCGGTCACCGCGAGCATCTCGCGCATGCCGGGCCCGCCGGTCGGGCCCTCGTTGCGGATCACGACGATGTCGCCGGCGTTGATCTCGTCGTTCTTCACCGCCCTGAAGGCGTCCTCTTCGCGCTCGAACACGCGCGCCGGCCCGGTCTGGCCCATGCGCTCGGTCCCGGCGACCTTGACCACCGCGCCGTCCGGAGCGAGGTTGCCGCGCAGGATCGCGAGGCCGCCCTGGGCCTTGAGCGGATCGTCGACGGCGCGGACGACGTCCTGGCCCGGCGTCTCTGACACGTCGTCGGCCTCCTCCCCCACCGTCCGGCCGCTCACCGTCATCTGGTCGCGATGGAGAAGGCCCGCTTCGGAGAGGCGGCTGAGGATGAGCGGCACGCCGCCCGCGGCGAAGAGGTCGGTGGCGACGTAGCGGCCGCCCGGCTTGAGGTCCGCGTAGAGCGGCGTCTTGCGCGAGATCCGCTCGAAGTCGTCGATCTCGAGCTCGACTCCGGCCTCGCGCGCGACGGCCAGGAGGTGGAGCACGGCGTTCGTCGAGCCGCCGGACGCGCAGACGCAGGCGATCGCGTTCTCGAGCGACTCCTTGGTGATGATCTGGCTCGGCCGGAGATCCTCGGCGAGGACCTGCATGACGAGCTCGCCGATCTTCTCGGCGACCGTCGTCTTCGAGTCCTCCTCGGCGGGGACCATCGCCGAGCCGCCCGGCGAGATCCCGAGCGCCTCGAAGGCGCAGGCCATCGTGTTCGCGGTGAACTGGGCGCCGCACGCGCCGGCGCCGGGGCTCGCGACGTCCTCGAGCTCGGTCAGCTCCTCCTCGGTCATCGTGCCGGCGTTGTGGGCGCCGATCGCCTCGAAGACGTCGAGGATCGTCACGTCGCGGCCCTTGTAGCGGCCGGGCGCGATCGAGCCGCCGTAGAGCATCACGGAGGGGATGTCGAGGCGGGCGAGCGCCATCACGCAGCCCGGGATCGTCTTGTCGCAGGCCGAGAGCGCGACGAGCGCGTCGAACTGGTAGCCGCGCGCGGTCAGCTCGATCGAGTCGGCGATCACCTCGCGGCTGACGAGCGAGCTCTTCATCCCCGCGGTGCCCATCGTGATCCCGTCCGAGATCGCGATCGTGTTGAACTCCATCGGCGTCCCGCCGGCCGCCCGGACGCCGGCCTTGATGTGCTCGGCGAGGCCGCGCAGGTGGAAGTTGCAGGGCATCGCCTCGATCCAGGTGTTGGCGATGCCGATCGTCGGCCGCTTGAGCGCGTCGTCGTCGAACCCGATGCCCTTCATGTAGGCACGCGCGGCGGCGCGATCCGGACCGTCGAAGACGGCCGCGGAGCGCGGGCGCGGGAGCGCGTTGCCGTGTCGCCGTTCGGAGCTCGCTCATCGACGGCTGAGTCTATGGCGCCGAGTGGACCGCGCATAGCGGGTCGCCTCGGTCAGCGAGCGTCGTCGAGGCGCGGCGGGTCGATCTCGCGGCGCCTGATGCGCAGGACGTCCACGGGGCCCGGCCCCTCGCCGATCTCGCGCAGGCCGTGGCCGACCGCCTCGGCCGCGATCTCGCGCGCCCAGCGCGCGGCCTCGTCCAGCTCCATGCCGCGGGCGAGGAGCGCCGCGACCGCCGAGGAGTGCGTGCAGCCCGAGCCGTGCGCGGCGCCGTCGGCGAAGCGCGGCCCCTCGATCTCGAGGTAGCCGTTCGCGTCGACGAGGACGTCCGCGCCCTTCTCGGTGTGGCCGCCGGTGACGATCACCGCGTCCGGCCCGAGGGCGAGGATCGCCTCGCCGAGCTCGCGCTGGGTGCCGCCCTCGCGCCGGCCCGCCAGCTCGCGCGCCTCGGGCAGGTTCGGCGTCGCGACCGTGACCAGCGGCAGAAGGCGCTCGATCAGGGCCACCTTCGCGTCCGCGTCGAGCAGCGTCGCGCCGCTCTCGGCGACCATCACCGGGTCCAGGACGACCGGCACCCCGCGGCGGTACTTCTCGATCACGCCGAGCGACTCGACCACGGCGTCGATCGTCGCCTCGTCGCCGAGCATGCCGATCTTCACCGCGTCGATGCCGATGTCGCGAGGCGACGGCGCGGACCTGCGCGACGATCATCTCGGGCGGCGTCGGCACGACCGCCTCGACGCCGACGGTGTTCTGAGCGGTGAGCGCGGTGATCGCCGTCGTGCCGTGGACGCCGCAGCGCGCGAACGCCTTGAGGTCGGCCTGAATCCCCGCGCCGCCGCCCGAGTCCGACCCGGCGATCGAGATCACGGTCGGGACGCGGGGCTCGGGCAGCATCGCGCGTCAGGGTAACGGCGGGCTGAGCTGCGTTCGCGAGTAGCGCCCGACGGCGTCGCCCGCCACGTAGCCCATGAGCTCGAGGCGCGCGAGGGCGACCGCGGCGGCGTTGCCGTCGAGGCCGAGCTGGATCGCGACCGCGTCGCAGGTGCCCGCGCCGGCCTCGACCGCGATGCAGCGCGTCGAGCAGCTCCGGCTCGAGCTCCGGGCCGACGCCGCGCACCTGCGTCTGGCCCGGGCCGAGCACGTGGTCGAGGAGGTCCTGCGCGTCGCGGACGACCGGCGCACCCTCGGAGAGGAGCTCGTTCGGCAGCTCCGAGAGCGACGAGTTCACGGGCCCGGGCACCGCCAGGACCTCGCGACCGAGCTTCGCCGCCTGCCTGACCGTGTGCTGGGTGCCCGAGCGATGGGCGCCCTCGACGATCACGACGAAGCCGGCGAGCGCGGCCATGATCCGGTTGCGGGCCGGGAAGAAGCTCGGATAGATCTCGGCGCCCGGACGGCTGCTCGGAGATGACCGCGCCGCCCGAGGCGAGGATGCGGCGGTAGAGCGGCTCCTTCGAGCGCGGATAGGGCACGTCGGCCGGACCGCCCAGGACGGCGATCGTCGCGCCGTTCGCGTCGAGCGCACCCTCGTGCGCGGCCGAGTCGCAGCCGAGCGCCATGCCGCTCACGACCAGGAGGCCCGCGGACGCGGCGCCGAAGCCGAGCTCGCGCGCCACCTCGCGCCCGTACGCGCCCGAGCGGCGGGAGCCGACGATCGTGACCGTCCGGTCGGGATCGGACGTCGGTGAGGAGGTCGCGAGCGCCGAGGCCGTAGAGGACCTCGGGCTCGCTCTCGTCCACGGCCGGGAGCTCGGCCAGGCGATTCCGGCCAGCCCTCCTCCCCACGCTGGATTCGCCAGCCGCTGCGCGGTGCCGGCGCGCTCATTCGGCGTTCCTCCGGCGAAAGGCGAGCGCGCCGTCGATGTCCTCGGCCGCGACCTCGTCGCGCCCGGCGAGGTCGGCGAGCGTGCGCGCGACCCGGCGAACGCGGTCGTGCCCGCGGCCCGGAGAGGCCGAGCGTTCGGTGCCCCGAGGTGAGCTCGCGTGCGGCCTCCTTCGAGAGCGGCACGTGCTCGCGAAGCGCCTTCGGCCCCAGCTCGGCGTTGGCGCAGCCCTGCCGCGCGATGCGCCGCCTGCCGCGCGCGAACGACTCGCTCGCGCACGAGCGGCCGACGACTCGCCCGGCTCGCCCGCCAGCGCCTCGGCGGAGGGCTGCTCGATCGAGAGCGAGATGTCGATCCGGTCCGCGAGCGCACCTGAGATGCGGTTGCGGTAGCGCTGCGCCTGCGCCGGCGAGCAGTTGCACTTCGGCGAGTCCTCGCCGTGGCCGCACGGGCACGGGTTGGAGGCGGCGATCAGGACGAAGCGGCTGGGCAGGCGCACCGAGTGGCGAACGCGCGCGATCGTCACCTCGCCGTCCTCGAGCGGCTGGCGGAGCGCCTCGAGCGAGATGCGCGAGAACTCGCCGAGCTCGTCCAGGAAGAGGACGCCGCGGTGCGCGAGCGTCACCTCGCCGGCGCGCGGCGGCGTGCCCGCCGCCGACGAGCCCGGCCGGCGAGATCGTGTGGTGCGGCGCGCGAAACGGCCGGTGAGCGCGCGCGGGCCGCGGCCGTTCGCGTGCCAGCCGTTCTGCCCACAGGCGCTCGCGATGCGAAGGACCTCCATCGCCTCGGGGTCGTCGAGCGGCGGCATGATCGTCGGCAGGCGCCGCGCGGCCAGGCTCTTGCCCGCGCCCGGCGGGCCGAGGATCAGCATCCCGTGCCCGCCGGCGGCGACCGCCTCGAGCGCTCGGCGAAGGGCGGGCTGGCCGCGAAGCTCGTCGAGGTCGACGCCGAGCTGCGGCGTCGGGTCGGCCGGCTCGAAGTCCGGCGGCGAGTACGACGGCTCGCCGGGCGTCCCGAGGTAGCGTCAGGTCTCGCAAGGCAGTCGATCGGCACGACGCGGCAGGGATGGGCGCCCAGCGCGGCGGGCATCGCCGCCTCGGCTGCGCTCGCCCGGGCGACGACGATCTTCTCGAAGCCCAGCTCCCCGGCGCGCTCGGCCATCGCGATCGCGCCGGGCACCGCGCGCACCGAGCCGTCGAGCGCCAGCTCGGCGGCCATCGCGCAGCCTTCGAGCGCGCTCTCGCGGGAAGCTGGCCGGAGGAGACGAGGAGGCCGGCCGCGATGCGCGAGGTCGAAGCCCGGGCCCGGCCTTTCGGAGGTCCGCCGGCGCGAGGCTGGCGACGATGCGCGTCTCGGGGAACTCGAAGCCCGAGTTCTTGATCGCGGCGCGCACCCGCTCGCGCGACTCGCGGACCGCGGTGTCCGGCAGGCCGACGACCGAGAACGACGGCAGGCCCAGCTGGCCGACGTCGACCTCGACGCTCACGTCGAAGGCCTCGACGCCGAGGAGGGTGAAGGTGTGAACCCGGGCGATCATCGCCGGCGACGCTAGGTGGCCCGAGCGCGCGTGTGGCGCGTGAAATGTGGCGAAATCGCTCCAATCCGCGCACCACACGCGCGTCGAGCCGCTGCCTACGGTCCGCGCCATGACCGAAGCAAGGCAGATCCTGGGCCGCGAGGGCGAGCGAATCGTCGCCCGCGAGCTCGAGCAGCCGCGGCTGGCGGATCGTCGCCCGGAACGCCCGCGTCAAGGGCATCCGCGGCGAGATGGACGTGATCGCGCTCGACGGCCGAACGCTCGTCGTCGTCGAGGTGAAGACGGGCCGCGCGTGCGCGCGCTCAGGCCCGGTCTCGATGCTCGAGATGGTCGGCCCGAAGAAGCAGCGAAAGCTCCGCACGCTCGCGAGCGGCATGGCTGCGCGCCCACCGCACCGAGCTGCCGCCGCTTCAGCGGCATCAGGATCGACGTGGTCGGCCTGCGGCTCGACCACGCGGGCCGCGTCGCCTCATGGGACCACGTGAAGGCGGCTTGCTAAGAGCGAGGGTCGCGTGCTGCGTAGCGTTCGCGGTCTTTCGCCGACGCAGTCGTGGTTCGAGCTGCTCAGTGGGGCACTAAAGGGGATGGGTTCGGCTTGCCGTTCGGGTCCGAAGCGAGGCGTTACATGATTGGGCGGGATTGTCCGGACCCTGTACGTCAAACTCCGACCTCGACTGGTTATCTCCCTTTAGTGCGTCGTTTGACGCCACAAAGCACGCGCGCGCCCCTGCCCTGCGCCGCTCCGGTAGCGCATCGCGCGACCCGCGCGCCATGCGACGCCGGAGCTTGCTACAGCGCCAGCTGCGTGTACGCGATCGACTGCGAACGAGCGGCGGTGGAGCTGCGACGGGCCGAGGGCGATGATCGCGTCGCGGTGCTCGGGGGTCGAGTAGCCCGCGTTGAGCGCGAAGCCGAAGCCCGGGTAGGTCTCGTCGCAGCGCTCCATGTAGCGGTCGCGCGTGACCTTCGCGATCACCGACGCGGCGGCGATCGCGGCGCTTCGGGCGTCGCCGTCGATCACCTGGCGGTGCTCGACCCGGCACTGCGGAAGCCGGAAGCCGTCGACCAGGCAGACGCCCTCGGGGTGCGCGACGCGCTCGAGGCTTCGGGCGAGCGCCTCGCAGTTGGTCACGTGAAGCCCGCGCGAGTCGATGCCCCGGCACGCAGCGGACGGTCACCGAGACGCGGCTGCGCCGCGCGGATCACGGCCGGGTAGAGCTCCTCGCGCTCGTCGGGCGAGCGCTTCTTCGAGTCGTCGAGCTCACTCAGCGCGCGGCGGTCGCGCATCGAGAGCGAGCCGTAGTCGATCAGGACGGCCGCGGCGACCAGCGGGCCCGCGAGCGAGCCGCGGCCGGCCTCGTCGCAGCCGGCGACGTAGCGGACGCCGAGCTCGCGGTCGAACTTGAAGAGCTTCGCGGCCTGGCGCTGGCGGCGCTTGAGCGCCTTCGAGCGCCTTGGCGGCCGCTAGAAGGGGCCGATTTCTGAGGGAGGCCAGTAGGAGAAGAAGGCCTTTGCCGATGATCCAGTCCTCGGGGACGGGTCCCCAGAAGCGGCTGTCGTCGGAAGATCCACGGTTGTCGCCCATCATGAAGTAATGGTCGGGCGGGATGGTGATCGGATCCTTGAAATTGCAGGAAGCTACCGCCGCCGCATTCCCGGATGAAGTCTTCTTCGGCCATCTCGCCGTTGACGACGGGATGGCCGTCCTCGATGTAGAGCTCGTCCCCGGGCCCGGCGACGATCCGCTTGATGAAGTTCTGCTCGGACGGCTCGTCGGTCCCCTCCGGGCACACCTGCGTGCGGCTTCTGCTCGACGCCACAGTTCCCGCCCCGTCGTCGGCGCCGTCGGGCGGATGAAAGACGACCACGTCGCCGATCGACGGGTCGCCGCCGATCGTGTAGCTCAAGCGGTTGACCAGGACGCGCTCGCCCTCGACGAGGAGCGGCTTCATCGACTCAGACGGGATCTGAAACGGCTTGACGACCAGCGCCTGGATTCCGAGCGCAAGCCCGATCGCCATCGCGACGATCACGACCAGCTCGAGGATGGCCCCGAGCGGAGTGTCGGGCTTCGGGATCAGCTTCGAGTCTGAGTCCTCGGAGTCCTCGGCCTCATCGGCTTCGGTCTCCTCGGCGGACTCAGCTCCGTCCGTTTCGGCGGCTCCCTCGTCGTCGGACTCGACTTCCTCATCCCCGCCGGCTTCGGCCTGCTCTTCGGCCGCCGCGACAGCCTCACGCTGCTCGGCCTCGGTCGCCTCCTGCGCGCCCTCGGAGTCGGCTGGGCACGACCGCCGCCCCCTCGTCGATCTGCTCCTTCTCCGGCGCCTGGTACTCGACGGGCTCCGCCTCCTCGGGCGGCTCCTCGTACTCGACCTCGTCGGGCGCGACCTCGGTCGCCTCGACCGCCTCCTCGGGCATGAGCGCCTCCTCGACCTCGCCCGACCAGGCGCGCTCTGCCACCCGGGCGCGCTTGCCGACGCGGCCGCGCAGGTAGTAGAGCTTCGCCCTGCGCACGTCGCCGCGCGCGACGACCTCGAGCTGGTCGATCTTCGGCGAGTGCAGCGGGAACATGCGCTCGACGCCGACGCCGAACGACTGCTTTCGGACGGTGAAGGTCTCGCGCGCGCCGGAGCCCTGGCGGCCGATCACGATGCCCTCGAAGACCTGGGTGCGGCGGCGAGTTCCCTCGATTACCTGGAAGTGGACACGAACACGATCACCCGGGTCGAACCGGGGAACGCGGCGCAGCTGTCGCCGCTCGATGCTTTCGATGATCGTGCTCATGGTGCAAGAGGCTCAAGATGCGGATGATGTGGGAAGGGCGTCAGGCCGTCGGGCCCGTGCGGGCGCGAATGGTAGCGATCACGACTACGTGCCAAGCGCCACTCGCGCACGCGGGCGTGGTCGCCGGAGAGGAGCACCTCGGGCACCTCCCAGCCGCGGTGCTCGGCGGGCCGCGTGTAGTGCGGATACTCGGGCGCGCCGTCGAGCGCGGGCGAAAAGGACTCCTCGACGCGCCGAGTCTGAGTGGCCGAGCGCGCCGGGCAGCTTCCGGGTGACCGCGTCGGCGACGACCATCGCCGCCAGCTCACCGCCGGCGATCACGTACGGGCCGATCGAGACCACGTCGGTCGCAAGGTGCTCGTGCACCCGCTCGTCGAACCCCTCGTAGCGCCCGCACAGAAGCGCGACGTGCTCCTCGGCCGCCAGCTCGGCCGCAAGCGCGTCGTCGAACTGGCGGCCGCGTGGGCGCCAGCACGACCGTGCGCCGGCCGGGCTGCACCGCCCGCGCCGTACGCCGCCTCGAGCGCCGCGTCGACCACATCGACCCGCAGCACCATCCCCGCCCCGCCGCCATACGGCGAGTCGTCGACCTGCCCACCGGTGAGCGGCGTCGTCTCGCGCCAGTGGAAGGTGCGGAGCTCCGTGCCCGGTCTCGAGCACGTTCGCCATGTGCCGCTGGCCCCGAAACCACTCGAACCACTCGGGAAACAGGGTGAAGACGTCGATGCGCATGACGCGCGGACGTTAGCGGCGGACTAGTCCTCGACGATGTCGACCGAGATGCGGCGCTCTTCGCGGGCGCCGGCGGCGCGGGCGATGGTGCGGATCGACTTGGCGACGCGACCCTCGCTTGCCGATCACGCGCCCGAGGTCACCGTCGGCGACCTTGATCTCGAGGATGAGCTCCTCGCCCTCGTCGAACTCCTCCACCTCGACGGCGTCAGGCTCCTCGACGATCGCGCGAACCAGGTACTCGACGAGTTCGGTCGCGGGCGAGGCCATGGCGGTCGCGGCGCCTTAGGTGCCGGAGACGCCGATGCCCTTGGTGCGAAGCAGGCGTGCGACCGTCGGGCTCGGCTGAGCGCCGTGGTCGATCCAGTGCTGAGCGCGCTCCTCGTCGAGGACGATCGTCGAAGGCTCGGTCTGCGGGTTGTAGTGGCCGATCGTCTCGATCGTGCGCCCGTCGCGAGGCGAGCGCTTGTCGGCGACGACTACGCGCCAGATCGGGTTCTTGCGTGAACCCACCCTTCTGAGTCTGATTCGAACGGCCATGAGCGACGGTTCGGAGGTTAGCGGCCTTCGCGCATGCCCGCGCATGCAGCTGCTGCATATCGGGCATCTTGCCCTTCGGAGAGCGCGGCCATCATCTTTCGCATCTGGCCGAACTGCTTGACGAGCTGGTTCACGGCCTGAACCGTCGTGCCCGAGCCGCGCGCGATTCGCTTGCGCCGCGAGCCGTTGATCACCTCCGGATTCGCCCGCTCCGCACGGAGTCATCGAGAGGATGATCGCCTCGACGCGGTCGAGCTCTCGAGTCGTCCATGTCGGCCTGGCGCATCTGCTTCATCGCCTTGCCCATGCCGGGCATCATCCCGAGCACGTTCGTGAAGCGGGCCCATCTTGCGGACCTGGCGCATCTGGACCAGGAAGTCGTCGAGCGTGAACTCCTGCTTTCGGATCTTTCGCTCGAGCTCGGCGGCCGACTCGGCGTCGTGGACCTCCTCCGCCTTCTCGATCAGCGTCATCACGTCGCCCATGCCGAGGATGCGCGTCGCCATCCGCTCGGGATGGAAGCGCTCGAGCTGCTCGATCCGCTCGCCCACCGACGCGTACATGATCGGCTTGCCCGTGACCGCCTTGACCGACAGCGCGGCGCCGCCGCGGGCGTCGCCGTCGAGCTTGGTCATGACGACGCCGTCGAACTCGGTGCGCTCGCCGAACGCCTCGGCCACGTTCACCGCGTCCTGGCCCGTCATCGCGTCCACGACGAGGAGCACGTTGTGCGGCTTCACCCGCTTGCGGATCGCGACCAGCTCGTCCATCAGGTCCTCGTCCACGTGGAGGCGGCCCGCCGTGTCGACGATGAGGACGTCTCGCCCTTCCGTCTTCGCCTCGCCGAGTGCCCACTCCGCGATGTCTACCGGGCTGCGCTCCGTCCCCTGCTCGTAGACGTGGGCGTTCGCGCGCTTACCCATCGTCACCAGCTGCTCGACCGCTGCCGGTCGCTGCGTGTCGCAGGCTACGAGCGCGACGTTCTTCCCCTGCTCGCCCAGCAGGCGCGCGAGCTTGGCGCATGCCGTCGTCTTGCCCGAGCCCTGAAGGCCCGCCATCAGGATCACCGTCGGCCCCGATGAAGCGAAGGCGAGATCGCGGCTGGCGCCGCCCATGAGCAAGGCGAGCTCCTCGTTCACGATCTTGACCACCTGCTGGCCCGGGTCGAGCGCCTCGAGGACGTCCGAGCCGAGGCAGCGCTCCTTCACTTTCGTCGTGAAGCCCTTTACGACCTTGAAGTTCACGTCCGCCTCGAACAAGGCGAGGCGGATCTCGCGCATCGCCTTGTCGACGTCGGCCTCGGTCAGCGTGCCGCGGCCACGGACGTCTGAGAGCGTGGCTTGAAGGCGGTCGCCCAGCGCGTCGAACACGCGCTGAGCTTACGGCGATGTCCTGGGTTCAGGGGTATGAATGGGCGCCGATGAGGCTGGTTGTAGCCCGCTGTCGTTTGCCTGAACTACTCGCAGATTGCCATCATTGCGATGGGCTGACCGGGCGGAGGGCCTGGGATCTGGGCCGCCGCGTACCACCTGCGTGGCGCGATCCCGGGCTCGGCCGAATAGGGAGGGCCGGTCGCGCGCACCGAGAGGTTGGGCGGGCGGGGGTCGATCTCGGTGACGCCGCCGCTTACCGCACGCTCGCGGCGCGGGCAGCGGGTTGAGCCGTCCTCAGTCTGGCCTGCGATCCCGCTGACATTTCTGACCCTGATCTTCGCCTTCGAATCCCTGGCACAAAGCGCGTAGACGGTAAAGCTCCGCTCGCCCGTGAACGGAGCGATCGCTGCGTACCAGAATCTGCCCACATCGCCGTCCGCGGTCCCGCTCGCCGTGCCGCTGGAGCCGAGCGGAGCGGTCGCTTTGACCGTGACGCCATAGGTTCCATCAGGGATTACCCCGCCGCCGATCACCCGGCGACCGGCGGGACACTTCGCGACCGCGCCGGTGGACTGGTCGTTCGAGGCAAAGGCTTCCTCAGTGACGACGTTCACCTTCGGATCGCGAGCGCAGATCGCGAACGCCTTCGCCCGCTTGTCGGCGCTGTCGGCGTTGCGAGCAGCAATTCCCCAGCGGTCCACGAGCGTCCCGGTCCCGCTCACAACCGGAAAGCTCGCATGCAGGGTGAGGGCGCCTGGCTCGCCGCGCTGGCTCAGCCCGCCTCCCACCGGCCGCCGGTCGCCGCCACACCTGGCGTATTCGATGGGGGCCGAGTCACCGGTCACCAAAAGACGCTTCACCTTGGTGGTTGGGCCTCCACCGCCCGCCGCGATCCCCATGCAAAGGCAGGCGAAACCACAGGGAATCCCCACACCGAGGCCCACGATTCTGCGGATCCGCATCGTCCTTCCCTCGATCGCTGAGCGTCTTCTACCACGAGCGCGCCGCCAGCGCAAGCCGCTCGTGACCGCGGGAGATTCACTCGCCTATCAACGCCTCGCAGAACTCACGCGCGTCGAACGGGCGAAGGTCATCGAGTCCCTCCCCCACGCCGATCATTTTCACCGGCGTTCCCAGCTCGGAAGCGATCGCGAGCGCGATGCCACCTTTGGCGGTGCCGTCGAGCTTCGTGAGAACGACACCGGTGACCCCCGCGGTCTCTGCGAAGGCGCGTGCTTGTCGCAAGCCGTTTTGCCCCGTGGTCGCGTCGATCACGATCAGGGTCTCGTGCGGGGCGCCGTCGAGTCGCTTTTCCGCCACCCTTCTGACCTTCGCGAGCTCTTCCATCAGGTTCCCGTGGGTGTGAAGGCGACCCGCCGTGTCGATGATCACGACGTCCGCACCGCGCGATTCGGCCGCGGACACCGAGTCAAAGACGACGGCGCCAGGATCGCCGCCTGGCTGGCCCTTGACGATTTCCGTCCCCGAGCGCTCCGCCCAGGTCTCGAGCTGCTCGACCGCGGCGGCGCGGTAGGTGTCGGCCGCGGCGACGATCGCGTGCAAGCCCAGCTCGGATGACATCAATTGAGCAAGCTTTCCGATCGTCGTCGTCTTGCCTGTGCCGTTCACCCCAACGACCATGATCACGGTAGGACCGTGAGTGAGGTCGATTCGGGCCGGGCCGTCGGGCTGGGCGATCTCGGCGAGAAGCTCGACCAGGCGTGCTCGCGCCGCCTCGCCCTGGCCCACCGCGCCTGAAGTGACCTCGGACTCGAGCATTCCCACCACCTGCGCGGTAACAGTGGCTCCGACATCGGCCAGGATCAGCGCCTCCTCCAAGCGCTCGAACGCCTCGGCGTCGAGGCGGTCGAAGAAGCTCGCGGACATCTCTGCCGTAAGCGCCTGACGGCTTCGCGAGAGGTTGTCGCGCAGGCGGGTAAAGAAGCGGCCACGGGAAGGCTCAGCCGGACCTGCCTCGTCGGCGGCCGCTGACTGTCCGCCACCGGGCAGCGCGAAGACCTCGCTCCAACCAGTGGCGCCACTCATCCAGCAACCGTACAAGCGGGATAAGCCCAGGGCTGCCATGGGTACCGTTCCCAGCTTGGCAAAGGTCCCGCACGCGCTCCGCGTTCGTCAACTCCTGGGCGCGATCGCGCTCGTGGCGATCCCCACCGTTCTCTTGCTGACCAGGGGCAGTGACGAGGCGCCGGTCGCTGCGGTTAACGCTGCAGTCGAACCCCCAGGCGCCGCGGCCGAGCCGCTCCGGCCGCGACCGCGCCAGATCGACAGACCAGACGGGCCGAACGTGGTGGTCATCTATACGGACGACCAGGAGAAGGCCTCGTTCAAGCGGGCTTTCATGCCACGCGCCTTTCGCTATCTGGTGGATCGCGGCACGCGGTTTGACCAGGCGGTCGCGGCTACCCCTGTCTGCTGCCCTTCGCGAGTCAGCTACCTCACCGGCCAGTACCCGCACAACAACGGCGTCTTCTCGAACGAGGACGCATATCCCGCGCTGATTAGCCCTGAGAACACACTCGCCGCCTGGATGGACGATGCGGGGTATGAGACCGCCTGGTTCGGCAAGTTCCTCCAGCACTATCAGGACTCGAGTGACCCGACCAGTCCGGCTCCTGGCTGGGACGAGTGGGCGATCACGCTCAACGAGATGTATTTCGATTACGTCCTCTACGAAAAGGGCGTTGAGACGAACATGGGAAGCCGTCCGCGCGATTACCACACGAATGTGATGACACGCAAGGCGGTGGAGTTCATCCGGCGCTCGAAGGCATCGCGGCGACCGATGTTCCTGACCGTGAACTACCTCGCCCCCCACAAGGGAGGCCCAACGCCGGGGCGGTGCCGGCACGCGGCAACACCGGCTCCGCGCGATCTCGGCAGCGCGGCGGGCCTCGACCTTCCCATGCCGCCCTCCTTCGACGAGGAGGACATCACCGACAAGCGGGCATACATCGGCGAGGACAGAATCGTCGGCCGACGTCTAGAGAAGCTGCAGGATCAGATCCAGTGCAGGGCTGAGTCGCTGCGAGCAGCCGACCGAGGCATCGGTCGCATCTTCCATGCCATCCGGAGCGCAAACCAGCTCGACGACACGATCATCGTGCTCACATCCGACAACGGGCTCCTGCTTGGCGAGCATCGCCTGGAGGGAAAGGGTGAGCCGTACGAGGAGGCTCTGCAAGTCCCATTCGTCATCCGCGTCCCTAGCGGGCTTCTGAGTAGGGCGTCCGTGCCCCGGACGGACGCCTTGGTCGCCAACATCGACATCGCGCCGACCCTCTTGGACCTCGTGGGCATCAACCCTTGTCTCGACTCTGGCCAGTGCCGCACGATGGATGGGAGATCCCTGGTCCCGTTGATCGAGGACAGGCTGGGTGACTACCCGAATGACCGAGGCATTCTGATCGAGGGCGGGTTCCGGGGTGGTAGCTCCTGCGACTTTCGCGGAATCCGAACGCCGGATTCCGTCTTGATCCAGAGGGCGAAGGGCGATCCGCAGCAAATCGGATGCCTTCCAGCCTCAGAACCCGAGGTGTATGACCTCGACGAGGATCCGTACCAGCTGGACAACCTCGCGGTCACCGACCCAACCGGTAGCGAGGCCCTCCTCGGCGAGATGCTCAGTCGCGTCACCGCGCTGGAGCGATGTTCGGGGATCAAGGGACGCGACGCTCCGAACGTGCAGCCCTTCTGCGACTGAACCTAAGCGGCGTCCGCTGAGTCCAGGATTGACCGTTCGGCGTCCGGCATGCGGCGAGAGACAACCTTGGTGATGCCGCCGCGGGCCATCGAGACGCCGTACAGGACGTCGGCGGCGTCCATCGTGCGCTTCTGGTGCGTGACGACGATGAACTGGGCGCGACTCGAAAAGCGGCGCACGAGCTGGAGAAAGCGGTCGATGTTCGCGTCGTCGAGCGCGGCCTCGACCTCGTCCAGGATGTAGAAGGGCGAGGGACGTGCCATGAAGACCGAGAAGACGAAGGCGAGAGCCACCAGCGACTTCTCGCCGCCTGAGAGCAGCTGCAGCTTTCGCATCGCCTTGCCCGCCGGCGTGACTTCGATCTCGACGCCGTGCCCCTCGAACTCGGACTCGGCCTGATCCTCCGGATCATCGTCGGGGGCCTCTCCTTCGGCAGCCGGCGCCGCACCGCCGCCGATGACAGGGCGCGGCGTGCGCTCAGTCACCAGGCGAAGGCGCCCACGCCCGCCGGGGAAGAGGTGCTCGATCAACTCCTCGAAGTTCTTGCGCGCCGCCTCGAAGGTCTGCTCGAAATCGGCGGTGATCTTGCGGTCGGTCTCAGCGATCAAGCCCTCGAGCTCCTTCATCGCGCCCTCAAGGTCTGTGCGCTGCTCCTCGAGCTCTTGGACGTAGGTTTGTGCCTCCTCGTACTCGCGCTCTGCCAACGGGTTGACGGGCCCGAGCGCCTCGCGGCGGCGAGCCAAGCGTTCGAGCTTCGACTCGATCTCGGCGCGCTCGGAGTCGGCGAGCGGCGCATCCGCAGGGTCGATCTGGCGACCCAGCGCTTGTGAGATCCGCCGAAGCTCGCCGGCCGCTTCGTCTGATCGATCGCGCAGGTGTGCTGCCCGGACCTCTGCCTGCGTCACCTCTTCGCCGGCCAGCCTCAGACGGGCCTGGATCTCCGCGTCCTGCCTGGAACACTCCCGAAGCGCGGCGGTCGTCGCGTCGGCCTCGGATTGTCCGAGCATCCGAGCTTCGAGTGTCGCCGCGCGGGCGCCCGTGGCGTCGCGGGCGCTTGCCGCCGCTTCGCACAACCCCTCGACTTCTGCCAAGAGCTCGCCCTCGATCGTGATCCGCCGCTCGATCGAGTCCTGGCGTCGGCGCCCGAGGAGGTCCTCGACGCGGCGTGCCGTGCGCGCTGCCAGATCGAGCGAATCGCGAGCACGGCTGACCTCCACCGCACGCTCTCCTTCGGCGCTGGACGCCGAGGCGCTCGCGAGCGCCTCGGCGGCGGTCGCCGTGGCGGCCGCGGCGCGCTCGAGACCGACCTCGACCGGGTCCCCTCCGCCCCGCTCGGCCTCCGCGGCGATCTCGGCGGCGAGCTCTCCAAGGGCCTGGCGGCGGTGCTCGAGCTCATGGCGGAGGTGGTCGCGCCGCGCCGCCAGCGCGTCCGCGCGGGCGGACAGCCGCTCGCCCGCCGAGCGCATGTTGGACAGGCGGCCCCAAGCCTGGGTGCGCTCGCGATCGCGCTCGGCGAGCTTCGCCTCGATCTCGGAGCGCTTGGCGGTGACGATGGCCAGGTCGGCGTCGACGGCGTCGCGTTTTGAGCGCGCGTCGGCGGCTCGCTTCTCAGCGGCGGCGAGCTCGTCGGCGCCGGCGCCAGCCTCAGCGGCGAGCAGCCGGGCGCGGAGCTCGTTCGAGTCACGCTCGAGGCGGGAGTGGATGTCGGCCGCTTGCGCCTGCTGCTTCAGCGGGCGCAGGCGGCGGCGTGCCTCCCGTTCGACGTCGAGCGCGCGGTCGAGGTTCAGTTGCGTGCGCTCGAGGCGAAGCTGCGCCCGGCGGCGGCGTTTGCGGTGCTTGGAGAGACCCGCGGCCTCTTCGACCAGGACGCGCCGGTGGCGCGGCTTCGAATTGACGATCTCCTCGACACGGCCCTGGCTGATGACCGAATGCATCTCGCCACCGAGGTTCATGTCTGAGAGGACTTCGACTACGTCAGCGAGACGGCAGCGCGCGCCGTTCAGCCGATACTCGCCCTCGCCCGAGCGGTCGAGGCGCCGCCGCACGGACACCTCCGAGAAGCCGAGCGGCTCTGAGTCGTCCTCGTCGGTCGCCAGAACCACCTCGACCTCCGCGTAGCGGCTGGGCCCGACGCCCTCGCCTCCTGTGAAAATCATGTCCTGCATCGACTGGCCACGCACCGAGAGCGGGCTCTGCTCGCCAAGCGCCCACAACACAGCATCGGTCACGTTCGACTTGCCGCAGCCGTTCGGCCCGACGATCACGCTCACGCCCGGAGCGAACTCCAGGTGCGTGCGATCGGGGAACGACTTGAACCCCTTGATTGAGATCGATTGCAGGTGCATGCGCGCGGCTTAGAGGGTTACAAGGCTCACGCCCAGCCCGGACGGAACTGAGTCAGTCGGCCAGCCGGTCCAAGGCCTCGGCAGCAGCCGCCTGCTCGGCCGCCTTTTTCGAGCGCCCAGCGCCGGTCCCGATCACCTCGCCCTCGATGCTCGCCGCGACCTCGAAGCTTCGCTCGTGAGGCGGCCCTTGCTCCTCTGTCACCTCGTAGCGAACGCGCCCACCGTTTCGGGCTAAGCGCTCCTGGAGCGCCGACTTGAAGTCAAGCGTGGTCTCGGACGCAAGGCCTACCTGCTCGGCGAACGCGGCGACAACCGCGGGCGCCGTCTCGTCGAAGCCATAGTGGAGATAACAGGCACCGATGACCGACTCGCAAACGGACGACATCGCCCGCTCGGATGCCATCAGCGACGGCATGTCGATACCCCCGTCGAGGACATCCGGCTGAAGCTCCGCCATGAGGTCAGGCAGGCCGAGATCGAGCGCGACGGTCGCGCACGCCCTGCCGGAGACCGCCTGCCCGTGCACCTTCGTCAGGTGGCCGATATCGGAGCGGGGATGGCGGATGAAAAGGTGCTCGGCAATCGCCAGTCCCAGGACGCTGTCGCCTAAAAACGCCAATCGGCCGTAAGAGTCGGCGCGATGATCGACCCAGGAGGAGTGCGTGAGCGCCGGCACGCGCGCCTCGCCGGGAAGCTCGTCGATCAGCGCCCGGAGCGCGGCCGGGCCGGGCGGCTGCGACATGCGGCCCTCGATCCCCCCGCGACCTGCGCGGATCGATTCGGCCATCAGCCTGTGTCTTCGGCCCTCGCGGAGACGAAATCCACCGCCTGCCCCACCGTGACGATGCCCTCCGCCTCCTGCTCGGACATCTTCACGCCGTACGTGTCTTCGAGCTCCATGACCAGCTCGTAGAGGTCGAGCGAGTCGGCCTCGAGGTCGTCGCGAAAGTGCGTCTCGTCGGTGATTGCGCCCCCATCGACGCCGAGCTCTTCCGCGAGATGGGAGCGCACCTTCTCGAAGACGATGTCGCGGTCGACGCTCATGGCAGAGTTCCTATCACTTGAGGCTCGCGCGAGTTGCCCCAGCCGCCTCCAAGAGCTCACCCGTCTTCTCTGTCGCGCGCTCGGACACGGCCGTGGCAGCGAGACGGATGGCGTTGGCGATCCCTTCCGGCCCCGAGCTCCCGTGGGCGACGACGGCCACGCCGCGAATGCCCAGCAGGATGGCTCCCCCGGTCGTGTCCGGGTCCATCTGGCGCCGAAGCCCGCCAAGCGCCGGGCGCAGGAGCAGCCCCCCGACGGCCGAGAGGGGGTTCGAACGCGCGGCGCTCCCGACGGCAGAACTCACGGTCTTCGCGGTTCCCTCGAGCGTCTTCAAAGCGACGTTTCCGGTGAAGCCGTCGGTTGCGATCACGTCTGCCTTTCGAGCCAGGAGGTCGCGGCCCTCGACGTTGCCGATGAAATCGATGCCGTCCATGGCACTCAGCGCGGCGTTGGCCTCTATGACCGCAGGTGTGCCTTTCTTCGATTCCTCGCCGACCGAAAGCAAGCCGACCCGCGGCGCTGAGACTCCCAGGACGGCGCGCGAGAACGCGGCCCCCATGACGGCCGACTGGACGAGGTCTTGCGAGCGCGCCTCGGAGTTGGCGCCCACGTCCAAGAACAGCGTCGGTGGGCCGTCGTGCCCGGGAATCGGCAACTGCACCGCTAGGGAGGGACGCCGAACGCCAGAAAGCCGCCGGAGCGCGAAAAGCGCGGCGGTCATCGTTGCGCCGGTCGGCCCGGCGCTCACCAGGGCGTGCGAGCGGCCTTTGGCTACATCGGCGGCGGCCACGACGATTGAAGCGTCATCGCGCGAGCGCACGGCGGCCACCGGGTCATCTTCGTTCGAGATCTCGCCCGGCGCGCTGACCAGCTCGGCGCCCGCTTCGGCGAGTGGCGCTAGTTCGTCGGTATCACCGAAGGCGCGAACGCCGATTCCGTCGGCCAGCACCCTTCGAACCCCCTCCGCGAGAACATCCGAGCCCTTCTCGGCACCGCGCC
This sequence comes from uncultured bacterium, assembly GCA_963806865.1. Lineage (GTDB taxonomy): Bacteria > Actinomycetota > Thermoleophilia > Solirubrobacterales > 70-9 > JALZKA01. The sequence continues at coordinate 197,721 of CAWDYV010000002.1, forward strand.
CGTCAAGCGCGACGACTACCTGAGCGCTGTCCCTCTCGTCCGCGCCCTGGGGCACGAACTAGTCCTGATCCGGGCCGCCGAGCTCCTCCCCGATGTCCGGGCGGATCACCTCGCGCCCGGCATACGTGCCGCAGGTCGGGCAAACGCGGTGCGGGAGGCGCGGGCTGTGGCATCGCGGGCAGCGGTTTGTGCGTGGCCGAGAGAGCGTGTGCGTCGCGCGGCGCTTGTCGCGACGGGTGCGGGAAGTTCTCTTCTTAGGGACGGCCATGCGGCCGAGAAGGGTAGCTAGGACGTTGGGTGCGTCAGTCCATGAGCTCACGCAGCTTCGCCCAGCGCGGGTCGGGCTCGGACTCGTGTGTGTGCTCGCCCTCGTTGTCGTTGAGTGAAATCCCGCACTCCGGGCAAAGACCTGCGCAATCAGGGCGGCACACGACCTTCTGAGGCAGTGCAAGCGCGATCGCGTCGTGCGCCCACGCCGCGATGTCGAGCTCATCGCCATCGACGTACGGGCTCGCGAGCTCCTCCTCGTCGGTGCTCGGCTGATCCACCTCGCGGGAGTCCACTTCGACGTCGAACTCCGCCGGGGTCAGGCACCGCATGCAACGCCCGTGAAGGGTGGCGCCGAGCGTCAGGCGCATCGCGTGCCCCGAGGAAGTGCGCGACACGTCGAGGCGGCCGGCCACCGGATCAGGGCCGAAGTCGTATCCCTCCCCGGCAAGCGAAAGGGGCTCAGGGACGAGCGCGAGTTCGAGGCGCCTGCCCTCGCCAGGCTTGAGCGTCAGAGTGGCTAGATCGATCGTGTTGAATGGCGCCGGCACGACTCTTCCCAATTTAGATCAATGATCCCCATCCGAACGCACGCCGAATAGGAATCAGTGATCTAGAGAGGACATGACGCCGCTTCCCAATCGAGACCCTGATACCTATCTCGAGCGGATCCTCGAGGAGGTTCCGCGCTACGAGGAGCTGCAGGCAGCGGCGCTGGACGCCGTTCCGTTTCCTCCGGAACGCACGCTCGAGCTGGGATTCGGCACCGCCGAGACGACCCAGCGGCTCTTGGACCGTTTCCCCGACACCCGCATCACGGGTCTCGACTCGAGCGCCGACATGGTCTTCAAGTCACGCCAGCTCGGCTGGGAGGACCTTCGCTTGGGCCGCATCGAGGATCCCCTTCCCGACGGTCCGTGGGATCTCGTGATCGCGGTGCTGACCGTCGCCGAGCTCGACCCCGACGGCGTCCGGGACCTCTTCCGCCGCGTGCGCGAGCACTCACGAGCGCTGGTGATCGGCGACGTGCTCACACCCGAGCAGGCAGCCGAATGGGCCGAATGGTCAGACGGCGAGATCACATGGGAAGCCGAAGGCCTAGCAGTAGTTCGCTCAACGTTCGAGTAGCGATCAGGCGAAGCCGCCTGCGCTTATTCCAGGGGCTCGTCGTCGCGGCCGGCGAGACGGTCGCGGCCTCGCTGCACGGCGGCGAGGAACTTCTGGAGGTTGACCTCGAGGGTCGAGAGGATCTCATCGGCGTAATCCTCGGCGCCGAGACGGATCTGACGCTCGGTCTCGCGGGCGTCCTCGATGATCTCCTCGGCGGCGCGCTCGGCCTGCTTGTAGACCTCCTCGTCGGAGATCAGACGCGACTGCTGGTCACGCGCTTCCTTGACGACGCGCTCGGCTTCGCGCTTGGCCTCGGCCAGCATCTCCTGGCGCTCCTTGACGATCCAGCGCGCCTGCTTGATCTCCTCGGGGATCGTGGCGCGCATCTGATCGAGGAGGTCATAGATCTCCTCGCGATCGACGCGAACCTGATCCGTGAGCGGCACCGGCCGCGCGTTGTGGATCAGGTCGTCGAGCTTGTCGATTAGTACCAGTACGTCCATTTGCAGCGGGAAGCTTACGTGGGAACGCTTCTGACCGGAGTTCCGGGGGCAATTTCTGTGTATGAATGCAAGCTCCTGCCCAATTCACTCATCGCTTGACGCGCTCGACGAGGGCCTCCGCGACCTCTGAGGGAACGAGGTCGGACACGTCGCCGCCGAACGTCGCCATCTCCTTCACGCCGGTCGACGAGAGGAAGCTGAACTCCGACGACGCGAAGATGTAGACGGACTCGATGTCCGGCGCGAGCTTTCGGTTGAGCTGGTTCATCTCGAACTCGTACTCGAAGTCCGAGATCGCTCGCAGCCCCTTCACGATCGCCGTGCCGTTGCATTCGCGCACGAAATCGACGAGGAGGTTCGAGAAGATCCGCACCTCGACGGTTTCGAGCCCCACGTCCGCGATCGCTCGTTCGAGGAAGCCCTGGCGCTCCTCCGGCGTGAAGAGCGAGGTCGATTTGCGGATCGCCTGACCGACGACTCCCACGACGACGCGGTCGAAGACGTGGGAAGTCCGCTTGAGGATGTCGAGGTGTCCGTTGGTGACCGGGTCGTAGCTACCCGGGCAAACCGCGACGCGCTCCTTGCCCTCGGCGTTCACCCGGCGCTCCAGATCCGCAGCGAGGCCTCACCGTAGGCGCGGTCCTTCAAGAGCTGCATACCAAGCTCCACGGGCGCCACCGAAGAGCTCTCTACGACGAGGCGACCGCCCTCGCGCAGGCGGGGCAGCACGAGCTTTTCGAGGTCTCGGGCCACGCGCGCGGCGAGTCTATACGGCGGATCGCAAAGGATGAGGTCGAACCGCTCGTCCATCGAGCCCAAGTACGCGAGCGCGTCGCGGCGCACCAACTCACAACGATCTCGAAGCTCGAGCGAATCAACGTTCGCCTTCGCGGGCGCGGTGTCGGTGTCGACCAGGACGAGACGGCGAGCGCCGCGCGAGAGGGCTTCGATGCCTAGCGCCCCCGTTCCGCAGAAGAGGTCGCACGCGTCGAGCCCCGAGACGTCGCCGAGCATCGAGAAGAGTGCCTCGCGCGCTCGGTCGGATGTTGGCCTGACGTCTCTTCCCTTCGGCGCTGCGAGTGGGCGGCCGCCCAGCGCGCCCGCTACCACCCTCACGCCGAGATGCCCTCGACCCGCTCGTCGCCGAACCGAAGCCGAGCCGCGTCGAGGAGCGGTCCGAGCGCGGGATCGTCGAGCGACTCGTAGTGCTTGCCGAGCGCGATCGCCTCGCGACGAGCCTCGACCAGGAGCGGAGCATCATCCGGGAGGCTCGCGACACGAAAGCGCGGCAACCCGCTCTGAAGCGTTCCCAGGATCTCGCCCTCACCGCGGAGGGATAGGTCGACCTCGGCGAGCTTGAATCCGTCGCGCTCAGTCGCGATCGCGTCCAAGCGGCGCCTGGCTGTGTCCGAGGCCGGATCGCCGAAGAGGATGCAATACGACTCGTGCTCTCCGCGCCCCACCCGGCCGCGGAGCTGGTGGAGCTGAGACAGGCCGTAGCGCTCGGCCCCCTCGACCACCATCACCGTTGCGTTCGGAACGTCGATCCCGACCTCGATAACACTCGTCGCGACCAGGACGTCTGCCTCGCCCGAGGCAAACGATTCCATCGCCGCCGCTTTTGAGCGCGAGTGCATCTGACCGTGGAGGAGCGCGACGCGGAAATCTCGCATCTCGCCTTTGGCGAGCCGCTCCGCCTCCTCGGACGCTGCCTTCGCCTCGAGCTTTTCGGAGCCCCCGACGAGGGGGCAGACGAAGAACGCTTGGCGCCCCTCGCGCAAACGCTCGCGCACGAACTCGTACGCGCCCTCGCGCTTCTCCTCCCCCACCGCCCAGGTCTTCACCGGTTGCCGGCCGGCGGGCAGCTCGCGAAGGGTTGTCGCGTCGAGATCCCCGTAGGCGGTCAGCGAGAGCGTGCGCGGGATGGGCGTCGCGGTCATGTGAAGCACGTGGGGAGCGGCGCGCGTGCCGTCCGCAAGCTCCGGGCCTTTCGAATCGAGCGCCGCCCGCTGTTTGACTCCGAAGCGGTGCTGCTCGTCCACGACGCAGACCGCGAGGCGCGCGAACCTCACATCAGGCTCGATGAGCGCGTGGGTGCCGACAACGAGGGCGAGCTCGCCGGTTTCGAGTCGATCGAGCGCCTCGCGCCGGGCGGCTGCCTTGGTCGCGCCGGTGAGGAGGGTGAACGGGATCGTGGTCGACGCGAGCAGTTTGTTCAGCGTGAACGCGTGCTGCTCGGCGAGGGTCTCGGTGGGCGCCATCAGCGCGGCCTGCTTGCCACATTCGACGGCGCGGAGCATCGCGAAAAGTGCGACCGCCGTCTTTCCCGAGCCGACCTCGCCCATCAAGAGGCGCTGCATCGGCCGACCCGAAGCGAGGTCCTCGTCGATCTCTGAGAAAGCTTGGCGCTGGCCCGAGGTTGGCTCGAACGGAAGCGACGCGACCCACTCGCGGGTGAGCTCGGCCGGCGGATCGAGAGGCACGCCCGGACGGGTGTCCTCGCGTCCCTTGCGCCTGGCGGCCAGGGCGACCTGGTGAAGGAAGAGCTCCTCGAATGCGAGCCGGCGACGCGCGTTCGCCGCTACCTCGGCCGAATCCGGGAAGTGAGCGGCGGCGAGAGCGTCGGCCGCGGGCGGCAGGGCATGCCTCGAGCGCATGTCGGCCGGGAGCGGCTCGATGGCGTCCCGCGCGAGGCCGGAGCTTTGCCAGACCCACTCGCGCACTCGATCGGCGCTGAGTCCGTCGGTGACCGAATGCACGGGCACGAGACCGACCGTGTGGATGCCGTGATCGCGGACGCCTTCGACGCCGATGATCTCGTGCGCTGATACCCGAAAGCCCGAGCGGTCGAGCTTTCCGGACAAGAGCAGGCGGGTGCCCGGCCGCAGGCGCTCGACGAGCCACGCCTGGTTGAACCAGACGGCCTTGGTCGCGCCCGAAGCGTCGGCAACGTCGGCTTCGACGATCCGCAGGTTTCGCCGCCGCGTCGGCCTGACGCGGGCCTTGCGGACCTCGACCAAGACGGTCGCCTCCTCCCCGGTCCGAAGCTCCCCGATCCGCAGGACGTTTGAGCGGTCCCGGTAGCCGTGGGGCGCGTGCCACAGAAGGTCCCCGACGGTGGCGACCCCGATCCGGGCCGCGAGCGCCGAGAGCTTGGGCCCCGCGCCCTTCAGGCTGCGCACCGGCGCCTCGAGGCGGCTCGGGCGGGGGCGGAAGCGAAGGGGCGCGTCGCGAAGCGTCGACCGGTCTTGCGCGTCTCCTGTGCCGATCGCTCGGGGAGGTTCGAAGTGTGTCGCTTTCGGCGTGGGTGGTGTCCTCGTTTGGACGGGCACATCTCCCAGGCTACGCTCGGCTGCCGATGGCACGAGATGACTGAATCCGTCTGGGACTACCCGCGACCGCCCCGGATCGAGCCGACCCAGCGCGAAGTGCGAATCGAGCACGGCGGTGAGATGGTCGCCGAATCGTCGCGAGCGCTCCGGGTCCTCGAGACCGCAAGCCCGCCCACGATCTACGTGCCGACCGCCGACGTCCGGATGGACCTCCTCAGGCCGCGTCCCGGGAAGCACACCGTCTGTGAGTGGAAGGGCCAGGCCGACTACCTCGACCTGGTCGTCGGCGACGAGGCATCCGAGGCGGCAGCGTTCTTCTATCCCAGTCCGCGCGAGGCCTTCGCGGCACTGCGCGACCACATCTCCTTCTACCCGGGCCGAGTCGACGGCGCCTTCCTCGGCGGTGAGCGCGTCCGTCCCCAGCCCGGCCAGTTCTACGCGGGCTGGATCACGGACGACGTCGAGGGCCCGTTCAAGGGCGAGCCGGGGACTCAGGGCTGGTAGTTGCGTCGACGGGCGTCCGTCGTTACGGAACCGCCGCCGGTTCACGAACGGGCTTTCGGTACTTCGCGTACATACGCTCGACCCAGCCGAAGAACGGACGGGCGCGGAGCTCATCCGCGAAGTCCCGGGCGCTCGCCGGCACGCCCTTGATCGCCCGCGGGCCTTCGGGCGGCAGGACGAGTGGATAAAGGAGCGCCGCGGCGGTCAGGTCGGCGACCGAGAACGAGTCGCCGACGAGGTGCTCGGCACCGTCGAGCTCGCGCTCGATCCGATCGGCGCCCTTGAGGATCACCCGGCGCGCCTCCGCCTCGTCGCCTGGATCGGCGACCTTGAAGCGGAGGTTCGCGAAGGTCGAGGCGAAGGCGTTGACCCCGGCGCGTGCCGGCCCGAAGCTCCGCACGGGCCCGGGCAGATTCTGCTCGGTCACCTTGCCCAAGAGCTCGGGGTCGCGCCTCAGGTGGTGCCAACCGAACAGCCGCACCGCGGGCCCAAGGTTCTCGTCAAAGAAGTCCTCGAGGTCCAGAGCTTGACGGCGATCCGACGGAGGCTCCGGGTAGAGCGGAGGATCGGGCCAACGGGCCTCCAGCGCGCCGATGATCGCAGTTGAATCCAAGATCCGCTCGCCGTCGAGCTCGAGGACCGGGAAGGTCTTCGTCTCGCCCCGGCTCCACCACAGGGCCAGGCCCATGTGAAGACCGGGTGGCGGCTCGCGCCGCTCGTGCTCGACGCCCTTCCAGGCGAGCGCCCAGCGCACCTTCTCCGAGAAATGCGACACGCCGATGTGCCAGAGGACGGGTTTCTCCTTCTCGCTCACTGGCTCGCGATCAACCAGTACCAGCTCGGCTGGCCACCGCGGTGGAGCTCCAGCTCGGCACCGTCAGGCAGGTCCAGGTCCAGGTCTGAGAGCGCGATCGGCGGCATCTCGCCCTCGATGATCGTCACGATCTCGGCGCCCTCGGCCAAGCGGGCGACCGTCGCGGCGAGGGTCGAGCCTGTGCCGCCGAACGCGACGACCTCCTCGCCCTCGAAGCCGACCGTGTCGCCGCGAACGAAGCGCCGGTCCGGGTCGTCCTTGGCCGCGGGCGCCACACCGCCGACGCGGACGCGGTCGAGCGCCTCGGCCAGGCGCTCGGCATTGTCGGCGGCCGAGGCGGCGGGGTCGTGCTCGACCAGTGCCGCAAGCGCTCCCTGCTGCGAGATCGACGGCACCACCCTCACCTCACGCTCGGAGAGGTTGGCCGCCTCCTCGGCCGCCATGTGGACGTTCTTCGAGTTGGGAAGCACGACCACCTCGTCCGTTCCTGCTTCGTCGATTCCCTTCAGGATGTCGTTCGTCGAGGGGTTCATCGTCGGTCCGCCGTCGATCACGTGCGCGCCCAGCTCGGAGAAGAGGCGCAGCATCCCGGCACCCGAGGTGATCGCGACAACCCCCGTGAGGGTCTCGCGCAGCCTCGCCTCGCGCTCGGCGATCTGCTCGCGCATGTCCGCAATGTCCTCGCGCTCGATCGTCCCAACGCCGTCGAAGATCGCCCGGGCAGCGCTCAGGTCGTTCGCATGCACATGAACCTTGAGCGTCGCCTCGTCGCCTACGACCAGAACCGAATCTCCGATGTCCTCCAAGGCGCCGACCTGCGCGGTGGTCGAAAGTCCCTCCCCCAGGACGATGAAGTTGACGCAGTAGCGGTACTGCGACTCGGCGTGATGTACGTCGGAGAGGCGCGCGGGAGCGTAGTGCTCGATCTCGGGCAGAGTCACCGATTCGCCGGCGAGCGCCGCCAGGGCACCTCGAACGATCACCACCAGGCCCAGAGCGCCGGCGTCCACCACGCCCGCCTTCGCCAGCACCTCGAGCTGCTCGGGAGTGTGGCGCACAGCCTCCTCTCCGGCAAAGAGCGCGGCGGCGAGCATCTCGGCGAGTAGCGCGTTCTGCTCGTCAGTCGTTGCATCGGAGTCGAGGTGATGGGTGTTCCAGTTGGCGCGACGCTCGCGGACGGCGTCGGCCATCGCGCGGGCGACCGTCAGCATCGTGCCCTCCGCTGGGTTGCGCACCGACGCCCAAGCGGCATCGGAAGCGTTGGCAAGCGCCGCTTCGATCATCTCGGGGTCGATCAGGCGCCCCGGCGGAGTCGCGAGCTTCTCGGCCGCGCCACGGACGATCTGGCTCAGGATCACGCCGGAGTTGCCTCGCGCGCCCATCAGCGCCGCGCGCGCGACCGCTCTGACGATCTCGGGCCGCTTCGGATCGCCGTCCACCGAAGCCTGCTCCAGGCGATCGAGCTCGGTGATCACGTGGCGCAGGGTGAGCGCCATGTTGTCGCCGGTGTCCCCGTCGGCGACGGGAAACACGTTCAGATCGTTGATCTCCTGGCGCCTCGCTTCGAGGTGCGAGTAGGCGACCGAGATGACGCCGCGGAATCGCTCGATGGAGGGGTCAGCCATGAACGGCTGTCAGCATATTCCCGCGGGCCGAGCGATCAGTTCAGCCAGACGTGGCGGAACTCCAAGGACGCTGGCGTCACCTCGGCGAGTCCGAACGAGCGCTGCGGAGCGCGGCGCCGCTCAGTCGGGCTGCCGGGGTTGAAGATCTGGAAGCCGTCCTCCTGGTGGTGGAGGGGCAAATGGGAATGCCCGAAGATCACCGCTTCCGCCTCGGGGAAGCGCCTTTTCATGCGAGCGACCCGGCCCTTGGCCGGGCCCGCATCGTGAACGACCGCGATCTTGTGGCCGTCCGCTTCCAGCTCGGCCGTCTCGGGTAGCCGCGCCCGCACTTCGGCGGTGTCGACGTTCCCGTGGACTCCGCAGACCGGGGGTCCCAGCGACTCGAGCCGGTCAAGCACCTCGACAGAGCTGAAGTCACCCCCATGGACGATCAGGTCGGCGGAGCGCATGGCCTCGACACAAACGCTGGGGATGACGCGAGCGCCGCGAGGCATGTGAGTATCCGAAACGATCGCGATGCGCACGACTTCAAGGACCGTCGCAGGCGGCCGGAGAGTCTAGGCGTGCTTGGTTATCTGGCCGGACTTGAGGCAGCGCGTGCAAACGTAGACGCGGCGAGGGCGCCCGTCCTCGTCGATTCGGACCTTCTGAAGGTTGGGGTTGAAGCGCCGGCGCGTGGCCACCATGGAGTGGCTTCGCGAGTTGCCGAACGACGGGCCCTTACCGCAGGTGTGACAGACCTTGGCCATCGACGCGCAAGGGTAGCGGCCACTCTTACGTCGCGCGAGCGCCCTTATCCGAGGACCCGGCGACGGTTGAGCGCGGCTTGCATCACCGCGTAGGCGGCGTGGCGGCCCTGGTCCCGCTTGTCGCCTCCGGCCCGTGCCTCAGCCTGCTCGCGTGTGTCGCAAGTGATCACGCCGAACGAGCAGGGCACGCCGGAGACAAGCCCGACGTCCATGATCCCGCGCGCCGCCTCGGAGCAGACGTAGTTGTAGTGATCGGTCTCGCCGCGGATCACCACGCCGAGGCAGGCGACGCCTGAAAACGTGCCCGAGCCGGCGCAGGTCTTGGCAGCGAACGGGAGGTCGAAGGCGCCGGGTACCTCGTAGGTCTCGATCGAGGCCAGGGTCACGCCCCCCTCCGCGAACCCTTCGATCGCGCCGCTGACGAGGCGCTGAGCAAGATCGTCATAAAAGGTGGCGACGCAGATCGCCCACTCAGCCTGCCCCAAGAAGTCCTTCTCGTCCTCAGAAGCCTCGAAGCCGGCCTCCGCTTCTGTCGCCTCGTCCGGGGTCATGCCTCGCCTTCCTCCTCGTCCCGGCGTTGCTCTTCGGCGATCATCTGCTCGTCGAACGGCAAGCCCTGGTGGTGAAGCACGTGGCCCATCTTGTCGCGTTTGGCGTCGAGGTATGCCTGGTTGTGCGGGTTCGGCGTCGCCTGAATCGGCACCTGCTCGGTCACCGACAGGCCATAGCCCTCCAGCCCGATGATCTTCTTCGGGTTGTTGGTGAGGATCCGGATCGAAGTGAGGCCTAGGTCGCCGAGGATCTGAGCGCCGATCCCGTAGTCGCGCAGATCCGCGGGCAGCCCCAGCTTCAGGTTCGCGTCGACCGTGTCGAGCCCCTCCTCTTGCAGCTTGTACGCGCGCAGCTTGTTCAGTAGGCCGATCCCGCGACCCTCTTGCGAGAGATAGAGGAGGACGCCCTTGCCCTCCTTCTCGATCATCGCGAGGGCCGAGGCGAGCTGGTCGCCGCAATCACAGCGGAGCGAGTGGAACACGTCGCCGGTCAGGCACTCCGAATGGACTCGCACGAGGACGTCCTCTTCCCCCGAGACGTCGCCCTTGACCATCGCGACGTGATGCTTGTCGTCGAGGAGAGCCCGGTATCCGACCGCGGTGAACTCGCCGAAGGCGGTGGGCAGCTTGGTCGAGACGACGCGCTCAACGAGCCGCTCGGTCTGGCGCCGGTACGAGATCAGGTCGGCCACGGTCACCATGAGCAGGTCGTGCTCCTGGCAGTACGGGACCAGGTCGGGCACCCGTGCCATCGTTCCGTCCTCGTTCATGATCTCGCAGATCACGCCTGCCGGGATGAGGCCGGCGAGACGCGCGAAGTCCACCGAGGCCTCGGTGTGCCCCGTCCGTTCCAAGACACCACCGGGCTTTGCCTTGAGGGGAAAGACGTGCCCGGGCTGGACGAGGTCCTCCGGCTTCGAGTGCGGGTCGATCGCGACCTGGACGGTCCGCGCCCGGTCGTGAGCCGAGATCCCGGTCGTAACCCCCTCTGCGGCCTCGACCGAAACCGTGAACGCGGTCTCGAGCGGCGCCTCGTTCTTCGCGGCCATCAGCCTCAGTCCCAGCTCGTCGCAACGCTCAGGGGTGAGGGCGAGACAGATCAGGCCGCGCGCGTGCTTTGCCATGAAGTTGATCTTCTCGGGCGTCACGAACTGCGCCGCCAAGACAGGTCGCCTTCGTTCTCGCGGTCCTCGCCGTCGCAGACGACGATCATCCGGCCGCGGCGAATCTCCTCGATCGCTTCGGAGACCGTCGAAAAAACGCTTGTCTTGGTCTGGGCTTCACTCATCGGCGGTGCCTTTCTCTTGCAAGAGTAGGAGGCGCTCGACGTAGCGAGCGATCACGTCGAACTCCAGGTTCACGGTGTCGTTTGGGCGGGCGTTTTTGAGCGTCGTCCGCTCGAGCGTCTCGGGGATCAGCGAGATCTCGAAGCCCTCGTCGGTGATCGCTGCGACCGTGAGGCTGACGCCGTCAACGGTGACCGACCCGTGCTCGACGAGATAGCGGCGATAGCGCTCTGGGATGCCAATGCTGATCCGCCGAGCAATGCCGTCCGGCGTGACCGCGCTCACCTCGCCCGCGCAATCCACGTGTCCTTGAACGATGTGGCCGCCGAGCGGGTCGCCCGCGCGCAGGGCAGGCTCGAGGTTCACCGGATCGCCTTGAGCGAGCGAGCCAAGGCCGGTGAGATCGAGCGACTGGTTCATGACGTCGGCCGTAAAGGCGCCGTTGCCCAGCGACGTGGCGGTTAGGCAGACGCCGTTCACCGCGATCGAGTCGCCCGCTCCGAGCTCGCCCGCAAACGAGGCGGCGATCCGAATCCGAGCTCCGTCGTCTGAGCGCTCGATCGCCTCGACTGTTCCCGATTTCCTTCACGATGCCGGTGAACATGCCCTCACCACTCCCGCATGCGGGCCGTGATCAGAAGGTCGTCGCCGACGACCTCGTGACTCACATCCAGCGCCCGCTCCGCGTCGGCGATGCGGGTCTTTCCCTCACCGCCCGCGAGCGGCCGGCGCTCCGGCTCCGCCAAGAAGGAGCGGCGCGACGAAGAGCCGGAGCTCGTCGACTTCGCCCGCGTCGACGAACGAGCCGGCCAGCCCGGCGCCCCCCTCGACGAGGAGCGATGTGATCTCGCGGCGGCCGAGCTCCGAGAGCGCGGCGACCACGCGCGCGACCGGGTCGCCGTCCACGACCAGGACGTCGACACCCGCCTCTCCCAGCGGCTCCGCGCGCTCAGGCGGAGCGTCGGGTGAGGCGATCAGCAGGACGGGCGCCTGATCGACGCTCTGGGCCATCGCCGATTCGAGCGGAAGTCGTGCGGCCGAGTCGAAGACGACTCGAAGCGGCTGCCTGAGTGCGGGCGGATCGAGGTCGCGCGCCGTAAGCAGGGCGTCGTCGGCGAGCGCGGTGCCGATGCCGATCGCGACGGCGTCGGACTCGGCTCGCCAGCGGTGGACGAGCGCCCGGCTCTCAGGGGAGGAGATCCACTTGGAGTCGCCGACGGCGGTGGCGGTGCGTCCGTCGAGCGTCAGCGCCGACTTGAGCGTGACCAGCGGGCGGCCGGTCCGCGCGTGCTTTCGGAACGGCTGGATGAGCAGGCGCGCCGCGGCTGCTTCGGCTCCCTGGGCCAGCTCGACCTCGATGCCCGCGTCGCGGAGCATTCCGGGACCCCGGCCGCTCGCCTTCTCGAGGACGGATCGTCGGAGAGGTAGACGACGCGGGCGACCCGCGCCTCGATCAGCGCGTCGGCGCACGGCGGCTGGCGGCCCTCGTGGGCGCATGGCTCGAGCGTCACGTAGGCCGTCGCGCCGGCGGGGTCGTTGCCCCGCTCCGCACAGTCGGCGAGCGCCGCGCGCTCGGCGTGTAGGCCGCCCAGCTCGGCGTGCCAGCCCTCGCCGATGACGGCGCCGTCGCGGAACAAGACGCAACCGACCATGGGGTTGGGCGAAACGGCGCCGCGCCCGCGCTCAGCCAGCTCGAGCGCCCTCGCGAGGTGCGTACGGTCGTCTGGGGTGACCGCCGTCGTCATCTTGAGATCAATGGTACCGCCGCATTGACTGACGAGTCAATCAGGAGCCGGGAAGCCGTCGCGATCCGGCGACACGTCGGCTATGCGGGATACCTTGAGGCCGATGAGCGAAATGCGCCCCGGCGCGGAGACGAGGCGCTTCGGGCGCACGGCGAGCCTCCTGTCCGGCGGGCGTGGGCGCCGCGGGCGTGCTCACGTACCTCTTCTTCTCGCTCGCCTCGCACAACCTCGACGCGACCGAGTACGGCGAGATCGTCGTCCTGTGGTCTGCCGTGTTCGTGACGATCTCGGTCGCCTACAGGCCGGTCGAGCAGCTCCTGTCGCGCACGCTCGCCGACCGGATCGCGCGCGGCGAGGACACCGGCCCGGCGATCCGCACCGCCGCGCGGATCCAGGTCGGCGTTTCGCTCACGCTTGCGCTGAGCATCCTGCTCTTTCGCGAGCCCGCTCCAAGACGGGCTCCTGTCTGGCTCGGAAACTCTCTACTGGGTCTCTCTTCGTCTCCGTCGTCGCGTTCGGCGCCGTCGTTCTTCACCCGCGGCTTTCTTGGCGGGCACCCGCCGCTTCACGCTCCTGGCGGCGCTGCTCGTCTCCGAGTCGGCAGCCCGAGCGCTCTTCGCGCTCGCGCTCGCGGTCGGAATCGCCGACGGGCAGACGGCGGTCGCGCTCGGCGTCGCGGCGCCGCCGCTGGTGAGCCTCTCGCTCGTCCCCGTGCTCGTCGCCGGCAACTCGCGCGACGGTACCCGCGGGGCCGTGCGCTCACGCCGGATCTCGCTCGCGGCGGGTGGCGGATTCGCCGGCGCGGTGCTCGTGATCATGGTCGGCGAGCAGGTCTTCCTGAACGCCGGCCCGCTCCTCGTCCGGGCGTTCGACGACGCCGCCGCAGCCGGGTTCATCTTCAACGTCCTGATGGTCGTCCGCGCGCCCGTCCTGATCTTCCAGGGCGTCTCGGCGAGCCTCCTCCCCCACCTCACCCGTATGCGCGCTCGTGGTGGCGAGGACGCTTTTCACGCCTCGATCAAGGCGACGCTCACGGTGGTCGCCGGCTTCGCGGTGCTGACCCTCGCTCGGCGTTCTCGCGATCGGCCCAGCGGTGATGCAGATCGCTTTCGGCGACCGGTTCGAGTACGACCGGCTTGCGCTCGCGATCATGGCGGTCGGCATGGGCTTCTACCTGGCGGCGACGACCCTCTCTCAGGCAGCGCTCGCGCGCGGCGCAGCGCGCCACGGCCGCGCGCTCGTGGGCTCTCGCATCGGCGTCATTCTTGGTCTGGTGCCTCCTGCCGATCATCGAGGACGAGGCGCGCCGGATCGAGATCGGATTCACCGCCGGCGCGCTCTCTTGCTTGCGGTCCTCTTGACGCGCGCCTATCGCGCAGGCGCCCGGCGAGGGCATGGAGCCCGACTCGCCCGATGAGATCGAGGCGCGGCTCGCCGCGATGGACGAGGGGTCGTAGTGACCGACGGCGAGCTGATCCTCGTCGCCGGCCTCCTGATGGCGGCAGGCCTGGCGGCGGCGAAGGTCGCCGACCGGGTCCGCGTGCCCGGCCTCCTGCTCTTCCTCGGCCTGGGGATGCTGGTCGGCTCGGAGGGGATCGCGGGCGTCGAGTTCGACGACGCCGAGCTGACCCGGACGCTCGGGACGATCGGCCTCGTCCTGATCCTGTTCGAGGGTGGGCTCACGGCCGGCTGGCGCGAGATCCGCCCGGTGATCGGCTCGGCCGTCTCGCTCGCCTTCATCGGCACGGTCGCGACCGCGGTCATCGCCGGCGTGTTCGCGACGTGGCTCTTCGACCTCGACCTCCTGGGCGGGCTCATCATCGGCTCGGCGGTCGCGGCGTCGGACTCGGCGGCGATCTTCGCCGTCCTTCGCGGCTCGAGCCTCAGGCGGCGCCTGGCGCGGACGCTCGAGGGCGAGTCGGGCCTGAACGACCCGATCGCCGTGCTCCTCGTCGTCGGATTCATCGACTGGATCGAGCTGCCCGACTACGGCTTCCTCGACATGGCGATCGAGCTCGCGATCAAGCTCTCGATCGGCCTCGCGGCGGGAATCCTGGTCGGCTTCGGCGCGCGCGCCGCCTTCCGCCGCCTCGACCTCCCGTCGCCCGGCCTCTACCCCGTCGCCTCGCTGGCGACCGCGGCGCTCGCGTTCGGCGCTCGCCGAGGTCGCACACGGCTCGGGCTTCCTCTCCGTCTACATCGCGGCGCTCGATCCTCGGCACCGGGCCGATCCCCGCGCGCGGCTCGACGATCGCCTTCCACCAGGGCATGAGCTGGACGGCGCAGATCGCGCTCTTCTTCATCCTCGGCCTGCTCGTCTTCCCGAGCGGCCTCGGCGACATCGCGCTCGAGGGCCTCGCGCTCTCCGCCGTCCTCATCTTCGTCGCGCGCCCGCTCGCGGCCGTGATCGCGACGGCGTTCTCGCCTTTCGACATGAAGGAGCGGCTGATGCTGGGCTGGGCGGGCCTGCGCGGCGCGGTGCCGATCTGGCTCGCCACCTTCCCGGTGATCGCCGAGGTGCAATCGGCCGAGCTGATCTTCAACGCGATCTTCTTCGTGGTCGTGACCTCGACCCTGATCCAGGGCGCGACGTTCAACCCGCTGGCGGTCCGGCTCGGCCTGACGACGAACGAGCCCGCCGTCCCGCCGACGGTCGTCGAAACCGGCACCGTGCGCCGCCTCGGCGGCGACGCCTTCACCTACGTCGTCAAGCCGGGCGACGCCGCGGCCGGCGCGCTGGTGCGCGATCTGGGCCTGCCTCGCGAGGCGCTCGTCAACCTGATCGTCCGCGACGCCGCCGCTGTCCCGCCGCGCGGGTCGACCGAGATCCAGGCAGGCGACGAGCTTCACGTCCTCGCGCGCCGCGAGGCGATCCCCGCCGTCATCGCCCTGACCGAGCGCTGGGCCACGGGTCCGCTCGGCGAGCCCCCGCCCCCGCCCCTGCCGCTTCGCGCGTCGCCTCAGGTCTTCACCGTCCGCCGGCGCACCGCCGAGGACGGCGACCCGGCTCAGCCGGAGACCGATCGAGGGCGCGGCCGTCGCCGCGCGGCTGCGGGTCCGCCGCGACGAGACCGGCTCGCTCGTGGCGCTCGCCGACGGCCGCTACGCCGTTCTCGACTCCGCCCTGGTCGCCGTCGGCGGCCGCGACTCGGATGGCCGAATGGGTCGCCCGCCGCGTCCGCCGCCCCGGCCTCTCCCCGACCGAGCGCGCGTGGTGGGAGGAGGTCGCGGGCGCGCTCAACACGCCGGTGCCGAGGCAGGGCGGGCCGGAAGCGACGGAGCGGCCGCGGTAAGGCGGGTCGGGGTGATTTGGAGGGTTCTTCAGGCGCTTGAGGCGAACTGAGCGGCGCTTGCGTACCGCAGAGGCGCAGGCGCGGGCACTAAAGGGGGTCGAGACGGGCGCTGGAGGTTGGCCGGTGAGTCGTGGGCGATACGAGGATGGGGATCGCGCACCGAAAGAGGTATTCGTTGCGCTAGGCGCGATTATTACCTCGCTCGCGTGAAGATCCGGCGGCCTGGTAATCGAGGTCGGAGTTTGCCGGATGTGAGACGGCAAACCCCGCCCGAACATGTAACGCCGTCCATAGTCACCGCCGGGCCACGAACCCCGCCCCCAACCCTCCCCTTGGTTGCCCGCGCGAGCGCGTCGAAACGAGGCCGCATCTCTAAGAGCGCCACCACGGCCTCGAGACGCCGCGACCTAATCGCCGTCCTGGGACCTACTCCGCCCCCGCGGCCTCCGCAATCCGCTGGTACGCCGCGGCCGGGTCGTCTGCCCCGAACACGGCCGAGCCCGCTACCAGCAGGCCTGCTCCAGCCTCGGCGCACGAGCGGCGCGGTGGTCACGTCGACCCCGCCGTCGACCTCGACCGCGCACTCGCCGGGGACGAGCTCGCGCAGACGCTCGACTTTCTGCGGGCGACGCCTCGATGAAGCTTGGCCGCCCCAGCCCGGGTTGACGCTCATCGCCAGGGCGAGGTCGCATTCCGGCGCGAGGTCGGCGACTGCCTCGGCCGGCGTGCCCGGGTTGATCGCGAGCCCCGCGAGGCAGCCCGCGTCGCGGATCGCGGCGAGGGTGCGGTGGGCGTGCGGATCGGCCTCGAGGTGGATCGTGATGCAGTCGGCGCCAGCGGCGGCGAAGGCGTCGATCTGGTCGGCGGGGCGCTCGATCATCAGGTGGACGTCGAGGACGCCACCGCGGCGAGTGGACGTCGTCGGCGATCGCCGACGGCGATCAGCGGCCCGATCGTGATCGGCGGGACGAAGTGGCCGTCCATGACGTCGACGTGGATCACGCGCGCGCCCGCGTCCATCACGTCGGCGACCTGCGCGCCGAGCTTCGAGAAGTCGGCGGACAGGATCGACGGCGCGATCCGGCGGCCCGCGAAGAGCTCCCGGACGGCGGCGGTCATACGGGCCGAAGCATCGAGTGGCGGCAATGCTGGCAGACCATGTCCTCGGAACGGCTGAGCCGCACGATCGTCTGGTGCTCGCCGCAGTTCTCGCACGCCGAGGTGATCTCGTAGCGCTGAAGGCAAAACACGCAGCGAAACCGGCCGGGCAGGTTCGTCGGGCGAAGCCACGGCTCGCCGCAGCCCGGACACGCGGGCCGCTGCGGGGAGCTCGGTTCCGGCCTCAGCCACTGCGGTCACGCTTTCGAAGCTCGGCGATGAAGAAGCCGTCGGTGCCGTCTCGTTCCGGACTCGTCTCGAGGCGCCGGCGCTCGCTGAGGTCTGGATTCGCGGCGAGCGCGGCGTCGACGACGCTCTCGTTCTCGCTGCGTGCGAGATCGTGCAGGTCGAATAGACGAGCGTCCCGCCAGGCCGCAGCGCGGCGACTCCCGCGTCGAGGATCCGGCGCTGAAGGGACGCAAGGCGCTCGATCGTCTCGGGGTCCTTTCGCCAGCGCGCGTCCGGGCGCGAGGCGAGCGTTCCGAGGTCGGAGCAGGGCGGGTCCACCAGGACGCGATCGTAACCC
Source organism: uncultured bacterium (assembly GCA_963806865.1). Classification (GTDB taxonomy): domain Bacteria; phylum Actinomycetota; class Thermoleophilia; order Solirubrobacterales; family 70-9; genus JALZKA01. The sequence continues at coordinate 215,184 of CAWDYV010000002.1, forward strand.
TGACCGTCGCGGCCTACCTCGGCGGCGTCCGCCGTGACCACCTCGCACGTTGCTCGCGCCCGCCCTCGCCGCCATCTCCTCGATCTGGCGCGCGCGCCCGGGGTCCTTCTCGACCGCAACGACCTCGCCCCTCGCCCGCAGGCGCGCGGCGATCGCGATCGTCTTCACGCCGGGACCGGCGCACAGGTCGAGCACCCTCTCCCCGGCCTGCGGGTCGAGCATCTCGACCACCGCCTGCGCGCCGCGGCTCTGCGCGAACATGCGGCCGTCGTCCAAGCGCCTCCAGCGCGGCTCTCCCGAGCGGCCCGTCCCAGACGAGCGCCTCGGCGGGCGAAGCTGTGAGCAGACAGTGTGCTTTCCTGTGGTGCCTGGCACCGCGAGGGCTCGCCGCGGCTTCGAGCTCGGCGCGCAGCTCCGCTGGGTCGGCCCGCAGCGTGTTCACCCGCATCGCGGTCTCCGGCGGCTCGTTGATTGCCGCCAGGAGCGACCGCGCGTCGTCGGCGCCGAGCTCCGCCCACCACATCTCGGCGAGCCAGTCGGGCACCGAGTGCGCTCACGGCGGCCTGCGGTGCGGTCTCATCAGAGAGGCCAGCCAAGGAGCTCCGAGCGCTCTCGCACGGCCCGCCGCAGCACCGCGTTGACCAGGCCGCCGGCGCCGCTCGCACGGCGCTTGCCCGCCGCGCGTCATGCCGCCCTTGGCGAGCTCGACCGCATCGTCGACCGCCGCGTGGTCCGCCGCTTCGGAGTAGCAGATCTCGAACAGGCCGAGGCGAAGCGCGGCGACGACCGGCGGGTCCAAGCCGGCGGCCTTCCGGCCCGCGAGGAGCGCGGCGAGATGGTCGGTCGTGCCGCGCCGCTGCACCGCGCCGTAGGCGAGCCGCTGGGCCTGCGCTCGCTCGCGTCCTTCGAGCGAATGGCGCTCTGCGGCAGCGGGGAACGCTCGGTCCGCCCACGCCTCGTGCTCGAACACCCGCCGCAAGACCTCGAACGCAGCCCGGCGAGCGGGCGTCGCCGTTTCGGCGCGACCGCTCAAGCGCGAGTCATCTAGATGAGTGATCCCACGGGCTCATGCCTGTGGGGGTGCCTGGCACCGAGCCGGGCGTAGACGTGTGACGAAACGCGTACCGGTCGGTACGCGTGAGGAGCGCGGCTCCGATCCGGCGAAGTGTGTCCAGGCGTCATCCACAGGCGTGATGTCGTGGGCTCAATCATCAAGACGCGGCGACGGGTTGCCGCGCAGGTAGTCGGCGGCCGGCATCTCGCGCTTACCCGCTGGCTTGACCGCGAGGATCCGAAGCCCACCCGCGGCTGTCCCGAGCACCAGCTCGTCGTCCTCGGCTTCGAGCGCGCCCTGGGCCGGCCCGTCCGCTCGAGCGGCGGCGCGAGTGACCCCCAGGCGCTCATCGTCCTCGAGCGCGAGGTAGGTGCCTACGTGCGGGCTGAGGCCGCGCACTCGCCGCTCGAGCTCTTCGGCCGTCCGCGCCGGGTCAAGCTTGCGCTCCACGGGCCTCGATCTTCTCGGCGTAGGTGATGCCTTCCTCGGGCTGCTCGGAGAACTCGAGCCCTCGCCCTCCCGAAGCTCGAGCGCGCGCACCGCGAGCTCGCCGCCCAGCTCGGCAAGGCGCGCCGAGAGCGAGCCGAAGTCGTCCCTTGCCGCGATCGGCACGCGCTCGCACAGCGCCACCGGGCCCGGAGTCGAGGCCCTCGGTCTAGCCGCATGATCGCGACGCCGGTCTCGCGATCGCCTGCCATGATCGCCCGCTCGATCGGCGCCGCTCCGCGCCAGCGCGGTAGGAGCGACGGATGCACGTTCAGCATCTCGACCTCGTCCAGAAGCGGCGGTTTGATCAGCTGCCCGAACGCGCAGACCATTCCGACGTCGATTCCGGCCTCTTCGATCGCTGCGAGCGGACTCCGGCTCGTTCACGCTCGGCGTCTGGTGAAGCGAGAGGCCGAGCTCCCGCGCGGCTTGCGGCTACCGGCGGCGGCGAGAGCTTCCGGCCGCGCCCCTGCTTTCGGTCGGGCGGCGTGACGACGAGCGCCGGGCGAGCGAGTCGGCAGCGAGGCGGCGAAGCACCGTCGCCGCGAAACCCAGAGGTGCCGAGATAGGCGAGGCGCAAGCGCGGGCTCCCGGCTCAGCCGGCCTCGCGGGCGGCCTCGGGCTCGGCGTCGTCCGCGTCCTCTGTCGGACTCGTCTGGACCTCGAACGGCGTGAAGCTCGTTCCCTCACGCAGCGCTCGCATCGCGCCCTTTCGCTGTTCACGCTCGGTCCGATCGAGGATGAGGACGCCGTCGAGATGATCGATCTCGTGCTGGAGCACGCGCGCCTCGAGGCCGGACGCCTCGATCAGGATGGGCTCGCCCGCGATGTCCGCGCCCGAGACGCGCACGTAGAGGGGGCGCTCGACGTCGACCACGATCCGCGGCAGGGACAGGCAGCCCTCGGCCGCCGTGGCCAGCTCGCCCGAGCGCCACTCGATCACCGGGTTGGCAAGCGCGGTGGGAGTCGCGTCGGGGCCCGCCTGGAAGACCAGCAGGCGCCGCAGCGCGCCAAGTTGAGTCGCAGCGAGGCCCACGCCCATCGCGTCGCGCATGATCGCAGATCATGCGATCGGCCTCCTCGCGAAGCGCGGGCCCGAACTCGCGCACCTCGCGACGCCTTCGAGCGAAGCACCGGGTCGCCGTAGACGACCACCTCCGCGAGCGCGGCGTCGCGGCGCCGGATCTCCTCTTCGGTCGGGCTCTTCGGGCGCGGCGTCGCCCTCGACCGGGCCCTCGACCGGCTCGTCGGGATCGATCTCGCCGTTGCTCGCTCATGCTGGCGCGAGTCTAAAACGCTCTACTGCGGGTCGACGTCGACCGAGAGCTGGACGCCGCGAAGCGCCTTCGACGCGACCGCGCCCTCCACCGCCTCGCGCACCGCGTCGATCGCCTCGGTGCGCTTCGGAGCCTTGACCAGGAGCTGCCGCCGCTCGCGGTCGCGCAGGCGAAACCGCGGCGCCGGGCCCAGCAGGGTCGCGTCGCGCGGGAGGAGAGGATCGCAGGCGCGCCGCCGTCTGGCGCGCCGCATCCTCGGCCGCACGCGCCTCCTTCGCCGCCATCTCGACACGGATCAAGGTCGCGAACGGCGGATACGAGAGCTCGCGGCGCCGCTCGAGCTCACCGGCGTTAGAAAGCCCGCCGCGTCGTGTTCCGCGGCGCGAGTGATCGCCTCAGCCTCGGGCGCCAGGGTCTGCACGAGGACGCGACCCGCGCCCCCGCGGCCGCTTCGCCCGGCGAGCTGAGAGACGAGCGCGAAGGTCCGCTCCTCGGCTCGAAAGTCCGGAAAGCGAAGGCTCGAGTCGGCGTCGACGACAACCGAGAGGACGACGTCTGAGAAGTCGTGACCCTTGGCGACCATCTGCGTCCCGATCAGGACGCCTGCGTCAGCCCGGTCGAACTCGACCAGGATCTGCGCGTGCGCACCCTTGCGCGCGGCCGCATCGGAGTCCAGCCGGAAGACCGGCAGCGGCGAGACGACCTCGACGTCAAGTCCGCGACCCGCTCGGACCCGGCACCGTGGCGCGCGATCGAAACCGACCCGCACTCGGGGCAGGCGTCCGGGACCGACTCCGTGTGGCCGCAGTGGTGGCAGCGCATGGTGTCGCCGGCGCGGTGGAGCACGAGCGAGACGTCGCAGTTCGGACAGCGCCACGCGTGCCCGCAGACGCGGCAGTCGAGGAACGGGCGACCAGCCGCGGCGCGGCACCATCACGATCGCCTTGCCACCCCGTCTCGGCGAGCGCTGCCAGCGCCTCGCGCGTCTTGACGTGGAAGGGGCCCTCGCGCCCGTCGCGCTCGCGCATGTCGAGGATCTCGATCGTCAGGCATCGGCGAGCCGTCTGCACGCTCGGAGAGCTCGACCCGGTCCAGGCGCTCTCCAGCTCTCGGGGCGCGGTGTCGCGGTGCCGAAGACCAGCATGGCCTGCTCGGTATGGGCGCGCCGGCGAGCGACGTCGCGTGCGTCGTAGCGCGGGTCGGACTCCTGCTTGTAGGACGAGTCGTGCTCCTCGTCGACGACGATCAGGCCGAGGCCTTCGACCGGGGCGAACACCGCTGAGCGCGGCCCAACGCAGACGCGCGCCTCGCCTCGGCGCACGCGCATCCACTCATCGCGCCGCTCGCCCGCGCTCAGCGCCGAATGAAGGACCGCGACCCTGTCACCGAACCGGGCCTCGAAGCGCGATACCGTCTGCGGCGTGAGGCCGATCTCGGGCACGAGGACGATCACGCCGCGTCCTCGCTCGAGCGCGGCTTCGGTCGCGGTCAGATAGACCTCGGTCTTGCCCGAACCGGTCACGCCGTGGAGCAGCAGCTCTCCGCCTGACCCGTCGAGGCCCGAGCGTAATGCGCTCGAGCGCCGCTCGTTGCGGCGCTGTCAGGACGGGTCGCTCGCCCCGTGCGCCCACCGCAACCGACCGCGGGACGCCGCAGAGACCTCCTCGTCGGTGAGCGCGACGAGGCCCCGCGCCTCGAGGCGCTTGAACGAGTCGCGATCGCCGCCGGCGGCAACCGAGTCGCGGGCGCCGAGCAGTCGCTCGAGCGCCGCCCGCTGCTTGGGACCAAGCCGCTCAGCTCCGCCGAGCGCCGCCCGCCCCGCCTCGGTCACCGCGGCGCGAAGCTCGGTCCGGGCCCCCACCCCCTTGCCGCCCCCCGGCGGCAGGACGAGCTCGAGGCCGCGCGCGGGCGTCGAGCAGTACTGGCGAGCGACCCAGAGCCCCAGTTCGACCAGCTCCGATGGCAGGGGCTCGCCCAGCACAGCGATCGGCTCGGCCAGGCGCTCGGCCGGCAACTCCGACGTCTCCGCAAGCTCGACCACGACTCCGCGCAGGCGCTGGCGGCCGAACGGGACCAGCGAGAAGGCTGCCGACTCCGAACGTTCGCGAAGCGATCCGGCGAGCGCGTAGTCGAAAGGTCCCCGCAGCGCACGGGCGGTGGTCAGCGGCTCGACCTTCGCGATCACGCAACCAGGCTAGATCAGCCTCCGCAGACTGCTCTTCGGGATGTAGTCTGCGCGGCCGTGGCACCGAAGCTCGGACCTGGCGAGCGAGTGCTCTTCGAGGGCCACCCCTCGTGGCGCTCGATCGTCGACTTCTATCTCAAGGGCTTCGCGATCGACGGCGGTGATCTGTCTTCCTGGTCGCGATCGGGACCGGAGATCGCCGACGAGCGCAACGACAGCCTGGTCGTCTTCCTCGCGGTCGCAGGCGTCGGCATCACGATCCTGTCCGGCTTCGTCAAGCGCGTTGCGACGAGCTACACGATCACCAACCGCCGCCTTCACATCAAGAAGGGCATCGTCTCTCGGACGATTCAGGAGACTCGCCTCGAGCGGGTCCAGAACGTGAACGTGACCCAGGGCGTCATCCAGCGCATCTTCCAGATCGGCGACGTCGACTTCGACACCGCGGCCGGCGACGACTACAACTTCATCTTCGCGGGCGTCGCCGAGCCCGCAGGATGTCGTCGAGAAGGTCGACGAGGCGACCCGCTCGCTCCAGAGCCCGATCGGCCCCGGCGGCCTCGGCGACGAAGAGCACGGCCACCAACCGCCTGGGGTCCGGCACCTAGGCGCTACGCGACGGCTTCGGCGCTCGCTGCTTCGCGCAGCGCGTCGGCCTTGTCCGTCGCCTCCCAGGTGAAGTCGTCGTCCTCGCGGCCGAAGTGGCCGTAGGCGGCGGTCGGCTGGTAGATCGGGCGGTGGAGGTCGAGCGCCTCGCGGAAGGCACCGGGGCGCAGGTCGAAGTGCTCGAGGACGAGCTCGTTCAGGCGCGCGCGAGGTACGCTGCCCGGTGCCGAAGTCCTCGACCATGACCGAGACCGGATGGGCGACGCCGATCGCGTAGGCCACCTGTACCTCGCAGCGGTCGGCGAGTCCGGCGGCGACGATGTTCTTGGCGACGTGGCGCGCCGCGTAGGCAGCCGAGCGGTCGACCTTCGAGGGGTCCTTGCCCGAGAACGCGCCGCCGCCGTGGCGGGCCATGCCGCCGTAGGTGTCGACGATGATCTTGCGGCCGGTGAGGCCGGCGTCGCCGACGGGTCCGCCGATCACGAAGCGCCCGGTCGGGTTGACAAGCAGGTTCTCGTGCGTGTTGAGCTCTGCCGCGTCGTACATGTCGGCGGGCAGGACGGGCTCGATCACGCTCTCCCAGAGGTCCGCGCGGATCTGGTCGATCTCGACGCCGTCCGCGTGCTGGGTGGAGATCAGGACCTTCTCGATGCCGACCGGCCGGCCGTCCTGGTAGCGCACGGTCACCTGCGTCTTGCCGTCGGGGCGGAGGTAGGCGACGTCGCCGTCGTGGCGAACCTTGCGCGAGGCGGCGGGCGAGCTGGTGCGCGAGCGAGATCGGCATCGGCATCAGCTCGGGCGTCTCGTTCGAGGCGTAGCCGAACATCATCCCCTGGTCGCCCGCGCCTGCGACGTCGAGCTCGTCGTCGTCACTCTTCGTCCTCGCGGACCTCGAGGGCCTCGTCGACGCCCTGAGCGATGTCGGGCGACTGCTTGTCGATCGCGTTGATGACGGCGCACGAGTCGGCGGAGAAGCCAAGCTCGGCGTCCGTGTAGCCGATGCCGCGGATCGTCTCGCGGGCGATGTCCTGGATGTCGACGTAGATCTCGGTCGAGATCTCACCCGAGACGACGACGAGGCCCGTGTTGACCGAGCGTCTCGCACGCGACGCGCCCGTACGGGTCGCCGGTGAGGACCGCGTCGAGGACGCCGTCGGAGATCTGGTCGGCGACCTTGTCGGGGTGTCCTTCGGTGACCGACTCGGAGGTGAAGAGGAACTCGTTCTCCTGCAGGCTCTCGCTCATGAGCGGGCCAGACTAGCGGGCATGAGCCAAGCCGGAGTCAATCCGCCGGTTCAGGGCGCCGCGATGCGAAGCAGGGCGTCGCTTGCCAGCACGTCTTCCTCGGTCCCGACCGTGAGCGCGAAGGTCTGAAGCCGCCTGAGGTCCTCGGCGAACGTCGCGAACGGACCCTCGCCTCCTGCGCCGAGACGCTCGGCCGCCGCGACCAGGCCCGCCAGGTCGAGATAGGCGATGAACGACGGCTCCTCGGCGAGCTCCTCGGTCGCCGAGCTCGTACCCCTCGGCGCCCGGCAAGCCCGGAGTCCGGGTCGCCGTCGAGGCGCTCGATCGGCGCAGTGTCATCGGCGATCACGAGCTTGCCTTCGAAGATGGCGTAGGCCAGAACGTCCGTGGGCGAGCGCTGGAGCACCTGCGCCGTCACGTCGCCGAACGTCTCCTCGCGGAAGATCGGGTTGGCGACGGTCGGATCGACCGACTCGCGCGAGCTCGCTCTTGCAGCCGCGCGAGCGCGTCGCGGGCGGCCTCTTCGTCGACGTCGTCCGCAAGGAACTCCAGGTACGGGACGTCGGACTGACCGGCCTGGATCGTTTCCGGCGGCGCCGGGCACCTGGAGCTCGTCGGGCACCTCGTCCTCGTCGGACGGTGCGCGGCGCTCGCCGTCTGTCGGGGCTGGGCGTGGCGCGACGGCCAACGCGCCCTCGCCGTTCAGCGCGGGCAGGAGCTCGGACGCCAGATCGACCCCCGCGTCCTTTCGGAGGCGAGTCGACGAGGTCGGTGACTCCGGTCGCGATGCCAGGCGCCCGGATCGTCGCCTGGTCCAGCAGGTCGCCCACGGTCTCGTCGGCGTTCGCCGAAACCGACGTAGGCAAGCGTGTCCGGCGCGAGCTCGGCCGGGCAGCTGCGGGCTCGAACGGCGTCGAAGGCCGCGAAGAAGCCGCCCGCCTCGGGGTTGCGCTCCGGGATCGAGCACGCTGCGCGTCGCGATCCGAAAGCCCGACTCGTCCGCGCTCAACGCCGATCGCGGCGCCCTCGGAGTCGCCCGAGTCGACCAGCGGCTCGAACGGTGCCAGGGCGCCCTCGGAGAGCGCGAGGAAGCTGTCGATGCCCTCGGCCGAGAGGTACGCCTGGGCGAAGCTGTCCGCCGGAAGCTCTCCGAACGCATCGGTCGCCGCGGAGTCGTCGGCGAGCGACGTCAGCGCCTTCGACTGCCCGCCGAGACGTCGATCACCGACCGCACTCCGTCGGCCGAGCCGATGACGAGGAAGTCATCGACGATCGCGGTCGCGAGGCCGCGCTCGTCCTCGCGAAGGTCGGTGCCCTGGTAGTCCTCCGGCTCGGGGTCGCCGGCGCGCGATCGACGCCTCGTACTCGCGCGCGCCGTCGGTGTCGGCGACCTCGAGCATCTGCACCTGCTGCGTGCCCGACGTCGCCCGGCACGACCGCGATCGCGATCTCGCCGCCGAACCACGGCTCGATGTCGTCGGAGAAGCTCGGCGGCTGGCCCGGCCGCGCCGAGGAAGAACGGGAGCAGGCCGCCCGAGCACCTGCTGGGTCAGGAGCGGGGTGCGGTTCGCGACCGTGACCGCCTTCTCGTACTGGTCGGAGCCCGCGCTCGATGTTCACGTGGACGTACGCGAGCGAGTCCGCGGGCACGAGCGCGATCGCATCGTCGTCGGGCGCGCACTCGTCACCGCCCGGCGCACCGCATGGCAGGTTCGGGACGACCGCGAAGGCGACGATCGCGACCACGCGCGATCGCGCCCAGCGACGACGCCAGCCGCGGCGCCGGTTCTGCGGCGAGATCGATGCCACAGCGAGCCGAGCGCCGCGGCCGATGGCCGCGGAACGGGCGGCTGAGGAGGTAGAAGAGGTCGCCGAGGAAGTAGCGGACGCCCCGAAGGCGCCGCGGCGATCGCGCCGACGAAGAAGCGGCCCGATCACTCGCGCGCCTCGCGCTCAAGCGCGGGCGGGCGCCTCGGCGAGCGCGACCGTGCCTTCCGATCGCCTTGGGCACGAAGTCGATTATCAGCGGCACGCCCTCGAGCGCGTAGTGCTCGCGCATCCGGTTCTCGAGGTGGTAGGCCCAGTCCTGGGTGATGAGGCGGCGGTCGTTCACCTGGATCGCTATTCGCGGCGGCGACACGCCCACCTGCGCCGCGTAGTAGAGGCGCAGGCGCTTTCCCCGCTTGGCGGGCGGCTGGCGGCGCGCGACGACCTCGGCGACGAAGCGGTTGAGCTTCGGCGTCGGGATGCGCTGAGCGCGCCGGTCGGCGAGCTCGATCGCCGCGGCGAGAAGCTTCTCGACGTTGCGGCCGCTCAGCGCCGACGTCGTGATGACCGGCGGGCGCTGGCGGACCCGCGCGCGATGCGCGCCTTGACGTCCTCGAGGTCCATCGCCACCTCGTCCCACTTGTTGAGGGCGAAGATCGTCGCGCAACCCGGACTTCATCGCCAGGTCGGCGACGCGCAGGTCCTCGGAGGTAAGCCCCTCGGAGGCGTCGACGACGACGATCGCGACGTCCGCGCGCTGCGCGGCGCGCTCGGAGCGGATCTGCGCGTAGAACTCGACCGAGCCCGAGACTCGGGAGCGCTTGCGAAGCCCGGCCGTGTCGACCAGGAGCACGCGAGCGGTCGCCGACCTGAAGCTCGGTGTCGATCGCGTCGCGGGTCGTGCCCGCGATGTCGGAGACGATCACGCGGTTCGAGCCCAGGAAGCGGTTGACGAGCGACGACTTGCCGACGTTCGGGCGCCCGATCACGGCCAGCCGAGGGCGGTCGGGCTCGTCCGGCGCGTCAGGGTCGGGCGCGGGAAGCGCGGCGACGAGGCGGTCGAGGAGGTCGCCGGTCGAGCGGCCCTGAGCCGCCGAGACGCCGACGGGCTCACCGAGGCCCAGGCTGTAGAGATCGGCGACCTGCGGCTCGTCAGCCGGACCGTCGACCTTGTTGGCGACGACCACCACCGGCACGTCCGAGCGCCGCAGGATCTCGGCGACCTCGGCGTCGCCCTGGCGCAGGCCCGCCTTCGCGTCGAGTACCAGAGCGACCACGTCGGCGTCGGCGATCGCCGCTCGTGCCTGCTCCTGGATCGCCCGCGAGATCTGGTCGCCCGCCTCGAAGTCGAGCCCGCCGGTGTCGATCAGGATGAACTCGCGCCCATTCCACTCGCAGGGAAGCTCCTTGCGGTCGCGAGTGACCCCCGCCTCGGAGTGGACCACGGCCTCGCGGCCACCCGAGAGGCGGTTGACGAGCGTCGACTTGCCGACGTTCGGAAAGCCGACGACGGCGATGCGCGGCATGCGGCTCATCGGCCAGCCCCCGCTCGCGGGCGAGCTCGGCGATCCGGTCGACGACCTCGCTCGGCGTGAGCGCGGTCGTGTCGACCTCGACCGAGTCGTCGGCCGCGCGCAGGGCGCCGTGCTCGCGCTCGGTGTCGCGGCGATCGCGCTCGGCCAGATCTCGCCGATCACCTCGTCCAGCGGGCTGGCCCGCTCTCAGCCGCGCGCCGGCGAGCGCGCTCCTCGTCATCGGCGACCAGGAAGACCTTGAGCGGCGCGTCGCGGGCTCACGACGGTGCCGATGTCCCGGCCCTCGGCGACGTACGGGCCGCGCGAGATCATCTCGCGCTGGCGCATCACCATCGCCTCTCGCACGCCGGGATGGACCGAGACTCGCGAGGCGAGCGACGGAGATCTCAGGCGTGCGAATCGTCTCGCGAGACGTCTTCGCGAGTCCAGAAGGACGCGCTCGCCGTCGAAGGCGATCTCGATCTCGCTGGCAACGCCCGCGGCCTCGTACGGGTCGTCGGGGTCCGCGCCGGCCTGGCTCACGGCCAGGGCGACGCAGCGATACATCGCCCCGGAGTCGAGGTAGGTGATGCCGAGCGCATCGGCGAGCCCCCGCGCCACCGTGGACTTGCCGGCTCCAGCGGGGCCGTCGATCGCGATCACCATGCGACGTGAGTGAGGATAGATTGGCGTCCATGAAGGCCTGGAGCGTTGCCGACATGGACGTCGAGCCGCATCATCCGCTGGTCCTCGACTCGTCCGATGAGGGCCGGCTGATCGTGATCGAGCTCCCGGCGGGCGAGGAGATGCAGGAGCACCGCGTCCACGAGCGCGCCTGGCTCATGGTCGCGCGGGGCACGATCGAGATCGACGACGCCGAGGGCGAGACGCTTGGAGGCGGGCCCGGCCTGGTGGCCGAGTTCAACCCGAACGAGAGTGCGGACGGTGCGCGCGATCGAGGACGCGCGCATCCTGCTCCTGCTCTCGCCGTGGCCGGGCGAGGGTCACCCGAGCCGGGGCTGAACCGCTCAGGCGACGAGCGAGCGCAGATCCGCCTCGAAGCCGGGGTAGCTGACGCCCGCGGCGTCCATCCCGTCCACCTCCACCCCGTCGCGCGAGGCCAGTCCAGCGAGGGCGCCGACCATCGCCAGCCGGTGGTCGCCGTGCGATGAGACTGCGCCGCCGCGCAAGGCCGCCGGTCCCGCGTACCGCGAACCCGTCCTCGAACGCCTCGGCGTCGCCTCCCACGCCGTTGATCGCCTCGACGACGGTCGCGACCCGGTCCGACTCCTTGTGGCGGAGCTCCTCGGCGCCGCGCACCACGCGTCTCGCCCTCGGCGAACGCGCGCGGCGAGCGCGACGAGCGGAAGCTCGTCGATCGCAAGCGGCACCTCACCCGCGCCGACCTGCGTCGAGCGAAGCGGAGAGTGGCGCGCCGTCGATCGCGCCGCGCGGCTCGCCGCTCAGCGGCGGCCCCTCCTCGACCTCGATCGCGGGCCCCCATGCGGTTGAGGATTCCCGAGCAGGCCGACCCGGGTCGGGTTGAGGCCCACGCCCTCGAGTCGGACCCGGCTGCCCGGGCACGAGCAGCGCGGCGACGATGAAGAACGCGGCGGACGAGAAGTCGCCCGGACACCGCGAGGTCGCACGGCGCGAGCGCTCGGCCGGTCTCGACGCTCACCCGCCTGCCCGGCAGCCTGCCCTCCGAGCGTGAGGCCCGGCGCCGATGTGCTCGACCGAGACTCGGCGCGCCGGCGGCGCGGAGCATCCGCTCAGTGTGGTCGCGCGACGGGTCGCGCTCGATCACGGTGGTCGCGCCGTCCGCGCGAAGACCCGCCAAGGAGCAGGCACGACTTGACCTGCGCGCTCGCGACCGGCATCTCGTACTCGATGCCCTCGAAGGTCCGCGCCGCGGACCTCGAGCGGTGGCAGCCGCTCATCCCGCGCCGTCGACGTCGGCGCCCATCTGGCGCAGAGGAGTCGGCGACTCGGTCGACGGGCCGGCGGCGGATCGACTCATCGCCGTCGAGCGTCCAAGCGCCCGTGGGCTGGCCCGCAAGCCATCCGGGCAAAAGGCGCATCAGGGTGCCCGCGTTGCCGACGTCGATCGCGACCGGCTCGGAGCCGGCGCCCTTCGCGGGGCCCTCGAGCCCGATGCCCTCTATCTCGACGTCGAGCGATCCGTTCGCGGCCCTCTCGGCGTCTCGACGACCGCACCGAGCGCCTCCGACCGCGGCCAGCGTCGAGCGGGTGTCGGCGGAGTCGAGGTAGCCCGAGATCTGCGAGGTGCCGTCCGCCATCGCCGCGAGGATCGCGGCGCGGTGCGAGATCGACTTGTCGGGCGGCGGCGTGAGCGAGCCCGAGAGCGGGCCCGATGGCGCGAAGCTGCGCGCTCACGCGCTGGACCCGGCGCGCGGCCGCGGTGTGACCGAGCTCGCGCATCACCTCGACCGCGCGGGTCGGCATCGTCCTCGCCCGCCACCCACAGCGAGATCGCGCCGGTTCGCATGTCGGCCGCGGGCTGGAGCGCCATGTCCTCGATGTTCACCCCCTCGCGGCCGAGCGCGAGCGCGATCTCGGCGACGACGCCCGGGCTTGTTTTCGACGGTGACCCGGAGCTCGGCTGGAGCACGCCGCCGGCAGCGCCCGCGTCGAGCAGGCGGTCGCGCGCGCCCGCGGGCTCGCGACTGCCACTCCTCGACGGCCCCGCATCGCCGGCGCGGATCAGCTCGGCGGCTTCGCGGAGGCGCTCGACCGCGCGGTCGATCTCGGCGGCGACCGCCTCGGAGTTGGAGGTGAAGATGTCCTTCCAGATCGGCTGGGTTCGCCCCGGCGACGCGCGTCGTGTCGCGAAAGCTCCGCCCGACCTCGGGCAGGCGCTCGCCCTCGTCGGAGATCGCCACCTCGGCCTGGGAGACCATCACGTTCGCGATCACGTGCGGCAGGTGGCTGACGGTCGCCATCAGGCGGTCGTGGAGCTCGGCGTCGATCGCCTGCGGCCGGGCGCCCATCTCGGCGACCGCGCGCTGGAGCCGGTCGTAGTGGAGGCCGCCCGGCCTGCTCGCCCGGCGTGAGGTACCAGCGGGCGCCTTCGAAGAGCTCGGCCCGGGCGTTCTCGACCCCGGCCGTCTCGGCGCCGGCGATCGGGATGGCCGCCGATGAAGCGCCCGGCGTCCGGATGCGAGGCGAGGCCCTCGACCAGATCCCGCTTGGTCGAGCCGACGTCGGAGACGACGGTGTCATCGCCGCTCGCCTCGAGCGCCTCGGCGACGAGCTCGGGCAGGCGGCCGACCGGCGCCGCGCAGAAGACGATGTCGGCGCCGCCGACGGCCTCGGCGACCGAGTCGGCGCCCAGCGTCGAGCGCGCCGAGCTCGAGCGCCCGCGCAACCGCATCCGGCGACGGGTCGAACCCGACGACCTCCGCGTCGAGGCGCCGCTGCGCGGCGAGCCCGATCGAGCCGCCGATCAGACCGACTCCGCAGACGGCGACCCTCATGGCGAATGCCACCTCACTGCGATTCGCGGCGCGCGCGCACGGCCTCGGCGAGCTCGTCGAGCGCGCCGGACGTGCGTCTCCCAGTCCATGCAGGCGTCGGTGATCGACTGCCCGTAGGTGAGCTCGCCCGAGCCGAGGTCCTGGCGGCCCGGCGACGATGAACGACTCGAGCATGACGCCGACGATCGCGTCGTTGCCCGCGGCTACCTGCCCGGCGATGTCCGCGGCCACCTCGCGCTGGCGATCCGGGTCCTTGTCGGAGTTGTCGTGGGAGGCGTCGATCACGACGCGCTCGGGCAAGCCGCTGCGCGTCGAGCTGGCCAGCGACCTCGGCCACCTCGGCGGCGCCGTAGTTGTAGGAGTCGCGGCCGCCGCGCAGGATCACGTGGCCGTCGCGGTTGCCCGGCGGTCCGCAGGATCGCCGGCGTGCCCGAGGGGTCGATCCCGGTGAACGAGTGGGTGGCGGCGGCGGCGCGCACGGCGTCGACGGCGATCTGGACGTTGCCGTCGGTGCCGTTCTTGAAGCCGACCGGCATCGAGAGGCCCGAGCCGAGCTGGCGATGGATCTGGCTCTCGGTCGTGCGCGCGCCGATCGCGCCCCAGGAGACGGTGTCGGAGATGTACTGCGGGGTGATCGGGTCGAGGAACTCGCACCCGACCGGCAGTCCGAGCTCGATCACCGCGAGGAGCAGGCCGCGCGCCCAGCGAAGGCCGGTGTTGACGTCGCCCGAGTCGTCGAGGTGCGGGTCGTTGATCATCCCCTTCCACCCCGTGGTGGTGCGCGGCTTCTCGAAGTAGACGCGCATCACGACCAGGAGGTCGCTCGTCGAGCTCGCGCGCCTTCTCGGCAAGGCGCGCCGCGTAGTCGCGCGCCGCCTCGGTGTCGTGGACGCTGCACGGGCCGACCACCACGAGGAGCCGGTCGTCCGCTCGCTCGAGGATCGCCGTCACCTCCTCGCGGCTGCGGATCACGAGCTCCGCTCCCGCCGGGGGCAGCGGCAGCTCCGACGAGGAGGTCGGTCGGCGGCGCGAGCGCCTCGATCTGGTCGATCCGGCGATCGCGGATCCCGTCGCGCTCGGTGGATGTCGGCGAGCTCATTCAGTTGCCTTTCAAAGTCTTCGGTTCGAGAGTACGTGCCGAGAGGCGCCCGGTCCTGGTGCTGCATGTCCAGGGTCTTTCGAGACCCGAGGGGCGGGCGCCTAGATAAATCGCCAGGTAAACCACGAATAGGTGCACGCGGACACACCCGTGAGGGCCGTCGAGGAGGCGTGCGCGGAACCGCGGTTCACGCAGGGGTTTGTAGCAGGGTGCGGCGGTAAGCGCAACGCCTTTCAGCGCATGAAGCGTGCGTGCTTATCGTGACTCGCCGTGGCGATCGCCTGGCGTTGCCGCCATGTTCAGGCGCATCGGCTCAGCCGGGTGCGCCAAGCCTCAGGCGCGCGACAACGTCAAGGGCTTCGAGTACCAGGTCCGCGAGATCAAGGGCAAGACCCGCGAGCGGATGACCGGCGTCTCCTGGCGACCCGGCTGCCCCGTCCACATCGACAACCTGCGCCTGATCCGCACGACCTTCTGGGACTTCGACGGCAAGCGCGAGACGGGCTCGATCGTCGTCCACGAGGACGAGGCCGGCGAGATCGTCCGCGTCTTTCGCAGCCTCTATCGCCACAAGTTCAAGATCCGCCGCATGCAGCTGATCGACCGCTACGACGGCTCGGACCACGCCTCGATGAACGCCGACAACACCTCGGGCTTCAACTGCCGCTACGTCGCCGGGACGTCGCACGTGGTCCCAGCACGCCTACGGCCGCGCGATCGACATCAACCCGATCGAGAACCCGTACGTGACCTCGTCGGGCTACGTCTCGCCCGCCGGCCGGGCGAGCCCTACGCCGACCGCTCACGCCACGACAAGGGAATGGTCCACCGCGGCGACCACGCCTACCGCGCCTTCGCTCAGGAGGACTGGAAGTGGGGCGGCGACTGGTCCGGCACGAAGGACTACCAGCACTTCTCGCGCAACGGGCGCTGAGCCGCAGGGCCTGCAGCGCCTGTCGAGGCCGTCGACGAATCGCTGGTTCTGCTCGCGCGTTCCGTACGAGACGCGGATGTGACCCGGGCCGCCGAGCGGCGTGCCCGGCCTGACGACCACGCCCGCGTCGCCGAGCGCCGAGACGACCTCGCCCTCGTCGGCGTCGCCGAGGTCGATCCACGAGAAGTTCGCGTGCGAGTCCGGCGTCTCGAGGCCGAGGTCGCGGACGCCCTCCTCGACGAAGACGCGCTCGACGATCGTGCGCTCGACGCGCTGCGCGACGTCGTCCTGGTGGCGGATCGCCTCGGCGCCCGCGGCCTGGGCGAGCGCGTTCACGCTGAACGGCTGGCGCACCGCGTCGAAGGCCGAGCGGAGCTTCGCCGAGGTGAGCGCGTAGCCCAACGCGCAGGCCGGCGAGGCCGTAGCACTTGGAGAAGGTCCGAAGGACGACGAGGTTCTCCGATCGGCGCCAGAGGTCGACCGACTCCTCGGGGTCGTCGTGGAGCTGGTACTCGGCGTAGGCCTCGTCGAGGATCACGCAGACGTGATCGGGCACCGCGTCGGCGAACTCGGCGATCCGGGCGATCGGGATGTGCGTGGAGGTCGGGTTGTTCGGGTTGCAGACGACGACGATCTGGGTCGCGGCGGTGATCTCCTCGAGCATCGCGTCGAGGTCGTGCTCGTAGGCGTCGTTCAGCGGGACGCGGATCTCGCGCGCGCCCGAGAGCGGCGCCATGTAGGGGTAGATCGAGAACGACGGCCACGCGTAGAGGACCTCGTCGCCGTCCTCGCAGAGCGCCTGCGCCGCGGCGAGCAGGAGCTCGCAGCTTCCGTTCGAGACGGCGATCGCGGCGGGGTCGGCGTCGTGGCGCTCGGCGATGCGGCGGCGAAGCAGCGTCGCGCCCGGGTCCGGGTAGCGGTTCATCGCGCCGGCGGCGCGCTCGATCGCCGCGACGACGTCGGGGTGCGGGCCCCACGGCGACTCGTTCGAGGCGAGCTGCGCGATGTCCTCGGCGGCGATCGCCTCGGGCGCCTTGCCCGCGGGCACGCCCGCCTTGTAGCCCGGGAATCTCGTCCAGGCGCTTGGAGAAGCGGATCGTCATTGCGCTGAGTGGAGGTCGGCGCGGAGCTTCTTCGTCTCGCCCAGATAGACGTGCTGCGGGCGTGTGGTCGGCGGGCGCGTGGTAGTGCGCGAGCAGGCGGATGACGCGCTCCATCGCGCCCGGCACCTCCATCTCGCGGTTGCAGAGGAGCGGCACCTCGCCCGAATCCGAGCTCGCGCGCGGCGACCGCGGGGAACTGCGCGTTCGAGGTCGTCGGTGCACGGTGAAGATGACCGAGACGAAGCTCTCGGGCTCGAGCTCGTTGCGCTCCATCAGCTCGGAGACGAGCTCGCGCGTCGCCGCGAGGATCGATTCCTCGTCGTTGGCGTCGGCCTGCGCCGCGCCCCTGATTGCCCACAGTCGCTCACTCATCGCGACGCTGAATCCTTCCAGAGCGCCTTCACCTGGGCCGGCGCCGAGCTTGCGAGCGTCGCCCTCGGGCAGCCGGTCGAGCGCCAGCGAGCCGAACCGGATGCGCTTCAGCGAGACGACTTCGTTGCCGACCGCCTCGGCCATCCGGCGGACCTGGCGGTTGCGCCCTTCGCGCAGGGTGATCTCGATCCCGCGCTTTCCGGCGCGCCGGACCCGCGCCGGCGCGAGTCGGCCCGTCGTCGAGCTCGACGCCCTTGCGAAGCCGCGCGATCTGCGCCTCGGTCGGCGGCTTTCGGAGCGTCGCCCGGTAGGTGCGCTCGACCCCGTAGCGCGGATGCGTGAGCCGGTTCGCCAGCTCGCCGTCGTTCGTGAGCAGGATGAGCCCGGTCGAGTCCGCGTCGAGGCGCCCGACCGGGTAGAGCCGGCGCTGCGACGGCACGAGGTCCGTCACGGCCTGGCGCTTGCCCGGCTCGCGCGCGGTCGAGACGACGTCGAGCGGCTTGTTGAGGATCCAGACCTCGCGCGGCTCGGGCCTGACCGGCTCGCCCTCGACCTCGACGCCGCTCTCCTCGTCGACGTCGCGCGCAGGATCGTGACGACCTCGCCGCCGACGGTCACGACGCCGGACGCGATCAGCGCCTCGGAGCGGCGGCGCGAGGCGACGCCGGCGTGGGCGAGGTACTTGGCGAGGCGCATCGGGCGACGGTAGCGTAGGCAGACTTGCCGCGTGATCGTCGGCCTCCTTCTCGTCGCTGCGCTCCTCGTCGACCGCTTCGTGCTCCTGCCCGAGTTCGAGGAAGGCCAGGGCTCGGCCGGCGTCGCGCTGGTCGCGTGGCTCGGCGTGAACCTCCTCCCCGCGCTCGCCTGGCTCGCGCTGAACGCGCGCACGCCGAGGACCGCACGCCGCGGTCAGCTCGTGGCCGGCACCCTGGCCGTGGTCGCGACCACGGCGATCCTGATCGTCCCGGTGCTGATCTCGTGGACGGCGCGCTGGCTAGCCCGGCTGGCCGGCGCGGGCCTCGCCCGCCTTCAGCAGGCGGTCGCGCAGCTCGCCCTCGACCTCGGGGGTCGGGTCGAAGCCGGCGGGGTCGGGCAGGTCGTCGAGGCCGGCCAGGCCGAAGACGCGCTCGAAGAGCTCGGTCGTGCGGTAGATCGACGCGCCGAAGCGCGAGCGGCCGGACTCCTCGATCAGGCCGCGCTCGGTGAGCGTGATCACGGCGGACTCGCCGGCGACGCCGCGGATGCGGCTGATCTCGGGCCGCGAGACCGGCTGGAGGTAGGCGACGATCGCGAGCGTCTCGGCCTGCGCCTGCGTGAGCGGCGGCGTCTTCGGCTTGGAGAGGAGCTTGCGCGCGGCGTCGGCGGCGACCGGGTCGGTCGCGAGCGTCCAGCCGCCCGCGACGTTTCTGCAGCACGAGGCCGCGGTTGCCCTCGGCGAACGAGCCCGAGAGGCCGTCGAGCGCGCGCTCGACCTGCGCCTCGGTCGCGTCCGTCGCCTCGACGAGCTCGGTCACCGAGACCGGCGCCGGCGAGAGATAGAGGAGCGCTTCGATCACGCGCTCGAGTTGCGGTGCGTCGGTCATGCGACCTCCTCGTCTCGTTGCCGCCGCCCCGTCGAGCGGCTTGATCGTGATCGGCCCGAAGATCTCCGACTGGTCCCAGCGTCGCCTCGCCGCGCTTGTGCATCTCGAGCAGGGCGAAGATCGTGACGGCCTGGGTCAGCCTGTCCTCGCGGCCGAACGCATCGTCGAAGTCGATCGCGGTGCGGCGCTCAGAAGCTCGCGGAGCACGCCGAGGCGCCGCTCGAGCGAGACGGTCGGGCGGATGTGCGAGGTGTCGGGCGCCTCGGGCATGCGCAGGAGGCCGCCGATCGCCTGCGGCCAGGCGCTCGCCGCCGTAGACCGGCCGGGCCGCCTCGAGCGAGACGCGGCGAAACTCCGGCGGCAGCGGCGCGCGGCGGAAGAGGTGGTCGCGCCCGGCCTCGAAGAGCGTCCTGGAGGTGGCCGGCCGCGTCGTGGTAGCGGCGGTACTCGAGCATGCGGGCGAGGAGCTCCTCGGCGGCCTCCTCGGGCGCGGGCATCTCCTCCCGGCCTCCTCGTCGACCGGCAGGAGCAGGCGCGACTTCAGCTCCAGGAGCGCGGCGATCAGGACCAGGAACTCGGTCGCGGACTCGAGGTCGAGCTCGCCCGTCTCCTCGAGGTGCTCGACGTAGGCGACGACGACCTCGCCCAGCTCGACCTCGGCGAGGTTCACGCCCTCGCGCAGGACGACCGCCATCAGGAGGTCGAACGGGCCCGCGAAGACGTCGAGCTCGAGGTCCAGGTCGGCTACCGGCACGGTGCGCAGAGTAGCTCCGGCGCAGGACGGGCCGACCGCGCCGCTGCGGGTCTATCGTGCCAGCGCGTGGCTGAGCGGCGCGCAGGAGGAATCGTCCCGCCCGCATGCGCTCGACATCTACGAGCGCATCTGCGAGGACACGGCCGAAGAGCTGAGCCGGCCGCAGGGAAGCCTCTTCTACTCCGCGCTCTTCGCCGGCTTCACGATCGGGCTCTCGGCGCTCGCGGTCGCGCTGACGACGGTCTCGCTGACGCCCGAGGTGCAGTCGACCGCGTTCATCGCCGCGCTTCTCTACCCCATCGGCTACGTCGCCGTGATCATCGGGCGCTCCCAGTTCTTCACCGAGAACACGCTCTACCCGGTGATGCTCTCGATGCGGAAGCCGGAGTACCTCAACCGCACCGCGCGCCTCTGGGCGATCGTCTTCTCGATGAACCTGGTCGGAGCGTTCATCTTCGCGATGCTCGCGGTCTTGACCGGCGCCCTCGCCGAGCCGGTCCAGGCCGAGCTCGTCTCGAACGGGGTCGAAGTACACGGAGGGCTCCTTCATCGACACGTTCTGGAGCGCGGTCGATCGTCGGCTTCCTGCTCGCGACGGTCGCCTGGCTCGTCGAGGGCTGCGACACCGTGACTGGCCGCGTCGCCGTGATCTGGACGCTCACCTTCTTCGTCTCGCTCGCGAGCCTCGACCACTGCATCGCGACGACGGTCACGGCGTTCGCGGCGCTCCTCGACGGCGAGCTGAGCATTCGGCGACACCTCGGCCTGGCTGGCACCCGCCGTTCTCGGCAACGTCCTCGGCGGCGTCATCATCGTCGCCTCGATCAACTACGGCCAGGTGCGCGAGGAGGACTAGGGCGGTGCGCCGACGCCCATCGCCTGCCGCACGTCGGCGAGGGTGTCGGTGGCGATTTCGCGAGCCTGGTCCGCGCCGCGGGCGAGGATCGCCTCGAGCTCGGCCTCGTCCGGGCGGAGCTCCGCGTAGCGCTCCCGAACCGGGGTTAGGTACTCGATGACCGCTTCGGCCACGGCTCCCTTGAAGTCGCCGTAGCCCGAGCCTTCGAACTCGGCCTCGATCGCGTCGGGCGTCGAGCCGCGAACCGCGGCCAGGACGTCGATCAGGTTCGCGATCCCCTCCTTGCCCTCGCCACGATGAACGCCGGTGCCCGAGTCCGTCACGGCGCTCTTGATCTTCTTCGAGATCTGGTTCGGCTCGTCGAGGACGTAGACCGTGCCCTGCTCCGAACCGACGGTCGTCGACATCTTCGAAGTCGGGTCCTGGAGGTCCATGATGCGCGCGCCTACCGTCGGGAATCCGATGCTCGGGCTCGACCAGCGTCTCTCCGCCGAAGCGCTCGTTGAAGCGGCGCGCGATCTCGCGCATCAGCTCGATGTGCTGGCGCTGGTCCTCGCCGATCGGCACCTCGTGCGCGCGGTAGGCGAGCACGTCGGCCGCCTGGAGCACGGGATAGAAGAAGAGCGCCGATGAGACGAGCTCGCGCTGCTTTTGCGACTTGTCCTTGAACTGCGTCATGCGGTTGAGGTCGCCGTGCGAAGTGACCGCTGAGAGGAGCCAGCAGAGCTCTGTGTGCTCGTGGACGTCGGACTGGCGAAAGAGGATGCAGCGCTCTGGATCGAGGCCTGCCGCGACCAGGATCGCGGTCGTGTCGTAGAGGCGCTCGCGAAGCTCGGCCGGCTCGTACGGGACCGAGATCGCGTGGAGGTCGACGATGCAGAAGATGCCCTCGCCGCGCTCCTGGCTCTCGACGTACTGCGAGATCGCCCCGATGTAGTTGCCCAGGTGCTTGCGCCCGGTGGGCTGGATGCCGCTGAAGATGCGCACGGCTCGGAATGTATTGGGACCTGCGGCGACCGCGACATCGCGGCTTTGGTGGCCGGGGCCGCCAGAATGCTTCACGATTTGCTTCCGCGCAACCTTCAGCCGATGCTCGCGACTCCCGCGACGGCCCGCCCGGAGGGCGACGAGTGGGCGTTCGAGGTCAAGTGGGACGGAGTGCGGGCGCTGGCTCTCATCGAGAACGGGACGCTGCGGATCTCATCGCGGCGAGGCGAGGATGCAAGCCATCGCTATCCCGAGCTGACCGGCCTCACCGAAGCGCTCGCGGCGCAGCTCGGCGATCCTCGACGGCGAGGTCGTTGCCTTCGACGAGGAGGGCCGGCCCAGCTTCCAGACGCTGCAACGCCGAATGGGCCTTTCGAGGCCCGAGACGATCCGCAGGCGCGCGACCGAGGTCCCGGTGAGCTACGTCGCCTTCGACCTCATCCAGCTCGACGGGGAATCGCTCGATTGCCGAGCCCTACGAGCGCCGCCGCGAGCTCTTGGCGGACCTCGGCCTCGACGCCGACCACTGGCGCGCGCCCGCCCATCGGCTCGGCGACGGGGCAGCCTTTCTCGAAGCCGCTCGGGCCCAGGGCCTCGAGGGCATCGTCTGCAAGCGGCTCGGCAGCCCTTACCGGCCCGGGCGCCGAAGCCACGACTGGCTCAAGATCCGTGCGCGGCTCGGCCAGGAGCTCGTGGTCGGCGCCTACATGCCGGGCGAGGGCGGGCGCACGGGCTCGGTCGGCTCGCTCCTGGTCGGCTACTGGGATCGAACACCCGAGGAGGCCGAAGCGACCGGAGGTCCACAGCGCCTCGTCTACGCCGGCGGCGTCGGCACGGGCTTCACCGACGAGATGCTAAAGCGGCTGCGCGGGCTGCTCGACCCGCTGCGCGTCAGCGAGATGGCCTTCGAACTGGGCGAGGACCCTCGCGAGAAGTACAAGGGCCGAACCAGAGCGCGAGGCAAGGGACCCGTGTGGGTCGAGCCACTCCTCGTCTGCGAGGTCGAGTTCACCGAATGGACACGAGAGGGCACGCTCCGCCAGCCCTCATTCAAGGGCCTTCGAGACGACAAGGTCCCGCGCGAGGTCGTGCGGGAGACTTGATCATTGGCCATCGAACGTCCGGAGCTACCCCCATGGGGGTAGCTGACGGACGTTTGGGAAGTGCGGTCCCGCAAGATCGCGTTCGTGCAGGGGTGTTCGGGCGGAGGTTGCGGGGTAACCTCGAAACACTGGTTCTCACCATGGCACGCGCGATCTGGACAGGCTCAATCTCTTTCGGGCTTCTCAACGTGCCGGTGAAGCTCTATTCGGCCGTTTCGAAGAAGAACGTCTCGTTCCGCGAGCTTCGCGAGTCGGATTCGTCGCGGATCCGCCACAAGCGCGTGGCCGAGGCCGACGGCAAGGAGGTCCCCTACGACGACATCGTCAAGGGCTATGAGATCTCGCCCGAGCAGTACGTGGTCATGACCAAGGCGGACTTCGAGGAGATCGACCCGAAGAAGACGCGCGCGATCGAGATCCAGGACTTCGTCGACCTCGACCAGATCGACCCCATCTACTTCGACCACCCCTATTACCTCGGCCCGGACAAGGGCGCCGAGCGCGCCTACGCCCTGCTCACGAAGGCGATGAACGAGCAGGAGAAGGTCGCGGTCGCCCGGTTCGTCCTTCGCAACAAGGAGAACCTCGCCGCGATCCGGCCGATGGGCGACGTCCTGACGATGGCGACGATGCGCTTTGCCGACGAGGTCGTCGCGCCCGACGAGATCTCCGAGATCATGGGCGAGGAGACCGAGGCGCCGCGCAAGGCCGAGGTCGACATGGCCAAGCAGCTCATCGAGTCGCTCTCGAACGACTTCGACCCGTCCGCCTACAAGGACGAGTACCGCGAGGAGCTTCTGGCGCTGATCGAGCGCAAGGCCAAGGGCGAGGGCGCCGTCGAGGTCGAGTCCGAGGCGCCGAAGCCGACCAAGGCACCCGACCTCATGGCCGCGCTCGAGGAGAGCCTCGCGGCGGTCCGCTCGGAGCCGCTCGGCGAGGGCTCGGACTCCCCTGCGAAGAAGAAGGCGCCCGCCAAGAAGAAGTCGGCGCAAGAAGAGCACCTCGAAGGCCAAGTCGGCCTCGAAGTAGCGCGAGCCCTCGGTGGCCGACGAGCGCACCGAAGTCGAGGTCGACGGCCGCACCCTCTCGCTTTCGAACCTCGACAAGGTCATGTGGCCGAAGTCGAAGACGACGAAGGGCGAGGCGATCGACTACTACGCGCGGGTCGCCGAGACGCTCGTGCCCGCACCTCGCCGAGCCGCCCGCTCACCCGCGTCCGCTTCCCCGACGGCGTCGACGGCCAGCGCTTCTACGAGAAGCGGATCCCGAAGGGCGCGCCCGAGTGGGTCCGCTCGGAGCCCGTCGGCATGGACCGGGTCGGCGAGATCGACTTCGTCGTCTGCGACGACAAGCCGACTCTCGTCTGGCTCGCGCAGATGGGCGCGCTCGAGCTCCACCCCTCGCTCTCGAAGGTCGACGCGATGGAGTGCCCCACCGTGCTCGCCTTCGACCTCGACCCGGGTCCGCCCGCCGCGATGCGCGAGTGCTGCACGGTCGCCCTGCGCGTCCGCGAGCTGTTCGAGGGCGTCGGGCTCGAGAGCTTCGCGAAGACGTCCGGCTCGAAGGGCATCCAGGTCTACGTGCCGCTCAACGGCGACGGCGACGTACGAGCGCACGAAGCCGTTCGCCCACGCGGTCGCCCAGGCGCTCGAGAAGGCCGAGCCGGCGCTGGTCGTCTCGCGGATGACGAAGTCGCTCCGGGTCGGCAAGGTGCTGGTCGACTGGAGCCAGAACACGCGCTCGAAGACGACCGTCGCGGTCTATTCGCTCCGCGCCCGCGAGCGGCCGACGGTCTCGACGCCGGTCACGTGGGACGAGGTCGAGGCCGGCGCCAAGGGCGAGGACGAGCTGGTCTTCGAAGCCGAGGACGTCCTCGAGCGGATCGAGGACGCACGGCGACCTTTTCGCGCCCGTCCTCGAGCTCGAACAACCGTTGCCCGACGGCGCCTGAGCCTCAAGGCGTACGCGTGAGCTCAGTGCCGATGAGAGCGCGATGAGGATTCGCTGGGCACGACCGGCGCTGCCGCTGTTGCAGTGGCCGCGCTCGCGCTCGCGGGCGCAGCGCTTCGCCTCGCCCGCGCCACGGGGCGAGTCGCCCTCCGAGCCCGGCGGCTGCGAGATCCTGCCCGCCGACGGACGCCTTCCACCAGGACGTCTCGGGCCTCGACGAGGCCGAGAACTCGGAGGCCGTGATCGAGCGCATCCTCGCCGACGGCGGCGACAACCTCCACCCGGACTTCGGCTCGAATCCGAACTACGGCATTCCCTTCGAGATCGTCCCGCCGGACCAGAAGCGCGTGCCGGTGAAGCTCAAGGCGTACCCGCACGAGAGCGACCCGGGCCCGCACCCGATCCCGCGCAAGGCACGGATCGAGGGCGGCAAGCGCTCGGACGGCGACCGCCACGTCCTCGTGCTCGAGCAGGACTCGGACGACACCGACGAGGCGTGCCGGCTGATCGAGCTCTACCGCGCTTTCCCGCCGAAGAAGGGCAAGCCGTGGAAGGCCGACCAGGCGAGCGTCTTCGACCTCGGCGCGAATCTGCCGCAGCGCCCGGACGGCTGGACCTCCGCGGACGCCGCCGGCCTGCCGATCCTGCCGGGCTCGTCCGCTACGCCGAGGTCGAGGCCGGCTTCATCGACCACGCGATCCGCATCACCTTCGAGCGGACCCGCCGCGCATACCTCTCGCCCGCCTCTCATTACGCGTCCGAGGAGTGCGGCGCGACCCTGCCGCCGATGGGGATGCGCCTGCGCCTGCGCGAGGGCTACGACCTCGGCGGCATGTCAGACGAAGCGCGGACGATCGCCCAGGCGCTCAAGACCTACGGCGCGATCGTCGCCGACAACGGCTCGAACTTCTTCATCACCGGCGCCTCCGACCGCGCGCTGGGACGACGACGCGCTCGGCGACCTAAAGGACGATCCCGGGCGACGCCTTCGAGGTCGTCGACACGGGCGCCGAGCTCACCGACGACTGCTGAGGAGCCGCTAGTCGCGTCTCGGGTACGGCCGGGGCGAGGCCGCGAAGCGCCGTCGTCGCGAGGGCTGATACCGCCGCCGTCGCCGTTGTCGCCGCCGCCGTCGCCGCCGCCGTCCTGGCCGTCGGCCTCGCCCGGGCAGGTCCGGGTCAGGACCCACCTGGCGGGCTTGCCGGGCGTGGTGCTGTCGTTGTGGCCCCAGGAGAGATGGAGGTGGTTGCCGCGGCCGTGGCCCGAGTCGCCGTTGTAGCCGACCCAGCGCCACGGCAGCTTCGGGTCGTTCTGGCGCGGCTCTGCCAGCTTTGCGAGCCTGTCGACCTTGTTCCAGCCACGGTTTCGGCCCGTTGCCGGCGTAGATGTCGAGGGCGAGGCCGATGGGATGCTCGCCGTTGGCCGCATGGCCTGTGGGCGCGTAGCCGTCGCCGAGGCCGAGGTCGTACTTGCGCATCATCCAGCGCACGTCGGGCAGGAGGCGCCTGTCGATCTTGGTCCCGCGCGCGCCCGGGACCTTCACGAACTTGCCGCCGCCCGTGGTCTTGCAGACGTTCTTGGAGATCTGCTTGACTCTTCATCTTCGCCGCCGGCGCGCCCGCGAGCGGCGATCGCCGCCGACCACGAGCGCAGCGCGCAAGCGAGCATCGCGACGATCACGCTCGCGCCGCGGAAGAAATGCCGTGTCGGTCGTCCCCGTACGCCATGCGGCGCGGCATGT
The DNA here is from genome assembly GCA_963806865.1 of uncultured bacterium. GTDB lineage: Bacteria > Actinomycetota > Thermoleophilia > Solirubrobacterales > 70-9 > JALZKA01. Next base: position 241,297 of record CAWDYV010000002.1, read on the forward strand.
TAGCGAAGTGTGAGCAAACTGTGGGCGATGTGCGAGGTGCCTGGCACCGTGCCTGGCACCGCGTGCTCAAACTGGTGCTGCGGCGCGGCGGGCCGGGCGGGCGCTCAAGACGCTCGAGGGCCGAGGCGAGGCGGCGCACGCCCTCGTCCATCTCGTCCGGCTCGAGGTAGCAGAAGGAGAGCCGGAGGCTGAAGGTCCTGGCGTGCGCGCGACGCTCATCGCGCCGCCTGGCGCATAGGCGACGCCCTGGCGCCACGCCTCGTCGACGAGGTCGCGCTCGGAAACCGGGCTGTCGAGCGTCACCCAGACGTGTCCGCCGCCCAGCGGCTCGAGGTAGTGCGCGACGCCGCCGAGGTGGCGCTCGATCGACTCCTCGAGCGCCGCGCGGCCGCGCTCGTAGTGCTCGCCGCGCGCGCTCGAGCTGCGTCGGGATAGTGGCCGCGCGCGAGGTACTCGGCCGCGACGAGCTGGTTGAGGACCGGCGTGTGGATGTCGTCGGAGCGCTTCTCGGCGATGATCCGGTCGAGCACCGGCCCCGACGCGATCACCCAGCCGGCGCGAAGGCCGCCGCCGACCGTCTTCGAGAGCGAGTCCGTGTAGATGGCGTGCGCGGGCGCGTCGGCGCGAAGCGACGGGCGCTCCTCGCCGTCCATGCGGAGCTCGCCGTAGATCCCGTCCTCGACGATGAAGAAGCCGTGGCGGCGCACCAGCTCGAGCAGGCGCTCGCGCCGCTCGGGCGAGAGGTCGCGGCCGGTCGGGTTGTGAAGGCGCGGCTGGATCGCAAGCGCGCGGATCTCGGTGCGGGCGAGGAGCGCCTCGAGCGCGTCGACGTCGAGGCCCGTCGGCGTCGACGGGCACCGGCTGAACCTTGGCGCCGGCCGCGCGGATCGCGCGGATCACCGACATGAACGATGGGTCCTCGCAGGCGACGACGTCGCCGGGGCTGAGGATCGCCCGCATCGCGAGCGACAGGCCCTGCGTCGCACCGCTCGTGATCACGATGTCCTCGATGTCCTCTTCCTCGCCGCGAGCGGCCGAGAGCGCCGCGACCTGCTCGGCGAGCTCGGGCGTGCCGCGGACGTCCGAGTACTGAAGCGCGCGCTCGGGCTGCGTCGCGCATCACCTCTCGGTGGCGGCGCTGCATGTCTTCGATCGGGAAGATCCGCTCCGACGGGTAGCCGACCGACAGCGGGATCAGCCCCTCGGTCTGGACGTGGCGAGTGCATCTCGGCGAGGACGCGATCGCCGTAGGTCTCCTCGAACTCGGGCAGGACGTAGCGCTGCCAGGCGATCGAGTCCTTGACCCGGGCCGAGCCGGGGATGGCGGCCGCGGCCGCGCGCACGAAGGTGCCCGACCCCACCTTCGAGCTCACCAGCCCGCGCTCGGCGAGCTGGCGGTAGGCGCGGGCCGCGGTGAGGTGGTTGACGCCGGTCAGCTCGGCGAGCTGGCGGGTCGGCGGAAGCTTCGCCCCGGGCCCAGCTCGCCCGTCCGTGATCGCCGCTTCGAAGATCTCGACGATGGCCGCGGTGACGCCGGAGCGGTTGTCTCGCTCCTCGGCCTCGTCGGCGTCGCGTAGCTCAATCAATTGGCTCTTGTAGGACATTGTGTTTCGCGAGTGTATGCGCTATCTTGGGCTTTGTCAAGCATACAAAGCACAATACGAAGGGCTTTGAACCACACAAACAGTAGGAGTTAGCTATGTCGCACGTCACACACATCGATTCAGCTGAGATCACGATCCGCGCCGCGCGCGCCGAGGACATGCGCGAGATCGCCCGCGTCGCCGGCCGCGACACGCACGAGCTGCCCGCGGGCCCGCTCCTGGTCGCGAAGGTCTCCGACGACGTGCGAGCGGCGATCTCCCTGAGCGACGGCACGCTTCGTCGCGGACCCCTTCCACCGCACGGCGGAGCTGGTCGCAGATGCTGAAGATCCGCGCCGGCGCGGTCACCGCGCTGACACCGGGCGAATCGCCTCGACTCGGCGCCCCCGCCGTCGCCCACTCGCAGCGACTCGCGCGGCCTAGCAACCAGACGCGCTCGTTCGAAAGGCCCTCGCTCGGCGGGGGCCTTTCGCTTGTCTTAGAAGCGTGGCCTAGCCCAGCGGCTGGCGTACGACCGGCTTGCGGCTTGCCGCGGCCTCGTCGAGGCGGCGGACCGGCGTCGTGAACGGCGCCTGGGTGAGGATCTCCGGATCCTCCTCGGCCTCGGCGAGGATCGAGTCGATCGCCTCGGCGAGCTCGTCGAGCGACTCGCGCGTCTCGGTCTCGGTCGGCTCGAACATCAGCGCCTCGTCGACCGAGCAGCGGGAAGTAGATCGTCGGCGGGTGGAAGCCGTAGTCGAGGAGGCGCTTGGCGATGTCGAGCGTCTTCACCTTGAGCTCGCGCCTGGCGGGATCGCCGGTGAGGACGAACTCGTGCATGCAGCGCTCGCCGAAGGCGAGCGGCAGGTGCTTGCCGGCGCGGCCCGCGCGCAAGCTTCGCCAGCAGGTAGTTGGCGTTCAGGACCGCCGTCTCCGACGCCTCGCGAAGGCCGTCGCCGCCGAGCGAGCGGATGTAGGCGTAGGAGCGGACGAAGACGCCGAAGTTGCCCTGGAAGCCGCGCATGCGCCCGATCGACTTCTCGGCCGCGTGCTCGAGGTCGAAGCTGGGCCCGGCGCCGTTCTCGCTCTCGTGGCGGACGATGCGCGGCACCGGCAGGAACGGAGCGATGCGATCGGAGACGGCGATCGGGCCGGCGCCTGGGCCCCCTCCCCCGTGCGGCTGCGAGAACGACTTGTGGAGGTTGAGGTGGACGATGTCGAAGCCCATGTCGCCGGGACGCGACCAGCCCATGACCGCGTTCAGGTTGGCGCCGTCGTAGTAGAGGGTGCCGCCGACGTCGTGGACGATCTCGGCGATCTCGCGGATGTTGCGGTCGAAGATGCCGAGCGTGTTCGGGTTCGTGAGCATGAGGCAGGCGACGGACTCGTCGGCCTTCGCGCGCAGGTCGTCGACGTCGACGCCCCCGTCGGGGGTCGTCGCCACCTTCACGACCTCGTAGCCGGCCATCGTCACGGTCGCCGGGTTGGTGCCGTGCGCGGTGTCGGGGGTGAGGACCTTGGTCCGCTCCTGGCCGCGGTCGTCGTGGTAGGCGCGGGTCAGGAGCAGCCCCGCCAGCTCGCCGTGCGAGCCGGCCGAGGGCTGGAGCGAGACGTGCGGGAGGCCCGTCAGCTCGGAGAGCGAGCGCTCGAGGTTCCACATCAGCTCCAGCGCGCCCTGCGCGCGCTTGGGGTCCTGCGCGGGATGAAGGCGGGCGTGGCCCGGAAGCGCCGCGACCTTCTCGTTCAGGCGCGGGTTGTGCTTCATCGTGCACGAGCCGAGCGGGTACGGGCCGGTGTCGAGGTCGAAGTTCCGGCGCGAGATGCGGTTGTAGTGGCGGACGATCTCGGGCTCTGAGACCTCGGGCAGCTCGGCGGGCTTCTCGCGAAGGAGGCCTCTGGGGGATCAGCTCGGAGAGCGGGGTCTCCGGCACGTCGCACTCGGGCACGACCGCCGCGCGCCGGCCTTCGACCGAGCGCTCGAAGATCGTGCGGGCCTCGTCGCGCTGAAGCGGCGTCGGGACCTCGGCGGTGCGCGGGGGCTTCACGACGCGCACCTCGGCGGTCTCGCGCTTTGAGCCCGCGCGCAACGGCCGCCTCGAGCGAGCGAGCGAGGCGGTCGATGTCGGCCTTCGTGCGCCGCTCGGTGATCGCGACCAGCAGGCCGTTCTCGTACTCCGGGTAGTCGCGGCCGAGCGGGTAGCCCGCGGCGATGCCGTCGGCGGCGCAGCGGTCGAGCACTTCCTGGACCGGAGCGTCGAGGCGTGAGCGCGAACTCGCGCGCGACCGGCGCGTCGTGGAGAAGCTCGACGCCGTCGATCGCGGCGAGCGTCTCGCGCGCATACGCGGTGCGGCGGACCATCAGCTCGCCCAGCTCGACCAGGCCGCGCTTGCCGAGCCAGACCAGGTGGAGGACGCCGCCGAGCGCGATCAGCGCCTGCGAGGTGCAGATGTTGTGGGTCGCCTTCTCGCGGCGGATGTGCTGCTCGCGCGTCTGGAGCGCGAGGACGAAACCGCGGCGGCCGTCGACGTCGGTCGTCTCGCCGGCGATGCGGCCCGGCATGCGGCGGATGTGCTCCTCGGTCGCGCAGAAGAATCCGAACGACGGGCCGCCGAAGTCGAGGCGCCCGCCGAGCGGCTGGCCCTCCCCCACCGCGACGTCGATCCCGCACTCGCCGGGCGGCCGGAGCACGCCGAGCGTCATCGGGTCGACCGAGGCGATCGCCAGCGCGCCGGCGTCGTGCGCGGCCGAGGCGAGCGCGGCGAGGTCCTCGACGCCGCCGAGGAAGTTCGGGTTCTGGACGAAGACGGCGGCGGTCTCGTCGTCGAGCGCTTCGGCCGAGCTCGTCCGCGTCGGTGAGGCCGTTCTCGAGCCCGACCTCGGCGATCTCGGCGTCGTAGCCCTGCGGCGTAGGTCTCGAGCGTCTGCGCGGCTGTGCGGGTGAAGCCCGCGCGAGACGACGAGCTTCCGGCGGCCCTTCTTCGCGCCCAGCGCGAGGTAGGCGGCGGAGGCGACCGACGACGGCCCCTCGTACATCGAGGCGTTCGAGACCGGCAGCGCGGTCAGCTCGGACATGCAGGTCTGGAACTCGAACATCGCCTGGAGCCCGCCCTGGGAGACCTCGGGCTGGTACGGGCGTGTAGGGAGTCAGGAACTCGGAGCGCGAGAGGATCGCGTCGACGATCGCCGGCACGTAGTGGTCGTACATCCCGGCGCCGAGGAAGCAGAGCTCGGAATCGGCGTCCGCGTTCTTGGCCGCGAGCGAGCGCAGGTGCTCGAAGACGTCCTGCTCGGACATGCCGTCCGGCAGGTCGAGCGCCCGGTCGAGCCGGACCTCGGCCGGGATCTGCTCGAAGAGCTCCTCGGCCGACTCAGCCCCGATCTCGGCGAGCATCGCCTCGCGGTCGGCAGTCGGTCGCTGAGGTGTAGCGAGACATCGCGATTGAGCTTAGAGCCGTGCTCGGCGCGCTCAGCGCTCGCGCCCGTGATCGCGACTGGCTAGAGCGAGTCCTTGTACGTCGCCGCGTCCATCAGGTCGTCGACCTCGGACGGGTCCGACAGCTTCACCTTCGCGAGCCAGCCGTCGCCGTAGGGGTCTTCGTTCAGGACCTCGGGGTTGTCGCCCGCGGCGTCGTTCACCTCGATGACCTCGCCCGAGAGCGGCGCGTAGACGTCGGAGACGGCCTTGACCGACTCGACCTCGGCGTAGACCTCGTCCTTGGAGACGGTCGCGCCCACCTCGGGCGGCTCGAAGAAGACGACCTCGCCGAGCGAGTTCTGCGCGTACCAGGTGATGCCGAAGGTGGCGACGTCGCCGTCGATCCGCGCCCAGTCGTGCTCGGGGTGGTACTTCAGGTCTTCGGGGTAGCTCTCCTCGGCGGCCATCGCGTCTCCTTATCCTTACGCGTTGGGGTCGTACAGCGGGCGTGACTCTATGCGGGCGGCGCGATGCTTGCCGCGCACGTCGATCTCGAGCGCGGTGCCGGGCTCGGTCAGGTCGGCGCGGACGTAGGCCATGCCGATGCCGTAGCCGAGCGAGGGCGAGTGGGTGCCGCTGGTGACGACGCCCACGCTCTCGCCGTCGATGTCGACCACCGGGTTGCCCTGGCGCGGGATCCCGCGCTCGGGCAGGACGAACGGCGCGAGCTTTTCGTGGGTGCCGCTCGCGCGCGCCTCGGCGATCGACTCGGAGCCGATGAAGCCCGTCTCCTCCTTGCAGCACCAGCCGAGGCCCGCCTCGATCGGGTTGCGGTCCTCGGAGAGGTCGTTGCCGTAGAGGTGAAAGCAGACCTCCATGCGAAGCGTGTCGCGGGCGCCGAGGCCGGCGGGCGTCGCGCCCGCGTCGACGAGGGCGTCCCAGAGCGTCGCGCGCGTGGTCGGGCGGGCAGAGGATCTCGACCCCGTCCTCGCCCGTGTAGCCGGTGCCGCAGACGAGGCACTCCGCGCCCGCGACCTCGATCGTGGCGGTCCGGAAGCGCTCGGGTAGCTCGCCCGAGGCAAGCCCCTCGACGATGCCGCGCGCCTTCGGCCCCTGAACCGCCAGCATCGCCCAGTCGGCGAGCCGGTCCTCGACCTCGCAGTCGAAGTCGCCGGCGTGCTCGGCGAACCACTCGAAGTCGCGCTCGTGGTTTGAGGCGTTCGTGACGGTCAGGAAGCGTTCGTCGGCGAGGCGGTAGGTGAAGAGGTCGTCCAGGACGCCGCCGTCCTCGCGGCAGAGCACCGAGTACTGGGCGCCGCCGACGTCGATCTTCGAGACGTCGTTCGAGAGCAGACGCTGGAGCAGGTCCGCCGCACCCGGGCCCGAGGTCTCGATCTCGCCCATGTGCGAGACGTCGAAGACGCCGCAGCCGGAGCGGACCGCGAGGTGCTCGGGCCCGACGCCCTCGTACTGCACGGGCATCTCCCAGCCGGCGAACGGAACGAGCCGGGCGCCCGCGTCGACATGGGCGTCGAAGAGCGGCGTGCGGCGAAGGTCGGTCACGGCGCCGCAGCCTACAGCGGGTCATCGATCACAAACGTCCCACGCCGCCTCGGATAGAGGGTCAATCGGGACGTTTCGACGCTGGGGACTAGTCGCGCAGGAAGTCGGGCACGTCGATGTCACCGTCGCCGACGGTGAGGTCGCGGCGCTCGCGGTCGCCCAGCGAGTTGACCGAGCGGCGGACGCCGCGCTCGCGGACCCGGCGCGGCTCGCGCGCCCGCGTCTCGAGGCCCTCGAAGCCGGTCGCGATCACGGTGACGCGGACCTCGTCGCCCAGCGTCGGGTCGATCACGGTGCCGAAGATGACGTTGGCGCCCGAGTCGGCCTGCTCGACGGCGATGTTGGCCGCCTCGTTCACCTCGTGGAGGTTCAGCTCCTCGCCGCCGGTGATGTTGAGGAGCATCCCGGTCGCGCCCTTGATCGGCTGCTCCATGAGCGGCGACGAGATCGCCTGCGTGGCGGCCTCGATCGCGCGGTTCTCGCCGGTCGAGGTGCCGATGCCCATCATCGCCGAGCCGGCGTTCGACATGATCGTCCGCACGTCGGCGAAGTCGAGGTTGATCTGGCCGGGGGTGGTGATCAGGTCGGTGATGCCCTGGACGCCCTGGCGCAGGATGTCGTCCGCCATGCGGAACGCCTCCTGAACGGTGGTGCGGCGCTCGACGATCTCGAGCAGCTTCTGGTTCGGGACGATGATCAGCGTGTCGACGTTGGCGCGGAGCTCGTCGATGCCCTCCATCGCCTGCTGCATCCGCTTGTTGCCCTCGAACTCGAACGGCTTGGTGACGACGCCGACGGTGAGCGCGCCGATCTCCTCCTTGGCGATCTCGGCGATCACGGGAGCGGAGCCGGTGCCGGTGCCGCCGCCCTCGCCCGCGGTGACGAAGACCATGTCGGCGCCCTTGAGCGCCTCCTTGACCTCGTCGCGCGACTCGGCCGCGGCGCCGGCGCCGACGTCGGGGTTGGCGCCCGCGCCGAGCCCCTTGGTGAGGTTGTGGCCGATCGAAAGCTTGATGTCGGCGTCGCAGGACTGAAGCGCCTGGACGTCGGTGTTGATGGCGATGAACTCGACGCCCTTGAGGCCCGCGTCCACCATGCGCGAAACCGCGTTCGTGCCGCCGCCGCCGGCGCCCACAACCTTGATCACTGCCAGGTAAGAGGACTCAACCATGGTCTTTTCGCTGTCTCCCGGTGCTCCGTTGGCTCGGTGCCGGTCTTGGTTCCGTCCGAGGCTGAACCAATACTAGAGCGTTTTGTCCGAAGGGATGCCTCGACTTGAGGGCGACGGTACGACATCGAGTATCGCCTGTCAACGCGCGGGATCGGATTCGGCACGGAATCATGCAAGACGTCAACCTCAAGGAGGACTTGAGGGTTGCTCTGCTGCTCACAACCCTCAAGCTTGACTCGAGGGTTGCCGCATCGCGGCGTTCTCGCCGCCGTTTACGGCGCCACTTCGGGCTCTTCGGCCCTTCGACGGCGGCGCCGCGCCTCCGATCGACGGGCGCTCGGGAACGCGGACGTCGAGGTGGGTCAAGGTCTTCGACTTGAGGGTTGGCGAGGATCGGCAGCCACGGCCGCCCATTTTTCCTTCGCCGCGTCCGAGTCGCCGAACATGACGGGGATTCCCCCCTGCAAGGTGACTTCGATCCCCTCCCCCTCGTTCACCGACATGTCCGTCGATCAGGGGCCGGAGCGGCTCAGGCGCCGCGCCCGCGACCTGCGGTGAGCGAGAGATCTCGCCCGGTCAGCTCGCCCTTGACGGGAAGCGAATCGACGCGGAGATCAGGTACTCCCTCCTGGCGAGGCGTCGACGCCGTGCGAGAAGCGTCCCGTCCGCGGCGACCGGCGACCGCTCGGACCGCCGTCCGTAGCGATGACCACGGGCGGGCGGGACGTGACCTGGACGGTGAGCCCGTGCGGGAAGTCGGTCTCCGCCTCCACCGCGACCACGGTCGGAAACCTCGAGACGGCTGCGGCGAGCTCGCGCCTCGTCGACGTTGAGCGTCGTCATCTTGACGCCCGCGTCGGAGAGCGCCTCGGTCACCGCCTCGGCCTCAGGCCCCTCCATCCCCTCGACCGTCACCTTCTCGACAACGACGAAGGACGAATCCCGAAACCAGAAGAAGTAGGCGGCCGCGATGCCCCCCGCGAGCATCGCGACGACGACGGCCATCGTCACCCGCCGCGAAAGGAGCGGTGCACTGGCGGCTCGCTTTGGGGATTTGGGACGTGGCTTGCCTGGGGCCTTCGCGGTCGTGCGCTTCTGCGACTTCGTCCTTGGCCCCTTCGGCTTGGCAGGCGCGCGTTTCGCCGTCGGCCGCGAGGTGGTCTGCTTCGCGGCCGGGCGTTTCGCCGGTTTCGGCTTCCCCGCTGTCTTGCGCGGCGCAGACGACCGCGTCCGATGAGCCGCCTTCTGCGACGAGCGCCGCCGTCCGGCGGCTGTTGACGCGCGTGAGGAGGCCATCCGGCACCCTTTCGTGGGCGAGCCTGCCTCTCCTGCCGGGCCGGCGCTACGAGCCGAGCTCCCAGCCCTCGGGCCACTCGGCGTCGCCGAGCACCTGAACCTCGGGCTCGAGCACGACTCCGAAGCGCTCGTGGACGAGCCGCCGGCCCTCGGCCATCAGGGCGAGGATGTCGGCGGTCGTCGCGTCGCCGGTGTTCTCGACGAAGTTCGCGTGCTTCGGCGAGAAGCGGGCGCCACCGACCGCCGAGCCCGCGCGCGCCGACCGCGTCGAGGAGCCTGCCCGCGCTGAGACCCTCGGCGCGCGGGTCGTCGGGGTTCTTGAAGGTCGAGCCGAAGGTCTTGATGCCGGACGGCTGCGCCTCGCGGCGCTTTCCGCGCATCTCGGCGAGGGTCGCCTTGACCGCCTCGGGCTCGGCTTCGGCCAGCGCGAAGGAGGCCTGCGACACGACCTCGCCCGCGCGGAGGTTCGAGCGCCGGTACTCGAAGCCGAGCTCGTCCGGCGCGCGGCGCTCGACACCGGTCGGCGCCGCAGACCTTGACCCACTCGAGCACCGCCGCCAGCTCGCCGCCGTAGGCGTTGGCGTTCATCCGCACCGCTCCGCCGACCGTGCCGGGAATGTTGATCCCGAACTCGAGGCCGGTGAGGCCCCAGCGCGCGACCTTCGCCGCGGCCGAGGGCAAGCGAACGCCGCCACCGCAGACAACGCGCGTGCCATCGCGCTCGAGCGCGCGTCAGCTCGCCGTCGAGCTTCAAGCACGAGGCCCGCGCACGCCCGAGTCGGCGACCAGGAGGTTCGAGCCCGAGCCCACGACCTCGACGGCGTGCCCCTCACCTGCCGCCCACGCGAGGAGCTCCGAGAGCTCGCCCTCGGTACGTGGGCCGCGCGAACAGCTCGGCGTTCCCGCCCGCGCGAACGGTGGTCAGGCGGGCACAGCGGATAGTCGCGCTCGACGTTCACGCGGCGAGTCGTCACCAGCTCGTCGGCGAGCTTGAAGACGTCGCCCGCGCCGATCGTGACCAGGAGGTCGCCTTCGCCGAAGCGCGGCGCGAGGACGCGCGCCGCCGTTTCGACGATCGCCGAGCCACATCACGCGCTTGCCGCCTCGCGTGGTCGGCCGCCGCGCGTGCCACGGCGAGGCCGCTCACGCCCTCGAGCGAGCCCGTGGGCTCCTCCCGCGCCGCGTAGACGTCGAGCACGCCGATCTCGTCCGCGGCGGCGAGCGCCGCGCCGAACTCGGCGGCGAGCGCCTTGGTGCGCGAGTAGAGATGTGGCTGAAAGACGGCGATCAGGCGCTTCGGCCGAAGCTCGCGGAGCGCCGAGAGCGTCGCGCGCACCTCGGTCGGATGGTGGGCGTAGTCGTCGTAGACGAGAGCGCCCGCGCGCTCGCCCTTGAGCTCCAGGCGGCGGAGCATGCCGGGAAAGCTCTGCGAGCGCCGCGGCGGCCGCCTCGACGTCTCGCCCCGGCGAGCTCCGATCGCCGCGAGCGCAGCGCGGGCGTTCAGCGCGTTGTGGCGGCCGCGGCACGCTGAGCTCGAGCGGCGAGGGGCCGGGCTCCGTCTCTGTGAAGACCTCGAGCTCGAGCGGCCGCCGGGACGATCGCGTCGAGCGCCGGATCGTCGCCGCTCACCACCCCGTGCGCCGGCGCTGCGAACGTCCGCGAACGCGCCGAAGAGCTCGGCTCGAGAGCTCCACCGCGCGTGATGGTCGAGCTCGACGTTGGTGACGACCGCCACCTCGGGCCGAAGCTCGAGGAAGCTCGCGTCGGACTCGTCCGCCTCGGCCACGACGAGGTCGCCGGCGCCGAGGCCGGCGTTGGCGGGCCCGCCATCCTCCCCCGCCCCCGGCAGCTCGCCGCCGATGAAGAAGGTCGGATCCGCGCCGATCGCCCGGAGCGCGTGGACGATCATGCCGGTCGTGGTCGTCTTGCCGTGCGTCGCCGGCGACGGCGATCAGGCGACCCTCGGCGCAGAGCTCGGCCAGGAGCGCGCCGCGGTGGAGCTCGGTCTGGTCGCGCTCGCGGGCCCGCGCAAGCTCGGGGTTGTCCGCGCCGATCGCGGTCGAGACCACGACCTCGGCGTCGGCGGGAACCGCATCGGCGTCGTGGCCGACCACCGGCTCGAGCCCGGCGGCGCGCAGGCGGTCGAGGTAGCTCGACTCGGCACGGTCCGAGCCCGTCACGTCGCGCCAAGGCGGTGCGCGACGAGCGCCAGGCCGCTCATGCCGGCGCCGCCGATCGCGATGAAGTGGAGCTTTCGGCCCGCCCAGCGCTCGCGGTTCATCGCCGCTCTCCGATCGCGCCAAGGACCTCGTCGGCGACCCGCTCGGCGGCGTCGGGCATGGCGAGCGCTCGCCGAGGCCTCGCCCATCCGCCGCAGGCGCTCCGGGTCTCCGAGCAGCTCGGCGCGAGCTCGCGAACGCGCGCGCCGGTCGAGCTCCGAGTCCTCGACGACGACCGCGGCGCCCGCGTCCGCCATCCACTCGGCGTTCAGGTGCTGGTGGCGGCCGGTCGCGTGCGGATACGGCACGAGGATCGCGGGCCGGCCCGCCGCGGCGAGCTCGAAGACCGACGCGCCCGAGCGGGCGAGGACGAGGTCGGAGGCGGCCAGCGCGTCGCCCAGGTCCGGGAGGTACTCGAATGACGGTGAAGCGCTCTTCGGCGCCTGCCTCGGCGACGCGCGCGGCGACCAGCTCGTGGTCGCGCGTGCCGGTGACGCACAGGACGCGAAAGCCGGGGTCGGGCTCGAGCAGGCCGTCGAGGACGGCGGTGTTGATCGAGAGGGCGCCCTGGCTGCCGCCGAAGACGAGCAGGCAGCGCTCTTCGGGACCGATACCGAACCGTCTGCGTGCGGCGTCGCGGTCGGCGTCGATCACTGCGCGCGGGACGGGCCGGCCGGTGACGAGGTAGCGCTCGCCTTCGAGGCCCGGGATCGGGAACGCGAGGCAGACGCGGCGCGCGCGCCGCGCGAGGAGGCGGTTGGCGAGGCCGAGGTGGCGGTCGGCCTCGGTGAGGACCAGCGGCAGGCCAAGCGAGGACGCCGCCAGCCCGACCGGCGCCGCGACGTAGCCGCCGCCGCCGAGCACGGCCTGCGCTTCGCGCGCCCGCAGGATCCCGCGAGCCGCGGGCACGGCTCGTGCCGCCAGCGCCAGCGCACCGGCGGCGCGCAGCGGGTTCGAGCGATCGATGCCGCGCACCCGCAGATGGTCGATCTCGTAGCCGGCCTCGGGCACGAGCGTCGCCTCGGCCCGCTCGGCGGTGCCGGCGAAGGTGACGAGCGGCGCCCTTATCCCGCAGCGCGTCGGCGACCGCCAGCGCGGGCACCACGTGCCCGGCTGTCCCGCCGGCCGCTACTACGACTCTGGGTTGTGTTCGATCGGCCGCCACTGACGACGCGCAGTCTCGCACCGGGCGGCACGCGCGATGTTCAGAAGCACCCCGACGGCGGCGAGCAGCGTGAGGAGGCTCGAGTTGCCATAGGAGACGAACGGGAGCGGAACGCCGGTCAGCGGCGCGAGGCCGAGCACGGCGAAGAGGTTGATCACGGCCTGGATCACGATCAGCGAGGTGAGCCCGGCGGCGAGCAGCTTCGCGTACGGGTCGCGCGCCTTCCGGGCCGTCTGGAGGCCGGCGTAGCCGAACAGGCCGAAGAGGCCGACGATCATCGCGATGCCCACCAGGCCGAGCTCCTCGCCGATGACGGCGGCGATCATGTCCGTGTGGGCCTCGGGCAGGTAGAAGGCCTTCTGGAGGCTCTCCCCGAGCCCGACGCCGAAGAGGCCGCCGGAGCCCAGCGCGATCTGCGCCTGGTTCGCCTGGAAGCCCGGAGCCCGAGGGGTCGGCGCCGGGGTTGAGGAAGCCGGTGAGCCGCTCCATCCGGTACGGCTCGATCATGATCGCGAGCGCGATCACGAGGCAGATCGCCGCCGCCGAGGATCGCGAGGTCGCGCATCCGCGCACCGGCTGCGACCAGCATCGCCGCGGCGGCAAAGCAGGCGACCATCGCGGTGCCGAGGTCGGGCTCCATCACGACCAGGAACGAGATCAGCGCGACCGCCAGGAGGAACGGCCCCATGTCGCCGATCGAGCGAGTCATCTTCGGCCGCGTGGCCAGGAGCTGGGCCCCGTAGAGGATCAGCGCCACCTTGGCGATCTCCGACGGCTGGATCTGGAAGAGGCCGGCGCCGATCCAGCGCTTCGCGCCGTTCACCTCGATGCCGACGCCCGGGATCATCACGGCGACGAGCAGGAAGATCGAGAGGCCCATGAGCGGCATGGTCAGCGGCCGCAGCATCCTGACGCCGCCCGAGGCGAGGATCCACAGCGCGAGGAGGCCGAAGATGCCGTAGAGCGCCGTCCGCTTGAGGTAGAAGGCGCCGTCGCCGGCGTCGCCCAGGAGCGACGTCGTCGAGCTGGCGCTGAAGACCATGACCACGCCGAGCGCCAGGAGGCAGAGCGTCGTCGTCAGGAGCATCGAGTACTCGATCGGCGGCGCGGCCTTGCTCTTCGCTCGCCGCTTTGCGCTTGGCAGGCGCCCGCTTGCGCGCCGCGGGGCGCTCGCCGCGCTCACGCGGGCTCCATCGATCAGGACCAGCTCGCGGAAGTGGTCGCCGCGCGCCTCGTAGTCGCGGTAGGCGTCGAAGCTCGCGCACGCGGGCGCCAGGAGGACGGTGGCGCCTGGCTGCGCCGCGCGCGCGGCTCGGGCGAGCGCGTCTTCGAGCCCGTCTGGCGCAGCGATGACCGGGACGCCCGTCGAAGCTCGAGCGCCGCGGCGATCGGATCCGCTGCCGGGCCCGTCAGGTAGACCGCGGCGCAGCGCTCGGCGACCGGCCCGGCGAGAGGCGTGAAGTCCGCCCCCTTGAGCGAGCCGCCCATCAGCGCGTGGACATCCCCTTCGAACGACTCGAGCGCCGCGACCGCCGCGGCGACGTTGGTCGCCTTCGAGTCGTTCACGTAGGCGACGCCGCCGATCTCGGCGACGTGCTCCAGCCGGTGCGGGACCCCGGGGAAGCTCTCGATGGCCCGCGATCGACTTCGCGCTCGATCCCCATCGCCAGCGCCGCCGCCGCCGCGAACCGGGCGTTCGGCGCGTTGTGCGGGCCCGATCATCCACGCGCCCCGGGGCTCGAAGCCGAGATCGACAGCCGAGACGTCGATCTCGTCGCCGTCGCCCGGCAGGTCGAGCGGCGCGATCACCGGATCGGAGCGGTCGACGATCGCGGTGTCGCCCGGTCGCCTGGCAGGCGAAGATCCGGAGCTTCGAGGCCAGGTAGTGCTCGAAGGTGCCGTGGCGGTCGAGGTGGTCCGGCGTCGCGTTCAGGAGCATCGCGCACTCGGGCGCGAACGCCGATGCGTCCTCGAGCTGAAAGCTCGACGCTTCGCAGATGACGGTCGCGGCGGGGTCGAGGTCGTCGACGAGCGCGGCAAGCGGGGTCCCGACGTTGCCGGCGACGGCAACCGGCTCGCTCGGCGGTGCGCCAGACGTGTCCGAGGAGCTCGGTGACCGTCGTCTTGCCGTTGGTGCCCGGTCACCGCGACGAAGCGGTTGGGGACGAGGCGCCACGCGAGCTCGAGCTCGCCGATGACCGGGATGCCGAGCGTGAGCGCGCGCCGGATCGGCGCCGCCTCGCGCGGAACGCCCGGGCTCTTGACCACGCATCCGGGCCTCGTCTTCCAATCGATCCAGATCACCATCCAGGTGGACTTCGACGCCGGCGTCGCGCAACCTTTCCGCGCCCGGAGGATTCCCGGCGTCGACTCCGACGACCCGCTCGCCCCGGCCGCGAGAAGGCGCGCGGCCGCCTGGCCCGATCGCGCCAGGCCGACGACCAGATACGGCCCCGCGGGCAGGGGCGGTCGATCCTTCGACGAGGCCATGGCGCCTGATTCGCCGGATCGAGCTGGCACCCTGCCGTAGTCATTAGCCTGCTCGCCATGTTCGAGGCCTCCCACACCGGCACCGCGAACAGCGCGCCAGAAGCGATCTGGGCGCTCTGGGCAGATCCGGCGCGCTGGCCCGAGTGGAACGATCAGCTCGAGTCGGGCGAGCTTCACGGCGAGCTCGCGGTCGGAGTTGAGGCGACGGTCAAGTTCAAGCGCGGAGGCAAGATGCGCTTCGAGGTCAAAGAGCTCGAGCCCGGACGCCTCTTCGTCGACGAGGCAAAGCTCCCCGGCTGCCGCTTCGGCCACGAGCACCGCGTCGAGCCGGCCCGGGCGGCTGCGAGGTCACCCATCGCCTCTATCTCAAGGGTGCGACCTCCGGCGCGTTCGCCCGCATGTTCGGGCGCAACCGCATGCGCGAGTCGGTGGTCGGCTTCGTCGAGCGCGAGGCCGAGCTCGCGAAGGCGGGTCGCTGACGGTCGGGCCTACCCGACGGAGTTCTGGAACAGCGTGTAGCCGATCCCCGCGCAGACGGCGGCGACGATCCAGAAGCGGAGCATGATCTTCGTCTCCGACCAGGCGAGGAGCTCGAAGTGGTGGTGGACCGGCGCCATCAGGAAGACGCGCCGGCGGGTGAGCTTGAAGAACACGACCTGGATCGCGACCGAGAGCGCCTCGATCACGAAGATGCCGCCGAGGATGATCAGGAGCAGCTCGGTCTGGGACATGACGGCCAGGGCGCCGATCGCGCCGCCGAGGCCGAGCGAGCCCGTGTCGCCCATGAAGATCGACGCCGGGAACGCGTTGAACCACAGGAAGCCGACCGACGCGCCGACGAAGCAGGCCGAGAGGATCGCGAGCCCCTCCTGACCGGAGGTGATCGTGATCGCGGTGAACGCCAGGAAGACGATCGCGCACGATCCCGCGGCCAGGCCGTCGAGCCCGTCGGTGAGGTTGACGGCGTTCGAGGCGCCCGCGATGACCAGGAAGATGAAGACGACGTAGAGCGACCGCCGGGACGTCGATCTCGCCGCCGAAGACGCGCGACTGGATCGTCGTCTCGAGGCCGATCTCCTCGGTCGCGACGTAGAAGAGGACCACCGCGAGCAGGATCTGCGCGAGCAGCTTGTAGCGGGCGGAGAGGCCGAGCGAGCGGCGCTTCGAGATCTTGATCAAGTCGTCCGCGAAGCCGATGCCCGGCGCATCCGAGGGCGACGGCGAACACCGCCAGGCTCTCGAGTGTCGCGGTCGGAGAGGACCAGGAACGGCACGGAGATGCCCGAGGAAGATGATGAGCCCGCCCATGGTCGGCGTGCCGGCCTTCGCGTGGTGCTCCTGCGGGCCCTCCTCGCGGATGTGCTGCCCGAACTCCTTGACCCGCAGGTACTCGATGAACTTCGGGCCCAGGAAGATCGTGATCAGCATCGCCGCCATGCCGGCGATCAGGACCTCGCCGCGGTCGATCAGGTCCACGGCGTCGAAGCTGGCGCCTCAAGCATCGCCGCGCCTGCCGATCAACTCGTCCGTGAAGTGCTCGAGGCCGACCGAGCGCGAGCCCTTGACCAGGACGATGTCGCCGTCGGCGAGCAGGCCGTCGGCGAGTCTCGACCGCCGCCGACGGGTCCGGCGCCCACTCGTCGGGCGCGTAGTCGCGGGCCAGCTCGCCGACTCCGATCACGGGCCCGATCCCGAGGCCCCGCGCGAGCGAGCCGATCTCGCGGTGATAGGTCGCGGCGTCCGGCCCCAGCTCGGCCATCCCGCCAAGCACCGCGACCTTGCGCCCGCCGGGCATCTCCGGCCAGGCTCTCGAGCGCGGCGTGCATCGAGATCGGGTTGGCGTTGTAGCAGTCGTTCACGAGCGTGATGCCACCGGGGAGCTCGAGATGCTCACCGCGAAGGCGCGAGAAGGTTATGTCCGCCGCCCGACGGGCCATCGCGGCGAGGTCGGCGCCGAGCGCCACGCCGATCGCGATCGCCGCCAGCGCGTTCTGGACGTTGTAGCTCTCGGCGAACGGCAGGACGAAGCGCTGCTCGCCCGCGGGCGTGCCCACCGCGACGTCCGCCGAGCGCCCGGAGATCTTCGTCTCGAGCGCCGTGGACGTCGCCGCCCGGGCCGAACGTCAGGACGTCGAGCTCGTCGGCCAGATGCGGCTCGAGCGCCTCGGCGTCGACCGGGACGATCGCCTGGCCCTCGGGCCCGAGGCCCGCCGAGGATCTCGGCCTTCGCCTCGGCGATCGCCTCGAGCGTGCCGAGCAGCTCCAGGTGCACCGGGCCGACGTTGGTGATGACGCCGATCTCGGGCTCGGCGATCTCGCACAGCTCGGCGATCTGGCCGACGCCGCGCATCGCCATCTCGAGCACCAGGACCTCGGTCCCCGGCGGCGCGCCGAGGATCGTCAGCGGCAGGCCGATCTCGGTGTTGTAGTTCTCGGGGCTCGCGTGGGTGCGGAACGGCAGGAGCGTCCTGGCGATGTCCTTGACCGAGGTCTTCCCGGTCGAGCCGGTGATGCCGACCACCCTCGGCTCGAGCTCCCAGCGCCACTCGCGCGCGAGCGCTTGAAGCGCGGCGAGCGGATCCGACGTAGGAGAACACCCACCCGAAGCGGTCCTCGCGCGCCGCCGCGCGCGCGTGCTGCGGCAGGCGACGACACCCCACGCGCCGTCCGCCGAGCGCGCCGGGCGCGAACTCGCCGCCGTCCGCGTTCTGCGCCGGGAAGCCCGAAGAAGAGGTCGCCCGGCGCGACCTCGCGCGAGTCGATGACCGCTCGCTCGGGCCGCCCGGCAGGCCCCTCTTCGAGGATCTCGAGGCCGGCCGCGTCGGCGATCCGCTCGGGCGGAAGGTCGATCACCCGGCGCCCTGCCCCGATCGCCTCGAGCTCGGCGCGGGCGACGTCGCGGTCGTCGAACGGGATCTTCCGGCCGCCCTCGAACTCCTGGCCCTGCTCGTGGCCCTTGCCGGCGATCACGACCGTGTCGCCCGCGCTCGGCGATCTCGAGCGCCGCCGCGGATCGCGGCGCGGCGGTCCACCTCGACGCCGACGTCGTCGCGCTCGGTCATGCCCGCCGCGGATCTCGGCTCGACGATCGCCGCCGGGTCCTCCGAGCGCGGGTTGTCCGAGGTGACGACCGGCACGTCGGCCAGGCGGGCCGCGATCTCGCCCATCAGCGGCCGCTTGTCGCGGTCGCGATCGCCGCCGCAGCCGAACACGCAGATCACCCGCCCGGGCTCGGGTGTGAGGCGGCGCGCCGCCTCGAGGACGTTCTCGAGCGAGTCCGGCGTGTGCGCGTAGTCGACGAGGACGGCGAAGCGGCTGACCCGCGTCGATCGGCTCCATCCGGCCCGGGACGCGGTCGGCGTTCGTCGAGCGCGTGCGCGGCCTCGCCTCGTCGGCGCCGAGCGCCGTGGCGGCGCCGAGCGCGGCCAGCGCGTTCTGCGACGTTGAAGTCGCCGGGCAGCGGCATCTCGACCGCGGCCTCGCCGAACGGCCCCTCGACGACGAAGCGTGAGCCCGCCGACGTCGAACTCGACGTCGACGGCGCGCAGGACGGCGTCGCCGCCGCCGGCCGAGAAGGTGACCAGCCCGTCGCCGTACTCGTCCGCGATCTCATCGGCGAGCCGCGCGCCGTACGGATCGTCGACGTTCACGACCGCGACCGGCGGCTGCGCTCGCCCTCGAACAGGAGGCGCTTCGCCGCGAAGTAGTCCTCCATGTCCGCGTGGAAGTCGAGGTGGTCCTGGGTGAGGTTGGTGAACACGCCGACGCCGAAGTTGATGCCGCGCGCCCGGCCGAGCCTGAGCGCGTGCGAGGAGACCTCCATCGCGCACGCCTCGTCGCCCGCGTCGAGCATCGCTCCGGAACGTCGCCTGGAGGTCGATCGCCTCCGGCGTGGTTCGCTCGACCTCGGCCTCGACGCCGCCGACCACGCTCTTCACCGTGCCCAGGAGGCCTGTCTGCGGTTCCGAGCCGCTCCAGGATGTGGCGGACCAGGAACGCCGTCGTCGTCTTGCCGTTCGTGCCCGTGATCCCGGCGACGCGCAAGCTCGGCGCGTCGGGTCGCCGTTGAATCGCGCCGCGGCCGGCGCCATCGCCGCGCGGGCGTCGGGGACGAGCGCCTCGGGCACTCCCAGGCCGAGCCGCCGCTCGACGACGAGCGCCGACGCCCCCGCCTCGACGGCGTCGGGCGCGAAGTCGTGCCCGTCGGCGGTCGCGCCCGGCACGCAGAAGAAGAGCGTCCCGGGCTCAGCCTTGCGGTTGTCGTAGGCGAGCTCGGAGATCTGGACGGCGTCGTCGCCCTCGATCTCGGCATGCGCGCCTTCCAGCACCTCGCGGAGCTCCATCGCGCGCGATTCTAAGTGGCGATCCGGAGCTTCCGGCCGCGCGGTCTAGTTGCCGTCGCGCGGCACGTCCAGGTAGGGCAGGGCGAAGTTGGCGATCTCGCCGAAGGCCGGGGCCGCGACGTCGCCGCCGTAGTAGCTGCCGACGGTCGGCGTGTCGACCACGACGGTGACGAGCAGGCGCGGATCCTCGGCGGGCGCGAAGCCGACGAACGAGCCGACGTACTGCGTCTCGGAGTACTCGCCGTCGACGACCTTCTGCGCGGTACCGGTCTTGCCGGCGAGGACGTAGCCCGGGCACCTCGACGGCGGACGCGGTGCCGCCCGCCTCGAGCACGCCCTCGAGCATCTCGCGCAGGCGCGCCGCGTTCTCCTCGGACATCACGCGAACGCCTTCGTCGGCGGCAACCGGCTGGCCGTTCTCGGAAAGGACGAGCTTGGGGGTGCGGAGGATGCCGCCGTTCGCGATCGCGGCGTACCCGTTCGCGATCTGGATCGGCGTGACCGAGAGGCCCTGGCCGAGCGGCAGGTTGCCCATGCTCGAGCCGGAGTACTCGTCCGGGGTGAGCACGATGCCCTGCTCCTCGCCGGGGAAGTCGATTCCGGTCGGCGTCGCCGAAGCCGAACTTGCGGATCCAGCCGTCGAACGTGTCGTCGCCGAGCTTCTCGTTCAGCTGCATGCCGATCGTGACCGCGCCGACGTTCGAGGACTGGGCGAGGATGTCGGCCACGGTCATCGTCGCGTAGCCGCGCGGGTGGGACTCCTCGATCGTCCGGTCGGCGACCTGGAGCGTCGGCGGCAGGTCGAAGGTGGTGTGCGGCGTGACCAGCCCCTCTTCGAGCGAGGCGCCGACCGTGAACGCCTTGAAGGTCGAGCCGGGCTCGTAGGTGAAGCTCGTCGCCATGTTCGTGAGGTCCTCGGGCTCGGCCTCGTCGAGGTTGTAGGGGTCGACCGCGCGGCCAGTTCGCCATCGCGAGGATCTCGGAGGTCTGCGGGTCCATCACGATCGCGGTGGCGCCGAGCGGCTGCGACGTCTCGCCGATGTCCTGGATCACGCGCTCGGTCGTGGCCTGGATCGACGCGTCGATCGTGAGCGTCAGGTCGGAGCCCGCCGCCGAGGGATCCGTGGTCGAGCGCTCGAGCTCCGCGCCGAGCGCGTCGCGCGTCACGATCCGCTCGCCGTCGTCGCCGCCCAGCGTCTCGTCCTCGGCCGGCCTCGAGCCCGGTCAGGCCCTGGTTGTCGATGCCCGACGGTGCCGATCACCTGCGACGCGAGCTCGCCCTCCGGGATAGACGCGCCGGCTGTCGGGCAGAAGCCGACGCCGGGCAGCTCGAGCTCCTCGATCTCGTCGGCGGTCGGCAGGTCGACCTTGCGCGCCAGGTACTCGAAGCCGGACTCGCGGTTCGAGATCAGCTCGAGGATCTTCGACTCGTCCTCGCCGAGCGCGCTCGGCGAGCTTGGCCGCCGTCTTCGGCGCGTTCTCGATCTGGTAGGGCGTCGCAAAGACGCTCGCGGCGTCCTCGGACAGCGCGAGCTCGAAGCCCCTGCGGTCGTAGATCGTGCCGCGGACGCCCGGGATCGTCGACCGTCTCGGTCTGCTGGCTCTGCGCGTCGGCGCGAAGCTCGCCGCCCTGGACGGCCTGGAGCCACGCTGCCCGGAGAAGCGCGATGGAGAAGAGAAGGAGAAAGCAGGCGAAGAGCAGGCCGAGTCGACGATCGACCAGGCTCACGGCGTGACTCCGCCGCCGGTCTCCGGCGCGGCCGGCGTCGTGGTCTCCGTGCGTCACGACCGGGGCGGCGCGGTCAGTCACGGTCGCGCGGCCGGGGTCGGCGGGGACCTCGGCGGCGGCCGGGTCGACGGCAGGCCGGTCGCCGGGTCGAGCGACCGGCGGCTCGGGCACCTCGGCGACCGGCGGCACGTAGCGTCGATCCGATCTCGAAGTCGCCGCGGCGCAGCCGCCGCGCGGCCGCCTCAGGGCATCGTCGGCGCCGGGCGTCAGCATCAGGGCCGACGCCGCCTGCGGCATGACGAGCCCGATGCGGATCGCCGCCTCCTGAAGGCGCTCGTTGGACAGGCCGTCGGCGATGTCCGCGCGAAGCGCCGAGTTCGCCTCGCGAAGCTCGTCGGAGAGGCCGGCCGTCTTCGACGACTGCGGCGTTGAAGGAGAGCGCCATCACGTTGAGGGCGACGATCCCGACCAGGAGCGATCCGAGCAGCCCGATCCACAGCCGGCTGCGCGTGAGCCCGAGGACGAGGCCGGAGTCGGCGATCCCGGAGACCGTGCCGACCGCGACCGGGACGAAGGCCGGTCCGCTGGGCGCCGAGCGCCGGCGCGGCGAGCGGCGACGCGGGCGGCGAGGCGCGGGCGCCGGGCCGCACGGCGCCGCCGCGCAGGCGCCGCCGAGCGGCTCTGGGTCCTGCGTCGTGGGGCTGTAGCTGTAGCTGCCATTGCCATCGCGGTTCAGTTCGGCGTCTCGCCGGCGCCTTCCTGCGCGGAGTTGCGAGCGTGCGAGCTTGGCCGCGACGCGCAGATGCGCCGATCGGGAGCGCGGATTGGCCTCGGATTCGGCTTCCGACGGCGCGACCGCGCGGCGCGTGAGGAGCTCTGCCTCGGGCTCGTGCCCGCACACGCAGACCGGCAGCTCCGGCGGGCATACGCAGCCCCTGGCGAGCCCGGCGAAGAAGCGCTTGACCCGGCGGTCCTCCAGCGAGTGGAAGGAGATCGCGGCCATGCGACCGCCGATGCGCAGAAGGTCCCACGCGGCCGGCAAGCGCGCGATCGACCGCCTCGAGCTCGCCGTTCACCGCGATGCGAATCGCCTGGAAGGTCCGCTTGGCGGGATGGCCCCGGCCGAAGCGGTAGGCGGCGGGAACCGCGTCGCGAATCGCGTCGACCAGCTCGGACGTGGTCTCGAACGGCCGCCGCGCGACGATCTCGCGCGCGATCGAGCGCGCGTGGCGCTCCTCGCCCAGCTCGCGCAGGACGTCTCCGCGAGCGATTCTCGGGCCAATCGTTCACGACGTCGCGCGCCGAGAGGTCCTGGGTCGGGTCCATCCGCATGTCGAGCGGCGCGTCGTAGGAGTAGGAGAAGCCGCGCTCCCAGGCGTCGAGCTGCATCGAGGAGACGCCCAGGTCCATGTAGACGACGTCCGCTGGATCGCCTTCGGCGCGCAGGCGCTGGAGGACGTCGGCGAAGTCGCCGTGGACGAAGGTCGCCGGGCAGCCGAGCTCGTCCTCGAGCTCCGTCGAAGCGCTCGCGCGCCGATGGATCGCGGTCGATGCAGATCAGCGAGCCCGTGGGACCGAGCCGGTCGGCCACGAGCCGCGCGTGACCGCCGCCGCCGAAGGTGCAGTCGACCGCCAGCTCACCCGGCTGCGGGTCACAGAGGGCGACCAGCTCGGATGCGAGGACTGGGACGTGCTCGGTGGGCATGTAGGTGAGTGTGTCCATCCCTCAGCGGTTCTGCCGTCGGCCAGTCGCCGGCCGCCAGCTCTTCGGCGATCGGCCCCGACCTCGGCGTCCAGCGCGGCCGACTGCTCGGCCCAGCGCTCGGGGCTCCAGACCTCGAGGTGGGTCTCGGCGCCGACGATCATGCAGGCGCCCGAAAGGTCGCCGTGCTCGATCAGGTGCTTGGGGATCTTCACCCGGCCGGCGGAGTCGAGCTGCTCGTCCTGCGCCCTCGAGCTGATGTGGCGACGGATCATCCGGGCCTTGCCGCCGAGGGTGTTGAGCTTCGCTCTGGACCTCGCGCGAGGTACGCGTCGAAGCCCGGACGCGGGGTGAATCTCGACGCAGGGATCGAACGAGGCGGCGATCACCACGCCCTCGGCGAGCTGCGCGCGGAGCTTCGACGGGATCGTCAGCCGATCCTTGGCGTCGAGGCTGTGCTCATGCTGACCGCGGAAGGCCAAGGTCAGGTCTGAGCTGCCTTTCGTCGAAGAGAGATGAGTTGCTGTGAAAGACTTGGTCGTCGAGAGAGACTTCGGGCCGGGACGGTGAGGTGGGAGGAGCCTCATCGCCCCGGCCCTTCGGTCAACTTGAGGCGCCACAGTAACCCACAACGCCCCACTTTGCAACACAACTCTGCCCGCGGGATTGGACTCGGTCCGTCGGACGGAACTGCTACCCGGCTCTGTCGATCGCCGATTTATGGCTTGGAATGGGAGATTCGGGACCTCGAGGAGGCGGTCGGCGATGCCTGCGAAAGGGCCGCTCGATCTGCAACCGCGGTTGCAACGCGGAGGACGTCCAAGCGGACCGCCCGGAGCGATACTCTGCCGCTCGCGATGAGCGAAGTGCCTCCCGACATCCGTCCCGCCGCCCGGCGCCGAGGAGCTCTCGGCGGCGGGCATCCCCGAGGGCGGCCTCGTCGCCGACGCGCCCAGCGCCGGAGCTGCCGCCCGGTCATCGCACCGCCACCCGCGGCAAGCGCTTCAACGCGCTGCTTCACGAACGTCTGGGTCCTCGGCATCACCTGGGTCGCTCGCGATCATGGCGCTGATCGCCGGCGCGGCTCGAGCGCGGACATCGCGCATCGGCGCCGCGGCCGGCGGCGCGGTCGTCCTGATCTCGCCCTGCTCATCGTCTTCGCGATCGCCTCGAGCCAGGCGGCGAACGACTTCTTCACCGCTTACGCGGAGAGCCGCGGGCTCACGCGGATCGGCGGCAAGGGAAGCCTGCCGCCGCGTCACGCCGCTTCTTCGCAAGGGCGATCGCCGCTACACCGACGAGATCTTCAACGGGCTCCTGCCGGGCGGGCTCTCGGGCTCTCTGCCCTCTACACCTACGAGGAGACCTCGACCGACTCGAAGGGCAACCGCGACACGACCTACTACCACTTCACCGTGGCCGTCTCCCAGCTTCCCGAGACCGCGCCGTTCCTGTCCGAGCTCGCACTCCAGCGCCGCTCGGGCTTCCGGTTCCTGGACAGGCGCCGAGGACGTCTTTCGCACCCGCCAGCGCGTCGAGGTCGAATCCGAGCTCGCCGACAAGAAGTTCGAGATCTTCACCGGCAAGAACGACGACATGGTCAGGGCGCGGCAGGTCTTCTCCCCCACCTTCATCGTCTGGCTCGCCGAGGACGCCCACGAGGGGATCGCCTTCGAGCTGGTCGCCGGCGCCTTCGTCGCGAACTCAAGGGCCACCTGAAGACCGCGGAGGAGCTCGACGCTTCTGCACGGACGCTGCCGCTGATCGCTCGGCGCCTCGACGAGGAGGCGCTGGAGACCTCGCCGTCCTAGCGACCTAGAAGGCCGGGAAGAGCGCGTCCGAGTGCGCGACGAGAGCCGCGGCGATCGCGAGGAGCGCCGAGGGGACCAGGACCATCGCGACGACGAGCTGGATCTTCGGCGCCGCGCGGGCCGCGCGCTCTTCGATCCGGCGCTGCTCTTCGGCCCGCATCGTCTGCGGCCTGAGCGTGAAGCTGCTCGGCGAGCGGCGACCCGTAGCGGCGCGACCGCTCGAGCGCGGCGCCCGACGGCGCCCAGCTCGGCGCGCCGGTCCGCTCGCGAAGCGCGATCAAGCGCGTCGGCCTGCCGCGCGCCGGCCTCGATCTCGGCGACCGCCAGGGCCAGCTCGGCCGCGAGCGGTCCGGCCGTTCCCGTGCGCGATCTCGGAGAAGAGGGCGACCGGGGTGCGACCCGTCGCCGCTCCAACGGCGACGAGGTCGAGCGCGTCGGGAAGGGCGGCGACCATCGGCTGCTTCGGCGCCGGCGCGCGATCCGCTCGGCCCAGGCGTCGGGGCCGACGAAGCCCGAAGCGACGAGCGCCAGCGCCAGAACCGGCGCCAGCCGCCCGGGCGCAACCGGCGCGACGGCAAGGCGCGAAGGCGCCCAGCGCCGACGCCCGCACGAGCTTGGCGCCCGACGAACCGGCGCGCGGTGATTCGTCTCCGAGAGTCCGGCCCGCGCGAGCCGGCGTGCGACGTCGAGGCGCGCCGCGAGGCGATCGCGCAGGCCATCGAGCCGGGCGGTGTCGCGAACGCGCTGCCTGAGACGCCGCCGCGACCCGCGCATGCCGGCGAGCTCCCACGCCGCCGCGAAGACGAGGATCCCAGCCAGCCCCGCGAGCCCGGGGCTCATGCGGCTCGGCCACGCGGCCGAGGCGGGAGATCGCGGCGAAGCCCTGCGACCTGAAGCGCGACGGCAGCGCGAGGAGCGCCAGCGATGCCGTGCTCTCGAGCGAGGCCCGTGACGAACCCCGGATGGAGAAGCTCGGCGAGGAGCGCCGCGCCCGCGGGCATCGCGGCCACGAGGATGCCGGTGAAGCGTGCCTGCGCGGTCGCCGAGCGAGCGTCGGCCTCGACCCGCTCGCGGGCCGCCGCGGCCGCCGCGTAGCGGCGCAGGAGGCTGACCAGGTCGCCTCCGGCGATCCGCTGCGAGAGCGAGCGCGGAGCAGAACGAGTCGACCCGAGCGGAGCGGATCCGCTCGCGCAACCCGCCCAGGGCCGCCTCCAGCGGACAGTCCGAGGTCGAGATCGGCGCGAAGGCGCGACATCTCAGCCGCAGCCGGGCCCTTCGAGCGAGCCGGACGACGCGTCCGAGCGCCGAGCGCACGGAGCGCCCGGCCGCCAGCGCGTCGGCCGTCGCGATCGCCACGCGGGGGAGCGAGCGCTCGACCGCAGTGCCG
This sequence comes from uncultured bacterium, assembly GCA_963806865.1. Taxonomy (GTDB): domain Bacteria; phylum Actinomycetota; class Thermoleophilia; order Solirubrobacterales; family 70-9; genus JALZKA01. Next base: position 267,172 of record CAWDYV010000002.1, read on the forward strand.
GTAGCGCTTCGCGCGCGAGGCGACGGCCCAGCTCGCGGCCGCCGGGCCGGCGGCCGCGAGCGGAGCTGCCGGAGCCGGACCCGAGGAGCCAGGTGCCGAAGCCCAGGAGCACAGCGCTCGATCACGAGGCCCAGCCGGCGCCGCTCGGCGGCGCTCGGCGCGTAGCCCTCGCGGCCGGCTCGGCGCAGCGGCTCGAGCGCTCGCGCGAGCCATGCCGCCGCGGCGGGCGTGGCGCGAAGCGCGTCGCGAGCCGCGACCGCGGCGAGTCCGCCCGCCAGCGCCGCCAGGAGCACTTCGGCGCTCACCCGCGCCAGAGCTCCCTGACGCCGACCACCCGCTCGTCGCGGACGACCTCCGCGACCTCGCTCACGACGGCGGCTGCCGTCCGGCTCGCGCCGACGTGCGCGATCACGTCGATGCCACGGCCGACCTGCTCGCGGATCGCTTCGTGCGGCAGGCCCACGCCCGCCATCAGCGCCAGGGTCTCGAGGCGCGCGAGCGCGTCCTCGGGCGAGTTCGCGTGGAGCGTCGAGAGCGCTCCGTCGTGTCCGGTGTTGAGCGCGGTCAGCAGATCGAGCGCCTCGGCGCCGCGCACCTCGCCGATCACGATGCGGTCCGGCCGCATCCGGAGCGCGTTTCGAAGCAGGTCGCGAATCGTCACCTCTCCCCTGCCCTCGACCGACGCCGGCCGCGACTCGAGCCGAACGACATGGGGCTGGCGGAGGCGAAGCTCGGCGGCGTCCTCGATCGTGATCACCCGCTCCGCTCGGTCCGATCCACGCCGAGAGCGCGTTGAGGAGCGTCGTCTTGCCCGATCCCGTGCCGCCGGTGACGAGCACGGTGCGCCGCTCCCGCACCGCCGCCTCCAGGATCTCTGCAGCGAGCGGCGGACAGCGATCCCGACGCGACGAGCTCGTCCGGACCGGGACGGCTGACCCCGAAGCGGCGGATCGAGATCGCCGGGCCGTCGACGGCGAGCGGCGGCACGACCACGTTCACCCGCGATCCGTCTGCCAGCCGCGCGTCGGCCATCGGCGAGAGCTCGTCGACGCGCCGGCCGGTTGGCGCAAGGATCCGCTCGATCGCCTCGCGCACCTCGTCGTCGGACGCGAACTCGACCGGCGTGCTCGCTCGATCCGCCCTGCTCGCTCGACGTAGACCGCGCCGTGCCCGTTCACCATCACCTCCTCGACGGCGGGGTCCGCAAGGAGGTCCTCGAGCGGGCCCGAGGCCGACCGTCTCGCGCGTGACGAGCTCGGTCAGCTCGGCTCGCGTGGCGCCGCGGCAGGACCGCCGCCTCGCGCTCGACCAGGCGGCGATCGCGCCGGCGACGTCGCCGCCGAGCCGCCCCGCGGCCGCTTCGGAGCGGCGCTCGGCGGCGAGGCGCTCGCGAAGCTGGGCGACGAGCGCGTCCGTGTGCGCGCCGCGTTGCGTCCATCGCCTCGCCGAGGCGATGGACCGCTGCGATTCGCCCCCTCAGGTCTCCCGCGCCTGGACCTCGCCCAGGCGGACACGTCGTGTGCGGCGACGCGTGCGCGGCGATCGCCGCGAGCCCGGGCGGCACCCCGCCGCCCGTCGAGATCCACGAGCCGGCGAGGATCAGGAGCAGGCCGGCCACGGCGGCCGGGCCAAGGCTCTCGCCCAGAAGCGTCACGCCCAGGAGCACCGCGACGGCTGGGTTCACGTAGGTGATGACGCTGGCGCGGGTCGGTCCGACCTCGGCGATCAGGCTGAAGAAGAGGATCAGCGCGAGCGCCGAGCAGAAGCGCGCCCAGCACCGCGATCGAGCCGACCGCGCCGGAGCTGATCTCAGCGCCGGGGATCGAGGCGATGCCCGCCGGCGCGAGCATCACGGTGCTGATCGCGAGCGCGACCGCGACGGCGCCGATCGGGTTCACGTCCGCAGAAGTTCCGCTTGACGATGAAGACGCCCGACCGCGTAGCAAGCGGTCGCGATGAGGATCGCGAGGGCGCCGAGGATCTCGCCCGGCCTGCCCGCGACGTCGAGTCCGAGGAGCAGGATCACGCCGGTGATGCCGACGAGGAGGCCGACGAGCCGGAGGCCGGTCACACGCTCCTCCGGGTCGAAGCGAAACGCGATCAGCGCGGTCAGGATCGGGAGCGACGCGATCAGGATCGCGGCCAGCGACGAGGAGACCTCCTGCTGTCCGAGCGGGATCAGCCACCACGGCAGCCCGCACTCGACGATCGCGAAGGCGACCAGGGGCTTCGTCTTCGAGCGCAGGCCCGTCGAGGTAGCCGAGCTTCCACGCGATCGGCATCAGGATCGCGGCGCCGATCGCGACCCGGCCCCAGCCGACCAGGAGCGGCGAGGCCCCGCCCTCGACCGCGATCTCGATGAAGAGATACGGCACGCCCCAGAGCAAGCGCGACGCAGGCGAAGAAGAAGGAGGCTCGGCGGTTCATCCTCTCACGGTACTTTGAGCGTCGTGAGGCTCGCCTCGAACAATTCCGTATTGATCTGCCGGGTCCTCCTGCCCGCCGGCCGGGACCTCCTGGCAGCCGAGGGCTACGAGCTCCGCGAGGGCGGCCTCGACGCGACGCTCGGACGCGCTGATCGAGCTCGCGCCCGGCTGCGCGGCGATCGTCGCCGACCCGACGGTCCCGGTCGGACCGGAGCTCCTCGACGCCGCGGGGCCCGAGCTGCGCGTGGTCGCGAACTTCGCCGTCGGCTACGACAACGTCGACCTCGACGCCTGCCGCGAGCGCGGCGTCGTCGTCACGAACACCCCGGGCGTCCTCACGAACGCGACCGCCGAGCTGGCGCTCGGCCTCACCGTCGCCGCAGCTCGCCGCGCGCGCGAGGCCGAGGAAACGCTTCGCGAGGGCCGCTGGACCGGCTGGGATCCCGGCGCCATGCTCGGCCTCGAGCTGAGCGGCGCCACCTTCGGCGTCGTCGGGCTCGGGCGGATCGGCCGCCGCTACGCGGAGCTGGTCCGTCCTCTCGCCGGCGAGCTCCTCTACACGGCGCGCTCCGCGAAGCCGGATGCCGAGCGCTGAGCTGGGCGCGCCGGCAGGTCGAGCTCCCGGAGCTCCTCGAGCGCTCCGACGTCGTGAGCCTCCACGCTCCCGGCGGCGAAGCGACCCGCCATCTGATCGGCGCGCCGGAGCTCGAGCGGATGAAGACCACGCCGTCCTCGTCAACACGGCGCGGGGCACGCTGGTCGACTCGACCGCCTTGCGCAAGCGCGCTCGAGGCCGGCGAGATCGGCGCCGCGGGGCTCGACGTGTACGAGAACGAGCCCGGCGTCCCGCAGGAGCTCCTCGACGCGCCGCGTTGCGTCCTCTTCCCCACATCGGCTCGGCGACGCACACGTCGCGCGACGGAATGGCCGACGCTGGCAGCGCGAAACGCGATCGCGGTGCTGAGGGCGAGCGAGCCGCTCGAATCCCGTTCATAGAGCCTCTAGCTTTGGATCGCGATGCACCTCGAGGTCGCGCTGACGCTCGTCCTGCCGGCGATGGTCGCGCTGCTCGTCGCCGCGCAGCTCCTTCGCGTCCCCTACCCGATCCTGCTTGGCGATCGGCGGTGCCGCGCTCGCGCCTCGTGCCGGGCGCACCCGAGGTCGAGCTCGATCCGGACCTCGTGCTCCTCATCCTGCTGCCGCCGATCCTCTACGCGGCCGCGTTCTTCACGCCGCTTCGCGAGCTTGCGCCGGAACGTCGGGGCGATCTCGCTGCTCGCGGTCGGGCTCGTCCTGGCGACGATGGTCGGCGTCGCGGCCGTCGCGCACTGCGGCGCTCGGCTTCGACTGGGCGCCCGCGTTCGTCCTCGGCGCGATCGTCTCCCCCACCGACCCCGTCGCCGCGACCGCGATCGGCCGCCAGCTCGGCGTGCCGCACCGCATCATCACGATCGTCGAGGGCGAGAGCCTGATCAACGACGGCACCGCGCTGGTCGCCTACAAGTTCGCGGTCGCCGCGGTCGTCACCGGCAGCTTCAGCCTGCTCGAGGCGAGCGGCGAGTTCGTGGTCAGCGCGGTCGGCGGGATCGCGGTCGGCATCGTGGTCGGCGCGATCGTCGCCGCGGTGCGCCGCCGGCTCGACAACCCGCCGGTCGAGATCACGATCGCCCTCGCCACGTCCTACTTCGCGTATCTGCCGGCCGAGGCGATCGGCGTCTCGGGCGTGCTCGCCGCCGTCACGGTCGGCATCTACATGGGCCGCCTCACCTCCGAGCTCACGACCCCGACCACCCGGATCCAGGGGAACGCGCGTCTGGGAGATCCTCGTCTTCCTCCTCAACTCGGCGCTCTTCGTCCTGATCGGCCTCCAGCTCCCGCTGATCGTCGACGGCCTCGACGACGGAGCGCTCGGGCGAGCTGATCGCCGCAGGGTGCGCTGATCGCCGGCGCGGTGATGGTGATCCGCCTCCTCTGGGTCTTCCCGTTCACCTACGGCCCGCGCTACCTCTTCCGCGCGTTCGCGAGGCGCGACCCGTATCCGCCGTGGCAGAACACGCTGCTGGTCGCCTGGACCGGGCATGCGCGGCGCCGTGACCCTCGCGGCCGCGCTCGCTGTGCCGCTGACGATCGACGGCGGCGGCAGCCTTCCCCGAGCGCGACGAGATCATCTTCCTCGCCTTCTCGGTGATCATGGGAACGCTGGTCGATCCAGGGGCTCACCCTGCCGCCCCTGATCCAGCTTCCTGGGCGTCGACGACGCCGACCCGCAGCTCGAGCACGAGGAGAACAAGGCGCGGCTCAAGGCGGTCGAGGCAGCGCTCGAGCGCGGATCGACGAGCTCGCCGTCGAGGAGTGGGTGCGCGACGACACCGCCGAGCGGGTCGCGGCAGCTGTACGACTACCGGCAGCCGCCGCTTCAAGGCGCGCTTCGACGAGGACGGAAGCGGAGTCCGACGGCATCGAGGAGCGCTCCGAGAACTACCAGCGCCTGGTCCGCGAGATCCTCGACGCGCAGCGCGCGATCCTGATCGGGCTCCGAAACGAGGGCCGGATCAACGACGACGTCATGCGCCGCATCGAGCGCGAGCTCGACCTCGAGGACTCGCGGCTGGAGATCTGAGCGCGTGGACGATCGCGAGCAACGGAGATTCTCGAGCGCGCACGGTTCGAGTCCCCGAGGGCTTCGTCACCACCTACGGCGACCTCTGCCCGCGAGGCGCCGCGGCTCGCCGGCGCCGTCATGGCAGCGTGCGAGGACGCGAGCGTGCCGTGGCATCGCGTCGTCAGCGCCGACGGCTCGCTCGCGGTGGGCGAGCGCCAGCGCGCGCTGCTCGACGCCGAGGGCGTGCCGTTCGCAGGCGGGCGCGTGGACCTGCGCGCGTCGCGTGGTTCGCGGTCGAGCGTTGCTCAGCCTAGCCGCCAGCAGGCGCACCTGGGCGCCGGCGCTCTCGGCGCGGATCAGGCGCGAGCGCCTCGCTCGCGCGTGAGCGCGAGCGTCGCGATCCAGCGGTCGGCGTCGAGCCCGGGCTCGGCCTCGGCCTCGCGCAGGCCGAGGAGCGGCACGCCCGCCGCCGCGACGTAGGTGCGCCCCGCGCTCGGGCCCGGGCGCCGAGTCGCCCGAGACGATCACGTCGACGCGGTCGCCCGGGTCGGTTCGGCTCGACGCCAGCGCGCCCGCGCCGGTCACCGTGATCTCGACCGGCGTCGTGCCCTTCGGGGCCGGCCGCCGGGCCGCGCCCGCACGCCGGCCTGGCGACCTTGAACGCGGCGACGGTCAGGTACGAGCCCGGCGGGCAGCGAGGTCGCGAGCTTTCGGCCGAGCGCCTCGCTCGGGAAGGCCCAGGGCGTCGGGCGGCACAAACGACTCGGGCACGCGGCGCTCGGCCAGCGCCTCTTTGAGCTCCTTGCGGCCCAATGACCGTGCCGCGCTCGAGCGGCGCGGACGTGACGACCACCGGCCCGCAGCGGACCGAGCGCCTCCGCCCGGCGCCTCGGCGGTGCCGGCGACCGCCGCCGACAGGCCGGCGCACGCGAGCGCGCCGACGGCGAACGCGGCGGCGCGAGTGCGGCTCTTCACCGCCGGTGCGGAGAGGCCGATCGGCTCGGCGATCGCTCGGGCGCGAGCGGCAGGACCAGCGCTGCCGCCGTGCCGTGCGCGGCCACCGGCTCGCGAACGCGCAGCTCTCCGCCGTTTCCGCGCGCGAGCCTGCGGGTGATCCGCAGGCCGTGGCCGCGGCGCGGATCCGCGTGCTCGCGCAGGCGCGCCGTGCGCGATGCCTCCCGAGTCGCGCACGATCAGGTCGATCCGGTCGCCGTGGCGGAGCCCTTCCAGCGTGATCGGCCCGCCACCGTGCTCGAGCGCGTTCGCGATCAGGTTGTCGAGCGCCTGCGAGACGCGCAGCGGGATCGACGTCGGCGAGGACGTCGCCGCAGCGCCAGCGGACCGCGATGCGCCGGCCCGCTTTGGCGGCGCGCACGCGCCAGCGCTCGCACGCCGCGATCGCGAGCATCCGGGCTTCGACCGGGCGCCGGCGGAACTCGAAGCCGCCTCCGTTCACCTCGCGATCGAGGTCGCGAAGCGCGGCGAGCGCGAGCTCGAGCGGATCGGGCCGGTCCGGTCCCGGCGGCTTCGCCGCGAGCGCCAGGGCTTGAAGCGGGCGCCGAAGCTCGTGGAGCCGCTCGTTGAGCGAGCGCCTTCGCCTGCCGTCCCTCACCCGGCCGCCCGCGACCACGACCGCCATCGAGAGCGCGATCGGCCACAGGCCGCCGGCGAGGCCGCCGAGCGCCGAGATGAGCGGCTCGCCGGTCATGCCGGGAGGAGCCGGTAGCCGACGCCCCAGCAGTTCGCGATGAAGCGGGCGCCTTCGGGATCGAGCTTTCGGCGCAGGCGGCTCGCGTGGGAATCGAGCGTGCGCGTGCGGCCCATCGTGCGGAAGCCCCAGATATCGCGAAGAAGCTCGGACTTGGTGAAGACGCGGTGCGGATCCGAGGCGAGCAGTCAGGAGCAGCTCGTACTCCTTGTTCGCGAGCGTCACCTCGTCGCCGTCGACCGTCACCTCGCGGCGCGACGGGTCGATCGCGAGGTCGCCGACCCGGATCGGCCCGGAGCGCGCGCTCGTCGCGGCGGCGCAGGACCGACCGCATGCGCGCCGAGAGCTCCGGGAAGATAGAACGGCTTCGTCACGTAGTCGTCTGCGCCCGCCTCCAGCCCGCGCGTCCGATCGATGTCGCTCGAGCGGCCCGACGAGCACGATCACCGGAAGCTTCGAGTCGTAGCGCCCGGTGGTGCGCTCCGCCCGGCGGATCTCGCGCAGCACGTCGAGGCCGGAGGCGTCGGGCAGCTCGATGTCGAGCAGCAGGAGGTCCGGGCTCCGGTAGTGGCACTGGCGAAGCGCGTCGGCCGCCGACGGCGCCGGGATCGCGTCGTAGCGATCGGCCGTCAGGTTGTCGCAGAGAAGCTCGAGCGTCGCCTCGTCGTCCTCGCAGACAACGACGACGCCGAGCGGCTCCGGTCGCGGGGAGGATCGGGACGGATGGTCTGGGTGGCGTCCTCCATGCCACCAACAACCCCGCGGCCGCGTCCGCGCCCCCCTCGCTGACCGCGCCCTGCGCACCCTGCCCCGTTCGACCTTCGGTGCAAACCCTCTTTCAGAAGAAGGACCGGAGCGCCCGGACCTCGACCGCGTGCGTAAAGATGCCCCGGCTGCGTCGCACTAGCGGCGGCGGCACAAAAGAAACGGGAGAACGAAGCTCAGTGGAAAAGGCCACCCGACGGGGGAACTACGAGTCCGGCTCGGACTACGTGCTCGAGTACGGCGAGCTTCGCTTCTCGTTCAACGAGGAGGACTTCGCTCAGCGGGTCGAGCAGGCCGCGGTCAAGCTCGACTTCGTCGATCACGGCCTCGCCTCCGAGGAGCTTCACGACCTGCTCGAGCTGGCGGTGAACGGCGAGATCGCCGATCCCTGCTCCACGCTCGGCGAGCACATCAACGAGAACTGGACCGAGCTCGTCGGCCCGTCGAACCGAAGCCTCGTCCACTGGCTCCGCCGCCTCGTCTTCCGCGGCGCCTGGCTCGACCAGCGCGTGAAGGAGGGCGAGCTCGACGTCGTCTTCGACGACGACACCCACACCTTCGGCTACGTCCAGCCCGAGCGCGACGCCGAGCCGATCGAGCTCTCGCGCGAGCCCTCCTGGGCCCGCCTCGCCTACCGGCCGTAGGCGCTAGCCAGGCTCTTCAGGACTTCGGCGTTCGAGCTCGCGCTCTCGAGCTGGCGGCGGATCGAACCCCGCCGCCTCCGGCGCGACCAGCTCCGAGAGGCTCGAGCGCAGGTGGCGAAGGCCGTCCATCTCCTCTGCGGAGAGGATCTTGTCGTCGCCGACGGCGCGGCACTCGCTGAAGACGAGCGCGGGCGAGATCCCCTCGGCCGCGAGCGTAGGGTCGAGCGAGATCAGCGAGGTCTCGGTCGTTGTGACCGCCTCGAGCGCGTCGCCCTCGTCGCCGAGCGTGGTCGCGACGACCGTCAGCGTGCCCGCTTCTTCCTCGGCGAGCGCACGGCCCGAGCCGAAGAGGCGCTTGACGTCGTCGACGCCCTTCGCCGGCGACGGCCAGGCGGCTCAGCGAATCGCAGACCAGCACGGCGTCCGCGCCGTCCTGCGGCCTGCTTGCGCGCCCGCTCGAGCGCCTGAGCGCGCGACCTTCACCTGCTCGGCCGGCGAGAGGTCGGCCGGCGCGAGCGCCAGGTCGGCCGACGGGCACCGCCTCGCTCCACGCGGGCACCTCCTCGGGCCGCTCGTCGATCAGGAGCACGGTCAGCTCGAGGCCTTCGACCGCGCGAGAGCGCCTGAGCGAGGTCGCGAAGGAGCGTCGTCCGGCCCGCGCGCGGCGCCGCCTTGACGAGCACGCGCTGGCCCAGCGCGAGGGGCGCCAGGAGGTCCGCGGCGCGCACGAGCGCGCTCGCGTCGGCGGGAAGGTCGATGCGCCGGGAGGGCGGGACCGGCGTGAGCGAGTCGAAGCGGTCGGCCTTGGCGTCCGCTCCCCCGCCCTTCTTCTTGGCGCGGGAGCGTCGACCGGCGGCTCGCCGTTCACGAGGTTGACCCTGACGAGCGCGCGGTGGCGCTCGCCGCGCCGGGGCGCGCGGACGGGGCCGGTCACCTCGTCGCCCTCCTTCATCTCGCAGCGGCGGACCTGCGAGGCGGAGACGTAGACGTCGTCGTCGGAGCCCTCGACGCGAAAGGAAGCCGTGGCGCTGGCGGGTGATCTCGAGGATCCCGGTGATCTCCTCGGTCTCCTCGTCCTCGGGCGTCGGCGTCGCGCTCGCTCGCGGCCGTTCGCTCGCTCAGAGCCGCTCGCGCCCACGTCCGCCCCTGTCCGCGGCCGCCGCGGCGCCCGCGCCGGCGCGCGGGCTTCGGCTCGGCGCTCGCGTCCGGCGTCGTCGGCCTCGCTGTCGATCGTCGACGACCTTGAGCTCGTCGGTCTCCGTCTCGGGATCGACCTCCGGCGCCTTGCGCCGAGGCCAGCGCGAGCGCTTGCTTCTTGCCGCCGGCCTCGATCTCGGCGATCAGCTCGTCGCGGCCGAGCATGCGGTAGCCGTTCACGCCGGCCTCGGCGGCCTTGGCGTGAAGATCGGCGAGGTGGAGCTCGCGTCAGGTCCTCGTCGTCAGCCATGGGCTCGGCAATCTAACCGAGCGTAGATCCATGAGCGCTTAGCGCGAAAGCAGCATGTGCCGGTGGGATCTGCGATCGCTTGACCGACGCGCGCTTCGACGAGGCCCTTGAGCCACTCGCCGAACTCGGGGCGGGTCTCCCAGTCGGCCTTGAACTTCTCGGCGCCCTGGGTGGTCAGCGGGTGGTCGAGCATCTGGCGAAGCACCTTCGCCGGGCACCGTCGCGATCTCGCAGCCGAGCTTGGCCGAGGTGACGACGTGCTCGGGATGGCGGATCGACGCGGCGATGATCTGCGAGGTCACGCCGCCCGCGCGGAAGCAGTCGACGATCTCCTTGACGACCGCCGTCGAGTCGACCGAGATGTCGTCGAGGCGGCCCATGAAGCAGGAGACGTAGGTGGCGCCCGCGCCCGCTGCCAGGAGCGCCTGGTTCGGCGAGAAGACGAGCGTCATGTTCACCGGGATGCCGTCGGAGGTGAGCGCGTGCGTCGCCTCGAGGCCCTCCTTGCAGAACGGGACCTTGACGACGACGTGCTCGTGAAGCTCGGCGAGCGCGCGGCCTTCGGCGATCATGCCCGGGCCGTCCTCGGAGACGACCTCGGCCGAGGTGGGGCCGTCCGGCGAGGTCGCAGATGCGCTTGACGATGTCGCCCGGATCGCCGTCTTCCTTCGCGAGGAGCGAAGGGTTCGTGGTGGCGCCGGCGAGGATCCCCCACTTCGCGATCTCCTCGACCTCTGCGACCGATCCGGTGTCGATGAACAGCCTCAACGTCGTCCTCCCAGACGTTTAGTCTTTGCCAAGCTTCGATTCGAGCTTACGCCTCTCGGCGGCGGTCAGGCGGCTTCGCAGGGTCGACTCCCTCGGCCTCGGCCTCGTCGAGCCAGGCTTCCGCGGAGCTTGCGGCTTCTTTTTCGGACCAGCCGAGCTCGGCGCCGAGCACCTCGGCGACCGGCCGCACCGACTCCGCGGTGCGAAGCTGTGGCGCGGCGAGGATGCCGAGCCGGGTCCGGCGCAGGAGGACGTCGCCGACCGAGCGGGCCTGCTCGTAGCGCGCGGCGACCAGGACCTCGGCCATGAGGTCGGGCATGCCCTCGACGATCGGCTCGCCGAGGCCTTCCTGCTTCGGCCGCGATGCGCAGGAGCTTCGCCGAGAACTGCCCGTAGCGGAAGCGCAGGAGCGCTGCCGACGCCGTCGTGGTCGGCGACGCCGAGGTCGCCGAGCGCCGCGAGATCTTCGTCGGCGGCGGGCATCCCAAGCGGCAGGTCGGCAGTCCGGCACGGCGCCTGGCGCCCCTCGCGCTCGACCATGCGATCGACGACGTGCTTGGCCATCCGCCGCCAGGTGGTGAGCTTGCCGCCGGTGATCGTGAGCATCCCCGACGACGTCTCATAGAGCTCGGCCTTGCGCGAGATGTCGACCGACTTGCGCGGATCGCCGGTCGAGATCAGCGGCCGGACGCCCGCGTAGGCGCCGGTGACGTCGCCTCGGCTCGAGGTCGGTGCCGAAGAACGAGTTGGCCGCGCTCAGGAGGTAGTCGATGTCGTCGCCCGACGGCTCGATGTGGTCGAGCTCGCCCTCGTAGTCGCGGTCGGTCGTGCCGATCAGCGTGCGCCCGTACCAGGGCAGCGCGAAGATCGTGCGGTCCTCGCCCGCCGGGACGATGCAGGCGGCGCGTGCCGATCGCGAGCTTTGTCCTGCGAGACCGTCACGTGGGTGCCGCGGCTTGGCGCGATCTTCGGCACCTCGGCCTCGTCGTGGATCTCGTCGGGGCGGATGCGGTCGGCCCAGACGCCGGTCGCGTTGATCACGTTCTGCGCCGTCGACCTCGAAGGTCTCGCCGGTCGCCGTCTCGCGGCACGAGACGCCGGTGGCGACGCCGTCCTTCTCGATCAGCTCGGTCACCTCGACGCCGTTCAGCGGCACGGCGCCGAAGCGCTCGGCCTCGCCGAGGATCGTGAGCACCAGGCGCACGTCGTCGGTCTGGCAGTCGTAGAAGAGGTAGGCCTCGCGCGGATCGAGCGCGGCCAGCGCGGGGATCCGCTCGGCCGCCTCTGCGCCCGGGATCGTGCGGTGGCGGTCGGGCGCCCAGCGCTCGGGATCGGGCGGCGCGTCCGAGCCCTCGCCGCGAAGCGCCGTCGCGCTTTCGCTCCTCGCGCGCGAGCCCACCCGCGTCGTCGCCATCACGTCGTACATGTTGAGCCCGATCCCGATCAGGCGGTTCTTCTTGACCTCGCCCAGGCTCGGCACCAGGAACGGCGTCGGGTAGACGAGGTGCGGCGCCATCTCGACCATGAGCTGGCGCTCCAGGAGCGCCTCGCGCACCAGGCCGAGGTCGAAGTTCTGGAGGTAGCGCAGGCCGCCGTGGACCATCTTCGACGAGCGGCTCGACGTGCCCGACGCCCAGTCGGCCCGCTCGACGATCGCCACCGAGTAGCCGCGCGACGCGGCGTCGAGCGCGACGCCCGCGCCGGTGACGCCGCCGCCGATCACGACCACGTCCCACTCCTCGGCGCGCAACGCCTGGAGGGCGTCTTCCCTAGAGATCACGAGCCACCATCCCGGACAACGGTATTCGGCGAAAGGTGCTCGCCTGGGGAATCGACCGCTGCGCGGTTCAGGCGAGCGAGCGGCGGTAGTAGACGATGCCTCCCGCGATCACGAGCGCCAGCACGCCGCCGCCGATGCCGATCTTCGCCGCGTCGGTCAGGCCTCGTCTCCTCGGCGGCCTGCTCTGCCTCGACGCGTCCCGGGCGCTTCGGTTTCGCCGAGCGCGACCGGCGCCCCATCCGAGCCCTCCGCACGCTGCCTTCCGCGCCGTCGTCTTCGCGAGCGCGTCTCGCCCTGCTTCCTCCCCTTGTCGCCACCGTTCTCGCCTCCGCCACCCTGCCGCGCCGCCCGGCTCCGCCGCTCTGCGCCCAGCCCATCCGAGCCGCTCATGCCCGGCGACTCGCCTCTCCGGGCGCCCGCGGCACCGCCGCCAGCGGGAACGGCCTTCTGCGTCACGCCGGTCAGCGCCTGCGCCGTGACCCAGACCGGGCGTCTGGTCGGACGCAGCTCGAGTACGCGTAATGCCCGTCCCCGGCCTGGCGCTTCGCCAGGTAGGAGACGCCCTTCGAGATCGCCGAGCCCGATCCGCCCGCCGCGACCAGGCCCTGGACCGCCCAGGCCGTCGACTGCGAGTTCGACGACGCCGCCCGCGAGCGTCCAGCCGCCGTCGCCCTTCTGGGTCTGAGCGAGGTAGCGGGCTCCGTCGCGAAAGCGCGGACGAGCTGCCACCGGCCACCGCCGAGCGCCTGCAGCGCGGCGCCGGTCGAGTCGGCCTCCGAGCCGCGGCCCGGCGCGAAGCCCCAGCCGCCGTTCGAGTTCTGCGCGTCGCGAAGCCAATCGGCCGACTTGCCGACGTCGCCCTGGCCCGCGGCCCGCAGCGCCAGGATGCCGAAGGCCGTGATGTTCACCTGGCCCTCCCACGAGCCGTCGCCCGAGCGCTTCGAGCGAAGCTGCGCGACCAGGTCGCGGCCCTCGAACGAGCGCGAGTTGATCCCGGCGCCCTCGAGGGCGAGGATCGTCCGCTCGAGGTCGGTCGCCGACGTGATCCGCGCGTCGACGCAGGAAGTCGATCGGCGAGTTGCCGCCCCGCTCGACGTCGAGCGGATTCACGCCCGCGGCCTCCAGGCCGAGCACCGCCCAGGTCGTCATCGCCGCCGACGAGGGCTGGCCGGGCGTCGCCGCGAAGCCACCGTCGGCGTTCTGGGTGCGCTCGAGCCACGCGCGGCCGCTCGCCGGCGTCGGCGTGCGCGTCGGGCGCGCCCGACCGACCCGAGCGCGACGACGAGCGCCGCCAGCGCGACCGGCAGGGCGCCCGCCGGGTGCCAGGTGAACTCGAGCCGCTCGCGGAAGCGGGAGATCATCCGCACCAGCGCCGGGCCGGCGGCGAACGCGATCGCGAAGTTGCCGGCCGCGTGCGCGAGGTTGAACGGAATGCCGCGCGCCGAGAGCGCGAGGTAGCGGTCGAGCGACTGCTCGCCGCCGTAGGTGACCATGACCGAGAGGTCGAGGAGCGCGCCGTAGAGCGAGGCCCATCGCCCCGCAGGCGAGCGCCAGCCCGAGGCGCCCGAGCTCCCGCCCGGCGAGCCATCGCGAGCCCGGCGCCCGCGAGGCCCGCCAGGCCCCAGCCCGCCATCTGCCAGACCGTCCACGGCCCCTGCCCGAGCCAGATGTTCGAGATCGGCGCCGCCAGCGCGCCGACCATGAACCCCGGCGGGCCGCCCAGCGCGTAGCCGGTGAGAAGCGCGACGTCCGTGGTGCCGACGACGTTCGGGATCGGCGCGAGCACCAGCCGCGACGCGACCGCGAGCGCGGTCAGCGATGCGACCAGCGCGACGACCCGCGAGCTCGGCCGCGAGCGCTCGTACCACACGACGCCGACCGCGAGGACCAGCGAGGATGCCGAGCGTGGTCGCGAGCCGGAAGTCCATCAGCGCTCACCCGCCGCCGCTCGCTCCGGCAGGAGCTCGGCGCCGCGCTCCGGGCGTGATCGGACCGCCCGCGCCGAGCGCCCGCGCGACCTCGGTTGCGAAGTACCAGCCGCCCGAGAGGATCTCCTCGGCGGTGCCGTCCGCGAGCACCTCGCCCTCGCCCATCAGGACCACGCGCTCGCGCCAGCGTCGCGGCGAACTCGACGTCGTGCGTCGCGACGAGCACCGCCGAGCCGTCGCTCGCGAGGTCGCGCAGGCGACGCGGCAAGCTCGTGCTTTCGGGCCGTGTCCATGCCGCGGGTCGGCTCGTCGAGGCAGATGAGCGCCGGGCAAGCCCGCCTCGGCACGGCCGGCCATCGCGATCGCCAGCGCCAGGCGCTGGCGCTCGCCGCCCGAGAGGTCGCGCGGATCGGACGTCGACCGCGCCGGCGAGCCCGACCGCGGCGAGCGCCGCCTCGCCCGTCGGGCCCGGCAGCTCGTCGCCGACCCGCTCGCGGACGAGCAGGTCGCCGGGCGCCTGCGGCACCAGCGCCCAGCCGCGCCGGCGCCTCGACCTTGCCGCGCCGTGGCTCGACCAGGCCGGCGATCGCGCGCAGGAGCGTCGACTTGCCGGCGCCGTTTCGGCCCATCAGCGCGACGACCTCGCCGGGCTCGATCCGAAGCGAGAGGTCGCGGATCACCTCATGCGGCCCCTCGCCATGGTCGAGCTCGACCCAGAGCCGCTTCACACGAAGCGCCGCGCCGCCCCGTGACGCACGAAACGTCCCGATTGCCCCCCGATCGCGCGGAGCGTCGGACGTCTAGCGTCCGGCGACGTCCCCTATGGCGTTCAGCGTGGGACGTTCGCTGGGCGAGGCGGCGATGCGGGCCGCGCGTCCTTCACGCTCACGGGCGCCGGGCGCATCCCGGCGCCGTCGAAGAGGCGGGCGAGCGGCGTCGCCAGCGCGACGTCCGAGTCGAGCGCCCAGTCGAGGTACGCGGCGGGCTCGCCGTCGAACGCGATCCTGCCCTCGGCCATCGCCACGACGCGGTCGGCCGCGGCGAGGCAGCGCTCGAGGCGATGCTCGGCGAGGACGATCGTCGTCCCCCACTCCTCGTTCAGGCGGCGAAGGAGGCCGATCAGCTCGTCGCCCGCGACGGGGTCGAGCTGGGAGGTCGGCTCGTCGAGGAGGACGACCCGCGGGCCGGCCGACGAGCGCGGCCGCGAGCGCGACGCGCTGGAGCTCGCCGCCCGAGAGCGTCTGCGTCGAGCGGCCGAGGAGGTGGGCGATGCCCAGCGCGAGGCTCGCCTCCTCGACGGCGCGGGCGCGCGAGGCGGCGGGCTCGCCCGCGATCTCGAGCGGCAGCTCGAGCTCGCCGCGCACCGTCGCCGCGACGACCTGCGTCTCGGGGTCCTGCGCGACGAGGCCGACGGCGCCGCGAAGGTCGGCCGGCCCGTTCTCGCGCAGGTCGAGCCCGCAGACGGACGGCCGAGCCGGCCGCCTCGCCGCCGTGGAAGTGCGGGACGAGGCCGCACGCCGCCCGCAGGAGCGTCGACTTGCCCGCGGCCGAGCGGCCGGCGAGGACGACGAACTCGCCCGTCGGCGACGCGAAGGTCGACGTCGCGGAGCGAGGGCGCCGCCGCGCCGGGATAGCGGTAGGAGAAGCGCTCGAAGTCGAGGACCGCGTCGCTCATCGCCGACGCCTCCATCCAGGATGACGGGACCGCGGCGAGCGGCGGGAGCGCGAGGACGAAGCGCGACGCCGAGCGGCTCGAGCGCCGAGCTCGATCCGCGGGTACGACTCGTACGCCACCGCGCCCGGTCGCGACGCAGACCGCAGCGCCAGGCCCCAGACCGCGGCGGCCGCGAGCCAGAAGCCGGCGTCGACCGGCGAGCGCGGGCGTGCGGCGCGCGCGGCCCGGCGCCGTTCCCGCGTAGCCGCGAAGCTCGAGCGCGGCCGCGGCATCGACCGAGCGGTCGAGCGAGCCGGCGACGAGCCGGCGGACCAGCGACGAGCGCGAGACCGGCGCCGCGGCCGGGCCCGCGCAGCGCGGCGCCGTCGCGAAGGCGCGCGTGGTCGGCCGCGGCGAGCGGCACCAGGCGGACGACCAGCGTCGCGGTCAGCGCCGAGCGCCGCGCGATCGGGCCGCAAGCAGGCGAAGGACGCGGTCGGGGTCGACGGCCGCCGTGAACACCGCGAACGCCGCGATCACGATCGCGACCCGCAGCGCGAGGATCCCGCCCTCGGCGATCGCCTCGGCCGTGACGTCGACCGTGCCGAGCACCGGCAGGTCGGGGCCGCGGACGAGGATCGTGTCGCCGCGCTGCGACGCGATCGCGTTCGTCGCGATCATGAGGACGCCGAGCCAGGCCGCGAAGCGCGCGCGACACGGCCAGCGCGCGCCCGGTCCCGGCCAGGAGGCCCGCGATCGACGACCGCGAGCGCGTCCGCCGCGAGGACGACCGGATGCGAGAAGGCGAAGGCAACGGCGACGAACGCCGCCGAGGTAGGCGCTTGCGGCCAGGGCGCCGGCGCGGCCCATCGCCGTTCGCCGCGGCACGTAGGTGAGGGCGGCGATCACGGCGCGTCCTCCGCGACCGGAAGCGGGACGGCGTCGCCGTCCGGAGACGGCCACGGCGTAGCGGTCGCTCGAGCGTCGTCGGCGTCGAGCAGGGCGACCGCGTCCAGCACGCCGTCCGTCGTCGGTGCCGGTCGCGATCCAGGTCGGCGGCCCCTCGCCGTTGCGGGTCGCGGCCAGCGAGGCCCTCGGCCTCGCCGGCGACGTCGCCCGCGCTCGTCCAGGAGCTCGAAGCGCGCCGTCCTCGACGCGCGCGAAGACGCCGCTCGCCTCGGGCCCGCGCTCGAGCAGGCCCGCGGTCTCGTCGGCGCGGATCTCGCCCCACTCGCCGACGATCAGGCGCAGCGAGCGGCCCGGCTCCTCGTCGCCGAACTGCGTCGACGACGGCGCTCACCCCGGCGTCGGCAAGCGCATCCTCGGCCGCGTCGCACGGCGGCTTCGGGCCCGGCGCAGACGACGCGCACCGGCAGGCGATCCGAGCCGGCGGACGCCTGGAGGAACGGCTCGGGCCACGAGCCGACGACGGCCGGGACGCGCATCGCCTCGGTCCAGTCGCGGTGGTCCCACCAGATGCGATCGCCGCCGCGGACCTCGGTCTCGGCGGCGCCGATCGAGGACTCGACGCCGTTCACGTAGAAGAACCAGTCGAAGGTCCGCCCGCCTTCGGCCGGAGCCTGCGATGCCCTCGATCGACTGCACGAAGCCGCCTCCGTAGCGGGTCTCGATCTCGGCTTCTCGAGTCGAGCATGCGCATCACGGTCTCCGACTCGGGCGGATCGGTCGCGCGTCGCTTCGAGCAGCTCCTCGGCGCCGTAGTCGCGGGTCACGGTGAGCGTGGCCTCCCCCTCGCTCGACTCGCCTGGCCCGAACCCGCAACCCGCGCCGAGCGCCGCGGCCACGAGGGCCGCCAGCGCCGGCGCGAGCATGCGGGCGAGGCGCATGGCTAGTCGCGCTTCACCTTCTCGCAGTCGCCGGCGATGTCGTCGTCCGAGTCGCCGCGCTCTTCGAGCACGATGTCGTCGCCCCTGCCGCAATCGATCGCGTCGCTGCCGCCGTCGTGCTGTCGATCTTGTCGTCGCCTCCGCGCTGCCGATAGATCGTCGAAGCCGCGCGTGCCATCGGTGTCGCACTTCGGCTCCGACGATCGTCCGGCCGCGCACCTTCGGACACTCGGACAGATCGGACGTCGTACAGGTCTCGCCGGTTCGACGGCACGTCGAGGCCGTTCGTCGCGCGGCGACGTGGTCGTGACCCGGTCGACCGTGACCTCGTAGCGGCCATCGCCCGAGCTCCGTCGACGTCGCGACCCTCGATCGCCGGCTCCTCGAGCCGGATTCACGGCCGTCGAAGCGGTGCCTGACCACCTCGACCGTCGAACGGCTCGTCGCTTCGACGCTGGGACGGCGCATCGACGCAGGAGCGTCGCCGGGATCGCCGGGCTCGTCTGCCCGAAGTCGAGAAGTACCACAGGTGATCCGATCGTTCTTGACCGGGAGCTGGAGTCTGGTCCGCGGCCGACGACCCGAACGCCGTTGACCGCTCAGTACCAGGTCCATCCGGCAAAGCCGGCCGGGTCTGCGAATGTCCGCCGATGATGCGCCGACGCCAAACGCCGAAGCCCGTCGTCGACGAAGCGCATCGGTGATGAGGAGCGGCTCGAGGTCGAGTCGTCGCTTCGCCGCGTCGACCAGCGCTCCGAGCGGCGTCGGGCTCGGTGAGCGTTGTACGGTCTCGCCGGACGATCGGATTCGACTCGCCGAAGCAGTCGGCTTCTCGGACGCCTTCACCGTGCCCGTCGTCGCGTGTACTGGCGATGGTCGGCGAGCGTCATCGCCCGGGCGTGATCGACGCGGATATCCGCGACTTCGATCTTGGCGTCAGCCGCAGGTGCCGTGAGCAGGACAACGGTGCGATTGCGCCGATGGCGGGCGCGACGAGCGCTTTCGTGCGTCTCATGATGAGCCACCCCTTTCCTCGAGGGTCTTGAAGCCCTTGTCAGTTGGCGGACCGCGGGACAGGTCTCCTGGCTTCCGGCCTACCCTATCGCGCCTTCCCGGTCGCCCGTCGGGCTCCCAGTGGCTCGCACCCGAGGTGCGCCGCGATGCGCTTTCGCCGGTCACAGTGGCGGGACCGCGCCGGTTTCTCACCGGACTTCCCTTGACCACACGGCCGTATGTACGCGGGCCATCCTACTCCTCGTCCGGGCCCTGCGCCTGCGAAGATGCGCGCGATGGCCGACGAGAAGCTCCCCACCAGCCGGATCTCGCGCATGGCGAAGATCGGCCGCGCGACGGCGAACGTCGCGGTCCGCCAGGCCGGGACGAAGGCGGCGAACGTCGTGCGCTCGCCCGAGGACTCCGACAAGGCGCTCGAGCGGCGCCAGATCGAGACGGCCGAGCAGATCGTGACCGTGCTCGGCGGGATGAAGGGCGCCGCGATGAAGGTCGGCCAGGTGCTCTCGTTCGTCGACCTCGGCCTCGTGCCCGAGGAGTACCAGGAGGAGTTCCAGGCAAAGCTCGCGGCGCTTCGCGACTCGGCGCCGACCGTCTCGTTCGAGCAGATGTCGAAGGTGATCGAGCAGGAGCTCGGCCAGCCGCCCTCGAAGGCGTTCGCCGAGCTCGACCCCGCCCCGGTCGCCGCGGCCTCGATCGGGCAGGTCTACCGCGGGCGGCTCCACGACGGGCGCGACGTCGCGATCAAGGTCCAGTACCCGGGCGTGAACGACGCGGTCCGCGCCGACATGCAGAACCTCGGGATGCTGATGCGCCTCGCCAAGCGGATCACGCCGCAGATGGACGTGAAGGCGGTCACCGACGAGATCCGCGCGCGGATCATCGAGGAGCTCGACTACGAGCTCGAGGCGTCGAACCACCGCACGCTCGCCCGCCTCTACCGCGGCCACCCGTTCATCTTCATCCCGCCGGTCGTGACCGAGATGTGCCGCGAGCGCGTCATCGTCACCGAGTTCGTCGAGGGCGACCGCTTCGAGCAGCTCACCTCGGGAACGCAGGAGGAGCGAGACCGGATCGGCGAGATCGTCTATCGCTTCTACTTCGGCTCGATGTACCGCCACCGCCGCTTCTCGGGCGACCCCCACCCCGGGAACATGATCCGCATGGCCGACGGGAAGATCGCCTTCATCGACTTCGGCCTCTTCAAGGAGATCGGCCCGCACGAGATGGAGGTCGAGCTCGCGACCGGCCGCGCCGTCTCCGAGAAGAACGCCGAGGAGCTCCACCGCCTCTGGGCCGAAGAACGGCTTCCTCCCCCAGCCCGACAAGGTCAGCCCCGACGAGCTCATGGCGTACGCGCTCGACGCGATCTGGTGGTACGCGAACGACGAGGAGGCCCAGATCACCCGCGCCGCCGTCCAGCGCATCGCGATCCAGGCGGGCGACCCCCGCTCGACCCACTTCCGCACGATGCGCCACCAGGACATGAACCCCGAGCACCTCATCGGCCGCCGGCTCGAGCTCCTCGTCCTCGCCGTCCTCGGCGAGCTCCAGGCGAGCGCCAACTGGCATCGCATCGCTCGCGAGTGGATGTACGGCGACGACCCGGTGACCGAGCTTGGGACCGAGGAAGCGGAGTTCTGGAAGCGCCGCGGCTGAGCGGCTCCGCGGCCGGCGGGTCCTACGAGCTTCGCTCCTCGACCTTCTTGACGAGATCGTCGTAGGCCTCGGGCATCGCCTTCTTCATCCGCGAGAGCTCCCAGTGCTCGATCTTGATCAGGCGGATGTCGGAGGTCGAGGTGACGGTCGCCGCTGCGCTCGGAGTGCTCGAGCAGGCCCTGCTCGCCGAAGATGTCGCCCTCTTTGAGGTCGGCGACGTGCTCGCCGCCGCGCTCGACCTTGGCCGATGCCTTCCTCGATCGCGTAGAAGTGGTTGGAGAAGCCACCCTCCTTGACGATCTCCTTGCCCTCGGGCCATTCCTCGGTGGTCGCGAAGGGCGCGATCTTCTGGAGCGCGTCGTCGGGCACGTCTGAAAAGAGCGGGATTCGCTTGAGCTGGCTTACGTCCAAGGGATGCCTCCGGTCGAGGGTCGGGTCGGGTAGCGGGAACCTAACCGATCCGCGCGACGGTCGCCTACAGGCGGGCAACTGACCGCTCGGTCAGTTACGATCGCCGCGCGTGTCGACGGTCCCGCGCCAAGCCGCGTCACCCAGAGCCCGGTCGGCCGGGTCGTCGGCGACATCTGGGTCGCAGCGCAAGGCCAAGGGCCAGTTCCCGCCCGGCCCGCGGGACTTCAGCCTCGCGCGGACGCGCACGTTCGCGCACGACCCGCTCTCGATCCTCCTCCCTCTCGAGCGCGAGCACGGGCCGATCTTCTCGGTGCGCCTGCTCCACACCCAGGCGGTCTTCATGCTCGGGCCCGAGGCGAACACCTACGTCACGGTCCAGCACCCCGAGAAGTTCCACTGGCGCGAGTCGAGCTTCGGCGACCTGATCCCGCTGCTGGGCGACGGCCTCCTGACGATCGACGGCGCCTACCACGACCGCGCGCGGCGGATCATGATGCCCGCGTTTCACCGCGAGCACATCATCGCGTCGGTCGAGGTGATGTTCGAGGAGGCGGGCGCGGCGCTCGCCGACTGGCGTCCCGGCCAGACGATCGACGTCTACGAGTGGACGCGCAACCTGGCGATGCGGATCGCGATGCGCGCGCTCCTGGGCCTCGATCCCGACGATCGCGGGCGCGGCGAGGCCGCGGCCCAGCACTTCGAGCAGCGCGCTCTCCTACTACGGGATCGACTACGTCTACCGCCTTCTGCGCGGCCCCGGCTCGCCGTGGCGGAAGATGCACCGCTCGCGAAAGATCCTCGACGAGATCCTCTTCGAGGAGATCCGCCGGCGGCGCGCCTGCGCCTCCGGACGACTCGTTCGACATCCTCGGACTCCTGCTCGAGGCGACCGACGAGGACGGCTCGAAGCTCTCGGACCAGGAGGTGCGCGACCAGGCGATCACGCTGATGTTCGCCGGACACGACACGACCACCTCGACCGTCTCGTTCCTCCTCTACGAGCTGGCACGCCACCCGGCGGAGCTCGACAAAGCTCGTCGCCGAGCAGGACGAGGTCCTGGGCGGCTCGGCGCCCGACGCGATGGACGCTCGAGCGGGAGCTGCCGCGGCTCGAGATGGTGATGGACGAGACGCTTCGCCTCTATCCGCCGGCGTGGATCGGCCCGCGGCGCGCGATCGAGGACTTCGAGTTCGCCGGGCACACGGTGAAGGCCGGCAGCTACGTCCACTACTGCTCGTGGGCGAGCCACCGGCTGCCCCAGGTCTTCCCGGATCCCGAGGCGTTCGTGCCCGAGCGCTTCACCCGCGAGCGGAAGACCGCCCTCCCCCGCGGCGCCTACGTCCCGTTCGGCGGCGGCTCGCGCATCTGCATCGGCAAGCGCTTCGGCCAGACCGAGGTGAAGGCGATCGCGACGGCGATCCTCCAGCGCTTCCGCCTCGAGCTCATCCCCGGCCGCGACGATGCACGTGCGCCAGATGCCGACGCTGAGCCCCGAGGGCGGGCTCGAGATGGTCGTGCGCGAGCGCTGAGCTCGGGATGGAGAACGCCCTCCCCCGGGTTTAGGGTGCGAGCGAGATGGGGTTCATCCAGCCGTCACCGCCGCCGGTGGACATGGAGGAGTGGAAGCAGCTTCCGCACCTCGCGCGCCTGAAGCCCCTCGTCCAGGACTGGGGCGTGAACGGGTTCGGGACGCCGTACGTCGTCTACCTCCTCTACATCGTGAAGCTCGTCGTCTACTCGGTCGGCGCGGCGCTCGTGATCTCGACGACGCCGGGCCTCGGCGGGCTCGGCGACTTCGGCGACTGGTGGACCGAGCCGATCGTCTGGCAGAAGCTCGCGGTCTGGACGCTCCTGTGGGAGATCATCGGCCTCGGGTGCGGCTCGATGCCGCTGACCTTCCGCTTCAGCCCGATGATCGGCGGCATCCTCTACTGGCTTCGGCCGGGGACGGTGCGCCTGCCGCCGTGGCCCGACAAGGTGCCGTTGACGAAGGGGACGACGCGCACGCTCTTCGACGTCGCGCTCTACGCCGGCGTGCTGGCGAGCGCCCTGTATCTGCTGCTCGCCGACGGCGAGGAGGTGGCCGGGCCTTGCGGCCGGCCGTCTCGATCCGGCGGCGATCGCGGTGCTCCTCGGCTTCCTCGGCCTGCTCGGGCTTCGCGACAAGGTCTCGTTCCTCGGCGCCCGGGTCGAGGTCTACGGCTTCCTGCTCGTCGTCTTCCTCTTCCCGATCGAGAACCTGATCGTCGCCTCGCAGATCGTCCTCTTCTGCATCTGGTGGGGCGCCGCGTCGTCGAAGCTCAACCGCCACTTCCCGTTCGTCGTCTCGGTGATGATCTCGAACACGCCGTGGAACAAGTCGCGGACGGCGAAGAAGCGCGCTCTGGAAGAACCACCCCGAGGACATGCGCCCGTCGTCGGTGTCCGCCTTCGCGGCGCACCTCGGCACGGTCATGGAGTTCACGCTGCCGCTGCTCCTCCTGGTGACGAGCGGCGGCACGGTCGGCGCGCTCGCGGCGGTCGGGATGATCATCTTCCACGTCCACATCA
Source organism: uncultured bacterium (assembly GCA_963806865.1). Classification (GTDB taxonomy): domain Bacteria; phylum Actinomycetota; class Thermoleophilia; order Solirubrobacterales; family 70-9; genus JALZKA01. The sequence goes on from CAWDYV010000002.1 coordinate 290,373, forward strand.
CGTCGACGTTCCCGCTCGCGGTCCCGCTCGAGTGGAACCTCTTCATGATCTTCGGGATCTGCTTCCTCTTCCTCGAGAACGGCGACGTGCCGTTCTCGACGCTCGACGACCCGCTGCTGATCGCGCTGCTCCTCCTGATCGGCGTCGGCGATGCCGGTGCTCGGCAACTTCCGGCCCGACCTCGTCTCGTTCCTGCCCTCGATGCGCTACTACGCGGGCAACTGGGCGACGACGCAGTGGCTCTTCCGCAAGGACACGATGGCCGAGGAGAAGCTCGACGAGACGATCACGAAGCCGGCGCCCGTGGTGGTGCGCCAGCTCTCCGAGTTCTACGACGACCGCGACCTGGCCGAGCTGATGCTCGCCTCGGGGCTCGGCTTCCGCTCGATGCACTCGCACGGGCGGGCGCTCAACGGCCTGATCCACCGCGCCGTCGACAGACGTCGAGGACTACCACGTGCGCGAGGGCGAGCTGGTCTCGGGCGTCGTGAACGGCTGGAACTTCGGCGACGGCCACTTCCACTCCGAGCAGCTCCTCGAGGCCGTCCAGGAGCGCTGCCAGTTCAAGCCGGGCGAGGTGCGCGTGGTCGCGATCGAGTCGCAGCCCGCGCACATCCAGCGCCAGCACTACCGGATCCTCGACGCGGCCGACCGGCCTGATCGAGGAGGGCTGGGTGAACGTCGCGGACATGGTCGAGCGCCTGCCCTGGCTCGACGGCTCGGCCAATCCGGAGTTCCCGGTCGAGGTGATCGGCCGGGACGGGAGCCCCGTGGAGTCGGCCGCCGACGATGAGCGAACGCCTGGGTCGTCGGGTCCGGCCCGAACGGGCTTGCCGGCGCGGTCGAGCTTGCGCGAAACGGCTTCGAGGTGACGGTGCTCGAGGCCGCCGACGAGATCGGCGGCGGCACGCGGACGTCGGAGCTGACCGTGCCCGGCGTCCTTCACGACCACTGCTCGGCCTTTCACCCGATGGCGACGGCCTCGCCGTTCATGCGCTCGCTCGACCTGGAGCGCCACGGCCTCGAGTGGCGCTGGCCGGAGATCGACCTGGCGCATCCGCTCGACGACGGTCGGCGGGCGTCATGGTCGCGCTCGATCGACGCGACGGCGCGGCGGCCTCGGAGCGGACGGCGCTGCGTGGAAGCGCCTCTTCGGCGGCCCGTCCGCGACATTTCGACTCGCTCCTCCCCGACCTCATGCAGCCGATGCTCCACGTCCCCGGCACCCGATCCGGCTGACCCGCTTCGGCATCCCCGCGCTGGCGCCCGCGACGCTGGTCGCCAGGGCGTGGAAGGGCGAGCAGGCGAAGGCGCTCTTCGGCGGCGTCGCGGCTCACGCGATCAGCCCGCTGACGAAGCCGCTCTCGGCATCGGTCGGAATGGCGCTCACCTGCTCGGCCCACGCCTTCGGCTGGCCGGTCGCGCGCGGCGGCTCGCGCGCGATCACGGACGCGCTCGCCGCCGAGCTCACGGAGCGCGGCGGGCACGATCGAGACGGGCCGGCGGGTCGACTCGCTCGACGAGCTGCCGCAGCGGCGACGTCGTCCTGCTCGACCTCTCCCCCGCCCGCGTCGCCGACGTCGCCGGCTCGCGGCTCGACGCCCAAGGTCGCGCGCGCCTACCGCCGCTACCGGCACGGGCCCGGCGCGTTCAAGGTCGACTTCGCGGTCGAGGGCGGCGTGCCGTGGACCGCCGAGGTCTGCCGCAGCGCGGGCACCGTCCACGTGGTCGGCTCGTTCGCAGAGACCGTCGCGGCCGAGGCCGAGGTCAACCGCGGCCGCATGCCCGAGCGCCCATTCGTCCTCGTCGGCCAGCAGTACCTGGCGGATCCCGAGCCGCTCGGCCGGGCGACGTCCATCCCGTCTGGGCCTACGCGCACGTGCCGAACGGCTGGGACCGGCGACGAGACCGAGACGGTCATCCGCCAGATCGAGCGCTTCGCGCCGGGCTTTCGCGAGCGGATCGTCGCCCAGGTCTCGCAAGGGCCCGGCCGAGTTCGAGGACTACAACGCGAACTTCATCGGCGGCGACATCATCGGCGGCGCCAACTCGCCGATGCAGATCGTCTCGCGGCCCGCGCCTCGGGCTCAACCCGTACGCGACGGGCATCCCGGGCGTCTTCATGTGCTCGGCGTCGACGCCGCCGGGCGCGGGCGTGCACGGGATGAACGGCTACAACGCGGCCGCGCGCTGCGACTCAGGTCGGCAGGCTGACGCCGTCGCACGACTCCGCCCCGCCTCCCCGCCCCTCGAAGCGAGGAGGAGACCGGCTTCAAGCGCCAGGGGATGGTGCCGTGGCTCTCGCCGAAGTTCCTGATCGGCGCCGGGCATCGAGGTCTTCGTCTCGGGCGGCGTTCTCGAAGCTTCTCGACAAGCGCGAGCTGGCGGCGCGGGCTGCCCGGCTACGGCGAGGACCTCGACCCGGCGAGGACGAGCCGCCCGCGCCGCCGCTACACGGACGCGTCCTACCGCGACGAGGACGGCGCGCTCTGGCTCGATTACGCATCGGACGTCGGCGAGGGCTTCGACCCGACCTACACGGTCGCCTGGCTGCTCGGCCGCGAGACGCTCGAGCTCGCAGCCGAGGCGAGCGGCATCTGACGAGGCGCGGCCGGGCTCTCGTGCTCGGCGGCGATCAGGTCTACCCGAGCGCGAGCTGGGAGGCCTACCGCGACCGCTTCGTCGGCCCCTACCGCTCGGCGCTCCCGCACGTGGACGACGACGAGGTGCCGCACCTGTTCGCGATCCCCGGCAACCACGACTGGTACGACGGCCTCACGAGCTTCACCCGCCTCTTCACCCAGCGCTCGTGGATCGGGGCTTGGCGGACGCGTCAGCGGCGCAGCTACTTCGCGCTTCGCCTCTCGGAGACGTGGTGGCTCTGGGCGACCGACATCCAGTTCGACACCTACCTCGACGGCCCGCAGCTCGAGTACTTCCGCAAGGCGAGCGCGGACCTCGAGCGAGGGGCACCGCGTGATCCTGGCGACGGCGAAGCCGAGCTGGGTCGGCGGCCAAGGACACGGAGCCCGAGCGTCAAGAAGGAGGGCGCGTGGGAGACGCTCTCGTTCGTCGAGGAGAAGCTGATCGGCGAGAGCGAGGGCGAGTTGGCGGTGACGCTCTCCGGCGACCACCACCACTACGCGCACTACACACGTACGGAGCGGCGAGGGTCCGCTCCACCGGATCACGGCGGGCGGCGGCGGCGCGCATACGATGGGGACGCACGGCCTGCCTGAGACGCTCAAGCTGCCGTCGCTCGACGACCCGGAGACCTCGACGCTCGTACGAGCTGGGCGCGACCTCGCCGACGCCCGACGGAGTCGATAGCGATGCGCGACAACGGGCTGATGCGAGCCGTGATGGGCGTCCGGGGCTCGGCTGATGATCGGCGGCGATCTACGCGCTGATCGCGCTCGCGTTCGCCGACGCGGTCAAGGACCAGCACGGGCCTCGGCCGATCGCGGATGGCTTCGCTCTTCGGGATTCTGTCCCGACGCCGGCTCGCACTGGTCGATCGGGCTTCTGGCTGCTGCTTGGCGTCGCTCTTTACAGGTTCGCCGAGGTCAAGAACGATGCCTGGCTGAAGCGCAGGGTGGCCGCGCGGCCACTGGCTCGAGCACCTCGTCCTCGCGCTCGTCCGCGCCCGTCGTGCTGATCCTGCTCCTCGGCGACGACCGGCATTGCCGAGGAGGGGATGGCGGTTGGCTGGATCGCGGCTGTGCTCTCGGCGTTCGCGATCGGCTACTTCGCCGGCCGGCTGGATCTTCGCCCGCTACCTCCTGCGCATGAACCGGTCCGGGCCAGGCCGCCACGGCGGCGAGATCTGGGGCGCGCTCGCCTCGACGGACTACAAGAACTTCCTGCGCATGAAGATCGACGCCGACGAGCGCCTGACGATTTACCCGATCGGCATCCGCCGCTCAGTCGCGTGGCACTTCGATCCCGAGGGGGCCGACGAAGATCCCTGGTTCGCGCCGGACTGGGCGAGCCGCCGTGCCGAACGCTGATCGAGCCGCCGATCGTGATCGAGCCGTAGCGCTCAGGCGCGCGTCGGGCGCCCGCTCGATCTGAAGCAGCTGCGGGTGGGCGTGGTCCATCTGAAGCGTCGCGTGGTCGATGCCGAAGCGAGCGTGGAGCATCTCGGCGACCTCGAGGCGCTTTAGGTGGCAGTCGTCCTCCTCGGCGACGAGCACGTGGGCGGCTAGCGCCGGGAATCCCGAGGTGATCATCCAGACGTGAAGGTCGTGAACCTCGACGACGCCGGGCACCGAGGCCATCTCGCGGCCCACGTCCGAGACGTCGATTCCCGGCGGTGCGCCCTCGAGGAGGATCTGCGTCGTGTCGCGCAGGATCGTCCAGGAGCTGGCGAGGATGAGAAGCCCGATCAGGATGCTCACGAGCGGGTCGGCGTACTCCCAGCCGGTGTGAGGATGATGAGCGCGGCGACGATCACGCCGACCGAGCCGAGGAAGTCGGCGATCACATGGCGCATCGCGGCCGACGACGTTCAGGCTGTCGTCGCCACCGCGGTGAAGGACGGCGATCGCAGCGCCGTTCACGAGCAGGCCGATGACGGCCACAACGAGCATCCAGCCGCCTCCGACCTCGCCCGGGTCGCCGAGTCGGTCGGATGGCCTCGACGAAGATCCAGATCGAGATCGCGACCAGCGTGACGCCGTTCGCGAGAGCGGCGAGGATCTCCGCCCGGTTCAGCCCGAAGGTGCGCTGCGGCGTCGCTGGGCGCTGCGCGAGCCAGACGGCGAAGAGCGCGAGGCCGAGCGAGACCGAGTCGGAGAGCATGTGCGCCGCGTCGGCGAGGAGCGCGAGGCTGCCGGTGAGGAGCCCGCCGATGACCTCGACGACGAGGAAGACGCTGGTGAGAACGAGCGTGAGCGTGAGCGCCCGCTTCGACTGCTCGCGGCCGTGATCGTGAGTGTGCCCGGCGGAGTGAGCGTGCGTGTGAGCGTGGCTCATGCGCACATCGTGACTGACGCGCCCGCGTCGCCTTCCGCTTGGTGACCTAGTCCCGGAGGTCGCGAGAGCCGAGCCGGTCTCCCCGGAGGAGCACCAGGCACCAGACCAACGCGGGCCCGAGTAGGGAGATGAGGAACCAGACCCTCATGGTCCCGGACTCGAAGCCGATCAGAAGGCCGCCGAGGAGGCCCGAGATGAGCATGCTGGTGGCCCAGAGGGCGGCAACGAAGACGCGGGGGCGGTGGAGCAGCTCGACCATGCCTTCTGGTTACGACAGGCCATCGAGCGCTCCTTGCGGTTATGCGTCGTGAACGCTTACATTCACGCGCCGACTGGCGAGCGGCTCAGGCCCAGGCAATCCGCCCGAGCTCAGAAGTGCACGGAAAAGTCATGGCCAGGGCCTCTTCGAGGTCCTCAGGATCCTCGGCGATCCAAGCGGCGATCACCTCGCTCACTTCGTCGGAATCCAGGGCCGGGTGGACGCTGATCGAAGCGATCGTGTCGCTCGCGGCCACGAACCGCAGGGCCCATGCGGGGAACATCCGCTCGAGCTCGCCGACGAGGTCGGACATCTCGCCATCCTCCACGGCGACAAGCATGTGGACGTGGCCGCTGGCGACCACTACCTCGGTGATCCGGCGGACGTCGACGTCATCCTCGGAAGCGAGGCGCACGATGTCACCGAAGTTGAGGCCATCGACGAGCACCGGCACGTTGATCAGGACCGCCTGATCGGGATCGGACGGATCAGGAAGCGCTTCCATCACCTCCGAGCAGATCGGGATCTCGGCATCGATTACAGGGGCGGCGACGCGGATCGTCTCCGCGTGCGAGTGATCTTGTTCGTTCATCATGCGAACAGACGTTCCCGCGCGGGTCGGACGGAAAAGCGGCCGTGCAACGCGGCTTGCATTCCGCTCTCCCTGCGCCGGCGAGAGCCGCCCTGAAAGACGAAACCCCGCTCGGGAAGCGAGGTCGGCGAAGCACCGCTACGGGGATTCGAACCCCGGTTTCCGGACTGAGAATCCGGCGTCCTAGTCCCCTAGACGATAGCGGCAGGGTGGGGCGATGTTAGCGCAGCAATAGCGCCGATTCCGGGCTCTGACGGGCCTCGAATTCATGCGGCTGAGAGGATTCGAACCTCCACGTCCTTGCGGACACGGCGACCTGAACGCCGCGCGTCTGCCAGTTCCGCCACAGCCGCCTGGCCAGCTCAAAATAGCGCCACTTTTGAATCGACCGTCGGTTCGTGCCGCTCATGGCGGCAGAAACCTTCGCTCGATCGCGCGTTCTGCCGCGCGCTGGAGCCCTTCGCCTCCGCTCGCGCGGGTAGGCTTCACGCACGATGAGGGTGGGTCTGGTCCTCGGTGCGGGAGGAATTCAAGGCGGCGCCTGGCTCACGGGCGCTCTTTCCGCGCTCGCCACCGAGACTGGCTGGGACCCGATGGAGGCGACTCGGATCGTCGGCACCTCCGCCGGCTCGATGATCGGCTCGATCGTCGCCGCGGGCACGCCGATCTGGTTCATGGTCGCCCACTCGGCGGGTGAGACCATCGACGGGACTGACCGACGCTCAGGGGCGGCCGGCGTCCGAGGCCGATCGCTCGGCGGGCGCGACCTTTCAGCTCGCGAAGGCGTGGCCGCCGATCGGCCCCGGCTCGTGGGAGCTCGCTCTTCGCACGCCTCGGAGCCCTTCAGGTATCCGCCCGCCACCGTCGCGGCCGGCTGGCTTCCTCGCGGCTTCATCTCGACCGAGCCGCTCAAGGACATCGTCCGGCGCTCCTCGGGCGAAGGCTGGAGCCCGCACCCGGGAATGCGCGTCGATCGCGTGCGACTACGCGACCGGCAGGCGCACTGTCTTCGGCCGGCCCACATCGCCGAAGGCGGAGCTCGCCGACGCGGTCGCCGCCTCGTGCGCGATCCCCGGCTTCTACCACCCGGTGTCGATCTGCTGGCCGGCGCTACGTCGACGGCGGCATGTACTCGACCTCGAACCTCGACATCCTTCGCGACGCCCACATGGACCTGGTGATCTGCCTCAACCCGACCACGTCCCTCCACCCCACCCGCGCCTGGAACCCGCTCGAGTGGGGCTCGCGCGCCGTTCGCGGCACGTCGGGCCGCCGGCTCGGCACCGAGGCGCGCACGATGCGCGGGCGCGGCACCGGCGTCGTCCTGATCCAGCCGCTAAAGGAAGACCTCGACTCGATGGGCTCGCAACCTCATGAGCCGCCGGAACCAGCACCAGACGATCGAGGTCGCGATCGAGACGGTAAAGCGGCAGCTCAACGCGCCCGAGAACGTCGATCTCCTCGCCGAGCTTCCGAAGGCCAAGCGCCCCGAGAAGATCCACCGGCCGCAGGGCCCGCCGTCCGAGTGGCCCTCGATGAGCGCTCGAAGACCTCCGCCCCGGCTCGCCGCTCTACGAGGCGAACGGCGACGGCGCCCGTCAGCGCGACCCGGCCTCCTGAGCCCTACGCCCGGCGCGCGTTCTCGACGATCTCCCCGGCCACCCGCTCCCACACACCTGCCGGGAAGTCGTGTCCCATGCCCGGGATCAGGACGAGCTTCGCGCCCGGGATCGCCGCGGCGGTCGCCTTGCCGCCCGAGACGCCGATCAGAGGATCGTCCTCGCCGTGGATCACGACGGTCGGCACCCGGATCTCGGCGAGACGCTCGCGTCCGGTCGCCCGAGCCGATGATCGCGATCGTCTGTCGCACCGTTCCCTTGGGGTGGAAGCCGCGATCCCAGCCGAGGCCGGCGATGCGCCGCGCGCGCTCCTCGTCGAACGGAAACCCGGGCGAGCCGATCTTCTTGCCGCGCGCCCACGAGCGTCTCGATGTATCCGTCGCGATCCTGCGGCGGCGCGGTCGTCAGCGCCTCGATCCCGGCTTGCGTCGGATGCCCAACGGAGCGCTCGCCCGTCGTCGACATGATCGAGGCGAGCGAGAGCACCCGCTCCGGGTGCTCGATCGCGAGCGTCTGCGCGATCATCCCGCCGAGCGACGACCCGACGATGTGCGCCGCCTCGATCCCAAGCGCGTCGAGCAGTCCCGCGGCGTCGCCGGCCATGTCGGAGAGGACGTACGAGCCCGGCTCGATCTCGCCCGCAAGCGCGCGCGGCACCGTGCCGGTCGGCGCGTCCGCGAGGATCGTCGAGCGGCCCGAGTCGCGGTTGTCGAAGCGGATCACGCGGAATCCTTCGGCCGCGATCATCTCGCAGAGCTCGTCCGGCCACAGGATCATCTGCGCGCCGAGCCCCATGATCATGAGGAGCGGCGGGTCGTCGTCCTCGCCGAACTGCTGCCAGCACAGGTCGAGCTCGCCCACCCGGGCGAACCGCTCCTCGGAAACCGCAACGCTTGGCGTCAATCGCCGCTCGGCCCGGCGGCGCAGTACGCGTCGCGCGTCGCGCCGTAGCCGGGCAGCGCAGCCTGCCGCGATCGTCTGCGGCCGTCGCCGCGGCTTCGTCCTCGATCTGCTTCGCGACCTGGCGCTGCTCCTGCTTGCCCTTCGCGTTCAGGAGCTTCTCGGCGTTTCGCCACACGTTCTCGCGCCACGCGCGGACGAGCTCGAGCCCGGCGAGGTCGTCGAGCGGCACCGGCTCGGGATTCGAGAGGTCGATCGCCGGGTCGAAGCGCTCGCTTCACCTCGGCGACCACGTCCTCGTACGCGCGGTTGAGCGTGCCGTTCGCCTCGTCGTGGTCGGGCTTTCGCGAGTCGCCCTTCGGCGTCGTCAGCCCGAGCGAAGCCAGCACGAACGGCATGTCGTTCTGCACGTGCGCGTTGATCCCGAGCAGCATGTCCTGGACGGCGCCCGTGTCGTCGCGCGCTGCCGTGTCGAACGCGATCTGCCACGCCTTCGGCGACCTCGTCGCCGCGCTCGTACGCCTTGGCCGTGCGGAAGTAGACGTTGGCGAACAGCGCGTCCTCGGTGTAGAGGTAGTCCGGGTCGATGTAGTGCTCGCTCGACGAGGCCCGACTTCACGTCTTTGAAGAGCTGCTTCGTGAGCGTCAGGTACGTCGTCGCGAAGACCGCGCGGTGGTCGCAGCCCCACCTGTCGCGCGCCTCGCGAAGGCGGCGGATCTGGGCGCGGATGCAGCCTGGCTTCGGCTTCGGGCACGTCGAGACCGGGCCCGGCTGCGGGTTCTTCGCGGTCGGGATCGGCGGCAGGAGCGCCGTCCACCCCAGGTTCGGCACCTCCGACGAGGCGGGCGCGGCGACGAGCGCGAGCGCCGAGGCGGCGAGCGCCGCTACCGCTGCGATGCGTCTTCGTAGCCCCCAAGACGCCGCGATCGTACCGCCCGTCGGCGCTCCTGCCAAGCTTGAACCGTGCCGTCGCGTGCGCCTTCCGCAGTCACTTGCCAGGCCGCATCGCCGCCATCGTCGGCGCCGCGGTCGTCCTCGTGCTGATCGTGAGCCAGATCTTTCTGCCCGGCATCGGCGAGGGCGTGATCGAGGACCGCCTGACCGAGAACGGCGGCATCGCCGACGCGTCGCTCAGCGCCACGCCCGCCGCGCGCCTCCTGTGGGGCGACGGCGACCGCGATCGACATCGACGCAACCGGCCTCGAGCTGGAGGTGACGACCGAGCCGAGGATCCCGTCGTCTTCGACGACCTCGACCGCTTCGACGACGTCGAGATCGTGATCCGCGACTCTCAGATGGGACCCGTCGAGCTGGACGACTTCATCCTCACGCGCGACGGCGACGAGCCGTACTCGCTCGAGGCCACCGGCACGACGTCGGCCTCCGACCTCGCCGAGTTCGGCGCCGAGAGCTTCGACATCCCAGGCTCCGACATCCTCGGCGGGATCCTCGGCGTCGCGACGGGCGGCACCGAGGTGGACGTCGACCTCGACATGCAGATCGAGTCCGACGACGGCCGGGTCCGAGTGGTCGAGGGCGGCGGCGAGATCGCCGGCATCCCGACCGGGCCGCTCGCCGCCTTCATCACCTCGGCGGTCACGATCGAGCTTTGAGGCTCACCGCCCGCACACCGACCGGCCTCGCCTACGAGGCCGCCGGCAACGGCCCCGACGTCCTCCTCATGCACTCGGGCATCTCGGACAGCCGCATGTGGGACCCGCAGTGGGCGGCCCTGACCGCGCGCTTTCACGCGATTCGCTACGACGCGCGCGGCTTCGGTTCGTCGGCCGACCCCCGGCGCCCCTACACGCTCCACGGCGACGGGATGGACGTGCTCGACGCCCTGGACGTCGAGCGCGCCGCGGTCGTCGGCAGCTCGATGGGCGGCTACGCGGCCCTCGACATGGCGATCGCCCTCCCCCACCGCGTCAGCGCGCTCGTCGTCGTATCGGCACGCTCCCTCGGGCTGGGCGCACTCCGCCGGAGATCCGCGCTCAGTGGGAGGCGGTCGACGCGGCGTACGAGAGCCGCGGCATCGACGCGGCCAACGAGCTCGAGATGAAGATGTGGCTCGACGGCCCGTTCCGCGCGCCCGACGTCGTCGATCGCGAGATCCGCCGCTCGGTCGCAACGGTCAACCGCGTCCTCCTGGAGCGCCAAGCCTCGTTCGAGATCGAGCCCGGCGACCTGGAGCCGCCGGCGATCGGTCGCCTGGCCGAGGTCGAGGTCCCGACGCTCGTCATCACCGGCGAGCTCGACCAGCCCTCGATCCTCGGCGGCTCGTTCGAGATCGCCCGCGGCACGGGCGCCGAGCACGTCGAGATCGCGGACGCCGCCCACTTCCCGAACCTCGAGCGCCCGCCGAGTTCAACCGGGCGCTGATCGACTTCCTCGAGCGCAAGCTCGCCTGAGCGCTCTGGCGCTATCCGCAGCCAGCTCCGCGATGCGGCGCGCCGATCTCTTCGCCCGCGTCCTCCTGGAGGAAGTGCGAGGCGTTCTCGATCAGCTCGGGCGGGTCGGCGTTGATCCGCTCGGCGAACTTCGCGCCGACCTTCGGCGGGATGATCGGGTCCGAGTCGGCCCAGAGGTGGAGCTTCGGCCGCTCGTCCGCGGCGAGCGCCTCGAGCACCCGCGTTCCCTCGGCCGCGCCGGGCATCTCGGGCGAGGTCGGGAGCATCAGCGGAAACGCCCGCGCGCCGGCCTTCGACTCCGGCGACGGGGAACGGCGCGTCGTAGGCCGCGACGACGTCGTCGTCCATCCCGCGCGCGGTCGCGCCCGCGACGAGCATCGAGATCGGCAGGTCCTCGGTCCGCTCGACGAAGGCGCGGAACGCCTGCCACGCCTCTGACATCGGCTGCTCGCCGGTGAAGAGCGCCCGTGTCCATGATCACCATCGCCGAGAAGCGATCGGGTTGCTCGACGGCGAGCCGCAGGCCGATCGGACCGCCCCAGTCGTGGACGACCGCGACCGCGTCGCGCAGGTCGAGCTCGTCGACGAGCGGCTGCATCGCCTCGACGTGGCGGTCGTACGAGTACCACTCGAGATCGGTCGGCTTGTCGGAGCGCCCGAAGCCCGGATAGTCGGGCGCGACGCAGCGAAAGCCCGCGTCGAGGACCGGCGGGATCACCTTGCGCCACAGGTACGACCAGGTCGGCTCCCCGTGGAAGAAGACGACCGGGCGCCCCTCGCCCTCGTCGATGTGGGCGAGCCGGAGCCCCTCCCACTCGCGGTAGTGCGGCTCCTACGGAAACCCGGGAAGATCCTCGAAGCGCTCGTCCGGCGTGCGGAAGGCGTCGGTCATCGCGCGTTTCACATCGGTGCCAGGCACGGTGCCTGGCACCGTGCCTGGCACCGGCGGCGGCCGCGATCGCGTGGGCGGTGCGGCGGGCAAGCGCCATGATCGTCGCCATCGGGTTGGTGCCCGACGCGGTCGGGAAGGCCGATGCGTCGCCGATCCACACGCCCGGCGTGTCGTGGAGCTCGCCCCACGGATTCGCGACCGACGTCGCGGGGTCGCGGCCCATGCGGCATGTGCCCATCTGGTGCGCCGAGAAGGTCACGAACTCGCGCGGCTTGATCTCGAGCGCGTTGAGCGCGGCGATGAACTCCTCGAGGTCGTCGCCGCGCTTCCAGTCGGGCGCCTTGAGGCCCGAGCCGACGATCTCGCGCGCGCCGGCCGCCTCGTGCATCCGCACCAGCTTCTCGACGCCCTGCTTGAGGTGCTCGCGGTCGAGCTCGTCGTCGATCGGATAGTGGACCTGCGGCGTTGCCGTCCTCGTCGAGCGTCACCCGCCCGTGGCCGCGCTCGCGCACGAGCGCGATGAGCGGCGCCGCGTGCTCCCACTGGCGCATGCGGCGCTTGTGGTCGGCGCCCGAGCGCCACGGGATCGCGCCGCCGAAGAGGCCGGTCGTCGCCTGCGCCGACTCGATCAGGAAGCCGTAGCCGTCGCCGAGGTCGGCGAACTGGTGCGAGAGGGCCGCCTGCGGCGGCCCCCACATCCAGTTCTGCGGCTCGTCGTAGTAGGCGGTGACCGCGACCGTCGGGTGAAGGCGCAGGTAGTCGCCGACCGCCGGGCCGCCGATGCCCGAGCGCAGGAGCAGCGCCGGCGACTCGATCGAGCCGCAGGCCACGACCACGACGGGCGCGCGGACCGTCAGCTTCGTCGGCTCGGTCGCCGTTCGGCGGCGCGAGCGGCTCCGACCACAGCGCCTCGACGCCCGCCGCCCTTCCGTCCTCGACCAGGACGCGCTGCGCCCTCGCGCCGACCAGGATCTGCGCCTCGCGCGCCTGCGCGTCGACCAGGTAGGTCTTCGCGGTCGACTGCTTGGAGCCCGAGGCGTCGCCGAAGCCGATGTAACGCCGCCGACGCCGCGTCGTACTTCGCCGGGTCGGTGTTGCGGGTGATCGTGCGGAAGTCGTAGCCGAACTTCTCGCACGCCTCCTGCAGGCGCAGGTGCGGCCCGGACAGGTCGCAGCACTCGCCGTTCACCTTGATCCGCTCGAAGACGGAGTCGAGGTGCTCGTCGTAGCTCGACTCGGCCAGGTCGGAGAGCCCGTGCTCGGACGCCCACTCGGCCCGCACGTGGTCGGAGGTGCGCAGGCAGTTGGTCCAGTTGATGACGGTGCCGCCGCCGACGCCCGCGCCGGCGACGATCGAGACCTGGCCGGTCGGCCGTCGGGAACGGGCCGCCGTTCAGGTACATGCGCTGGTAGGCCGAGAGCTCGAGGCCGTCGAAGTCGGCGTCGTCGTGGTAGTCGCCCGCCTCGAGGACGACGACCGAGCGGCCCGTCTGCGGCCAGCTCGCCCGCGATCACGCCGCCGCCCGCGCCGGAGCCGACGATCGACGACGTCCGCCTCGATCACGTCCTGCGCCTCGCCGGTCGGGCGGCGCACGTTGAGCGGCCGCTCGCGATCGACCGGCGGCGGCGCGATCGGCCCCGGGAAGCCCATCGCGTCCCAGTTCGGGTTGCGGCCCGGTGCCCAGGTCGGGCAGGCCGTAGAAGAGCGAGCCCGCGATGCCGAGGAAGGTCGCGACGCCCGTCGAGCGCCTCGGGGCTCGCCGCCTCGAAGGCGTGGACGATCTGCTCGCGCGCCTCGCGCGGAGTCTCGGGCGCCATGCCGCTCTCGGCCAGCGCGTCGAGCATCCCGCGGAGGCCGACGACCTGCTCCTCGGTGAGCTCGGCGCCGAGAAGCGCCACCTCGACGCGACTCGGGCACGCTGAGATCGGACGCGGAGCGCCGCCAGAACGCGGCGTTCTCGCGGTCGTCCTCGGGCGGCTCGAGCGACGGGATGAAGGTGTCGCAGAGCGCGCGCAGCGTGACGCGCTGCTGCGTCGGAGAAGAGCTCGGAGGTCGCGAGGGCGGCGAACGTCTGGCCGATCAGCTCGGTGACCTGCGCCGAGTACGGGAAGTGGTGCGCGTCGCGGAAGCCCGCCGAGCCCGGCGTGATCAGGAGCGACTGGCGCTTCGTGTACTTGCGGATGCCGTCGGGACCGTGGCGCGAGCCGAGGCCCGAGTCCTTCCAGCCGCCCATCGGCAGCTCGAGCGCCGCGTAGTTCACCTGCGCGTCGTTCACGCAGGCGACGCCCGCCTCGATCCGGCGCGCGATCTCCTCGCCGCGCGCCTCGTCGCGCGTCCACACCGAGGCCTGCAGCCCGTACGGGCCGTCGTTCGCGAGCTCGACCGCCTCGCTCGGCGTCCGCGGACGCGCATCACGGGCAGCGTCGGCCCGAACGTCTCCTCGGTCATGCAGAGCATCGAGTGGTCGACGTCGGCCAGGACCGTCGGCTGGAAGAAGCGGCCCGGGCCCTCGCCCCGCGCGCCGCCGGTGACGACGCGCGCGCCCTTCTCGACGGCGTCGGCGATGTGCGCCTCGACCGTGTCCATCTGCGGCGGGAAGATCATCGCTCCGACGTCGACGGTGCCGGCCGGGCCCGGGCGCGCCCTGGCGCAGGCCCTCGACCTTCTGCGTGATGCGCTCGAGGAGCTCGTCGTGGATCGCGTCCTCGGCGTAGATCCGCTCGACCGAGATGCAGACCTGGCCCGAGTTGTTCATGCCGTAGCTGACCGCCGCGTTCGCGGCGCGCTCGAGGTCGGCGTCGGAGAGGACGATCATCGGGTCCTTGCCGCCGAGCTCGAGCGAGACCGGCGTGAGCGTCTCGGCCGCCTGGGCCATGACGCGCTTGCCGGTCTTGACCGAGCCGGTGAACATCACGAAGTCGGCCTCGTCGACGAGCGCGGCGCCGGTCTCGCCGCGGCCGGTGGCGACCTGGAAGACGCCGTCGGGCATGCCGCACTCGGCGAGCATCTGCGCCATCAGGAGCGAGGTGAGCGGAGTCAGCTCCGACGGCTTGAGGATCACCGCGTTGCCGGCGGCGAGCGCCGGGATGCAGTCGCCGAACGAGTTGTTGAGCGGGAAGTTCCACGGCCCGATCACGCCGACGAGCCCGACCGGCTCGTAGCGGACGACGAGGCGCTTGCCGCGGACGAACGGCGACGCCGACTCGATCTCCTCGTCGGCGAGGTAGACGGGCGCGTTCTTGGCCCAGAACTCGAGCGCCGAGAGCCCGTAGCCGAACTCGGCGAACTGCGTCTCGTCGGCCGGGCGTCCGGTCTCGGCGCAGATCGTGCCGACGACCTGCTCGGCGTTCTGCGACGAGCCATCCGCGAGCGGCCAGCAAGACCTCGGCTCGCGCTTCGAAGCCCGCCTCCCACCATCCCGGCTGCGCGGCGCGCGCCTTCTCGGCCATGGCCGCAACCTCGGCGGCGCCGAGCTCGGGAACGGTCGCCAGCGTCTCGCCCGTCGCCGGATTCTCGACCGGGATTCCGTCCGCCCCCGGCGCCTGCGCCTGCGCCTCCAGCGTCTCACTCATTGCCGGACACTACATCTCCACCGGCACATGACTCCTGCGACCATGGAAGATGCGCGACATGCGCACCGCGATCGTCTCCGACATCCATCTCGGCGCCGGCTCGGACGCCGACCTTCTGCGCCGGCCCGAGGCGTTCGACGTGCTTGCCGAGGCGATCGAGGGCGTCGACCGCCTGGTGCTCCTCGGCGACGTCCTCGAGTTCCGCGACCGCCCGTTCACGGAGGCGATGGAGCTGGCGAAGCCGGTCCTCGGAAAGCTCGCCGAGCCTGCGCGGGCGAGGTGATCGTGGTGCCGGGCAACCACGACTACCGGCTGATCTCGACGCTGGCTCGAGAGCCGCGCGCTCAAGGGGTGCGCGGCCGCTCCGGCTCGCCGAGAAGGCCCGGCTCGACCTGTGGCCCGCCTCCGAGCTCCGCGACGCGATGCCCGCCGCGAAGCTCCGTTTCAGCTACCCGGGCGTCTGGCTTCGCGACGACGTCTACGCCACGCACGGCCACTACCTCGACCGCCACCTCACGATCCCCACCTTCGAGCGGCTCGGGCTCGCCCTGGTCGAGCGGACGCTCGGCCTGACACCGACCGGCCCCGACCCGCTCGCGCCGCCGGACGAGGAGTCCTCGGACGAGCCCGAGGACTACGAGCGCATCGGCGGCGCCCGTCTTCGCCTTCCTCTACGCGCTCGCCCAGGCCGGAGCGAACACGAACCACCCGGCGGCACGCCCACGAAGCGGATCTGGGACTCGCTCACGGGCGGCAGGAGCCGCCCGGCGAAGCTCCGCGGCTGGCTGCTCGGCTCGGTCGCGCTGCCCGGCGCGGTCGGCGTCGCGAACCGCCTCGGCCTCGGCCCCGTGCGCGCCGACCTCTCGCCCAACGCGATCTCGCGCGCCGGCGTCGACGCGATGAGCGAGGTCGTCGAGCGGCTCGAGATCGACGCCAAGTGGGTGCTCTTCGGCCACACCCACCGGCGCGGCCCGCTCGCCGAAGAGGACGATTGGGTGACCAAGAACGGCGCGACGCTCCTCAACACCGGCAGCTGGGTCCACAGCCCCAGCCTGCTTCGCTCGTCGTCGAAGGGCAGCGCCTACTGGCCCGGCACGATCTGCCATGCTCGAGGACGACGGGGACGCCCGAGCTGATCCACCTCCTCGACGAGTGGACCCGCGAGGATCTGCGAGGGATGAGGCCCAGCTCATGGTCTGCGCCAGCTCGCATCGCTCTTCCTGATCGTCCTCGGCGGGATCGCGCTGGTGGGCGGGATCCTCACGCGCTACGCCGACCGGAACCTGCTCGATCCCGAGCGGTTCGCCGAGCGCGCGGTCGAGGTCCTCGACGACGAGGGCGCCCAGACCGAGATCGCCGACGTGATCGTGAACGAGCTGGAGAAGCAGGGAGCGGAGCGCGCGCCGACGCAGCAAGGCCGTCAACAAGAACATCGACGAGATCACCGCAGACGAGGGCTTCCGGGAGGCGCTGACCGCCGCGCTGGTCGTCGCAAACGAGCGGCGCTGGCGATGGCGAGGACGACGTGAGCGTCAAGGTCGAGAACATCGGCGACTCGCTGCGCAGACGCCCTCGGCGAGCGGACGCCCGCAGCTCGCGCGGCAGATCCAGCGCGATGCTCGACCTGCCGGTTGCCAACACGGGCTCGACCGGGACGCTTGTCGACGTCGCCGCAGGGCGGACGACCTCAGCGGCCTCTCGCTCGTCCTGCCGATCCTCGGCGCCTCCTCATGATCGGCGGCGTCGTGGTCGCGAACGACCGCCGCACGGCGCTCTTCGGCGCCGCGATGGGCGTGGCCCTCGCCGGCGTCGCGATCTTCGCCGGCTACATCGGCGGGCGCGAGATCGCTGCGCGCCAACCGGACGACGACGCCGGCGCAGGACGCGGCACGCGCGATCTGGGACGCGGTCTTCGGCGGCCTCGAGACGCTCGGGCTCGTGATGGCGCGGCGCGTGGTGCGCTCGTCGTCGCGCTTATCGCCGGCGTAGCAACCCGAGTGCGTGTCCCAGGGAGGGAGTGATCGCCGCTCCCGCCTGCTCGATCGCGTTCGGGTTGCCGGGGAAGTTCACGATCAGCGTCCGCTCGCGGCTGCCCGCGACGCCGCGCGAGAGCATCCAGTGCTTCGGCACGTGCTCGCGCGAGGCGAGGCGCATCGCCTCGGCGATGCCCGGCGCCTCGCGGTCGATCACGTCGCGGGTGGCCTCGGGCGTGACGTCGTCGACCGACAGGCCGGTGCCGCCGGTCGTCGCGATCAGGTCGCACGCCGTCCTCGTCGGCGTAGAAGCGAAGCCGCCCGGCGATCAGCTCGCGCTCGTCGGGGATGAGCTCGACCGCGACGACCTCGCACCCGCTTCCTCGAGCAGCGCGCTCGAGCCTCGGCCCGCTCTCGTCCTCGCCCTCGCCGGCCGCCTTCGAGGTCGAGATCGGCGATCACCGCGGCCCGGAACGGCGCGTCAGCTCATCGGACGTGGGTCCCCTGCACCCAGTCGCCGCTTCGCCCGCCCGCCTTGGAGACGAGGCCGATGCGCTCGATCTCGACGCCCTTCTCGATGCCCCTTGACCATGTCGTAGACGGTGAGCGCGGCGATCGAGCAGGCGGTCAGCGCCTCCAGCTCGACGCCCGTGCGCCCTACGCGTGCGCGCCTCGCCCGTGAGCGTCACGTAACCCGCCGTCGACGTCGACGTGCGCGGTGACGTCCACGAAGTTGAGCGCGAGCGGGTGAGCGAGCGGGATCAGCTCGGCCGTGCGCTTCGCGGCCTGGATTCCGGCGAGACGCGCCGTGCCGATCACGTCTCCCTTGGGAGCGTCGCCGCGCGCGACCGCCGCGGCTGTCTCGTGCGCTCATCGCGAACGCGAGCCTCGGCGACCGCGACGCGCTCGGTCTCGTCCTTGTCGCCGACGTCGACCATCCGGGCCGAGCCTTCGTGAGTCGAGGTGGGTGAGCTCGGCTCGTCGCTCACGGCACCGTCCCCTCCACCCAGGACTCCGCTTCGCCGTCACCCTCGAACTTCACCTCTTTCTTCCAGATCGGCGCCTCGGCCTTGATCCGGTCGATCGCCTCGCGCGCTCCGGCGAAGGCCTCGTCGCGGTGCGCGGCCGAGACGGCGACGACCACGCTCGGCTCGCCGCAGCGGCACGTCGCCGATCCGGTGCTCGGCCGCGGCGGCTCTGCAGGTCGTGGCTCTCGCACGCACTCGCGCGAGGATCTCCGGCGATCCGCGGCTCGGCCATCTCGGCGTAGGCGTCGTAGGTGAGCTTTTCGAAACGTCGCGCGTGGTGCCCTGGAAGGTGACGACCGCGCCCGCGCCAGGGTCGCGAGACGAGCGCCGTGACGGCCGCCTGGTCGAGCGGCTCTGCGCTGACCCGCGCGCCCCTGACCCGGTCGCCGTCTCGGGCGCGCCGCCCGAGACCGGCGGGATCGCGGCGAGCTCGTCGCCCGGCGCGATCGGCGCGTCGTTCGTCGGCGTACTCGCGGTTGACGGCGATCCGAAGCGGCAGCCGCGCCGCGAGGTCGCCGACCTCCGGGTCGTCGCCCGAGCGCCGCGATCGCGTCGGCGACGGTCGCGCCCTCGGCGCAGCTCGATCTCGACCGAGTCCGAGCCTGCGCGCTCGCGAAGCATCGCGAAGAGGCGGACGGTGACCTTCACGACACACCGGAGGGTACGCGCGAGAGAGCTCGGCTCGGACCGCGGCTCCCGGCGCGCGCCGGCTCGGCGCCTGCCTCGACCACGACGAGCGCGTCGGCGCCCAGCATCGAGGTGAGGATGTGCGAGCCCTGCGGCCCGGTCGGCGTCGCGAGCCAGCCCTCGGGCGGTCGCGGTGAGCCCGCAGCGCACCGCCTGGTCGCGGCGCTCCATGCGCGGGACGTCGTCGGCGAGCATCGCCTCGACCGCGTCGAGATCGGGCGACGCGCCCTGGAGCGCGCGCAGCGCCGGGCCGCACGAAGAGGATGAAGGTGACGAACGGCCGAGACCGGGTTGCCCGGAAGCCCGAACGCGAGGCTCGCGACCGCGTGAGCGCCGAACCACGTCGGCTTGCCGGGCCGGAGCGCGACGCCCCAGAAGCGCTCCTCGACGCCCGCCGCGGCGAACGCCTCCTTCACGTGATCGTGGTCTCCCACCGAGACGCCGCCGCAGAAGACGGCGACGTCGGCCTCGGGTCGCGCGCGCCGCCGCGTCGCGGGTCGCCTCGGGGTCGTCCGGGCAGCGCTCGACGCTCACGACCTCCGCGCCGGCGAGCCGCGCGAGCGCAGGCAGGGTGTAGGCGTTCGAGTTGCGGACCCCGCCGGGCCGCATCGGCTCCGAGGGCGCAAGCAGCTCGTCGCCCGTGCGAGACGATCGCCACGGTCGGGCGGCGCGCGCACTCGGGCTCGGCGACGCCGATCGAGGCCAGGACGCCCAGCTCCGCCGAGCCGAGGACCGCGCCGGCGCGGAGCACCGTGTCACCGGCGCGGATGTCCTCGCCGGCGCGGCGGATGTCGCGGCCCGGCTCGACCTCGACGCGGATCGCCACCTCCGACGATCGTCCGCGCGTCCGCCCGCGCGGTCGTGTCCTCGACGCGCACCACGGCGTCGGCGCCCTCCGGCACCACGCGCGCCGGTCGAGATGCCGAACGCCTCGCCCTCGCCGAGGGTCGCGCTCGGCGGGCGCGCCGGCGCGCGACTCGCCGGCGAGCCGCAGCGTCGACCGGCGCCTCGGCGCTCGCGCCGGCGGTGTCGGCAGCGCGGACCGCGTAGCCGTCCATCGCCGAGTTGTCCCACCCGGGCACGTCCTCGCCCGAGACCGCATCGACCGCCAGCACCCGCCCAAGCGCATCGCTCGAGCGGCACCGGCTCGGCCGGAAGCGGCCCGGCAACCTCGGCCAGCACGGCGGCCCGAGCATCGGCAACTGGGAGCAAATCGGCCACGAGCCGCGAGCCTACCGCCGGTTCGGTGCGAGACTCGCGGCGTGTGCCAGACCCGCGCGCAGTGACCCGGCACCGACGCCTCCTCCCCTGGGCGCCGTTCTGGCCGGTGGCGCCGCGACTCGGCTCGGCGGGGCGAAGGCGACGGTCGAGCTCGGCGGGCAGGCCGCTGATCGCGTACCCGCTCGAGGCGCTCGCCCAGGCCGGCATCGACGCACGTCGTCGTCGCCAAGGCGGACTCGCCCGCTCCCGCCGCTCGACATGCCGAGTCGTCACCGAGCCCGACGAGCCTCGCCACCCGCTCGCGGGCGTGGTCGCGGCGCTCGACCACGCCGGCGCCCGCCCGGTGCCCTCGTCCTCCCCTGCGACGCGCCGTTCCTCTCGCCGATGCTCCTGCGGGTCCTCGCGAGCGCAACGAAGACGACCGCGGTCCGATCCGCCGGCCGCATCCACCCCCTTATCGCCTTCTACACGCCGCGAGAACCTCGACCGCCTCGAGCGAGCCATCGACAGACGGCGACTCCGCGACCCAAGCCCTCGAGTCGCTCGACCCCGAGTAGATCGAGGCGCCCGAGCGCGAGACGTTCAACGTCAACACGCCGGAGGACCTCGCGCGCGCCGAGGAGCTCCTCAAGCGGCCTCGATCGTGACGCGGGTGTTGTAGTCGGGGATCCCCGCCTCGTCCGAGCGGATCTCGTCGGCGATCAGCACGTTCCCCTCGGGCCAGTGGACCTGCGCGTTCCCGGGCGCGATCGGCGCCAGGTGGACCCGGCAGCGAAGCTCGCCGGTCGCGCTCCGCAGCAGCGACCTCCTGCCCGCCGGCGACGCCCGAGCCGCTCGGCGTCGGCGGCCGAGATCATCACCGCCTCGCGCGTCGCGCCGGTGATCGCGTCCTTCGACTTCCTGGACGATCGAGTTGAACTGCTTGCCGCGGCGGGTCGAGAGCGAGCAGCGAACCGTCGCCGTTCTCCGCGATGCGGCGCGGCGGCCGGACCAGGGCGAAATGCGCGCGCCCGTCTGCGGTCGGGAAGTTCGGTCGCCGTCGGGGTAGTGGCGGCCCGCCGTACTGGAACGAGTCGCCGCCCTCCGCAGGTCGGCGATCGGCGCGTAGAGCGGGACCGCCTCGGCGATCTCCGCGCGGAGCTCGGGAGTGCCGCGCGACCGCAGCGCGCCGGCAAGCTCCGGGCCGCACGCGAGCGGCGAGGTCCAGCAGCACCTCCCACTCCGGCCGCGCCTCGTCGATCCGCGGGCCCGGGATCTCGGGGCTCAGGATCACGCGGCGCTCGGTCGAGGTCTCGGTCACGCCGCCGGGGATCTCGTAGCGCGTCGCCGCCGGCAGGATCAGCACGGCCTCGCCCGGCTCGGCGAGCATCTGGCTCGAGAGCACGATGTCCATGTGGATCCGAAGCGGCGTGCGCTCGAGCGCCTCGCGGACGCGCGCGGGTCGGGCAGGACGTCGAGGAAGTTGCCGCCCGACGGAGAAGAGGACGTCGAGCTCGCCGCGGTGCGCGGCGTCGAGCATCTCGGGCGCCTTGAGGCCCGGCTCGAGTCGGCACGTCGAACCCCCAGAGCTCCGAGAAGCGCCGCGCGTTCTCCTCGTTCGACCGGCAGCGCCGCCGGGAAGCGCGGTCGAGTAGCAGCCCATCTCGGCGCCCGCCCTGGACGCCCGAGTGACCGCGGATCGGCATCAGGCCGCAGCCCGGCTTGCCGACCCACCCGCGCGCGAGCGCCAGGTTCACGATCGCGCGCACCGCCGTCCTCGCCGCCGGCGTGCTGGGTCACGCCCATGCTCCAGACGAGGATCCCGCGCTTCGCCTCGCCGATCAGGCTGAGCGAGGCCGAGCATCGCTCTCGCGCGTCGCGCCGGCGACCGCCTCGAGCTCCTCCCAGTCGGAACCCAGGACCGCGTCGCGAAGCTCGTCCGAAGCCCTCGGTGTGACCGGCGACGAAGTCCTCGTCCGACCCAGCCGTGCTCGATCAGGTGCCGAGGACGCCGGTGAGGAACGCGACGTCGCCGCCGATGTTGAGGCCGAAGAAGTCGTCGGCGATCTTCGTGCCGAACAGCGCCGACTCGGCCTTCGACGGGATCCAGTAGCGCTCCATGCCGGGCTCGCGAGCGGGTTGAGCGACGGCGACGCGCGTGCCCGCCTTCTTCGCCTGGTGGAGGTACTTCGTCGTGACCGGCTGGTTGTTGGCGACGTTCGAGCCGATGAAGACGATCAGGTCGGTCCCGATCCAGTCCGAGTACGAGCAGGTCGAGGCGCCGACGCCGAGCGCCTCCTTCAGGCCGAAGGTCGACGGCGAGTGGCAGACGCGGGCGGCGTTGTCGATCGAGTTCGTGCCGATCGCCCGCGCCGCCTTCTGCGCCGCGTAGTACGACTCGTTCGGCATCCCGCGCGACGTGAGGTAGAAGCCGATCCGCTCCGCTCCCGCCTCGCGGATGCGCTCGGCGGCCAGGTCGAGCGCCTCGTCCCAGCTGATCCGGCTGAAGCCCGCGCTCGCCCGTGCGCCGCATCATCGGGTGCGGGATGCGCCCGAGGCGGCGAAGCTCGTCGCCGCGCATCCGCTCGAGCGTCGAGACGTCCTCGAGCACGCGAGGCGTCGAGCGCCCCCATCGTGTTCAGGCGAAGCAGCCGCAGGCGGATGTTGCAGAGGTGGATGCCGTCGAGCGTCCAGTCGTGGAGGCCCTTGGTTCCGAGCGCGCAGCCGTCGCAGACCCCGTCGTTGAGGATCCGCATCGCGTAGCCGGCCTGGTCGCGGTTCTCCCAGCGCCGCGCGGAACACCTCGGCGAAGTTGTTCGGGCGCTGCTCGCCGATCCCGAACGGCTTGAGCGACGCCCAGTTCGAGGGCGTGGGCCGCTTCGTCGGCTTCCGCAATCCGTCGCCTTCGCCATCGTCCTTCTATCTTCGCAGCATGGCTGCCCGAATGCGCCAGGACCCGCAGGAGTCTACGCCCGGATCGAGCGCGACGGCGCCGAGGACTGGGTCGC
This sequence comes from uncultured bacterium, assembly GCA_963806865.1. Taxonomy (GTDB): domain Bacteria; phylum Actinomycetota; class Thermoleophilia; order Solirubrobacterales; family 70-9; genus JALZKA01. Next base: position 313,493 of record CAWDYV010000002.1, read on the forward strand.
GGTCGAGGAGCCGCTCGAGATCCGCGTCGACGGCAAGCCGCTCGCGGTCACGATGCGCACGCCGGGCCACGACGAGGAGCTCGCGCTCGGGTTCCTCTACGGCGAGGGCCTGATCGACGGGCCGCACGACGCCGGGCTCACCGATGACCTCGCCGGCAACGTGGTCGAGGTGGCCGGCCCGCTCCTCCGCGACCCCGGCGCGCGGAGCTTCTACACGACGTCGTCGTGCGGCGTCTGCGGCAAGGGCGCGATCGAGGAGGTCGAGGTGCTCTCCGCGCCGTTGCCTGCCGGCCCAGAGATCGAGCGCGAGCTCCTCGCCAAACTCCCCGACCACCTGCGCCAGCCCGCATTCGAGCGCACCGGCGGCCTCCACGCCACCGGGCTCTTCGATCCGTGCGGGCGAGCTCATCTGCGTGCGCGAGGACGTCGGCCGCCACAACGCGATGGACAAGGTGATCGGCTGCGCGCTCCTCGACGGAGCGCTGCCGCTCCACGGTCGCGATCCTCTGCGTCTCGGGCCGCCTCTCGTTCGAGCTCGTTCAGAAGGCCGCCGTCGCCGGTGCGCCGATCCTGGTCGGCGTCGGCGCGCCCAGCTCGCTCGCGATCGAGCTGGCGCAGGACCGCGGACTGACGCTTTGCGGATTCGCCCGGGAGGGCTCGGTGAACGTTTACTCCGGAGCGGAGCGGGTCCTGGATTAGGCGGCGCTGCTACTCAGCGCGCATGGCCAGCAGCTTCATCGCACCCATCCCCAGCGCAGTGCCCGCCAGGATTCCCAGGAAAATGCCGAGGCTGCCGTCGATGAGCGCCCAGACCACGAAGAAAGCGACACAGAACACAACGACCATGGCGACGATCCCGGCGATCGACAGCATCGGGATGCCGCCGAGTGGCGTGCTCACCTCGCTGCCGCCGAGCAGCGGCTCGGCGTGCCGCCCGAGCGCGCTCCCCGCCTCGTCGACGTCGGTCTCGTCAGACGGTTCCGGACGATCGAAGTCCTCGTCGTCGCCGGCGGTGACGTCGCCCGCCTCCTGCTCGGCCAGGTCGTCGTCCGCGTCGTCGCCAAGCGGCTCCGCCAGCGGCTCGGACGAGTCGTCGTGGCGCAGATCCTCCTCGTCGGCGGGCTTGCGCTCCCAGTCGCCCGGCTGGGTGCCCTCCTTGCTCTCCTCGGAGTCGGCGGACTCGTCCTCGCCGCTCGGCTCCTCGCTCTCGTCGGGCGGTCTTCGCTCGGCTCCTCGCTTTCGCTCTCGTCGGGCGCGGTCTTCGTCGGAGCGCTCGTCGTCAGCCATACGCGCACCCTACCCCGGTACAGGGGCACCTCGCTTCAAACAAGCTCCACGTCGTCGCCGACACACAGCTCGCCGGCGGTCACGACCTCGCACAGCACGCCCATCCGCGTGTCGAACTCCTCGTTGATCCTGCGCAGGACGTTCGGGTCCACGTCGAGCGAGTCCGGGTCGATCGTGGTCATCACGCAGCGCACGCACCGATCGACGACGTCGAGCTCGACGCCGCCCAGCCGCAGCCGGCGGCCGACCCATTCAGCCTCGGCGAGCCCCTCGACTCCCTCGATCACGATGTTCGGGCCGCAGGCGGCGCCGGTCGACGCCAAGCGCCTCGATCGCTCCGTCGGTCGCGACCAGGATCGCGCGGTCGTCGAAGTGACGCCCGAGCGGCGCCAGATCTGCGCCCGGCCCGGCGGCGTCGCGGATGAGGTCGAGCGCCTCGTCGCTTCGCCACGAGTGGCCGTCGATCGTCGGCTCGCCGCCTCTCGTCGAGTCCCGGACTGAAGCCCGAGTAGGCGCTTTGCCGTCCGGCCGGTCATCCGGGCGCCCTTGTGGTCGACGACCTGTGTCGAACGGTCGCCGCGCAACCCGTCGGCGAGCACGTCCACGCGCTCGAGCCGCTCGCCGCGGAGCGACTTGACCGAGTAGCGCCAGAGCTCGGCGACGCGCAAGCTCAGTCGCGCCTCGGCCACGCGATCGGCCGCCGCGCGAAGCTCGGCCGGCGGGCGCCCGTCGCGGCCGGCCATGAAGCACGCGATCGGCGCGGCGATCCGCTCGGAGGAATGCGCGGCGGTCGCCGCCAGCTCGAGCAGCTCGCCGATCGTCTCCTCGTCCGGCGCCTCGGCGCCGATCTCGGCGGCGTACGCCTCCAGCCACTCCTGTGCCTTCATCGCTCTCTCTCCTAGCGCTCGACGACTCTTGTCGCCGAAGCTTTCCAGACGGCCAGGACTTCGCGCCCCGGAGCGAGCCCAAGCTCGTCGACCGCCTGCGGCGTCACCTCGGCGGCGAGCGGCTGTCCCGCGTCGAGGCCCAGCCGAACGCGGTTGCCGAGGCGCGTCACCGAGACGACGCGCGCCGGAACGCGGTTTCGCGCCGAGCCCGCGCGCATCTGATCCCGGCGGCTCGATCAGGATCTCCCACGGGTGGACGCTCAGCGGCGACCTCGCCGGGCTCGCACGAATCCGTCGTCCAGACCGTCGCACCGCCGTCGAGCTCGACCGGCGTGCCTGCGTCGCCCGGCGCGCCCGGCTCGCCCCGACAGGACGACCGAGCCCACCAGGTCGGCGACGAACGCCGAGCCGGGCGCCGCCGCCAGCTCGGCTGCGCGTGCCACGCTGGACGATCCGCCCGTCGCCGATCACGCCGATCTCGTCCGCGAGCGTCGCGGCCTCCTCGTAGTCGTGGGTGACGAGCAGGGTCGGCACGCCGGCGGCCTCGATCGTGGCCGCGAGCTCGCGCGCCGCGCGACCGCGAGTCGATGCGTCGAGCGCGCTCAGCGGCTCGTCGAGAAGGAGGACCGAGGGCTCGACGCGCCAGCGCGCGCGCGAGCGCGACGCGCTGGCGCTCTCCGCCCGAGAGCGTCCGCGGCTTCGCGTCGGCGCGCGCGGCGAGTCCGAAGCGGTCGAGCAGCTCGAGCGCCTCGCGCGCGGCGCTCGGCCGCCGGGCCCGCGAAGCGCGTAGGCGACGTTCCGCCACGCGCTCAGGTGCGGGAAGAGCGCGTAGTCCTGAAAGAGGTAGCCGCAACGCCGCTCCTCGGGCGGGACGAAGGTGTCGCGCCTCCGAGTCCGACCAGACCTCGCCTCCGCACGCGACCCGCCCCGAGTCCGGCCGCGCGAGGCCGGCGACGCAGCGAAGGAGCGACGTCTTGCCGGCGCCCGACGGGCCGACCAGCGCGAGGCACGCCCTCGGCGGGAACGTCGAGCGACAGGTCGAGCTCGAAGTCGCCGAGCTGCTGTGAGATGCCGTCAATCGACAACAAGGCCGTACCCCCTTCCTCGCGCCGTCAGCTTCACCGTCGCGAGCAGCGCCGCCGAGAACGCGACGAGCACCGCTGAGAGCGCGAGCGCTCCGGTCAGGTCGGTGCCGATCAGGTTCACGATCGCGAGCGGCGCGGTCTGCGTGATCCCCTGGAACGAGCCGGCGAAGACGAGGGTCGCGCCGAACTCGCCGAGCGCCCTGCCCCACGCCAGCGCTCCGCCGGTCACGAGGCCCGGGCATCGCGGCCGGCACGGCGACGCGCGCGAAGGTCCGGGCCTCGGACGCGCCGAGCGTCCGCGACGCCTCGAGCCAGCGCGGGTCGAGCGCCTCGAACGCCGCCTGCGCCTGGCGAACGTAGAACGGGCTCGCGACGAAGGTCAGCGCCACGACGACCCCGGCCGTCTGGAAGACGAGCTCGATGCCCGCGTCCTCGATCGAGCCCGCCGATGAAGCCCGTCGGGACCGAGCGCGACCAGGAGCCCGACGCCCGCGACGGCCGGCGGCAGGACCAGCGGCAGCTCGATGAGCGTGATCGCGACCGCGCGGCCGCGAAAGCGTCGCGTCGCGAGGAGATAGGCCGCGGGCGTGCCGACCAGGATGATCACGCCGAGCGCGATCACCGAGGTGACCAGGCTGAGCCGAAGCGCGTCCGGGTGCTCTCGTCGCCCAGCGCATCCGATCAGCTCGGCCGGGCCCGCCTCCAGGAAGATCGCCGCGATCGGGATCGTCAGGAAGACGAGCGCCAGCGCGAGCGCGCCGGCCAGGACCGCGGGAAACCAGCGCAGGCTCAGCTACTCGCCCTTCGGCTCGAGGAACTCGGCGTCGAGGAGCAGCTCGTGCGCCTGCGCCGTCGAGCAGGCCGTCGATGAACTCCTGCGCCGCCTCGGGATTGTCGGAGTCGGAGACCACGGCGACGCCGTACTCGACGACGGGCTCGAGCTCGGCGGGCAGCTCGATCGCGACGCAGCTCTCCGCCCGCCGCGTCGACGTCCGAGGCGTAGACGAACCCGGCGTCGGCCGCGCCCGTCGACGAGCTTGCCGACGATGCTCTTCACGTCGGGCTCCTCGGAGCGGACGTTGTCGAGGATCGCGTTCTCGATCCGCCGGCGGCAGCTCGCCGAGCACCTCCCGCGTGTAGTCGCCGACCGGAACGCCCTCGGCGCCGATCACGATGTCGAGTCGCTCACCGGCGAGCTGAGGTCGAGCCATCAGAGGCTGATCGTCGCGAAGTCGAGTCTTCGGCACCGCTAGGACGAGCTCGATTCGCGATGAAGATCGTCCGGCTCCTCGACGAGGCCCTCCTCGAAGAGCGCGTCCGGCAGGCTCGTGTTCGCCGCCGCGAAGACGTCGACCGGCGCGCCCTTGCGGATCTGCGCGGCCAGGTCGTCGGAGCCGGCGAACGAGAACTTCTCCTCGATCTCGGTCGTCTCGCCGTAGGCCTCGAACGCCTCGGTCAGCGACGAGGCGGCGGAGACGGTCAGCTCACTGCGTCGTCCTCGTCGCCCTCGTCATCGCCGCCACATCCGGCGCGGAGCGAGAACCGCGCAGGCCGCCAGGCCCGCTCGCAGCGACGCCGCCTCACTCCCCGATCACCATGACCGAGGTCGCCTTGACCATCGCGGTCGCCTTCGATGCCGGGCTCGAGCCCGAGCTGCTCGATCGCGTCGCGCGTGATCGCCGCGGTGACGAGGTGCGGCCCGCACTCGAGCTCGACGATGCCCATCACGCCGTCGACCTCGACCGAGCGGACCACGCCCGGGAAGCGGTTGCGGGCCGAGAGCTGGTCGTCCGTGCGGTGGCGCTCGGGCTGGCCGCCGAGCCGGCGCACCTCTGAGAGCGAGACCGAGCCGGCGGTTCCGCGAGTCGCGGGTCGTCTTGATCTTGCCGTCGCGATCCCAGCGCCGCAGCGTGTCGGCGCTGACGTCGAGCATCCGGGCGGCTTCTCCAAGCGAAACGCGCTCAGGCATCCTGCCTAAGCATTGCATAGGCAACCCTCAAGCGCCTCAATGGGGTCTGACCCTGGGTCAGACCCCTTGGTCGGAGGGTTCAGCCGCCGATGGCGCTCATCGAGCGCGCTGGTGCGACGAAGCCCGGCTCGTTCACGCGGTGCTTGAGCTCCTTGCGCCAGACGGCGTCGCGGATGATCTGCTCGAGCTCTGCGTCGGATGCGCCCTCGCGCATCGGGTCGCGCAGGTTCGTCTCGTGCATCGAGAAGAGGCAGGTGCGAAGCTCGCCGTCGGCGGTCAGGCGGATGCGGTTGCAGTCCGCGCAGAACGGCTGGGAGACGGGGTTGATGAAGCCGATCTCCCCCTCGCCGTCGGCGAAGCGGTAGACGCGGGCGGTGGCGTGCGGCTCGCGCTCGCGCGGCTCGAGCGGATAGCGCTCGTGGATCAGCGCGCGCACCTCGTCGCCGGTCAGGACCTGCGAGCAGGTCCCACGCCCGGTCGCCGTCGAGCGGCATGAACTCGATGAAGCGCACCTGGAAGTCGGTGGTCCGCGCCATCTCGGCGAAGCGGTAGCACCTCGTCCTCGGTGAAGTCGCGGATCGCGACCGCGTTCACCTTGATCGGCCGGACCTGCTCGTAGGCGGCGATCGCCTCGAGCCCGCGCAGCACCTGCGGCAGGGCGTCGCGCCGGGTGATCTCGTGAAAGCGGTCGCGCGCGAGCGAATCCACCGAGACGTTGATCCGGTCGATGCCGGCGTCGACCAGCGCGGCCGCGTCGCGCTCGAGCAGGTAGCCGTTGGTGGTCACCGAGAGGTCGCGGATGCCCTCGATCCCGCGCAGCATCGAGACGAGGTACGGGAAGTTCCGGCGCGCGAGCGGCTCGCCGCCGGTGAGGCGCACGTCCTCGACGCCGAGCCCGGCGAAGACCCGCACGAGGCGCTCGATCTCTTCGAACGACAGGATCTCGGAGCGCTCGAGCCACTTCATCCCCTCGGCCGGCATGCAGTAGCGACAGCGGAAGTTGCAGCGATCCGTGACCGAGACGCGAAGGTCGGAGATGACCCTGCCGTGCGCGTCTTGAAGCGGCTCGGTCACGTCTGAAGTGTGACAGCCGTTCGGGCAAGAAAAGGGGCGGCCTCCCGCAAGGCCGCCCTGATCTGTACGACGGATCCAGATCAGATCTGAATGCATCGCGGCATCGAAGCTCGCAGCGAAGATCGCAACAAGCCGGCTCTGACACGCTCGCCCCCTACGCTGGCGGTCGATGAGCGCCCTCTCCGCTCTCGCAAAGGCGAACCTGCTCGTCCTGCGCTGCTCGGTCTTCACACGGTCGACCACGCCGTCGGTCAGGAGTCACGCGACCTGCCCGGGCTCGTCGAGCCTCGTCGGGGCGCTCGGCTTCGCGATCATCGCGGATCTACCTGGCTCCTTGCGCTCCAGCGCTCGCCGCTCGCCGCCCGAGGTCTCGGCGATCGTGGGCGGCGCTCACCGTCGCCGGGGTCGTCGCGGTCCACCTCCTGCCCTCTTGGTGGACGTGGGTCTCCGACCCCTACTGGGACTTCGACGCGAGCTTCGTCAACTGGCTCTCGCTGATCGCGCTCCTCGCCTCGGCTCTCTATCTGACGGTCGCTCGGACTCAGCGCTACCAGCGCTACCGCGCACGTGAAGCCTGCTACCGCTACAAGCGAGGTCGCCCGCTGATGCGATCACTCGCGATCGTCCATCAGCTCGACGCCGGTCCCGGCGTGTTCGCCGACGAGGCGCAGCGATCGCGGCTGGGAGCTGGACGAGTGGCTGATCCCGTCAGGCGATGCCCCGCCCGCCGACCCGCTCTCGCTACGACGCCGTCTTCTCGTTCGGCGGAGCGATGCACGCCGACCAGGAGGCCGAGCATCCCTGGCTTCGCGACGAGAAGGAGCTCCTGGCCACGCTCCTGGACGCCGGCGTCCCGACGATGGGCGTCTGCCTCGGCTCGCAGCTACTGGCCGAGGCCGCGGGCGCTCCGGCGCTGAGCGCGCGACCGAGCCCGAGATCGGCTGGTACGACGTGAGCCTTACGCCCGAGGGCGCCAGCGATCCGGTGATCGGCCGCGCTCGCGCCGGCTTCGAGGCGTTCCAGTGGCACTCGTACCGCTCGCCGCTTCCTCCCGGCGCGGTCGAGCTGGCGTCGAGCCCGCTCGCTCTTCAGGCATACCGGATCGGCGACCGAACGTGGGGCATCCAGTTCCACGCCGAGGTGTCCGAGGTCGACGCGGTGAGCTGGGCAATCAACTACGCGGTAGACCCGGATGCGGTCCGGATCGGCGTCGACCCCGACGTCCTGAGCGCTCAGATCCTCGAGCGGATCGGCGAGTGGAACCAGCTCGGCCGCGGGCTCTGCGGCCGGTTCTTGCAAGGGCTATGGAAGTGCGCTGAGCCGCTGATCCGGCCTGAGGCAGATCGACTGTGGAGTTGTGCCGCTCTGAGCGGCACAATCCTCCGGTCGATGCGCGAGGCACGGCTAGACCTGGCCGGGCGTGAGGTATGCGCCCGAGATGCCGCCGTCGGCCATGAAGGTCGTGGCGGTGATGAAGCTCGATTCGTCCGAGGCTAGGAAAAGGGCGGCGTTCGCGATCTCCTCGACCTCGCCGAAGCGGCCCATCGGCACGTGGACGAGGCGCTTCGCGGCGTCGCTCGGGGTCCTTGGCGAACAGCTCTTGCAGCAGCGGCGTGTTGACTGGCCCGGGGCACAGCGCGTTCACGCGAACGCCGCGATCGGCGAACTCGACCCCCAGCTCGCGCGAGAGCGAGAGCACCGCGCCCTTCGACGCCGTGTAGGAGATCTGCGAGACGGCGGCGCCCATGACCGCGACGAACGAGGCGGTGTTGATGACCGAGCCTCCCCCACGCTCGACCAGATGCGGGATGCCGTGCTTGCAGCACAGAAAGACGGAGCGCACGTTCACGTCCTGGACGAGCTGCCAGGCCTCGAGCGTCGTCTCGGTGACGCGTGGTGTCGGCGCTCGGATTGATGCCGGCGTTGTTGAAGAGGACGTCGATCCCGCCCATCTCTTCGTGAACCCGCGCGTAAAGCGCCTCGACCTCGTGCTCGTGGGTGACGTCGCACTCGATCGCGAGCTCGCCCTCGGAGTCGGCGCTCATGTCGACGCCGACGACGCGGGCGCCCTCCTCGGCGAACCGCCGCGCCGACTCCGCGCCGATCCCGCTCGCGGCGCCGGTGATCGACACAGACCTTGCCCTCCAACCGGCTCACCGGAGGGCATCCGTCGCGTAGATAGACGTTCTTCACGTCCGTGTAGGCGTCGAGGGCGTCGGGGCCCAGCTCACGCCCGACGCCGGACTGCTTGAAGCCGCCGAACGGGGTCGAGACCCGCACTGACGCGTGCGAGTTGATCGAGAGCACGCCGGTGTCGATCGCTCGCGCCACGCGCAGAGCGCGGGCGCCGTCGCGAGTCCAGATCGAGCCCGAGAGCCCGTAGATCGTGTCGTTTGCAAGCCGGATCGCCTCGGCCTCGTCTTCGAAACGGGATGACGCACGCGACGGGGCCGAAGATCTCCTCGCGCGAGGCGCGGTCGTCGTTCGTCATCGGCGCCAGGACGGTGGGCGGAAACCAGAAGCCGTCGCCATCGGGCGCCGAGCCGCGGAACGCGACGTCAGCCTCGGAAACGAACGAGCCGACGGTCTCGCGCTGGTCTTCGGAGATCAGCGGACCCATCTGCGTCTCGTCGGATAGCGGGTCGCCCACGCGCAGCTCGCCCACCGCGGCTTCCATCGCAGCGATGAAGTCGTCCATCGCCGAGCGCTCGACCAGGATGCGCGAGCGCGCACAGCAGTCCTGCCCGGCGTTTCCGAACGCCCCTGAGGGCGCGGCTCGGCCCGCGGCTTCGATGTCGGCGTCGGCGAAGACGACGTTCGCCGACTTGCCTCCGAGCTCGAGCGTGACCCGCTTGATCGTGCTCGCGGCGCCTTCGGCGATCCCACGCCCCACCTCGGTCGAGCCTGTGAATGCGATCTTGGCGACGTCGGGATGCTCGACCAGGCGCTTACCGCAGACCGAGCCCGGACCGACCACGACGTTCAAGACACCCTCCGGAATGCCCGCTTCCACCGCGATCCGCTCCAGCTCGAGCGCCGAGAGCGGGGTCAGCTCGGCGGGCTTGAGGACCACCGTGTTGCCCGCCGCGAGCGCCGGGGCCGTCTTCCAGGAGGTGATGACGAGCGGAAAGTTCCATGGCACGATCAGGCCGACGACGCCGAGCGGCTCGCGGAAGGTCATGTCGACGCCTCCGGCTACGGGGATCGTGTGGCCAAGGAGGCGCTCGGGCGCCGCGGCGTAGTACCGAAAGCACTGAACGACCATGCCGATCTCGCCGCGGGCATCGGAGATCGGCTTGCCGGCGTTCCGCGCCTCGAGCCGGGCCAGGTCGTCCGACTCGGACTCGAGCTGATCGGCAAGACGCCGCAGGAGCGCCGCGCGATCGGCGGGCGCTACGGCGCGCCATGCCGGGAACGCCGCCTTCGCCCGAGCGACCGCAGCGTCGACCTCATCCGCGCCTCCGCGAGGAAGCTCCGCCATGACCTCGGCCGTCGCGGGCTCGACTACAGCGAGGCTCATGCTGGAACCGCCTGGCGAGCGGCCTCGGCCAGCGCGCGAAGCGCCGGGCTTTGGCGGTGCTCCTCGGGGTGGAAGAGCATCCCGACGACGAAGGACTTTGTCGGCATCTCGATCGCCTCGACCACGCCATCCGGCTCCGCCCAGCCGGTCACGACGAGCCCTTCTCCCAGCCGGTCGACGCCCTGGTGGTGATGCGAGCGCACATCGACCAGCTCGCCGCTCATGGCCCGTGCCGCCAGCGAGCCCGCCTTGAGGCGCACCTGGTGCTCGGAGAACTGGCCCGGGGTGGCGATGTGAACGTCGGTGTCGTCGATGTTCTGGTCGAGAGTGCCGCCGCACGCGACGTTCAGGAGCTGCATGCCGCGACAGATGCCGAGCACCGGCATGTCGCGCTCGACCGCGCGCCGCGCAGAGCGCCAGCTCGAAGCGGTCGCGCTCGGCGTTGGCGCCCTTCGTGGTCTCGTGCGGCGCGGCTCCGTAGGTGGCTGGGTCCAGGTCCGACCCGCCGGAGAGGATCAGCCCGTCGAGGATGTCGAGCACCTCGTCGGGAGCCTCTTCCGATGCCTCGTCCGGCGGCAAGATCACCGGGATGCGCTCCGGCGTCGGCCACGCTAAGGGAATAGGTGCGCTGCGAGACGTTCGCGAGCGTGTCCACCCACATGACCCACGAGGCGCTCTCGATCGCCCCGCAGATGCCCAGCACAGGCCTTCGGCTCACTAGAGCCTCTCGAAGCCGCGGTACTTCTCCCAATCGGTCACGGCCGCCTCGAACGCGTCCAGCTCCACCTGGGCGTGGTTCAGGTAGTGATCGACGACCTCCTGGCCGAAGGCGTCGCGGGCAAGCTCGGAGGCGGCGAAGAGGTCGCGAGCGTCGTAGAGGTTCGTCGGGACGCGAGGCTTGTCGGAGGCATACGCGTTTCCTTCCAGCGCGGGTTCGAGGTCGAGCTCCGAGTCGATGCCGTTGAGCCCAGAGGCGATCATCGAAGCCAGTGCGAGGTAGGGGTTTACGTCGGCGCCGGGCAGGCGGTTCTCGACGCGGAGCGACTGGCCGTGACCGACCACGCGCATCGAGCAGGTGCGGTTGTCGACGCCCCATGCGACCGCGGTCGGTGCAAACGAGCCCTCCGCGAAGCGCTTGTAGGAGTTCACGTGCGGGGCATAGAAGAGCGTCAGCTCACGCAGCCCTGCGAGCTGGCCGGCGACGAAGCGGTCGAACATCTCCCGGTCGTCACCAAAGACGTTGCCGCCATCCTCGTTGCCGAGCGAGCAGTGGATGTGGCAGGAGTTGCCTTCGGCCTCGTTCAGCTTCGCCATGAACGTGAGCGCGTAGCCCTCCTGCGCCGCGATCTCCTTGGCCCCGTTCTTGTAGATCGCGTGCTCGTCCGCGGCCTGGAGCGCGGGCCCGTAGTGAAAGTTGATCTCGTGCTGTCCGAGGTTGCACTCGCCCTTCGAGTTCTCAACGCGCATTCCGGCGGCACCCATCTCGTTTCGGATCCGCCGGATCAGAGGCTCTACTCGCGCAGTCCCGAGAAGCGAGTAGTCGATGTTGTAGAGGTTCGCCGGATCGAGGTCCCGGTACCCGCGCCGCCATGCGTCCTCGTAGGTGTTGTTGAAGACGATGAACTCGAGCTCGGTGCCCGCGTTGGCCTCAAGGCCTCGCTCGGCGAGCCGGTCCAGCTGGCGGCGGAGGATCTGGCGGGGCGAGGCGACGACGTCCTTGCCGTCGGCCCAGCCCAGGTCGGCCATGACCAGCACCGTGGCGGGGTGCCACGGGATTGGGCGCAGGGTGTCCATGTCGGGCGTCATCTCGAAGTCGCCGTAGCCACGCTCCCAGGACGACATCTCATAACCCGAGACCGTCTCCATGTCGACGTCAACGGCGAGGAGGTAGTTACACCCCTCGGCCCCGTGCTCGAGCACCGTCTCGAGGAAGTGGGAGGCGGTCAGGCGCTTGCCCTGCAGGCGCCCCTCCATGTCACAGATCGCGAGCAGCACGGTGTCGACCGTGCCGTCCGCGACCGCTTTCTTCAACTCTTCGAGTTTCACCTCGTCAACGTAGCCTCACCCGGCGCGGCGGCTACTGGAACTCCTCGGGGATGTGCTCGATGTTGGGATCGTCGATGGTCCGCTCCTGACCGGTGAAGTGGCCCTTGACCCGCCTCCAACCGAGCGCGACGAACAGCAATGCGAGTCCGATGACCACCGGCGCGTAGTTCGCGTAATTCGCATCCCATTGGTCATCCCACGGCACGCCGAGCGGGCTCGTAGGCATCAATCCGATGAAACAGATGAACAGGATCCAGATGATCGCGACCGGGTTCATCCACTTCCAGTGCCTGCCGATATTCCAAGCGGAAGACGGCTCGAACTCGTCACCCATGCGCCAGCGCAGATAGATCGGGATGGCGAAACAGATGAACAGGCCGATGACGCAGATTGAGATCACCGCGAAGAACGCGACCGGAAGCACGGTGCCGGGCGCGCCCCAGAGTGCCGGGATCGTGATGATCAGCGCCAGCGCGGCCATGCCCATGACCGCGTTGAACGGAACGCCGTCGCGGTTGACCTTGGCGAAATGCCTGTGCCCCGGCATCCCGCGATCGCGCGAGAATGCAAACGCCATCCGCGAGGCACTCGTTAGACAGGCAAGGCCGCAGAAAAGCTGCCCGACCGTGCAGATGATCAGGACAGCCTTGAACCCAGCCGAGTCGAGAGCGCCGCTGAGGACTGCGAATACCGATCCGACGCCGAATCCGTTCTCGGCATCGCTGATGTTCGCCGGGTCTTGAATTGCGAACGTGATCGCGAGCAGAACCAGCCACCCGATGATCGCGGAGTAGAAGATCGACTTCCAGACTCCGCCGGCCGCGTTTCTTGCTGCTCCGCGCGTTTCCTCGGAGAGGTGAGCCGAAGCGTCGAAGCCGGTGATGGTGTACTGCGTAAGCAGGAATCCGATCGGCAGCAGGTAGATCCAGAAGAACAACCCACCGGTCTCGCCGTCGTTGAAGCCTGAGTTGTTCAGACGCTCGCCGAACACGAAGCTGAAGTCCTGATGAGTGTCGGGAACGATCACGAGGAGCGCGATGATCACCGCGACTCCGATCACGTGCCACCACACCGAGATGTTGTTGATCATCGCCAGGAGATTCGTCCGGAAGATGTTGATGATCGCGGTGGCGATCAGGATGATCGCGAACAGGAGGAAGGTCTCGGCGAGGATGTGCTCGGCGTCGCCGAAGTTGACCCCTAAGACGTCCACCCCGTAGGTGCCGAGGGTCACGTTCAGGAAGCCGGCGCACGCGTACTGGACCGACGCGACTACGCCGATCAGCCCGAGGAGGTTGAACCAGCCGGTGTACCAGGCCCACTTGGGTCCGCCCAGCTTGCCGGCGAACCAGTAGATGCCGCCGGACGTTGGGTACTTGGCGACCAACTCCGCCAGCGAGAGGCCGATGATCAGGATCAGGGCCGAGACGATCGGCCAGCCCCATGAGATGGCGATCGGCCCGCCGTTGTTCCATGCGGTTGCATAGGCCGTAAAGCAGCCCGCGAGGATCGAGATGATCGAGAACGAGATCGCGAAGTTCGAGAACCCGCTCCACGCCCTGTTGAGCTGCTGTTTGTAACCCAGCTCGGCGAGGAGTGCCTCGTCCTCGTTCCGGATGTCGTCGGCCTTCGTCGTCATGGGGCTCCCCTCATTTCGGACCGACCCGCTCTTTTCGGGTAAAAGGTGTGCCGGACCAACCTATGGACGATGCGAGACTAAGCGCAGAAGCGGACGTACGTCAAGCCCCCCAGGACGATCTGGGACAAATCGTCGAACGACTGGTGACGAAGCTTGGACAGTCCGTCGGCACCCCTGAGCCCCTCTCGGGCGGCATCACGAACCGCAACTACCGCGCGATTTTCGGAGGCAAGGAGTACGTGATCCGTGTCCCCGGCAAGGACACGTCGCTCCTCGGGATCGATCGCGAGGCCGAGTTCGCCGCCAACACGGCCGCCGCGAAGATCGGAGTGGCCGCCCCTGTTGCGACCATGCTTACCGACCCGCCGGCAATCGTGACCGAGTTCATCGAGGGCAGGCCGATGGAGGCGACGGAGCTCTCGGGCGGCGGGGCGCTGGCGGGGGTCGCCGAGGCGCTCCGGACGATGCACGCCGCCGAGCCGATTCCCGCGCGCTTCGATTCGTTCCGGATCGTCGAGGACTACGGCCGGGTCGCAGGCGACCTCGGTGTGGAGGTTCCGGCCGAGTACGCGGACGCTCTGTCCTACGCCGACAAGATCGAAAGCGCGATCTCAGGTCCGGAGCATGAGCCGGTCCCATGCCACAACGACCTGCTCGCGGCGAACTTCATTTGGGACGGCAGCCGGGTGCGGATCGTCGACTGGGAGTACGCCGGGATGGGTGACCGCTACTTCGACCTCGCGAACTTCGCCGTCAACAACGAGCTGCCTGCGGACTCGCGCACCGGGTTGCTCGAGGCCTACTTCGGCACCGAGCCATCCGCTCCACAAGAGGCCAGCCTCCACCTCTTCACCTTTATGTCCGACTTTCGCGAGGCGATGTGGGGGGTCGTTCAACAGGGCGCTTCCGACATCGACTTTGACTTCGCGGGTTACGCGATGAAGCACTTCGCTCGCCTGGCGCAGACCGCGAGCGCGCCGGAGTTCGCACGTTCGCTGGAGGTCGTTAGTGGCGATTGACCGGGACCCGCCCGACCGCGCCAGGTGCGTGATCATCGGCGGCGGCGTCGGCGGCGTCTCGATCGCCTACCACCTCGCGGAGCTGGAGTACCAAGACGTCGTCCTGGTAGAGCGCTCGCAGCTCACCTCCGGCTCGACCTTCCACTCAGCCGGGCTCGTCGGCCAGCTTCGCGGCTCGGTCTCGCTGACGAAGATGATGATGCACTCGGTCGAGCTCTACCGGCGGATCGGCGACGAGTCCGAGTTCGATCCGGGTTGGGTCGAGTGCGGCGGCATCCGGCTCGCGTCGAGCGAGGAGCGCATGGAGGAGCTCCGGCGCCAGGCCGGGTGGGCGAAGACCTTTGGCCTGCCGATGGAGCTGATCTCGGCGGACGAGGCTAAGGAGAAGTTCCCGCTCATGTCGACGGAGGGAGTCCTCGGCGCCGCGTGGCTGCCCACGGACGGATACCTCGACCCCTCCCAGCTCACCTACGCGATGGCCGACGCGGCGCGGCGCGGCGGCGCCAAGATCTTCACCTCGACGCGGGTGACCGGCATCGAGGTCGATCGTGGTCGTATCAAGGCGGTAGAGACGGATCGTGGCCGTATCGAGTGCGAGGTCGTCGTCAACGCGAGCGGCATGTACGCGGCGGAGATCGGGCGGATGGCGGGCGTGCGGGTCCCGGTGATTCCCATGTCCCACCAGTATGTGGTGACCCAGCCGGTGCGCGAGCGCTCCGACGGCGAGCGCCTCCCGACGCTGCGGGATCCCGATCTCCTCGTCTATTACCGCGAGGACGGAGACGGACTCGTGATGGGCGGCTACGAGCACGAGTCGAAGCCGGCCTTCTTGCCGGAGGGCACCGGCGGCTTCGACGAAATCCCACCCGACTTCAACGGCCGGCTGCTCGAGGACGAGCCCGACCGGTTCGAAGAGATCGCCGAGAACTCAAAGATTCGCGTCCCCGCGATGAAGGAAGCCAAGATCACGAAGCTGATCAACGGACCTGAGGCTTTCACGCCCGACAACGAGTTCTGCCTGGGCGAAACGGAGGTGGCGGGCTTCTTCGTCGCCGCCGGGTTCTGCGCGCACGGCCTGGCGGGCGCCGGCGGCATCGGCGAGGTCATGGCTGAGTGGATCGCGGAGGGCGAGCCGTCGCTCGACGTCTGGCACATGGACGTGCGCCGCTTTGGCGCTCACTACCGATCGCCCGCCTACACGCACGCACGCATCCGGGAGACGTACGAGAGCTACTACGACATCCGCTACCCCAACCACGAGCGGGAGGCCGGGCGCCCGCTCCGCGTCTCCCCGGCAAACGCCTGGCACCGCGAGCACGAGGCGGCGTTCGGCGAGAAGTCAGGGTGGGAGCGGGTCAACTGGTACGAGTCGAACGCCTCCGGCGGCGACGAGTCGCTTCGGCCGCGCGGGTGGGCTGGGATGCACTGGTCGCCGGCGATCGGCGCCGAGCATCGAGCCACGCGTGAGACCGCCGCAATCTTCGACGAGTCCTCGTTCGCGAAAATGGAGATCGCGGGACCCGGCGCCTCAGATTTCGTCGAGAATCTGTGCGACAACCGCGTCGCGCGCGGCGTCGGCCAGGTCACCTACACGCAGATGCTGAACAGCCGAGGCGGGATCGAGTGCGACTTCACGGTGGCCCGCCTCGCCGAGGACCGATTCTCGATCGTGACCGGGACCGCGTTCGGAGCGCACGACCGCGGCTGGATTCGCTCCCACCTGCCGGCGGACGGCTCGGTTCAGGTCCACGACGTCACGTCGGCTTACGCCTGCTTCGGCATCTGGGGGCCGCGCGCGCGAGACATCCTTCAGCCCATCGTCCCGCAGGACCTTTCGAACGACGCATTCCCCTACATGAGCGTTCGTGAGATCACGGTAGGCGACGTGCCGGTGCGGGCGCTTCGTGTGACGTACGTCGGCGAGCTCGGCTGGGAGCTCTACTGCCCGGCAGAGTACGGGCTCGGCATGTGGGGGGCGCTTTGGGAGGCGGGCGAGCCGCATGGCATGGTTGCGGGTGGCTACCGGGCGATCGACTCGATGCGGATCGAGAAGGGCTACCGTGTCTGGGGCGCGGACATCACGCCGGATGAGACGCCATACGAGGGCAGCGTCGGCTTCTGCGTGAAGCTCGACAAGGACGGCGGCTTCATCGGCCGGGATGCCCTGGTCGAGGCGAAAGAGCGGGGCCCGCGAAAGAAGCTCGTCGCGATCCTGCTCTCCGACCCCCTCTCGGTGGCTCTTGGCAACGAGCCGGTTCAGGTCGGAGGCGAGATCTGCGGCCGAGTAACTACCGGCGGGTACGGCTACACGCTGGAGCGCTCGATCGCCTACGCGTACGTGCCGCCCGAGCAGGCCGAAGCGGGCACCGCCGTCGAGATCGAGATCTTCGGCCGCTGGATCGAGGGCGAGATCGGCTCGGAGCCGCTCTTGGACCCGAAGGGAGAGCGCATCAAGGCCTAGCTCTCGCTGGTCAGCCTGCAGCGCGGGGCAGCAGGCCGCCGAGGATGTGCTCGGTGCCCTCGATGTGCTCGCGCATCAAGCCGACTGCGCGCGCCGCATCGCCTCGGCGAAGCAACTGCACTATCGCGCGATGCTGCTCGTTGGAATGGGTGAGCACCTGATTCGGGTGGGCGATCAGAGCGATCAGGTCGCTCATTGCGCCCTGGACCTCGGTCATCTCGGTCACAAGGCGCGGCGAGCGAGCGGCCTCGGCCATCGCTATGTGGAAGCGAATGTCGGCGCGGCGGTAGTCCTCGAAGTCGTCCACTTCGGCCATTCGCTCGACCAGCTCATCGAGGCGGTCGAAGTCTTCTGCTTCTGCCCGTTCGCAGGCAAGAAGGGTCACGCCGGTCTCGACCGCGACACGGTGTTCGAGCACGGACCATGCACTCTCGCCGAGAGGGTCGCGGTCGGAGCCCCATAGTGGCGGTTCTTCAACGACGAAGGTGCCACCTCCCCGGCCGCGCTGCGCCACGAGCAGGCCCGATTGGGTCAGCGTCGTCAGCGCTTCCCGAAGGGTCGAGCGCGAGATGCGGAGCTCCCCCGCAAGCTCGCGCTCGGGCGGCAGCTTGGCCCCAGGCGCCAGGAGCCCGAGTCTGATCGCCGTGCCGAGCCGCTCGACCGTGTCCTCGAAGGTCGTGGGCGGGCGCACAGGCTGGAAGACCGCTTCGAGAGCGGCGTCGCGCTCCATGAGACCACGGTACCCATTCGGGTTAGCTACGGACTACGCAGAGGCGAACCGCTCCTCGCGATCTTTCGACACGTGGATAACCGGGGTCGCCTGGCCTCTCACTAGGCTGGAGGCCACTCTCTTTCGTCAACACATCGACTAGCCGTTCAGTGCGCGCCCGCGAGGCGCCTTGTGCGCGCTCAGGAGGACTGAAACTCAAGATGGCAATCCGTCAGCAGAACGTCAAGGCCGCTCAGTGGAGCCCTAACGGCGAGGCCTTGGGCTCGCTCGATCTGACCAAGTCCGACGCGTATCCCTTTGGTGAGAACGTGTTCTCGGCGGAGGTGCAGAAGGAGCGCCTCTCGAAGGACACCTTCCGGCAGCTTCAGGGCGTGCTGGACAAAGGCGAGGCGTTGGACTCGTCGCTCGCGGACGAGGTGGCCGAGGCGATGAAGGAATGGGCGCTCGAGAAGGGCGCGACCCACTTCACCCACGTCTTTCAGCCACTGACAGGGCTGACGGCAGAAAAGCACGACTCCTTCTTCGACCCGGTGGGCGACGGCACCGCGATCGCGAAGTTCAAGGGGTCGGAGCTGATCCAAGGCGAGCCGGACGCGTCGTCGTTTCCGACCGGCGGCGTTCGCGCCACCTTCGAGGCGCGCGGCTACACGGCATGGGACCCGACCAGCCCCGCGTTCATCATCGAGAACCCCAACGGCGCTCTCTTTTGCATCCCAACCGCTTTCGCCTCATGGACGGGCGAGGCGCTCGACGCGAAGATCCCGCTCCTGCGCTCGATGGACGCGCTTTCGCGCTCCGCGATCCGAGCGCTCCGGCTGCTCGGAGACGAGGAGTCCGAGCGCGTCTTCACAACGGTCGGCCCCGAGCAGGAGTACTTCCTGATCGACGAGCAGTACTACTTCGAGCGTCCCGACCTGGTGACGACGGGCCGCACGCTGTTTGGCGCAAAGCCGCCGAAGGGCCACGAGCTCGACGACCACTACTTCGGGGCGATCCCCGAGCGCATCCTCGCCTGCATGCTCGACGCCGAGACCGAGATGGCGAAACTCGGCATCCCGGTCAAGACTCGCCACAACGAGGTCGCGCCGGCGCAATACGAGATCGCGCCGATCTTCGAAAACTCGAACGTCGGCTCGGACCACCAGCAGCTCCTGATGCAGGTGCTCCAAAACGTGGCGCGCCGCTACGGCTTGGTCTGCCTGCTTCACGAGAAGCCGTTCGCCGGCCTCAACGGCTCCGGAAAGCACAACAACTGGTCGATGGGCACGAACACGGGCCACAACCTGATGGAGCCAGGAGAAACGCCCTCGGAGAACACGAACTTCCTGTTCTTCTGCTCAGCCGTGATACAGGCGGTGAACAAGCACCAAGGCCTGCTCCGCGCGTCGGTCGCGAACATCGGCCAGGACCATCGCCTGGGCGCCAACGAGGCGCCGCCCGCGATCATCTCGATCTTCTTGGGCGCCGAGCTCGAAAAGGCGTTCGAGTCGATCGCCTCAGGCTCGGGTGACGGCAACACGGAGGCGGCGGTGCTGAAGCTCGGCTCGGAAGTTCTGCCCCACCTGCCGATGCACGGCGGCGACCGTAACCGCACCTCGCCGTTTGCCTTCACCGGCAACAAATTCGAGTTCCGCGCGCTTGGGTCGAGCATGTCGCTCGGGTTCCCGAACACGGTGCTGAACACGATCGTCGCCGAGGCGATCGACGAGCTCGCTGACGAGCTCGAGACCAAGCTGGACGGCAGCGGCAACGTGGCCGCGGCGGTGGCCGAGGTCGTCGCGTCCTCCTACACGCAGAACAAGCAGGTCATCTTCGGTGGCGACAACTACACCGACGAGTGGCACGCCGAGGCGGAGAGCCGCGGGCTCAAGAATCTTCGGACGACGCCCGACGCGCTGCCCGAGGTGATCTCGGCGCCGACCGTCGAGGCGTTCGACCGCTACCACGTGCTCTCTGAGCGGGAGCTTCACTCCCGCTACGAGGTCTGGCTCGAGCAGTACGTGACGCGAGCCAACATCGAGGCCGAGACCACGGAGTCGATCGGCCGCACCATGATCCTGCCCGCGGCGCTTCGGCACCTCGCGCTGATCGACGCGGCCGGCGTCTCGTCGCTCTCGTCGCAGACTCGCGCGATGGTCGACGCCTTCGTCGACGCGCTGGACGCGCTCTCAGAGGCGAACGGCTATCCGGACGGCGTCGAGGGACTGGAGCTCGCCGAGTACGCGCGCGATCATCAGCTCGAGGCCATGACGACGGTCCGCGAGGCGGCGGATGCCCTCGAGCGCGTCGTCGCGGACGATCTCTGGCCGCTGCCGAAGTATTCGGAGATCCTCTTCATCAAGTAAGGCGACGGCTTTAGGTCGTGCGGCGCGGCTCCTCCGCGCGATCGTCCGCATCGCGATCATCGTCCGGATCGATCTCGCGCGCGTGCTCCTCGTGGGCGTCGGCTTCGGCGCGCGTCTGATGAGCGAGCTGGGCGCGTTCTTCGGCCTCGGCGGCTTGACGGCGCGCCGCGGCGGCCTGCTCTTGGGCGGCGGCTTCCTCTTTCTCGGCGCCGACGCGGGTCACATCTGCTTGCTGGCGGTGCTCTGCCGCGATCACGCGCTGGTCATCGCGCTTCTGTGCCTGCTTGCGGCTGTTCGACATGAAGATCGCGATGAGGACCGCGATCAGAACGACGGCGAGAATGATGATTAGAGCGGTGCTCATGTTCGATTCCTTTCGGGCGGGAACGTCCTTGCCCGTGAGCGCTACCCGTTATGACCCGATCCATGCCGACGATGGGGCGCCGATATCCGCCCGCCGTGCCGCCTAGCGCATGTGGCGGGCGATCACGACGCGCTGGATTTCGTTCGTCCCCTCGTAGATCTGGGTGATCTTCGCGTCGCGCATCATGCGCTCGACCGGGTATTCGGTGACGTAGCCGTAGCCGCCGAGGACCTGCACGGCCTCGATCGTCACCTCCATGGCGGTGTCCGAGGCGAAGAGCTTTGCCATCGACGAATACATGCCCAGCTCGGGATCCGAGCGATCAGCCATCGCGCACGCCTTATAGAGAAGCTCGCGCGCGGCCGCGGTCTTGGTCTGCATGTCGGCGAGCTTGAACTGGATGCCCTGGAGCTCGTTGATCGGCTTGCCGCCCACCTGGCGCTCCTTCGCGTAGTCGTTCGCGTAGTCGATCGCGCCCTGGGCGATCCCGACAGCTTGGGCGGCGGCTCCCAGCCGGGTGCGCTCGAGCGTGCCGAGCGCGACCGCCATGCCGCGGCCCACCTCGCCGATCACGTTCTCTTCGGGAACGCGAACGTCCTCGAAGACCGGCTGGCCCGTCGGCGAGCCGTGGATGCCCAGCTTGTGCTCGTACTTGGGCACCGAGAAGCCGTCCGCATCCTTATCGACGACGAATGCCGTCGCGCGCCGATTCTCGCGATCGGTCGAAGCAAAGACGACGTAGAAGTCGGCGATGCCGGCGTTCGAGATCCAGCTCTTGGTGCCATTCAAGACCCAGTCCGAGCCGTCCTGTCGGGCCGTCGTGCGCATGTCGGCGGCAGCGGAGCCGGCGTCGGGCTCGCTCAAGCAAAAGGCGGGTGACTTCTCGCCCGTCGCGCAGTCGGGGAGGAAGCGCTCCTTGAGCTCGTCGGAGCCAAAGAGCTGAATCGGCAAGGTGCCCAGCTCTTGAACCATGAGGATCAGCGCGACCGCCGCGGAGGCCTTCGCCAGCTCCTCGACCGCCATCTGGAGCATCAGGGTGCCCGTGCCGGTGCCACCGTGCTCCTCGGCGAACGGCAGACCGAGGATGTCCTGCTCGGCGAGGAGCTTGCGGATGTCCCACGGGTATTCGTCGGCCTGGTCGATCTCTGCTGCCCGCGGAGCCACCTGCTCCTGGGCGATCTGGCGGACGAGATCGCGAAAGTCCTGGTGTTGCTGGGGGATCGAATAGAGGTCGGTCGGAGTGGCCGTTGTCGAAGTCATGTCCCAATCCTGGCACGCAACGTGTCTTGACTCGTGTGCGAACATGTGTTCGTGCTGGAAGAGGCAACGGTCCTCCACGCTGACTGCGACGCGTTCTTCGCGTCCGTCCATCAGCGTGACGATCCCGGGCTGCGCGGCAAGCCGGTCGCCGTCGGGCCGGGGATCGTCATGGCGGCCACGTACGAGGCGCGAGCGTTCGGGGTTCGCTCGGCGATGCCGGCCGAGAAGGCGCGGCGCCTCTGCCCCGATCTGGTCGTGGTCCGGCCCGACTTCGACTCCTACGTAAAGGCGTCGAGGCAACTCTTTCGGATCTTTCGCGACACCGCTCCCGTGGTCGAGGGCATGTCGCTCGAGGAGGCGTTCCTCGACGTGCGTGGCCTCGAGCACGTCTCGGGGTCGCCGCTCGAGATCGCGATCGAGCTGCGGCGGCGCGTCCGCGATGAGATCGGGCTGCCGCTGACGATCGGCATCGCCCGGACGAAGGGGGTCGCGAAGATGGCATCGAAGACCGCCAAGCCTGAAGGGCTAATGGCAGTCGGTCGGGCGGGTGAGTTGCCGTTCCTTCACCCGCTGCGGGTGGAGACGCTCTGGGGCGTCGGCGCATCGACTGCCGGTCGACTTCACGCCGCCGGGATCCAGACCGTCGGACAGGTCGCGGCGATGACGCGCTCGGAGCTCCAGTCGATCCTCGGCAAAGCAGGGGCGCGGAGCCTCCATGCGTTTGCCTTGGGGCGTGACCCACGGCGAGTGCGGATCGGCAGCGGGCGGCGATCGGTCGGCTCGCAGCGCGGGCTCGGGCTATCGCGCCTTCGTGCCGACGATCTCGACGCGACCATCGTCTCACTCGTGGACCGCGTCACGCACCGGATGCGAAAGGGCGGGCACGTCGGGCGAACGGTCGTCCTCAGGCTTCGCTTCGGCGACTACAAGCGGGCGACGCGTTCGCGCACGCTCTCACACGCGACCGCGGGCACCGAGCCAATCCTCGCCGCGGCCAGGTCTTTGGCTCGCACGGCCCGGCCCGAGATGACCCGCCGCGGAGTGACGATGGTGGGGATCACGGTCCAGGGGCTCGGCGATGGCGCGGCGGTCCAGCTCGAGCTGCCACTCAGCCGCTCGTCGCCCGCCCTCGACGAGGCGGTGGACCGAGTTCGCGAACAGTTCGGGACCGATGCCGTTACACGCGGGCGAACGCGCGTGAGAGACTGACTTCCGGGTAGCCAGAAGGCGACCCAAACGAAGGAGGACGGTATGCCTGACGAGGAAGGAAACGAAGGGCTCGACGAAGCGCCGGAAACGCCGCTTCACGCGCACGGCTCAGGGATCGAAGAGGAGAACGCACGCCCTCGCGAGGATCTGGCCGAGGGCAACGTCGTGGAGGAGGGCGAAGACTCCGCCGATGCCGCAGAGAAGACCGGCGGCGCCACTTCGGGCGGCCCGCCCAGCTCCGACGCGAGCGAGGACCCCTCGAACGTCGAGCACAACCCGGACGAGACCGAAGACGAAGACTGAGTGCGCGACGCGAGGCGGCGGCTCGAATCGCCGCCTCGCTCAGCGCGCGCGCGTAGTCAGGTCGTCTGCTTGTTCTTCGGCTCGTCACGCGGCTCTAGCTGAATCTCCCGTTCTGCCCGAGGGACACCGCCCTCGATTTCGCGGTCGCGCTCACGCTCGGCATTCAGCTGCATGCCGAAAAGCAGCGCGAGATTCGTGATCCAGAACCAGACAAGCAAAGCAACAATTCCCCCGAGCGTGCCATACGTCTTGTCGTACGAGCCGAAGTTCGCGACGTAAAATGCGAAGGCCGCCGAGGCGATCAGCCAGACGACGACCGCCACACCGCTTCCCAATGTGATCCAGCGAAACCCGGGCAGCTTCACGTTGGGCGCGGCGTAGTAGAGAACGCCGAACATCAGGATCACCATCGCGAGGAGGAACGGCCATTTCGCGATATCCCAGATCGTCAGCGCGGTGTCCCCGATCCCGATCGCGCTGCCGACCGCGTCCACCAGCGGGCCGGTGAGGATCAGGCCTAGCGCGACGACGACGAGGAGCAGGATCATCGCGAGAGTGACGCCGATCTGAAGCGGGCGCAGCTTGAAGAACCCGCGTCCTTCGGGCGTCTCCCAGATGATGTTCGACGCGCGGATGAACGCTCCGACGTACCCAGACGCTGAGTTCAGGGCAAGGAGGACGCCGACGATCAGAAGGACGCCCGATGCGGTCGAGCTCGACGTGATCGACTCGATCGGCCCTCGGAAGGTGTCGGCCGCAGAGCTCGGCCCAAGCTGCGAAACGACGTCGGTGATCGCTCGGGTGACCTCCTGTGGGTTGAACACGAGGCCAACGATCGAGACCATCGCGATCAGCGCTGGAAACAGCGACATCAGGCTGTAGTAGGTGAGCGCCGCCGCCCAGTCGGTGAGGTTGTCCTCTGAGAACTCCTTGAACGTGCGCTTGAGCAGTGCGACCGTACCGGTCTTTCGCTCCACCCCTTCCGGCGCGTAGTCGGCGCGTCTCGGCTCGACGTCCTCCTCGACGGGATCGGTCAGGCCGTCGTTCTTGCGGTCGATTTCCGCTTGTCCGTTTCCGCGCTCCCCGTCAGCGGCTGACGAGCGGACCCGGCCTTCTTTCTGAGAGCTCATCGGTTGCTGGGGCCCTCCTCGCCTGGCCAAGTGCCGGTCGCTCGAGCGAAGGCCACCCTGGTGCCGTGATTCACGGCACCGCGGACGCCGCGGAAGATCGCGCCCTCATCTTGGTCGCGATCAGGCCGGAGAGGAGGCCGGAGATGATGCTGATCGGAGTGAATGCGATCTTCGCCACGCCTACCGCCTCCGGAGCCAGATCAGGATGATCAGGACAAGCACACCAACGCCGACTGCTGTTGCGAGCTGCGGATCGTCGGCGGGATTCTTCGCCGCGGCCTGAGCGCGCGCCTTCGCATCCTCGGCCTTTTGCTTCGCATCGGCCTTGGCCTCGTCGGCCTTCTGCTTGGCCTGGGCCTTCACGTCCGTCTTGGCGGCGAGCGCCTCGACCGTGTCGGCCAGCTCTTCGCGGGTCTCCGCGATGTCCTGCTCGATTTCTTCAGGTGTCTTCTGCTCGCCTGACGACTTCGCCGTCTTAGCCGACTTCGCCGTCTTAGGCG
This sequence comes from uncultured bacterium, assembly GCA_963806865.1. Lineage (GTDB taxonomy): Bacteria > Actinomycetota > Thermoleophilia > Solirubrobacterales > 70-9 > JALZKA01. Next base: position 338,321 of record CAWDYV010000002.1, read on the forward strand.
ATTTCGCCTTCGACGTCGACTTCGCCTTTGGCTTCGATGCGTCGCTCATGAACGACCCTCCTTAGCGCTCGCCTTGACCTCATCTACGTCTCGCTTGGTGCTGTCGATCGCCCGCTCCGGCACCGGAGGCGATCCCTCCTCGACCTGCTTCTTTCCGGTCAAGGCGAGCACGGCCGCGGTTGCGCCAAGCACGAGCGTCACGATCAGCGCCGCAAGCCACGCGTCCAGGAAGGTCGCGAGCGCCAGGATCAGCGTTGCGACCAGCGCGCCCACCATGTAGAGGGCGACTATCCCGGCGGCACCGAACGCACCCGCCCCGATGCCGAGTCGTTTGCCCTTCTCGGTCATTTCGGCTTTGGCAAGAGCGACCTCTTGCCGGGCGAGGAGCGTGCTCTGCTCAGAGAGCTTTCGAGTCAGCTCCGCAATGGATTCGTTTTCGTGCGAGTTGCTTTGGTCCTGCAAATTCCCGCGCTCCATCAGTCTTCCTTTCGTTCTGGCGGAATATCGCCTCAGTGCGTGTGCCCACATCTTCGGCCGACAAGCCGGGGACTCGATTCGAGTAGGTGCTCGATGGATCCTCGACGCTGCTGGCCACAAGGATCAGCGCGGCCGGGTTGCCCGATACCACTCGAGGCGCCGGTGATAACGACGACTGAGCCGCGGATGTCGCGGTTCACTGCTGGTCGAGCGCGTTCTCGGCTGCCTTGTAGCCGATCTGCATGAAATCGGCGATGGTCTCTGCTGTATAGAGAAACGTCATCAGCCGGGTGAACCTCGGCGCCCCCACGTAGCCGACCGCGATTGCGCCTGCGATCCATTGACTGAGGCAGTAAGGACAGACGAGGAGCTCACCGGTCGCGAGCCGTAGCCCCGTGCCGCGCGGTTCCTCTGAAACCTCGCCGTGGCCAGCCGGCTCTTCGAAGCGGACGAACGGGGCGCGGATGAAGCTCGTCACCTTGTCCTTCGCGACCAGGCGAGAAAGCTTGTGAGTTGCCGCTCCGGCGGTGACGACGTCCCAGAGGTCCGGGCGAGCGGGGAGGCTGCCGCGCCTCCTATAAGCGGCGACCATGGAGCCCGTGAAGGCGGCAGCGAAGATGCTCGTGAGGGCGGAATAGCCGAAGAGGGGGCGGTGCTCGTGCGAGTAGCCCTCGAATGGACTGCTATCAGGGCCCGAGCCGTCGGTCTGTAGGTCGGCAATCGGGGTGGTCTGGCTATCGCTCACGTTCGGCGCGTACCCGAGCGCAGCGAGGTCAAGCAGGACTCCGCTAGCCGGTGTTTTCGGCCATCGGTCGTGGGTAGGTGCGCGTCTGCAAACGACCGAAGGAGACCCAGTGGCGAAAACAGCGCGTGACGTAATGAGCGGCGGCGTCGAATGCGTCGGGGAGAACGACTCGGTGGCCGATACCGCCAAGCGACTCAAGGAGCTCGACGTCGGTTCTATGCCGATCTGTGGTGAGGACGATCGCCTCAAGGGAATGGTTACCGATCGCGACATCGCCGTAGAGGTCGTCGCAGCTGGCAAGGATCCCGAGTCGACGAAGGCAAGCGAGCTCGGCGGCGAAGAAGTCGTGACGATCGGAGCGGACGATTCAGTCAGCGAGGCGCTGTCGACGATGGCTTCCCACAAGGTGCGCCGACTCCCGGTGATCGATGGTCATGACCTGATCGGCGTTGTCACCATCGCCGACCTCGCCGGGGCCATCGAGGACGACGACCTCGGACAACTCGTCGAGACGATCTCGGCGGCCTCATAGAACGAGAGGAGCAGTAGGGTCAGACCGCTTCTGCTAGAGACGTCCTCGACTTCCGCTTTCTCGACCGCCCGTCGGGAAAGCGGGCATCCGGCACATCATCCGAGAAGGTGCGCTTGCCGTCCGGGTCCTCCTCGCCCTGCACGGCCTCGAGGAGCTTCGCCAGGCCGCGGCGCATCACGCGCGAGACCTGCATCTGTGAAACGCCCAGCGCCTCGCCGATCTCGTACTGGTTGAGCCCCTGTATAAAGCGCAGCCGGAGCACTTCCTGCTCGCGCGCGTCCAGCTTCGCGCCGTTCTCGATGGCCATCTGTGCCTCGACGGCGTCGAAGCCGGCCTCCATCGACCCCACCGTCTCGATCATTGGGACCGAGTCGGCTTCGTCGCGGTGAACCGGCATGTCGAGAGACATCGAGCGCTGAGCCTCGCGCGCCTGGTAGACGTCGAGGACGTCCTCCTCGCCTAGGCCAGAACGCTCGGCAACCTCCCTCGCGGTCGGCGCACGGCCCAAGTCCTCCCCCAGTGCCGTGGCTACCCGGTCGACTTCAAGCGTCCGCTCCTGAAGGCTCCGCGGCATGTGGAGGCGCCAGGAATGGTCGCGAAAATGCCTGCGGAGCTCGCCCAGGATTGTCGGGGCCGCGTACGCCGGAAATCTCTTGCCCCGCTCGGGGTCATAGCCGCGTAGCGCCTTGACGAGCGCGAGGCTCGCAACCTGAATCAGGTCTTCGTTTCGCTCTGCACCGCCGCGGTACCTCATCGCGAGCGAGCGTGCGAGCGGCATGAATCGCTTTACAAGCTCCTCTTCGAGCGGCTGAGCGCGGGTGCGCGCGTAATGGGCGAGGAGCAGTTCTTCGGAGACGGCACCGAGGGGAGCGGCAACGGACATGGGGGAGCCTCATCTGTTTGGTGACATGGTCCGTAGTGGCGAAGGTTCTCCAACGCCCCTCGGCGGCTCCGCGCCTGAAAGTATTGGGACTCAACCGCGCATGCACGGCAAAGCTGAGCGTAATTTTAGCCGATGATCGCGGCCTTCTGCCTCAACGGCACAGAATGCGGCCTCGCGAACGCCAGCGCGGTTAGTGCGAGACGACCCGGCCCCGGCCCCGGCCCCGGGTCGCTCGTGCTCCGGTCCGGCTACGACGTGGGTTGTGCGGAGGAGGACTCGCTCAACCGCTGACGCTGCTGCGGTCGGTGCGCTGATGCGATCATGACTCCGTGACGCTCCTGGATCGAACCGCCGAGCTCGCGCAGCGCTACCTCGACGGGCTGGACGAGCGACCGGTCGGCGCGCTCGCCTCCTTCGAGGCGACCCTCGCAGCGCTCGACGGCCCGCTTCCCGAGCGAGGAGCTGCCGTCGCAGGAGTGATCGAGCAGCTCGCGGAAACGATCGGACCCGCGACCGTTGCGAGCGCAGGGCCACGCTACTTCGGCTTCGTGGTGGGCGGCTCGCATCCGTCCGCCTTGGCTGCCGATTGGCTCACCTCGGCCTGGGATCAGATGTCCTACAGCCAGGCCTCCTCGCCGGGAGTTGCCGCGGTCGAGGCGGTCTGCGAGCGCTGGGTGCTCGAAGCCCTGGGGCTCCCGTCTTCGGCGGCCGTTGGGTTCGTGACTGGCGCCACCGCCGGCAACCTCGCGGCGATTGTCGCCGCGCGCCACCGCCTCCTGGAGGGAGTTGGCTGGGACGTCGAGGAAAGAGGCCTCATGGGCGCGCCTGAGGTGCGGGTCCTGGCGGGAGAAGAGGTCCACCCCTCGCTGCTCCTTGCGCTGCGCATCGGTGGGCTGGGCGTGGGTCGGGTGGAGCGCGTCGCAACCGACTCACAGGGGGCGATGAGGGCAAGCGAGCTGAAGGCGACTCTCGCGAAAGGTGATGGCCCCGCAATCATCTGCGCGCAGGCCGGAAACGTCAACTCCGGCGCTTGCGATCCGCTCCGCGGAATCGTGGAGTCCGCGCGCGAATACGGGGGCGCCTGGGTCCACGTCGATGGAGCCTTTGGCCTCTGGGCAGCAGCAGCACCATCGCTTCGCCATCTCGTCGACGGCGCCGAGTCAGCGGATTCATGGGCGGTCGACGCTCACAAGTGGCTGAATGTGCCATACGACAGCGCAATGGCAATCGTGGCCGATCGAGATGCCCTACGGGCTGCCCTTGGCGCAAGCGCCGCATATCTGCCGTCCGCGACGGGCCGCGAGCCCGGCGAGCTGGTGCCCGAGATGTCCCGCCGCGCCCGCGCGGTGCCTGTTTACGCAGTACTGCGCGCGCTTGGGCGCGCCGGGCTCTCCGAGTTGGTGGAGCGGTGTTGCGAGCACGCACGCAGCCTCGCCTCTGCCGTGGAGAAGCTCGAAGTCGCCGTGGTCCTGAACGAGGTCGTCCTCAACCAGGTGCTCGTCCGGTTCGGTGATGACGATGAGACGACCAGGGCGGTAATCAACTCGGTTCAGGAGGAAGGCGAGGCCTGGCTGGCGGGGACGGTGTGGCGCGGCCAAGCGGCGGCGAGGATCGCGATTTCCAACCACACGACGACCGCGGGCGACATCGACCGCCTCGTGGCCGCCTTCGAACGGGGGCTGGGCGAGAGTCAGGTCGGCTAAGGGCTCTATCAGGCCTGATCAGCGCGACCGCCACATAGCGGCGCCAACGATCGCGGCCACTGATACCAAGATCCCGGCCGCCATCAGCCGCGCTTCTGGGCCGTCATCGTCCAGAACAGCGCCGCTCTTTGCCGCCGACATCACAGAGCCAAAGGAAGCCGCGGCCATCGCTGAGCCAAACGAGGCCGCTGACGCCACCGAGAACGCCGACGCCGCCGAGCCAACCGATCCGATCGAAAGCACAGAGCCGACGGAGCCGATCGACAAAAGCGATCCCTTCGAGGCAATCGAAAGGAAGGAGTCTTCCGACCAAAGGCTGAGTGATGAGCCGTCATTCATCGGCCGCATTCTCTCACGCATGTGACCAGGATCACATTGCCGATCACGCGAGCGGGGAGGCTAATTGGCAGACGCAAACTCAAAGGAGCAGCGCGTATGGCCAACATGACCCAAGCAGAGCGCAGCCAGTACTCCCGTATTGATTTGCAAGAGACGCGGTCCCGGCTGACCGCTGTGTCGGAGCGCGGCAGACGTGTCCTCGCGGGCCTTACGGTCGCTTTCATCGGCGTTCTGGCCGTTCTCACATACGCGGCCGTCCAGGTGTTCGATGGCTGGCATCACCTGATTGTGGTCGCCGATTTCGTAGTCGTGTTCTTCGCTATTGCAATGTGGCTCTATTCCATGCGGCCGGCAACCGAGATTGAGAGCAAGACGCGCTTCATTCCCCTCGGCGTGCAGCCGACGAAGAAGCTCTAGAACCAACCGTCTGCAGGTTGGAGGGTGTGCGATACCTACCTCAGGAGCGGCGCATGGGATCCAGGTAGACGTCGTCGATCTGCCAGGTTGCGGATCCGGCGGGCGTGAACACGAATGAGACTTGCGTGTTCTCGCTCGGAAGCAGCGTGAGCAGGTTGACCACGACCGGAAGCGGAAGCGATGGTTGCCACTTCGAACTAGGGAGCACCGAGCCGACGTACAGCGACCGAGGTGTGCCGGCGGCATCCCTGAAGCGCACGTCCACGCGCAGCGTCGATAGCGAGAGAATGTTGGCGCTGCTGCGGGCGAAGAGCCGCGCGGTCGGATGCAAGAGCCCGGCGCAGATCGGCGCGCTCACCGCGGAGCTCCCGGGTGGAAGCCTCAGCGACTTGGTGTCGGAGCGCTCCCCGACGTAAAAGGACTCGTTGCCCGTGCCGATGGCGGCACCCCCGGCGAGCGTCCAGCCCGGAGCACCGTCCTCGAAGGAGCCACCGGCGACCGGTGTATAGCTCGCGTAGTCGAGCCAGGGCGCGAACGGGCGCGAGAGCTGCTGCGACTCACACGCGGTCGCCGATTGGACGAGCGGCCCAGCATGGGCTGACGTCGCTGTCGTGAGGGCCAGCGTGGCGAGCAATGCCGATGACGCAACTCGTGCACGCCTCCGGTTGTCGTTCGTTCGAGCCATATGACCTTGGTGTCGGGCGGGATCCGCACGCTCACTATCGGCTGCTGGACGCAGATTGCCGATCGGACATCTGTCTAGCTCAAGCAACAGCGCGCCTGGGTCGATCTTGTGGGGTGATCCCGTGCGAGCGATCGGAACCACACAACCGGACGACGACCCGCGCCTCCAGCGCATGATGGTGAGCTCGCGCAGGCAGCTTGTCGAACGGCCCGTCGCGAGGGAGCTGGCGGTCGAGCTTTCGAGCGCCCTCCTCTTCCTCGCCGTCGCACTCGCGTTCGCAGTGCTGGCGGCACCCACCCGCGAGCTGGATGTCGGCGTCGCGCTCGCAGCCATCGCCCTCTATGCGCTCGGCACGAGAGTCGAGTTCCAGATGGGGGCGACCTGGACCGACGCCTCGCAGCTGATCCTCGTGCCGATGCTCTTTCTCGTCCCAACCGAGATGGTGCCGCTGTTCGTCGCCGCCGGGATGCTGGTCTCGCGGCTGCCGGAATACCTAAGCGGCGGAGTGCACCTCCAGCGGATCAGCAGCAGGATCGCCGATGCGTCTTACTCCCTCGCCCCGGCTGGCGTCCTGCTCGTGGCTGGCGGCCCGGAACCGGGATGGTCCGTGGCGCCCCTCTTGATCGTCACGTTCGCCTCGCAGATCCTGCTGGACGCCGCCGTGACCGGCGCCCGGGCCTATTTCGGCAGCGGTATACCGCCATCGAACCTGCTGGAAGAGGCTCGGGCGACGTACATGGTTGACGCCCTGCTCACTCCGATCGGATTTCTGATCGCGCTCGAGGCGTCGCGGACCCCGGCCGCCCTTGCCCTGGCCCTACCGCTACTCGCCTTGATCTCGCTGTTCGCGCGCGAGCGAGTCGCCCGGATCCAGAGCGCGTTGACGCTTTCTAGCACCTATCAGGGGACCGCGGAACTCTTGGGAGAGGTGCTCTCCACCAGCGACGAGTACACGGGCCATCACAGCCGGAGCGTCCTGGTCCTCGCCCACCAGGTGGCGGAGGAGATGGGTCTGGACGAGATCGCACTCCGGGAAGTCGAGTTCGGGGCCCTGCTACACGACATCGGCAAGCTCGCAATCCCGCAGGAGATCATCAACAAGCCCGGGGCTCTGACACCCGCTGAGATGGATCTGATGCGCACGCACACGCTCGAGGGGGCGAGGATGCTCACCCGGATCGGGGGACTTCTCGGCGATACGGGGCCGGTCATTCGAGCCCACCACGAGAACTTTGACGGAAGCGGCTATCCCGACGGACTGTGCGGGGAGACGATTCCGGTCGCCGCGCGAGTGATCAGATGCTGCGACGCCTTCAATGCGATGACCAACGATCGCCCGTACCGCAAGGCGATGAGCATCGAGAAGGCGATCCGCGAGTTGCGCGCACACGCAGGCACGCAGTTCGACCCTGATGCCGTCGAGGCACTTGTCAAGTGCGTCGCTGCCTGGAAGCTCCCGGCCGCTGCGACGACTCCGGCTCGGGCCTAGACATCCACCCAGGCGGTCTTCCAGATCGGGGCGACTGGATTTGAACCAGCGACCGCTCGGCCCCCAGCCGAGTGCGCTACCAGACTGCGCCACGCCCCGTGACCGGGCGATTGTAGGCGGTCTTCGCCACGCTTTCGAGGCGCGATAGGGGTGGAATTGCGTACGACAGGCGCCGCGATTTAAGGCAAGGACTCGAAGGTTCCGATAGAGATGACGTGAGCTCTACAACCGAGAGTCTGCATAGCGCGGACGTGTCGTCTGGTGCGCCTTCACAGCATCGCCGCCTGGGCGATGTCGTGGTCGAGCTCGGGTTCGCAGAGAGGGGTGTGGTCGAGGCGATGGTCGCGCTCGCTCGCGAGGACGGGCGCCCGATCGGCCAGGCACTGGTCGAGAGCGGGACGATCGAAACGAATCAGCTTGCCCAAGCGCTGGCGATCCGGAACGGGCTCCAGTACGTCGATCTGAGCGCGTTCGAGGTCGACCACGTCGCAGCCAACCTGATCAGCGACGCCGAGGCCCGACGCTACCGCGCCGTCCCGATCGCCTTCGGAGACGACCAGTCGCTCTTCGTCGCAACGCCCGATCCGTCGAACCTGCTGGGCCTCGAGAACGTGGCGCTCGCAACTGGCCTCAAAGTTCGGCCCGTCGTCTCTTCGCCCGAGGACATCGAGGGCCTTGTCAATCAGCTCTCACGCTTGGTCGACTCCGTAGAGGAGGTTGGCGACGAGGAGAGTGACGAGGATCAGACTCCCGAGTACGAGCTTCGCGCGTCAGCAGACGAGGCCCCGGTCGTAAAGCTCCTTCACTCGATCATCGCCGACGCCGTATCGCGCGGCGCGTCGGACATCCACTTGGACCCCGGTGCCGGCGAGATGCGTGTGCGCTATCGGGTCGACGGTGTCGTGATCGACTCGGCCACGGTGCCGAAGCGGATGACCGCAGGGCTCATCTCCCGCGTCAAGATCATGGCCGACCTCGACATCGCCGAGCGGCGCACACCCCAGGACGGGCGGATCGGCGTCACCGTCGAGAACAGATTCGTCGACATCCGTGTTGCGATCCTGCCGGTCTTGCGCGGCGAGTCCGCGATCATGCGGATCCTCGACAAGGGGCGCCTGGTGATGGAACTCGACCGGCTGGGCATGCAGCCGCGCGACCGCGAGCTCTTGGAGAACGCGGCGCTCAGGAGCCACGGCGCGGTGCTGGTGACGGGCCCGACCGGCTCAGGCAAGACCACGACCCTGTACGCGACGCTCGGCGAGATCAATACGCCGGACAAGACCCTGATCGCGATCGAGGACCCAGTCGAGTACGAGCTCGAGGGCATAAAGCAGGTCCAGGTCAACCACAAGACCGGACTCACGTTCGCTTCCGGCTTGCGCTCCATGGTCCGCGCCGACCCTGACGTCCTGATGGTGGGCGAGATCCGCGACCGCGAGACGGCGCAGATCGCCGTCGAATCGGCGCTCACCGGGCACCTGGTGCTCTCGACCCTTCACACGGGCGACGCCCCCACAGCACCCGCGCGCCTGATCGAGATGGGGATCGAGCCGTTCCTGATCGCCTCGGGCGTTCACTGCGTGGTCGCCCAGCGCCTCGCTCGCCGCCTGTGCTCCGACTGCAAGCGCCCCGTGCAGGTCACCCCGGACGAGCTCCGGCGAAGCGGCCTGGGCGCGACCGAAGAGGAGATGGTCGCTCACGAGCCCGTCGGCTGCGTTCGCTGCAACGGCACGGGCTTTCGCGGCCGCGTCGGCCTCTATGAGGTCATGGAGGTAACGCCGGAGATCAGCGGAATGATCCTCGAGCGAGTCTCAGCGAACGAGATCGCCGCCGCTGCGGTAGCGGCCGGGATGACGCGCATGCGCGACGACGGTTTCGAAAAGATCCGTGAGGGGATCACGTCGATCCCCGAAGTGATCCGCGTCCTCGGCGCCTGAGCACGGAGCTATATTCGGCCTCGCGCGGGTGAAGTGTTACTGGTTGCACGCGACCCTTCCAAGGTCGAAGAATGGGTTCGAGGCCCATCACCCGCTCTCGTCTTCGAGGTCGAGGCCGCGCGATATCCGGTAACGCAGCGAGCCTCTCCTGGCCGCAGTCCGTATGCGGTGGCAGCTCGCGCACACGACATCGCACTTCTTCATCTCCTCGAGAACCGACGCCCACGCTCGTTCCTCGAACCCTTGGCACACGTCGAACTGCTTGTCCCGGAGATGATCAAACTCGAGCACGACCGGATCAGATTCGCCGCAGTCCGCGCACGGATGCTTCTCGAAGTACTCGAGCAAGTACCACATACGGGTTAGCCGTTGGGTCTTCTTGACCCGCGCCGCATTTCGGATGTACCGGGACTTGTTGGCTTCGTAGTGGGATTTGCCATACGCCGATCGGCAGCCCTTGCACATGTTGTCGCGCTGCATGCGCTTCCGCCTGCGCCACGCGAACTGGTCGATGGGCTTTGACTGTCCGCACGTGCCGCAAGTCCGAAGCTCGTTCATATTCTACGAACATACGTTCGTAGATGAGTCGGACGGAACCACCCCCGATCGCCCGAGTTGCAGGCGGGTGCGCTGACCCGCCGCTGAGCTGCGCGTAGGTTCTTGCGTTATCTCCCACGTTCAGTGGATCGAACCCACGACGGAGCAGACACCGAATCGGCCGGCTTGCGCTTAGCTCAGCCGGTCTTCCAGCCGAAGTCGGTGGTCATGATCGCCCCGTTGGCGCTCTTGTTCGTGAGACCGTGCCCTTGGTGTAGCCGATGCCGATCTCGTCGAAGCGGCTCGAAGGATGTTGGCGCGGTGGCCCGAGCTGTTCATCCACTGCTGGACGATGTTCCGCGGCGTGCCGGCGACCGGAGCCCCAGGCGATGTTCTCGCCGTAGGCCCAGGCGTTGAGGCCGCCGGTGAGCCAGCCGACGCTCTGGAGGCGGCCGGTGAGCGACGGCTCGCCCGGGCACTGGTGGCTGAAGCACCGGTGGTTCTGCATGTAGGTGTTGTGGTTCTGCGCTGCGCGCTGAAGCTTCCTGTCGCGGTCGAGCTTGGGGAGGCCGCGCGAGTGGCGCTCTCGGTTGAGGAGGCAGAGGACTGCCTTGCGGGCGTGGCCGACGGTGATCTCGTTCGACTCCTTGTTTCCCCACTTGTTGCAAGGGCCGGCGGCGCTGGCGCTCTGGCGCGTCGGGCCGGCTGCGATGAGGAGCGCCAGAGTCCGAAGAGCGCGGCGACAAAGGCAATGTGACGTGTGTATGTAACTCCGGATGCCATTCCGGAGCTTGGATCGGTATGGCTGCGCGCCCTCTCAGACAGGCCCCGCAGGAGGGTGGACGGATGTACGGCTGCCGTCCGCTAGCGCTTGCGCCAGCCGAAAATCACGGTGTAGACACCGCGAGAGGCGCCGTCGTTGCAGCCCGAGACGTCCGGCTTGCCCTTGGCGGCGCCGATGCCCACGTCACGGTACGTCTTGCCCAGATAGGCGCTTGCGATGCACGCGGCTGTCCATCCACGCGTCCACCATCGCCTGCGGCGTGAGCGAGCAGCCGGTGACCTCGCCGAAGCCGTAGCGGCCGCCCGGAATCGGATAGCCCGAGTTGACGATGCGGTCGTTGAGCGACTTCTCGCCGTTGCAGCGGTGGTCCAGGCAGTCCTCCTTGATCATCACGTTCGGTGTGCTTCTCGGCCACCCGCGTGAGCGAGCCGACGCGAGCTCGAGCTTCTTCACGTCCGCCTTACGGCGCTCCTTGCCGATCAGGCACAGGACGGCCTCGCCGAGCTGCGCGGACGTGGCGTCGCCTGGCAGCGCGTCGGCCTTCGGGCACTCTTCGCGGCCGGCGCCTCGTCCGCCGACGCCCGAGCAGCGCGAGCGCATGCCGAGCGCCACGGCCACGATGCAGCGAACCGCGCCTGCGCACCGGGTGTCGAGCGTCCCTGCCACGTCATCAAGTTGAACAGACGCGGCGGCCGCGAGTTGCGGTGGCTGCGTCTACTCAGACGAGCCCGACCACGTTCGCCATCACGGCGACGCCGACAACGCACAGGACCGCGCCGATCACGTCGAAGACCGCGCCCGTCTTGATCATGCGGGTGATCGGCAGATATCCCGACGAGTAGACGATCGCGTTCGGCGGCGTCGAGACCGGGCAGCATGAAGCCGTAGTTGGCGCCGAAGATCGCGGCGAGCGCCGGAATCGTCGGGTCGACGTTCGAGGCGACCGAGATCGAGATCGCGATCGGCACCACGATCGCCGCACTGGCGGTGTTCGAAGTCGTCTCCGAGATGATCACCGCGATCAGCACCGAGACGGCGGTGATGCCGATCAGGCTGGACACGCCGAGGCTGTTCGAGATCGACTCGCCGATCGTCGCGGCGAGCTCGGTCTCGGCGAGGAGCGAGCCGAACGTGATGCCGGCCGCGAACAGGATCACCGTCCCCCAGTCGATTCCGCGCCGCCTCGTTCCAGGTGAGCGTGAACCGCCGCTTCGCCCAGTCGACCGGCAGCAGGAAGAGGAGCGACGCGGCAGAGGATCGCGACCGCGCCCTCGTTGGCAGCCTCGACCACCTCGCGCATACGCGGTCGGAGTCATCGCCGGCGAACAGCCCGACCAGGCCGGGCAGGAACCACAGGAACAGCGCGAGACCGAGGACGAACGAGCGTGTTCTTCTCGCCGCGGCTGAGCGAGCCGAGCTTTCGCCGCTCTGCCGGAGACGTACTCCTCGACGCCGTCGACGTGCTTGATCTCGGGCCGGTTGAAGAACAGCACGATCACCATCGACGGCGACGAACATGATGATCACGATCGGGAGCGCCGTTACGAACCATTCGAAGAAGGTGATCGGCTCGCCCGTCTCCTGTTCGAGGAGCTCGCGCCCGATCAGGTTCGGTGGCGTGCCGATGGGCAGCAGGAGGCCGCCGACGGTGATCCCGTAGGTGATCACGAGCATGAGGCCTGAGGCGAATTGAAGTCGTTCCGGCGGCTTGTCCGTGTCCGCCTGCTCGGCGACCATGCCGCCGACCACGGTCATCACGCCGAGCGCGATCGGCAGCATCATCGCCGCGCCCGCCGTGTTCGACATGATCGGTGAGGTCAGGGCGCCGATCAGGCCGAAGGCGAGGACGATGCGGTAGGTGGAGCCGCCCACCCACTTCGAGTCGAGTACGCGGTACGCGAGCCGGCGATGGAGCCCGTGGACGACCATCGCCTCGGCGATGATGAACGAGCCGATGAACAGGAAGATGTTGTCGTCGACGAAGAAGCCGAAGACGACGTCGGCGGCGGTGTCATCACCTTCCGGGGGTGGCGCCGCCTCGAGGATCGCGCAGAGGACGACTCCGAGGAGACCGGTGACGGGGATCGGGATCGCCTCGGTGATCCACCAGACAACGACGAACGCGAGGACCGCCAAGAGGCGCTGCTGCTCGGCCGCGAGGTCGAACGGAAAGACGAGAAAGGCGATGAGGACGATCGGGCCGAGGAAGAGACCGACCGTGCGGCGGTTGCGTTCGAAGCGATGCTCAGCCTCGGTCAGGCGCCCCTCTTGCTCGTCGAGCGTGCGGTAGGTGAGCCGCTTCTCCTCATCGGGCGGCTCGGTCACGGGCTTGTCCTCGGCGGGCTCTTTCTGGCCGGTGGGTTCGGCCATCTTTCTCCTCCGGTGGGAGAGCTACCCGCTCTAACGGGATGCGAAAACTTGAGCGGGGGAGCCGGGATTCGAACCCGGGTTCGTCGGTTTTGGAGACCGACGCTCATGGACCGCTAGACTCACTCCCCCGAGTGAGCAAGAGAGGGTATTGAGAGTGCGGGCGGAGGGACTCGAACCCCCACGCTCTTTCGAGCACCAGGACCTAAACCTGGCGTCGTCAACCAATTCCGACCACGCCCGCAGGTCGACCCGATGTTAGGGGTCGACGTGCGGCGCTCGATGCCGCTCGCGGGTTTATGCTTGCGGGCAGGGATGGAAGCGACGACCGTTCGAGAGGGCTACGAGCTCTGGCGCCCGAATCGCGAGAAGGCGCAGAACAAGACGACGAAGGCGATCGTCGCTTTCGTGCTGCTCGTCTCCGCCGGGCTGATCGCGGTGATCGTGATCGGCGGCTGGGAGCGGATGCAGAGCTCGATGATCGCGATCATGACTCGCTCATCTGGGCGGCGCTCTACGTCTTCTTCGCGATCCTCATCGCGAACTGGAACCGCGGCCTCTTGCCCGTCGCCGCGTCGCTCGCGGTGATCATGACCATCTTCGCCGCCGTCGCGGCACCGGGCTGGTTCGCCCGCTCGAAGGACGGCCTCGACTCGCCGATCCTCCCCGAGGACCTCGATCGGCCTCCTCGTCGTCGTCCTCATCCCCGTCCAGATCCTGCTCGATCATCGTCTCGCTCATCGCCTTCGGCCAGGAGTGGCACGTCGAGGAGGAGCGGCCGATCGGCGGCCGCCCGCTCGCCGGGCGAGGACGACGACGGTACGACGACTACGACGAGGGCGAGCAGCCGCGAGCCCTCCCCCAGCCCCGCCTGGCCTAGAAGAGCGTCGCCGCCGTCCGCGGCTCGATCAGCGCCGGCCCGTCCTCGCGCACGCTGTTGACGAGGTCTGTGACCTCGCGCGTCTCGAGCTCTTCGCGCGACGGCACCAGCAGGCCGCATCAGATCATCCGGCTCGACGCATCGGCGGAGAGCCACTCCGCCTCCGCCTCGCGCGGCAGGATCACCGGCATCCGGTCGTGGATCGGGCGCACCGTGTCGTTCGGCTGCGGTCGTCACGATCGAGCAGCTCACGATCGGCTCGCCGCCCTTCGGCTCGTAGCTCGCCCAGATCCCGGCGAACGCGAACAGCTCGTCGTCTGGCAGGTGCAGCCAGATCGGCACCTTGCCGTTCTCGTCGCGCCGCCACTCATAGAAGCCGTCGGCGGGAATCAGGCAGCGCCGCTCGCGAAACGACTCGGCGAACGCCGGCTGCGTCGCGATCGACTCCGCGCGCGCGTTGATCAGCGGCCGTCCCTTCTTCTCGGTCGCCCACTTGCCGGGCACGAGCCCCCACCGGAGCGTCCCGATCTCGCGCTCGTCCGCGCGCTCGCGAACGGCGAGCACCGGGTCCGTCGGCGCGATGTTGAACCGCGGCTCCTCGTCGATCTCGGCCTCCTCGGTGATGCCGAAGCGCAAGCCGCAGCCGCCGCGGATTCGGGTTGGCGAGCGTGTAGCGACCGCACATGTCTCGAGGCTAGCCAGCGCATGACGTCATGATGTGCGGCCACGCGGCGGTGGCGAAACTGGTCAAACGCGCGGCCCTCAAAAGGCCGTGCCCGAAAGGACATGTGGGTTCGACTCCCACCCGCCGCATCCCGGTACCCGCGATAATCGCGCCGTGGCAAACACCCGCAGACGACGCAGGCGCCTCGGCGCGCCGCGACCGCCAGGCCCGCGCCCGCCAGGCGCGGCGACGCAAAGCTCGCGACGATCGACGAGCTCTGCTCGTTCGAGCGCCGCCTCGCCGGCACCGACTCCGAGCGCCGCGCCGCGAACGCGATGGCCGCCCGCCTGCGCGAGCCAGGGCCGCCGCGCCGAGATCGAGCCCATCTACGTCCATCCGCAGGCGCCGCTCGTCTGGGCCCTCCACGCGTTCCTCGCCTTCGTCGGCAGCGTGCTCTCGATCTCGGTGCCCGATCGCCGGCTTCGCGCTCGTCCTGGTCGCGACCACCGTCCTTCTACTTCGACCTCAACACCCGCCGCCACTTCCTCCGCCTCCTCTTCTTCCGCCGCGCCTCGCAGAACGTCGTCTCGCGCGGCGAGAACCCGGACGCGCCGCACAAGCTGATCCTCGCCGCCCACCTCGACGCCGCCCGCACCGGCATCATCTTCGGCAAGGGCGCAACCGGCCTCGCCAAGCGCACTCTCGGGCTTCCTGCCCTTCCCCCACACCCGCCTCCTCTTCTGGTCCGCCGCGATCCTCCTGCCGATGCTCGGCGCGCGCATGGCCGGCGTCGACTCGGACGGCCTCGCGATCCTCCAGATCATCCCCACGCTCATCCTGCTCGTCAGCGCCTTCCTCCTCGTCGACTGGCGCCTCTCCGACGTCGTCCCCGGCGCGAACGACAACGCCTCGGGAGTCGCGGTCACCCTGTCGCTCGCCGAGCGAGCTCGAGCAGGAGCCGCCGCGAAACCTCGACGTCTGGGTCGTCCTCACCGGCGGCGAGGAATGCGGCATGGAGGGCATGCGCTCGTTCGCCCGCGCCCACAAGGACGAGCTCGACCCCTTCAAGACGATCGTCCTCGCGATCGACTCGGTCGGCGCGGGCGACGTGCGCTGGGTCACCTCCGAGGGCATGACGATCTCGTTCGAGATGGACATGCGCGTCGAGCCAGCTCTGCGAGGCGATCGCCGAGGCCGACCGCGAGGACAGAACCGCTACCGCGCCGCGCCGCTTCGCCACGGCTACGCGACCGACGCCCTCGCCGCCCGCGTCGCCGGCCTTCGCGCGAGCGCGATCACCTGCCTCGAGCCGGGCGCGATCACCCCCGCCAACTACCACACGCCCGAGGACGCGCCCGAGCGCGATCGACCCGAGCGCGCTCGACCGCGCCGAGGGCTTCACGCTCGACCTGATCCGCGCGCTCGACCGCGACCTCGGCGCGCACCAGGCAGCGCCGCGCGAAGCCGAGCCGGAGACGGCTCGGCGCCGAACCCGCGGACGACGACGGCGCCGCGCATGAGCGAGAAGCTCTGGGAGCCCTCGGCCGAGGCGGTCGAGGGCTCGAACATGACCGCGTACATGCGCTGGCTCGCAGCCGAGCGCGACCTCGACTTCGACGGCGACTACGCGCGCCTGTGGGAGTGGTCGACGTCGCCGACATCGAAGCCTTCTGGCGCTCGATCTGGGACTACTTCGACGTCGCCGCCGACGGCGACCCCGCCACCGTCCTCGCCAGCGCGGAGATGCCGGGCGCCGAGTGGTTCCCCGGCACCAGCCTCAACTACGCCGAGCACATCTTCCGCGACAAGGACCCCGACGCGCTCGCGATCCAGCACGCGCCGAAGGCACGGCGCTCGCCGAGATCACCTGGGGCGAGCTCGAAGAGCGCGTCGCCGCCTTCGCCGCCGGCCTGCGCTCGCTGGGCGTCGAGCGGGGCGACCGCGTCGCCGCCTACCTGCCGAACGCGCCCGAGGCCGTCGTCGGCTTCCTCGCCACCGCGTCGATCGGCGCGATCTGGTCCTCGTGCTCACCCGACTTCGGCGCCCGCTCGGTGATCGACCGCTTCGCCCAGATCGAGCCCAAGGTCCTCCTCGCCGTCGACGGCTACACCTACGGCGGCAAGCCCTTCGACCGCATGGACGTCGTCCGCGGCCTCGAGGCCGAGATGCCCTCCCTCGCACACACCGTCCTCGTCCCCTACCTCGACCCGGAGGCCGACCCCTCGCGCCTCAGCCACGGAATCGCCTGGGACGACGTCGCTCGCAGCGGGCGACCGGCGCAGGCGCTCGAGTTCGACCGCGTGCCCTTCGACCACCCCCTGTGGGTCCTCTACTCGTCGGGCACGACCGGCCTCCCGAAGGCGATCGTCCAGGGACACGGCGGCATCCTCCTCGAGCACTTGAAGAAGATGCACCTCCACGTCGACGCACAGGAGGGCGACCGCGTCTTCTGGTTCACCACCACCGGGTGGATGATGTGGAACTTCCTCGTCTCGATCCTCCTCACCGCCGCATCGATCGTCCTCTTCGACGGCAACCCCGGCCACCCCGACCTCGACACGCTCTGGGACCTCGCCGCGGAGGCCGGCGTCACCACCTTCGGCACCTCGGCCAGCTTCATCTCGTCCTGCATGAAGGCCGAGGTCGAGCCTTCGGCCGGCCGCGACCTCTCGGCGCTCCGAGCCGTCGGCTCGACCGGCTCCCCGCTCGCCCCCGAGGGCTTCGAATGGGTCTACGAGCACGTCGGGCGACGACACCTGGCTCTTTTCCACCTCGGGCGGCACCGACGTCTGCACCGCGTTCGTCGGCGGCGTCCCCCTCCTCCCCGTCTACCGCGGCGAGCTCCAGGCCCGCGCCCTCGGCTGCGCGGTCGAGGCGTGGGACGAGGACGGCAACTCGCTCGTCGGGGAGGTCGGCGAGCTCGTCATCACCAAGCCCATGCCCTCGATGCCCGTCTTCTTTTGGTCCGACCCCGACGGCGAGCGCTACCGCTCCTCCTACTTCGAGATGTATCCCGGGCATCTGGCGCCACGGCGACTGGATCGAGATCACCGAGCGCGGCACGGCGATCATCTACGGCCGCTCCGACTCGACCATCAACCGCGGCGGCATCCGCATGGGCACCAGCGAGATCTACCGCGCCGTCCTCTCGCTCGACGAGATCACCGACGCGCTCGTCGTCGACGTCCCCCGCCCGGGCACCGAGGGCTGGATGCCGCTCTTCGTCGTCCTGCGCGACGGCGAGACCCTCGACGACGAGCTGATCACGCCGCATCGCGGCACGGGTGCGCGAGGACTGCTCGCCGCGCCACGTGCCCAACGAGGTGCACGAGGTCGCCGAGGTACCGCGCACGCTCTCGGGCAAGGTCCTCGAGGTGCCCGGTCAAGCGCATCCTGATGGGCACGCCGCCCGACCAGGCCGCGAGCCGCGACTCGCTCGCGAACCCGACGGCGCTCGACCCGTTCGTCGAGCTAGCTCGCCGCGACGCGCGGGCTTGACCGCTTGCGCGTGCTCGACGGCGACCGCTCGGTTTCGCCCCAGCGCCTTCGCCTCGTAGAGCGCCCGGTCGGCAGCGCCGATCAGCGCGTAGCGATCGGCGCCGTTGCTCTGGATAGCTCGCCACACCACAGCTCGCGGTCAGGCCGCCCATGCCCGAGAACTCGATCTCGACCGCGCGCCGCAGCCGCTCGGCCAGGGCAAGCGTCCCCGCGGTCGTCGATTCCGGAGCCAGGATCGCGAACTCCTCGCCCCCGATCCGGCCCACGTGGTCGATCGCACGCGTCGCGTCGAGCAGCACCCGGCTCAGACGCTGAAGCGCGGTGTCGCCGGCCTGGTGCCCTGCTCGTCGTTGAACTCCTTGAAGCCGTCGAGGTCGAGCATCACGACGCCCACGCCGAAGCCTCCGCGCGCCCGCGCGCGCAAGCTCGATGTCGAACGCCTCCTCGAGCGCCCGCGGTTGAGGAGGCCCGTCAGCGGATCCGTGCTGGGCGGCCGCCTCGAAGGCGCTCGCAGCACCTCGCGAAGCTGCGCCGCGATCCCGCCCATCACCAGCGCGACGACCAGCACCGTGCCCGCCGTCATCACGATCCTGAGCGGGTCGAGGCCATCGGAGCCCTCGAGCAGCGAAAGGACGAACGCGTAGGCACCGATCGCGAAGGCGCCGTGGGCCAGGATCAGGCGCGTGTCCAGGAACAGCGCGGCCGCGATCACGACCCACGCCATGTACATCGCGTAAACGCCGCGGAGGCGGGCGCCCGCGTAGTAGATCGAGAGCGCGACGAGGAGCGTCCCGATCGCGGGCGCTGCGCGCAAGAACCAAAGCGGCAGGCGCTCGTAGGCCAGGATCAGAAAGGCGGCGAAACCGACCGCGCAGCCGGCGAGAATCGCGAGCTGATCGGGCTCGCCGGTCAGGACGCGCCATCGAGGAGGAGCGTCAGGAACAGCAGGACGCCACCGAACCCGAACAGGTAGGCCAGGATCCGGGCGATCCAGCCTCGGTCGGCCTGCGTGTCGAACTTGGAGTCAGCCTGCCGCCAGCTCAGGCGGCTCGGCAAGCGTGCCGGGAATGCCCTCGCCTAGCCATATCTCACCGTACCCCGATTTCGGCTGCGCACTCCTGCGCCTTGATCACCGGCTCGTCGGCGTCCTCGATCATCGCCCCCGCGCATCAACGCCCGCCCCGCGACCACCGTCGTGTCGACGACGTCACCCGAAGCCGCATAGACCAGCCCGGCGTCGAGCTCGCCCATCGCGAGCTCCGGCGCGTTCGCGCGAACGAGGAGGAAGTCGGCCGGATCGCCCGTCTCGAAGCGCGGGCGAGCGAAGAAGCTCCGACGCCTCGCCCCGCCCCAGCCTGAGCGTCTCGGAAGCGTCCACCGCCGCGGCGTCGAACGCTTCGTTCTTCTGGAGTAGCGCGAACGTCTTGAGGTCGGAGAAGAGGTCCAGCGAGTTGTTCGAGCCAGGGCCGTCCGTCCCGATCCCCATCGCGACGCCTCGCTCGCGAGCGGCGAGGTACGGAAACAGGCCGCCCACCGCCAGCTTCAGGTTCGCGACGGGGTTCGTGACGACCGTCGCCCCGCGCTCGGCGATGAGGTCGAGCTCCTCGTCGTCGAGCCAGACGCCGTGGGCGAGGATCGTGTCCGGCCCCAGCATCCCCGCGCGGTCGAGGTGAAAGGCTGGGCGCACGCCGTGCTCGGCCATGCAGTCCTCGACCTCCTTCTGGGTCTCGGAGAGGTGGATCTGCACCGTCGCTCCGCGCTCGCTCCGCCCGCTCGGCAACCCACGCGAGCGACTCGGGCCCGACCGTGTAGAGCGCGTGCGGCGCGAATCCCGCTCGAACCCTTCCCGAGGTCGACTCGCTGACGAGGTCGAGCGCTTCGTCCGCTTCGGTGCGCGCCTTCTCTGCATCCGGGCCGTCGATCAGCGGCGCCGCGACAACCGCTCGAAGGCCCGCATCCTCGACCGCGCGCGCCGACGGCCTCCGGGTGCCAGTACATGTCCCAGAAGGCAGTCGTGCCCGTGCGGATCATCTCGACGCAGGCAAGACGCGTGCCCCAGTACACGTGCTCCGGCTCCAGGCGAGCCTCGGCCGGCCAGATGTGCTGTTCGAGCCACTCCATCAGCGGCAGGTCGTCCGCGAAGCCCCGGAAGAGGGTCATCGCCGCGTGGGTATGAGCGTTGACGAGGCCCGCGACAAGCGCCTTCCCCGCGCCGTCGATCACGTCGTCTTCGGGCTTCGCTTCCACGCCTGGGCCGATCTCGGCGATGACGCCGTCGTCGCAGCGCACGCCCACGACCTCCCCTTCGAGGGTGGCATCCGTTACCGCAAGTCCCATCCCGTGAGGTTAGGTGAGTATCGGGCGCTCAGGCGGGGCGCCGCGCAAGCGCTGTGAGCGCGCCACCAAGCACGGCTGTGAGGCCTTTGCGATGCTCGGCCTGAGCCGCGCGAACGGCGTCGGCAGTGAGCGCGTGAGCTTCGATCCCGTTCGCCAGGTTGTCGACCACGCACAGCGCGGCGTACGGCAGCCCAAGCTCGCCGGCGACGATGCACTCGGACGCGACCGTCATCCCCACCACGTGCGCGTGCTTTGCGATCAACCGCACCTCGGCCGGAGTCTCGAGCCTCGGCCCCGCCGTCTGCCAGTAGACGCCGCCGTCCTCGAGATCCGTCTCGGCCGCGACAGCCGCGACGACTTGTGCGCGCAGATCCTCATCGAAGGCGGCGACGCGATGCGCCTCGGGCCCGTCGAGCGACGAGACGGCGCCGAGGTCGAGGGCGATGAAGTCATCGGGAACGACGTAGGTGCCAGGAACCAGCTCGGGCCTCAGGCCGCCAACGGACGCGATTCCCAGGACACGGTCGCACCCGGCGTCAGCGAGCTTTCTGAGGTTGGAGGCATGGTCGATGGCGTGTGGGAGCGTGTAAGGGTCGCCGTGGCGATCCACGCTCACGATCGCCTCCCCGCTGGGAAGGAGGCCGGCGGCACCGCTGCCGAGGATGATTCCGAGGGACCCCACCCGGGTTTACGCGGGCGTGATCGGGTTGCGGCGCTGCGTGAACGCGCGGCTTCGACCCTCGGCGAGGGCGTACCGGCGGATCAGCTCCGCGCGCAACTCGTCCGGCTCGATCACCGCGTCAACGACCAGCTCGGACGCCAGATGGAGTATGTCGATGTCGGCCGAGTACTCCTCCCGCTTTAAGCGCACGAACTCGGCGCGCTCCTTTTCGTCCTCGATCGCCTGGATCTGGTTGAGGAAGACGGCGTTGATCGCCGCCTCGGGCCCCATCACCGCGATCGATGCACCGGGGAGCGCGATCGTCGCGTCTGGCTCGAAGGCCGGGCCCGCCATCGCGTATAGCCCTGCGCCGTAGGCCTTGCGCACGATCACGGAGATCTTTGGAACGGTCGCCTCGGAGACGGCGGAGATCATCTTCGCGCCGTGGCGGATGATCCCCTGGCGCTCGACATCGGTCCCGATCATGAAGCCCGGGACGTCGGCTAGGAAGAGCAGCGGGACGTTGAAGGCGTTGCAGGTCGAGATGAAACGCGCCGCCTTGTCGGCGGAATCGACGAATAGGACGCCGCCTTTCTGTCGCGGCTGATTGGCGACGACGCCGACCGCCCGGCCTTCCAGGCGCGCGTAGCCGACGATCAGCTCCTTCGCCCAGCGCGCGTGCACCTCGCAAAACGAGCCAGCGTCGCACAACGCCGCGATCAAGTCCTTGATGTCGAAGGAGGTCTTCTCGTCTGCGGGGATGATCTCGGACGGCCTTTGCTCCGCATCGGGTTCCGCCGGCGGCGAGGCGGGCGGCCCCTCACGCCAGCTCTCGGGCATGTAGGAGAGGTAGCGCTTGGCGACGTCGATGGCGTCCTCGTCCGTCTTCGCCAAGAAGTGGCCACAGCCCGAGACTCCGGTGTGCATCTTGGCTCCTCCCATCTCTTCCAGCGTGACCTTCTCGCCGATCACCATCTCGGCCATCCGCGGTGAGCCCAGATACATCGATGCGTTTCCGTCGCGCATGATCACGACGTCGCAGAAGGCCGGGATGTAGGCGCCGCCGGCCGCCGAGGGGCCAAACAGGATGCACACCTGCGGTACGCGGCCCGACATACGCACCTCGTTGTAGAAGATCCGCCCCGCGCCGCGCCGGCCCGGGAACATGCGCACCTGCTCGGTGATCCTGGCACCCGCCGAGTCCACCAGGTAGATCATCGGGATCTCCAGCGTCAGCGCGCGCTCTTGAATCCGCAGGATCTTCTCGACGGTCTTCGGGCCCCACGAGCCCGCCTTGACCGTCGGATCGTTCGCCATCAGCGCAACCGGGCGCCCAGCGATCAATGCCAGCCCGGTGACGACGCCGTCGGCGCCCAGCCCCTCCTGATCCCAGTTGGCCAGAAGCGCCTCTTCGGAGAACGAGCTGGGGTCGACCAGGCGGGCGACCCGCTCTCGCACGGGAAGCTTGCCCTGCTCTGCGGTCTTTTTGAGGTGTCGCTCCGGACCGCCGGCCAGCGCGGCCTCGAGCGCCTCGCTGAGCTTGGATCCTTCGGTCGTCTCGCTCACGGACCCAAGTTTAGGGTCGGGAGCGGGCGATGATTCCTACCTGAAGAACCCTCGCGGCGGCGTGTCGTCCTCGACGTCCCGGTCCACCAGCACCGTCGGGTCCTCGTCGTCCACCTCGGCCTCGGAGAACTCGTGGACCTGCGTAGCTTCGGGGTCGTCTGCGGCATAGAGTCCGGAGGGCGTCGCATCCTCTGCTGCCAGCTCATCCGACTCGTGCGCGACGGGCTCCGAGTATGTGTCCGACGCGCGCAGCCGATCCACGGCTTCCAAGAGCTCGTCTCCGAGTCGCGCAGCGTCCGCTGCGATCTCGTCACGGCGCTGCACGAGGCTCGTTATCGCGCCGGTCAGCTGCTCTCGGCGCGCTACCGCTTCGGCCATCACCCGCTGCGCCTTCTCTTCGGCCTCGGCGATCATCTCGTCCATGCGCTGGCTCGCGTTGAGGCGCGCGGTCCGCGACTCCTCCTCGGCGTCCGCCCTGAGGTTCTCCGCGTACTCGATCGCCTCGTCCCGGAGCTTGCTGGCGGTCTCCTCGGCGGCGGTCAGAATGCCCGCCGTCCTCTCGCCGACTCTCGAGAGCTCTGAGCGCATGCCCTCGCTTCCTCTGGTCTCCATCCAGTCGGCGACCCGGTCGAGCAGATCGTGCACGGCGTCGCGGTCATAGCCGCGAAGCGCCTGCGGGAAGGTCGCCCTGCGTACCTCATCGCTTCCCAAGCTCGAGCTCGAGCTCGAGCCGACGGAGTTCGGCGGCGGCGACGAAGGGTGTCCGAATGTTGGGGTATCGCTTGATTCCATCGTGGCCTCCTCAGCTTTGGGGGTCGATCGCCACGGGCTTTTCGCCCGAGTAGTCGTAATAGCCGCGGCCCGATTTGCGGCCATAGTGTCCTGCGTCAACGAGCTTTGAGAGCGTTGGGGGCGCGGCGAAGCGCTTCTCTGAGTAGGCGTCCTCCATGACGCTCGCGATGGATGCGAGCGTGTCGAGCCCTACGAAGTCGGCCAGCGTGATCGGTCCCATTGGGTGGCTCGCGCCGGCCATCATCCCGGCGTCGACGTCCTCGATCGAGCCGACTCCTGCCTCATAAGCGTTGATCGCGTCCAGCATGTAGGGAACGAGCAGCCGGTTGACGATGAAGCCGCGGTTGTCTCCGGCCGCAACCGTGGTCTTGCCGATGGCGTTGCCGAACGCGAAGCCGGCCTCGGCCGTCTCGTCGTCCGTTCCCTCGGCCTTCACAACCTCGAGCAGGGGCATGACCTGGGCAGGGTTGAAGAAGTGGAGACCCAAGAAGCGCCCGGGGCGCGAAGTGGCTCCAGCCTGCTCTGCGACGGAAAGAGACGACGTGTTGGTGGCGAAGATCGCGTCGTCGTTGACGATTTCGTCGAGCTCTGACCACAGCTCGAGCTTTGCGCTGAGATCCTCGGTGATCGCCTCGATCACGAGGTCGCACCCCGAGAGGTCAGTGCGGTCTTCGGTGGTCGTGATGCGCCCGCGAACCGCCTCTGCCTCATCGTCTGAGAGCTTTCCCTTCTCGACCGCCCGGGCGAGCTGCTTCTCGATTTTTGCCATGCCCTTCTCGAGTGCGCCGGAGTCCACATCGGTAACGACCACGTCCCAGCCGCCCTTCTGGGCGCACACTTGGGCGATCCCATGGCCCATGAGCCCGCAACCGACGACACCGACCAATTTGATCTCCATCTACGACGCTTCTCCTCGAATAGTTCGATTTGCAGCCTAACGCGCTCTTCACTCTTCGAGCTGAGCGTCCACGGTGATCTCCGGGACGCTCGCGAGCGCCTTCGAGAGCGGGCAAACCTCCTTAGCCGTCTCAGCGTGCTTTGCGAAGTCCTCCTGGCCGATGCTCGGCACTTTTCCCCGCACCGAGAGCTCGATCTTCGGGATCACGAACCCACCGCCCTCCTGCTTTAGGTGCACGGCCGCTTCGGTCTCGAGCACCACAGGCTCGTGGCCCGCCTGGCCCAGGATCAGCGAGAGCGCCATCGTGAAGCAGCCTGCGTGGGCCGCGCCCAAGAGCTCCTCGGGATTGGACTCGGGCGCGTCCTCAAAGCGCGATCGAGCCGAATAGGGGCCTTCCCAGGCACCGCTGCCCAGGCCGATCGTGCCCGCGCCCTCGCGAAGGCTTCCTTCCCACTTTGCGTTTGCGATTCGCCTCGGCACTCTTCCTCCTAGTTCGTGGTTGTCGAATGCCAGTCAACAGGACCGGCACGAAGAACGTGCGCCCCGAGTGGCCGGCCCAAAAGCTCTTGTGCCTCGCGAGACGTTGCGATCAGCCGCTCGACGTCGATCCCCGTCTCGATCCCCATCTCTTCGAGCATCGAAGCGAGGTCCTCGGATGAGACGTTCCCCGTCGATCCCGGCGGCACCGGGCAGCCACCGAGCTCGCCGAAGGCAGATTCGAATGAGTCGATCCCCTGCTCGAGCGCCGCGAGTACGTTGGCGAGCCCCTGCCCGCGGGTGTTGTGGAAGTGGGCTGTCAGCTCGACGTCGCCGAGGCGATTCTTCGCACGCGCAAAGAAGTCCGCTACCTGGCGCGGGTTCGCCATGCCGGTCGTGTCGCCGAACGCGATCTCATCGCAGCCCGCGCCGACCAGGCGCTCCGCGATCTCAAAGACCCGATCGGGTGGTACGTATCCCTCGTACGGGCACCCGAACGAGGTCGAAATCACGCCCTCGCAGCGAAGCTCCTCGTCAGTGGCTCGTTCGATCACGCGCTCTAGGCCAGCGAGGGACTCCTCGACGGAGCGATTCACGTTTCGCTGGTTGTGGGTCTCTGACGCGGACAAGAAGAGGTTCACCTCGTCGAAGCGCTCGCGACGCGCGAGCGCTTTGTCGAGCCCCTTCTCGTTCGGTATCAGGACCGAGTAGGCGACCTCGTCGAGCTTCGAGTAGGCGTCAAGCACTTTGGCTGCGTCCGCAAGCTGAGGAACGACATCAGCGCGGACGAAGGACGTGAGCTCAATGCGCTTGTAGCCCGTCGCGCCCAGCATGTCGATCAGGCGCACCTTGTCGGCGGTGGGAATCGTTTCGGGCTCGTTCTGGAAGCCGTCGCGCGGCCCGACCTCCCTTAGGCGGACGGATTTGGGCAGATCGCTCAGCACATGCCCATGCCGCCCGAGACGCCGAGCGTCTCGCCGGTCACATACGAGGCGTCGTCGGACGCCAGGAAAGCGATCGCCGACGCCACCTCGTCAGGCGTCCCGAGGCGTTTCAATTGTGTGCCCGCGACCATGGTGTCGACGATCTTGTTGCCGAGCTCGCCGAACTCGAGCGCGCCCATCAGGAGCGGGGTCTCGATCGGGCCAGGGCAGATCGCATTCACGGTGATGCCGAATCGCGCGCCCTCTCGCGCCATCGCCTTCGTGAAGCCGAGCACGCCGCCCTTTGCGGACGAGTACGCAACCGACCCCTTCGACCCGATCCGTCCAGCCTCCGACGAGATGTTCACGATCCGGCCGTAGCGCTCCGCCTGCATGCCGGGCAGGACCGCATGCGTGCAAGACATCACCCCGATCAGGTTGACCGCGATGACCCGCTCCCAGATTCCCGGGTCCGTGTCGGCGAAAAAACCGAACTCCTCGCCACCGGCGTTGTTCACCAAGACCTGAAAAGGGCCATGCTCCTCGGCAAGCGCCGTCGCCGACGCCGGGTCGGTCACGTCGAGCCTCGCGGCGATCCCGCTCACCTCGGCGGCGACCTGGGTGGCGCCGTCCTCGTTCAGATCGCCGACCACCACCTGCGCGCCCTCGGCGGCTAGGCGCCGCGACGTAGCCGCGCCGATCCCGCCGGCGCCTCCGGTCACCAGCGCCTTGCGTCCCTCGAGTCGCACGCGCGTGAGCATATGTCGTGCGCCGCCGAACACCCATCGTCCTGCTCATAGAATCCGGCTCGTGCCCGAGGCGATCCCCATCATCGGCGGCACCGGCGCGCTCGGCTATGGACTCGCGCTCCGCTGGGCTCTGGCCGGGCGAGCGGTGGTCGTGGGCTCGCGTGATTCGGATCGCGCAGCCGAGGCCGCTCGCAAGCTCTCCGAGGCGGTTCCCGACGCCGAGATCGAGGGCATGGCCAACTCCGAAGCCGCAAAGCAGGGCCCCGTGGTCATCCTCGCCGTGCCGTTCCGGGCCCAGTCCGAAAACCTTCAGAACCTAAGAGGTTCGCTTGACCACGGGCAGCTCCTGGTCGACTGCACGGTGCCGCTTGCTGCTGCCGTCTCGGGCAAAGCCACTCGCACGCTCGGCGTCTGGCAGGGCTCTGCCGCACAACAGGCGCAGGAGATGGTCCCCGAAGGCGTGACCGTCGTCGCGGCGTTCCACACCGTCGGGGCCCCGGACCTCACCGACCGCGAGGTAGCGCTGTCGGAAGACGTGCTGATCTGCGGCGAGAAGAAGGCCGACAAGGCGAAAGTGGCCGCGCTGGTAGAGGCGATACCCGGCCTCCGCGCGGTCAACGCAGGCCCCCTCGAGATGGCCCGCATGGTCGAGCAGCTGACGCCACTATTGATCTCGATCAACGTCCGCTACAAGGTCCACGCTGGCATCCGCATCACCGGCCTTCCCGACGGCGACCACTGGGAGTGACCCCGATCACGCGCGTCGCGGTTCTTGCCGGCGGCACCGGCGGAGCGAAGCTGGCGGCGGGGATGCACGACCTGCTCGACGCAGACCTCGCGGTCATCGCCAATACTGCCGACGATTGCGAGGTCCACGGCCTCCACGTCTCTCCCGATCCCGACCTGTGCACCTACTGGCTGGCGGGACAGATCGACGAGGAGCGCGGCTGGGGAATCGCCGGCGACTCCTTCTGTGTCCACGAGCGCCTGACCGAGCTCGGCGCGCCGGGCTGGTTCAGCCTGTCGGATCGAGATCTGGCCACCTGCCTCTACCGGACCCACTTCATCGCCGAGGGCGGGACACTGACAGCGGCACAGGCGCAGATAGCGCTCGGCCTCGGCATCGAGGGCCGGGTCCTCCCGATGTGCGAGGAGCGCGTTCGCACGATCGTCCACACGCCCGCAGGCAGGCGGGGCCTCCAGGAGTTCCTGATCCTCGACGAGGGCAAAGCGCTGATCCAGCGCATCGAGGTCGAGGGCCTGCCTAGAGCGCGGCCCACACCCGAGGTGCACGAGGCGCTTGCCGACGCGGATCTGATCGTGATCGGCCCGTCCAACCCTGTGATCTCGATCGGGCCGATCCTGGCGGTGCCCGGGATGCGAGAGGCGATCCTCTCGGCCGGCGCGCCCGTCATCGGGGTCAGCCCTTTCGTGGCGGGGCGAGCGATCAAGGGTCCAACCGAAGCCTTCATGGAAGCGATCGGCCGTCCGGTAAGCGCGGCGGGCGTCGCCTCCCTTTACGAAGGCCTCCTGCGCGGGATCGTCGTCGACGAGGGCGACCCTGACCCTCCCCCGGAAGGGCTGGAGGCGCTCGTGTGCCCGACCCTGATGGACGGACCTGGGGGCCGGCTGGCGCTCGCCGAGCGGATCCTCGACTGGGCTGAGACCCTCGCCGGTGGAACCGGGTCCTTGTGAAAGCGACGGTCGTCCTCCCGGTCAAGCGCTTTGCACAAGCCAAGACGCGCGTCGTCGAGGCCATCGGCCCGCCCGGGCGCGCAGCGGTCTTGAGGGCGATGCTGGCTGACGTCCTGGTCGCGCTCGACAGGGCACGAGAGATCGAGAGGGTGATTGTCGTCACCGGGGAGGGACGCGCGGAGAAGATCGCGATCGACCACGCTAGGCGCAGTTCCACTCCGCTCGAGGTGCTTCGCGATCCGACCGACCGCGGCCACTCGGAGGCGGCAACACTCGGCATCGTGCGAGCAAAGGCGCTCGGGGCACGGTGCGCGGCGCTCCTGCCCGGCGACTGCCCGCTGCTCGACGCGGCAGAGCTCGACACCGCGCTTGGCGGCCTCGCCGCCGATACTGTCGGCGTCGCGGCCGATCGCCACCGCACTGGTACCAACGGACTCTTCCTCGCACCCGCCGACGCGATCGGCCCCGTCTTCGGGCCGAATAGTTGCGAGCGCCACCTGGATCGCGGCCGCCGCGCGGGCTTTGCCGCCGAGCTGGTCGACGTGCCCTCGCTCGAGCTCGACCTCGATACGCCCGACGACCTCGACGCGCTGCGGGCGCTCCTATCCGAGGAGCCCGAGCAAGCGCCGATCACGGCCGCCGCGCTGGCCGAGCTGTGATCGAGATACGCCCGGTTGAGGGCCTTCCGGAGATCGAGAGCGGGGCGCCGCTCGGCCTGATCATCGCGTCCGCCGCGGAACTTCGAGAAGGCGATGTCGTCGTCGTCTCGCAAAAGGTGGTCTCGAAGGCCGAGGGAAGGGTGGCCGATCTCCTCTCGGTCGAACCGTCCGCCCCGGCCCGAGAGCTCGCGGCCCGGGTTGGAAAGCGTCCTGAGCTGGTGGAATTGATCCTGGCCGAGAGCCGCGAGGTCATTCGCGCCGCGCGAGGGATGCTCATCGTCGAGACGAAGTCGGGCCTCGTCTGCGCCAACGCGGGCATCGACTCCTCCAACGTCCCTGGCGAAGAGATGGTGGCCCTCCTGCCGGAGGACCCCGACGCTTCCGCCCGCCGCTTGCGAGCGGAGATCGAGCGGGCCGCGCGCCTGCGGCCGGCGGTCGTGATCGCAGACAGCTTCGGGCGCCCGTGGCGCTTGGGACAGGCCGAAGTTGCGATCGGGTGCGCCGGCCTTCGTCCGCTCGACGACTGTCGAGGCTCGACCGACCGCGACGGGCAAAGGCTCGATGCGACTCTGATCGCGATCGCGGACGAGGTAGCCGCAGCGGCCGACCTCGCCCGCGACAAGGCCTCGGGGACGCCGGTCGTCGTCGTGCGCGGCGTCGGCCGTCACGTGAGCGCCGACGACGGCCCGGGGGCCACCGCTCTGCGGCGATCCGAAGAACGAGACCTCTTCCGCTGAGGCGATACCCAAGGAGCTCGAACTAGACGAATGGACAGTGGAGGTCCGCCCGCCGAGGCCTAACCTAGAGTTGTGGCCGAGTTGCCTCTGATCGCCGTGACTACGTCCGAGGTCCGGGTGGCCTCGCAGGTCGAGCCGACCCCTGAGGGCGAGCCGCCACGCGCCGAGATGGCGCTGGGGCTGCGCTACCTCGAGGCGATCGAAGCGGCGGGAGGGCTGCCGGTCGTGATTCCGCCGTTGCCCAAGGAGGACGTCGAAGATCTGATCTCACGCGTTGCGGGCGTCTGCCTGTCGGGCGGACCCGACATCCACCCGAGCACGTACGGCCAGGAGGAAGACCCGGCGCTGGGGCCTACCTGGCTGGACCTCGACGACGCCGAGCTGACCGTTGCCCGGGCCGCGCATGAGGCAAAGCTGCCGATCCTGGCGATCTGTCGCGGCGCTCAGGCGCTCAACGTCGCTCGCAGCGGCACCCTGTTCCAAGATCTCCCCACCCGATTTGGTACTGACGTGCGCCACCGCCGTACCAACGGCGAGCCGCACCTCAGCCACCCGGTGGAGGTCGCCCCCGACAGCCTCTTGGCGCGTGCCCTCGGCACGACCGAGCTGGAGGTGAACTCGTTCCACCACCAGGCGTCCGACCAGCTCGGCCGCGGGCTGAAAGCGGTTGCTTGGTCGCCCGATGGGGTAATCGAGGGCATCGAGGCGCCCAACCGAGACTTCGTAGTCGGCGTGCAATGGCACGCAGAGGCGATGGAAGATGAGCCCGCGCACCGGCTCTTCGAAGCCTTCGTGGAAGCCAGCCGAGCGCACGACTCAGGAGGGCGGGTGCTCGCGTGAGCGAGCTTCCCAGCTGGGCAACGTGGCCTGACGAACCCATGGTTTCTCCCTACTCGATCGGGATCGAGGAGGAGCTCATGCTGATCGACGAGGACGGGCGGATGAGCTTTCGGGGCGAAGAGCTCATGGACGGGCTGACCGATCTCGTTGGCGCGTACTGCTCGCTGGAGACGCACGCCTCGGTCGTCGAGGTCGAGACGGCGCCACAGCCCACGGTCTCGCACGCCGTCGCCGAGCTCGGCGAGATGCGCTCGTCCCTGATCGCGCCCCTCGAGACCATGAGCCTAAGACCGGCGGGGGCAGGCACCCACCCCCTGGCCACATGGGTCGAGACGCAGGTCCCCGAGCAGGATCGCTACCAGAAGGTGCTGGAGACCATGCGCGAGCTGGCTCGGCGCGAGCCGACGATGGCGATGCACGTACACGTGGCCGTGCCGAGCGAGACAACGGCCGTCTCCGCGCTCAACGGGCTCCGCGAGCGCCTGCCGATCCTGCTTGCTCTCTCGGCGAACTCGCCGTTCTGGCAAGCTCGCGATTCCGGCCTGGCGTCCACCCGGACCTCCCTGTTCGGCGCCTTCCCCCGGACCGGGCTGCCGCCCTACTTCTCCAGCTATGCCGACTGGGCCGAGCGAGTGGATTTCTTGATCCGCTGCGGCGCGATTCCCGAGCCGACGTTCCTTTGGTGGGACGCGCGCTTGCAGCCACGGTTCGGCACCATCGAGGTACGAATTGCCGACACGCAGTCGCGCCTGGAAGACGTTGCCGCGCTGGTGGCGCTGATCCAGTGCCTGGTGAAGGAAGCGGTCGAAGGCCAGATCACGGCCGAGGCACGCCGCGAGGTGGTCGCCGAGAACCGCTTTATCGCCTCCCGCGACGGGATCGAGGCCAAGCTGATCGATCTCCGCTCCGAGAGCCTCGTCCCACTTTCAGAATGGGTCCAAGAAGTACTCGAGAGCTGCGAGCCACACGCCCGCGAGCTTCACTGCGAGGCTGAGCTGGAAAAGGTTCGCGACCTGTGCGCCTCGAACGGCGCCGCGCGCCAGCGCGAGGTGTTCGAGATGGAAGGCATCGAGGCCGTCGCGCCATGGCTGGCGGACGAACTGGCCGCGTCTCTCCTCGTCAGCTGATCTACGCGTTGACGGGCTCCGGCACGGAATACGTCTCGATGATCTCGTAGAGGGTCGTTCTCTGCGCGGGCGTCCGGCCGGCCGCTCGCGCGGCTCCAATCAGGTCCTCGGGCTCGAGGCGGACCCCGTGCTGCGATCCCGCCATACGCGAGATCGACTCCTCCATCAGAGTGCCACCCAGGTCGTTCACGCCCCAGCGCAGGCTCTCGGTGGCGGCGTCGATCCCCATCTTCACCCAGCTCGCCTGAAGGTTCTTCACGGTCCGCCCCAGCGCGAGGCGAAAAACGGCCGTGTGCTTCAGGTTCTCCTCGCGCGAGATCTCCTCGATCCCGTGAGTCCGCCCGAGCATGGTGTTGAAGGGGATGAACGAGAGCGGCACGAACTCGGTGATCCCGCCAGTGCGCTCCTGAAGTTCGCGGATCACCCGCATGTGCCGCGCGAGCTCCCACGGCTCTTCGATGTGGCCGAACATCACGGTCGAGGTCGAGCGCAGCCCCGCACGGTGGCACGCCTCGACTATCTCGACCCAGCGGTCGGCGGGCAGCTTGTTCGGCGAGATGCGACTCCTTACTCCGTCGTCGAGAACCTCAGCGGCGGTGCCTGGAGTCGAGCCCAGCCCCTGCTCGCGCAGATACGCAAATACGTCTTCCGGCCCGCGGCCGGACCGCTCGCACATGTAGTGGACCTCCATCGGCGAGTAGGCATGAAGATGGAGGTCGGGCGCGACGTCCTTGGCGAGCCTGAGCCAGCGGCCGTAGTGCTCGAGCTCATAGTCGGGATGGATTCCACCCTGCATGCAGATCTCGGTGGCGCCGAACTCAACTGCCTCTTCGATCCGCCGCTGGAACTCGTCCTCAGTGATCTCGAAGGCATCCGGCGAGCGACGGCCCTGGCCGAAGCCGCAGAAGGCGCAGCCGACGATGCAGACGTTGGTGAAGTTCACATTGCGGTTGACGACGAACGTGGCCACTTCGCCGGCTAGCTCGGCGCGTAAGCCATCGGCCGCGGCGCGCATCTCCTCGATCACCTCCGGCCGGCGCTCTAAAAAGAGCGCGGTCAGCTCGGCCTCAGACAAGGGCTCGCCGACCGAGGCGCGCTCGATTGCCGCCGGCGCCACATCGGGATCGATCGCGCGCTCATCCCGCCGTGCGGAGCCACGCCTTGGAATGAAGCTCCAGTAGTCCCGCTTCACGACGTCCAGGACGCTCTGGTCGATCCACTCCGAGTCGAGGTACTGCGGATAGACGCAAAGGCGCTCGGTCAGCGCGTAGCCGTTCGGCGCCAGGCGCTTCCGGACCTCGTGTGGGCTCGGGAACGCGTGCTCGGGCGAGATGTGGTCGCCGTTTGCCGAGAGCCCGCCCAGGTCCGTCGCCCCCACCTCGACCAAGTCGTTCCACCAGTCCGCGAGATTGGGCGGGATCTGGATGCCAACGCCGGGCATCAGCCGCCGGCACTCGGCGACGAGCCGCTTCATGGCGCCGAGCGTGATTTCGCTCGCCCACTCGGGCAACGCCGAGGACCCCGCACCGAGAGCGTCAAACGTCCCACGCTGTACCCCATGAGGTACATCGCTGGACGTTTCGTCGCTGAGAGGCGCGACGGACGCCTCGGATGCGACCGGGGCGTCGAGCGACCACCGGCGCTTCGCGGCCTCGTCGGCGATCTCGGCGACCTCCTGGCCGTAGTAGCGCGGGTGCGGGACGTAGTTCTGGAGGATCACCTCTTGGATGTGGCCGTGGCGATCGTGCGACGCGGCCAGCGCCTCGAGCGAGGCGACCCGCTCATCCTCGGACTCGCCGATCCCAACCAGGATGCCTGAGGTGAACGGGATTCGAAGCGCGCCGGCCGCGTCGATCGTTCGCATGCGCACGGCTGGGTGCTTGGTAGGCGAGCCGACGTGGACGGTCTCCATCAGGCGCTCGGAGATCGACTCGAGCATCAGTCCCTGCGACGCGGTCACCTCACGCAGGCGGGCAAGGTCGTCGCGACCGAGCGCGCCCAGGTTCGTGTGCGGCAGGAGCCCGCGCTCGAGGGCTCGCTCACACGCCCAGGCCACGTACGAGACGAAGTCCTCGTGGCCGAAGGAGCGCAGGCGCTCGGCCACTTCGGCGTTCACCTCGGGCCGCTCACCCGTTAGGACGAGGAGCTCCTTCGCGTTTCGCCGGAGCGCCTCGTCGAGCTTTGACTCGACCTCATCGGGCGCGTACAGGTGAGCCTTCCGCGTCGCGAAGGAGCAGTACTTGCACACGCACCGGCAGGTGCGCGAGAGCGACAGCGTGTAGTTGCGCGAAAAGGTGACCCGGCGCACGGGCCTCAGGCTAGTCGTCAGACGAGCGCTCGGCTCGCCAGCCTCTACTTCTTGTTCTTAGTGCGCGTCTCGGCGTCCTTGACCGCTTGGCCGACCGCGCGTGCGTCGGACGTGGGCGGCTCCGGGCCTTCCGCGAACTGCGGACCTGAGATCACGAACTTGTAGACCGCGGCCGCGAGCAGCGCGCCGACGATCGGCCCGAGGACGTATACGAGAAGGTCCGAGCCGTCGATGCCGTCGCCGATCAGGGCGGGGCCGAACCAGCGAGCCGGGTTGAACGAGCCGCCGGTGAGGGGGCCGAAGATCATCACGAGGAAGCCGAGGGTTGCGCCAATGGCAAGCGGCGCCCACTCCTGGCGGGCACGCGGATTCAGCGCGACCGAGCAGATCACCAGGACCAGCAGGAAGGTTCCGAGGCCCTCGATGACGAAGCCCGCGAAATTGCCCCCGAGCGCTGAGGAGACCTCGGCGTTTCCGTAGCCGCTGAGGCTGCCCTCGTCCTCGATGAGGCCCTTGACGAGGAGCGCTCCCAGGACGGCGCCTGAGAGCTGAGCGAGAATGTAGACGACCCCGTCGATCGGGTCGATCCGCTTCTGGATCGCCGCAGAGATGGTGACGGCAGGGTTGAAGTGCCCTCCCGACACCGCGCCGAAAGCGATGATCAGCGCGAAGAGGCCGAAGGCGTGCACCAGGCCGACCACGGCGTAGTCGGAGCCGGTTCCCGACGCCGGATCGGTCTGAACGAACAGCGAAACCACGAAGCCGACGAACATCACCAGGAACAGCGTCCCTAGGAGCTCGGAAACGTATGCGGCCAGACCTCGGTCTCTCACTGCTTCTTGAACCTCCTGCGTTGAACGGTTGACGGCTCGCACCCGGCGGGTGCGGGCGCGAGTCTAGACAACGGGCCTCTCAGATCACGCTGCTTCGGAGCAAAAACTGCCCCGATCGTGCCTCAGCGGCGCCTGTAGCCGCGCGCCAGCTGGTAGTCGGCGGGCACGAACTTCCTGGCGGGCGAGCGAACGGCGCCACCGCGCTTCCCGGGCTTCTGGAGCACCGGCAGCCGGAGCTTCAGCTTCTCGACCGTCACCTGCGCCTGGCCGTTCGAGGCGCGCCCGTAAGGGGCGTCGACGGGCAGGAGCTCGAGCTTTGGGACGTGGCCCTCAGCGAACTTGTAGCCGTTCGGATGGAGCTGGAAGACCTGCTTTCCGGTCGCGGGCCGGTACGAGCCTCGGGCGACCAGCGTCGCGTCCCCGTTTGGCGCCACGTCGAGAAGGCGGGACGCGACCTGTGACGTGGGGCTCGAAGCTGCGATGTTCGCGATCACGGTGGGGGATCCCATGAGCGTGTAGCCACGGCGCGGAGCCGGGTCGAGGCGGTAGGAGGCGGCGCCGGGCTGGTCGGAACCGGGCGCGGTACCGCACGGGTCGTTCCCCGAAGCGATCGGGTCGTATGCCTGGCCGCGTGGCCCGTCGCTTGGCACCGAGGGCGCGATCGTCTGCATCGGCTTGGAGCGACCGCGCACCTCACCGGGCGCGAGCTTCGCCCACGTCGGAGCGTGGAACGGACCCTTGGACGGCGTGTTCTCGTCCCCGCATGTCTGGGTGAGGGTGGTCACCCCGCCCCGAGGAGGCGAGGCCTTCCTTGTCAGGTGGCGCTCGAAGAAAGCGTCCTCTTGGTCGTGCAGCAGGTCGATGTCGGCTTCCTTGTTCTGGCCTCGCTGATGTCCGTAGTCCAAGAAGAACAGCGAGATCTCGGCGTTCTTGTGCTCGGAGCGCGTCCTGTTGTAGAAGCGGATCGCCTCGTCCGGGGGAAAGATGTCGTCGGTCCAGCCGTTGGAGATCAGGAGCGGCGCCGGCGCGATCGAGTGATCGATGTAATAGGAGGAATGGTGCGAGCTCACCTCGTCGACGATGTCCTCGGTGAGCGCGTCGTCATACGGCTCGCCGTCGTTGACGCGCGTGTACCAAGTGCGAAGATCGGCGTCCGGATCCACCAGCGGGGGCGCATAGAAGCCCGCTATCTCACCTGACGCGTAAAGGCCGGAGACGAAGGTCTCCTTCATCACTCCGACCGGCGCGTCCCCATTCGGGCCCAGATACGGCGCGTCCGCGACGTAGTCCAGCGTCCGGCCGTTGGGAAGGAGCGAGTTGGCGAGGTCGGTCCAGGGGATCTCGGGCGCGGCGGCAGCGAGTTTCAGCGGGGTTCCTTCGGGGCTCGTCCACGGCTCCAGCGAGCCGTCGGGAAGCATCACGCGATTTTTCAGGGCGGCCAGTGCCATCGAGAGGCCGCCGCCGTAGGAGCCGCCCGTCGAGCCAATCTTGCCCTTTGCCGCGATTCCCTCGTCGACCAGCATCCCCGCGAAGAGCTGAGCGTCGCGAACCTCGAAGCGGGTGTCCATGAGCCTGACCCATCCCCCGTCGGCGCAGCGCGGGGGCGGCGTCGGCTTCTCACCGCACGGGCCAAACCCGCGATCGGACATCGAAAACGCGGCGTAGCCCTGGTCGGTCCAGCGCGAGAGCTCGGCGTGGCTGAGCTCTGAGCCCCCGTAGCCGTGAAAGTGCATGATGAGCGGATAGGGCCCGTCGGGGCCCGTGTTCGGCTCGGGGGGAAGCGAGACGTTGACGTCGATCAGCTGCTCGTCGAAGGTCTCCACCAACGTGTCGGTCCCGCCGCAAAAGCGGCTGCCGTTCTGCCTCACCTCGCAATCGACCGCGCCGTCGAACACCGACCCGATCTCGGCACTCGCCGCGGGCGCGGCAATGAATAACCCGGCGCCCGCCAGCGCCACGACCCTGCGCACTCTCCTCACCCCATGACCGTAGCGAAGGCCGCGCGGCTACGCGCCGGTCGAGTCGCGCTGGCGCTCGTCCCAGAGGCGCTTGCCGTCCGCGATCACCTCGCGGGCCTCCTCGAGCGTCTTCCAGCCGTCCACCTCGACCTCCTTGCCCTCGAGCTGCTTGTAGACGGAGAAGAAATGCGTGATCTCGTTCTGAAGCTGCTTCGGAATGTCTTCCAGCGTCTCGGCGTGGTTCCAGCCGGGATCGTGAGTCGGCACGCAGACGACCTTGTCGTCCTCGCCCTTGTCGTCTCGCATCTTGAACAGGGCGACGGGCTTCACTGCGATCACGCAGCCCGGAAACGTTGCCTCTGACACGCACACCATGGCGTCCAGGGGGTCGCCGTCCCTGCCCCAGTGGTCGATCAGATAACCGTAGTCGGTCGGGTAGACCATCGACGAGGAGAGGAAGCGGTCGAGGACGATGCGGTCGATCCCCTCGTCGTACTCGTACTTGTTCCGCGATCCCTTGGGGATCTCGACGTGCACCAAAAGCTCATCTTCGAGGTCGTGGTCGGCCACGGGCGCGAGCCTATACCCGGAGTCCGGAAGACGTTTTAGGCCTCTAGGCTCCGGGCGAGATGAAACGGGTCGTCGCGCTGCTGGCGGCCGTCCTTGCCCTCTCGAGCTGCGGTGGGGACGGTGCTGAACCGGGCGCCTCACGCGAGGCGACCCTGGTGCTCGACTTTACGCCCAACGCCGTCCACGCGGGGCTCTACGCGGCCGAGAAGCGCGGTTGGTTCGCCGACCGAGGCCTCGAGCTCGAGATCCGCCCACCGGGCTCCACGACCGATGCCCCCAAGCTCCTCGCTGCGGGCCGGGCCGACTTCGCCGTGATGGACATCAACGACCTGGGCACAGCGGCTCGGCGTGGATTCGAGCTGAAGGCGATCGGGGCCTTGGTTCAGGTTCCGCTGGCGTCTGTGATCGCGGCGGACGGCAGCGAGATCCGTCGTCCCGCGGACCTGGAGCGAGGCCAGGTTGGAGTTACCGGCCTGCCATCGGACGAGGCCGTGCTCGACGCCATCGTCGAAGCCGACGGCGGCGATCCCGAGACGATCGAGCGCACCGTCATCGGCTTTGACGCGGTGGCGGCGCTGTCGGCAGGGAGGCTTGACGCGGCGACGGCGTTCTGGAACGCGGAGGGAGTCGCGTTGAGACGACTCGGAGTCGAGACTCGCGAATTCCGGGTCGGGGACTTTGCCTCGAAACCGTTTCCGGAGCTGGTCGTGGTGACGACCGAGGAGTTGGCAGACGCGGAGCCGGAGGTGGTCGAGGCGATGCGCGTGGGGCTCGAGCGTGGGTATGGACACGCGGCGGAAGCGCCGGATGAAGCGCTCGACGAACTTCTCGGCGCCGTGGATGGGCTCGAACGGCGCACCCAAGGGGAACAGATGAAGGCGTTACTCGAGGCCGACGCGTTCTCCGCAGGCGTCACGCCGGGATCGCTCAATCCGGAGCGCTACGCGAACTGGGAGCGTTTCGCCCGCGCAAACGGCATCGAAGTGCCCTGACTCCGGCTAGAGCCGTCGCGAGCGGCGGAAATGCTGCCGGACTGACTCTGGGCGGCCCCACATCTGCTTGACCTCGGCCCTGCCCTCGCGAAAGTCGCGGAGGATCATCTCGCCCTCGATGCCCTCCCCGTCCAGGAGAGCAAGCGTGCCTTTGACCGTCTCGGCGGCGGCGGCGTGACCGAACTTGTTCGCGACCAGGATGCGGAAGTGCCAATCGGCTTTGGAGTACGGCTGAGCGTTCACCTGGGTGAGGATCACGGCGGCGTCGATGTAGCGCTCCTCGCTGGGCAGCCGGAAGTCGAGCGCAAGGTCGGTCCAGTCGTCGGGGAGCGAGTCGAGGATCTCTTGAAAGCTCTCGGCGAGGGCCACGCGTCGCAGCCTACTTCGAGGCTCAGCCAGGGATCGGCTCGACGCGCATGAGGCTTGCGAGCCGGTCGCCGAACACATGCTCCTCGCCCGCAACGGTCACGTAGAGAGGGCCCTCGAAGGGGTCACGGCGAGTGAGCTCGAGCTCGACGCCCGGGCGGATGCCACGCTCCGCGAGGAAGCGGAGCATCGCGGGGTCGGAGTCGGAGACTCGCGCAAACGCCGCGCCAGATCCCACCTCGAGATCCGTCAGGCGCACGGTGAGGTCTGACTCCAGCGCGAGCTCGGCGTCAGGAATCGGGTCGCCGTGGGGGTCGTGGCGCGGGTCGCCCAGCGCGTCGGAGATTCGCTCCTCGAGCTCTTCCGAGATGTAGTGCTCGAGCACCTCGGCTTCGTCGTGTACGCGATCCCACGGCATCCCGAGGACGTCGGTCAGGTACGACTCGAGCAGCCTGTGGTGGCGGATCACCTCCAGGGCGACGCGCTCTCCGCGCTCGGTCAGAAGCGCGCCGCGGTAGGGCTCGTGGGAGGCGAGGCCCATCTCGCTCATCTTCTTGAGCATCGAGGTGACCGAGCCCGCGGACACTCCCAGCCGCTCTGAGAGGGCCGAAGTCGAGACCGGCCCTTCGGATCGCTGCGACAGCGTGTGGAGCGCTTTTGCGTAGTCCTGCACCGCCTCGGTGTTGAGGGCATGCGGGTCGCGTCTGAAACCTGAATGAGCCATCGATCGATCCACTTACACACTGATCAGAAGGCCGCTGAGATAAAAGGCGACCGCGCCCGCGGCGATGCCTGAGGCGGTGACGGCATCGAGCGCGCGGCCGCCCTTGTCGCGAAGCGCCGGCGAGACCTGCACGATCACCTGGATTACCGCTCCCACCCCGATGCCCAAGAGGAACGCGGAGAGCTCGGCGTTGGTGACCGACGCACCGATCAGCGCCCCGGCGATGGCGGGCGCTCCCGCGATCAGGCCCAGGATCGCGAGGCGGCCCAGGCTGGGCTGCTCGCGTTCGCGCACCAAGGGCGCGACGATCGCAAAGCCTTCCGTTGTGTTGTGGATCGCGAAGCCGACCACGAGCGCCGCCCCGAGCGCCAGCTCGGAGATCGCATACGCGGAGCCGATCGCGAGGCCCTCGCCCATGTTGTGGAGGCCGATCCCGATCGCGATCATCAGCGCCAAGCGCCAGCCGCTTGATTCTTCGCTCGCGTCTCGTCTGCCCGAGAGGTACCGGTCGACGGCGGTGAGCGCCATGAATGCGAGCCCGGCGCCCAGGAGGACCAGCTCGGTGCCGCCGAACGCGCCACCAGACTCGCCCGCGATCTCGAAGCCCTCGAGGCTGGCGTCGACGGCGAGGAAGGCCAGGAGTCCCACCGTCACAGCCATGACGACACGCATCCACGCCGGGCGAAAGCGCCGCATCGCCGGCAAGAGCAGCATGCCCAAAGTCACGGGGATGACGCCGACGTAGAGGCCGAGGAGCGCCATCAGCGCGAACAGGCCGCCGTCCGTCGCGGGCGTCTCGACCGCGGCGGCGATCTCGTGCTCGATCACGAGGCCGGTCGAGGTGACGAGCGAGATCAGATACGGCTGGCCTTCCTGCCACGGGAAGTCGATCGTGATGGTCTCCGAGCCGAGCCGGTCGATCGACTGATCGGCGCCTTCGAAGTTGACGTACGCGTCGGCGACGAAGACCTGCGCGACCTGCACCGGGTCAGGGCCGGTGTTCCGGACCGTCAGCTCGATCTGGTTTGGGTCAAGGCGCGCGTTCTCGACCGCGAGCTCCTCGATCGGCGGACCGGCGCGATCGGGCAGGGTGTCGTCGCCGATCACCGCGATGGTCACCAAGACAGCGGCGATCAGCGCCAGGACGCCACCGGCGAGCGCCCAGAGGGGGACGCGCTCGGTCACGATGGGCCGTCCCCAACGTCGAAGAAGCCCATCCAGCCCAGATCGGCGAACTCGGTCTTGTGCGCGTGGAACATGAACGGGCCCGGGTTCGGGAACCGCATCTCGAGGATTCCGCGCTGTGCCTGCCCCTGAATCACCGTGTCGGTGAACTCGGTCGGCTGAAGCGAGGTGCCGGTCGGGAAGTAGTTGAAGAAGTTGCCGTGGATGTGGAACGAGTTGATCGGGTCGTACTCGAGGATGTTCACGAGGTAGATCCGGATCAACTCGTCTTGGGCGACTTTGATCGGCTCGTTCATGTAGTGAAACGGGATCGCGTTCACCGCGTAGAGCTGGTTGCCCTCGGCATCGAAGGTGGTGTTCCAGCCGTTCTGGACCATCACCAGCTCGTCAGCGTCCGGGCGACCCTCTTTGGGGTCGACCACGAAGGTGCCGTACATGCCTCGCGCGATGTGCTCGGCGAGCGGCGAGACGTGGCAGTGGTAGAGGTGGAGGCCGAACGGCTCCGCGTTGAACTCGTACACCGTCGACTGGCCGGGCTCGATGATGCCCGCGCCCGCGCCCGGCACGCCGTCCATGGAGGACGGATGGAGGCCGTGGAAGTGCACCGTGTGCGGATGAGCCGAGCCGTTGGTGAAGCGGACCCGCAGGAGGTCGCCCTCGGTGCAGCGCAGGGTCGGCCCGGGTACACGCCCGTTGTAGGTCCAGGCCGGGAAGGTGACGCCGGGCGCTACCTCGATCTCCTTGTCGGCGGCGATCAGGTTCCATTCGCGCAGGGTGCG
Source organism: uncultured bacterium (assembly GCA_963806865.1). Lineage (GTDB taxonomy): Bacteria > Actinomycetota > Thermoleophilia > Solirubrobacterales > 70-9 > JALZKA01. Next base: position 379,434 of record CAWDYV010000002.1, read on the forward strand.
CCCGGAGGCAAGCCGCCTCGTCTTGCCGTAGTCGAAGTCGCGCAAGAGCTGAGTCGGGTTGAAGCCGTTTTTTTCGTGATCGACATAGGCGCCGTCCTTGAACGTCGCCCCGGCGGTCCCCGCCCCGTTCAGGTGCGCGTGCGTGACACCTGACGTTGCCGCGGCTTGCCCGCCGCTCGCCGCGAGCGCCTCGTGAATGCCTTGGTGCGGAACGACCTCATGGAGCGCCGCTAACGCCGGCGCCGCGGCCAAGCCGCCTGCCAAGAGCTTGCGGCGGCTGAGCTTTAGCGCGCGCTCTTCTTCCGTGTTTAGCTCATCCACAAACCAAAGTTTGACACATCAAAACCCTAAAGGTGCCTGGCACCGTGCCTGGCACCTAGGAGGCGCCTTGGAAGCGGCACCTTGCTGTCGGGGAGAGGCGCCCGTAGACCGGTGCCAGGCACCTTTAGAATCGAGGCATGGCTGATGTGGCGGTTGCGCTCGACGGGCAGTACCGCGCGGTTCGCGAGGAGGCGGGGTTCGCGCTCCTAGAGCGCGGCTGGATCAGAGTCACGGGCACAGACGCCGCCGACTACCTCCAGGGCCAGCTCACCAACGACATCGAGGCGCTCGCGCCCGGCAGTGGCGCGTACTCGGCACTGCTCGATCGCAAGGGCCGGATGCAGGCCGACATGCGCGTCCTTCGCCTCGGAGCCGGGGAGATCCTGATCGAGGTCGAGCCCCAGGCGCTCTCCGCCGCCACCCGGCACCTACAGATGTATTCTGTGGGCCGCGAGGTCGAGGTGTCGGCGCTCGAAGGCTCGATCGGACTGATCGCCGTGGCGGGCCCCGCCACCGCATCGCTCACTGGCTTGCCTCCGCTCGCGGCCGAGAACGACCACACGGAGGTGGAGCTCGATGGCTCGCCGGCGCGTGCCGTGAGGACCGCCGCCGGCCTCGACCTGATCGCCGAGGCTTCGGAGCTCTCAGACCTCGAGAGAGCGCTCGAAAGTCACGGCGTCGATCCGGTCTCGGAAGGCGCGCTCGAGATCGTGCGTGTCGAGAGCGGTCGCCCGCGTTTCGGGCATGAGATGACCCAGGAAACGATTCCGCAAGAGGCCGGGATCAACGAGCGGGCTGTGAGCTTTACCAAGGGCTGTTACATCGGGCAGGAGACCGTCGCACGCCTCCACTACAAGGGCAAACCGAACCGCCACCTGCGTGGACTGCGCCTGGATTCGCCCGTCGCGGCTGGGTCGGTGGTCACACTCGGCGAGCGTGAGCTGGGAAAGTTGGGCACAGCCGTCCTCTCCCCCGCCCACGGCCCGATCGCGCTCGCGGTACTCAGGCGAGAAGCCGCGCCGGGGGACGAAGTCCTCGTGGACGGCGAGATCACGGCCAAAGTGGTCGATTTGCCTTTCGACGAATAGCCGAGGTGACAAGCGGGGGGAAGGTGGTCTAGGGTTCCCGGTGGAGATGAAGTTCCGGGAGGTAGCCGTAATTCGTGGAGGATCCCGCGCTTTTGTGGTCGGCATCGGCTGCGCCGTCACGCTGGGCGCGTACGGCTGCGGCGAGGACGACTTCGAGAACGAGCCGCGCCCGCCTAGCCCGATCGAGCTGACGGCGGCGATCGACAAGAACAACGTCTCGCTGGCGCCGAGCGATCCAGGGGCCGGCCTGGTCGTGATCACGATCTCGAACCAGACGGAAGAGGCGACTCAGCTCGTCCTCGACGGGCCCGGCGACACCGACGCGAGCTCGGGCGAAATCCCACCCAGCGGGACCGGCACCATCAAGGCCACGCTCGAGCAGGGCGAGTACCAGGCGCTCGCGGGCGAGGACTCCACCATCGAGCCGGCTCAGCTTCTAGTCGGCCCGCCCCGCGAGTCGTCGCAGAACGACCTGCTGCTGCCGTAGCGGCTACTCCTCGGACTCTTCAGCCGCATCCGCGACCAAAGCGTCGATGCGGTCGAGCTTGAGCTCAACCGCGGCAACCATCTCGTCGAGGGTCGACCTTGCCTTGTCGGAAGACTTGTTGATGCCGGTCAGCGTCGTGCGGATCGATTGCGCCTGCTTGAGGCAGGAGATCGCTTCTTCGGCTGCGATGCGCACTTCGACGGCATCGACTGTCAGATCTTTCTCACGAGCCATGGAGACGCGGGCCGCCGCCAGCCGGTAGGCGATTGCGAGACTGAGGCCGTCCGGCTCGTCGGGGTCCACGGCCACGATCATCTTGTTCCCCTGATACTCGCGAAGTTGCTCGCGACCCGAGGGAATCCTGTCCTCCCCCGGCACGATCAGCACCCCGAACGACGCCGCTCGGGCCTCGATCGCGTTGTCCAGGTATCTCCAGGCTTCGTTCTTCGACATCGGCTGTTTGGTGTTCTTTGCCTCGAAGACGATCCGCCCGCTCGATGGACCGTCGCAGGCACCGAGCTCTACGACTGTGTCGCCCTTCTTCCCGCCGCCTTCCGCCTGCGTGGCGCCGGTATGCGTAGCTGCATCCCCTCGGGAGTCGGCGATGTCTTCGATGGCGTCATGGACGGCTTCCTCGAATGTGAATCCCTTTCGAGTTCCTGCTTCCTCTGCTTCCGTCACCCGCTCGTCGGCATCCTCCCGCTCGAGCAAGAGCGCAATCTCCTTCGTCAGGCGTGCGACGTGCTCCTGTAGGACTCGTGATTCCTTGCCGTGCTGGTCTCGGAGGCGTTCGATCTCGGTTCGACTCCGCTCTTCGGACGCGAGCATCAGCTTGCCTTGACGCTCTTGGAAAGCGACCAGGGGGTTCGACCCATCCTCTGCCGTCAGCGTGCGATTGAGAGTCTCGCGCTGCTCCGTCATGAGCCGTGTGACGGTTTCCTTGATCTGCGCTTGGACAGAGTCGTTGCGCTCGGCTCCAAACGTCTCGGTCAGCGCCTCAGCCATCTGGGTCGCGGTTTCCTCAACGGTGTCACCCAGAACCTTGCCAAGGTCGCCAAGCTGTTCGCGAAGCTGATCCTTTACGAACTCGACTTCGGCACCGGTTTCTTCCCGGTCGAGGACCCGGGCACCGATCTCAATCGCGGTCCTCACGGTTTCAGAGCCCGGGGTGCCTGCCTGCGAGCGCTCGCGAACCAGGCGTGCGGCGCGAGCGTCTTCGACGCTCATGCCCTCGATGACGATGCGATCGCCGAGCGCGCGAACGGTCCCGTCCGGCTCGTCGCCCAGTTCTAGCTGTGGTCTCTCCGAGGCTTCCATAGCGGACTCTTCAAAGTAGTCCCGCCTTCGGACGGGAACCTGACGCCGGGCGCAAGCTTGCGAAGTGGCCGATACGCTTCCGCGGCCCTTCCAACCGAAGCAGGAGTTGATCTTTCGTGGCAGTTGACGTATCCGAAGTCTCGAACCTCGACGTGGAGCCCGGCACGCTGCCGGAAACGATGGCCGCCTGGGTGATCCGACAGGAGCGCGAGGGTGAGCCCACCGACGCGTTCCAGCTCGAGGAGATCGAGGTGCCCGAGCCCGGCGCCTTCGAGGTGATCGTGCGCGTGATGGCCGCGGGGGTCAACTTCAACAACGTGTGGGCCTCCCTGGGCAAGCCGGTTTCCGTCTTCGGCTACGGCGACCACCCCGAGTACGGCCACCACATCGGCGGCTCCGACGCCTCTGGGGTCGTTTGGAAGGTCGGCGCGGGCGTCACCAACTGGCAGCCGGGCGACGAGGTCGTCCTTCACTGCAACCAGGCCTCCTACGAGGACGTCGAGGTCCACGGGCTCGACCCGATGGCGGCGCCCTCACAAAAGATCTGGGGCTATGAGACGACTTGGGGCTCGTTCGCCCAGTTCACGAAGGTTCAGGCGCAGCAGCTCTTGCCGAAGCCCAGGAACCTCTCGTGGGTCGACTCCTCGGCCTACGGGCTCACCTACTTCACCGCCTACCGGATGCTGATGAACCGCGTGAACATTCAGGCCGGCCACAACGTCCTCGTCTGGGGCGCGGCGGGTGGTCTCGGCGTCTTCGCCGTCCAGCTCGCGAAGGCTGCCGGCGCCAACGCGGTCGGGGTCGTGTCGTCCGAAGAGAAGGGCGAGCTGGTCAAGTCGCTCGGCGCCGTCGACTACATAGACCGCAACGAGTTCTCGGGGATGATGCGAAAGGGCGGCGAGTCCGCGGACGAGGAGAAGGAGCGTTTTGGCGTCAGCCGAGCCTTCGCGAAGAAGGTCAAGGGCATCCTCGGAGACGCGCCCGATGTCGTCTTCGAGCACGTCGGCCAGGCGACCTTCCCCACCTCGGTCTTCACCGTCAAGCCCTTCGGCAAGGTCGTGATCTGCGGCGCCACCTCGGGCTACACGCTCGACTTCGACGTCCGCTACCTGTGGATGAAGCAGAAGGAGATCCTGGGCTCCCACTTCGCCAACGCGTATGAGTGCATGCGCGCCAACCAGCTCATGGCCGAGGGCAAGATCCGGCCGGTACTCTCCGAGGCGATGGACTTCGAAGGAGTGCCGGAGGCGCACCAGATGATGCACGAGAACCGCCATACGGGCAAGATCACCGTGCGAGTCGGCGCGACTTCGAACGACGAAGGTCAGCACGAAGAGGGGCCCGGCGCGATCTGGGCGGAGGTCGGAGCATGAGGCGCGCGCTTCTCACCGCGGTCACACTGCTCGCACTCCCCGCGACGGCGAGCGCCGGCCACGTAGCGGGCGCGACTTACGAGGGCGAGGTGACCTCAGGACAGGGGGGGACGGTGACACTCGAGGTGTCTAACAACGGCGCCACGGTGGAAGCGTCCTTCCAGGGCCTCGGTCATCCCACCAACGGATGCACCGGAGTCGGCTTCTCGACCGGCCAGGTGCCGGTCACGAACCACTCCTTCACGTTCAGCGGGAACGAGGGCCGGGTCACAGCCAACGGGACGTTCGGCCCCTCATCGGTCATCGGCGGAGCCCAGACTCTCAGCCCCAGCCCCTGCACCACTGGTTCGCAGTCCTGGCGTGTCGTTGGGCCCGACATGATCTTGACCAAGCCCGTCGAGAGCGGCTTTGGCGTGTTCAACCACACGGGGAGCGGTCAAACCGTCTCACTCAAAGGTCGGCGCGGGGGCACCGTGTCGGTGCTTGCGAGCGTCGTGAATGCGGGGGTCGAGGCCGACTCGTTCCTCGTCGAAGGCTGCGGCCCCGGCAAGGGCATCAAGACGAAGTATGAGGACTCCGACGACAACGACATCACGGATGCCGTTCGCGAAGGCACGTACGAGACTGGGAGCCTTGCTCCGCTCGGGGGTGATGAAGAGGAAGTCGTGTTGGGTCTGAAGGTGACTCAGAAGGCGAAGCCCGGGAAGACGTTCTCGTGCAACGTCACCGCCGACTCGGGGCTCCTCGTGGACACCGTAAAGGTCAAACTTGACATCAAGCGAGGGCCTGCCGGTCCTGCGTAGGTTCGCACCGATGCACGTCAACAACATCGACTGGCACGTCACACCGTTTCGGGCCGACCGCTGGTTCGAGATCTGGCGTCCCGCCCTCGACCGCGCTCTGGCGCACGGCGCCAGCACGTGCTACCTGACGCGAAACATCGACGACCCGCTCCACTTCAGGCAGGTCTCGGTATGGGAGTCAAAGGCGGACTTCGACGACTACTGGGCCTCAGATGAGATTGCGGCCCTTCGCCAGGCCGCTCTCTCTTACTACCACAAGCCGCTCTACCCGGTCTGGCACTCGCTCGTCGCCGAAGCGGCCCTCGACCGCAGCAGCGCTTAAGCCACCGCTTCGAGCTTTGCCTGCGTCTGGCGCGCAAAGGTCTCGCCGGCTTCGACGAAGCACGTGAGCATCGCGTCCGTAGCGGCTGAGCGGGTGCGGCGGGTCGCGGCCCAGACTCGGCGCAGAGGCGCGGCGGGCTGGGTTGGACGGACGACGATGTCCTTTCGGACCGTAAAGAGCGCGAGGTCAGGCAAGAGGGTGACTCCGAGGCCGGCGGCGATGAAGCCTTGGAGCACGTTGTAGTCGTCCGATTCGAATGCGATCCGCGGCTCGAAGCCCGCGTCGCGGCAGGCTTGCGCGAGGATCTCCGCGCATGAGCTCGGGCGGGTGCCGCTGAGCCAGTCCTCGTCAGCGAGGTCGGTCATCTTGACTCGCTCGCGGCCGGCGAGGTGGTGGTCGGGCGGCAGCGCGACATGCATCGACTCGCTCAAGAGCAGCGTGTGCTCGACGTCGCGCTCCTCGGGCGCGGGAACCGTCGGATAATCGAAAGTGAGCGCGATGTCTAGCTCGCCGGCGCGCAGGCGCGGCAGGGACTCCTCCGGCTCCGCGTCGGCAACGGTCAGCTTCACCTTCGGGTGCATCCTCGTGAACTGGGAGACGCTGGCAGTCAGGATCGTCGCGCTAGCGCTGGGAAAGCTCGCGATCTTGACCTCGCCTCCCTCGAGCCCGGCGATCCGCTTGAGCTCGCGCTCCGCCTCGTCGAGGCGGCAGATCGCGGCGTCGGCGTGCTCGACCAGAACGCGTCCCGCGTCCGTGGGCTTGGTGCCTTCGCGCGTGCGCTCGAGGAGCGTCATCCCGACCTCGCGCTCGAGCGTCGCGATCTGCTGGCTCACGGCCGATTGCGAGAGGTAGAGGGAGTCCGCGGCGCCTGAGAACGAGCCGTGCGTGACGACCTCGCGCAGGATGTTTAGTCGCTTCACGTCGAGCATTAGCCCACCTTATCACAGATCCAAGAACTTCCTGTTGCGCTTATCCGACGAACGCGAGATCCTGAACACATCACGAAATGGCCGCGCAAAGCGTCCAACCCAACAAGGAGGTATCGAAATGACCAGCAACGCGAACAACACCGGGATCACCATCCGCCGCCTCGGGGCGACCGACGAAGCTGCGATCGAGCGCCTCGCCGGGCTGGACTCTCAGAATCGCCCAGAGGGTGAGCTGATCGGCGCCGAGATCGAGGGGCGTCTACTCGTCGCCACCTCCATCGAGACTGAAAAGAGCGTCGCCGATCCGTTCAGCCGGACTGAGGAGCTCCGCTCTCTCGTCGAGATGAGGATCGCGCAGCTCAACGGCAAGAAGCAGCGGTCCAAGAGCTCACGGCGCCGGCGGATTCCCTCCCGCGGCGCCCTGGCCGGGTCGCCGCCCGGCGCCGGCGGAAAGCTCCTCACCCTGCCGGTCCGCCTGGGCTAAGCCCCCCAAGAGACACGCGCGCGCATTCGCCCACCTCCTCTGTGGGTGAGTTCGCGCGCGTCTAGGGTCGGCTACGCACCTCGCCCCTCTCAGTGCTGCTCGAGCGGGGCCATCGTCAGGCCCGCGTCCGAGAGCTGGGACCAGTAAAGCTCCGCCGGCTCGCGCGGACCCGTCCAAACGGAGGCCTGGCCCCTCGAGTGGATCTGATCCGCGAAGCGGTAGCCACCGTCGATGCTCAGGCCTGGGATGAACTTCGCGAGCGATGATGCGACATGGTCGAAGGTGTTGTGGTCGTCGTTCAAGACGATCACCATCCAATTCCCTCCAAGGTCGCCTCCGGGTCCTCCAATACGCGGGCGCTCGATCGTCTCGGTAGCCATCACCTGGCCTGCCGCGCGGAGCTCAGGGAGTGGGGACGCCGACGCGGATCGACTGGAAGGTTCCGCTTGGGCCGGTCCGAGCGCCCTTGGTCGAACCGAGCCCGAACGCGACCTTCCGCCCAGTCACGTCGCCCGGATCTGGGTCGGCGTAGTTGGCGACCGAATCCCCGTTCACGAACGCCGTCACGTTGTTGTTGGTCACGCGAAGACGCAGGGTGTTCTTTTCGCCCAGCGGGTTGATGCTGTCGCTCTCGCCCGAGATCGGGAGCAGCGTGCCTGAAGGATTGCGATTGAGCCTGTACTTCCTGCCCTTGGGCGTGACCCGAAACTCGTAGTACGTGTTGTCCCCAACCCTGACTCGAACCCCAAGGTATGCCTGCTTTTTCACGTTCTTGGGAGTCGATTCGAGGACTTTGCCCTCCGCGACGATCTCGTGATCGGGCTGATCCGAGTCGCTCGTCACGGGCGGCGAGTACTCGCAGAACGTCCTGCCCCGCATTTCGATCCTCATCGCGTTCGACCCCTTCGAGTAGCTCGCTTCACAGGGGTCTCCGCCGCCGGTCTGGTTGATCTCGCGATACTCGGTGCCCGAGCGGAACTCGTTCTTGTAGACGTAGACGACGGCCGCGGCGCTCGCGACCAGCGCAAGCGTGACGGCCCCCGCGAGGAGTGCCGAGAGGCCAAAGCGCGCTCTTGTTCTTGGGCTTGCGTCGAGGCATTGAAAAGAGCCTAGAGATGGAGACACGCGCTGTACGCGAAAGGTGCGGTCCGGCAACTCCGCGCCCGCGGCCACCACGTCACGAGTCGTCTCTCCGTCCTGCTCGCGGCGCTTTCGCCAGTAGCGCTCGAGCCCGAGCCAGAGCTGATCGGGCGGCATCGCCTGGCGGAGGCGCTCAGCCACCTCTTCCCCTTCCGCGTCGAATCTCGCGCCAAGCCATTCGGCGAAGCGGTCGGAATCGTCGTGGGAGCTCTCCTCGGCCGCGTCCTTCAGCCACGCCTCGATCCGGGCGAGCTGTCCCTCCACGTCGTCGTTCGCGCCGAAGTGCGTCATGCAGATCCGCTTTGGCTCCAGCGAGCGCAGCATCTGAAGCGACTCGACCCAAGCCTCGACTTCGATCTCAGGCGGCGGCGTGGGCGCCGCAACCAGGTTCGAGGGCGGCACGCGGACGCCCGCTACGTCGCCCGTGTACGCGTCGCCGGTCTCGCGGTCGTGGTAGAGCACGTGATGGCGCGCATGCCCGGGCGCATAGTGAACGTCGACGTCCTCGACCTCCTCGCCACCTTCGAGGATCGTCACCCTGTCCTCGGGAACCGGCGCGACCTCGCCCCACAGCTTCTCCATCTCTGGGCCGTAGAGGCGCTCGGCGCTCTTTAGGAGGCGCGACGGGTCGATCACGTGGGGCGCACCGACCTCGTGCACGTACACCCGGAGCTCCGGAAAGCGCCGGGCGAGCACGCCTGAGGCACCGGCGTGATCGAGGTGGATGTGGGTGAGGAGGAGCGCCCGCGGCTCAGCCTCGAGGCCTGCGAGCAGAGTCTCGACCGTCGAGCCGGGCCCCGGATCAACGATCACGCCCGGGCGCACTTCCCACGCCCCGATCACGCGATCAAGCCCGAGGTGCATGGTGTCGACGAGGTTTGCCATTTCGAGCGGAAGAGCGTAGCCTTGGGGAGAGGGGACGAGTTGGGCGAAGCAAACAAGCGGTTTGTCCTGATCGTGGCCGGGCTGGTCGCGGTTGCGCTCCCGTCGCCGGCGCCGGCAGCAACGTGGACGTTTTCGAACACGGATCCGATCACGATTCCGGGTCCCGGCGAGCCTGCGGTCGACTGCGACACAGGTGCCTCGTTTGTGGCGTGTCGTAAAGCCGCGCCTTATCCCGCTCCGATCGAGGTGTCCACCGTGGGAGGCACGATCACCGATGTCGAAGTCACCATCAGCGGCCTGAGCCACGTGGCTCAAACCTTCAACCTCGCCGTTGTCGTATCGGGGCCCGAGACGATGCAAAGGTCCCTGATGCTCATGGACTGCGCGGGCTCTAACAGCCCCGAGAACCTGACCTTCACCTTCGACGATTCCGCACCCGCGCAGCTTCCCGACGGGTTTACCAACCCGAACCCGGTCACGAGCGGCGCGTGGCGGCCGACCGCACATTGCACCGGCGAAAACTTTCCCTCGCCCGGTCCCGGAACCTCCTTTAGCAACCCCGGGCCTGCGGGAGGCGGGACCGCGACCCTCGCCTCCGCCTTCAACAACACGGGGCCGGACGGCGAGTGGGGCCTCTACGTGTTGGATTTCACCGACCCGCCCCAGACGGGCTCGATCGCAGGCGGATGGAGTCTCAAGATCACAACGTCCGCTCCGGCGGAGCCAACGCTTGACGCCACCGACCCGCCGTCGCCGGCAAACGAGAACGACCTGCTGGTGACCGGCAGCGCGCCGGCGGGTACCACGGTTCGCCTGTACGACGGGTGCCCTTTTCAGGAAGCGTCTGACGAAGTCGGCTCCGGGACCGCGGCAGAGTTGGCCTCACCCGGTATTCCCGTCACCGTCCAGGACAACTCCTCCAACACGTTCATCGCTACCGCCGAGGAGCCCGGAGTCGCCGGATCGAACTGCTCGAACGCCGTCGACTTCACGGAGGACTCGGATGCGCCGGAGACGACGCTCACAGACGTTCCCCCGAACAGGACAAGCAAGCGGAAGCTCAAGTTCGGGTTCGAGGCGGACGAGCCAGGGGCGACGTTCAAGTGCAAGCTCGACGCGGCGCGATTCAAGCCATGCGATTCGCCCAAGGCCGTGAAACTCGATCCCGGCAGGCACAGATTCGCCGTCCGGGCAACAGACCTCGCCGGCAACAGCGACCCGATTCCTGCAGAGGACGCCTTTAAAGTCGTGCGGTAGCCGGTTTCCACCACGCCTCCTACCGGCCCCCACGACCCTAGAATCCGCCCCATGGCCGAAGACCATCGCCTGCCCGAGCGCGACCGCCCGTGGGTCATGCGCACGTATGCGGGCCATTCGGACGCCCGGCGCTCCAACGAGCTCTATCGCAAGAACCTCGCGAAGGGCCAAACCGGCCTCTCGGTCGCCTTCGACCTCCCCACGCAAACGGGCTACGACCCGGACGCCGTGCTCTCGCGCGGCGAGGTCGGCAAGGTGGGGGTGTCGATCGCGCACAAGGGCGATATGCACGCGCTCTTCGACCAGATCCCGCTTGGCGAGATGAACACGTCCATGACGATCAACGCCACCGCGGCGTGGTTGCTCGGCCTCTACTGCGCCGTCGCGGAGGAGACGAACGTCCCGCTCGAAGACCTCAAGGGCACTACACAGAACGACATCATCAAGGAGTACCTCTCGCGCGGAACGTACGCGTTCCCGCCGGGGCCGTCGATGCGCCTGATTGCCGACACGGTCGCCTTCTCGGTTAACGAGATCCCGAGCTGGAACCCGACCAACATCTGCTCCTACCACCTCCAGGAAGCCGGAGCCACGCCAGTCCAGGAGATCGCTTATGCGCTCTCGACCGGGATCGCCGTTCTCGACGAGGTAAAGGCGCGCGGCCAGGTCGCCGACGAGGACTTTCCCAAGGTCTTCGGCCGCATCTCGTTCTTCGTCAACGCAGGCGTCCGCTTCGTCGAGGAGCACGCGAAGCTCCGCACGATGACGGCGCTCTGGGAGAAGATCGGGCGCGAGCGCTACGGCGTCACGGACCCCAAGCTCCTCCGGCTTCGCTACGGCGTCCAGGTCAACTCGCTCGGCCTGACCGAGTCCCAGCCCGAGAACAACGTTCAGCGCATCGTCCTCGAGGCGCTCGCTGTGACGCTCGGCCGCGACGCGCGCGCCCGCGCCATCCAGCTGCCCGCCTGGAACGAAGCGATGGGACTCCCCCGCCCATGGGACCAGCAATGGAGCCTGCGCATCCAGCAAGTCCTGGCGTTCGAGACCGACCTCCTCGAGTACCCCGACATCTTCGAGGGCTCGGTGGTGATGGACGGCCTCGTCGCCGAGCTGACCGAAGGCGCCGAGGCCGAGATGGCCATCGTCGAAGAGCAGGGCGGCGCGGTTGAGGCGGTCCCCTACATGAAGGCCCGCCTGGTCGAATCCCACCGCGAGCGCATCGCGCGGATCGAGGCGGACGAGATCAGGGTGGTCGGTCAGAACTGCTTCATAGAGACCGAGGATTCGCCGCTGACCGCGGGCGCGGACGGCGGCATCCTCACCCCCGATCCTGAGGTCGAGCGCGAGCGCCGCGAGGCGCTAGAAGAATGGAAGGCGGAGCGCGACTCCGACGCCGCCGAGAATGCTCTGGAGAACCTGCGTGCGGCGGCGGCGGACGACAGCGCGAACATCATGCCCGCGACCATCGCCGCGGCCAAGGCTGGCGTCACTACAGGCGAGTGGGCTCAGGCGCTTCGCGACTCGTTCGGCGAATACCGCGGCCCAACCGGCGTCGGTGGCTCCGCGTCGGGCGCCGATGAGGCTCTCCTCGCCGAGATTCGCGCCCGCGTGGACGAGGTCTCCGAAGAGCTCGGCCACCGCATCCGCATTCTGGTCGGAAAACCGGGGCTCGACGGCCATTCGAACGGCGCCGAGCAGATCGCGGTGCGCGCCCGCGACGTCGGCATGGAGGTGATCTACCAGGGCATCCGCCTCACGCCCGAGCAGATCGCCGCCTCAGCGGCCGACGAGGACGTGGATGTGGTCGGCCTCTCGATCCTCTCCGGCTCACACATGGAGCTGATCCCGGAGACGGTCAGGATGCTGCGCGAGCGGGACGTGGACGCCCCGGTGGTGGTCGGCGGAATCATCCCGGCCGCCCATGTGGAGAAGCTGCTGGAGGCCGGCGTCGCCCGCGTCTACACCCCGAAGGACTTCGAGATCAACCGGATCATGTCCGAGATCGCCGACCTCGTGGCCGAGCGCGCTGGATCCGCCGAGCGCACCGGCTCCGCCGCGTAGGCTCGAGCCTTGAGCCCGCGGCCAATCGAGGTCCCGGTCGAGGGGATCGAGGATGGGCACGTCCGGCTTCGCCTCGGAGCCGAGGCGGACGTCGAGCGCGTAACGGAGTTGGTCAACGACCCGGAGATCACGCGCTGGACGACGATCGCCGCCGGGCAGGACCAAAGCGGCACCCGTGACTGGATGCGGCGCGGAATGGCTGGGCTCGCGACAGGCTCTGATCTGGCGCTGGTAATCGCGGACGCCGTGACGGACGAGCCGATCGGGACGATCGGCCTCCACGAGATCAACCGGGCGGCCGGCCGGGCCATGGCGGGCTACGTAATCGCGCACGAGTCGCGCGGTAAGGGGCTCGGACGCCGCGCGCTTCGGCTGATCTGCGCGTTCGCGTTCTCAGAGCTCGGCCTGGAGCGGGTGGAGGTGACGATCGAAGCCGAAAACGGTGCTTCACGCGCAATAGCCGAGGCGGTTGGCTTTAGGGAGGAAGGACTCCTTCGCTCCTACATGCGGATCGCCGGCGAGCGGCGGGACATGCTCATGTACGGGCTCTTGCCCGGCGACCTGAACGGCCTCGATTAGACCCCCCAACCTCGCTAGGCTCGGAGCCATGGGAGAGCTCGGCCTTTGATGGACGAGACGCACGAGACTGACCGCCAAGCGTGGCTTCGCTGCTACCGCTGCTGGTCCCAGCGTCTCGAGGCACAAGTCCACTACGACGCGATCCTTCGCGTAGATCCCGAGACCGGCGAGGCGGCCGAGCGCGTCGAAGAAATCCAAGAGGCCGTTGTCCAGTGCCTCGACTGCATGCACGACCAGCCGCATCTCACAGTCGAGGAAGGACGGGTTGTCTCGATCGGCGATCGCTGGGAGCGCATGGTCGCCGGCAAGCCCTTCGTCGCCTCTTGCACAGTCACGGTCGACGGCGACCTCGTCGAATCATGTTCCGGAGCCGAGGCGGCCGACAGCCTGACCTACGCCTCCTTCGGCGATGCGGGGACGCGTGAGTTCTTCACTCACGTCCGCTTCCACAAGCACGACGAGGAGCGCATCATCGTGCACCTCCTCGTCGAGCTCTACGCCCGCACGGAAGACGAGGCGATCGAGGTCCTCGAAGGCGCCGCTCGCGGCTCGCTTGAGATCACATCGCTCGCCGAGGAGTCACGCCCGCCGGCGCACGCCTCGGGCGAAGCTCACTGACCCCAGCGCTCCGCAAGGCGTTTGTGGCGGTGCTTGAAGAGCGCGCCGACGATTCGCGGCGCGATGCGTGCGCCGCCAACTTTGCGTAGGGGGGCCCGCAACTCGATCTCCAGGCGATCCGTGATCTCGCACTTCTCGTCGCCCGTCGGGATCACCATTCGCTCGTGTTGCCAGAGGCTCGCCGACGCGAGCTCGGAGCGCTCGAGAAAACGCATTTCCCCGCGCTCGATGATGCACAAGTCGTCATAGTCCAAGGGGACGCCCAGCACCCTGATCCAGCTCCGCCCCACGGGCTCGCCGATGCGAAGGTCATCGATGGTTGAGGCGGGATCTACACCTTTCGGCATCGTCATCGAAACTCGCGGGCCAAGCTCATAGTTGACGCCATCAAAAGTGACGGCCTCCGACCAGACGCGCTCGGCTGAAGCCGCGAGCGCTGTCGTGATCTCGAACGTGTGGGCCATGGCACATAGGATGGCGCTCGATGGCGATCGGCGCGTTCATCGGCACCGGCAAGGAGCTCGAGCGGGCTCTCGAGCGGGTCCGGCTGGCCGAATCGCTTCGCTACGAATCCGTCTATACGACTCACATCGCGGGGCGCGATTCGCTCACGGTCTTGACTCGCTACGCGACCGTCACCGAGCGCGTGCGCTTGGGCACAGGCGTCCTGCCGATCTTCTCGCGCACGCCAGCTTCATGCGCCCAAACGGCGGCGACGATCGATGAGATCTCGGGTGGGCGGATGGTGCTTGGCCTGGGCGTCTCGCACAAGGTCACAGTCGAGAACTGGTTCGACTCTCAGATTTCAAAGCCCGTGACCCAGATGCGCGAGTACGCCGGGATCTGCCGCGCGATCTTGGAGGGGACGACGCCTCCAGAAGGCGAGTTCTTCAACTCCAAGTTCGCTTTCATGGGCTATCCGCCGCGGCCTGAGCTTCCGATCTACATCGCCGCGCTCTCGCCCAAGATGCTCCAGCTCGCCGGAGAGATCGCCGACGGGGTGATGCTCTGGCTCTGCAACCCCGACTACATTCGCGAGACCGTCATCCCCGAGGTGAGCAAAGGTCGCGAGCGAGCGGGCAAGTCCATGGATGGCTTCGACGTGGTCGCCGCCGTGCCGACGGCCGTCACCGACGACGCAGATTCCGCCCGCGATGCCTTCCGACGGGACCTGATCCCCTACGCGTCGCTGCCTTTCTATCGCAAGATGCTCGATCGCTCCGGCTTCGGCAACGACCTCGCGGCGTTCGACGAGGGCATGGCAGAAAACGACGTAGAGCGGGCGACCGCCGGCCTTTCGGACGAGCTCTTGGGCTCCCTGGCTGGAATCGGCTCTGCGGACGACGCCCGCTCAAAGGTCTCAGAGTACGCGGACGCAGGCGCGACTTCGCCTTGCATAGGCGGCATCCCCGGCACGGACTTCGATGCCGCGCTCGAAGCCGTGGCCGAGCTGATCCGCTAAGGACTACCAGCGGGTGAGCGTGATCCGCTCGTCGCCGCCGCCCTCGTCGAACCCGAAGATGCAGAGGCGGTAGCGGCGCGAGTCCTGCCCGGCCGAGTTCTTGGCGACGAAGGTCGCCTCATAACACGGCGACGAACGCGTCTTCGACGTGGTCCCCCGCCAGACCTTGCCCGCTCCCTTGGAGAGCCTGATCGTCTCGCGCGGTCCTGTGGTCCGGCCCTCCTTCGGACTCCTCCTGAGCTCGACCGCGACCGAGTTTGCGCGGAGCGCTCTCACCTCGAACTGGTACTCGGACTCGTCGTTCGAGTTCTCTCCGAACTCCGCGTAGGTGATCTTGGGCTTGCTCGACCCGGCGCTCGCCGGGACAGCGATGGCTGCCGCCACGGCCACGAGGCCGGCGAGCGTCAAGATCGCGGTGGTGATTCGCGAGGTCGCCCTCACACCCCAAAAGCTAAGGAAGACGCGGGCTCAGCGCAACTAGGAACCGTCCATCTAGCTGAGGATGCGCCTCAGCCACTCCGCGACCGCGTCGCCGACGGCGGCCAGATCCGACTTCAGGCCGTGGTTGCCCTCGACGGCGACGACCTCCTTGCCCACACCGCCGCTGGGCATCCCGAACGGGTCGCTTCGGCCCTGGACGACGAGCGCCGGGACCGCGACCGCATCCAGTTCGTCCTGGCGCGACTTCTCGGGGCGGCCGGGCGGATGCTCGGGGAATGCGAGGCAAAGCACCGCATCGGCGCCGGCTTGACCAGCGGTCCGGCATGCGACCCTGGCGCCCGAGGATCGGCCGCCCGCGATCAGCGGCCCAGTCGCGATTCGGCGCTCTGTGAGGTCGGCGACGACCGCGAGCCACGCGGCGTCGAGCTGCTTTGCAGGCGCCGGCGAGCGCCGTCCTGCCACCCGGTAGGGCTGCTCGACGAGCGCGGTGGCAAAGCCCAGGTCTCGCGCCTCGCCCTCGGCGCGGACCAGGTCGGGCGCCCCCACCCCTCCCCCGGCCCCGTGGCCCAGGACGAGCAGGCCGACTGGGTTGCTCGGGATCTCGAGATGAACCCGCGCCAGGCCATGCGGCGTCTCGATCTCGTGGGCATCGGCAGCCATGGCGGTCGATTATCGCCGAGAGTCGTTTGGGTCGCCACATAGGCGACTCAGGCGACTCTCAGCGAAGGTTCAGGGCCCGAGGACGCTCGCGTATCGGCGCTTTGCTTCCGGCATCGCCGCCGCGTACTCGTAGATCCGGTCCGCCCGGCGGTAGAGAAAGCGCGGGATCAAGAGCCCTTCGTCGACGCCATCCACCTCTGAGACGAGCAGGTCGACGCCGAGGTCCGGATCCCGCTCCCACTCGGCATCCGGCGCCTTCGCCGCGCCGAGCGCAGCCTCGCGATCAGCAGGCGTGATCGCCAGCGAGCCCCGCTCGCCCTCGGCGCCGCCGACGCGGCCGGACTTGACGAGTAGCCGGAAGCGGGTCGGCCTCAAGCCGCGCGACGAGCGGCAGGAGGCCATCGTCTTCGACCTCGACAAGCTCGGGCTCGAGGCTCACGAGCGGATCGGCCGACGCGCTACTCGACCGGGCCCTCGGCGTCGGACCCCGCCTCGTCGGCGTGGACCTTCCGAGGGATGAGGACCGCGCGCTTGAACTCGGCCACCAGATCGCCGGTCTGCTTGTAGACGCGGGTGTGGACCTTGACGATGCCGCGGTCGCCCTTCGACTTCGACGGGCGCACCTCCAAGCACCTCGGACTCGCAATAGAGCGTGTCGCCGTGAAAGACCGGGTTCGGGTGCGAGAGCTCCTCGGTCGCGAGGTTCGCGATCGCCTTGCCCGAGACGTCGGAGACCGACATGCCGAGCGCTAGCGAGTAGACGAGCGGCCCGACGACGACGTTCTGGCCCTGCTGAGACTGCCCGGCGTAGACGTCGTTCAGGTGAAGCGGATGGTGGTTCATCGTGATCAGGCAGAAGAGGTGGTCGTCCGCCTCGGTCACGGTCTTGGCCGGCCAGTGCTTGTAGACCGCACCGACCTCGAACTCCTCGAGGTAGCGGCCGTAGGCGTGGGCGCCGGACGCTTCGCGCTCGGCCTGGTCGGTGATCAGCTCATGGGTTTCTTCGCTCATGCTCCTGGTCTTCTGTCGTTTGGTCCGGCGCAGGAGTATGGCGCGTAAGTCGCGCGGAGGATTATGGCGCCAGCAGCTAGGCCAGGCTGCCTTCCGGAATGCCGTCGAAGCGGGCGATGTCGGACGACCTCCGCCTCGAGCGCCGGCATCCACCGCTCGTCGAGCCGGTCGAACGGCTCGAGCGTCGACCGTCGAGCGCGCTTCGGAGTCTTCTTCGAGCGCCACGTGCCTACGAAGCGGCCGTCCACGCAGATCGTCGGCCGAAGGACGCCGCCGCCGGGAAGGATCACCTTCTCGCCCGCGCTCGTCGACCGCGTGCGATCGGCTCGCGTAGCCCATGAGGTAGGTGTCGAACAGCGGGCAGGAGCCGCACGACGGGGGATGCGCGGGACGCGCAGGTCGAAGCCCGCGAGGCCCAAATAGATCCTGGCTCGGAGGCCCGATCTCCATCAAGCTCGCCCGCGATTCGCTCCATCCCGACGCGGCAGTCGCGAAGCGGCAAGCCCGACCACTTCGCGAAGTCGCGCTCGGACGCCGGCGCGAAGGCACGCGAAGTAGCGGCGCGCGAGCTCTGCGAGGCAATCCTCGCGCTCGGGCGCTCTCGAAGTCGCCGATCCACTCGCGCGTGTCCACGAGGGTGCTTCCGCGGCCCTCGTCGGGGCCGATGCACGCCGTCCCGCCCACGACCGTGATGACGGATGAGGTGCGTGCGGCGCTCGACGTCGACCTCGATCCCAGTGCTCTCGGCGACCGCCATCGCCTCGGTCCGGGTGATCGACGCCCTCGCGCTCGATGGCCTTGCGGATCGCGGCGAGAGCACGATCTCGCTCGGCCGGGGTCATTCCGAGCGCCTCGAGCCGTCGCATCGACCACGCCGTCGATCCGCTCGGCGAAGAGCGGCGTGAGCCATCCGAAGTCCTCGACGGGAAAGAGATGGACGGTCATCCGCATCACCCAGTGGCGAATGATCGAGCGCTCGTCGACCCGGGCCGACTCGACCGCTGCGGCGTGAGACCCCGCGATCGAACCCGTATCTGTTGCCGGCCGGGCGCCTGATCCTGTGACTGCGCTCCTGCGATTGCGCGCAGGACATCCGCCGGCGCCGCGTTGCGCGGAGGCCGAGCGAGTTGCTGCGACTTCGCCCGGAGCCGCGCGAGGCGCTCGGGCGTGAGCTCGCGTGCGCTCAGCGCGCCTTCCGAAGCCTGCTTCGGGCTTCGGCCTTCGCGATGACTCCGCCGACGAGCTGCTGGACGCGCGGGTCGCCCTCGACCTTCACGTGCCCGTGGTCGTAGGCCTCGTGCCAGTGGCCAAGCTTGCCGTCGGCAGCGAGCTCGTTGAAGTGCGAGCGCGGGATCGAGACGTGGAGTCGCTCGTCGTCCGCGTAGCCCTTGGAGACCTTGGGGCCCGGTAGCTCGACGCGATAGAGCTGAGTGTCGCCGCGCCCGCGAAGCTCGAGCCCGATCACGATCTTCAGGTTGGAGAGGTTGGGCACGTCGGCCAGGAGCCCGGAAACGGCCTGAGTGATGAGCTCGGCGGCGGAGGCCACGACGAAACGCTCCTACGCCTTGTGGCGCTGGAGGAGCTTCTTCCCGATCACCATCTTCTGGATCTCGGAGGTGCCCTCTCCGATCAGGAGCAGCGGCGCGTCGCGGTAGAGACGCTCGATCTCGTACTCCTTCGAGTAGCCGTAGCCGCCGTGGATGCGGAAGCGACTCCTCGACGCACTTCCTTGCCGGTCTCCGACGCTAAGAGCTTTGCCATCCCGGCCTCGAGGTCTGAGCGTTCGCCGGCGTCCTTCATCCGCGCGGCCTTGCGCGTGATCAGGCGCGCGGCCTCGATCTTCGTGGCCATCTCGGCGAGCTTGAACTGGATCGCCTGGTGCTCGGCGATCGGCTTGCCGAAGGTCTTTCGCTCTTGTGAGTAGCGGATCGCCAGCTCGAACGCGCGCTGCGCGATGCCCACGCCGCGGGCCGCGACGTTCACGCGACCCACCTCGAGCGCGTCCATCATCTGCTTGAAGCCCTCGCCGACGCCTTCCGGACCGCCGAGGATGCGATCTTCCGAGCAGCGATAGCCCGAGTAGACGAGCTCGGTGGACTCGACGCCCTTGTAGCCCATCTTCTTGATCTTCGGCGGCACTTCGAGACCGGCAAAGTCACCCTCGTTCTTCTCGACCCACGGCTCCTTCTCGGTGATGAAGCAGGTCATCCCCTTGTACGGCGGATCGGCCTTCGGTGTCCGTCTTCACGAGGACGAAGACGACGCCTGAGCCCAGGCCGTTCGTCACCCACATCTTCTGGCCGTCGATTACCCAGTCGTCGCCGTCCTTTCTCGCGGTCGACTTGATGCCCTGGACGTCCGAGCCGACCTCGGGCTCTGAGAGGGAGAAGGCGGCGCGGATCTCGCCCGTCGCCATCTTCGGCAGGAAATACTCCTTCTGCTCGTCGGTGCCGAACTTCATCAGGAGGTATGAGCCGATGAAATGGGTGTTGACGACGCCCGAGATCGAGATCCAGCCGCGCGAGAGCTCCTCGACGATGAGGGTGTAAGTGGTGAGGTCGAGGCCCATGCCGCCGTACTCCTCGGGAATCGTCACTCCGAAGAGACCGAGCTCCTTCATCTGCTCGACGATCGGCTCCGGGTACTTGTCCTCGTGGTCGTACTCCTCGGCGTGCGGGATGATCTCCTTGTCGACGAACGAGCGGACCATCTCGATGATCGCCTGCTGGTCGTCGGTCATCTCCTGGTACGTCGCGGTAGCTACTGCCATGGCTCCTGTCTCTCTATACGAAGTCGTGCGCGAAGGGGGTCGCAGAGGATACTTCGCACTCATGGCACCTCCGGACGCGAAGAAAGCTCTTCGAGAGGCCCTCTCGGGGCTGCTCGAAGACGATCAAGACACGGGCGACATGGAGACAACCGTGCCCTTTCTCGCTGAGTTCCTCCGCGCCTATGCTCGCTCGGACTTCAAGTGCGTGATGGTTCCCATCCCACCAGGTCCTACGGCGGAGTACGAAGGCGTCGACGGGTTCATCGAGGCCTGGCGTGACTGGGGCGAGACGTTCGACAGCGTTCGCTTGGAGCCAGAAGAGATCCGCGAGGGCCCAGACGCCCTGGTCCTGCTCGTCAAGCAGATCGGGGTCACGCGACACGGCGGAGTCGCCATTGCGCAGCCGAGCGCGATGCTCTGCCTGTTCCGAGATGGCCTCGTGAGCCGCCTCGAGTTCCACCTCGACCGCACAGCGGCGCTCAGGGGCGGCGGGCTATAGAAACTGCCCACCGGCCCCGGTCCGCACCGGCATCCGACTACGGGGTGGGAGCGGGCGCTTCGATCCCAGCTTCCTCGAGCTGCATGACGGCATCGGCAAGATCGGTTTGGACGTCGACCGCCGCCTCCTGGAAGTCGAGTGCCGCCTGCTGGGCCGCCTGCGGGTCGTCGGTCTCGACCGCGCCGGCCAGAGTCTCGATGTTCCCGAGATACCCCTCGAGCGCACTGGTGAGCGATTCGTGCGCCTCCGCCGCTTCCTCAGGCGGCTCGATCGAGTTCAGCTCGTCCACGGCTGTCTGGGTGAGGTCGCCGAGGTTCGATCGACGCCCGCCTGGAGCATCCTCGGGCGACGTAGCGCCCGGAAGCTCGCTGCCAAGGGAGATCGACTCCTGCGCCGAAGGTGGTCAGGATGTCTTGGATCTCGGTCCCGTATTCCTCCGCGGACAGTGCTTCGGTGGACTCGGTCGACTCCTCGCCCTCGTCGTCACCGCCACAGCCGACGGCGACGAGCGCCACAAGCGCAGCTATCAGGACGAGCAGTTTCTTCAGGTCCAAGTTCATGTTGCCTCCTCGGGCTTGGTTTGCCGGCGCCCATCGCGGCGCGCAGGGGGCGCAGGCTACCGGGACCTCGGCGCGCTGTCAGACGGGGTCCCAGCGAAACGAGCGCGAGCCCGGATCTGCGCCCTCGCGCACGTAGAAGCGATGAGCTTCGGTCCGCGCGTCGGCCGAGTCGAGCTCGAGGTGCGTGGCGCCGCGCTCGCGGGCCCAGCCCCTGATCGCGTCGAGGAGCAGCTTTCCGACACCTTGAGAGCGGCGCTCCGGGTCAACCGCGAAGTCCTCGACCCAGCAGCGGTAGCCGAATCGCACCGAGTGGAGGTCCAGATAGCCCGTGAGGAAGCCGACGATCGCCCCCGCCTCGTCGGTCGCTACGAGGACCGCGGCATCGTGAGAGTCGATGGCCTGGCCGAGCGCTACGGCGGCTCGTCGCTCGTCCCAGGACGGAGGCTTGGAGCCCGGCGGCGCGAACAGCCACTCGTATGACGAGATCAACGCCTCGACGTCGGCGGGCTCGGCGGCGCGGACCTGGACGCCCCCGGGAGCGCTCATCCTCGCCGAGCCTTGACGGCGACGAGGATCTCGACGAACTGCTCGGCTGAGCGGACGCCCTCGGAGCCGCCCACCTTGGGCTGAAGCCGGTCGCGGATATCCGCCGCCAGCTTCGCGCGGGCGACGTTGATCCACCTCGTACCGGCGCTCGAGAAAGCGTCGGGCCGTCGCCAGCTCGGCGTCGGTGATCGCGGTCGTGTCCCAGGTCGCCGCCTGCTCGAGGTCGTCGAGATGCGCGACGCCGATCGAAACCTCGGCGCCCGCCTCCGAGGAGCGCTCTCGCGGACGACCATCGTCCCGGCCGCCATGTCGCCTACGCGCTGGTTCCGATCCGAGCGGATCATCGAGATCAAGGCGACGATCCAGAGCGTCAGGTACTCGTCGACGAGGCGCAAGAGGTTCCGCACGGCCGCGGCGGGAAAGCCGATCGGCTCGCCGCGCAAGCCGACAACCCGCAGTCCCACGGCCCGCTTGCCGGGCGTCCGCCCCCCGGCAAAGGCCTCGAAGGCAACGTCGTAGACCCAGAAGATCGCGAAGCCGATGAGGATGCCGATGATCGCCACGACGGCCTCACCGCTCGACTCGGTGTCGACCGACGAGGTGAAGATCAGAATCGCAGCCACGAAGATCGCGGCCTGGATCAGGTGATCGAGGATCCGGGCCGTCAGGCGCGAGCCGATCCCTGCCAGCGGAAGCTCCAGCTCGACGCCTTCCGGGGTCGCGATGCGAACCGTGTCCTCATACTGCATGGCGCGTGAGGCTAGAGGCTTTCATCGAAACCCGCCGCGGATCGTGGGCCGAGCTCGAGGTCGCGATCGAGCAGGCGAAGGGCAAGCCGGAGCGCCTTGGCGGCGACGGGCGTTAGGAAGCTTGGAAGCCTGTACCGGGGGGCCGCGGCCGATCTCGCGCTCGCTCGGCAACGCTTTCCGACGGACCCGGTGCGCGGCAAGCTCGAGCGGCTGGTGGGCAAGGCCGGCCTCCTGGTCTACGAGGGGATCTCACGCCGCTCGTCGCTCGTCACGTTCTTTACAACCACGCTACTGGCGCACCGTCGCCGAGCGGCCCTGGTTCCTCGCCGGCGCCTGGCTTCTGCTTGATGGGCCCTGCGGTGCTCGGCGCCATTCTGGGCGATCGAGAACCCAGACGGCGGCGACCGCGTTCATCCCGGGCGAGTTCTCGGCCGCCACCGACCCCCCGTCCGACGCCGGCACCACGGCGGCGCAGGAGGCCGCGTTCTCCGTCGACGCTCTTCACGCACAACATCCAGGTCACGTTCCTCGGGTTCGCGCTCGGCATCACGCTCGGGATCGGGACCGGCGCCCTCCTCATCTTCAACGGCCTGCTCCTCGGACGTCATCGCGGGCGGCGCCATCGAGGCAGGCAACGGTCAGGCCTTCGCCGAGTTCGTGATCCCCCACGGGCCGATCGAGCTCTCGTGCATCGTCGTCACCGCCGCCGCCGGGGCTCGCATGGGCTGGGCGCTCGTCGAGCCAGGCACGGGCGAGCGCAAGGCCGCGCTCGCCGCCGAGGCCAAGACCGCCGTCCTGGTCGTGCTCGGCACGATGCCCTGGCTGGTCGATCGCGGGGCTCAGCGAGGCGTTCGTCAGAAGCCAGGGCCTCCCGGCGCCGGTCCTGATCTCGGTCGGCGTCGGGATCTTCGCGCTCTACTGGGGGCTGGTGGCGACGCGAGGCCGCGACGCCTCGTTGGCCGGGCGCTAGAGGCCGCGCGCGCGGGACTTCGCCCGCAGGTAGGCGCCGACGGTTGCGGCGCCCAGGCCGCTCGCGTCGGCCTCGACCAGCTGCGCTCCCGCGTGGCGAGAGCCGGACGCCGACGCGCCGGCGCGCCTCGGCGACGTCGACCGCGACCGCGGCGCGGTAGGCGTCGAGCTCGCGCGGACGGGCACAGTCGTCGATCGCGGCCTCGATGTCGGGGTCGCGAGCCGTGGCGACGGCCACCGAGTGCTTGCGCGCCAAGCACCGGAACGCCCTCGATCAGCGAGCGCGCCGCGACCTCCTCGAGCAGGTCGGTGAAGACGACGACCCAGGCTCGCTTGGCGGACTCGACGCGCTGGAAGGCTCGCACGTAGTCCGAGTCGACCGGCTCGGGCTCGATGTCGAAGAGCGCGTTGACGGCGAGCGCCCCTCCGCCGCGCGCGGGCGGCAGGTAGCGGCGCACCTCCGAGTCGAAGACGAGCGCTCCGAAGCGGTCGCCGACCTCGTCGGCGACCGCGGCGAGGCTGCACAGAGCGTCCATCGCGACGTCGAGCCGCGTCGCCTCGCCGATCGGCGAGGCCATGAGGCGGCCCGGCGTCGACGACCGCGATCACGTCGCGGTCCTGCTCGATCCGGTAGTCGTTCGACATCGGCCGGTCCATGCGCGCGGTGGCGAGCCAGTTCACCTGGCGGATGTCGTCGTCGGGCGAGTACTCGCGCACGCGCTCGAACTCGGTGCCGAGGCCCATCGGGCCGCGTCCCGCGGAGCCCCTGGTCGCGAAACCGCGAGCGGCGGACCGAGAGCGGCGATGCGCCGCGCCGCCGGCAGGTCGGGGTAGACGCGAACCTCCGCCTCGCCCCCGCCGCGGTGATACCAGGCACCCAGGCCGAGCGGACCCTGCGTGCGCGCCGCGGCCTGCGGCAGGACGTGGCGGCCGCGCCGCGCGAGCGACCATCTCGCGAGCGAAGCGGCGCGTCGGACTCGGAGCTCGGCGCAGGCGAGGTCGGGCGGCAGCGACTGCCGCACCCGGACGTCCCCGCCCAGACGCGACGTCGGCGCTGACCGAAAGCGCCTCGGGGATGCCGCGCGACATGATCTCGGGCGCCTCACGCTCGAGCGCCGGGCGAGCGCCTGACGAGAAGCGCGTCGGCAAGCGCGGCACCCAGGATCGCCAGCGCCGCGATCGGCGCGAGCGAACGGCGGCACGACCAGCGCGGAGAGCCCCGCGAGCGCCAGAAGGACGGCGACCCTGGGCGTCGGCGCCATCGCGGCCTCGTCAGCGCGGGACGGGCACCGCGCCGAGCGCGTTTTCGATCGCGTCCTGCGGGCGGAAGCGCTCGAGCTCGGCCTCGGGGCTCAGGACGAGGCGGTGGGCGAGCGCCGGGATCGCCATCGCGCTTGACGTCGTCGGGAACGACGAAGTCGCGGCCGGCCAGCCGGGCCGCGGCCTTGGCCGCCGCCAGGAGGTGCACGGCCGCCCGCGGGCTCGCGCCGAGCGAGACGCTCGGAAGCTGCGCGCGTGTGGCGGACGATCGCCGACCACGTAGCTCCATGATCTCGGCGCTCACGGTCGTCGCGTCGACCTCCGCGCGAGCTCGCGCGATCTCGTCGGGCCCGGCTACGGGCCGGATCTCTTCGAGCTCGGCCGCGCGCACGCCCCGGTGGCGCAGGCCCGAGGATCCGGACCTCGTCCTCGGCGCCGGGATAGCCGACGTCGATCTTGAGCAGGAAGCGGTCGAGCTGCGCCTCGGGCAAGGGATACGTCCCCTCGTACTCGATCGGGTTCTGCGTCGCGACGACACAGGAACGGGTCGGGAAGGCCCTGCGGATCGCCCTCGATCGAGACCTGGCCCTCCTGCATCGCCTCGAGGAGCGCTGCCTGCGTCTTCGGCGGCGTGCGGTTGATCTCGTCGGCGAGGAGGAAGTTCGTGAAGACCGGGCCCGGGCCGGAACTCGAGCTGGCCGCCGCGAAGGGTCATCGTGCCCGTCAGGTCCGACGGCAGCATGTCCGGGGTGAACTGGACGCGCGCGAACTCGATCCCGAGCGCCCGCGCCGTGGCGTTCGCGAGCAGCGTCTTCGCCACGCCCGGCACGCCTTCCAGCAGGACGTGACCCCGCGTCGCGAGGCCGATCATCAGGCCTTCGAGCACGTGGTCCTGGCCGATCGACGACCTGCCCGACCTCGCCGCGCACGCGTTCGTATAGGTCCTTCACTCGTCGCTCCTCTCTCACGTTCGTTTGCTCAGCTTCGCCAGGGCCCCCGCGGCCGCCAGCATGGCACCCTCGCCCGCTTGACCCGCCGAGCGGCCTCGACCTCCGCCGGCTCGAGGCCGGCCGCCTCGGCAGCCTCGCGGATCTGCGCGTCCGAGGCGTCGGGCGGCAGCCCGGCACGCCGCGCGAGGCGGTCGCGAGCCGCCTCGCGAAGCGGCTCTGATCGCCGCGTGCGGGTCGCCGGCGCGAATCATCGCGCCCGAGACGGCGTCGACGTACTCGCGCCGCGGCGGCGGCAGCGGCCGGGCCGCGACCTCGACCGGGCCCAAGCCTCCGGCCGCGCGCCCACGCCAGGCTGAGCGCCGCGCCAGGAGAGCCGAGCGCGACCCAGCCCCACGCGCCGGGAAGCGCCGAGAGCCCGATGCCGGGAGGCGTTCGAACCGCCTCGACAAGCTGCACGTCGCGGCCTTCCTCGCCGGCGAGGTTGATCCCGAAGCGTGCGTTGTCGGCGAGCGACGATCAGCTCGTTTTCGAACGAGCGTCGTCGTCGGCAACCACGACGACCCGGCCCGCGCCGACGTCGGCCACCACGCCGGTGGCGTCGCCATGCGCGCCGAGCGATCGGAAGCGCGCTGCCGCCGGCGATGTCGACCGCCTGCGTCGAGCGCCTCTGGAGCTCGCGACCCCGGCCGTCTCGGGCGACGACGAGTGGCGAGGCACCGTCGTCGGGCCGCCGCTCTCGATCTCGGCGTGGATCCCAAGCAGGCGCGAAAGGCCCTCGTCACCCGGGTCGCCTGCAACGACGACTCGGCCGCCCTCCTCCGCCAGGTCATGCAAGCGCGTTCGCGTCCGCGGCGGTCAGCGCGCCGGGCGAGACGAGGAACGCCGTCTTCTGCCGGGTCGAGGCCGCCCTCTGCTCGGCGCCTCCGCGACGCGCTCGACGTCGTGGTCGGTCGAGTCCAAGAGGACGGCGAGCGCCAGCAGGCCGTTCGGGCCCGGGTCGTCGGGCTACCGGCGCTCGGGGCGCTCGCCGCTCGGAGCCCGGTCCCGGAGACCTGCCCGAGGAGGACCCCGACAGCAGACGAGCGGCCCCCGCCGATCAGCGGCAATGCGCTCGGGCCTGCGTCATCTGCCGGCCGGCTTCCTCGACGACGCTCTTCCAGCCCTCGCGCTGCTCGTGCGCGTCGCTGGCGGACGCCTCGCGCCCGCCGAACGCGACTCGCTCGTACGGCGAGGCGAGCGCGCCGATCGCTCGAAGCCCGCTCTCGCGAACGGCTCCCGACGGCCGTGAGCGAGGGCTGAAGCTCGATCGAGCCGAGCTCGTCGAGGCGCATGAGGCCCGCCTGGAAGCGAAGCCTGCACGGCCGCGGCAAAATCACCGCGGCGCTCCGCCTCGTCGGCCTCGCGAGCCAGGTCGCGGCCGCTCGCGCGCTTGGGCTTCCTTCCGCCCGCCGCGGCCTGCGCGCTCGAGGATCGTCCTCTGCCCATGCGCCGCGCGCCGCGACGCGCGGCGAGGCCGACGATCACGACGGCGAGTGAAGATCGCAAGCGGCAGCGACGGCGACGGGATCGCGAGGCGCCTCCGCCCGCCCGAGACCGGGGGCGGCTCGGGCTCGCTCGCGAGGATTCCCGGCGCTCTGTCGCGGGCCTCGTCGGCGTCGAGCCGCTTCGACGGGCGCCGCCTCGGCGGACCGCGCCACGGCTCTCGAGGCGCGCATCGAGATCATCGCCTTCGGCTCCCGCGAGCGCGGTCTCGAGATCGGCCGGCGCGCCGTCGACGCTCGTGACGGCGCGAAGCTCTGCCAGCGCGGCGTCGTCCGACCGGCGCCTGGTCGGCCAGGCTGACCAGCTCCGCGCGGCTGACGTCGGTGGCGCGCGGCGCCGCCGGGCGCCGCAGGACAAGAGCGAGGGCCGCGACGAGCGCGGCGCGCGCTCCTACCACCCCGAGGGCGTCGAGGGCGGCGGGGGTGGAGGTGGCGGCGAGTTGCCCGGGCGCGGGCGGCTCGCCGGGACGATGGTGGCGGCGAGCGTGACCTCGGGCGACGGCGGCAGTCCGCCGGCGGCGCTCCGCCCGAGCCGGGTGATTCGAGCTGCTGCGTCGAGGAGCTCGCACGTCGAAGGCCTCCTTGCGGACGCGCAGGTCGTAGTAGATGACGGCGACGATCGCCGCTTGAAGGGGGCCCGTGATGATCAGCGTCAGCGCCTGCGCGGCATCGCGAGATGCAGAAGCGAGGCCTGAAGCGAGTCCTCGGTGAGGTTCGTGAGTCCCTCGCGGCGAGGCTCGAGCAGGAACTGGAAGAGGCCGATGAAGATGACGCCCACGATGAGCGCTCCGAAGGTGCGCCACCAGTTGTCTCGACGAGGTCGAAGGAGCGGCCGAGCGCCTTCGAGCCCTTGAAGCCCTCGGCAAGGAGGGCCGGAATCGCGAGCGACCAGGCGACGAAGCAGCCAGATCCCCGGCAGGATCGAGCGCGAGCGAGGCCGAGGGCGACTCCGAGGGTGAAGAGAAAGCCGATCCAGAGCATCGAGTGGACGCGCGCCCGCCGCGAAGCGGATCGACTCGCCGCCGTTCGCCTCGTCGCCCGACGTAGAGGTCTGAGACCGCGCGGAACGAGGCTCCGATCACGAGCAGGAACGCCAACAGCGCGACGAGCGCCTCGGATCACGATCACGGTCGGAAGGTGCTGAGGTCGACCCGCTGCTCGTACTCGCCGACAAAGCCGATTCCCAGGTCGCGCGAGATTGCCGACTCGGGCTCTGCGAACGCGATCTGATCCAGGAGGAAGATGATCACGCCCATCGGGATCGCGATCACCGCGGCGATCTTGAAGAAGGTCCCGAGATTGCGGAAGTAGAGGTTGATCGAGGCGTCGAGGATCTCGCCGACGCCCAGCGGGCGCAATGTGCGTCCTTCCATCGGCGGCAGGCTACACGCTAGCGCGTCGGATAGCGTTCGGCCTCGATGAGAAACCCACGCGACTTCATGAAGCCCCTCGCCATCGGCGCGCCCGAGCCCGTCGTCGGAGGTGCCGTTCCGGCCCTCGCGGATGATCCACTTCTTCGACGCCTCGAACGAGAAGATGGCGGCGAAGGTGCCGGACATGGCGAAGTCGGCCGACATCCTCCTCGGCAACCTCGAGGACGCGGTCTCGGTCGACAACAAGGAGGCGGCGCGCGAAGGACTCGTGAAGGTCGCGAACGAGGTCGACTTCGGCGAGACCGCGCTGTGGACGCGGGTCAACGACCTGTCGAGCCCGTGGGTTCTCGACGACCTGACGACGCTCGTCACCGAGATCGGCGACAAGCTCGACGTGATCATGGTCCCGAAGGTCGAGGGCGCCTGGGACATCCACTACGTCGACCGCTTGCTCGCCCAGCTCGAGGCCAAGGCGAAGGTCGAGCGGCCGATCCTGGTCCACGCGATCCTCGAGACGGCGCAGGGCGTCGTGAACCTCGAGGAGATCGCGACGGCCAGCCCGCGCATGCAGGGCATGAGCTTCGGCCCGGCCGACCTGGCGGCGTCGCGGCGCATGAAGACGACCCGCGTCGGCGGCGGCCACCCCGGCTACCTCGTCATCAACGACCCCGACCCGGACGACCCCGAGGCGCCTCGCGCGACCGCGCAGCAGGACCCGTGGCACTACTCGATCGCGCGCATGGTGGACGCCTGCACTTCCGCCGGGCATCCTGCCGTTCTACGGCCCCTACGGCGACATCAAGGACACCCAGGGCTGCGAGGCGCAGTTCCGCGCCGCCTTCCTCCTCGGCTGCGTCGGCGCCTGGTCGCTCCACCCCGTCCAGATCGAGATCGCGAAGAAGGTCTTCTCGCCCGACCCCGAGGAGGTCAAGTTCGCCAAGAAGGTGATCGAGGCGATCCCCGACGGCCGCGGCGTCCACATGATCGACGGCAAGATGCAGGACGACGCAACCTGGAAGCAGTGCAAGGTGATGGTCGAGCTGGCCGAGATGCTCGCCGAGAAGGACCCGGAGCTGAAAGAGGCTTACGAGCTCTAGACGTTGGCTGAGTCCTTCCGCCATCCCCTCCGTGTCCGATTTCACGAGTGTGATCCGCAGGGGATCGTTTTCAACGCGAACTTCCTCGCCTACGCGGACATCGCGATGACGGAGCTTTATCGCGAGGCTTTCGGTTCTTGGCAAGCTGCGATCGATGGCACGGGCATAGACATGGTTGTGGCGGAGGCGAACGTCCGCTACCTCGCTCCGCTTCGCTTCGACGAGGAGGTCGAGCTGGTCGCCTCGGTCACCCGGATCGGGACAACGTCGACAACCATGCTCGTGGCGGTGGAGCGCGACGGCACGGTCGTCGCCGAGGTGACGCTTCGCCACGTGGTCGTCGACCTCGAGACCCGCGCGAAGGCACCGATCCCGGATCCGCTTCGGGCCGGGCTCGAGCGTTACGCAGCGTAGGCGCGAGCGCTAGGGCGTCGCTGCCCTGGCGACAGGGGCTGAGGCCTTTGGACGCACCGCGAGGCGGCGCGGGCAAATGAAGGCCTCGGGCTCCCCCGTGCCGATGTCTTCGGCCGGCACGTTGGTGCAGGCAACGATGAAGTAGCGGTACCCCTTGCGGCTCTTGGGCAGGTCGATCTTGACACTCGTCTGGACGCCGTCCGGTGAGTCCTGGAAGCGAGTTTCCTCGATCCGCTTGAAGACGGGCTGCGACTTCTTTCTGAAGTACCAGATCACCCGGTTGTCCACGAAGTACTCGGGGTCCACCTTCGACGAGTAGTCAAGGTTCAGGACCCCGGCGATCTTGAACGGGCGCGAAGTGCTGAAGAGGTCCACGTCCGGCCTCGCGAGGACGTAGAGCTCGACCGCATCGCTCGTAGCGGAGCCATCGGGTATGTCGCCGTCGAACCTGACCCGGTAGTGGGTGTTCGAGCTCAGGGATGACTTCGAAGGCGAAGTTCCCCTGAGCATCGGTGGTCGTCGAGCTGAGCGGCACCTCGGCGCCGTAGGGGAACTCGTCGATGAGGAGTGTCACCGTCCTGCCGGCGTTGCCGGTGGTCGTGCCCGAGAGGTTGCCGGTCAGCGCGGCGCGCTGGCCGTATCGGATCGCCTCGTCCCGGTTCGTCTCGAGGGTGACCGTCGCCGCGCCGGCCGACGCAACGGTCGGAGCTGCGAGCGCGGCGATCGCCGCGAGCAGCGCAAGTCCGAGCAACGCAACCGGACATGGGCATCTGAAAATACGAGCACTCATACGTGGACCCCCTGCGACGCCAAAGGGTAGCCAAGCCGGCGCGTCTTGGCGCCGGCCGCGCTCAGCCCAGGCGCTGCTTCAGCGCTTCGAGCTGCTTTGCGCACCTCGTCCGGCAGGCGGTCGCCGAATTTCGCCAGGTGCTCTTCGACCTGGGGCAGTTCGTCGCGGAGGCCGTCCTCGTCGACGGTCGTCAGCTCGCGCATCGCCTCGGCGGAGATGTCGAGGCCATCGGTGTTGATCTCGCCCTCGGCCGGGCACGAGGCCGATCGGGGACTCGACCGCCTCGGCGTCGCCGTCGCAGCGGCGAAAGACCCACTCGAGGACGCGGGAGTTCTCGCCGAATCCAGGCCACAGGAACTTGCCGTCCGAGTCCTTGCGGAACCAGTTGACGTAGAAGATCCGCGGCAGCTTCTCGGCGTCGCCCTGCTCGCCGATCTTCAGCCAGTGGGCCATGTAGTCGGCCATGTTGTAGCCGCAGAAGGGCAGCATCGCGAACGGGTCGAAGCGAAGCTGGCCGACCGTGCCGAAGGCGGCGGCGGTCTGCTCGGAGGACATCGTCGCGCCCATGAAGACGCCGTGCTCCCAGTCGAACGCCTCGCGGACGAGCGGCACTCCGGTGGCGCGACGGCCGCCGAAGAGGAAGGCGTCGATCGGCACGCCGGCGGGGTCCTCCCACTCCGACGCGATCGACGGCGCCTGCGCAGCCGGAACCGTGAAGCGGGCGTTCGGGTGCGCGGCGGGCGTCGTCCGAGTCCGGCGTCCAGTCCTCGCCGTGCCAGTCGATCGCGTGCTCGGGCGGCTCCTCGGTCATGCCCTCCCACCAGACGTCGCCGTCGTCGGTGAGCGCGCAGTTGGTGAAGATCGTGTTCTTCTCGATCGCGTCCATCGCGTTCGGGTTCGTCTTGTAGCCGGTGCCGGGCGCGACGC
The DNA here is from genome assembly GCA_963806865.1 of uncultured bacterium. GTDB lineage: Bacteria > Actinomycetota > Thermoleophilia > Solirubrobacterales > 70-9 > JALZKA01. Next base: position 411,117 of record CAWDYV010000002.1, read on the forward strand.
CGAAGAACCCGGCCTCGGGGTTGATCGCGTACAGGCGCCCGTCGTCGCCGAACTTCATCCAGGCGATGTCGTCGCCGACCGTCTCGACCTCCCAGCCCTCGAGCGTCGGGATCAGCATCGCGAGGTTGGTCTTGCCGCACGCCGACGGGAACGCGCCGGTCACGTACTTGACCTCGCCCTCGGGCGAGGTCAGCTTGAGGATCAGCATGTGCTCGGCCATCCAGCCCTCGTCGCGGGCCATGACCGAGGCGATCCGGAGCGCCAGGCACTTCTTGCCCAAGCAGAGCGTTGCCGCCGTAGCCCGAGCCGTACGACCAGATCTCGCGCGACTCCGGGTAGTGGACGATGTACTTGATCTCGGCGTTCGTCGGCCAGGGCGAGTCCTTTTCGCCCTCGGCCAGCGGAGCGCCGACCGAGTGGACGCATGGGACGAACTCGCCGTCGGCGCCCAGCGCGTCGAGCGCGCCCTGGCCCATCCGGGTCATGATCCGCATCGAGACGACGACGTAGGGCGAGTCGGTGAGCTGAACGCCGATGTGCGACTTGTCCGAGCCGAGCGGGCCCATCGAGAACGGCACGACGTACATCGTGCGCCCCTTCATCGCGCCCTTCGAAGAGCTGCGACATCTGCGCCGCGCATCTCATCCGGCGGGCGCCAGTTGTTGTTCGGGCCCGCCTCCTCCTCCGTCTCGGCGCAGATGAAGGTGCGGTCCTCGACACGCGCGACGTCGGAGGGGTCCGACCAGGCGAGGTAGGAGTTCGGCCGCTTCGCGTCGGAGAGCTTCTGGAAGGTGCCGGCGTCGACGAGCTCCTGGCAGAGGCGGTCGTATTCCTCGGCGGACCCGTCACACCACGTGACGGATTCGGCACCGGTGAGCGTCGGCGATCTCGTTGACCCAGCCCTTGAGGGTCTCGTTCTCGGTCTGCGCGTTCGACGCGGGGGCAGCGGTTTCGGACACTTCTGGAGTCATCTCCTTGTTCGGCCGGGGCCGTGGCAGGCCCGCGGGAGGATCAGACATTCTGCCCTATGGACGTTTCATCCGGCCTCTACCCGTCAACCGCAGCGTGAACACGGCATCCGTGCCTCCGCGCGCTGCAAGCGAAGCGAGCGTCTACGCGGGCGCCGGCGCCTGGCGGCGCGGCGGCGCGCGTTTCGCCGCGCCATGTAGCGCGCGAAGAGGCCGGCGGTGATGAACATGAAGCCCGAGTAGACGGCGGCCGGGATCGCGAGGTCGATGTTGATCGTGCCGGCGACGGCGATCGCGAGCGTGGAGTTGTGGATGCCGAGCTCCATCGCGATCGCGGTCGCCTGGCGGTCCGAGAGCCGCGCGAGCTTCGCGACGCGCGAAGCTGACCGACATCGCCGCGACGTTCAGCGCCAGGGTCGCGAGCGCGACGTCGGTGAAGTTGTCGAGGAGGACGTCGATCTCGCTGGCGACCGCGCCGATCACGACCAGGACGAAGCGCGACGAACGCCGACCTTCTTCAGCGTGTCCTTGCCGCTCTGCGGTCGCCTCCGGGTAGCGCTCGCGCAGGTACATGCCGATCGCGAGCGGGACGATCGTGATGAAGAACACGCGGACGACGACGCCGAGCATCGAGATGTCGCCGATGTCCGAGCCCGCGAAGTGTTCGGCGGCGAGCCCGAGGTAGAGCGGAACCACCACGAGCGCGCCGACGCTCGAGATCGCCGTCATCGTCACCGAGAGCGCCGTGTCGCCGCGCGCGAGATGCGTGAGGAGGTTGGCGAGCGTGCCGCCCGGCGACGCGCCCGAGGAGCACGAGCCCGATCGCGAGGATCGGCGTCGAGGTCGAAGAGCTCGGCGATCGCCGAACGCCAGGAACGGCGCGATCAGGCGAGGTTCAAGAGCCCGATCGCGACCCCCGCGGATAGACGAAGATGCGCTTGAAGTCGGCCCGCGTCAGCTCGAGGCCCAGGCTCACCATGATCACGGCGAGCGCGACCGGCAGCGCCACCGCTGTGAATACGGACGTGTCCTCCACGACGGGCACCCTAGATCAAGGACCTCGAAACGACTCGGATAAGGTTCCGCGCCGCCGGACCTCGCCGCTCTTTCCCGCGCCGCCAATGCGCTTCTACGAGTACGAATCACGCCGGATCGTCGAGCGGGCCGGGCATCCCGGTCACCGACTACGGCTTCTGCACCACCGCCGACGAGGCCCGCGCCGCCGCCGAGCGGATCGGCGGCGAGACCGTGATCAAGTCGCAGGTCCTGACGGGCGGGCGGATGAAGGCGGGCGGCGTCAAGTTCGCGACCACGCCGGACGAGGCGGCCGAGCACGCCGCGGCGATCCTCGAGCTCGAGATCGGCGGCCACATGCCGGTCGGCGTCCTCGTCGATCCGAAGGCCGACGTCGCGCAGGAGTACTACGCGGCCGTGCTCTGGGACGGCCGCGCGAAGCGCCCGATGATGCTCTTCTCGGACATGGGCGGCATCGACATCGAGCAGGTCGCCGAGGAGCATCCGGACCACGTCGGCCGCGGCCACCTCTCGAACCTCCACCCCGTCTTCGACTTCCAGGCGAAGGAGACGGTCGCCCGCTGCGGCATGACCGGCTCCGAGCTCAACCGCGCGACGATGATCCTCGCCCGCCTCGCCGCAGCTTCAGCGCGACTTCGACATGACGCTCGCCGAGATCAACCCGGTCGCGCGCCTCGAACGACGGCTCGTTCGTCGCCCTCGACGCCCACATGGAGATGGAGGACGAGGCGGTCGGCCGCCACAAGAAGATGCTCGAGGAGATCGGCGTCGACCTCTCCGAGCCGCGCGAGATGTACGAGCCCTCCGACTTCGAGCGGAACGTGAAGGCGATCGACGCCGCCGACCACCGCGGCGTGATCCAGGGCAAGGACCACGGCTTCGAGGGCAACCTCGGCCTCGTGATCGGCGCCGGCGGCGGCTCGCTGACGCTCACCGACGCGGTGCGCTCGCAGGGCGGCAAGCCCGCCAACTACGCGGAGATCGGCGGCAACCCGTCCGTCTCGAAGGCCAAGGGCCTGGCCAAGGAGGTCCTTCAGAAGGAAGGCGTCGAGAAGATCGCGGTGATGATGTCGATCGTCTCCAACACCCGCGTCGACATCGTCGCCCGCGGCGTGATCAAGGCCTGTCTCGAGCTCGGCAAGGACCCGGCCGAGACGATCGCCGTCTTTCGCATCCCCGGCGCGTGGGAGGAAGAGGGCGCGAAGATCCTCTCCAAGTACGGGATCGAGTTCCGCGACCGCAACACCTCGATGTGGGAGGCGGCCGGCGAGGCGGTCGCGAAGATCCAGGGCGGTGCCGACGTGAGCATCCTCCTGAGCGAAGACTTCACCTTCATCGTCCAGGGCATCACGGGCCGCGAGGCCGTGAACCTGACGCGCGAGTGCCTCGACTACGGCTCCAAGGTCGTCGGCGGCGTCACGCCCGGCCGCAAGGGCCGCGAGGTCCACGGCGTGCCGGTCTGGGACACGGTCGAGCAGGCGGTCGAGCATCACGGCGCGCCGATCGACGGCGCGGTCGTGACCGTCCCCCCCGCCTTCACCAAGGACGCCGTCGTCGAGGCGATCGAGAACGACGTGAAGCTGATCGTCGTCGTGACCGAGCGCATCCCGCGCCGCGACGTCGCCCAGATGGTCGAGCTCGCGAACGAGCGCGGCGCGCGCATCATCGGCCCCAACTGCCTCGGCCTGATCGTCCCCGGCGTCTGCAAGATGGGCGGCATCGGCGGCCCCGCGAAGGACGCCGCCAAGGCATACGAGCGGGGCGCCGTCGGCGTCATGTCCCGCTCGGGCGGCATGACGACCGAGATCTCGTCATCGCTCACGGCAGCCGGCCTCGGCGTCTCGACCGCCGTCTCGATCGGCGGCGACGCGATCATCGGCTCGACCTACGCGCGAGCTCATGCCCTACTTCGAAGAGCGACTCCGAGACCGAGGCGATCGTGATCTACACGGAGCCGGGCGGGCGCATGGAGGCCGAGCTGGTCGACTGGCGCGCAGGAGAACGGCTCCAAGCTTCCGATCATCGCCTTCATGGCCGGCAAGTTCATGGACGACGAGGAGATGCAGGGCATGAGCTTCGGCCACGCCGGCACGATCGTCGAGGGCAAGGAGGACTCGGCGACCGAGAAGATCGCCCGCCTCGAGGCGTCGGGCATCCCCGTCGTCGAGCGGATCGACGAGATCCCGGACCGAGTCAAGGAGGCGATCGGCAATGGCGAGGCGCTCCACGGAATCTTCATCGAGGTCGAGGTCTCCGCCGAGCACGCGCGCGACCCCGAGCTCGCGCGGAAGCTCGACGACGCCTGCCCGGTCGACATCTTCTCGGCCTCGGAGTCAGGCGTCACCGTCGTCCACGAGAACAAGGACGAGTGCGTCCTTTGCGGCCTCTGCCTGGACGCCTCGCCGGAGGGCGCCGTCACCGTGACGAAGCTCTACGACGGCACGACGCTTTAGCAGCCGCTCTCTACCGAGTAGTCGGCCTGACCGTCCGTGTGAAGGGTGCCGGTGATTCGCGGATCGCACGAACCGGCGTTCCTCTTGGAGAGATGAAAGCGGCCTTGGCTGCGCGCCGTGCCGTCGCCGTTCATGCGTGTCGTCGCGCTCTTGGACACGAGTCGCCAGCCGTTGCTGGTCTCGGCCTCGAGAGTCTGGCGGACCAAGACGATCCGGCCATCGCGAACGCACCAGCGATCGAACTGGCGCACGAGCCACTGCTGGGCACCATTGGCGGTCTTTCGCTTCTCGGCCACGTCGAGATGGCAGACGCGTTCACCGCGGTCGGAGCCCGAGGGCGCTGCGGCCGCGGACTCGGGAGCCGCTGCGAGGATGAACAGGGTCAGGATGGGAAGAAGCCCGATGCGGGCAAAGCTGATTCGCATGCCGCGCAAGCTAGGACGGATCTCGTCAGGCGTGTGAGCCGCACCGTGCCGAGTTCGTGCCGCGCCAAGATATAGACGTGAACTTCGTCTCCGACGTCCTCGAGCAGTTCCCCGTCGTCCCGCCCCGCGCTGCTCGCGATCGACGCGAACGGCGAGCGGCGGGTCTGGCACTTCGGCGAGCTGATCGCGATGAGCGCCGGCGTCTCGGGCGCCCTGCGCGCGCGCGGCGTCGAGCGCGGCGACGTGGTCATGACCCTCGCTCGGCAACCGGATCGAGTGGGTGCTCACCATGCTCGCCTGCTGGCGGATGGGCGCGGTCGCGCTGCCGATGTCGACCCAGCTCAGGCGCGGGGATCTGGAGCACAGGGTCGCGGTCGGCGAACCCCGAGCTGCTGCGTCGGCGAGGAGGAGCTCCTGGGCTCGATGCCCGAGCGGCGTCGAGTGCATGACGATGGCCGACATGGATGCGGATCCTCGACGAGGACCGCCCGCAGGAGACCCCGGCGTCCATCGCCGACCTCGACCCCGAGCGACCCGGCCCTGATCGTCTTCACGTCCGGGACGACGGGCGAGCCGCGCGCCGCACTTCACACCGCCTCGACTACCTGCCGGCACAGCGCGGTCAGGCGGAGAACTGGGTCGGCTCGAGCAAGGACGACCTGGTCTGGGTGCACCACCGCGACCGGCTGGTCGAAGTCGGCGCGGAACGTGTTCGTCGCGCCCTGGCTGACGGGCGCCGCGGCGCTGATCTGCGACGCGCGGTTCGACCCCGCGCGAGCGCCTCGCCCTGTGCGAGCGCGAGGGCGTGACCGTCCTCTGCCAGGCGCCGACCGAGTACCGGATGCTCGCCGGCGAGCGGCGAGCTGCGCCCGATGCCGGCGCTGCGCCGCGCCGATCTCGGCGGGCGAGCCGCTCGGGCGCGGACATGCTGCGAGGCGTACCGCGACGCGTGGGGCTCGAGGTCGCCGACGGCTACGGCCAGACCGAGACGGGCCACGTCTGCGGCAACCACGTCGGCCTCGATGTCAAGCCGGGCTCGATGGGCACAGCCGCTTCCCGGGCATCGAGGTCCGCGCCCGACGAGACGGCGAGCTTCAGGTGCGAGCCGCCACGTGCCCCACCTTCTTCGACCGGCTACCTGGGCGAGACCGGACGGCCCCGATCTGGTCGACGGCGAGTGGTGGGCGACCGGAGACCTCGTCCGCGAGGACGAGGACGGCCACTTCTTCCACGAGGGGCGCGCCGACGACATGATCACCTCGTCCGGCTACCGGATCGGCCCGGGCGAGGTCGAGTCGGCGCTCCTCAGCCATCCCGCCGTCGCCGAGGCCGCGGCGGTCTCGCATCCCGACCCCGAGCGAGGCTCGGTCGTGCGGGCGGTGGTCGTGCTTCGCGAAGGCGAGCCGCTCAGAGGCGCTCGCCGGCGAGCTCCGCGAGCACGTGAAGTGCGTGACCGCTCCCTACAAGGCGCCGCGAATCGTCGACTTCGCCGACGAGCTGCCGAGGACGGCGAGCGGAAAGATCCGCCGCGCCGACCTCAGGGCCGGCGCGGCTGGATCAGAAACCTAGGCGCGACCGGCGGGGACGCGCTCCTCGGCCTTCGCGGCGCGAGCGAGGCGATGCCGTCTCGCCGGCCAGCCTCGGCGCCGAGGCCGGTCTCTGCCCTGACCTGGAGCTCCTCGAAGTTGCGCGTCGCGCGGCTCTCCTCCTTCGAGAGGAGCGAGCCGAGGATGCAGCCCAGGAAGCCCGAGCGGCACCGAGATGATCGCCGGCTGGGTCAGGTTGATGAGCGGGTCGTCTGCTGCACGTCGGGCCCGACGAGCACGATCCCGATCGAGCTCACCACGCCGAGCACGACGCCGCAGACCGCGCCGGTGGTGTTGAAGCGCTTCCACGTGAGCGCCAGGAGCAGCGCCGGGAAGTTCGCGCTGGCCGCCACGGCGAACGCCAGGCCGACCATGTAGGAGACGTTCAGGTCCGAGCCGCCGATCACGGCGATCGCGATCGCGATCGCGCCGATCGCAAAGGCGGCGATCCGGCCGACCAGCACCTCCTCGTGCTCGGAGTCCTTGCCCTTGCGGATCACGTTCGACCAGACGTCGTGCGCAACCGCGCCCGACGCCGAGATCACGAGTCCGGCGACGACCGCGAGGATCGTCGCGAACGCGATCGCGGAGATGATCGCGAGGAAGGCGTCGCCGCCGATCGAGCCGGCGCCGCCGCCGACCTCCTGGGCGAGGAGCGGTGCGGCGAGGTTGCCGGCCTCGTCGACGCCGTCCGGTCGTGCCCGCCTCGCCGAGGATCGCGCGCGCGCCGAAGCCGAGGAACGTCGTCATGACGTAGAAGGCGCCGATCAGCGCTACGGCCCAGCCGACCGACGAGCGCGCGGCCTTGGCGTCCGGCACGGTGAAGAAGCGCATCAGGATGTGCGGCAGGCCGGCGGTGCCCAGCACCAGCCCGAGTCCAAGCGACACGGTGTCGATCGGCTCGGTGAAGCGAAGGCCCGGCGAGAGGTAGCTCGTCCGGGATCGTCGGACTGGTTCTCGGCGCGCTCGAAGATGTCGATCGGGTTCCAGCCGATCTCTGCGAGCACGAAGACCGAGAGCACGGTCGCGCCGATCATCAGCAGAACGGCCTTGACGATCTGCACCCACGTCGTCGCGAGCATGCCGCCGAAGACGACGTAGACGAGCATGAAGACGCCCGTCGCGATGACCGCGACGTTGAAGTCGATTCCGACGAGCGCGTCGATCAGAGCGCCCGCGCCGACCATCTGCGCGATCAGGTAGAAGGCCGCGACCGACGAGCGTTCCGAGCGCGGCGGCAACGCGCGCCGGCCGCTCGTTCAGGCGGAACGAAAGGACGTCGGCGATCGTGAACTTGCCGGCGTTCCGCATCCGCTCCGAGAGCAGGAACAGCACGGTGAGGAACGCGACGAGGAACCCGACGGAGTAGAGGAAGCCGTCGAATCCGAAGAGGAAGATCAGGCCGGCGATGCCCAGGAACGACGCCGCGGACATGTAGTCGCCCGCGATCGCGAAGCCGTTCTGGACGCCGGTGATGCCGCGGCCCGCGGCCCAGAAGTCGGTCGCGGACTGGGTGCGCTTGGAGGCCCAGTAGGTGATCCCGAGCGTGATCGCGACGACGATGCCGAAGATGACCAGCGCCTCGACATTGACGTCTGCCGCGACCGGAAGGAAGGCGGTCATCGCGGCACCTCACCGTTGCCGGCGGTGGCTCGACCGTCACCGGGCCGGGAGGGTCCTGCGCGGCTGCTGGCCGTGCGAGCCGGCGACGCCTTCGCTCGCGCGCTGCGCTGCCTTCGCCGCGAGCGGGTCGAAGACCTTGTCGGCTCGCCGCAGGTAGACGGCGGCGAGCACCCACACCATGATGAACTGGCTGAGGGCGAAGATGTAGCCGATGGTCACGCCCTCGATCGACCTTCTCGCCCATGAAGTCGGGCGCGACCCCGGCCAAGGACGATGAAGCCGAGGTACCAGGTCAAAAAGAAGATGGTGGCCGGGAGCGACGAAGCGCCGCTTCTGAGCGATCAGCTCCTTGAACTCGGGTGAGTTGGCAGCTGCGTCCCAATCGACGCTGGGGGTATCGGACATTCTCTCCTCCTCCAGTCGAGACTTCCTCGGCCCGTGCCCGGGCGCTGGGGCGGGCAAACTCATCCGCCGCCGGCGACTCAGTCCTCGGCCGGTGCCCAGAAGCCGGGGTCGATGTCTCCGTCCCCTTCGTGGCGAGCACCGAAGGAGACGAACTCGAGCCCGTCGGGCCCTCCTTCGAAGCGGCGCATCACTTCCGGGGCCACCCTCAGGAAGTCGTTTCGTGCGAGGTCCACGGTCTCGTCGTCGAGCCTCACGCGGCCCGAGCCGGAAACGACGTAGTAGACCTCCTCGGCATCGTCGTGCTTGTGGCCGAATCCTTGGCGCTTGTTCGGCTTCACGAAGTGATGGCCGAAGCCAGTGTCCTCGGCGTCCAGATCGTCGGCCGGAAACCGGACCTCCTGGAGCTCCGCGAAGCCGAACTCCTCCGCGGAGTCCTTCAGCTCGGAGACGTTCTTCTTCGTGTAGTCAGGCATGGTCCTCCTGGGTTTGGGTCACTTGGGCGCCTGCCCGCGAGCGGCAGCGTTCAAGCTCATTCAGATCGTGCGCGCAAAACATGCGAATGTCGCCGTTCCCGCGCTCGTTCAGCTCGCGAAGCCGCTCCTCGTTTTGGAGCCGGCGCTTACGCTCGAGGCCGACGATCGCCTGGAACGCGCGCAGTCCTGGCGGGCAGTTCGGGGGCGTCTGAATCTGATGGCGATGGAAGTAGGCATCGCCGCAGTGAAGAAGCCAGCCGTCGCCGTCCTCGACTGCGATCGCGGAGTGACCGCGCGAATGGCCCGGAAGCGGCACGATCAAAACCTGAGGATCCACTCCCGGCAGGGCGGATCCGAGGACTCATTGCTGTGCCACCGCGGCTAACGCCGTTTCCAGATCGGGACTCGCCGCGAAGCGGACGACCAATCCGTCCTCGAAACTCGCCACATGGTGGAACTTCACTTCGACCCTGACTCCGCTCTCCCGTCCAACGGCTACGAATCTCAGCTCGACAATCACGAGTCCGTCCCGCTCAGTAATTGCCAGGGGCTCGAGCTCGAACGCCTCCCAGGCTTCCAGCATCTCTGAGCGAAAACTGGCCATACCCTCGCGACCGTGATACTCGGGGTCGAACCCGGGGAACGTGCCGCTGGTGAGGTAGACGACATCGGGGTGAAAAGAGGCGAGATAATCAGCCTCTCTTCTCTCGTTCCACGCGGAGTAGGCCTCGCGCACCACAGCTATCGGCCCGGACTCCATCGCGCGACAACGTATCGCGCTCAACCCCCTCCTCAGAAACGGCTGGGCAGGCAACTGAAGCGACGTGCTCGGCACTTGTCATGCTGAACCGATGCGCGTCGCGATCATCATCGGAAGCACCCGGCCGAACCGCAAGAGCGCGAAGGTCGGCGCGTGGGTGCTCGAGCGCGCGCAGGAGCGCGACGACTTCGAGGCGGAGCTCGTGGACCTCGCCGACCAGGGACTCCCGATCTTCGACGAGGGGATCCCGCCGGGCGCCGGCAAGTACGAGCACGAGCACACCAAGCGCTGGGCTGCGCTCATCGACTCGTTCGACGGCTACGTCTTCGTCACCCCCGAGTACAACCACGGCATCCCGGGCGTGCTGAAGAACGCGCTCGACTTCGTCTACGCCGAGTGGAACAACAAGGTCGCCGGCTTCGTCGGCTACGGCAACACCGGCGGCGCCAGGTCGGTCGAGCAGCTCCGGCTCGTCATGGCGCGAGCTCCAGAGTCGCCGACCGTCCGCTCCGCCGTCGCCCTCTCGATCTTCACCGACTTCGACAAGGAGAACAACTTCACCCCCGACGAGCGGCACTCGAAGAAGCTCGGCGCGATGTTCGACGAGCTGGTCGCGTGGGGCGAGGCGCTCAAGGGCGTGCGGGACTCGCGCTAGTCAGCCCACCAGTCGCGCTGGCCCTCGACGTCTTCGCGCCGCGCATCGCCGAGACTTGGCGCGCCGATGACGAGGATCTCGAGACCCTCCGGACCGGCCTCGTAGCCTCGCCACGTTCCGGGCGGGACGCGCACCGCGTCCCACTCCTCGAGCTCGACGATCTCGTCGTCGAGCTTCATCCGCCCGCTCCCGCGCACGACCACGTACACCTCCTCCTGCTCCTTGTGCGTGTGCCCGTACGGAAAGCGGTAGCCGGGCGGAACGCGCTGGTAGCTCAGGCCGGATCTCTCGAGCTCGAGCGCCTCGGTCGCCAAGCGGAACTCCAGGTCCGGAGCGCCATCGAACTTTGACCCAACGTCCTCTAGGTCTCGCCTGAGGTTTGAGAGCGTGAACGCCACGGCCGCAATCCTATGTGGCCCTGCTGGGACCGCTGGATCAAAAGAGCGAAGCCTGGAGGTCCAGGGTTTCGGGTTCCTTTTCAGCCTCGGCAGATCGCCGTTCCCGCAAGAACCGTCGCGGCGGGTTCTTGCCTCGCGCCAGCTTGGCCAGGCGGTCGCGCTCCTCCTTCGGCAGGTAGGCGCCGCGGCCCGCCGTAGAGGCGCTCGTAGCGCGGCACCAGGTCCGGGCGGTACTGGCGAAGCCAGTCCATGAAGAGGCCCTTCACCTCGCCGCGGAGGTGGAGGCCGATGCCGCCGACGTTCGTCGCGCCCATCTCGCCGGCGACGCTCGAGGATCTTCTCGACCTGGCGCGGGATCGTCGTTGATGCCGGGCATGAGCGGCGCGATCAGGATCCCGGTCGGGATGCCGGCACGGTTGAGCTCGCCGACGGCGGCGAGCCGGGTCTTCGGATGCGGCGTGTGCGGCTCGGACGCGCGCCACGCCTTCTCGTCGAGCGTCGGCACCGACAGGTTCGCGACGAACTCGGTGCGCTCTGCGATCTCCTTGAAGAGCTCGAGGTCGCGGAGGAGAAGCGGCGACTTCGTCAGGACCGAGCACGGGTTCGAGAAGTCGCGCATCGCCTCCCAGATCCCCGGCATCAGCCGGTAGCGCGACTCGACCCACTGGTACGGGTCCGTGTTCGTCCCGAGCGCGACGTGCTCGCCCGCCAGCGCGCCTTGCCGAGCTCGGCCCGGACCAGCTCGGGCACGTTCACCTTGACGACGATCTCGCGCTCGAAGTCGCGGCCCGCGTTCAGGTCGAGATAGGTGTGCGTGGGCCGCGCGAAGCAGTAGGCCCGGGTAAGACGCAGGCGTGTGTACAGCCCCGGTACGGGTTGATCGTCCAGCGGAACGGCATCCGCGAACGCTCGGGGACCGCGTTGATCGCCGACCTCGCCTGGACCTCGTGGAAGTTGATCCCAAGCGCCTCAGGCGCGTCGAACGTGCGGATCTACCGATTCACCCATTCCGGGGAGCAACGCCTGCGCGCCCGCTCCTTTCTCAAGGTTATTCCATCGCACGAACACATGTTCGCACGCGCCTCGGACGGAACTAGACGACCGCGTCACGATCTGAGCGCCGATTCCGGCCGGGCTCGAGCGCCTCCGGCGGCAGCCAGTGGCCGGCGTCGGTCTCGAGGTAGGCGGGCTCGATCCCGCCTTCGTGCAGGAGCTCTGCGCGCCCTCCGCGCGAAGTCGACCGAGATGATCGGGTCGTTCGCGCCGTGGTGGATCGCGACGCTGGAGGCCTCTCGCGCCCTTCGAGCTCCGGCGACCAGCCGTCGACCGTCGGCACGAAGCCGCTGAACGCGATCAGGCCGGCCGGCATCGGGCCGCCCCTCCCCCAGGCTCACCGCGTACGACATCACCGCGCCCATCGAGAAGCCGCCGATCACCGTCCGGTCCCAGCCGAGGCCGCGCTCGGCGAGGAAGCCGTCGAGGAATCCCGTGAGCGACTCATAGGACGGAGGCGAACGTCGCCGGGTCCGGGATAGCCGACCCGCGGCACCAGGTACCAGTGCCTGCCCGCCTGGCGGCACGTTCGGTGAGCGGCGCGCCGGTGGTAACGCCGACGAGGCGCCGCTCGGGGTCGAGCTCGTCGAGGAGGCCGAAGAGGTCGTTCTCGTCGGCGCCGCGCCCGTGGTTGAGGACGAGCGCGCCCTGGGCGTCGCCCGCGGGCTCGCGGACCCTGTGGACCAGCTCGCTCAACCGCGCGAGCGCGGCCGCGCGCGGATTCTCGACCGGCGTCAGGACCCGCTCGATCTCCTCGCGCCGGTCCTCGAGGAACGGCGGCAGGATGAGCGCTCTCGCCCAGGTGCTCGGGATCCTCGTCGACGCGCGAAGCCCGGATCCATGCGTCGCGATCTCGAACAGGACGCCGCTCGGCTCGCGGAAGTAGATCGACTCGAACCAGAAGCGGTCGATCACGGGCGTCGGGATGCGCGCCGCCCTCGATCGCGCGCTCGCGCCAGCCCTCGTGCTCGTCCGTCTCGGACGCCCACGCGATGTGGTGGACGGTGCCCGCGCCCTGGATGCCGCGCTCGGCGGGCGCCGGGTCGTATGCCCAGGTGCCGCCGCGGCGCTTGCCGCGGATCTCCCAGCCGTCTGCCCGCCGGCTCGAAGCCCAGCTTGCTCCTCGAGGAGCGAGCGGCTGCGCTCAGGGTCGGCGGCGAAGGCGCGCGCGCCCTCGAAGCCCTGGAGCGCGTGCTCGGCGGGAACCTCGGGATGTTCGGCGATCAGCGGCTGGTCGTCGACCGTCGAGACGACGAGCTCGTGCTCGAGGCCCTCCGGGTCGCGGAAGCGAAGTGCGCCGTCGACGCGCTCGTGAGGGGTCTGACCCGCTGCCGAGAGGCGCTCCTCCCAGAAGTCGAGTGCGTCCTCGGAGCCGACCCGCCAGATGATGCGGTGGACCATGCCCGGCGCCGGCGCGGCCGGGCGCGGCGTCCGGGAACTCGAAGAAGGTCATGTCGGCGCCGGGGCTGCCCTCCTCGTCGCGCGTAGAAGAGGTGGTAGACGCTCGGCTCGATCCTGGTTCACGGTCTTCTTCACCATGCGAAGGCCGAGCGTGCCGGCGTAGAAGTCGACGTTCTGCTGCGCGTTGGCGGTGATCGCGGTGATGTGGTGGACGCCGTCGAGCTTCATGGGACTCGCTTCCTTTCGCCGGGGGGACGCCTTATTTGTACTGCGCCAAGAAGGGTCGGCACCCTCGATCTATGCGGCGAGCGGTACGGGCTCGCCGACCTCGAAGCCCTGTGCCATGTCGACGCCGTGCATGCGAAGGAGCGGCAGGACGCTCGGGGACTCGACGAGCTTCGCGACCGTCGTCTTGGAGGTGCCGTGCGCAAGCCGAACGATCGCCCGCATCGTCGAGTGCTCAGGCTCGGCCAGGAGCGACCGGACGACGCCGCCGTCGATCTTGATCTGGCGAACCGGCAGACGCTGGAGATACTCGAATGAGCCGAAGCCGGCGCTGAAGCCGTCGAGCGACGAGCGGACATCCGGCCACTGCCAGGCCGTCGAGCGTCGCGGTCGGCGCGCTCGACGTCCAGTCGGATCGATCCCTCGCCGATCTCGAATCCGAGTGAACCCTTCTCGATGGACGCCGCACTGATTCGTGACACGAGCGCGTCAAGCTCTCGCTCGTCGCGGAGCGTCTCTCCTGAGAGGTTGACCTGGAAGGCGGGCCTCGCGATCGCCATTCGAGAGCATTGCGAGGGCGCGGTCGACGACCCAGGTGTCGATGCCGGCGCACACCCCTGGGCTCTGCGCGGCGCCGCCGAGAAAGTCCGAGGCCGCGAGCACCTTGCCCGACTCGTCGCGCATCCGGACCAAGAGCTCGTGATGGGCGACCTCACCGCTTCGCAGATCGATGACCGGCTGTCCGTAGACGAGCAGCTCATCCGCCTCGAGAGCCATCTTTACCTGCTCGGCCAGCGACGGACCTCGCGGCGAATCGGCGCGTGATCACCTGCGGCGGATCGGCCAGGCTCTTCGGCTGGCAGCCGGCTGGACGAGCGCTTCGAGGGTGAGGCGACTCCTGCTGCGAGGCAGTCACCGCGGGGCGAGCTCCGAGACCGCGCCGCCGCGCTGCTTGGCGCGGTACATCGCGGCATCGGCCGTCGCCATGACCTCCTCGGTGGTGCGCGTCGTCGCCGCTCGCCGAACGGGGCGACGCCAACCGATACCGAGACCCCCCACGAGGCGACCTCGTCGGTGGCGAGGCGTGAGATCAGAGCGTTCGCCAGGACCATCGCCTCGTGGCCCTCGGCGCTCGGCAGCAGGACCGCGAACTCGTCGCCCGCCAGGCGGGCGAGGACGTCGGTCGAGCGAAAGCGGCCGCGCATCGCCTCGGCGACCCGCCGCAGCGCGATGTCGCCAGACGCCATGGCCGCGCGTGTCGTTCACCGCCTTCAGGCGGTCGACGTCGATCAAGAGCAGCGCCCCGTCGCCGCCGTAGCGCTGCCTCAGCGCGAGCTGGGAGTCCAGCTCCTCGCGGAAGCGGCGGCGGTTCATGAGCCCGGTGAGCGAGTCGTGGTCGGCGATGTAGCGAAGCTGCTCCTCGAAGCGCTTGCGCTCGGTCACGTCTTGGACCTGGACGATGCCGGCGGTCCTTGCCGGGCCGGCCGATGGGATCGTCGAGACGCTCAGCTCGAGCCAGACGAGTCGGTCGTCGGAGAGAAGCGCCCGCTTTTCAACCGTGCAGCGCTCGATCTCGCCCGCGACCAGCCGCTCGCGCTGGACCTCGTCGCTGGCCGCGTCCTCTGCCAGGCAGAGGCCGGTCAGCTTCGAGCCGATGAGCTCCTGGGACACCCGGCCCGGTGAGATCGCAAAGCGCGCGGTTGACCTCGGTCAGGCGCCCGTCGGGGCCCTCGTCGAAGTCGACCAGCGCGATGCCGATCGGCGCGTTCTCGAAGGCGCTTCGAAAGCGAGCGTCGGCCTCGGAGCGGGCCCTCTCGATCTGGACCATCTCGGTGACGTCCTGGCACACGCCGACGACCCGAACGATCTGACCGGTGGCCGGGTCGAGAATGGGCTCGCCCTGGCAGCGCACGTTTCGGACGTCGTCCATCGGGGCGGACGATCCGGTGCTCGAAGCGAAACGGCGTGACGTCGCCCAGTGCCTCCTCGATCTCTCTGGCGCACCTCGCGCCTGCTCCTCGGGGTGCACCCGCTCGAGATAGGTCGAGAACGTCGCGGGTGCGGCCACCGATTGGACCCGAGTGTCGAGTCCCGAAGATCCGGTAGAGCTGCGTCGGACCAGTGAACCTCGTCCTCGGCCAGGCGCCATTCCCAGCTGCCGAAGTTGGCGACCCGCTGAGCGTCGGCCATCGAGCTCGGCCGCGGCGTGAAGCTCTTCGGTCGCCGGCATCTCTGCGTGGCGCTCTCTGGCCGCGGCATCGTGTGAGGAGGGCAGCCCGAACAGGCTGTTCACAGGCCTGTCGCCCCCTCCTGACCCCCACGAGCCACCCGATTCCATGTCAGATTCAAGGTACCCAAGGATTCCTGGTCAGAAGGCGACATTCGTCCCATACGCTCCTTGAAATCTAGTAGGTAACTAGCCGAAACGGGGTAGCCGAGAACAAGGACGCTGAGAGCCTCTACCTCGTTTTCTCTTGAGCGTCGGACTCATCTACGCTGACCGTGAGTGGCGAACCGCCTCGCCGACGAGACCAGCCCGTACCTCCTCCAGCACGCCGACAACCCGGTCGACTGGTTCCCCTGGGGAAGCGAGGCACTCGAGCGGGCCGCGGACGAAGACGTGCCGATCCTGCTCTCGATCGGCTACTCGTCGTGTCACTGGTGCCACGTGATGGAGCGCGAGTCGTTCGAGGACTCAGAGACCGCGGCGTTCATGAACGAGCACTTCGTCTGCATCAAGGTCGACCGCGAAGAGCGCCCCGACGTTGATGCGATCTACATGGAAGCGGTTCAGGCGATGACCGGCCACGGCGGCTGGCCGCTCACCGCCTTCCTCGACACGAACGCCTCGCCGTTTTACTGCGGCACGTACTACCCGCCCGAGCCTCGCCACGGGATGCCGAGCTTTCGCATGGTCATGGAGGCGGTCGTCGCCTCCTGGCAGACCAAGCGCGCCGAGATCGCCCAGCAGGCCGGCCGCATCCGCGAGCGCCTCGCGGCCGCGGGCGCAGATCGAGCCCGCTGAGGGCGAGCTCTCCCCCGACGTCCTCGAGCGAGGCCGAGCGCCTGCTCGCTCGCAGTCCGCCGACCCCGTGAACGGCGGCTTCGGGGGTCGCGCCGAAGTTCCCGCCGGCCTCGGCGATCGAGTTCCTCCTGGCGCGCGGCGAGCGAGAGGTCGCCGCGCGCGCGCTCGACGGAATGCTCGCCGGCGGCATCTGCGACCAGGTCGGAGGCGGCTTCGCTCGCTACGCGGTCGACGCGACGTGGCTCGTCCCCCACTTCGAGAAGATGCTCTACGACAACGCGCTCCTGGCGCGCGCCTACCTCCACGGCTTCCAGGCGCATGGGCCACGAGCGCTGGCGCGAGACGTGCGAGCGGACGCTCGAGTGGATGCTCCGCGAGATGCGCGGCCCCGAGGGCGGCTTCTTGTCGGCGCTCGACGCCGACTCAGAAGGCGAGGAGGGCCGCTTCTACGTCTGGTCCGAAGACGGAGCTCCGCGAGGTCCTTGGACGACGCCGGGCTGGCCTCAGACGCGGACGATCTCGTCGCCTATTGGGGGGTGAGCGCAGCGGGCAACTTCGAGGGCCAGAACATCCTCCACCTCGCCGCGCGGCGCCGAGACGGCGCCGCTCCCGACAGGACTCGAGGCGGCCGCGCCAAGCGCTTTACGCGCATCGCGCGAAGCGCGTCTGGCCGGGCCTCGACGACAAGCGGATCACCTCGTGGAACGCGCTCGCGATCGCTGCGCTTGCCGAGGCGGGCGCCGTCCTCGGCCGCGTCGACTTCCTCGACGCCGCACGTGACGCGGCCGGCGTTCGTCTGGGAGAGCCTGCGCGACCGAGGACGGCAGGCTTCTTCGCACCTGGAAGGACGGCGAGGGGAAGCTCCTCGGCTACCTCGAGGATCACGCGTACGTCGTCGAGGCCTTCCTCGTCCTCTATGAGTCGACCTTCGAGGAGCGCTGGTTCACCGCCGCGCGCGAGACGGCCGACTCGATGATCGAGCGCTTCGCCGACCCCGAGCGCGGCGGCTTCTTCACCACCGCCTCCGACGCCGAGGAGCTGATCGTCCGGCGCAAGGACATCGACGACCACCCGATTCCGTCCGGCAGCTCGTCGGCGGCCTACGGCCTGCTCCGCCTGGCCGCGCTCACCGGCGAGCAACGGCTACGCCGAGCACGCCCACTCGGTCTTCCGCCTCTATCGGCCGCGTCGCCGAGCGCCACCCGCAGGCCGTCGCCCACCTCCTGCGCGCGATCGACTTCGACCTCGCGCCGGTCAAGGAGGTCGCGCTGGTGGGCGACGACCTGGACGAGCTCGCGCGGTCGTCCGCTCGCGAGCTTCGCCCGCACGTCGTCCTGGCGGGCGGACGCGCGAGGGCAGCCGACGCCGCCGCTCATGGCCGAGCGCGCGAGGTCGACGGTCGCCCTGCCGCCTACGTCTGCGAGAGCTTCGCCTGCCGAGCGCCCGTCACCGCAGCCCGCGTGAGCTCGCGTCTCTGCTCGGCGATCCCGGGTAGTCTCAAGCTCGATGGCCGCCGCGAAGAAGAGGAGCGCAAAGCAGGTCGCCACGGCCTACTTCGAGGCGATCGCCGCGCGCGATGTCGACGCGATGGGCGAGCAATGGGCGCCCGGCGGCAATCGACCACTTCTACGGCATGGAGGACCTCGTCGCTCCCGACGGCGTCAAGCGGTTCTTCACCGAGATGTTCCGCGCGATTCCCGACTTCTCGATGTCGGTCACGGACATGGTCGCCTACGGCGACAAGGCCGCCGTGCGCTGGGCGCGACCGGCACCTTCAACGGCGACGGGCAAGTTCCAGGGCATCGCGCCGACGGGCGCGCACGTCGAGATCGAGGGCCTCGACCTCCTCACGATCCGCGACGGGTTGATCCAGGAGAACTTCGCTTACACGAACGGGATGGAGATGGCCCGCCAGATGGGCGTCATGCCCCCGCTCGGCTCAGCCCGGCGAGCGAGCGATGATGGGCGCGATGAACGCAAAGACCGAAGCCGCCGCGCAAGCTGCGAAAGCTCGCCGGGCGCTAGCGCTTCTTCTTGCACCTTGAGCACGGCTTCCATGCCGGCCTCGCGGTGGCCGTCGAGCGAGCACCAGAGGTCGTACCTGGAGTCGCCTTCAGCGCAGGCGGCTGATCGCAAGCGTCTGAACGAGCCCGGGCTCGGTCATCGCCGATTGCGATCGACGCGGTCTGACGCCTCGGCGCTGGATCATGAGGTCGTGCGGGTCCTCGCCCGTGTTCTGGTACTGGATGAGCGCCGGGCCCGGGATCGACCTTGCGTCCGCGAGAGCACGAACGAGAACTCCGCGACGCCGTTGCGGACGCCGATCGTGCGTCGGCGCGCCGCCTCGCCGCCGCGGGAGCCGTCGCGATCGCGATCGCGGCAAGCATGCGCGGCGAGCGCCGCGACGCCGCGCCGGTCATGGCGCGATGATCTGCGGGCGCGCGAAGCCGGAAGCGCCCGGAATGATCTGCGCCGCGTCGACGTCGAACCACTGCTCGAGGATCGAGCAGTAGAGCGAGCGGAAGTCCGAGGTGTGCATGATGTTGTCGTCCTCGTCGAGCTGGTCGCGAGGCCCGGCCACTCGCCGACCATCTCGCCCTGGACCCGCGTTCCCATGACGAAGGCGGCGCCGGCCGCACCGTGATCGGTGCCCTGTCGCGTTCTGCTCGGGCCGGCGGCCGAACTCCGAGTAGACGAGCGTGATCACACGGTCGGCGAGGCCGCGCGCCTCGAGGTCGGCCTGGAAGGCCGCGAGGGTGTCGAAGGTGATGCCGATGTCGTCGGCGAAGGACTCGGCCTGGTTGTCGTGCGTGTCGTAGCCGCCCGGCGCCGAGACCGAGACACAGCGGATCGGCAGGTCGACGTCGATCATCGCCGAGAGCGAGCCGACATGTTCTGGCAGAACCAGTGGTCGGGGTCGGGATAGACCGCCGGCACCGCGACCTCGCCGAAGTCCTCGAGCGTCCCGCGAAGCTCGATCGACTGGTCGGCCGTCCGGCCCGCGCTGGACCCGGCCCGCGTCTCCGCTCGCCGCGCCCGTCTGTCCCATCGCCTGCACGGCATCGAACATGAGCGGCTCGACGTCCCCCCACACCCCCGGCGCCCAGAGGTCGTACGTCCGAGCCGTCGATGGCCGCCACCGGCTTCGACGCCGTGGCAAGCGAGGGAAGGAGCCAGCCGTCGAGGGAGAGGCCCTGGATCGGGTTGTCGTCGGTGCCGATCACGTCGATCAGCCGGCCGAGCCAGCCAGTGCGCAGGTTCGGGTCGAGCTTTCCGACCTCCCAGTAATGGCGCGAGGTGAAGTGCGACTGGTCGGGGTCGGTGTAGCCGACCGCCGGCAAGACGGTGAGCTTGCCGGCGCGGTGAAGGTCGTCGAGCGCACCGGCTCGCGGGTGCCACATCAGCGAGTCGTCCTCGGCGAACGTCGGCCCGTCGCCCTCGTTCGAGGCGGATGCCGGGCTTACGGAGGTTGCGGTAGATCGAATCGTTCGACCGGCGCGAGCACCGAGAGCGAGTCCATGCCGCCGTCCATGAAGACCGAGACGATGATCGGCTCCTGCGTGCCCTGGGCGCTGGCGATGCCGCTTTGGAGGTCCGCGAAGCCGAGCTTCGACGCGCCGTAGACGGACATCATCCCGAGCGCCGGCGCGCAGCATGAACGAGCGCCGGGACAGCCCCGTCCCGGCGGGCATCGGCATGCCCGGCTCGATCTGCGGCAGGCCCCTGCCGGCCTCGGCGGCCGCCGAGCGCAGGAGGTGGGCGCGGGAGAACTCGTTGCAGTGGCAGGCCATGTCCGTCTCCTCAGCTCGTCTGCATCTCGGGGGACACCGCGACCATCAGGCGCAGGGCGTTCTGGCGAAGGCCGCGGAACTGGCCGTTCTGCCAGGTGGCCGTGATGGCGTCCTCGACGGCCTCGCCGAACTCGAAGGAGGCCCGCCCGCGTCTGCGAGTCGATCACGGGGTCGCCCCAGTAGCCGAGCGCCTTGTCGACGGCCTCTTGCGGCGTCTCGTTCGCCGTGTACTCGCCCGGGTCGAGCTCGTCGTCGCGGGTGATGTAGGAGGCGGCGATCCAGCGACCGCGATAGCTCGACGTGTCGAGCCAGCGCTCCTCGTCCCAGCCCGAGACGTTTGGCGGGCTGAAGGGCCGCTGGCCCGACAATGTCCGAGATCCAGCCCCAGCTCGTCGCGATCGACGCCACGCTCGCGAGCGCGAAGCATTCCCGCGATGTAGACGATCGGCGGCTTCACCATCGAGGGTCCCTCATAGAAGGTGGGGTGCTTGAGGATCGCCTTGAGAAGCGGCTTGATCTCGTAGTTCCTGCGGTACATTCGCCTCGAGGGCGGCCTGTGTGGCCGGATCCGGGGGCGTCGGGACGAAGTAGCTCCAGAGCTTTCCGACCAGGAACGGCGCGTGAGCTTCGTGCTCGAGGCAGAGCCGGCAGGAGTCCTCGCCAGTCGAACTTGCCCGACTGGCCGAAGATCGTCTTGGTTCCCTTGTCGTGGTAGTCGAGGATCGAAGCGGAAGTTCACGTAGCCCACGTCGTCCTCCCAGTCGGCGCGCCAGCCCGTGAGCGCTCGAGCCTGCTCGCGCACGTCGTCCTCGGAGTACGGGTAGCCCGTCTCATCCGAGACGCCGAGCGTGAAGAGCTCCATCAGCTCGCGCCCGTAGTTCTCGTTCGGGTACCACCTGTTGTTGTCGATCCCCGAGAGCCAGATCAGCATCGCCGGATCGATCGTCACCTTCAGAATCAGCTTGTCGAAGCGCTCGAACGCCTTCTTGCGAAAGAGGTTTGCCTGGTCGATCGAGATCCGGGCCGAGCCGACGTCGCCGGTCGCGAACCAGTCGTGCCAGTTGAGCGCCATCCGCTCGACCAGGGGCTGGTTCGAGCGGACCATCTTGTCGAGCCACCACATGACGTCGTGGCCCCAGAGGTCATACGGCGCGAAGTTGCCGTCGTCGTCGCCGGGCTCGGTCCGGTCAGCTTTGCCTTCGGCGGGTCGAGTAGGGAGTTGACCGCCTTCGCCAGGCCCTTGCTCGCGAGCGTCCGCGCCTCGCCTGGCTTCGGGCCGAAACCGGCACGCCAAAGCAGCCGAGTCGCCTCTCTCTCTGAAAACTCACCGCCGTATACCGGTACCGCCATCACAACCTCCATCGGCAGCTCCCAAAAGACGCCTACGTAACGTGCCTTGGACGCCTGCCTGGACGAAGAGGCCACCGCCGCTCCGGCGATAATGGGGCATGACTGAAGCGGCACTTTGGGGCCTCGTTGCGAGCTCCTCGCTGGTCCTCGGAGCCGTGATCGCGATGATCGCGTGTCCTCCGTCCCGGGTCACCGGGCTGATTCTCGGTTTCGGCGGCGGGAACGCTGATCTCGGCGATCTCGTTCGAGTTGACCGAGGAGGCGTTCGAGCTAGGCGGCGCCGACGCGCTGACCGTCGGGCTCGCGGCGGGCGCTCTCGCGTTCTACGTCGGCGACCGCCTCGTGGCACCGCGGACAAGACGCGGAATGCACGATCGCGAGATGCCCGACCAGGACGAGAGCGGTAAGACGCTGCTTTTGGGGGCCCTCTTGGACGGCGTCCCCGAGACGGCTGTACTGGGGACGACGCTTCTGACCGGCAGCGTCGGAGTGCCGGTCCTGGCGGCGATCTTTCTGTCGAATCTCCCCGAGGGCATCGGCGGCGCCAGCGACATGCGCTCGAGTGGGGTGCCTAGGGTGCGGGTCCTTGCCCTCTGGGGAGGTGTCGCGGTGATGTGCGCCGTCGCGTCGGCGCTCGGCTACGGGCTCCTCTCGAGCGCGGGCGACGAGGCCATCGCGCTCTTCCAGGCGTTCGCCGCCGGTGGCGTCCTCGCCATGCTCGCGATCGAGATGCTTCCCGCGGCCCACTCGAGAGGAGGCCGGGAGGCGGGGCTTATGACCGTCCTCGGCTTCGCGCTCGCCTACCTGCTCTCGACGGTGGGATAGCGCGCACCTCGTCGAGCACGACGCGCCCGCCCACCTCGACGAACCCCTCGCTCAGGGGCCGCGCGAAGATCTCGGAGCCGCGGCCCTGGCGAACCTGAATCGGCCGGCCGAGCTGCGCGCATAGCGCGAGCGCCGCCGATCCGGTCGCCTCGTCCTCGGGGATGCCCGCCGCGGCCACGAACGACCGTGCCCGGACGCGGCCGGCCTCCTCGTCGTCCCACGCCCACGCGTAAACCCAGCCCTCGTCGTGATCCGCCGCCGCCAACTCGTCGATCGCGGCGGCGTCTTCGTGCTCGCGTCACTTGAGAACGGAGGCGACCACTCCGGGCGAGCCGCGACCCAGACGAACTCGTCCTCGTATCGCACCTCGAGCTCACCGGCCGGCGGGCGCAGCACGGCCACCTCACCACGGGCCTCGCGCAAGAGCCACGCGGCTCCGACGGTGGGATGCCCGGCGAACGGCAGCTCAACCTCGGGCGTGAAGATCTCGATCTCGGCCCGCTCCGGGTCGTCGACGAAGACGGTCTCCGGCGAAGCCGAGGTCGCGCGCTACTGCTTGGCGCTCGGGCTTCGGAACCTCCGCTCCATCTAAAAAGACCCCGAGCGCGTTGCCGTACTCGCCGTTCGGCGTAGTGAAGACGCGCAGGACGTCGAAGCTCGCTCATCCGCCGACCATACCCGCGGGGGGCGCGCGGGCACTCGCGCGGGGTTGTCGCTTACGGCAACCCGACCGAGAGGAGTTCAGATGACGGAGAGATTCAGGCGCGGCGACCGAGTCCAGTGGAAGTTCCGCGGTCAGGCCGTGACCGGCCGCGTGCGAAAGCGCCTGGTCGAGCGCACCGAGGTCGCGGGCCAGGTCGTCGCGGCATCGAAAGACGACCCGCGCTACCTCTTGCGAAGCGACAAGTCGGGCAAGGAGACGGCACGCAGGCCGGAGGCGCTGACGCGCATCGAAGGCTGAATCGAAGGCTAAGGCCCCTCTCCGCTCGAACCCGGCGCGCTTCGAAGTCGCCTACGCGGGAAGATTGAAAGCGTGACCGGCGCGAACGCGATCGACGATGGAAGGCTCGAGGCTGAGATTCGCGATGTCGGCGCCGACCTGGTCGACCGGCTCCCGGCTCCCAGCAGGAGCCCGATAGCTGCCTTAGACGATCGCGCGCAACGGCTCGCCTCGGACGACCCCGAGCTGCGCGCGGCCCTGTTCAGGCTCGTAGACGTCACGCCCGCCTGCCGCAACCTGGACGATCTCGCCTCGCACTTGACGGAGTTCGCCGCAGACGTCGATGAGCCGCCGGCGCCGTTGAGCGCTGCGATGCGCGCCGCGAACACCAAAGCTGGGCGGATAGCGCTGGGAGCGGCCGTCGCTGCTGGAGTCCGCCACATGGCGCACAGGTTCATCGCCGCGACCTCTCCGGCCGAGGCGAAGGGTGAGCTCCGACGGCTCTGGGAGGACGGGGTCGGAACCTCCGTCGACCTTCTGGGCGAGGCGACGCTGACCGCGGAGGAGGCCGACGCCTACGCCGTCCGCTGCGACGAGGCGCTCCAGGCCCTCGCGAGCGCATACGCCGACTTTCCGGCTCAGCCCCTGCTCGAGCACGACCCAGCGGGCGCGCTGCCCCGCGCGAACCTGTCGGTCAAGGTGACAGCGCTCACTCCGTTGATCCGGCCCGAAGCACCGGACAGAGGCGCGAAGGATGCCGCCGAGAGGCTTCGCCCGCTGCTCTCGCGCGCGAAGGAGGTCGGGGCACACCTCCATATCGACATGGAGTCGCTGGACGCTCGCGAGACAACGCTCAGCCTGGTCACGGAGCTCCTCGCCGAGGAGGAGTTCCGCGGCGGGCCGTCCGTGGGCGTGGTGCTCCAGGCCTACCTGCGCGACGCGCGCAGACGAGCTCGCCCAGCTGATCTCGGCCAACCACGCCGCTCGACGGGAGGTCCCGCTCACGATCCGGCTCGTCAAGGGCGCCTACTGGGACCACGAGGTCGTCGAGGCGCGCCAGCACGGCTGGCTGCCCCCCGTCTACTCGGACAAGCCGGAGTCGGATCGAAGCTTCGAGGCGCTCTCGCGCAGCTTGATCGACCGCGCGCGCGAGGCTCCGGGCGAGATCCGCGTAGCCATCGCGTCGCACAACCTCCGCTCGATCTCGCAGGCGATCGCCTACAACCGAATGACCGGGGGCGCCGACGAGGCGCTCGAGCTTCAGGTCCTGCGCGGCTTGGGCGACGAGCTCGCTCACGCCGCGGCCGCGGCCGGCTTTCGCGTTCGGAGCTACTGCCCGGTCGGCGACCTCGTTGCCGGGATGGCCTACCTCGTGAGAAGGCTCCTCGAGAACACCGCCAACGAGTCCTTTCTGGCCGAGCAGGCGCGCGGAGCGCCGCTGGAAGAGCTGCTGGCGGCGCCATGAGCGAGCTGGCGCCTTTTGAGAACGAGCCGACCCTCGAGCTTCGCCGCCAGTCGGAACGAGCAGCGCTCGCCGACGCGCTCTCCGAGCTGGATCGCCGGCTGCCGCTATCGGTGCCGGTGCTCGCCGGCGACGGCGAGCGAGCCGGCTCGGACTTCGCGTCCACGGACCCCGGCGCGCCCGACCGCGTCGTCGCGACCGCCGCCGAATCGGGCCAAGACGACGTCGAAGCTGCGGTCGAGGCGGGACGCGCTGCGGCGGAAACGTGGGGCTCACTTCCAGCCGCGGAGCGGGCAGCGATCCTCGTCGCCGCGGCCTCGGGGTTGCGAGATCGGCGCCTCGAGCTGTGCCGCGCTCGCGGTCAGAGAGTGCGCCAAGCCCTGGGGGAGGCGGACGCAGACGTCTGCGAGGCGATCGACTTCCTCGAGTACTACGCGCGCGAAGCATTGAGGCTCGATGGGGGTGCCCCCCTCGCACAGGTCCCCGGCGAGCGGAACTCGATGACCTATCGCCCGCGGGGGTCCACCGCGGTGATCTCGCCCTGGAACTTCCCGTTCGCCATCTCGGCGGGGATGACGGCCGCCGCGCTGGCGGCGGGAAACCCGGTCATCCTCAAACCCGCTGAGCAATCACCGGGCTGCGCGTTACTTCTGGCCGAGTCGCTTCGAGAGGCCGGCGTGCCGGCGGGCGCCCTGAGCCTCCTGCCGGGCCACGGCGACGCGGGCGCGGCGCTCGTCGCCCACCCGGACATCCACGCGATCGCGTTCACGGGATCGAGCGCTGTCGGGCTGGAGATCCTCCGTCGCGCCGCTGAGACCCCCGAGAGCCAGCGGCACGTAAAGAAGGTGGTCGCCGAGATGGGCGGCAAGAACTGCGCGATCGTCGACGCGGACGCCGACCTCGATGACGCCGTGCCCGCGATCGTCCGCTCCGCGTTCGGCTACGCGGGCCAGAAATGCTCGGCGATCAGCGCGGGTCCTAGCCCACTCCGAAGGTCGCGGAAGCCTTGACCGAGCGGCTCGCGGGAGCGATCGAGCTGCTTGGAGGTGGGTCAGGCCGACAGAGCTCGAAACCGAGGTACCGCCGCTGATCGAGCGCGAGGCGCAGGAGCGTGTTCTGGTCTGCGTCGAGCAAGCGCGATCCGAAGGCGACGTCGTCTCGCAAGCCCAGGCGCCGGCGGGCGACGGGTGGTTCGTGGCCCCGACTCTCGCCAGCGGCCTCGAGCCCTCGTCCTCCCTGCTTCGCGACGAGATCTTCGGCCCCCTGTTGACGCTCGAGTCCGTCCCCTCGATCGAGGTCGCGTGCGAGACGGTCGAAGAGCTCGCCTTCGCCCTCACCGGCGCCGTCTTTACCCGGAGCCCTTCCACCGCCGCCTTAGTCGCAGAGCGCACGCCTGTCGGCAACCTCTACGTCAATCGCGACTCGACCGGCGCCATGGTCGGGCGCCAGCCGTTCGGCGGCAACCGCTTGTCGGGCGCCGGATCGAAGGCGGGAGGGCCCGACTACCTGCTCCAGTTCACCGAGCCGCGAGTCGTGACCGAGAACACGACTCGCCACGGCCTCGTGGTCGAGTAGGCAGGCGCCGCGCGAGCCCTACGCTCAGAGCACCGGCAGGAAGCGCTCGATCTCCCAGGGAGTGACCTGGACGCGGTACTCCTCCCACTCCTCGCGCTTGATCTCGACGAAGCGCTTGAAGGTGTGCTCGCCGAGGACGCGCAGGACCAGCTCGGACTCCGCCGCGATCTCGATCGCCTCGCCCAGGTTCTCGGGGAGCTGCTCGATGCCGCGCTGAGCGCGCTCCTCGGGGGTGAGGTGGTAGAGGTTCTGCTCCATCGGCTCGGGCAGCTCGTAGCCCTTCTCGATCCCCTCGAGGCCGGCGTGGAGCATCCCGGCGAAGCAGAGGTACGGGTTGCAGGCCGGGTCCGGGCAGCGAAGCTCGGCGCGCGTCGCCTGCTCCTTGCCGGGGTGATAGAGCGGCACGCGGATCAGCGCCGAGCGGTTGCGGCGCGACCACGCGAGGTAGACGGGCGCCTCGTAGCCGGGCACGAGGCGCTTGTAGGAGTTGACCCACTGCGCGAAGAGCGGCGAGATCTCGCGCGCGTGGCGGAGCTGGCCGGCGATGAACGCCTTCGCGGTGTCGGAGAGGAAGTACTGGTCGTCCGGGTCGAAGAAGGCGTTCCGGCCGTCCGTCTGGAGCGACTGGTGGACGTGCATGCCCGAGCCGTTCTCGCCCGAGAGCGGCTTCGGCATGAAGGTCGCGTGCATGCCGTGGTTCATCGCGTACTCCTTGACGACGATCCGGTAGGTCATGCAGTCGTCCGCCATGTGGAGCGCGTCCTTGTAGCGCATGTCGACCTCGTGCTGCGAGGGGCCGACCTCGTGGTGGGCGTACTCGACGTGGATGCCGAGCTGCTCGAGCGCGAGGATCGTGTCGCGGCGGACCTCGGAGCCGGCGTCGAGCGTGGTCAGGTCGAAGTAGCCGCCCTCGTCCATGACCTGCGGCACGCCGCTCTCGGGCCGGGCGTCCTCGAAGTAGAAGAACTCGAGCTCGGGGCCGATGTTGTAGGCCTCGAAGCCCATCTCCTTCGCGCGCTCGAGCGCGCGGCGCATGATCCAGCGCGGATCGCCCTCGTACGGCTCGCCGCCGGGGACCTGGACGTCGCAGAACATCCGCGCCGTCGCGTTCTCCTCCGGCCGCCACGGCAGGACGTCGAAGGTCGAGGGATCCGGCATGGCGATCATGTCCGACTCCTCGATCGGGTTGAAGCCGGTGATCGACGAGCCGTCGAAGCCCATCCCGCCCTCGAACGCGTCGTCGAGCTCGGACGAGTTGATCGAAAAGCTCTTGAGCTGGCCCAGGACGTCCGTGAACCAGAGGCGGATGAAGCGGACGTCCTGCTCGGCGACGATCTTCTTTACGTCTTCGGCGGTCTTCGGCGTGTCGGCCACGGAAGAACCATAGCCCTGGCGGACTCGACTCGACCGTCCAGCGCGCTTCGAGTGGTCAGTCGCGCTCATGGAAAGGGCCCCGCCGAAGCGGGGCCCTTCCGTAGCAGGCCTGTAAGCCGGATTCTGTCTTGCGCTGTCATCTATCTATGCGCCCTACCTGGATCTCGCCGGGCCGGGTCATCGATCCTGCTTGGGCTTGCACCTGACGGGGTTTGGCCAGCCGCCGCGTCACCGCGACGCTGGTGCGCTCTTACCGCACCGTTTCACCCTTGCCTGTACGCCCCACGCGTGTCGGGCGCCATCGGCGGTCTGTCTCTGTTCCACTTTCCCGCGGGTTTCCCCGGGTCGGCGTTACCGACCGTCGTGCCCTACGGTGTCCGGACTTTCCTCGAGAGTCACCTCCCGCGACTGCGCAGCCTGCCCTTCACATGGTACGCCGGCACCGCGAGCGACTCGCGCGGTGTCAGAACCGTCGCGCCATTCCGGGGTAAGAGGTCATGCAATGACCAACGGGCTCATCAGGGGGGAGCCGGTCGAGGACGACATCTACTCGATCCAGATCGAGGGTGACTTCGATGCCTCCCTGCGCGACACGGGCATCGCCGTGACCGAGGCCGCGCTGGAGCGGCGAGCCGCGCGCCATCCTCGTCGACGTCAAGCGCTGCACCTTCCTCGACTCGACCGCGATCGCCGTGATCCTCGGCGCGCGCCAGCGCGCGATGGACGCCGGGATCGGCTTCGCCCTCGTCGGCCACAACCCGACGATCGACCGCACGCTCGAGTTGACCGGGCTCGGCGACGAGCTCGAGATCCTCGCCGACCGCGACGAGGCGATCGCCGCAGCTGGCGCCGAGCTGACGCCAGCTCGCGCGGTTCCGCGGAAGCGTCAGCTGAGCTCCGAGCCGCAGCCGGCGCAGGGCACGGCTGCGCGAAGCGCGGCCCGCGCAGACCGGGCACTCGGCGGTGCCCTCGCTCGACGAGGCCGGACCAGGTGGCCGAGATCCGCTCGTCGAGGGTCGCGCCCGCCGGGCTCGAACATCTGGCGCGCCTCGAGGTGCCGAAGCGGCGCGGCCGCTCGTTGCCCGGGAGGAGGCGCGCCCTGTCGCGTGGCAGCGACGGCGCGCATGTCACATGCTCCGGAAGACGCCGACGACCTTGCCGAGGAGCTGTGCCTCGCGGGTCCGGATCGGCTTGTAGGCGGGGTTCTCGGGCTCGAGGCGGATCTGGTCCTTCTCGCGGAAGAAGCGCTTCACGGTCGCCTCGTGCTCGAGCAGCGCGACGACGATCTCGCCGTTCGACGCGTCGTCGGTCTGCTTGACGACCACGTAGTCGCCCGGCCAGGATCCCCGCGTCCTTCATCGAGTCGCCCTTGACCCGCAGGATGTAGTCGCCCTCCTCGCCGCCGATCATGTCCGGCAGCTCGAGGTACTCCTCGATGTTCTCCTCGGCGAGGATCGGCTCGCCCGCGGCGACCTCGCCCACCACCGGCAGGCCGCCGCCGGCCGAGCGCCTGCTTGGCCTTGTCGACGAGAAGCTCGATCGCGCGCGGCTTGGTCGGGTCGCGCCGCAGGAGCCCGATCTTCTCGAGGTTCGCGAGGTGGGCGTGGACGGTCGACGAGGAGGTGAGGCCCACGGCCTTGCCGATCTCGCGCACCGTGGGCGGGTAGCCGGTCTTCGCCGCGTACTTGCGGATGTAGTCGAAGATCTCCTTCTGGCGCTTGGTCAGGTCCATGGTGTCGGCTCCTCCTAGCGGGAATCGGGGCGAAGACGGGAACACATGTTCGTAGAGTAGCCACCCCTCCGGACGGATGTCAAGGCCGCGCTTCGCCGTGCACGTGCGATCCGGTCGAGCGCCGGGTCGAATACACTGGCCGCTGCGCCCTCACGCGGTTGTGGCGGAATTGGTAGACGCGCAAGGTTGAGGGCCTTGTGGCCTGTATAAGGCCGTGGAGGTTCGAGTCCTCTCAACCGCACTCCTCACCGCATGACGTCGACCGCCAAAGATTCATTCGTAGAGCGCACCGACTTCATCTGCGTCCCGACGCAGGACTTCGACAAGGCGAAGGACTTCTACGAGAACGTTCTCGGGCTCGAGTTCTCCAAGCAGTGGGGCAACATGCCCGCCGGCGAGTTCGAGACCGGCAACCTCACGATCGCGGTGATGCAGGCCGACGCCTTCGGCATGGAGTTCGCGCCGCATCGCTTCCCGATCGCGTTCCGCGTCGACGACGTCGCCGCTCGCAAGGCCGAGCTCGAAGCGCAAGGGTGTCGAGTTCATGACGCGACATCATCGACTCCGGCGTCTGCCACCAGGCGATCTTCAGGACCCCGACGGCAACGCGCTGAACCTCCACCACCGCTACGCGCCGCCCGAGCGCCAAGCCCGGCGACTGACGCCTAGTCGACCACGTTCACCCGGGTGAGCCAGGCGCCGAGAGCGCGGGATCTCGCGCCCCGAGTCGACGCCTCGGACCGAGCGCTCGATCCCGAGGAACGTGGCCGCCACGCGCTCGGCAGCACGCTCAGGAGGGGGTCGCTGCGGGCCTGATCGGCCAGGCGGCGGTCGAGCTCGTCGGCGAGCTGGGCCTCGCCGGCGTCGAGCAGCGCCAGGCGCAGGCTCGGCGCGGGCGTGGTGCTGCAGCTCGATCTGGTCGAGCGCGGGCCCAAGCTCGACCTTGGCGGAGGCGCCCCACCAGGCCGTGTTGCGCGCGAGGAGGGTCACCGCCTGCGTCGCGCTCGCGGATCTCGAACGCCCCGGTGCCGGTCTGCGAACGGGCGCGTGACGACCGCGCCTTCGCCCGATGGTGGGCGCAAGCGCCTTCGGGCGAGACGATGCCGAGCCGCGGCGACGCGAGGCGCTTCGGGAACGCAGGGTCAGGCGCCGCAAGGACGAACCGCACCTGACCGGGGCTGGGCGCATCGACCGAGAGGAGGTCCGGGAGGACGCCTGGCCCGCGCGCGGTCGTCAGCCACCGCGTCGCGTTCGCGACACCGCGGCCGACGTTGAAGGGGCTCGTCCGTCCTGGAACGACGACCCCACCGCGGAGCTTGAAGGTCCAGACCGTGTCGTCGACTGAGCTCCTGGCCTCGACGGCGAGGCCCGGGCACGCGCCGCTCGGGGTCGAACGGGCCCGAGACCTTCGCGGTGAGCGGCTCGTTCACCTGCCGCGCCGCGATCTCCTCGGCGCGTGTCGACGTGCCGAGCGGGTCGGCGCTCACGACTCGGTCGGCGACCGCCCAGACGAGCGTGCCGCCCTCCCCGGCGGTCCCCCGCACCCGAGAGCGCGGGCGTACCCTCGTCGCCTCCGCCGCCGCAGCCCACCACGATGAGAGCGCGGCCACTGCGCAGACGCCGGCGCCGGCCCGCAGCTGTTGGCGCGGGCATGCCGCACGCCTTCACTCTAGAGCTTGAGGAGGATGAGCGTGTTCACGCGAACACGATCGCGAAGAAGATCGTCCAGCGGTCGAGGTTGCGCTCGACGAGCGAGCCGCCGCCGAAGGAGCTGCCGCCGCCGCCGATGCCGAAGGCGCCCGAGAGGCCCGCGTCCTTGCCCGAATGGAGCAGGACGAGGATGATCAGGATGAACGAGACGAGCACCTGGACGCTTGAAGGATCGATTCCATCGCCGGGCGATTCTAGAGGCGTCCGGTCGTCCGCTCTTGCCGCGCCTCGAGCGCGTCGATCTCGCGCAGGATCTCGATCGCCTCGCGCCGGAGCTCGGCGTCCGCCCGCGCCCAGTCGGCCTGCGAGAGCTTTCCCTGCTCGCGGTCGAGCTCGGCGTCGCGGATCTCGCGGTACTTCGACTCCTTGCGCGCCTCGAGCTCGGCGCGCTCGGGATCCTCGATCCGCTCGCGAGCTCTTGGCGCCCGGCCGCAGCGGGATCGAGACGAAGAGCGCGACCGCGGCGATCACGAACAGCGCGATGAGGGCGACCTCCATGGGCCGGCGGAGGCTACGAGGCGCGGCTGAGGTCCTTCGCGAGGCGCGCGGCGTAGACGTCCGAGACGCGGCGGCGGCGGGCGGACGCGGTCGGCCAGGCGGCGATCAGGCCGCCGATCACGCCGATCGCGCCGCCGACCCAGATCCAGATCACCAGCGGGTTCACGTTGATGCGGAAGTCGACCGGGATCTGCCCGTCCTCGAAGCGCGCCTCGAGGTTCGTGATCGCCAGCGCCCTGCGAGCTCGGAGCGAGCCTCGGCGATCCCCCGCATCTCCTCCAGCCCGCCCGGCGTGTTCGGGTCGGGCAGCACCTCGGGAATCGTGGCCTCGTCGATCTCGCGGTCGGCCGTCGCGATGAAGTCGTCGATCGCAGGCTCGGTCAGGTCCGGGCCGCATCGCCGTCCAGAAGTCCTCCGCCGGCCCCGCCGGAGCGCCCGACCTCGCGAGGTCGCCTCGCCCTCGAAGAAGCTCCGCACCGTCCCGGTCGAGCTCGACGAGTAGTAGTTGCGGCTGGGCGTGAGCGTCTCGACCAGCTCGCCGTCGCGGCGCACCTCGACGACCGAGCCGAAGGTGAGCCGGTCCTCTTCGAGGTCGCGGTAGGCGGTCGGGCGCACGTAGGTGAGCTCGTAGTCGCCGACCGTCGTCGAGTCGCCCGGCAGCATGCGCACGTCGTCCGATGTCTGAAAGCTCGACGAGGCGGCGATCGAGACGAACGCGAGGATGATCCCGATGTGGACGATGTAGCCGCCGTAGCGGCGGCGGTTGCGGACCACGACCCGCCCGAGCGACGAGCGGCCAGGCGTCGCCCGTGAGCGCCCGCTGCGCCGAGGCGCCGCGCGCGAACTCGCTCGACGAGGCCGGCGAGCGCGAACGCCGCGAACGTGAACATGACGAGCGCGCCCGGCTCGGATCGGCCGAGTCCGTGAAGCGCGATCAAGCGCGACGAGGACGACGGCCCGCGAACGCGGCGGGCGGCCCGAACAGCGCGAAGCGCCCGCCCGGCGCTGATCTGGCGCCAGGCGAGAAGCGGCCCGATCCCCGTGAACAGGACGAGCAGGATCGCGAGCGGCGTCACGTAGCTGGTCGAACCACGGCGCCGCGAGCGTCGAGCGCTCGCCCGTGATCGCCTCGGAGATGAGCGGGAAGAAGGTGCCCCAGAAGACGACGACACGCGAGGCCGACCAGGAGGACGTTGTTGACGAGGAAGACCGCCTCGCGCGAGGCCATCGACTCGACCCGCCGCTCGGCGCGCAGGTCGGGCAGGCGCGAGACGATCAGCGCGGTCGAGCCCGCCGAGCACGAGCGCGATCAGGACGAGGAGCGGCGTGCCGACCGTCGACTCGCCGAAGGCGTGGATCGACTGGAGGATCCCCGAGCGGACGAGGAACGTGCCGAGCAGGGCAAGCGCGAACGTCGCGCAGATCAGCGAGACGTTCCAGACCTTCAGCATCCCGCGGCGCTCCTGGACCATGATCGAGTGAAG
The DNA here is from genome assembly GCA_963806865.1 of uncultured bacterium. Lineage (GTDB taxonomy): Bacteria > Actinomycetota > Thermoleophilia > Solirubrobacterales > 70-9 > JALZKA01. Next base: position 444,343 of record CAWDYV010000002.1, read on the forward strand.
GAACGCGGTGCCGACGAGCCACGGCATGAGCGACGCGTTCTCGACCGGGTCCCACCCCCAGTAGCCGCCCCAGCCGAGCTCGACGTAGGACCAGCCCGCGCCGAGGAGGATCCCGACCGAGAGGAAGATCCAGGCGAGGAGCGCGAAGCGCCGGGTCGAGCGGATCCAGCTCGTGTCGAGGCGCCGCGCGACGAGCGCGCCGATCGCGAACGCGAACGGGATCGAGAAGAGGACGTAGCCCGAATAGAGCATCGGCGGGTGGATCGCCATCGCCGGGTGGCGAAGGAGCGGGTTGAGGCCCAGCGCCCTCGGCCGGGACCGGGCTCAGGCGCTCGAACGGGTTGGCGCCGCCCGCCAGGAGCATCAGGCCGCAGAAGAAGATGCCGAGGCCGCACAGGACCGCGGTCGCCCACGGCACGACCTCGCGGTGCTTGTGGCGGGTGGCGAAGAGGACGCCCGAGGAGGCGATCGAGAGCACGAACGCCCAGAGGAGGAGCGAGCCGCCCTGGCTCCCCCAGAGCGCGGTCATCTTGTAGAGGGTCGGCGTCGTCGTCGAGGAGTGGTCGGCGACCAGCGCGAGCGAGAAGTCGGAGCGAAGGAACGCCGCCTCGAGCACGACGACGCAGATCGATCAGGAGGACCGCCGCCGCGTAGACGGCGCGGCGCGCCGAGTCGACCCAGCGCCGGTCGCCCGAGCGCCCGCCGTAGATCGCGGCGCCGGCGCCGTAGGCGAACGCGGCGAGCGCGCCGACGAGGCAGGCGAGCCCGGCGTCGATCGAAAGCTCGCGCTCACGCTCAAGAGGCGTCTGACTTCACAGCGATTCGTCGATCACGATGTTCGGGTCCTCTTCGGCCTCGTCGGAGAACTTGGACGGGCACTTCGTGATCAGGCTGTCCTTCTCGGCGACGAGGGTGCCGTCGACCATCTGCGCCGGTGACGATCACGTCGCGGCCCTCGCGGAACGGGTCGGGCACCTGGCCCTCGTAGGTGACCGGCACGGTCTGCGACGCGTCCTCGGGGTCGGCGATCACGAACTCGCGCGAGCCGTCGGGCAGCGTCTCCTCCGGTGACGACCTTGCCGTAGGCCTCGACCGAGCCCGCCGGCGTCTCGGCCAGGAGCTCGGACGGCGACTTCGCCTCGGTCGAGGCCGAGAACGACGTGTAGACCAGCGCCGTCGCCAAGAGCACCGCCACGCTCAGCGCCACGACAAGGCGGATCTTTCGCTTTTTTTCGGGGTCCACGCCACCCCGAATTATCGCAGGGGCGCTCTCGCGCCCCTGCGATGTCGAGCGCTCAGGCGCTCGAGCTCGGCCATGACCTCGCAGCGGTCGACCGACGCCCTGGTGCCGGGCGTCTCGCTCCGGGTCCATCGCCTCGAAGACCTCTTCGCTCGACTTCAGGTCGTCCATCGAGTCGAAGTACTGAATGACGACCGCGGTCCCCTGGTCCTCGTCGTGGATGAACTGGACGCCGGTCGCGGTCACGCCCTCCGGCGGCCCGTCGGCCTCATCGATGCGCTGCCGCAGCGCCGCGATGCGCTCCTCGGTCCACGTCGGTGAACCTGACAACTCTTACGTAGGACATGCTATCCCCTTCCGGTTGGTGACTCTCGGCCGGAACGCTACTCCTCGCTAGCTTCGTGTGCATGGCCGATGAACCCGTCCTGCTCATCACCGGCGCCTCGACCGGCATCGGTGCGAAAACCGCCCACCACGCCGCCGAGGCCGGCTACCGGCTCGTCCTCGGCGCCCGCTCGGAGGACAAGCTCGAAGAGCTCGCGTCCGAGCTCGGCGGGCCGGACAAGGCGATCGCCGTCCGCTGCGACGTGACCGAGTGGGAGGACTGCGAGAACCTCGTCGCCAAGGCGGCGACCGACGCGTTCGGCGGCTTCGACGCCGTCTTCGCGAACGCGGGCTTCGGCGCCTCGCGCGGCTTCCTCGAGGAGTCGCCCGAGCACTGGCGCTCGATGGTCCTCACGAACGTCCTCGGCGTCGCCTACACGATCCGCGCGACCCTCCCCCACCTGCTCGAAAAGGAGACGGGCCACTTCGTGATCACCAGCTCGGTCGCCGGCCGCCGCGCGCTTCCCGGCTCGCTCTACTCGGCGACGAAGTGGTCGGTGACCGCGATGGGCGAGGCGCTTCGCCAGGAGCTTCGCCAGATGCACGAGAACACGCGCATCCGCGTCACGCTGATCGAGCCGGGGATGGTCGACACGCCGTTCTTCGACAACCGGCCCGACAGGGCGCGCTCGAGGACGAGGACATCGCCCGCGCCGTCATGTACGCGCTCTCCCAGCCCGAGCACGTCGACGTGAACGAGATGCTGATCCGCCCGACCGCGCAGCCGACCTGACCGCCGAACGTCCCACGCTGACCCCTATAGGGGATGCCGTGGGACGTTCCGCAACCGATGCGCCGCGCCGCGGCTGCATAGGCTGGCTCTCGATGAGCGACGTGGCGTTCGCGGGGATCGCCCGCCAGGCGGAGATGGTGCGCGCGGGCGACGTGACGCCGACCGAGCTCGTCGAGCTCTACCTCGACCGCATCGACCGCCTCGACCCCGAGCTGAACGCCTACCGCGTCGTCCTCGCCGACCGCGCGCGCGAGGACGCGAAGCGGGTCGAGGCGCGGCTCGCCACGGGCGAGGGCGACGAGATGCCGCTCGCCGGCGTGCCGATCGCGGTCAAGGACACCGAGGACCTCGAGGGCGAGGTCACGACCTGGGGCACGAACGGCTTCGACGAGCCGGCCAAGGCCGACGGCGAGATGGTGCGCCGCCTGCGCGCCGCGGGCGCGATCGTCCTCGGCAAGACGAACCTGCCCGAGCTCGCGATCTGCGGCTTCACCGAGACCGAGGCGTGGGGAATCACGCGCAACCCGTGGGACACCGTCGCGGACGCCCGGCGGGTCGAGCGGCGGCTCCGCCGCGGCGACGGCCGCCGGCCTCTGCGCCGGGCGCGACCGCGTCCGACGGCGGCGGCTCGATCCGCATCCCGGCGGCGCTCTGCGGCCTCTTCGGCCTGAAGCCTCAGCGCGACCGCATCTCGCTCGCGCCCGCGCGCGAGCACTGGCACGGCCTCTCGGTCACGGGCTCGCGTCACGCGCACGGTCGAGGACTCGGCGCTTTGGCTCGACGTCTGCCACGGCGGCGTGCCCGGCGGGCCGCCCGCCGCCCGACCACTCCTTCGTCGAGGCGTCGCACGCCACGCCGCGGCGCCTTCGCATCGCCTGGTCCACCAAGCCGCCGCGCCTCGCCGCTCCGGCGAAGCTCGCGGACGAGGTCGCCCAGGGCGTCGAGGACACGGCCTCGCTCCTCGCCCGGCTCGGCCACGCGGTCGAGCGCAAGCGATCCGGACTGGGGCCTCATCGGCAACAACTTCACGCCGCGCTTCCTCAACGGGATCAAGGTCGACGTTCGACGCGTGCCCCACCCGGAGCGGCTCGAGGACCGCACCCACGGCTTCGCGAAGCTCGGGCGGCTGAGCGGCGGGCGGATCGTCAAGCGCGCGCGCCGCGGCGAGGGCAAGGACGCGCGGCGCATCCTCTCGCTCTTCGAGCGCTACGACGTCCTCGTCATGCCGGTGACGGGCGAGCCGGCGGTCGAGATCGGGCGCTGGGCCGGCCAGGGCGCGCTTCGCACCGTGACCGGGATGTCGCGCACCTATCCCTACACCGGGCCCGTGGAACCACCTCGGCAACCCGGCCGCATCGGTGCCGATCGGCTTCTCGAAGCAGGGCATGCCCCTCGCGGTCCAGCTCGTCGGCCGCCCGAACGACGAGGTGACGCTGCTCTCGCTCGCCGCGCAGCTCGAGGCCGAGCAGCCCATGGGCCGACAGCGCGCCCGCCGGTTTCATGAGCGTTTCGCAAGGTGCCTGACACCTCACGCGCTGACTCACGACGATCGCGCAGATCTCCGACCCGCACGTCGGGCGTCCACGCCGAGCACGCGGACTCGGTCGCGGGCGCTCGAGCAGGCGGTCGCGGCGGTCGGCGCGCATCGACCCCGCGCCGGTCGCGGTCCTTCTCACCGGCGACCTCACCTACGACGGCAACCCGGCGGAGTACGAGCTGCGTCCGCGAGCTGCTCTCGCCGCTCGCGATGCCCGTCCACCCCATCCCCGGCAACCACGACCGCCGCGAGAACCTGCGCGCCGCGTTCGCGGACCACCCGGGCATCGCCGCGCGCCGGCGAGTTCCTCGACTACGCCGTCGACTGCGGCCCGGTTCGGGTCCTCAACGTCGACACCTCAGATCGAGGGCGAGGCCGGGCGGCGCGATCGGCGCGGAGCGGATCGGCTGGATCGAGCGCGAGCTCGAGCGGCAGCCGACGGCCCGACGATCCTCGCGATGCACCACGCGCCGGTCGGCGTCGGCCTCGACGAGTTCGACGAGATCGGCCTCGCCCAGGAGGACCGCGACGCGCTCGCGAGCTCTTCGAGCGCGGACCCGCGCCCGAGCTCATCGTCACCGGCCACATCCACCGCGCGGCGACCGCGCAGATCGGCGCGCGTGCCCGGTCTTCATCTGCCCGTCGGTCCACCAGCAGGTCGAGCTCGACCTCCGGCGCGAGGGACAGCTCCGGATGGGCGACGACCCGCCCGCGATCGCGGTCCACCTCCACGGCGCCGACCCGCGGCTGGTCAGCCACGTGATCCCGCTCGGCGCACTCAGGTAGCTCCTGCGCTTAGGATGCCGCGGTCCGGCGCTATCGAACCTGGGGGCACCGTGAAGATCCGCAACCTCGTCCTGGTCTGGCTCGTTGGGGTCATCGCCGTGGCCGGCTGTAGCTCGGCGGAGACCAAGAACGACTACGTCGACACGGTGAACGAGATCCAGGGGACCGCGCTGGAGTCGGCGAACGCGCTCACCGCCGCTTCTGCGGGCACCGACCGCGAGGTCGTTAAAGCGTTCACCGACGCTCAGGAGCAGGCGGACGCCGCGGTCGAAGAGCTGGGCGAGATCGACGTTCCCGCCGAGGCCGAGGCCGGCCACGAAGAGCTGACCGCGGCGTTCGGCGAGCTCAGCGACCTCTTGGACATGGTCAGAACCCAAGTCGAGAGCGGCGACCGGGTCGACGCCGCGGCGCTTCGCGAGGAGCGGGCTCGCATCGCCAAGAAGATCGCCGATGCGAACGACCGCATCAACGCGGACCTGGGCGCCGAAGTAGCGCTCAGCCCCGCGCCGGCTGGTCTTCCTCGCCGGGCTCGTCGTCCTCGTCGTCCTTGCAGGCTCACGCGGCGGCAGCGCGATCGTGTCCTCGATCGGGATGCCCGCTTCGAGCTCGCGCCCGCGCTCGACCTCGGCGTTCAGCTCGGCTCCCAGGAGCATCGCGATGTTCGTGATCCAGAGCCAGACCAAGAAGACGATCACGCCCGCGAGCGCGCCGTACGTGGCGTTGTAGGACGAGAACGTCGCCACGTAGAACGCGAACAGGCCGGAGGCGGCGAGCCAGAGGACGACGGCGAGGATGCCTCCGGGCGTGATCCAGCGGAACTTCGGCTGCTCGACGTTCGGCGCCGACCAGTAGAGGAAGGCGAAGAGCATCGCGACGACGAGCGCGATCACCGGCCACTTCGCGATTTCCCAGACGCACGGCGCTCGTCGCCGACGCCGATCACGTTGCCCACCGTCCTCGGCTATCGGGCCGGTGACGAAGACGGCGAGGGCGCACGCCGAGAGCATCATCAGCATCGCCGTGGTGATCAGGATCTGCCAAGGCTTGAGCTTCCAGAACGGACGGCCCTCCTCGACCTCCCAGATCACGTTCGAGGCGCGCGAGAACGCGCCGACGTACCCCGAGGCCGAGTAGATCGCGCCCACGAGCCCCAGGACGAGGGCGAAGCCCGGCGCTCGTCTGGCTCTCGGAGATCGTCTGGATCGCGTTCGTCGCGATCTCCTGCGCGGGGCCGGGCGCGAGAGCCGTCAGGTTGTCGAGCAGCGGGTCCGAGGCCGAGGCGCCGGCGAGTCCGATGATCGAGACGAGGGCGATCAGCGCCGGGAAAGATCGCCAGGACGCCGTAGTAGGTGAGGGCGGCCGCCCAGTCGGTCAGGCCGTCGTCCTGGAACTCAGTGACGGTTCGCTTGAGCGTGTCCTTCCAGGAGGACTTGCGAAGAGCTCGGTTGGGCTGTCCGGCGCACGCTCCTCTGCGTCGCCGGGAAGCTTCCCCTCAGCCACGCTGCCTTCGCATTCTCATGCCAGGGTTTGTACCCCAGCGCGCGGACCCCCTAACTGTCGCCGGCCCGACTCAGGTTCAACTCATAGTGCTGGAAGTCGATCGGAGGGCCCCACATCTCGGTCCGCTCCTCGCTCACCAACCGTCGCTGGCTCCGCATCCCGCAAGAGCCACGCACGCGAATGCCCAGATCAGGCACCAAAACCGCCTCCTCATGTAGCGAATGGTACGTCCAGAGCGGGTTAGCGCCCGTCAGCCCGGGTAAAGGCGGGATATGGGAATAACAGACAAGATCACTGGTAAGGCAAAGCAAGTAGCCGGCGACGTCACCGGCGATTCCGAGACGCGGCGCGAAGGCCTCGACGAGGAGCGTAAGGGCGAGAAGAAGGAAGAGCTCGAACGCGCCGACGAGCGCGCCGACAAGAAGGCCGACGAGGTCGCAGACCTCGAGCGCCGCACCTAGCCCCCGAACGGCTTGAACGTAATGAGAAGGCCCGGCCAACCGCCGGGCCTTTTCTTTGCGCGAATGGCGCCGTCTCGGGGCGCTTCGAGAACTTCTTTGTGGGTACCTGAGCCCGATGGTCACGTTCATCGTCCTCGGCGTGGTCCTGCTCCTCCTTGTCGCGAGCTTCGCGCGCTCGAATCAGCGCCAGAAGCGTGAGGCGGAAGAGCGGCGCCGCCGTGAAGAAGAAGCGCGCCGCGCGAGCGGAGGCGATCCTTCGGCCGCCTCGCCATTCGCCGGGCTGCCCTTCGGCGGCCTCTTCGACCAGCTCCTGAGCGGGTCGGGCGGCTGGACGCGCTCACTCGTGTTCGACGAACGTACCGGTCAGTGGGTGGACATGTCGAACGTCGAGCCCGACCCGGTTCCCGCCGAGGAGGAGCCCGCGGCGAGCACCGCTGCCGAGCGCCGCAGCGCGCCTCGCCAAGAAACTGCGACCGCTCGCCCGCAGAGTCCCCTGAGCCAGCTATTCGGCTCGATGGGCGGGATGAGCGGCGGCGGCGGCAACTTCGACGTTGAGCATCCTGGCGATCTCGCCACCTTCGACGACGTAGGCGGGATGGAGGAGCTCAAGCAGGAGCTTCGGGACACCATCGGCCTCGTGCTCGAGCATCCCGACGACGCGGAGCGCTACGGCATCGAGTGGAACGGCGTCCTCCTCCATGGGCCGCCGGGCGTCGGCAAGACGTTCGTCGCCAGAGCGACGGCGGGCGAGTACGGCCTCAGTTTGATGCACGTTTCGACCGGCGATCTGGTGTCATCCCTTCAGGGAGGCTCAGCGCAGAACATCGACAAGGCTTTTCAGACGGCTCTTCAGAATCTGCCTTGCCTGCTCTTCTTCGACGAGTTCGATTCCGTCGCACAGCGGCGCTCAGGCTCGCCGGACCAGGAGGCGAGAAAGACCGTCAACCAACTCTTGACGTCGCTCGAGGCGATCCGCGGAGAGCGCCGACTCCTCGTGATGGCCGCGACGAACGGCATCGAGCATCTCGATCCGGCTGTGATCCGCCCCGGGCGCTTCGACCGCCACATCAGGATCGACCTGCCGGATGCCGAGGCTCGCCGCGCGATCTTCGATGTCGAGCTCTCAGAGCGCCCCACCGCCTCAGGGCTCAATCTCGATGACATGGTCGTCAGGACGGAGGGCATGACCCCGGCGGTGATCTCGAAGATCGTCGACACGGCAGCCCTCGAAGCTTTCCGGCAGGCAACGCAGACCGGCGACGAGGTGCGCCTGAGCACCCAGCACCTCCTTGACGCGATCGAGCGCCACGGCGGCCAGGACCGGCCCATGATCGAGCACTGGACATGGGATTCCTTGGTTCTGCCCCCGACCCTGAAGCACCAGCTCCAACAGCTTCAGTCCGTGATCGAGGATCCCGAGTCCGCGCGGCGCTTCGGGGTCGACCCTCCGACCGGCCTCCTCCTTGCAGGGCCGCCGGGCACCGGCAAGACGTCGGTGGCGAAGGTGCTCGCCGCGCAGGCCCGCTGCTCGTTCTATCCCATCTCGGGTGCGGACGTGATGTCCAAATGGGTGGGCGAGTCCGAGGGCAACATCAGGCGGCTCTTCGACAGGGCCCGCGACAACCGGCCCTCGATCGTCTTCATCGACGAGATCGACGCGGTCGCCGGCCGTCGCGGCGAGGTCGAGGTGAACGACGGTCAGGTAAATCAGCTTCTCGCCGAGATCGACGGAGTCTCGGGCCAGCACGGCGTGTTCGTCGTGGGAGCGACCAACCGCCCTGATCAACTCGACCCCGCGCTGCTTCGCGGCGGGCGTCTGTCGAGAACGATCGTGCTCGGCCTTCCGGACGAGGAAGGCCGCCTCGCGATCCTCGAGCTTCATGCCGCGCGCATGCCGACGGTGAACGTGGACATGACTGCGCTCGCAGCCGAGACCGAGAGCTTCTCGCCCGCTGACCTCAAAGGCCTTTGCCAGGAGGCCGCTCTCGTCGCGATGGCGCGCGAGGATTCAGAGACCTCAGGATCACCGGCCGTCACCGAGGATGACTTCCGCGAGGCGATCGCGCGACTCCGGCCCGACTCCGCGCGCCAGCCCGCGCAGGCATTCTGATGGACACGGTTCTCTACATACTCGCCCTGGCAGGCACCGGTCTCCTAGTCGGCGCGCTTGCCCGCTTGGGGCTTCCCGGCCGCGACCCGATGAGCATCTTCCAGACGATGCTCGTAGGCGTCGCCGGCTCGCTGATCGCCGGTCTCATCACCTATTACCTCTTCGATAGCGAGGCAGGGCCAGGGATTCTCCTGTCTGTTCTCTGCGCGCTCGTGATCGTCTTCGCGGTGCGAAAGATCCGCGAGCGCCAGCTCGGCGGCGCGTCCCCTGCGCCTCAGAGCTCTGCGCTCGGTGGCGGCGGGCTGGGCGGCACCGGCATGCAGGTGCGCTTCATGCCTGGCTGCCTCATCACCTCGCTGCTCTTCTCGGTGATCCTCACGGTGCTCCTGAACCTCTTGATCAGAGCTTTCTAGCTTCTTCGCGATCGACCTGTCGGACGTCTCGTCGAATAGATAAACCCCCTCACTTTGGGTATCCGGGCGCAACCGAACGGATCGCAAAGATTGGTTCAACACTCAAAGGAGTACTCAATGGAGGCAGGAAGCTACGGACGCTCGCCGTCCGCCGGCCGCAGACTCTCGACCGAGACGAAGCAAGCGTTCAAGACGACGGAGTTCGTCGCCTACGTGGTGGTTCTCATCGCGCTCCTGATCGCTGGAGCGGTAGCCGACGGCGGCGACGATGTTGCATCGTCCGACGGTGGCGGCTTCGGCGCCGACAAGGTCTGGCTCTACGCCACCCTTCTCACCATCGGTTACATGATCGCGCGCGGTCTGGCCAAGGCAGGCAGCCGCGACCCGTATAGCGAGCAGGCACATTCAGGCGGGCAAGAGGGCTTTGGTGACCGCGTCCGCGCGGCTGCTCAGGTCATCAAGGAGGGCCCTGAGTCCACGCACTCGAGCCACGGTCGCGAAAGCGAGACGCAGACGCGCCGCCTCTAGCCGCGGCCTACCGGGGAGCGGGGTCCAGCGTCATGCCGGGCCCCGCTCGCCTCGATCAGCACGAGTAACGCTCTGAGCGCGCCGCCGCTTGGCGCTGGCCTAGGTGGGTATCGGAAGGTTGCGCTCTACTCAACGATCACGGGGGACGAATCCCTCGGGCTTCAGGCGCGATCGAATCAGCAGTTCTCGAGGAACGCTCGCATAGCCCTCCTCTTCTCAGACTTCCACGAAAGGAACCGATGACAGACCCAGAAACACCCGAGCGCACCACAGGCGGAATCGCCGGCAAGGTAGTGGGCAAGGCAAAGGAACTTGCCGGAGAGGCGCTCGACAAGGACGATTTGGCGCGCGAGGGCAGGCTCCAGCAGGCTCAGGGCGAGGCCGGCCTCGATGCCGTCGAAGCTCGATCCGAAGCCACCCAGCTCGAGCAGGAGGCAGAGCTCGAGCGCGAACAGGCCGAGACGAAGGTCGAGGCCGAGGAGCTTCGCGCCGAGGTCGAGGAGCAGAAGGCGGAGGCATCCGCGGAGCAGGACCTCGCCGAGGCCCAGTCGAAGGCCGACCAAGACGCTCAGGCGCAGATCTCCGACGCCGAGGCACAGCGCCAGACCGAGGAGGAGCGGGCGAAGAGCCAGGCTCAGGGCGCCGAGGCTGAGGAGCGCCGCGAATCCGCCCAGGCCACCGAGCTCGAACAGGAAGCGCGCCGGGCAGAGGCCCGCGCGGACGCGATCGACCCAAAGGAGACCTCATGACCGAGACCATTCCAGGCAAGGCAGTTGACGGCGCGCTGAAGCTCGCGCGACTCCCCGCCGACAAGGTTCTGGCGCTTGCACCCGACGGCCGCGCAAGCGCGTCGATCGGACAGGTCGTCGACCGGGCGGACGCAGCTGTACGCGGTGCTGCCGCAACGGTGCTGAGCGATCCGGGCCTTCGCGAGGACGCCAACCGGCGCGAGACCGCAGCGGACGAACGGGATCGCGCGACGCGACTCCGTGAGCGTGCGGACACCAGGGTCGAGGACGCCGAGGCGCGAGCCGAGGAAAAGCGGGCGGAGGCCGAGAAGCGCCGCAAGAAGGCTGCCGCCGATGCCAAGCGGAAGCGAGAGACGGCCAAAGAGCAAGAGAAGGATCGCAAGGCGAAGGCCGCCCAGAGCGCCGAGAGCCGCAAGCGGTCGGCGCGAGCGAAGGCTCAGTCTTCAAAGGCCACGACCGAGGAGCGCGCCAAGAAGGACCGCCTCGAACAGCTCGAGACGAAGGCGGACGCCCTCGAGGTCAAGGAGGCAGCCCTGAACGCCGCCGACGAAGCTCGGCGCCTCAAGGAGGCAGCCGAGAACACGAAGGCGAAGCGCAAAACGGACTGATCGGACCAATGGCGCCGGCCGGCCCATCCCGGGCGGGCCGGCGTCGCATGTCCGAAGCGGAAGACGAGGCTCGAACTCGCGACCCCCAGCTTGGGAAGCTGGTGCTCTACCAACTGAGCTACTCCCGCGGGCTTCTTCGATCTTAGAGCGACTCGGCGCGGGCGGAAGTGCTACTTGACCTTCCGCGGCTTCGAGAACTCCGACGTCGCGCCAGGAATGCCGCTCCCGATCCGCGTGGCCGTCGCGACCACCCGCTTGCCCTCCTTGGGCTTGTTTGCGGTGAGCCTGAAGGACGCCTGCCCGCTTGAGTCCGTGCTCACCGCCACGTCGTTTAGGAACCGCTTGCCCTGCCGCTTCCTGCCATCGGCCTCGAAGAACTCGATCACGAAGTCCTCGCTCGCGGTGCTGTCGAGCTCGCCTTTGATTTTTGTCTGGCCGGATCTCCGTTTTGCCGATGTCAGCACGGGGAAGTTTTGGAGCTGATTCGGCCCAGCGTCCGCATCCCCGGAGTCGTTCGGCGTAGTGCCGTCCCCACCCAGATCGATCCCGATCGTTCGATTGCCGAAGATCACGTTGCGGGAGAAAAGTGAGCCGGGGCCGACGTTGGTGAGGTCGATCCCCGCTCCATCGGAATGGGCGATGATGTTCCTGGTGACAGTGTTGCTCACGGTATTTGAAGCGAGCTGCAAAGCCGCCCCGTCGCCACCATGGCCGTTCCCTAGAAACGCCTTGCCGTCCCTCGTGGTGCCGATGTAGTTGCCCTCGACCCTGACGCCGGGATTCGTGATGACGCCGCCGAACGCGTTGGCCGAGATCAGGTTGGCATCGGGAGGGTCAGGACCTCCGATCAAGGTTCCGTTTCCGCCGAATCCGAAGAACCCCTCGGTGTTGGGCCGTGCCTGGATGCCGGCCGCGTTGGTCCCCAGGAAGTTGCCCCCGATGAACACCGGCACCTCGCCAATGATCCCGGCCAGCGGAAAGTTGCCGATCGCGAGCCCGCGCACGCTGCTTCCCGCCGAGCCAGAACCAAACCGCAGTCCTGGGCCCTCGAGAGGATTGAGCTCCGAGCCGTTGATGAAGATCTCGATCTGGGTGTCTAGCGGCTTTCCGAAAGGCCGCGTGTTGGGCGAGGCCCCCGGCTCCGTATAGCCGTTGATGTCGACGCCGTCCGAGATCGTCGGAAGCGGCGAGTCGACCGTGATCGTCGCCACGCCCGTCGATCCGAGCGCGAAGTCGACGTCCTGGGAGCCTGGGGCGACGTTCGCATCCTCGATCGCCGCGCGCAGTGTGCACTGGCTGCCGGCAAGCGCTGACACGTCGCAGCCGTTGCTGCCGGGACTGAGATCGCTTCGGTCGCCCGCCGAGTTGACGACGTAGGAGACCCCCGCATGCGCTTGGCTCGCCGCGACCAGGGTCAACGCGAAGACCCCTGCGATTCCCTTCGCCATTCCCGCCCTCATGCCGCGGATGCCACTTGCGTGTTACCTCACCTTCCTCGGCTTCGAGAACTCAGAGGTCGCGCCTAGGTCGCCCGCCGCGATTCGGGTCGCGGTCGCGGTCACGAACCTACGCTTCTTGGGCATCGCGAACTCCAGGGAGCTCGCGACCTCGCCGTTTGGGCCGGTCGAAGCGCCCGTGCCACCAAGGAAGACCTTGCCCTGCCTCGATTTGCCGTCGGCCTGGAAGAACTCGAGGATGAAGTTCTCATTCGGCACCGAATTGAAACTGAACTCGACCGTTGTCGTCCCCCCGGTGCGCTTGGCGCGCGTGATCACCGGATAGTTCTGAAGAGTGTTGGGGCCCGAGTCGGAGTCGAGGTCGTCGTTTGGGGTGGCGCCGTCGTCGCCGAGGTCGATGCCAAGCCCTTCGTTTCCGAACATGCGATTCGCCGAAAGAAGCGAGCCGGCGTTCTCGTTGGGGATCGAGATCCCGGGGCCTGAGGAGTTGGCGATCAAGTTTCGCTGGATCTTGTCCGAGCCGTCGCCCGCGAGCAGCACGGAAGAGAGCTCCTCCTCGGTGGTGTTCGGAAGCGGTGACTTTCCGTCGCGCTCGGTGCCGATGTAGTTGCCCTCCGCGCTCAGCGCCGCGTTCGTGACGATGGCCTCCGCCGTGTTTCCCGAGATCAGGTTGCGATCCTCGAAGTCAGGGCCGCCAACCGTCGCGTTGACCGCGCCAGTCGACCCGAAGAAGCCCAGGACGTTCGGCCGAGCTTTGGTCCCGGCGGCGTTTGTGCCCAGGAAGTTCCCTCGAACGGTGACCGGCACCTCGGCGCGGACGGCGGCCGCAGGGAAGTTGCCGATCGCGAGCCCGGTGACGAAGCTGCCGGCCGAGCCCGGGTCGAACCTGAGTCCCGCGCTGCTGCCCGAAAGCGCATCGCCGTCGAGGAAGATCTTGAGCTCCGCGGTGATAGGGAGCGGCATGTCGTTCGAGTTGGCGGAGGCCCCGGTCTGGGTGTATCCGTTGATGACGAGCTGAGCCGTCGCGCTCGGCAGCGGCGAGTCGACCTCGATGGTGTGGACACCCGAGCCGGGGATTGCGAAGTGCACGAGGTCCAATCCCGCGCCGACGTTCGCTGTTTCAATCGCCGCCCGAAGCGTGCACTGAGGCCCGGGGTCCGCCGCGACGTCGCAGGTCGTGTCCTGGGTTGGATCGCTCTCGTCGCCGGCCTCGTTCACGACGATCGGGAGCCCAGCGCGAGCGTCGGCGCACGCGAGGAGGAAGATGGTGGCGGCTAGCGCCGCTGTGCTTCTTGATCTCATCGACGGGGCGAACGCCCCCGCCCGTGCTGTCAACGCTTCCCCTAAGCGCATGTCCGGGACACTACTCCTCCTCCCTACGCTTTGCCAGGTGAGCGGAAAGACCTTCGCAGCGGTGATGGCGGTGCTCGGCGTGATCGCCCTGCTCGGCTTCGGCGTCGTCACCAAGGGCGAGCAGGCGCTCGAGGTCGGCGAGGCCGCGCCCGGCGACCGAGCTCGAGGTGCTCGCGCCCGAGGGATCGCCCGAAGCCGGCCAGACCGCGTCGCTCGAGGACTACCGCGGCCAGTGGGTCCTCGTCAACATCTGGGCCTCGTGGTGCGGGCCGTGCAAGGACGAGTCGCCCGACCTCGTCGACTTCCAGCGCGAGCACGGGCGCGACGGCGACTTCACCGTCCTCGGCATCCAGACCCAGGACGGAACCGCCCGACGGCCTCGAGTTCGTCGAGGAGTTCGGCCTCAACTACCCCTCGATCCGCGACGGCTCGGGCGACTACGCCGACGAGCTCGGCGCCACCGGCGTCCCCGAGACGATCCTCGTCGACCCCGAGGGCAAGGTCGCCTACTTCCGCCCCGGCCCCGTCGACGCCGCAGATCCTCGAGACCGAGATCCTCCCCCTGATCGAGGGCGGCCTGAGACCGCGCCTGCTGGTCGCGCGAGCGCTCAGTGCCCGTCGCCACCGCGCTGCATGGCGCTCGCTCATCGGCGGCGGCATCGGCTCTCGCGCAGTCGGCCGAGCCCCAGACCACCCTCCCCGACGTCGAGGACGAGGTGATGTGCCCGGTCTGCGGCACGACCCTCGAGCTCGCCTCCGACTCCCCGCCAGGCAATCGACGAGCGCGAGCTCATCCGCGAGCTCATCGCCCAGGGCCTCACGAAGGAAGAGATCAAGGACGAGCTGGTCGCCGAGTTCGGCCCCGAGGTCCTCGCCGACCCCGAGCACCGAAGGCTTCGACCTCGCCGCCTGGGTGGTGCCGGGCCTGGCCGTCCTGGCCGGCGGCGCGGCTCGCCTTCGTCGGCGTCCGCCGCTGGCGTGGCACTTCGCTCCCGCAGAGCGAAACCAGAGCGCCACACGCCAGGCGAAACGGCCGCGGACCGCGAGCGGCTCGACGAGGATCTCAAGCGCTACGAGCTGTAGGGCGAGGGCTGCGATCAGCGTCAGCCGGTCGAGCACCGCGATGACCGCGATCGTGGGAGCGCGAATCCGAGCATCCTCCGCACCGAGTTGCTGGCACGCTAGCGCGACGGTGTGAGCTCCGGCCGGGAGCTGCGTCGGTCACAAGCGTTCGAGCGAATCCGTCGGTGGCCAGACAGCTGGTGTTGTCCGTGACCTCGCCTGGGCCGTCAGACAGGCTTGCGTCGCTGCCGTCGACCCGAATCTCGCATTCGGCCTCGCGCCGTCGGCTTCGCTGTAGAAGCCACCGGTGGCGGTCACCAGCAAGCTGGCTCGGCGACTTCAAGGTCGACAGATTCCGCAACACAGTCGCTGAAGACGGAGTCCGGTGGATCGCAGTTCCCCGCCTGCGTCCCCTGCGAGATCGACGATCCGATCGCCCACCAGCGACTCCTCGTCGATCTCCGCCCCGCCGAGCGTGTTTCGCCGCACGTCCTCGCCCGTCACGCCCGCCGATCCTTCAGGTCCTGCGTCCGGACCGAGTTGTTCGTCGATCTGCGCGAGACCGATCTCACCCGCCGCGTAAACGGCCCCAGTCCCGGCCGCAAGAACGAGCGCGAGCGTCGCTGTGACGTTCGCGTAGGTGATGTGTCGTCGAATCATTGGCGCGCTTCGACGATAACGCGGCGCGCCCGCGTGTGCGTACCTCGATACGGCCAGCCCACGCTCGGAGGGCACCTTCAAGCGGAAGCGGATCGCCACATCCGTGGACGTAGTGCGTGCCGAACCCGTACTTGAAGCGAAAGCGACCATCGGACCTCGTTCGGAACGGATTGCGGACGGTCGACCAGCGACCCGATGTCGGGATCCTGGTACTGGAGTCTGGACGAGCTTTCCGCGCGCTGGAATGCGCGCACCGAGCCGCTCGATCCGTCCGGTGAAGGTCGTCGCGTTGCCCTCCGGCACGCGCTTTCGCGTAAGACCCAGCCTGGCGCCAGTTCGCACGACCAGTCGCCCGGCCTGCGACACGTCGTCGTCCAGGTAGCGCTGGTCGCCCTCGTAGGTGCGCCGAGACCGACCGCGTCGGCCCCGCGGGAAGCTTGGACGACCAGCGGCCGTCTCGTCGGTCATCACGGTTCGAACGCGATGGTCGATCAAGCGCTCCCTCGCCGAAGTCCTCGTCGACGACGACGGGCTTGTCCGCCAGCGGCTCACCGGCCGCGTCCAGCAGACGACCCTCAACGCTGGCGCTCTTTCCGTAGCGAGAGTCGTCCGCTTCGATCCGCCGGGCTCGATGTGAGCGTTCAGGTCGACGCCGGAGCGCGAGCGGAAACTGCAAGCGTCATTGGCGAACCGTCTTCCCTGCAGAGGGTCTCCGAAGAGTTGCCCGCAACATCGGTCGCAGTCGCCATGAACTCGTACGTGCCCGGGCGCCTCGGCGGCTGAGTCGACTCGGGCCTGTAGCTCCCCGGCGAGCTTCTGGGTGAACAGTGGATGCCAGTCGGTCGTTCCCTGGAGGCGGAAGTAGATTGCGCCACTCTGCCAGCCCGGAGAACTGCATCTTGCACGGGCACCCGGATCAGCTCAGGATCCTCCGGATCCTGCATCGCGAAGAGGCTACGGGCGACTCGTTGTCGACGAGAACCTGATGGTTTAGGCATTGCATGTTCGCCGCGAAGTCTCCAGCGCAAGACCGAACCTCATTGACCCCGTTAACGAACGGATGCGCTCAGTCGCAAGAACTTTGGACGTACGACTGAGAGATGCCACAAGGGGTGAATGCAGACGCGAGCCTGGCGAGAGCTCGCCAGCGACAGGCAGGCATCGGCGTTCACCGCAGGGCTCTCATTGACATTGACGAACAGGTCTGCGAGGCCCGAACCCACGATCGCTTGTCCGCCGAGCAAAAGCTGTGCATCCCCTCTTAGCCACCGATCCTCAAGCAACTGCCAAGCCCACTTCAACCTCCGGATCCGCGTCATCCGCGACCGTGAACCGCAGATCGCGTACCCAGGTGCGCGCTTGCTCTGACTCGGGGCAGCTTGGGCTTCGGTGCATTCGAGCTCCGCGACGAAACGGCGCTGCGGCTTGCCGCTCCACTCGTAAGCCTCGAACGATCCAGACCCGTGACCTCCCGATGGCGACGATGTGCGTGCGCGCCTCTGCTCGTCCGCCATGTAAGGTCGGATCTATAGCCGTCCGCCCGGCGTAGCCTACCCTCGAGCTCGACGCCGGTGATTCCGAGCGGCTCGTCGACCGCCCACAGCCGCCCGCGCGGACCGCCCGTGCGTCGTCCGTTGCGACGTTCTCGATCTTGACCGCGAAGTTCGTTGCTCGGGTCATTGCAACGGGACCTGCGCCGAGAACGAGTTGGTCGTGTCGATCGTCGCCGCCGAAGACTCGGTTTTGAGGCTGTCACAGAAGACGACGTCGTACGTGCCGCCACTCGCATGCCGCGCTGTCGGCCAGCACAGCGAGAGACGCAACGAGCGCGGTCAACCAAACCCGCGAGCCCTCACGGCCCGAACTCCTGCGCGACCGCGCCGTGGCCTGAGCCCGGACTGGTCTGCGGCGGCGGCGTGCCGAGCGGGCTGGGCAGCGCTTTCGACACCTAGCTCCTGGCCGTTCCGGCGGGTGTACTCGAGTCGAGCATCTGGCGGTTGCGCGGATGACTCGACGCGGCGACTCGGGCTCTGCCTCGCGGGTGTCCTCGCGTCGCTGTGAGGCGGCGCGGAGCCGCCAACTGTGCGCCTGCGACGGCGGACGCACGTCGCCGACGATCTTGGCGAGCGGCGGGATCTTGTCGGCGCGATCCTTGATCGAGTGTCCGGCGAGCCCGGCAGCGGGGAGCGGCCAACCCCGCCACGACGCAGGCCGACACCGCGACAAGCCTCCCGCGCACGCGAGCGCGGCCTTGTGCCCGCTCCGCCAAGGCCGGAAAGCTTTGCGAGGATCCCGGCTCCGGCGGCTCCCGGCACCACGTGCGCCGTGCAAGCGAGACCCCCTCCGCCGTCTCGGAGCGAGACACCGTTCCGGAACGCAGATTCGCCCGCGCCCGTCGAACGCATCCTGACCTTCTCGAGGACGCTCGAGTGTCCGTCCAGCGCCTTCGAGCGCGCCCGGCAGGAGGATCGACGAGCCAACGTCGTGCAGGTGGCCCGAGAGCTTGCCCACGAACTCGTTGCAGCTTCGGCAATGCGAGATGTGGCGCTCGGCCTGGAGCGCCTGATCGTCGGTCGCGATGCCGGCCGCGAACGCCTTGAGAGACGGCTCTCGCTCCTCGCACCATTCGCCTCGTCGACGAGCTTGATGCGCTCCGCCAGGTCATCGACGCCCTTGGTGATCTCCTTGCGATACGCGCGAGGCGACAGGCCGTTCGACCATCCCGCAGATCTCATTCGGCTCGAGCTCCCAGCCGTAGCGAAGCAGCATCACCGCCCGGCGGCGCGGCGGCAGGCTCGACAAGAGGTCGCGCGTCAGGTGGCGTCGACTCCGTCGCCTCCGCTCGCTCGTGAAGCGAGTCCTCACCTCGGCAACCGCGCCGGCGGCCTCGAGCGGCGCGACCGGCTTGCGTCCGGCGCCTGCGAATCTCCTTGCTCGCGTGATTCGCGACAGCCGTGAGCAGGTACGAGCGCACCTCGTCGTCGCTCAGCTCGGCGTGCTTTCGCTCGAGCGCACGGAGCGTGCCGAGCCACGCGTTCGAGTAGATGTCCTCGATCTCGGAGTCGCGAACGTCGATCCGTACGCCCGCCGAATCAGTCCCGTCGCAGGACGGCGAAGCTCCTCGTATAGAGCGCTCGCACGCTCGTGCCACTCGCACGGTCGCGCTCCGCCGATGCCGCGGTCGGCGCGCGCCTGATGCTGATCGTTGATCCGTAACCCATCCCGTACTTACCTCGAACCCCACCGACGCTATTCGCGCCCCCCAAGTCGGCAAGTCTTGAGCTCAGACCGTAAATCGCGGAGCCGACGCACTGCGCGCTCGCAGCTCGAAAGTTGCGCAAACCTCTCGCGCTTGTTCGCAAATAGCGCGAAGTTTGTGACTCGCCCGCAGCTCTGGGGACGTGGGCCGTCCAGTTCCCGGATAGCGGGAAGAAATCGACCCACGTCCGTTGCGCGGACGGCCGCTCGGAGCCGAGGTCGCGAGCGGGTGAGCTAGGCCCGCGCGACGAACACGCGGTGGCCCGGCGCGAACGAGCGCCCGCCGTAGCCGCGGCGCGTCTGCACCTTGAAGCGCGCGTCGCGGAGCATCTCCTCGATCTCGCCGCGAGCGCCAGAGCCGGAGGCGGTGGACCTCTTCGGAGCGCCGGTAGGTCGCGCCGCCCGCGATCCGCCGGAACGTGGTGATCCGGCGCTGGAGCTTTCGGCCCTTCGCGTCCTCCTGGGCCGTGTAGAGGATCGCCCAGTCGTCGCCCAGCGCGGAAGGCCGAGTCCTCGCCGGTCGGCACGCGCCCGGGCGTCGCCAGGTCGAAGACGAAGAGCCCGCCGGGGCGAAGCGCCGAGCGCACGCGCCCGAAGAGGTCGCGAAGCTCCGCCTTGGTGCCCGTCGGCCGAGCCGACGTAGCCGAGGACCTCGCCGATCGCGAGCACCGCGTCGCACTCGGGGATCGGCTCGTCAACCCACGAGCCGACGCGAAAGCGCGCCTCGGGCGCGCGGCGCCGCGCGAGCGCGACCATCGCGCGCGAGGCGTCGATCCCGAGCACCTCGTGGCCGGCCTCCGACAGCGCCGCGGCGGTCGCGCCCGAGCCGCAGCCGAGCTCGATCACGCGCCCCTCGCTCCACCCCGCGCTCGGCGAGCAGGCGCGACCACGAACGGCGTCGCCTCGGCGGCGAGGTCGAGGAAGCCCGCGTCGTGGATGTAGGCGACGTCCGTGCCGTAGTCGGCCATCAGGACGCGAGCACGTAGAACAGGAAGGCGATGAAGAGGCCGATCCAGGCGAGGACCGCCGGCAGCGAGAAGCGGCTCTTGCCGTGGATCTCGTAGTAGGCGATCGCGCCGCCGACGAGGCCGAGGACGCCCGAGACGACCGCGAAGCGGTCGAGGTCCCACTCGGTGAGGAGGAGCCCGATCGCGATCGGGATCGTGGACTGAAAGACCATCGCGCCGGTGATGTTCCCGAGCGCGAGCGCGTCCTTGCCGTCCCGGACCCAGAAGAACGAGTTCGCCTTCTCGGGCAGCTCGGTCGCGAGCGGCGCGAGGATGAGCGAGAGGACGAGCGGCTCGATCCCGATGTCCTCGGCGACGTGGAGGAGCTCCTCGACGAAGAGGTGGGCGCCGCCGACGATCGCGGCCAGGCCGGCGACGAGCTGGATCACGATCAGGTGGAGCTTCGGGATCGTCCCTGGTGGGGCGTGCGGTCGAGGATGAGCGGGCCGATGTCCTCGGCCTCCTGGACGTCCCCGCCCTCGCGGAGCGTGCGCCGCACGTAGGTGCCGTACGCGCCGACGAAGAGGATCACGAGCGGGATCTGCGCCCAGGTGGGAAGCGGCGCGGCGCCGACGCGCGATCCCGAGCGCGAAGAAGATCAGGAAGAAGCGCAGGTCGCGCTCGAGCGTGGGCCCGTGGGCCTTGCAGCTCGGTGCCCTGCTCGCGGCGGTTCTTGTAGATGAGACGCCGAGACGCCGACCAGGCCCATCGCGATCGTCGCGAGCAGGAAGGGCGCGCCGATGATCGCGCCGACCGCGACCTCCTCGGCGCCCTCGGCGCCGCCGACGATCGCGACGATCGGGAATCAGCGTCTCGGGCATCGCGGTGCCGACCGCGGCGAGGAGCGAGCCGACGGCGCCCGTGCCCATGTTCGAGCCGGTGGCCCATCCACTCGACCGCGTTGGTGAAGAGGAGGGCGCCGGCGAGGATGACGGCGAAGGAGATGAGGAGGAGAACGAGGGGCGGCACCGAAGAACCTACTGAGCGCGACCTCAGCCTCGAGCCGAGGATCGAGCGTCAGCCCTCGCGGAAGCCGTAGCGCTCCTGGAAGCGGCGCGAGGGGACCGGGCGCCCACCAGTTCGCCTCGCCCAGGATCCGCATCAGCGCCGGGCACGAGAAGCGCGCGGACGATCGTCGCGTCGATCAGGACGCCCGCCGCCTGCGCGACGGCGATCTGCTTCATGAAGAAGATCTGGCTGACCGAGAAGGCGAGGAAGACGACCGAGATCATGAGCGCCGCCGCGGTGATCACGCGGCCCGTCCGCCCGATCCCGATCGCCACCGCCTCCTCGTTCGAGGCGCCGAGGTCGTGCTGCTCCTTGATCCGCGCCATGACGAGCACCGCGTAGTCGGTCGCGAGGCCGAAGGTGACGGCGAAGACGAAGACGAGGCTCGTCACCTCGATCGCCATCGGCCCGGTGTAGTCGAGGATCCCGGTCGAGCCACCCCTCCTGGAAGGCGAGGACGAGGATGCCCGAGGCTCGCGGCGAGCGTGAGCGTGTTCATGATGAGCGTCTTGATCGGCAGGATGATCGAGCCGGTCAGCATGAAGAGGAGGAAGAGCGTCGTCGCGCAGACGATCGCGACCACGAGCGGGCGTGTGCTCGATCAGGCTCTCCTTCTGGTCGATGAAGCGGGCGGTGTTGCCCGAGACGAGAACCTCGGCCTCGCCCACCTCGCGCGTCGCGGATCTCCCTGACCGCGTCCTGCGTGCGCGCCAGAGCGCCTTCTCCGTCGGGCGCGAAGGTCGCGTAGGCGAGCGTCGGCGAGGCGCGGTCGAACTCGGTGCCGCCCTCGATGCCGTCGATGCGCGCGGATGCGCTTGCGAAGCGCGGCGAGCTCGTCGCTCGGATGCCTCGCCGTCGACGGCGACCGTGATCCCCTCGCCCAGCGAGCGGTCGTAGTGGTCGGTGACGTACTCGTTCACCACGTAGGACGGCTGGCTCGGGCGGCACCGCCTCGGCGCTCGGGCCCGTGAGGATCGTGCCGAGGAGCGGCGCCGCGGCGGCGAGGAGGAAGGCCGTCGTCGCGAGCGCGACCGTCACCGGACGGCGCATCACCGCCCAGGCGAGGCGGTACCAGCCGTCCGAGGCGTCCGAGACCGCGGGGCCGCGGCGGATCGAGAGCGAGTTGATCCGCTCGCCCAGGAGGGCGAGCAAGGCCGGGACGGCGAGGAGCGTCACGACCGACGCGAGGATCGCCACGGTCGCGCCCGCCACGGCGACCGAGTAGAGGAACCGCTGCGGGAAGACGATCAGCGCGATCATCGCGGCCGCGACCGTGAGGCCGGAGAAGAGGACGGTCCGCCCCGCCGTCGCGACGGTGCGCCGGTGCGCCTCCTGGGTCGCGCCCTCGCGCTCGAGCTCCTCGCGGTAGCGCGAGACCATCAGGAGCGCGTAGTCGACGGCGAGGCCGAGGCTGAGCGCGGTCGCGATGTTGAGCGCGAAGAGCGACGTGTCGACGAGCTCGGCCATGATGCGGAGCGCGAAGAGCGTGCCGAGGATCGAGACGACGCCGATCAGGAGCGGGATCAGCGCGGCGATCACGCCTCGGAAGACGACGAGGAGCATGATCGCCAGGAGCGGGAACGCGATCAGCTCGGCCTTCGTCAGGTCGTCGCGCGTCTGGTCGTTCACCTCGTTGAAGCTGGGCGCGAAGCCGCCGATCCCGACCTCGAAGCGATCGGAGTCGAGCTTCTCGCTTCGCGTCCTCGGCCGCCGCGCCGCCGTCGTCCTCGACGTCCTGGGTCGCGAGGTGCCCCGGGATCACGACCGAGCGCCGGTCGTCCGCGATCAGCGGGCTCTCGTCGCGGAGGTCCTTGGCGACCTTCTCGAGCTCCTGCTCGCGCTGCTTCGTCGAGCTCGCTTCTGCGGCGGCGGCTTGAACGGGGCGATCGCCGGCAGCCGGCAGGCCGACCGCCGCGGACTGCGCCTCTAGCGCGCGACCTGGCGGTTGTAGTCGCGCCGGGCCGCGGCGATCTCCCGCCGCTGCGCGCGGCGGATCTTGTCCTCGGCGCGCTCGAGCGGCCGCAGCGGGTCGACCGGCCGGCCGACGAAGTCGACGCCGCCGAGCTTTTCGGCGAGCCGCGTGATCTCCTCGCGAACCGCCGGCGTCGGTGATGTCGAGGCGCTCGCCGTCCGCGTCGCGGACCAGGACGACGAGCCCGGGGTTCGCGTCGTAGCCGAGCTCGTCGCGGAGGAGCTCGGTCGCACGCTCGCTCTCAGAAGCCGGAGTCCGTGAAGCCCGCGGCCTTCAGGTGCTCCTCGACCCCGCGCCCCAGCGATGCCCGCGACGACGACGAACACGCCGAGCGCAACCAGGACCGCTTTCGGGCGCCGCCAGGTGAGATCTGCGACCCGGTCGGTCACGGTCAGATCCCTTGTTACACGCGCGACAAGGCGAGGAGTGTGACCGCCATCACGCTCGCCGCCGGCTCGACGATCCGTCCGCTCAGGCGTAAAGGAACGCCAGCGCCAGGACCAGGTAGACGGCCAGGAGCTGGACGCCCTCCCACCAGTTCGACTCGCCCTCCTGCGTCACGTAGTTCGCGATCAGGACCGCGACGAGGACGCCGCCCAGCTCGAAGCCGTTGAAGACGAGCGGCATCGGGTTGGGCCCGATGACGAACGAGAGCAGGACCAGGATCGGCGCCACGAAGAGCGCGATCTGCGCCGCCGAGCCGATCGAGATGTTGACCGCCAGGTCCATCTTGTCCTTCTTCGCGACCAGGACCGCGACCCAGTGCTCGGCCGCGTTGCCGACGACCGCGACGATGATGATCCCGACGAAGAACTCGGAGATGCCGATCGACTCCGACGCCTCGGAGATCGAGCCGACGAGGATCTCGGAGACGAGGCCGACGGCAGCGCCGGCGATCGCCAGCATCGTGATCGACTTGCGGACCGACCAGCCGTAGGTGGCGTGGCCGTGGCCGCTGTCTCCCTCCTCCGCGTCCTCGGCGACCGGGTTGAAGAGGTCCTTGTGGGTGCGAAGCGAGAAGAGGAGCCCCGCGCAGGTAGGTGACGCCGAGGACGATCGCGACGCCGATCGAGAGCTCCTCGAGGTCCGAGCCGTAGTTGACGATCTCGGCGTCGATCGGCGGCAGGCCGCCGCCCTGGACGAGCGCGTAGATCGCGGGCATGATGAGCGCCGCGACCGCGAGGAAGAGCATCGTCGCCTGCGCGTTGGCGGCGGTGCGGTTGAAGGTCTGCTTCTCGCGCCCGATGCCGCCGACGAACATCGAGAGGCCGAGGACCAGGAGGAGGTTGCCGAGGATCGAGCCGATGATCGAGGCCTTCACGACCTCCTGGAGGCCCTCGGCGAGGAGGAAGATGGCGATGATCAGCTCGGCCGCGTTGCCGAAGGTGACGTTCAGGAAGCCGCCGATGCCCGGGCCCGAGCGCGCCGCCAGCTCCTCGGTCGCGAGGCCCATCAGCGCCGCGGTCGGGATGATCCCCGCCGCCGCGCAGAAGAAGATCACCGTCGGCGAGGCGTGAAAGACGAACTCGAGCAGGACCGCGAGCAGGATGAACGGCGTCAGCAGGTACGGCCAGCCCTGCGCTGAGAAGAGAAAGCGGCTCACGAGGCCGCCAAATTTATTCGGCTGCTCGAAGAATCGCTAGTGGGTGAGCCTCGCCGAGTGCCCGGCGACCTTGGTCAGAGGTCGAGGATCTGGCCCGACGCTCCCGCGGCGCCAGCGTTTCCGGAGGAGCTACCGCCCAATCCCCCTTGCCCGATCGAGAAAGTCGCGCTCCCGCTTACTGAGGATGATCCACCGAGAACTACGCCCACGGATGGTCCGCCCACTCCGCCTCCTCCGAAGCCACCTTTTCCGCCCGGACCGCCCGCGCCGCCAGCCGCGCCGTTCGTGGCGTCGTCCTGCTCGTCACCGCCCCCGTAGGTGCTCTGGGGGCCGCCGGGGCCGCCGGGGCCGCCGTCCTGGCCGGTACCTCCGTCGCCACCATCGCCGCCGCTGCCGGTCGAGATGCTGACCCCGCTTCCGCCTACCGTGCTGTTCCACAGATAGATGGCGATAGACGCGCCACCCGAGCCGCCGCCACCGCCGCCCTGCCCGCCGGCTCCGCCGCCTCCGCCTCCGCCTCCACCGCCGCCCCAGGAGTCGCAGTCATCGTCACCACCACCACCGCCGCCGCCTCCACCGCCGCCGGACCCCGGTGAGCCGATCGCGCCATCAGTCCCGTCTGAGGGCGAGTAGCCGGGCGCACCGTAGCTCGAAGCGCCCGCCGACCCGTTGGTGCCCGGGGCCCCCGGGCCTCCGCTCTTGCCGAGGAAGGCCATCGAAGCCGGAGAATTGCCTGGCGGAACGCCCGCGCCCGGGGCGCCGCCAGCCGGACCCGTCCCGACGATCCCAGGGTCGCCCGTCGCATTCCCCTTACCTGGCTGCCCGCCGGCTCCTCCCGTTCTGCCGACAGGGCTCAGCCCGCCCGTTCCTCCAGCTGGCCGGGCACTTTCGCTGCAAAGGCCGGTGCTGTCCTCAGCCCCCGGGTCGCCCTGGTCGCCATCCTGGCCTCCCGCCGCGGTGCCCGCGGGGCTCGTGCCATCGGTGCCGTCGACCCCATCGGCTGCGCTCACGCTGACGCTCTGGAGCGTCAGCGTGGAATCGAGCGCGCGGATCCCGTATGCATGGCGAGGCCCGGCAAGGCCGCTGATGGTGAGGTCTTCGAGCGTGACGCCGCTGACCCCGTCGGCGCGGACGGCCTCGGGCTGGCCGGCGATCACGGTGGGTGACGCCGACGGCTGCCAGCTCGATGCGTCGAAGCCTCCGTGAACGTCCACATCGCTCGCAAGATCGATGCGCTGATACGTGCCAGTGGCGACGTATACGTTCCCGGCCGGCTCGAGCGCCGCCGCCGCTGTGATCGCCGCCTGAACCGTCTCCTTGGGAGCGGACCTCGTGCCCGCGGCCTCGTCCGTGCCGGTCGGGGATACGAAGATGCCCGATCCGAACACCTCGACGACGCCTGTCGCGGCGATGCAGTTATTCGATTCGTTCTTCTCACGGACGACAACGTCGTCGTCGGCGCAGGCCAGGAGCCGGTACGAGCCGGACTCAGCGTTGGCGGGAACCGTCACCTCCGCTGGGCCGCTCGCCGACTTTTTCGGACGCAGGCTCTTTACGGCCCGCTCTCCCGCCAGCGCGATGTCATCTCCGCGCGCAGCGTCAAGCGAGAGGTAGAAGCGTGTCTTCGACGCTCGGGACTTCGCCTTGCCGTTGTTCTTCGTTGTCGACGTCGCGGTGAAGGCTTGGCCCGCGTCGACAACCGCCGGAGGATCCGAGAGCGCGGTCACGACCAAATCGGGACGGGCCTTTCGCGCTTCGGCGGGGAACGCGACGAGCACGGCGCCAAGAGCTACGGTCGAGGTCAGTGCGATGGCCAGGCGAGGGCCCGAACCTTGAGCGACCTCTCTCGCTTTCATCCTGCTTTGCCTCCCCCAATCGACAGAGCCGACCCTACACCGAAAGAGGCCCCGGTTCCAGCGGGAACCGAGGCCTCTTCACCTAATCGTGCGTACGAGGGAGCTCTACTCGAGGCACTTCTGGATCGCGTCGGGGTCGCCCGCCGCGTCCTGCGATGCACTGCGGGATCGACGCCGCCGGTGCCGCCGCCGCCGCCGCCGTCGATCTCCGGGAGCTCGGCGCCGCCCGGGATCGCGCCGAGGCCGCCGAGCTCGCCGGCGAGGTCCTCGATCGGCTTCGGGTCGTCGGGAGCCTCGAACGTCTGCTCCTCGCCGACCTCGGAGATCTCGAGCGAGAAGCCGAGTCGACGGCCGACTCGACGCCGGCCGCCGCGCCGCCGACCGCAGCCGCGTCGATGCTCGAGCGCGAAGTCGAGACCGCGCAGGGTGTCGTCCTCGGTCGCCGCGTAGACGTCGAACGTCCGCGCCGGAGACGGCTTCGGAGATCTGGCCGAGCTGCGGCTCGATCAGCGACGGGATCGACGCCGCCCGTCGCGCCGGGGACCGAGGCGCCGAGCTGCGAACAGGTCGGTGACCATCTGCTCGACGTCGAGCGAGCCCGAGACGTGGGTCGCCTCGGCGCCGCCGACGTCCTCGGTGCCCTCGTTCTCGAGCTCGAGAACCAGGCGGTGACGTCGATGTCGCACGCGGCGGCGTCGCCGCCCTGCGCCTCGATCGCCTGCTCGCAGCCCTCGCGTGAAGCTCGAGACGCGTCCTCGCCGGTCGTCGCCGGCCGCGGCCTCCTGCTGCTCCTTGAGCTGCGCGAACGCCTCCTCGCCGAGCTCGTAGTCGGTGCCGTTGTAGTTCACGTAGAGGTTGTCCTCGGTGACGGTGACGCCGGCCTCGAAGTCGCCGAGCGCCTCGGCCGCCGCGCCCTCGCCGGAGACGGTGACGTCCAAGTCGAGCTGGCCGATGCCCGTCGGGTTCTCCGGGTCGGAGGCGAACGGGCCCGGTGACGTTCGCGGTCGAGGCTGCCGCCCGCGGCGCCCTCGGCGCGAGAGGTCGAACGAGAGGTCGATGACGCCGCTCTCGATCGTGGTGTCGTTGTTGAAGGCGGCCTCGAGGATCTCCTGCGGGATCCTCGTCGGATCTCGTCGTCGCCTCCACAGCCGGCGATGACGGCCGGAATCGGGAGCGGCCAGCGCGAGCGCGGCGAGAAGTGTCTTCGTGCGGTTCAAGTTGAAATCGTCCTTGTTCTCGATGGTCGCGGGGCCGGACAACGATAGTGGGTACGGTTGCTCGCGACCGTGGCTACGAGCGCGTCAAAACGGCGTTCCCAGGACGATTCTCTACACCGGGAAGGGCGGCGTCGGCAAGACGTCCGTGGCGGCAGCGAGCGCGCGCCGCGCGGCCGCGGCGGGCCTGCGGACGGTGGTGCTCTCGACCGATCCCGGCCCACATCGCTCTCCGACGCGCTCGAGCTCGAGCTCGGCGCCGGACCCCACCCCGGCCGGCGAGAACCTGTGGGGCCAGGAGGTCCAGGCCCAGCGCGAGATGGAGGCGAACTGGGCTCAGGTCCAGGCGCTGGCTCGGCCAGATCCTCCACGAGCGCGGCGTGATGGACATCGCCGCCGAGGAGCTGACCGTGCCGCCGGGCATGGACGAGCTCTTCAGCCTGCTCCAGATCAAGCGCCACCACGAGTCCGGCGAGTTCGACCTGATCATCGTCGACTGCGCGCCGACCGGCGAGACGCTCCGCCTCCTCTCCTTCCCCGAGATCGCCCAGTGGTGGCTCGAGAAGGTCTTCCCGGTCGAGCGCAGGCTGGTCGCCGCCGCGCGGCCGATCGCGAAGACCTTCCTGGACGTCGACCTTCCCGGCGAGGAGGTCCTGGCCGAGGTGAACGGCCTCGTCCGCAACCTGATCGCGATGAACGACATCCTCCGCGACTCGGAGCGGGCTTCGATCCGCCTGGTCATGAACGCCGACCGCATGGTGATCAACGAGGCGCAGCGCACGTTCACCTACCTCAACCTCTACGGGTATCTGACCGACGCCGTGATCGTCAACCGCCTCTTCCCCGACGAGGTCGCGGACGGCTACTTCGGCCCGTGGCGCGAGCGCCAGACCGAGCGCCTCGCCGAGATCGCAGAGCGGCTTCGCGCCGGTGCCCGATCCTCAGGCGCGCTACTTCGCAGACGAGGTCGTCGGGCCCGGAGATGCTCGACCGGCTGGGCGACGGAGCTCTTCGCCGAGCACGACGTCGGCCTCGCTGCTCCTGCGCCGAGCAGGCGCACGAGTTCTCCGAGGGACCGAACGGCGCCACGACGCTGCGCATCCGCGTGCCGTTCGCCGAGCGCTCGGAGGTCTCGCTGAAGCAGGTGGGCTCGGAGCTGATCGTCGCGCGCCGGGCGCGAGAAGCGCACGCTGATCCTGCCCCCCGCCCTCGCCCGCCGCCGCTCGAACGGGGCAAAGCTTCGCGACGGCGCCCTCGAGGTCACCTTCCCGGGAGAGCGATGAGCGCGCGCGGCCCCGATCCCTCCGAGCTCGGCGACATCCTCGGCCGCCACTCCTCGGAGCGCGAGTGCGTCGAGCTCTGCCCGATCTGCCGCGCCGCCGACGTCCTGCGCGCCACGCGCCTCCGACGACTTCGCGACGGCTGGCAGGACGTCCAGCGCGAGGCGCTGCTCACGATGAAGGCCGTGATCGACCGCTACGTCGAGCGGCTCGACGAGGAGCCGGCCCGAGCGCGGCCCGAAGGTCGAGGACATCCCGATCGAGTAGGCGGAGGCGAAGATTCAGATGCCGCCGTGCTTTGAACAACGGCGGCACTAAAGGGGGAGTGGCGAAATCGCCTTCCGGACGCCGACGGCAGTTTTCAGATCGACCGTAAGTTTGTGCCGGTATGGGCGGCACAACGCTTCGGTCGATCGCTCAGACGCTCGAGTGGTCGACGAATGCCACAAATAGCGTCGGAAACATCGACCGCTCAGCGACGTGCGGCCTCCACGAACCGACTACCGCCCTCGCGGCGCGCGGGCGCCCCGGTAGTTCCCCCCTTTAGTGCCGCCGTTCACGCAGTTCGCATCCGCGCAAGCGATGTCGCGAGGCCCGCGCGAGCGCCCGGCGCCGCCCAATGTGAGCTGATCTCACCTTCTCGGGCGCGCCGCAACACGTAACCTCTGGCACATGGGGATGGAGTGCTCGAGCTGCGGCACGCAGAACCCGGACCGGGCTCGCTTTTGCATGTCGTGCGGCGAGCACGCTGCGCCAGCGGCTGTCCCAGCTGCGGCGCCGAGAACCCGCCGGCGCGAAGTTCTGCATCGAGTGCGGAACCGGACTCGCGCAGCGCCGGCTCGCCGCCTGCGCGCGGCCCCGCGCCTCGCGATGCTGACAGCCCGCCCCGAGGAGCGGCGCAAGGCGACCGTGCTCTTCGCCGACCTCTCCGGCTACACCGCCGTCGCCGAGCGGATGGACCCCGAGGCGCTCAAGTCGATGGTCGATCGCGCGCTCCGGCGCCTCGGCGACGAGGTCACCCGCTTCGGCGGCACCGTCGACAAGTTCATCGGCGACAACGTCATGGCCGTCTTCGGCGCGCCGGTCGCCCACGAGGACGACCCCGAGCGCGCGGTGCGCGCCGGCCTCGCGATGCAGGGCGCGATGGACGAGGTCAACGAGCAGATCCCCGGTGTCGACTTCGCGCTCCGGGTCGGAATCAACTCGGGCGAGGTCCTGGCCGGGAAGATCGGCGACGGCTACACGGTGATCGGCGACGCGGTCAACGTCGCGTCCCGCCTTCAGTCCGCCGCCCGACCGGGCTCGGTCACGGTCGGCGAGGTCACCCAGCGGCTCACGCGGAGCCTCGATCGAGTACACGGAGCTGGAGCCGCTCGATCCTCAAGGGCAAGGCCGAGCCGGTGCCGGCGTGGGAGGCGGTGCGCGTCGCGGTCGCCGGCACCGACGCTCACCCGGGCCTCCACCCCGCTCGTCGGCCGCGACGACGAGTCCGAGCTTCTCTCGTCGCATGTTCGACCGCGTCACGCGCGAGGAGCGCGCCCACCTCGTCACCGTCATGGGCCAGGCCGGCGTCGGCAAGAGCC
Organism: uncultured bacterium; assembly: GCA_963806865.1. Lineage (GTDB taxonomy): Bacteria > Actinomycetota > Thermoleophilia > Solirubrobacterales > 70-9 > JALZKA01. Next base: position 474,705 of record CAWDYV010000002.1, read on the forward strand.
GCCTCTTGCGCGAGCTGGCGGGCGAGGTCACCGAGCGCGAGGGCTCGCCGCTCATGCGCGTCGGGCACTGCCCCGCCTACGGCTCCGGCCTCGCCTACTGGGCGCTCGGCGAGATCGTCCGCGACCAGTTCGGCATCACCGACACCGACGATTCCGAGGTCGCGTTCGGCCGCCTTCGCGCCGGCTTCGAGAAGCTTCTGGCGGCGACGACGCTGACGTCGAGGGCGAGGAGGACTCGCCCGAGCGCCTGGCCGCGACGCTCGCGCGCCCGCTCGGCATCGAGGTGCCCGAGGCGTTCGCCGAGGGCTCGGAGGCCGACGATCCGCAGCAGGTCCGCGCCCGCCTCTTCTCGGCGGTGCGCACGCTGGTCGAGGCGGCGAGCCGCGAGCGCCCGGTCGTCTTCGCGATCGAGGACATCCACTGGGCGGACGAGGGGATGCTCGACCTGATCGAGTACCTCGCGCGCTGGGTGCGCGGGCCCGTCCTGATGATCTGCCTCGCGCGCGACGAGCTTCTCGACCGCCGGCCCGGCTGGGGCGGCGGCCGGCGCAACGCGACGACGATCGCGCTCGAGCCGCTCGCGCCGACCGGCGCGCGCGAGCTGGTCCACGCGCTCCTGCCCGAGGGCGCCGAGGAGATCGAGGACGCCCTGGTCGCCCAGGTCGCCGAGCGCTCGGGCGGCAACCCGCTCTTCGCCGAGGAGATGGTCAACCGCATCCTCGAGGAGGGCGTGTCGGGCGAGGCGGCCCTGCCCGAGACGGTCCACGCGGTGCTCGCCGCGCGGCTCGACGCGCTCGATCGCCAAGGAGCGCTCGCTCCTTCAGCAGGCGTCCGTCGTCGGCCAGACGTTCTGGGCGGGCTCGGTCGCCGAGGGCGACGACGCGCACGAGCTCCTCGGCTCGCTCGCCGACAAGGACCTGATCGTCGCGACCGCCGGCAGCCGGCTCACGGGCGAGCGCGAGTACGCCTTCAAGCACGTCCTGATCCGCGACGTCGCCTACTCGACGCTGCCGAAGACCGTCCGCGCGCGAAAGCACGCCGAGGTCGCGACCTTCATCGAGGAGCGCGCCGCCGACCGCACCGAAGCGGTGATCGCGATGGTGGCCGACCACCTGGCGCGCGCGGCCGAGATCGGCGACCGACGCCGGCCTCGAGCAGTCGGAGCTCGACGTCGGTTCGCGACGCGCGCGCACGAGGCGCTCGAGACGGCCGGCGACGTCGCGGCCGGCCTCTACTCGAACCAGGAGGCGCTCACCCAGTACAAGGCGGCGCTCCAGCTCGACGGCGACGACGACTGCGACCACCCCGACGCCCGGGCCCGGATCGCCGAGAAGTACGGCGACGTCGCGCTGCGGCTCGGCCGCGTCGACAAGGCCGTCGACCTTTGGGAGCGCTGCCTCGACTATCACCGCGGCGAGGAGGACCTGGCGCGGGTCGGGCGACCTTCACCGAAAGATCGGCGCGGGCCTTTGGAACAAGGGCGACCGCGAGGGCTCGATCAGCCACTACCAGCGCGGCATCGACCTCTTGAAGGACGGCCCGCCGTGCCTCGAGCTGGTGCGCCTCTACGAGGAGGCCGCCTCGCTCTACATGCACACCGGCGACAACATGCTGGCGATCTACGCCTCGGAGAAGGCGCTTCGCCTGGCCGAGCGCCTCGAGGAGGCGGCCGCGGCAAGCCGCGCGCACGGCATCTTCGGCCGCGTCTTCGGGCGGATCGGCGACACCGAGCGCGCCCGCGAGAACCTCGAGCGCTCGGTCGAGCTGGCGCGCGACTCCGACCCCTCCGAGGCGATCCGCGCCCTGCTCGCCCTCGGCTACCACTTCGAGGTCTCCGAGGCCGACTACGGCGCCGCGACCGAGGCCTACGACGAGGCACTCGGCGATCGCCGAGCGAGATCGGCGACCTCCCCTCGCAGGTCGAGCTTCACTTCTCGCTCTCGCTCCTCGCCTTCCACTGCGGCAAGTGGGACGAGGTCGAGACGGGCACCGAGACGGTCGCCGCGCTGGTCGAGCGCGAGGGCCTCACCGGCAAGCTCTGCTTCCCGCACCTCCTGCGCGGCGCGCTCCGCTGGCGCGACGGCGACCTCGAAGGCTCGGAGCGCTCGCTTCGCCGGGCCGCCGAGATGGCGGCCCAGGTCGGCCGCTCGGAGATCGCGTTCCAGGCGCTCCTCGCGCTCGCGGCGACCCTTCGCGACGGCGAGTCCTACGCCGACGCCGACGGCGTCCTCGCCGCCGCGCTCGACACGTGCGAGCGAGCGGGCCTTGTCGCCCAGTCGATCGAGGCGACCGCCGCCCGCTCGGTCAACGCGACGCTCTGGGGCCGTGCCGAGCAGGCCGCGTCGCCTTGCCGACGAGGCCACCGGCCTCGCCGAGCGCCTTCGCTACCCGGTCGGCTCCGCCGCGGCGCTCGAGGCGCGCGGCGCTGGCCGCCGGCGACCCCGCGCTCCTCGCGCGAGGCCGCGGAGGCGTGGCGCGAGCTCGGCCGCCCGCTCGAAGCCGAGCGGGTCGCAGCGCCTCGCCCAGAAGCGCCTAGCGCGCGCATTTCCGTCGAGCCGGTCTGCTATGAGTGTTTGCTCACAAAATGCTCAATACAGATTCACAAACAGACCGCTGTCCCTGCCCACCCGCTACGCTCGCGATCCTCGTTCGCCGGCAGTCGTGCTCGCGCTCCTCGCGCATCTTCATGCCCGCCGAGCGCCGCCGACGCCGGCGACAACGACGGTCGACGACGACTACGTCTTCCCGCTTCCCGTCGAAGCATGAGTACGGCGACGGCTTCGGCGCCGGCCGTGGCCACGACGGCCAGGACCTCTTCGCCAAGTGCGGCCGCAAGCTGGTCGCCGCGCACGACGGCAAGGTGCAGATGGCCGAGTACGACGGAAGCGGCTACGGCAACATCCTGGTCCTCGACGTCGAAGGGCTCGGACGTCGACCTCCTCTACGCGCACATGCAAGACAAGCGCGAACGTCGCCAAGGGCGACAAGGTGATCGCCGGCGAGAAGGTCGGCGAGGTCGGCGAGACGCGGCAACGCCTCCGGCTGCCACCTCCACTTCGAGATGCACACGGCGCCGGCTTCTGGGAAGGCGGCCACGCCGATGCGCAAGGTCACCAAGTACCTGAAGGAGTGGGACCGCTGAGCGGTGCCGCACGTGCCTCACAGGCGCCTAGGCAGCCTTCCTTCTCGTACTCGCGCAGGAAGCCCTCGAACTGGCGCATGTGGCCCTGCTCGTCGCGCAGGATCGCGATCACCATGTCCTCGGTGACGGGGTCCGTGTCGGCGCAGAACTCGATGATCTTCGAGTAGTGCTCGATCGCGCCGGCCTCGGCCTCGATCACGCCCTTGATCACGTGGACGATGTCGACCTGATCGCCGGGCGGCTGAAGGAAGCTCTGCTCGGCCGAGAAGTCCTCCGAGCCGGGCACAACCCCGTAGAGCTCCTTGATCCGCGCCGCGAACTGCTGCGCGTGGCCGAGCTCCTCGGTGATGTCCTGCGCGAGCGACTCCTTGATCTCCTGCGCGCGGACGCCGTCCGGGTTGACCGAGTTGGCGATGTAGCTCATCACCGTCTCGATCTCCATCCAGTACGCCTTCTTCAAGCAGCTCGATGACCTGCTCGCGCTCCTCGGTGTTCTCCTCGGCCAGGATGTCCTTGCGGCCGACGGCTGCTTCAGCTGAATGTGTCATTTCAGTTCCTCGTTTCGTCTCAAGTTGATTCCCCCGGGATCTGGGGCCTTCCGTGCGGTTTCCCGGTTACGCAGGCACCGTAACCGCTCGCCCTACCTAGACTCGGGCTCATGCCCGAGGTCACGGCTCCAGACGGCGTCAAGCTCCACTGGGAGGAGCGCGGCTCGGGGCCGGCCGTCCTCCTCAGCTCCGTACTGGTCGATGCACCCGTCGATCTTCGATCCGATCGAGGCGGTGCTGCGCCGAGGACTTCCGCGTCGTCCGCTTCGACGAGCGGGGCACCGGCCAGTCCGAGCGCGTCGGGCCGTACGACATGGCAACGGGCGTCGCGGACCTCGAGGCTGTGTGCGAGGCGGCCGGCCCGTTCGAGGTGGCGCTCTGCCTGGTCGACTCGGCGAACCGCGCGGTGCGGGTCGCCGAGCGCGCGACCCGACCTGCTGCGACTCCGTCTTCTGCATCGGCTCCGCGCCGTTCGGCGTCGGGCGCGCTTCGGGACTCCGACTCGCTGCTCTCCTCCGAGGCCGTCGTCCGCACCTATCTCCAGCAGCTCGAGGCCGACTACCGCGGCGCCGATCCGCGCCGCACTCGCGGGCGCGAACACCGGACCTCTCCGAGGACGAGGTCCGGGAGCGCGTCCAGATCCAGATGGAGTACATCGACGCCGAGGCCGCGGCCGTGCGCGCTCGCGAGTGGGCGACGGACGCCGGGGCCGCGGAGCCCGGGCAGCGGATCGGCGAGCCGCCTCAGCGTCTGCCTGTCCGACGACGATGGGAGGACCGGGCAGCTGGTTTCCGTCCGGCGGCCGAGATGGAGCCGGTCGTCCGCGAGGTCTTTCCCGAGGCCCAGGTCCACTGGACCGAGCGACGGGATCGTCTCCGCTCCCGAGGAGGTGGCGACGCTCTGAAGGCGTCGCTGTCGCGGCCGTGGCACGACCCGCGACCTATCATCGCAGCCGATGAGCACCTGGATCCTCACCGGCGGCGTCGAGAACTTCCGGATCTACGCCGAGCGCGGATTCGACGTGATCGGCATGAAGGAGGGACGCCGCCGGATGGCCGAGGGCTTCGAGCCCGGCGACGAGATCATCTTCTACGTCTCGGGCCTCCAGGCGTTCGGCGGCATCGCCAAGGTCCGCTCGGGCATGTTCGAGGATCGCACGCCGATCTGGCCGCAGGGAAAGAAGAAGAAGCCGGAGGCCTACCCGTGGCGCGTCGAGGCAGAGCCCGACGTCGTCCTGGCCGAGGACGAGTTCGTCCCCGCCGAGGAGATGGTCGGACGCCTCGAGCACATCGCCAAGTGGCCCGCCGAGCACTGGCACCTCGCCTTCCAGGGCCAGCTCCGCACGATCTCCGACGCGGACGCCAGGATCCTCCGCGAGCGGATCGAGAGCGCCGCTCGCACCAGCGCCTCCGTCTAGCCGCGAAGCTAGAGCGGCCGAGCCCTCAAGAAAATGAGACGAGGCGCCCCGAGGACGCCCCGTCTCGGCATCGGAGGTGCCCCGGGGCTCAGGTCTGAGCCGCTAGGGACGACTCAGACTCTCCTCGGGTATCAGGAGTGTCTGTCGGCCTGCATTCGCGTGAGCTTGGGCACAACGGGTGAAGTTGGACGCTCGTACGACGAGTAATCCGTGCGTGGCGAGCCCGCTTCGAAAAGAAGGGCGGAAGCAGGCGCTCGGCGTCGAATCACTCCCAAGGAACCGCCTGGCCCGTAGTTCCGACATCGGCATCTGCTATGAGTGTTCGCTCACATAATGCCTAGCTTTCACACACACCAGCCGTCCGATGCCCGCCAGCGCCAAAGCTCACGGCGCCCGATCGCTCTCATTGCGACCGCCGTAGCTCTTTTGGCGCCGGTCATCGTCACCTCCGCGGCAACCGCGGGCGGTGGCGGTGGAGTCGGCTCCGGTGGAGGCGGCAATGGTGGAAGCGGCGGCGGCGACCACACGTACGTCTTCCCCCTCCCGGGCCAAGCACTCGTACGGCGACGGCTTCGGCGCGGGACGCGGGCACCAGGGCCAGGACGTCTTCGCCAAGTGCGGGAACAAGCTCGTCGCGGTGCGCAAAGGCCGCGTCCAGACGGTCGACTCGCACAGCTCCGCCGGCAACTACATCGTGATCGACGGCAAGAACACCGGCATCGACACGGTCTACATGCACCTGAAGAAGAAGGCGATTCCGCGCGAGGGCTCGAACGTCGGCAGGGCGAGAAGATCGGCGAGGTCGGCGACACGGGCAACGCGTCGGGCTGCCATCTCCACTTCGAGAAGTGGACCTCGCCCGGCTACTACGAGGGCGGGCAGCGCCTCCAGCTCGGTGACGAAGGCCCTCAAGAGCTGGGACAAGTACAGCTGAGCTAGCTGCGCTCGACGAGAGCGTCGAGGCAGTCAGCGGCATAACTCGGCTCGCCCTCGAGCATGTCAGCGCCGATCCGCTCGGCGAGCCGGCGCGACGCTCCTGCGCCGCCCACGAACAGGTCGAAGGAGTCCGCAAGTCGCGAGAGCTCGGGGGCAGCCGCTCGGAACCGGCGCGGATCCACGGACGCCATCACGATCGCGACGGGGCCAAGTGCTCTCGCGGTCTCAGCGATCGTGAAGGTCGGGGTGTCCTGGCCAAGGAAGGCGATCCTCCAGCCACGCTCGTGGAGCAGGAGGCCGAACGACGCGAGCCCAAGATCGTGGCGTTCATTCGACGGGCAGGCGAGCATGGCCAGCGGCCCGTTGCCGGAACCCCAGCCACGCCCGAGACCCAGCAGGCGACCGCGAATCAGGTTGGAGGCGAAGTGCTCTTGCGCGGGAGACGACTCGCTCGCGCTCCCAGCGGTCGCCGACCTCGCGGAGCACTGGAAGCATCAGGTCCTCGATGAACGCAGTCAGCGAGAGGTCGGCGATCGCCTCGTCGATGATCGCGTTCGCACCCCGCTCGTCGAACTCGTCGAACGCGGCGATCAGGCGCCCGAGCCGGTCAGGCCGGACCGGGTAGCGAAGGGGCGCCGGCGCAGAAGCGCCGGCGCCCTCATCGCTTGACGCGGCACGTCCCGCAACGCGCGCGTCGGCTTGGGACGGCACGGCAGGTGCCGTGCCAGACCCGGTCTCGCACCGCGAGATGGGGGTCCTCGCGGGCAAGTCTTGCTGCTTCAGCCGTTGCGACGCCCTGGCTGCGAAGGCGGGTCAGCTCTCTGATCTGGGCCTCGTCCTCGGCTGAGTAGAGCCTGTACCCCGACTCCGTACGTCGCGGTCCCGGCAGCCCGTAGCGCCGCTCCCAAGCCCGGAGGGTTCCAGGGCTGACTCCGACCCTCCTCGAGAGCTCGCCAATCCGAATCGAGGCGGGGGCGCCCTGACGGGGCTCGGCGGAAGGCTCGCCGGGGGTATCGGTGGTCGTAGTCGCCATGCCGTTCTTGTATGAGAACCGTATCATCTTTACGATAAATTTGTCGTTAGAGCTATACGAACTGTGTATCAGGTACGTTAGGGAGCGATGAGCGCCACACTTCTCGCAACCGCCGACCGCCTGATGGACGCGGCGGTCGCCCCCGGGTTCACCTCGATCGGCTACCGCGTCCGCAAGCGGGGTTGGGCCGAGACGCCCGACCTTTCAGGAAGCGCAATGCTCGTCACAGGTGCCAGCTCCGGCTTGGGCGCCGCGACCTGCGAGCTCTTGGCCGCCGCTGGCGCGAGCGTGCACATGCTCGTCCGCGACCTGGAGAAGGGCGAGGACGTCCGCGCCCGGATCTCGGAGCAGACCGGGTCTGATCGATCTTCGCCTCTGGCGCTGCGACATCTCCAAGCAGGCCGAAATCCGCAGGTTCGCCGCCGAGTTCAGAGATCAGGTGCCCAAGCTCGAGGCACTGGTGAACAACGCCGGGGTGATGCCGCCCGAGCGTGCCCACACGGAAGACGGGATCGAGCTCAGCTTCGCCACCAATGTCACGGGCCCGCTCCTCTTGGCGCTGGAGCTCACTCCCACCCTGAGCGACGCGGCGCCCGGCCGTGTCGTCAACGTCTCGTCGGGCGGGATGTACGGAGCAAAGCTCGACGCCGACGACCTGCAGCTCTCCAAGCGCGAGTACGACCCCGTCCGCTTCTATGCCCACACCAAGCGCTGCGAGGTGATCCTGACCGAGCTCTGCCAGGCGCGCCTGGGGAGCAGCGGAGTCACCTTCCACTCCGCTCACCCCGGCTGGGCGGACACTCCCGGGATCGAGGACTCGCTGCCTGCTTTCCACAAGTTCATGGGCCCGCTCCTGCGCGACGCCCGGCAGGGCGCCGACACCTTCGCGTGGCTTTGCTGGGCGCCGGAGCCGATCGCCCGGCCGGGCCTTTTCTGGCACGACCGCCGCACTCGCTCCACGCACAAGCTGCCGAAAACCAAGGAGTCGCCGGAGGCGCGCGATCGCCTCTGGGACGAATGCAACCGATTGATCAAGGAGACCGACTGATGGCCCGCTACACCGGAACGATTCTGACCTCCAAGCCGGCTGACGAGGTCTACGACTACATGGCCGACTTCACCTCGGTCGAGCAGTGGGACGACACCGTCACCGAGGCCAAGCGGGTGGGCAATCAGGAGCCCGGCAAGGGCGCTCGCTTCAGCGTCACGGTCAAGCTGGCGGGGCGAGAGAACACCTTCGAGTATGAGACGATCGAGGCGGAGCGGCCCAGTCGCCTCCTGCTCCGAGCAGAAAGCGGCACCGTGATCTCGCTCGACGAGATCACGGTTCGCGAGATCGCCGAGGGAACCGAGCTCACCTATGACGCAAAGCTCGAGCCCAAAGGCCTCGCGAAGGTCGCCGACCCAGTGTTAGGCCTCCTCTTCAAGCGGCTCGGCGACAACGCGGCGAAGGGCCTTGCGCGCGAGCTCGACGGGCAGGTCTCCTAGATCCGCTGAGGGTCAGCTCGTCTCGGGCGTAATCAGCCCGGACGTACCCGGCGATGGCGGCGGTTGCGGTGGCGGGCCTTCTGGGCTGTCGACGCCGAGCGACAACGCCCGGCGGTAGTCGAGGAGCTCGCGCACGGCGATCTGAATCGAGGCGGCCGCCGGGATCGCGAGCAGGGCGCCCGGCACCCCGAAGAGCGTCGATCCGAACAGCACGGCGACCAGGATCACGAACGGCTCCACCGCGACGGCGCGGCGCTGGATCTGCGGCTGGATCACGTAGTTCTCGATCTGCTGGTAGACGATGGCGTAGATGACCCAGACGATCAGCGCGACCGGGAAGTTGACGAACAGGAGCACGACTCCGATCAGTGCTGCGGCGATCGTCGCGCCGACTACCGGGATCAGGTCGCCGAAGGCAAAGATCAGGGCCAATGCGCCGGCGAATGGCGCTCCCAGGATTGACAAGACGATGAGAGCGAGCACGCCTGCAAGCGTCGCCTGGAGGAGCGCTCCGGCTACGTAACCGCCGATAGCGCTGGCGATGTGCTCGAACGCGCGCCGGAGCCGCTCGGAATGATCAGGCTCTTGTGAGGCCAAGAAGCGCTCGACCCAACCCGAGCCGCCCGAGACCATGAAGATCGATAGGAGCATGATCGTCACCAGCGCGAAAATCGAGTTGATGAGCCCAAGGCCGATGTTGGACAGGGTTTCCGTGGCGTCCCCGATCTTGCCCGGCAGCTTTGCCGCCTCCTCCTCGAGGGTGCCGGTGATGTTGTAGTCCTCGTTCAGGCTTGAGAGCGTCTCGGATTCGTTGACGAAATCAGTCACGTCCTGTGCGTACTGGGGCAGGTTGTTGACGAGCTCCTCCGCCTGACTCACCAGCGGCGGGACGAGGAGTGCGGCGAGGACCAGTGGGATGGCGATGAGGGCCGTGTAAACGGTCGCGATCGCGACGCCGCGCGGCATGCGCTTTGAAAGCGCCGCGACCGGGCTCGAGACGGCAACGGCGATAAAAGCGGCCACCACCAGCCACGAGATCGGCTTTCGCAGAAGGTAGGCGACGTAGGCGGTGACGAGGACCGCCACGACCACGAGCACCGCGCGCAGGGTCGTGCGCGGACCAATATCGATACCTCGAAAGACCGCCATCGTCGGCGTCCTCTTTCGACGCCGGCCTTTCCTCTCCTATGTCTTGGGCGGAAGCGGCACGAGCGCGCTCGTGCGCTCCACGTACTCGGCAGTCGAGCGCTCTAGATAGCCGCGCGAGCGGCCCAGGCCATCCGCCCAAGCTTCTCGCCAAGCGTTTCAGGAGTCCAGTCACCCTGGCCGCTCAAGAGCGTGCGAGCGCCAACCTGCGCGAGCCCGACGATCGTCTGCCCTAAGAGAGCGGCACTCGCGTCGGCGTCTGCGCCCTCGAGCTTTGAGTAGCGATCGACCCAGCGTCTGGCGATCGCAGCCGCGGTGGAGGCCTGGAGCTCGATGCCGCGCGCGATCCTGGTCGCAACGGCTTCGTTGCCGCCGCCCTGCCCGAGGAAAATCACGCGGTAGATGTCAGGTGACTCGTAAGCCGCCCTGAGGAACACCTGAAATCCGCGGATCAGCGTGCCCTCCGGGTCGTCGGCGCTGCCGGTGGTCGCGAGCGCCTCGCCGGTCTCGACCAGAATCCGCTCCTCCTCGCGGTCGAGCATCGCGGTAAAGAGCTCGTCCTTGGAGCGAAAGCAGTCGTAGACGACCGGCTTTGAGACGCCCGCGGCCTCTGCGATCGCGTCCATCGACGTGCCGTCGAAACCGCTCTGGAGGAACAGGTCGTAGGCGGCGTCGAGCACCAAGGGGCGCCGGCGCTCGGGGCCAAGATGGGCGGCTCGCTTGCGGGGCGAGGCCTGGTCTGTAGTTGCGGGATTGTTCGGCAATGGCATTCCTACCTAGAGTAGCGTTTTCCTACTCCCCGTAAGGATCCTCTCGCGGCCGTTGACATCCGGCAACCGATCGGGCAGACTGTGTACGTGGGGACGCGGACACGACTGATCGTGATCGCAACATGCTTTGGCGCTTGCTTCGGAGCATCGTTGGCTATGGCCGACATCACCTGCACGGGGGGCGTGTGCACCGGCACAACAGCGGGCGAGGTCCTGACCGGAACGCCTGAGACCGACTACTTCTACGCCGGCGACGGAAACGACACCCTGATCGGCCGCGGGGACTTCGACGACCTACGCGGTGAGGGGGGCAATGACAAGCTCGACGGGGGCCAAGGTTCGGACCAGTACGCCTTCTATGGGGACGCTTGGGGCGACGACCGGATGGTGGCCGACGCTGGCGGCCCGAACGACTGGCTGATCTTCCACAACACGGCCAACACAGTTGTTGACCTCAACCCCGGTAAACAGGTCGAAGTGACTTCGGGCGCGAACTCGATCAACATCGCCCGCAGCGTCGACATCGAGCGGGTGCAGTCCGGAGCGGGAGTCGACGAGATCTACGGCACCAGCGCCGACGAGTTGTTGACCAGTGCCGGATCGGGCGACCTCATCGTTAGCCGTGGCGGCGACGACATCCTCACGGGCGACATCGAAGTCTTCGGCAACGTCGGGGACGACGAGCTCCGCGCCGGGGCCGGGAAGGACACCGTCTACGGCGGCGACGGAAGCGACACGATCTACGTTCGGGACGGCGAGAAGGACAAGGTCAATTGCGGCGACGGCAGCGACACCGTCGCCGCATCCGACTCCAGGGACGTGATCGACCCAGATTGCGAGAGCGTCATCCGCTGAACCGTCAGCGCGACGGCACGGGGTACAGCTGAGGGCTCTCGCCGCCCGCGACCTCGAACAGCTCGATCTCGTTGGCGCCGTTGCGGAAGCTCTCGGGCGGGGCGACCAGCGCCACCGCGTCGAAGCCTTCAGCCGAGCGATACGCCTCGCTGACGGCGGCGATCTCGCCGTTCAAGGCCACGGCCATCGGCGTCCCCTCGGTCACGCCCGTCAGCTCTCCGTAAACGAGAGCCGGAAGGGTTGCGCCGTCCTTGTCGACGTCCTTGTACTCGCCCGCCGCGTCGAGCTCGAAGCTGGTGCCGGGCCGTGCTTCGGAGACATCGAGCGAGCCGACCGTGTTGCCGATCAGCTCGGAGTTCGGGCCCATCTCGTAAACGCTGTCCCATCCTGTGCCAAACGTCGCGGCCAGCCGCGAGGCAGCCGCTTCGCGAGCCCTCAGCACGTCTTGGAGCTCGAACTCGAGCGGCTCGGGATCGTCATGATTCAACACCTCGATCACTCCATCTAGGCCGGAGCGCTCTGAGGCCGGGTCGCCGTCCACACCGTCGGGCAGCTCGGCGCCCAGGACGTCCGCGATCGTCGGCAGAACGTCGATGCTGCGGACGGGCGCCGGGTCCACGCCTCCCTCGGCCTGCCCGGGCTCTTTGATGAGGAGCGGCACTGGGGCGATCTCACCCGCGTTGTCGTCGTCGATGTAGCGCCGCGCTGTGCCGGGCTCGAAACTGGCCCCGTGGTCGGCGACGACCACCAGCATGGACTCGTCGTAGATGCCGGCCTCCTTCATCCGGGCGACGATGGTGCCGAGAAGGGTGTCGGCGTAGCCGGTTTGGAGCAGATGGGCGCGCTGTGCCTGCTTCGGCAACCATTCCTGGTCTGCGGCCCAGGTAGCGTTCTTGTCCTCGCCGAACTCGCGCCAGATCTTTCCCCCGCGCTCGTAGTCTTGGCCATCCGGGAGGTAGCGCCACGGCACGTGGGGTAGCAGCACGTGCAGGAAGTTGAGCGATTGCGGCTCACCGTCGATGCCCGTCAAGAAGGAGCGGATCTCCTCGTCTTCGACCCCGACGTGGGCCAGGTCTTCGCCGGCGTCGTCGTTGCCTCCGCCGAAGCCGGCGAAAGCGTCGTTCACGGGTGGGAGGTCCGTGGTGAGCTTCGTGGGCAGCAGAAGATGCGCAGTCACCACGCTTAGGTCTGAGAAGAGCGCGTCCATCCGCTCTCCGAACGTGCCGTCATCGGGCGCCTCGCAGAAAGACTCGGGGCAAAGGCGGCTTGAGGCCTCGATCACGTTGAGCTTGCGGTCACCGGCAAACAGGGTGAAGAGGTTCTCCGGGTGGTCACTGGAGATCGGGTCCAGCGAGAGATCCGGGTTGCGCCCGGTCAAGAGAGCCGGGACCGCCTCGTCGGTGTGGTCGGCGACCGTGGTGGCGTTGCGGTACCACGTGCCCTCGTCCGCGAGCGCGGCGAAGTTCGGGAAGCGGGTCTCGTCGATCCGCCCTCCGCCGTCCTCGAGCGACGTGGTAGGCAGCTCGTCGAATACCACCATCACCAGCGGATTCGACTTCGAGCTCGCACCGAGCGCCTCCGCCTCTTCGGGCATGACGATCTTGTTCGCGTCGGAGAAGAACAGGAAGAGCGCAAGGAACACGACCGGCGCCGGCGAGAGGAAATTCAGAAGCGAGCGCACTTCCGTGCTTCGCACGTACGCCACTGCCGCCCCAACGCCCGCCGCGAGGCCCGCCGCGAGGATCACCCAGCCGCCGAAGTCGAAGACGCGGTCCAAGATCTGCACAAAGAACGCGCCCGCGAGCAGCGCGACCAGCGAGGCGTGGAGGTAGCCCGCGACCCGGCGGGACGCCAGGCCCACGAGCGCCTCGATCCCGAGCAGGACGAGGGGCGGCAGGACGGTGATCCCGATGCTGAGCACGAGCACGTCAGCCGCGGTGTTGCCGCGGGCGATGAAAAACTCGGCATTGCCCCCCAGCAGGTCGAGGAGCGGCTGCACTACGGCGAACGCCCAGAGCACCGCGAGGTGCGCCAGGCGCCAGGGCCAGGGAACGCTAGGGATGTTCACAAGAATTTCACACTGGGTATCCTGACGAACCGTGCGGCCAGCAGGGTCGCGTTCGCCCCCAACGAGAGAGGAACAATATGGAGGTCATACTCGCGTACCTCGATCCCGGCACAGGGAGCGTAATCCTGCAGGCGCTGCTCGGCGGCGTTGCCGGTCTGATCCTGACCATGAAGCTGTTCGGCCGCCGCGTCCTGACTTTCCTGCGGATCGGTCGCAAGCCCGATAGCCGCGCAGAGGGCACGCCCGAGCACGACGCCGGCTGAGAGCGCGACTGAACGTCTAAGTTCGGTGCGTATCGGCCAGCTCGGCGGCCAGCGCGTAGGCGACCTTCGCCGCCTCGGCGACCGTCTCGTAGTTCACGTTCTCGGCCGTGTCCGAGGGCAGGTGGTAGTTCGAGAGGTTGTGGTAGTCGTTGACCGAGCAGAGGTTGGCCATCTGGTAGCCGTGGCGCTGCGGGATGATCGCGTCGGTCGAGGCGCGGGCGCGGAAGCCGCGCTCGAGCGCCAGGCCGTCGCGCTCGGCGACGCGGGCGACCGTCTCGCGGAGCTCTGGGTCGTAGTCCTCCATCCACATCGGCCCCTCGCCCTCGAGCATCATCAGCCGCGGCGAGCCGACCGTGTCGAGGCAAAGGAACGACGTCGCGTCCGCGGTCGAGCTCGTGGGCGTGGCGGTCCATGAAGCCGCGGATGCCGTCCTGAAGCGTCTCCTCGGCGCCGGCCGAGACGAGCCAGACGCGGATGCCCGGCGCGGGCTCTCGCGGAGCATCTCGGCGAGCGCGACCAGGACGGCGCAGGCGGTGAGGTTGTCGTTGGCGCCGGGCACGGTCTCCGAGCGCCACATGTCGCCGACCGCCGCGACCGCGCCGAGGTTCAAGCGCCAGCGCCGCCTTCGCGAGCCCGCGGCGCCCGGTGAGCGCGCCCAGCCAGGCCCAGGATCGGCCCGGCGAAGGCGCCCCACCACTGCGGCGGCTGCGTCTTGATCTTCGGGATCACGGTCGGGAAGCGCTCGTGGAAGGCGCGGATCGCCGTCTGGTCGAAGAGGAAGCCGGTCTGCGCCGCGTCGTGGTGGGCGAGGACGACGAGGGTGTGGGCGGCGTCCGGGTCGCCCGCCTTCGCCAGCACGTTCACGGTCTTCTTCTCGGTCCGCATCGCCCGGCGGAAGACCCGCGGGCCGTTCAGGACCTCGTCGAACGAGGCCGAGCCCGGCCTTGAGCGAGACCGATCGCGCCCAGGAAGCGGTGGCCCGCGAGCGTCAGGAGCGCGCTCGCGGCGCCGAGCGCAGCGCAAGCGTCGTGACCGTCGGCGGGAACGTGCCCCCAGCTCGGCTCGTCCTCGAGCGCGACGTCGTCGAGCCCGCCGCTGCGAAGCCGCTCCGCGAGCCACTCGGCCGCCTCGCGCTCTCCCGGCAGAGCAGGGCGGCCGGTGCATCGCCGCGAGCGTGAAGACGACCTCGCGAAGCGTCTCCTCGGACGGGAGCGGCGCGGCGCTCTTGGTCGCGGCCTCGGCAAGAGGCGCAGGCTATCCGAGCGCTCTGCACCGGGCAGGCTCGACTCGCGGCGCGCGGCGCGGCGACCGGCGCCTCGCCCGCGCCGATCTCCGTGTGCGCCTTCGAGTCGCGGCCGCGGATCAGGGTGAGCGACGCGATCACGCCCAGGAGCGCGATCCCGGCGCCGACCATGAACGCGTCCGCGTAGCCCTCGGTCAGCGCGGCCGGGCCGGTCTCGCCCTGCGCCGCCAGGTCGCCGATCTTCGAGAACGCGATCGAGGAGAGGATCGCGAGGCCCAGCGCGCCGCCGACCTGCTGCGAGGTGTTGATGAGGCCCGAGGCGAGGCCCGCCTCGCGGTCCTCGACGCCGCTCATCGCGGCGATCGTGACCGGCACGAACGAGAAGCCGAGCCCGACCGCGGCGAGCAGCGACGGGAAGAGGACGTCGCCCACGTAGCTGCCGTCGACCGAGATCTGGCTGAACCACGCGAGCCCGGCGGCGACGAACGCCATGCCCGTGGCCATCACCGGCTTGAAGCCGATCTTCGTCACGAGCTGACGACGCGATCCCGGCCGCGAGGATGATCGAGACGGCGAGCGGCAGGTACGAGAGCCCCGCCTTGATCGCGCGAGTAGCCCAGCACGTTCTGCATGTAGAGCGAGATGAAGAAGAACATGCTGAAGAGCGACGCGCCGGTCAGAAGCCCGACCACGTTCGCCCCGGTCAGCGTCCGCAGGCGGAAGATGCTGAACGGCACCAGCGGCGCGGGCGAGCGGAGCTCGATCGCGACGAACGCCGCCGAGGAGCGCCAGCGCGCCGGCGATCATGCCGAGCGTCTCGGGCGAGCCCCAGCCGGCGTCGGGCGCCTCGACCAGCGCGTAGACGAGGAGCGAAAGGCCCGCCGTCACCGTGACCGCGCCGGGGATGTCGAAGGTGCGGTTCTCCGCGTCGGAGTGGCTCTCGAGGATGCAGGCGCGGGGCGAGCAGCGCGGCGCCGATCCCGATCGGCACGTTGACCCAGAGGACCCACTCCCAGCCCGACGTACTCGGTGAGGACGCCGCCGAGGAGCACGCCGGCGGCGCCACCGGAGCCGGCGACGGCGCCCCAGATGCCGAGCGCCTTGTTGCGCTCGGAGCCGTCCTTGAAGGTCGTGGTGACGATCGAGAGCGCGGCGGGCGAGAGCAGCGCGCCGCCCAGGCCCTGGACCGCCCGCGCGGCGATCAGGACGCCCTCGGACTCGGCGAAGCCGCCGGCCAGCGAGGCGGCGGCGAAGAGGAGGAGGCCCGCGATGAAGATCCTCCGGCGGCCGAGGAGGTCGGCGAGCCGGCCGCCGAGGAGCAGGAAGCCGCCGAAGGTGAGGACGTAGGAGTTGACGACCCAGGAGAGGCTGTCCTGGTCGAACTGGAGGTCCCTGCCGATCGTCGGCAGCGCGACGTTCACGATCGAGGCGTCGAGGACGACGACGAACTGCGCCATGCAGAGGAGCGCGAGCGCGATCCATCGCTTGTCCATGTACTCCCGCTCGTCCGTCATGCCTTGCTCCTTCGTCGTCTGATTTGTGCGTATAATCGGAACTGGAGTTCCGGTTCCGAAACCTACCATACGGAACCTGGGTTCCGTTTGCTCGGGCCCCCAGTCTATCTCATGAATCCAGCCGCAGAAGCTCTCCCCCGCGTCCAGCGCGCCGACGCGCGGCGCAACCGCGAGGCCGTGATCGAGGCGGCGCGGAAGCTGATGGCAACGGACGGGCTCGACACGCAGATGGACGACATCGCGCGCGAGGCCGGCGTCGGCGTCGGCACCGTCTACCGCCACTTCCCGAACAAGGAAGACCTGATCTACGCGCTCACCGAGCACCGCTTCGAGCGCCTGGCCGAGCTTCGCGCGCGAGGCCTTGGCCGAGGACGACGCCGGGCCCGCCTTCGAGCGCTACCTCTTCCGCGGCGCCGAGCTTCAGGCCACCGACCGCGCGCTCACCGAGGTCATGCGCGACCGCCCCGACGCGATGCAGGCGGCGGCGCAGAAGGTCGGCCTGCTCGAGCTCGTCCGCGAGGTGATGACCCGCGCCCAGGACGCCGGCGCCATCCGCACCGACGCCGAGGCCGAGGACATCCCGATGCTCATGTGCGGGCTGGGCACCTCGACCCCGGGCATCGAGCGGCCCGTTCGTCTCGCCCACCTCGTGGCAGCGGTTCATGGCGATCGTGATCGACGGCCTCAGGGCGCCGGGCACGGCCGAGATGCCCCGCGCTAGCGGCGTCAGCTCTTCGAGCGCCGAGCACGATCGAGCCGTAGGGCTCGCCCGTCGCGCGCTCCATGCCGATCTCGCACGTCCGGTTCGTCGAGAGGTAGGCGTCGAACGGGCCGCGCTCGCGCAGCTCGGCGGCCTGCGGCGCGGTCGCCGAGGCGGTCAGCTCGGGGTGGAGCATCCCGCGGTCGCCCGCGAAGCCGCAGCAGCGGGCGGCGGCGGGCACGGCGACCTCGTCGGCCATCTCGGCCGCGACGGCCGAGAGGCGCGCGGCCAGGCCGAGGTGGCGGGTCGCGCAGGTCGGGTGGATCGCGACGCGGCCGAGCTTTCGCTCGATGCTCGAGATTCGGCAGGAGGCGCTCGACCCACTCGACCGAGTCGAGGATCTCGAGCTTTGCGTGGCGCTCCTGGACGTCCTCGGGCAGCGCCGCGAGCGTCTCGGTCGTCAGGCCGAGCGTGCACGAGGACGCGTCGCTCACGATCGGCAGCGCGCCCTCGTCCGACCAGCGCCCACAGCTTCTCGAACGTCTGGCGCGCCATCCACGCATGGCCCTCGCGGTGGCCCTTGGACGACCACGGCACGCCGCAGCAGCTTCCGCCGACGTCGGGCGGGATCCAGACCGGCATGCCCGGCGCGCTCGGAGACGGCGACCGTGGCGTCGGCCAGGCTCGGGCCCGGGCGCGGCCTTCTTCGAGGCGCCCATGATCCGGTTGGTGCAGGAGGGGAAGTAGACGGCCGCGGCGCCCTCGCGCGTGGTCGATCTCGGGCAGCGGCTGCGCGGGCTTCGGCAGGTCGCCGCCGCCGAGCCGCTCGGCGATCGGCCCGGCGCGAAGGCCCGCGCGCGATGCGCGCTCGACCGCGCCCCAGCTCTTCGCGGCGCGAAGCGCCAGCGCCTCTTCGCGCGCGCGAGTGCTCCTTCGCCCGCAGCTCCTTCACCAGCTTGCCCGTGTCGATCGAGAGCGGGCAGGCGAGCACGCACGAGCCGTCGGCGGCGCAGGTCTCGAGACCGTCGTACTCGAACTCCTCCGCAAGCACCTTCGCCACCGGCGAGCCCTCGGGCTGGCGCGCCATCTCGCGCCGCAGCACGATGCGCTGGCGCGGCGTCGTCGTCAGGTCCTGGCTCGGGCAGGCGGGCTCGCAGAAGCCGCACTCGACGCAGGTGTTCACGACCTCCTCGACCTCGGGCGTCGTCTTCAGGTTCTGGAGGTGGACGGCCGGGTCGTCGTTCATGACGACGCCCGGGCCCGAGCACGCCGTCGGGGTCGGCCAGGCGCTTGACGCGCCACATCAGCTCGGTCGCCTGCTCGCCCCACTCGCGCGCGACGTAGGGCGCCATGTTCACGCCGGTGCCGTGCTCGGCCTTGAGCGAGCCGTCGTACTTGTCGCAGACGAGCGCGACCAGGCCCTCCATGAACGCCTCGTAGCGGTCGAGGTCCTCCTGCTTCGCGAAGTCGGGCGTGAGCATGAAGTGGAGGTTCCCGGCCGAGGTGTGACCCGCGACGCCGGTCAGGAAGCCGTGCTCGCCCAGGAGCGCCTGGATGTCCTTGGCCGCCTCGGCGATCCGCGCGGGCGGCACGCAGACGTCCTCGACGATCAGCGCGGTGCCGGGGATCCGGAGGCGCCCGACCAGGCCGTGGAGCCCCTCGCGGACCCGCCAGTTGACGCCGATCTTCTCGCGCTCGCGGGTGAACTCGGCCGGGCGGATCAGGTTGTCCTCGTCCACCGCCTCGATCGCGGCCCGCTCGCTCTCGTCCAGCGATCGCCTCGTCGTCGGAGCCGAACTCGACCAGGAGCACCGCCGACTCGGGCGGCAGCTCGAGCCAGTCCTGCGGCGCGCCGGGGATGTTCATCGCCGCGACCATCAGCGCGGGCGCGACCATCAGCTCGACCGCGCTCGCGCCCAGCTCGACCAGGTCGGGCACGGGCGCGCAGGCCTCGGGGATGCCGGCGAAGTGGAGCCACGCGGTCGTGGTGTGGGCGGGCACCGGCAGCGTCTCGAAGGTCGCGTCGCAGATCAGCGCGAGCGTTCCCTCCGAGCCGACGATGAGGCGGCGGAAGATCTCGACGGGCTCGTCGGCGTCGAGGAACGCGCAGAGGCGGTAGCCGGTGGTGTTCTTGATCTCGTACTTGCGCGCGGATGCGCTCGGCGAGCTTCTTGTCGGCGCGGATCTCGTCGCGAAGCTCGGCGAGGCCGGCGGCCAGCTCGGGCTCCTCGGCCTCGAAGCGCGCGGCGGCGTCGGGCTCGGACGTGTCGATCAGCGTGCCGTTCGCGGTCAGGAAGGTCATGTCGCTGACCGTCTGGTACGAGTCGAAGCGGGTCCCGCAGCGCATCCCGCCCGAGTTGTTGGCGACGACGCCGCCGACGGTCGCGATGTCGGTCGAGGCGGGATCGGGGCCGAGCTTTCGGTGATGGCGGCTGAGCACGCGGTTGGCGTGGCCGAGCACCGTGCCCGGGCCGGACCTTCACGCGGGACGCGTCGTCGTCGAGGATCTCGACGCCGCGCCAGTGGCGGCGGACGTCGACGAGGATGCCCGCGCCCTGGCCCTGGCCGTTCAGGCTGGTGCCGCCCGCGCGGAACGTGACCGGGATGCCGTGCTCGCGGCCGTAGGCGATCACGCGGGCCACGCCGGCCGGGTCGCGCGGCTGGACCACGACCTGCGGGATCAGGCGGTACGGGCTGGCGTCCGACGCGTAGCGGACGAGGTCGGTGGCGCGGCCGAGGACGGCGCTCTCGCCGACGAGCCGGGCGAGGTCGGTGCGAAGCGGCTCGGGCGTCCCCTCGGCGACCCAGTCGGGCGCGCGGTCGGGGGCGGCGGTCGCGCTCACGTGGAGGTCCTCAGAAGAGCCACATGCCCGGCGCGACGCCCACCTCGACCAGCTCGGGCTTCGGCGAGGCGATCGCGGTCCTGAGCGCGTCGGTCAGCGCGTCGGCGTCCTCGACCTTCGTGGAGTCAGACGCCGTAGCCGGCGGCGATCGCGGCGGTGTCGAGGGCGGGCAGGTCGAGGCCCGGCGCGTTCTCGACCTGCTCGACCATCGCGAACCACTTGAGGATCGCGTACTCGGAGTTGCGAAGGACGAGGACGGTCAGCGGCACGTCGTAGGCGGCGGCGCGTCCAGAGCGCGGTGATCGCGTACTGCGCCGAGCCCTCGCCGATCACGCAGACGACCGGCCGGTCGGGCTGGGCGATCTGGACGCCGACCGCGGCGGCGAGGCCGAAGCCGAGGCCGCCGCCCGCGCCGAAGAAGTACGAGCCGGGGCGCGAGAGCGCGGAGCTGGTTGCGAAGCGCGAGCGTCGCCGACGGCGCCTCGAGGACGATGATCCCGTCCTCGGGAAACGCGTGGCGCAAGCGCGTGCATGGCCGCCGTGCCGGTGATCGGGCTCTGCTCCTCGCCCGGGATCGGATCGGGCAGCGAGTCGCCGGCGTCGCGGTCGGAGTCCGGACACGGCCGCAAGCAGGCGGTCGAGCGCCCTGCTTGACGTCGCCGACGATCGCGTGGCCCATCGGGGCGCGCGCCGCCTCGTCGGGGTCGGAGGTGATCTGGACCAGCTCGGCGCCCTCGGGCAGGTAGCTCGCCGGGCAGGTAGGGGTAGTAGGGGAAGACCGAGGCGCCGACGACGAGGATGAGGTCGTAGCCCTTGAGCGTGTCGGCGACGGGCGCGATGCCCGGCGGCAGGGTGCCGCGGAAGTTCGGATGGCCCTCGGGAAAGCCGAGCCGCCCGCCGCCGGTGGCCGGGATCGCGAAGACGGGGAGGTTCTGCTTCTCGGCGAGCTGCGACCGCGAGATCCCATGCGCCCGAGGCGTCGATGTCGGGGCCGGCGATCATCACCGGCTTCGACGCCTTCTCGAGCGAGTCGGCGAGCGCCTCGATCGCGTCCGGGTCGGGCGCCGGAGCGCTGGCGACGTGGCGCGCGGTGACGTGCTCGGTCGACGCCGGGTCGGCCTCCGCCTCCCAGTCGTCCATCGGGATCGAGACGAACGCGGGGCCCTTCGGCGGCGTGGCCGCGGTGTGGATCGCCCGCGCCAGCGCGTGCGGCACGTCGGCGGCGCGGGCCGGCTCGAAGCTCGACTTGACGAGCGGGTGCGGCATGCGGATCGCGTCGCGGTTCGTCAGGTTCGCCTGCATGCCGATGTGCGGGCGCACCTGCTGGCCCGCGGTGACCAGGAGCGGCGAGTGGTTCGCCTGTGCGTTGAAGATCCCGCCCATCGCGTTGCCGACGCCCGGCGCGGTGTGGAGGTTCGCGTGGCCGACCGTGCCCGACGCCTGCGCGTAGCCGTCGGCCATGCCCATCGACGACCAGCTCCTGGAGGCCGAGGACGTAGCGGAAGTCCGTCGGGGAAGTCGGCGAGCATCGGCAACTCGGTCGACCCCGGATTGCCGAACATCGTCGTCATCCCGTGCCGGCGGAACAGCTCGTATGAGGCCTCCCGAACGCTCGTCACGCGCGGGACACTATCGGCGCCAAGCCGTCGCGGTTTCCGCGCCCGCGGCGCACCACACGCGCGCCCAGGGCATCGACCCTGCGCGTATGCGCGAACCGATCGATTTGGCACCCGGCATGAGGGTGCGACTCATCGCACAACGTGTCCGGCGAATCGCCGAGGGGCAGGAAGGCGTGATCGGCAGGGTGCAGCTAGTCGAGTGCGGGTTGAGCGGGGGCGAGATCTCGCGCTGGATCGCGCAGGGCCGGCTGATCCGGATCCTGCCCGCTGTCTATGCCCTCGGCCACACGCGGATCACCTGGCGCGGCAGGCTCTTCGCGGCGCTTCTCTACGGGGGTCCCGATAGCGCCTTGAGCCATGAAACCGCTGCGTATCTGTGGAAGATCGCAGAGCACAGGAGCGATCGGGTCCATGTCAGCACCACGATGCAGCGCCGGAGCATCCGCTTCGTGACTACGCATCGCCCTCGCGCCCTCGAAGCAGTCGAGCACGAGGGTTTCCGTCTGACTGGCCCGAGCCGCACCCTCGTCGATATCTCCCTTGGTTGCCCTGAGTCCGACCTGCGCAAAGCACTTGCTCGTGCGGACTTTCGTGGCCATCTCGATCCGCAGGTACTCAAGTCCCTAATGGGAAGAGGAGTCGGGGGGTCAGCGGCACTGCGGAACGCGATCGAACGCCACATGCCAGAGTTGGCACGCACACTGAGCCCGCTCGAGGACAGGCTGTTCTTCCTCTGCGAGCGGCACAACCTGCCGCTGCCCGAGCCGAACGTGTGGGTCGGGGGTCTACTGGTGGACGCTCTGTGGCGAACCAAGCGCGTGATCGTCGAGGTCGACGGCCATGCGAATCACAGCTCGCCGTCGCAACGTCGCCGCGACCGCGAGCGCGACGTGAGCCTTCGGAGCGCCGGTTACACCGTCCTGCGGTACACCTGGCACGAGATCGTGCATGAGCCGGCGCGCGTAGCCGCGGAGATTCGCTGCGCCCTTGCCTCGACACGATCTGCGTGATCTCGCACCCTTATCGCGGGTGCGAGCGGGATCAGTTTGGAGTCAGCCCGGGTTTCGTGCCGTGATCGCCCAGGTCGAGGCGCGGGCGACCACCGAGCCGTCGTCCTGGACGAAGTCGGCCAAGTGCGGTGCGCAGGTCGGCGGCGATCTTGGGCCTGATCTCGTCGATCCGCTCGCCCCACATCCTCAGGACCTCCGCCGCGGGACCGATTGTCCATGTTGAACTCGACGGCCTGGTCGAGGTCGTTGCCGATCCGGTACGGCAGGTCCTGGCGGGTCAAGCCGGATTTCCTCGAATCCGGCGTGCACCAGGACGTCGGTCACCGTGTCTGCGTTTGCCATCGAGAACGGGCCTGGCCCGCACCTTGGCGCCTCCGATTCGTCCGGCTCCTCGAGGTACTCGGCGACCACGCCCTCCGCGCGGTGCATCATCTCGTTGTCGAGCTTGCGGCGCCAGACGACCATGTTCAGAACGCCGCCCGGCGCGAGCGCCTCGCGCACGTTGCGAAGCGCGGCGACGGGGTTCGCGAAGAACATGGTGCCCATGCGCGAGAAGGCGTAGTCGAACTCGTCGTCGAAGCCCTCCGTCTCGACGTCCTGAACGGCAAAGGTGATGTCCTGCCCGCCCTCTCGCGCCTCAGCGATCGCTGTCTCGATCATGCGCTCGGCGACGTCGACCCCATGCGCGCTGACCACCTCGGCCGACCAGCTCGGCCAGGCGCGCCGTCGTGTCGCCCAGGCCGCAGCCGATGTCGAGCACGCGGTCACCCTCGGCCGGCGGGCGCAGCCGGATCGCGTTCTCGCCGTGCTGCCGAAGCCCCTCGGCGGTCAGCTCGCGGTACTTGATCCAGACCTCGAACAGCGGCCCGTTCCACGCCTCGGTCGCCTCGACGTTGTCCTCGACTTCGCGGATCCCCGATTCCACGCATCGAGTGTACGCGCCAATCTCTAGATTGCAAGCGTGGCCGAGACGCTCACCCCAGCCGACGCCGCGGCCCGCCTCCTTCCCACGGACACGCTCGGCATCCCGCTCGCCACCGGCCAGCCGCCGAACTTCATGGCGGCGCTCGGCGAGCGCGACGACTGGGAGGACCTCAAGGTCTACGGCGCGCTCCTCGGCGTCGGCACCGAGCTCTTCAACCACGAGAACGTTCACTACCTCTCCGGCTTCTTCGGCCCGTTCGAGCGAGCGCTTCGCGACCAAGGCGCGAACATCTCGTTCGCTGCGGCCGACTTTCGCCGCTTCGCCCCGCTCCTGGAGGAGCAGAGCCCACGCGTCATGGCGACGGCCGCGGCGCCGCCGGACTCTGAGGGCTGGTGCTCCCTCTCGCTCCACGCCGGAGGCACCTCCACCGAGATGATCCGCGCTGCCGCGGACCCGGACCGCCTCCTCGTGGTCGAGATCTCGCCCAACTATCCGCGCACGTTCGGCGTCCCGCCCGAGCACATGCACGCCCTGAAGGTCGACGAGATCGACATCCTGGTCGAAGGCGACGGCTCGCCCCTGCCCCTCCCGGACGTCGAGCCGACTCCGAGACCGACCTCGAGATCGCCAAGCACGCGGCCGCTTTCGTTCCGGACGGCGCGACCCTCCAGACCGGGCATCGGCACGATCCCCTCGGCGATCGCCACGCGAGCTCGCCGATGGCGACCGGGGCGACTTCGGCGTCCACTCCGAGATGTTCACCAACGGCCTCATGGCCCTCCACGAGGCGGGCAAGGTCTCGAACGCCCACAAGGGGTGCTACGACGGCGTCTCGGTCGCCACCTTCGCCGCGGGCTCCGACGAGCTCTACCGCTGGCTTCACGAGAACGAGGACGTCGCCTTCCTGCCGGTCGAGCTCGTCAACTCGACCGAGGCCATCGCCCGCAACCAGCAAGATGATCACGATCAACGGCGCCCTCGCCATCGACGTCCACGGCCAGGTCGTCGCCGACACGATCGACGGCACCCAGTTCTCCGGCATCGGCGGCCACGAGGACTTCATCGCAGGACCCGGCCCTCGACGTCGAGGACCGCTCGCTTCTCTGCTTCCCGGCGACGTTCAAGACGAAGGACGGCGAGCTTCACTCGCGCATCGTCCCCTGGTTCGAGGCGGGCGCCGTGATCACGACGCCGCGCCATCAGGTCGACGTGGTCGTGACCGAGTTCGGCGCCGCCGAGCTCCAGGGCAAGACCGTCCACCAGCGCGCCGCTAGCCCTGGCCGCCATCGCGCACCCCGACTTCCGCGACGAGCTGATCGAGGCCGGCGAGCGAGCCACCGGCGGCCGCGCCACCCACGGCGCCTAGCCCCAGAGCCATCTGAATAGGGTTCGGGGCCCCTTGAACCCGCTCGACGCCATCACGAGCCCGATCTCCCGCGCCGGCGCGGCCGCGCAGAACGCGCTCGAGGTGGCGCGCTTCGGCGGCCTCGAGACCGGCGAGGAGGCCATCGCCCTTCGAGGTCGTCGCGACGCGCCCGATCTACCGCCTGCGCCGCTACTTCCCGCCCGGCGAAGGGCGAGGACGCAGACGCTCGCCGGTGATCCTGGTGCCGCCGATGATGCTGGCGGCCGAGGTGTACGACGTCTCGCCGTCCTCGACGGCGGTCGGCACGCTCCACGCGCAGGGCGTCGATCCGTGGGTCGTCGACTTCGGCGCGCCCGAGCACGAGGAGGGCGGACTCGAGCGCACGCTCGCCGACCACGTCCTGGCCGTCTCGGACGCCGTCGACCGCGTTCGCAAGGCGACCGGCAAGGACCCGCACCTCGGCGGCTACAGCCAGGGCGGCATGTTCTGCTACCAGGCCGCCGCGCTTCGCCGCGGCGAGGGCCTTGCGAGCCTCATCACGTTCGGCAGCCCGGTGGACACCGCGGCCGCGATGCCGCTCGGCATCCCCGAGGACGTCGCAACCCGCTCGCCGACGTCCTGGCCGTGAGCCCGCTCGCCCGCACCGCGGTGCCCGCCTGGATGTCCCGGATGGGCTTCCGGATGCTCGACCCGGTCAAGGCCGCCCGCCAGCAGCTCGACTTCGTCCGCCAGCTCCACGACCGCGACGCGCTGCTGCCGCGCGAGCGCCAGCGCCGCTTCCTCCAGGCCGACGGCTGGGTCGCGTGGCCCGGGCCCGCGCTCGCCGACTTCCTGAAGCAGTTCGTCGCCCACAACCGCATGCTCGAGGGCGGCTTCGTGATCGACGAGCGCCTGGTCACCCTGGCCGACATCGAGTGCCCGATCCTGACCGTGGTCGGCGAGGTCGACGAGATCGCCCCGGCCGCCGCGGTGCGCGCGATCGTCCGCGCCGCGCCGCGCGCCGAGGTCTACGAGCTGACCCTCCGCGCCGGTCACTTCGGCCTGGTCGTCGGCTCGGCCTCGACTTCGACGACCTGGCCTTCGGTCGCGGGCTGGACGCGCTGGCGCGACGCGGGCGCCGAGCTTCCCGGACACCATCCGCCACGTCGAGGTCGCCGCCGAGCTCGAAGACGGCCCGGGCGCAGGCGGCCCGCGCCGGCTACGGCTTGACCCTCGCGGCCGGCGTCGGCATCGAACCTCGCGCGCTCGCTCATCACGGGCATCGCCCGCACGGCTGGCAAGCGTCCGCGCCCTCGGCGAGGAGGCCATCTCGGAGCTGCCGCGCCTGATCCGGCTCGACCAGGTGCGCCCGCGCACCCGCATCTCGCTGGGAAAGCTCCTCGACGAGCAGGCCGACGACCACCCCGAGCAGGTCTTCTTCCTCTTCGAGGACCGCGCCCACACCCACGCCGCGGCCAAGCACCGCATCGACTCGATCGTCGCGGCCTGATCTCGATCGGCGTCCACCAGGGCGAGCACGTCGGCGTCCTGATGGAGCCGCGGCCGACCGCGCTCACGGTCGTCGCCGCGCTCAACCGCCTGGGCGCCGTCGCCGTCCTGCTTCGCCCGGACGGCGACGTCGAGCGCGAGGCCGAGCTGGGCGAGATCGCGCGGGTCGTCTCCGACCCCGAGCACATGGACGGCGCCGCGAAGGCGGGCGTCCAGGTGCTTGTCCTGGGTGGCGGCGCCGGGCCGCGCGACCTCGGCGCCGGGCGTGGTCGACATGGAGCGGATCGACCCGGACAAGGTGAAGCTGCCCGGCTGGTACAAGCCGAACCCTGGCCGCGCCCGCGACCTCGCCTTCATCCTCTTCACCGGCTCCGGCGAGCGCACCCGGCCCAACCGGATCACCAACCGGCGCTGGATCCTCTCCGCCTTCGGCACCGCCGCGTCCGCCTCGCTCTCCGAGGCCGACACCGTCTACTCCGTCACGCCCGTCTACCACCCGTCCGGCCTGATGGTGAGCTTCGGCGGCGCGATCGCCGGCGGCGCGCGGATCGCGATGGCGC
Source organism: uncultured bacterium (assembly GCA_963806865.1). Classification (GTDB taxonomy): domain Bacteria; phylum Actinomycetota; class Thermoleophilia; order Solirubrobacterales; family 70-9; genus JALZKA01. The sequence continues at coordinate 501,639 of CAWDYV010000002.1, forward strand.
GCGACTTCGACCCGGCGACCTTCTGGGACGAGGTGCGCCGCTACGGCGTCACGGTCGGCACCTACACGTGGACGATGCTCCGCGACCTGGTCGAAGCGCCGCCCAACCCGAACGAGCGCCACCATCCCGTGCGCCTCTTCATGGGCTCGGGCATGCCGAAGGGCCTCTGGGCGCGCGTCGTCGAGCGCTTCGCGCCCGCCCGGATCGTCGAGTTCTACGCGTCGACCCAGGGCGAGGTCGTGCTCGCGAACGTCTCCGGCCAGAAGGTCGGCGCGATGGGCCGCCCGCTTCCCGGGTCGGCTCGCGTGCGCATCGCCGCGCTCGACCTGGAGGACGGAAAGCTCTCGTCGACCGACGACGGCTTCGCGCGCGAGTGCGACGACGAACGAGATCGGCGTGCTCGTCTCCGAGGTCGACCCGGACGTGAACCCGACGGCCGAGACACCGCTTCGCGGCGTCTTTCGCCGCGACGACGCGTGGGTCGCGACCGGCGACCTCTTTCGCCGCGACGCCGACGGCGACTTCTGGCTCCTCGACTCGATCACGACCCTGATCCGCACCAAGGACGGGCCGATCGCCCCCACCCCGGTCCGCGACGCGCTGTGGTCGATCCCCGCGGTGGACCTCGCCGTCTGCTTCGGCGTGCCCGATCCCGACGGCGCCGGCCGAGCTGGTCGTCGGCGCCGTGACCCTGCGCAAGGGCCAGAAGCTCATGATCGCGGACCTCGACGACGCGCTCTCGACCCTGCCGGAGAAGGCCCGCCCCCACTTCGTCCGCGTCGTCGACGAGATCCCCGTCACGACCTGGTACCGCCCGATCACCGCGCCGCTTCGCGCGCTCGGCGTGCCCGACGGGCAAGCGGGGCGAGTCGCCTACCGCGCTCGAACGATGACGGCGCCTATCGACAAGCTCACCAAATCCAAAGCCAAGCCCAAGGAGAAAGCACGTGCCTGACTTCGAAACCGTCAACCTCGACGCGCGACGGCGGCGTCGCGACGGTCGAGCTGAACCGCCCCGACGCACTCAACGCCTGGAACTTCCAGCTCGGCGAGGACCTGCGCACGGCGCTCGAGGACGTCGGCGGCCGACGACGCGGTGCGCGCGGTGCTCCTCACCGGCGCGGGGCGGGCGTTCTCGTCGGGCGCCGACCTCGCCGAGACCCGCGAGGACACCTCGGACTCGGTCGACGAAGACGGCAACTTCGACCTCTCGAAGCGCCTCCGCGAGCGCTACCACCCGATCATCCACGCGGTCCGCGACATGCCGAAGCCGGTGGTCTCCGCCGTCAACGGCCCGGCGGCCGGCATCGGCTGCTCGCTCGCGCTCTCGGCCGACCTGATCGTCGCCGCCCATTCCTCGTTCTTCCTGCTCGCGTTCGTGAACATCGGCCTGGTTCCCGACGGCGGCTCGACCGCGTTCGTCCCCGCCCGCATCGGCCTCGCGCGCGCGACCGAGATGATGATGCTCGGCGAGCGGGTGAGCGCCGAGCAGGCGCTCGAGTGGGGCCTGGTGAACGAGGTCGTGCCCGACGAGTCGCTCGCGAGCGAGGCGACCGCGCTTGTCGAGCGCCTGGCCGCCGGCCCGACCCGCTCCTACGCGGGCGCGAAGGAGCTGCTCAACCGCCGCGTCTACGCCGACCTCGCGGGTCAGCTCGAGGCCGAGGCCGACCAGCAGCGCGAGATGGGTCGCTCCAAGGACTTCATCGAGGGCGTCATGGCGTTCGCCCAGAAGCGCGAGCCGGAGTTCAAGGGCCGCTGAGCGCGGCGAGCGACAACCCCGCAGAGCGCGATGCCTGGGCATGGCAGGTCCTGCGGCCGCTGCTCGACGGACGGCCGTACCTGCCCTGGACGGAGGGGGCGCTTCGCCCGGCGGCGCTCGTCGCCGTCCTCAACGAGATCACGTTTGGAACCGCAGAGCGATCGTCGAGCTCGGCTCCGGCGTCTCGACGGTCGTGATCGCCCGGCTCCTCGCCGAGCGCGGCGGCATGCTGACCTCGATCGAGCATGACCCGGCCTGGGCCGCTTTCGTTCGCAACCAGCTCGAGCGAGAAGACCTCGACGGGGTGGTGGACCTCCTGGTCTCGCCCCTCGAGCCGAACGACAACTCTTGGTCGGAGGCACCGTGGTATGCGGCTCAGGCGATCGCGGCCCTCGCCGACGGCATCGAGCTCCTGCTCGTGGACGGTCCACCCGGCTACGGCGAAGGCATGTCCCACAGCCGCTACCCGGCGCTGCCCGCGCTCGGCGGCCTCGTCGCCGAGAGCGGGCTCGTGTTTCTCGACGACGCCGACCGCGAGCCCGAGCGCGAGATCGTCGAGCGCTGGTCTCGCGATCTGCCCGAGTGGAGCTTCGACGACCGACGCCGGGACAGCGATGGCGTGCGGCTCCCGCTAGATCTAGTCCCCTTCGCCGGCCGCCTCCCGGGCCTCCTCCAGCCTCGCCTCAGCCGTCGCCGCCTGCTCGCTGGAACCTCCGGCGCCCTGCTGCACGGCAAGGCGCTTCTCCAGGTACGGGATCGCTTCGTCGGGTCGGCCGGCTAGGAAGAGCGCGTCGCCGAGGTTGTAGAGGGCGTACGCGTAGTCGATGTCCGTCGAGTCCTCGGGGTAGTAGCCCACGGCGCGCTCGAGGATCGGGATCGCCGTCTCGGGGTCGCCGCTTCGAAGCAGCGCAAAGCCCTCGCGGTCGAGCGCAGCGGCCTCCTCGGCGCTCGCGGCGGACGCGCCGCCCCCGGAGCCCGACCCCGAGCCCGAACCCGAGTTGGACCCCTGTCCCGAGCCCGATCCGGACGAATCGTTTTGGCTCGAATCACTCGCATTCGAGCCGTTGCCTGAGCCATTCGAGCTCTCGTCACCACCCCCTCCGATCACCTGCGCGATCGCGACCACGGCGACGACCGCGAGCACGGCCAGCCCTGCGAATGCCGCGCTTCTTCCGGAGTGCTTTTGGCTCTTGATCACGATCGTGCGCGGTGCCGGCTGGTCTGAGCGCTCAGGAGTGACGACCGGCATCGAGGGGGTGTCTTCATCAGCGCCGAGCGCGTGGAGCGCGGTCCTTGCCGAATCGGGGCGCTGATCGCGATCTTCGGCCGCGAGGCTCTCGATCAAGTTGAGGAGCTCCGGCGTCGCCTCGTCTGCGACCGCCTCGCGGAGGAGGACGCCGGTCGCGTAGAGGTCGGAGCGCTCGTCGGCCGGCGTCGCCCCTGCCAGAGCTCGGGCGCCATGAAGCGCGCCGTGCCCGGGATGTGGCCGGTCTGCGTGAGCGAGGTCGCATCCTCCGGCCGCGCGACGCCGAAGTCGGTCAGGCAGGCGGTCCCGTCGGCGGCGAGGAGGATGTTGCCGGGCTTGATGTCGCGGTGGACGATCCCCGTCGCATGGATCGCGGCCAGCGCGGCGAGAAGTCACGGGTGAGGCGTTCGGGCTCGGGCTGCTCGCCGGCCTGGATCCGGTCGTACAAGCGAGCCGCCGGGCATGTGCGCCATGACGAGGTACGGGCGCTCCGAGTCGGCGTTGAAGTCGTAGACGGAGACGAGGTTGGGATGGCTGAGGCTCGCGGCCAGGCGCGCCTCCCGGCGAAAGCGCGCGAGCCAGTTCTCATCCGAGGCGAGCGCCTCCGAGAGCACCTTGATCGCGACCGGGCGCTCGAGCACGGTGTCGTCGGCAAGCCACACCGTGGCCGCGCCGCCCGCTGCCGAGGCGGCTCTTCGAGGATGTAGCGCCCGTCGCCGAGCTCCATGCCCTCGCCGAGCCTGCCGGTCATCGGCTCAGCGCGCCGTCGAGGTCGTCCTTGAGTCTCCACCACTGACTCATATACCGCGACGGCGCCTGCTTCACGCAACTCGCCTTCCGAGAACCCGCCCGTCAGCACGGCGAGGGTCGTCGATTCCGGCACGCTTGGCCGCCTCGATGTCCCAGACCGTGTCGCCGACCATCACCGCATCGCGCGTGCCGGCCTTCTCGAGCGCTGCCTCCACCAGGTCCGGCTCGGGCTTCGTGTTCTCGACATCGCTCGAGGTGGTCCACTCCGCGATGTCGGCCGCGTCCAGCATCTCGACGTAGTGCTCGACCTCGTCCGAGTTCGCGGACGAGGCGAGGACGACGCGATACGTCGCGCTCGCCGTAGCTCCCGGATCAGCTCGCGCGCGCCGTCGATCACCCGAACCTCGGAGATCAGCTCGCCGTAGAGCTCGGACTCGGCGTCGCGGATGTCGTCTCCGCAGCGCTCCTCGACCTCGTCGCCCGCGAGCTCTCGGACGAGCTGGTCGCCGCCCATGCCGATGTGGCGGTGGATGCGCCACAGCGCACGGACACGTCGTGGCGCGCGAACGCGCGGTCCCACGCGATCGCGTGCTGGTAGTTCGTGTCGACGAGAGTGCCGTCGACGTCGAGGATGACTGCGCTGATCACGGCCGCAGGCTAGAGATGGCCGTTTCGCGCACGCCTCGTGGTGGTTGCGAAAAACCGCGACTAGCGCGGGTACCCGCAACCACCCAGGCGTTTGAGCTAGTTCGAGCCGCCGTTCGTTGACGGGGCCGCGGCCTTGGCGGCCTTCGCCTCGGGCGTCTCGGTCGTCGTCACCGAGGTCGGCTCTTTCACCGCCGGGTCGAACTCGACCTCTGGCTCGTCGTCCTGCGACCTCTTCCAGAACGCGACGGCACCGGCCGTGCCCGCGGCCACGCCGACGGCGGCAACGGCCTTGCCTTTCGTCGAGTCAAGGCCCGACGGTGCGCGGTTCGTAGTCTCAACGGCGCGGTCACGGACCGTCTTGGCACCCTCTCCGACAACTTCGCCTGCCGCTTTCGCGGCGTAGCCGACGGCCTTGCTGGCGTCGCCGGCGGCCGAGCCGGCTGCCCTCACGCGGTCGGTCATGGTCTGCGGCTTCGTACGTCTCAAGATCGGCATCTGATGATCGTCTCCTCGAGTCGGGATCGGGGTCCGATTGCGCTACCCCGACCGCTGCCTGCGTAACCGAAGCTGCAATCAGGGCTCGTCGATCAGCACGACGAAGCGGCCACCGATCAGCCCCTCGAGGTCAGCCGGCACCAGCCTCTGCGGCCGGTCGGCGCGAAAGCTCTCGAGGTCGAACAGCGGCGGCAAGCGCTCTCTTGTGGCCGCCTCGAAGCCAGCAACCCTTGCGGGAGGCGAACCCGTGGTCGAGCACCACGATCGCGCTCACTTCGACGCCGGCAGAGAAGCGACGGCCTTCGAACTTCATTGCGCCCAGGTAGAGCTCGAGCGGATCGTCGCCGTTCTTCGGCGCCACCACGATTCTCACCTCTTCCGGCTCTCCGATGGCCTCGGCGGCGCCACGCCAGTCCTCGCGGTGCATCTCGGACGAGAAGTTCACGGCGAGCACTACCGCGGCGAAGAGAACGGACGTCGCCGCCAGTGCTGCGACCGGCAACCGGTCGCGCGGGACGCCGAAGAGCGAGGGCCGCGGCGAGCAGCACGGGCACTACGCCCGCGAGGAGGTTTCGCGGGTTCAAGAGGTCAAGCCCGGCCAGCGCGAGCGCAGCCGGCGTGGCGACGACGATCGCGGCAAGCGCCGCGAGCGTGAGGCCGGCGCGCCGCTCAGCGAACCCGAGCCGCGAGGCGATCAGCCACATCGCAGTGGCCAGGCCAGCGCCAGGCCCGCGACGCCCGCGCCGATCTGCACCGCGTCGACCTTGCCCGAGCGCCGAGAGCGGGTCGGGATCCTCGCTCGCGACGTAGTTGAGCCCGATCTCGGCAACGCGCTCGTGCGACGGGGCGGTCGGTGAAGCCCTCGCGGCGGTCCGATCCCTGCTGAGTGAGCGCCAGGGGAACGAGCGCGAGGCCGACGAGGGCGACCGCCGCGATCGGCGGCAGGACCAGCCTTCGTGCGCCCGGGCTTCGGCGAAGCAGCCAGAGCGCCTGGGGAACGATGAGGAAGACCGCGAAGTAATGGCTGAGGAGGGCTACCGCCGAGGCGAGCGCCCAGATCCAGAGCCGAGCGCCGGTCGCCTCGCGGCGCTCCGAAGCGGGCGAGGCGCCCAGATCGCGATCGTCGCGAAGAGCGCCATGAGGATGTATGAGCGGGCCTCTTGCGAGTACCAGACGAGATAGGGGTTGAGCGCGACCAGACAGGGCTGCGGCGAGGCCGACGCGGTCGCTGGAAAGCGCTCTTCCGCAAAAGAACGCGGCCGGGACCATGAGCGTCCCGATCAGCGCCGAGAGCGAGCGCAGACCCACCTCGCCGGTCCCGAAGAGCGTCGACCAGCCCCACGCGAGGATGTAATAGAGCGGTGGGCTCCGCTCTCCGTCCGCCACCTGGTCGAGGGTGGCGCCAAGGCTGGGATCGAGCACCGCGCCCGCGGTGACGGCCTCGTCGTGGTGAAAGCTCTGCAGGTCCAGCGTCGCGAACCGCGCGAGCGCGGCGAGTGCCGTCATCCCGAGCAGCGCGTAAAGCGTGCGGCGCGGCTCAGGAGTGATCCCACGATGAAGGCGACAGCTACGGCCCGTGTAGACGAAGGCGCGACCGGCAGGGGACGTGCGCCGCGGGCGAGAGCGCTTGCCGGCCGCTGGCCGCGGCATCGCGTGCGCAATTGCGGCGCCCAGCTTCGCTGCCCGCGCCGTGAGCGATCCGGCAGCTGATCCCGTCGATCTCCGACCGGGGGCCGAACGAGACGGCGCGACACGCTCCCGATCACCAGCACTCGCGGCGGCGCAGCCCTACGTCGTGCTCTCGCAGCGCGTCAGGGCGGCCGGCGGCCTGCGGCGGGCGACGTCACTCAGGCGACGGCCGAGCTTCAGCTGTCGACGACCTGCGTGGTCAAGGATTCTCGAGGTGCATCGGCACCCGGTACGGCTACTCGCCGCGGATGCAGGCCCAGGTGGTCCTTGCTTCGAAGCCCGGCGGCCACCGGTGGCTCGAGCGCGAACCCGATCTCGAACGTCAAGACGAAGGAATTGCAACGCAGCAGCGCCCCAACCGAAACCACCACTGCGTGATCGTCTTCAGGACGACGTGGCAAAGCGGGTGCGAAACATCGCAACCTTCCGTGCCGCCCGGACTCCTGCTTTCTGAACGTCGTCGCGTCTGCCGATCACCCGAACGCACGGCTCCGGCAACGTCGTCATCGTCGGCGCCGACCGGCCCGACGGCTCGATCGACGGCGACAAGGCGCGAGTCGACGGACTCGCTCGTGCGCGGCGACATCCCACGCTCCACGGGTCAGAGCCGGAGGGCGAGAAGATGCGCGACACCGTGCCTATCCAGCCCGAGGGCCAACGCGGACGGAGGGTCGTGCGATCGCTCCGGATCGACGGGCTCTCAAAAGGCGACATTCTCCGCCTCGCGCCATGCAGACGATGCGACATCGCGAGCACCGGCTACAACGTCTTCATCGGCACGACGGTGATCCTGGCGCCCGGGCCGCGCGAGACGGCGAGCCAGAGGGTTCGTCAACCGGGTGGTCTCGAACGACGGCGACGTGACCGAGCAGAACGGCTTCAACTGCACCCGCGGACAGAGCGAGTACGAGGATCCCTGCACGACGGACAAGGCTGCGACTGCGTCGATCGTCGGCAACCTGCCGCAATCAGGGCGGCGAGCCCAAACCGATCTTCGTGAACGTCGTGGTCGCGGGGGCGCCGAAGCTGACGAAGGCAGACCGCGGCGACCGGATGGAGGTCGAAGGCGGCGTCGATCCGCGCCGAGCGCTTCCGGGTCCCGCGCTAGGCCGCCAGCTTCAACGGCGCCGCGTCGCTGGAAGGACGAGGGCGATGGTGGTCTACTCCGGCCAGCCGTCCACGAACAGGTCGAGCACCAGCTCGGCGTCCGGCTGCGAGTACTTGGAGAGGTCGGTGATGCCCGTCCTCGGCGAGCACCTCGTCGTCGATGTAGGCGTTGCCCGTGCACTCGCGAGGGTCGCGCTTGAGGATCGCGTAGGCGGCGTCCGCGTAGATCTCGGGCGTCCGCGCGCGCGCCATCGCCTCGTCGCCCCCCAGGAGGTTCTGGACCGCGGCAGTCGCGATGATCGTTCGCGGCCACAGGCAGTTGGCGGCGACCCCGTTCTCCGCCTCGTCCTGGGCGAGGCCCAGGGTGAGCATCGTCATGCCCATCTTCGAGAGCGTGTAGGCCGAGTTGCCCTTGAGCCACTTGGGATCGGCCGAGAGCGGCGGCGAGAGGGTGAGGACGTGCGCGTGGCTCGACTCGCGAAGGTGCGGAAGCGCCGCTTTCGTGAGGACGAAGGTGCCGCGCGAGTTGATCGACTGCATCAGGTCGAAGCGCTTTACCTCGAGGTCGGCCATCGGCGCAAGGTTGATCGCCGAGGCGTTGTTCACGACGATGTCGACGCCGCCGAAGCTTCTCGGCCGCCTGGGCCACTGCGTCGGCGACCTGCGTCGTCGTCGCGCACGTCGCCGACGATCGGCAGCGCCTTTCCGCCGGCCTCCTCGATCTCCTCGGCGGCCGTGAAGACCGTCCCCGGCAGCTTCGGATGAGGCTCCGCGGTCTTCGCGATCAGCGCGAGGTTCGCCCCGTCCTGAGCGATCCGCTTTGCGATCGCGAGGCCGATCCCCCGGCTCCCGCCCGACATGACGACTGTGCGGCCTTCTAGAGACATATCGCCAGCCTATGCATCACAGGGGGAAGGGGGCTTCGACCACGCCTAGAACCCGCCTTCGGGGGGCCAACCGGCTTAGGTCAAAGCCCCCTTCCCCCTCCGGCCCGGCTCCTACGGGTCCGCCCTCAGCTCGGGTGCTCGGTCGCCGTCTCCGAAGGCGCCTGATGCGTCGGGGAAGTCGCCCTGAATCACGCAGGCGGCATATGACTGGCTCTGGGGTCGGGCTCGCCCCGGCCGATCTCTTCCTCGTCCTGAGTCTCCGGATCGCCCTCCTGCGTCGTCTGATCGTAGTCCGTGTTGCTTGCAGTCGAAGTTCGGGAAGATGCCCTCCTGCGGCGGCCAGGACCCCGTTCAGGACGCCGTCGGCTAGGTAGCCGTTGCCGCGGTTGGTGTTGAGTCGCGCGTTGGTAGATCGAGAGCGTCTCTGTGCCGAGCGACCGAGATCTGGCGCAGGTAGTGGCGCGCGGGCCGGGTCGGCCGCCGAAGCCGTCGAGCTTGCCCGACGATCGCCGCGCCCGGGCCGGCGAGGAAGTCGGCGACGGTGCCGCTCTGGTAGTTGAGGTAGCGGAGGATCGGGTTGAGGTTCGCGAGGAAGTGATCGAGCTCGTCGATCACCGGCGCGAGGCCGTCGAGGAAGCTCTCGGAGCGCCGGCAGGCCCGCTCAGCGACTTGCGCTGGAGGACGTCGAGGTCGATGAAGAGGTCGCGCAGGTTCGGCGAGAGCCGGCGCACGTCCTCGAGCGTCGGACTGAGCTTCTGTGCGACGGGATCCGAGCGTCGCGATCAGCGGCGACGCGTTCCTCCTGGAACTGGTCGAGCCGGCTCGAGCGTCGCGCGCGACTCGCGCTGGAAGGTCGGCAGGATCTGGAAGAGCTCGGCCAGCGCCTCCTGCTCTGACGCGAGCGCCGCGAAGGTGTTCCGGCCGCCGACGATCGCGCTCGTGAGCTCGTCCCCTCGCTCGGACAGCGCGTCGAAGGTCGTGCCCGTGTCCGCGGACGACGCCGCGGAGCGCCTCCTCCTGGCGATCGAGGATCGTCGAGCAGGTCGCTCGTGTCGGTGACGAACGGCGCCAGGTTGCCCAGCGCGTCGTTCAGGTCGAGCGCCCCGGTCGCGGATCGCTACCGCCGCGGACGCCTGCCAGCGGCGGAACGACGTCGCGCGTCTCGTCGTCGAGCGCGTTGAAGAACTCGTCGATCTGAGTTCGCCTCGTTGCGTTCGCCCGACGCCGAGCGTGCCGTCCTCGGGGATCGTACTCGGCCTCGGCCGCTTCGGCGTCGCTCAGACCGACGCTCTGGGCGCCGAGCGAAACCGAGCGGCTCGCCGGAAGTCCGGCTCGGTGCCCGAGGTGAGCTCGACGTAGGTCTCGCCGAGAAGCGTCTTCTGGCGCAGGATCGCCTGCGCGTCCTCCGAGATCGGCGCGTACTGCGGCTCGATCTCGATCACGGCCTCGGTCGTGTCGTTGCCGTTGATCACGCGCTCGGCGGCGGGGGCGAGCCCGATCTCCTTCACCTTGCCGACCGAGACGCCGCCGATCCGCACGTCCGACTCGACCGCGAGCTGGGTCGCCTCCGGGAAGTAGGCCGTGATCTGGTAGCTCTTGGCCTTGAAGCGGCATCGGCCCGCCGAACGCGATCCACAGGAACAGGAGCAGGACGAAGCACGAGACCGCGAACGCCGGCTGCGATCAGGATGCGGGCGGATGATGGAGCTTGCTTTTGCATGGCTTAGGGCGCAGGCCGGAGCGATGACTGCGTTGGTGAAGCCCGTGACGAGCTGCGTGAGCTGCTGGACGGCCGGGTTCGGATCGGAGATCAGGTCGTTGATCTGCTCGCAGCCCATCGAGAGGTAGATGCGCCGGTAGTAGCCGTTGCCGTCGCCCGAGCCGAGTAGAGGCTGGCGGTGTTGTGGCCGAGCCACGCCGGCCCAGAAGAGGTAGCCCTCGTCGCGGCCGGCGGTCCCCGTCGGCTCGGCGCCGTTCGGGTTGAAGGCAGCCATGTTGGCAGAGGCGTTCAGCTTCGAGAACGTCGTCTCGAGGTGCGGCGTCGCCTTCGCCGAAGCGAGTCGACAGCCTTGCGCGATGTCCGGAATCGGCTCCCGCGCGTCGCGCACGAAGGGCCGGATCTCGTCGCGGACGACCGGGGTCGACGTCTCGGCCAGGCGGATGTTCGACGCGTTCAGCTCGGGGAGGTTGCGCGCGAACGGGCGCAGCTCGTTGAAGGTCGGGCCCAGGATCTCGGCGAACTCGAGCCATGTTGCTGAGCGTCGTCTCCGCCTGCTCGAGCGTCGCCGGAAGCAGCGAGATCGAAGCGCTGCACGCTCGGGTCCTGCTCGGCGATCGCGCCGAGCGACCTCTTGCGAAGAGGATCACGAGCCGGGTCAGCTCGGACTCGACCTTGCCGACCCGGGTCGTCAGGAGGTTGAAGGAGTGGACGATGCGCGCGAGCTCGTCGCGCCGCTTCGCGACCTCCTGGTTCAGCGTCGCCGAGGTCGTCGTTGATCGGGCCCGAGGTTCCCGAGCAGCTCGCCGAGATCCTTCCCGCGGCCCTCGAGCCCCTTGACCGCCGCCGACCAGGAGCATCCGCAGGTACGCCTGGGTGTCCGCGTCGAGCGCCTCGAGGATCTCGTCGAGGTTCACGTCGGGCGCCGTGTTGGTCATCGGGATCGTGTCGCCCTCTTCGTACTCGCCCAGCCTCCTGCGAGCCCGGGTCGAGGTCGAAGAACATGTCCTTGAGGCCCGTCGTCGGGCGCATCAGGATCGTCGCGTTCTCGTAGATCGGCAGGTACTTGCGCTCGATCTCGAAGCGTGATCGATGCCGTGGCCGTCGACCAGCTCGACCTTCTTGACCTCGCCGATGTCGACGCCGGCCACCCGGACCGTCTGACCCTGTCCGGGCACGACGGCCTGAGCGGTCTCGAACTCGGCCTGGAGCTCGAAGGGCTTCTCCTCGAGGATCGGGATCCGAAGGCGCTGCTCCTGGAGGATGTAGTAGAGATCACCGATCGCGAAGTACGACCAGGACGCCGACCGCGATGAAGTCGCGGAGGTTGTCGCGGATGACCCGCTTCATTCCGCGTCACCTCTCGGCGATCGCGGTCGAGGTCGATGCCGAAGCCGGCGGCGTCCATGCACTGCTGGGCCTGCTTCACGCGCCGGCGCGCGTCCGACGGGCCGGCCTCGCTGAGGGCCGAGCCGATCTCGTCGATGCTGTTGAGGGTGTCCGCCACATCGCGGAGGTCGTCGGCGCCCGTCACCGGTGAGCGCGCTCAGGACCTGGCGCGGAGCGAGGCAGCGTCGTCTGATCCGGGGGCGGGGATCCCATGCCACCCTCCAGGTTCGGCGGCTCCTGCGTCTCGCAGCGCACGTTCGGCCGGAACGGGGTCTTCGCGGAGTCGTTGAGGCGCGGCATCGCGCCCAGGATCGGGAAGGGCGTCAGCGCGAAGACATCGTCGGAAAGACCGCCGAATGGGCGAGCGGACCGAGGTTCGCGACCGGTCCCGCCCAGGACGCGCAGGTTCTGGCCGTTCGCGTCGCCGGAGCGGCTCTCGACCGCGGTGCCGGTGATCCCGAACGGCCTCTCCTCGAAGATCTGCGTCCCTCGGCTTCGTGCGGTGTACGTGCCCGCTGGATCGACCGGCTGGACCTCGTCCTTCGACCACGGCACGATCACCTCGTTGAAGCAGGACGAGAGCGCCCGGTTCTCGCGGAAGAGCGCCGATGTTCGCGCGCGCCGAGGCGCGCCAAGGCCGGGCACGGTCGGGCGCAGGTCGGCGACCAGGCCCTGAAGCTCGGGCGGCGACATCAGCAGGCGAAGCTGCTCGATGAAGGGCCGCGAGGCGCGCAAGGCTCTCGGGCGACGTCCGGACGCCGGGCAGCGCCTCGACGCGCGAAGGCCCGCAGCGAACGGGAACGACGCGTTCAGGTTGTCGAAGAGCGGGCTCCGCGGCGGCGAGCGTGTCGGGAAGCTGATCGATCGCCCGGCCCAGCGCCTCGTCCTGCGCGGCGAACGAGCCCGTGAAGCCGCGGAAGTTCGTGACCAGCTCGCGCAGGTTCTCCTCGCTGCGGGACAGGCCGCCCAGGACCTTCTCGAGAGCCCCGAGATCATGCCCGAGCAGGTCGCCTTCCTCGGTTCCGCGGAACGACTCGGCGACCTGCGACGGAACGTACGCGTCGGGCCGGTCTTGTTGAGCTGCGCGGAGGCCGTCAGCGCCGCCATAGACCTGGAAGCGCCGCGCCGAACTCCTGGAGAAGCGTCTGGAGGTTGATGCGCACGTCGGACTGGAGCGTCGTCAGGACCTGGTCGAGCTGCACCGCGTGAGCGGTGCGGTTGACCGGGAAGGCTGTGGCCCTCGTCGATCGTCGTCGCGCGCTCGGGCTGCCGGGCTGGACGCTCGATGAAGTAGTTGCCCTCGAGGAAGAGGCGCGGGCGGATCTTGAAGAGCGCGTCCTCGTGGAGCGGCAGCGCGTCCTCGTCCAGCGCCATCGTCACCTCGACGCCGCCCGACTCGGAGCCCGCCGTCGAGGCCGCGCCCGCTGAGGCGAGCGCAGTCTCGGCGAGCTCGTCGTCGCCGAGGAGCTCGACCTTGGTGACCTCGCCCACGTTCACGCCCGCGATCCGCACCGGGATGGACGGGCGCAGCTTCTGCGCCGACTCGAAGATCGCCGTGACCTCGTAAGCGATCGGTCCACGGCAGCTCCTTCGTGTAGGCGAGGACCGAGCCGATCGCGATCACGATCACGATCGACCAGGCCGATCACCCATGCGGGCAGGCGCTCACGCCGCCGAGCCCTCATCGGCCGTCCCCTTCCCACGTCTCGGGCTGGCGCGAGTCGACGCGGGTATCGATCGACCGCCGGTTCCGATCGGCGTCCCAGAACAGCGTGGTCGGCCCGCGCGAGCCCGGGAGGTCCGAGACGCGGTTGGCGGGATCGGAATCGAGCTGCCCGGGCACGCGCTCCGGCCGAGCGGGTAGCCGATCTGACCGGGCTGACAGTCCGCGTTCTTTTGTCCAGTCGGGCCGTACGGGTGCGAGTTGATGATCGGGATCTCGTACGGCTTGAACACGCCGGCGCCGGCCGGATCGGCCGGTCCGGACTTGCCGTTGGCGCCGATGCCCGAGTAGCCGCCCAAGCGGAGTCTCGACGGCTGCCGGGGAAGCCGGGTAGCGACCAGGGTCTGGCGGAACGCGTTGCCGAGGAGCGGCTCGACGTCGGACAGCGCGTTGGGGAAGTAGGTGAACCAGTAGTTCCAGTAGTTGCAAGCCGTCTGCGCGGGCGCGACGTAGCGGACGAGCGGCGTCGCCTCGCCGAACGCGTCCTCGAGGCGCATCAGGGTGATGCGCGTCGTCTCCTGCGAGACGAGCTGGTCGAGCTCCCGGAAGCACCTCGGCGCAGCCGCTCGTTCACGCGGCGGCGAGCACTCGAGCACCGGCGTGCCGACCTCGACCGCCTCGTTCAGGTCAGGCAGCGCCACGCGCAGGTCGGCGATCCCCGGATTGAGGTCCCTTGACAGGTCGGCGAAGTTGGACAGTGAACTCACGCTGCGCGGGCAGCAGTCGATCGCCGTCCGGAGCGTCTCGGGGCCCTGCTCGATCACCTTCGCGTAGGCGTCGGGGCTCCGCGAGATCGCCTCGAAGGTGCGCGCCGCAAAGGCAAACTGCTCGGCCTGCAGCTCGCGCGACCGGCGCGACGAGGTCCGCGGTGCGCGCAAGCGCCGGGAAGAGGCGGCTTGAAGCGGGTCGACGCGATCGGTGAGGCGCGATCGCGACGGGCCGCAGATGCTCGAACAGCGGGCTCGAGCTCCTGAATCGCGTCGTTGAGGCGAGCCGCCGCGAGCAGCGAAGGCGCTGCCGAAGCCACTCGAGGTTGTCGCGCTGCGCCTGGCGCGTCTTGGCGTCGTACGTGTTGTTGAGGTCGTCGAACTCGTTCTGGGCCTGGAAGCAGCCGTTCTGCGCCGGTGTCGTCGGCTCGTCCTCGGAGACTGGCCGTCCGGAGCGACCGGAAGCTCGCAGTCGTCGCCGTCGTCGAGACCGTCGAAGATGAAGCCCTCGGGCGCGTCCTCGCCGGTTCCGCGGACGATCTCGATGTACTTGAGCCCGAACGCGGAGCGGTAGCGGATGCGGAAGACCGAGTCCTGCGGCAGCGGCTCGGCCGCCTTGTCGAGCTTCAGGTTGAGCCGCGCCGCCGCTCCTTCGATCTCGGCGTCCGGTTCACCCTCCGCCGAGGCGAGCATCTCGGATTCCGCCTCAGCGATCGGCTCGATCGACTCGATCACGCCGACGCGCGTGCCGCCGATCCGGATCTCGTTCGCGTTGGTGACGCGACGCGCACCGTTCGGGACCTCGACCGAGACCGCTGTAGACGGCGACGAAGGGCAGCCCCTTGTTCGCGTTGTAGGCAAGGAACACCGCGACGATCGCGATCAGCACGGTGATCGCTCCGACCATCGTCGGCGAGGCTGCGAGGACTGCTCCTGGGCTGCGTCTCATGGGCTGAAGAGGAAGTCGAGGAGGTCGTTTGTCGCTTCGGGCGAGGCGGTGTCGCCGCGCCCGCCGGCCACGGCCGCCCTGACCGAGCGTCGCCAGCCCGGGTCAGGTCGAGGACGTCGCCCAGACTCATCGTCCAGGCCTGGGCGTAGCATCGTCGGGCACGAGGCTCGGTCGGGCGCTGCCGCGACCGCTCGCGCTCGCGCGATGCGCCGCCGTCGTCGCCTTGCTCGCGCCGTGGGCCCGCCGGGGTCGCAGCAGCTCCTCGCGCGCGTCCACCGGCGTGCGTCCCGTCCGGGCAGACCGACGGGTCGTAGCCATGCCCAGGTCGCGTCGATGTCCTGCGAGATGCCGGGCTGGTTCGCGCCCAGCCAGGCGACGCAGTCGGCGACGTTCTCGAGAGTCGGTGGTGAGTGCCGCCGGCCTGCGCCGGGACGCCCGGCTCACCCGTGTCGGGGTCGCGGCCCGCTGGAGAACGAGCCGCAGAGGCCGGTGTTCGCCTCGTAGATGCCGAAGCGGAAGAGGTGGCTGAACGCCGTCGAACTGGTTGATCGCGAGCGTCTGGTTGCGGACGTAGTTGAGGAGGCCCTCGAGGCCCGTGTAGCCCATCGTGTCCCGCTGCTCCGGCTCGAGGCCGGAGCGGCCGGTGTCGGCGCCGGCGCGCTCGTCGATCTCGACCGCGCGCCGGGGATCGTCGAGGTCTGTGACGAAGTCGCCCAGCGGCTCGAGCGTCAGGCGTCGCCTTGCGGCCGGCCTCGGCGAGCAGCTCGATCTCGTCCGCGCCGCGGTTGAGCGCGCGCTGGCCCGACGTCGCCGGCCTTGCCGAGCGTGCGCAGCGCGTCCTCGGAGGCGCGGTTGAAGGCGGGCAGGTTGCCCGAGAGCCGGGCGAGGCCAGGCGCCGCCCCGCGGAGGTTGTCGAGGAGCGGCGTCTGGGCTCGGGCGAGGCGGTCGAGCTCGACCAGGGTCGGCTGGAACTCGGCCAGGAAGTCGTCGAGCAGGCTGAAGTTGCTCGAGACAGTCGTCGCGGCGCTCGGCCGAGATCGCAGCCGTGTCCTCGGCCTCGTCGACGAAGTCGGCGATCTCGTCGCGCTGCGTCGGCGAGCTCGCCGATCGATCTGGCTCGAGTCGTCGTTCAGCTCGCGGATCAGGTCGCGCTGACTGGCGCAGGATCTCGGTGACCTCCTTCAGGTCGGTCAGCGCCGGCGCGCCGAGGCGGATCGCCTCGTTCAGCGCCTCCGAGTTGCCCGCGAGACCCGTGCCGAACTCGTTGATGAGCAGGCGGAAGCGCTGCTTGAACGGCTCGCGCATCGTGTTCTGGACGAGGTCGGGCTGGACGGTCTGCGAGACCTGCGACGCGGGGATCGTGCCGCCGTCCTCCAGCGGCGTGCCCGCGGGCTCGCAGTCGATGAAGTACTCGGCGATCAGCGACTGCGGCTCGGACGAGCAGCTTCGTGTCGTCGCCGAACCGGCGAGGTCGCCCGAGACCTCGACCGCGACGACCGCGCGCTTGTCCTCGTTCACGTCGAGGTCGGTGACCTCGCCGACGTTCACGCCGGAGACCCGCACCTCCGACTGCTCGACGATGCCGAAGGCGTTGTACATCTCGATCTTGTACGTGCGCGCCTCGTCCTCGGCCGGCGCCGCGGCGAGCGCAGCCCGCCCAACGGCGACAGACGCGCGAGGATTGGCGACGATGCCTTCTCATGGTCCCGGGATGATCTGGTCGGGATCGCAGTCGCCGCCCTCGCCGTCGGTGAGGTGGCCGTCGTCGGTGAACGGGACCGAGTCGTCGCCCGGGTCGAGGTCGCGCCGACGGGCCGCTCGGCCGAGCCGGGGCAGCGCTGGGCGTGGCCGGTCGTGAGCGCGTCGAGCTGCTCGCTGGCCGTGAGTCGGCAGGTCGAGGAGGTTCGGGCACGCCCGGCACGGAGGCGCGAGAAGGTGTTGGCGGTCATCGACGACGCGGCCGACGCCGCCGAGCGCGTCGGCGTAGCCCGAGTGGCTGAAGCCGTCGAACCAGGCGACGAGCTCAGGCGCGTAGGCGCGGAAGAACTCGAGGTTGTCCTCGCCGTTTCGAAGCGAGCAGACCGACTCGCCGAAGGCGCCCTGGGTGAAGTCGTCGTCGGCGGCAACGAGGACGTCGTCGCGGCTCGCCGGTGTCCGGGCCGCAGTCGGGCGAGCCGCGCCCACCGCAAGCTCGGTCACCGTGGCTGGAGCCGCTGGAGCTCGACCAGGTCGTTGCCCTGGCGCCGGGCGGCGCACGATCGTCGGACAGGTCGCGAACGGTGGGCACCGCGCCGCGTGCGAAGCCCTGCAGCTCGTCGAGGATACGGGTCGAGCTCCTCGGCGACCGGCATCGAGGCGACGACGAGCGGCTCGACGTCGTCGAGGGTGGCGCGCAGGTTCACGAACGTCGTGTTCGCGCTCCGCAGGAAGTCCGGGAAGCAGGCTGATCGCCGCGCGCCAGCTGCTCCTTGCTGGTCGCCGATCGCGTTCATCATCCGGTTCAGGTTCCCGACGAGCTGCGAGACGTCGGGCGCGCGGTCGGCGAGCGCGCCGGAGAACTTCGACACGTTGACCAGGAACTCTCGAGCATCGCGTCGTCGGCGGTCAGCTCGGCGAAGGTGCGGCGCGACTGGTAGAGCAGCGGGTTGAGGTACTTGATAGCCCTGGTTCGCCTCCTTCTCGACGCCCTCGTACGAGCGCTCGAAGCCCTGGATCACGCGCTTGAAGCCCTTCACCGTCTTGTCGTCGAGCGTGTTGAAGAACTGGTCGATGTCGACCTCGCCGACCGTCTCCGCCTGCGACAGGCGAGCCGCCGTCCTCGATCACCTCGCCCGCGGTCCCGCGGGCGGGACCGTGAGCTGGACCTCGCGCGCTGCCTGGCTCGAGAGCGATCGCCAGCGCACGGTGGCGGTCGTTCCGCGGTGGAGCGGCGCGTGCTCGTCGTCGACCGTGAACGTGACGAGCGCCTCGCCGTTCGCGCCGAGGTCGATGCGATCGATCATGCCGACGCCGACGCCACCGATAACGACCTCGTTCCCCTCGACGAGCTGGCTCGCGTTCGAGAACTCGGCGGTGACCCGGTACTGCTCGCCGCCGCGCAAGAAGAAGAACCAGAAGAGGACGACGAGCAGCAGCGCGCCCAGCGCGATCAGCGCAGGGTTCCGGCCCTTCCCTTCCTCCGTCTCTTCAGAAGCCATACTTTTGGGCTTCTGAAGGTAGTGAGTGGCCCCGCCTCCGTCAACCAACAACCGTCCATGCGAGGCGCCTTTCAGAGCCTCTTAACACGATATCTATGCGATCGAGCCGGTTTTTGAGTCGCCGTTGCGGCTGGCGCCGTTGGCGCCGGCTGCCGAGGAGCCCTCGCCGCCCATGTACGGGCCCGGCTTCGGGCGCGGCTTGCCGCCGGGGAACGCGAGTCGGAGGATCGTGCGGTTGACCATGCCCCACTGCTGGAAGAACGGCCCCGTGTTGTAGGGCAGCTCGTAGCGCTCGCAGATGTCCTTGACGCGCGGCGCGATCTGCGCGTAGCGGCTCGAGGGCATGTCGGGGAACAGGTGGTGCTCGACCTGGTAGCCCAGGTTGCCCGACATCGACGTGGAAGAACGGCCCGCCCTCGATGTTCGCCGCGCCCGTCGAGCTGGCGGACGTACCAGGCGCCGCGGCTCTCGTCCTCGGTCTCCTCCTGGGAGAACGTGTAGGTCTGGTCGGGGAAGTGGCCGCAGAAGATGATCGCGTGCGACCAGAGGTTGCGCGCGACGTTCGCGGTCGCGTTCGCCGACGGCGGCCTTCTTGAAGGTGTCGCGGGCGCGCTTGAGCGCCTTGTCCTTGTCGCGCCGGACGACGAAGTCCGCCGCGCCGGCCGCGAGCGCCGAGATCGCGGGCCAGCCGATGTAGTCCTTGACGATCTGGTCGCGGGCCTTGCCGCCGATCCCCTTCAGGTCCTCGATCACGTCCTCCTTGCGACTTCTCGCCCGCGCGAAGGGCCTCGAGGTCCATGTCGTGGAAGGCGACGCCCCACTCGAAGAGCGCCATCAGCACCAGGTTGTAGAGCGGCTGGAAGAGGTAGACCGGATGCCACTTCTGGTTCGGGTCGATCCGCATGATCTCGTAGCCGAGGTCCTTGTCCTTGCCGCGGATGTTCGTGAAGGTGTGGTGGACGTAGTTGTGGGAGTGCTTCCACGCCTCGGCGGTCGAGGCCGTGTCCCAGTCCCAGGTGGAGGAGTGGATCTGGGGATCGTTCATCCAGTCCCACTGGCCGTGCATGACGTTGTGGCCGATCTCCATGTTCTCGAGGATCTTCGCGGCCGAGTTGGTGACGGTCCCGAGCACCCACGCGGGCTTGAAGTCGGCGCCGAGCAGCGCCACGCGCGACATCACCGCGAGGCGGCGGTGGAACTCGATCATCGCGGTGATGTAGCGGCGGTCGTGCTCGCCGAGGTCGGAGTAGACGTCGTCGTGGATCGCGTCGAACTCCTTCGCGAGCTCTTCGATCTGCTCCTCGGTGAGGTGCGCGAGCGGGCTCTGGATCTCGTCTTCGGTCGCCAGTTGCGGGTGTCATTCGATTCCTTTCGTGTCAGTTACAGCGCGTTTGGTGCCAGGCACCGTGCGGTGCCGTCCCTCATAGTTCGATTTCGACGTCGCCTTCGGCGGTGTTGATGCAGATGCGCACCATCTCGCCGTTCTTGCCCGTCAGCTCTCCGGTGCGCATGTCGCGCACCTCACCCGACTTCAGCTTTCCGACGCAGGTGTGGCAGATGCCCATGCGGCAGCCGTGCTCGAGCTCGAGCCCGGCTTCCTCGCCGGCCTCGAGGATCGGCTGGCTGCCGTCGCATTCGCGTCTCGCAGTCCGACTTGAGGAACGTCACGGTGCCGCCCTTGCCCTCCTCGGAGCCGCCGCCCTTCGGCTGAAAGCGCTCGAGGTGGAGCTTCTCCGGGTCGGCGTCGGGGTCCGACTCGAAATGGTCGGCGAAGGCGTCGATCATCTCGCCGGGACCCGAGAGGAACGTCTCGCGCTCGCGCCAGTCCGGGCACAGGTCGTCCAGGTCCTTCGGGCCGATCCGCCCGTCTTCTGACGGTCGTCTGGCGATGGAGCTGGAAGCCGTCGTTCTCGGCGTCGATCTTCTCGAGCGTGTCGCCGAAGATCACGCCGTCGTCGCGGCGCGCGGAGTGGATGTGGTGAACGTCGCGGATCTCGCCGGCGGCGTGCAGGTGCCGGAGCATGCTCATGATCGGAGTGATTCCGGACCCCGCCGAGATGAAGAGGAGCTTCTCGGGCGGCGGGTCGGGAAGCACGAATGTGCCCTCGACCCCGCCCAGGCGGACGATGTCGCCCGGTCGCGCGTTCTGGTTGAAGAAGGGCGAGACGATGCCCTCGTCGACGGTCTTCGGCGTGATCGAGATCCAGCCGTCGGGCCGGTCGGGATCGGACGTGAGCGAGTAGGCGCGCCAGTGGTGGACCCCGTCGACGACGACGCCCACCCGCAGGTACTGACCGGGCTTGTGGCCCTCCCACTCGAAGCCCGGGCTTGATCAGGATCGTGACCGCGTTGTCGTTCTCGCGCTTGATCCGCTCGATCCGGCCGCGCAGCTCGCGGGTCGACCACAGCGGGTTGATCAGCTCGAGGTAGTCGTCGGGCAGGAGCGGCGTGAACAGGCCGCGCATCGCGCGGAGCGCGCGCTTGCGAATCGCGGGAACCTTCGGCTCTGCTCCTACCTCAGCCATGGACACCAGGCTACCCGACTTTGAGAACATGTGTCAACCCAGTGTTCTCATATCACACAGATTGGTCGTATCGTTAGGCCGTGGCCGACCACCGCAGCGCGCAGCTCAGAGGCAGAATCGCGAGCGCGAGCTGATCGCCGCGACGCGCGCGCTGTTCGACGAGCGCGGCGTGCAGGACGCCCCCATCGAGGAGATCGCGAAGTCCGTCGGAATCGCCCGCGGTCTCATCTACCGGCAATTCTCCTCAAAGGAGGAGCTCTACGTCGCCACGGTCGCCGACTACCTCACGGAGCTTGCTCGGCGAGCTCGACGGCGCCGAGGCCGAGGCCGGGCCGACGATCCCGTCGATCGCCTCGAGCGCATGGCCGTACGCGTACGCCGGCTTCTGCGAGCGCTACCCCGCCTTCCTCGACTCCGCGCTCGCGATCATGCGGCGCCCGGCCGGAGAGCTGAACGAGATCGTCTCCGAGGTGATCTGGCTTCGGCTTGGCCGGGCGATGGTCGACTGCATCGACCACGTCGCCCGCATCCTCCGCGCCGGGAACGAGACCGGCGTCTTCGAGGTCGAGGACCCCGACTTCACCGCGAACATGCTGTGGACGCAGATGCTCGGCGCGATGCACCTCGCCCGGATCCGGGTCGGCATGAAGCGCGACCGAGAGCGGCCTGCCCGAGCTCTTCCGGGTCGAGGCCGAACAGGTCGTGCGAGGCCTGCGTCGAGAGCGCGCTGGCGACGGTCCGCGCGAGTTGAGCGCGAAGAGCCGAGAAGGCGCTCGACGAGATCTTCGGCGGCCCGCCCGCCGACTTCATCAAGGGCCGCAACGCGCTCGCGAAAAAGCTCGAGCGACGACGGCGACGCGGACGAGGCGAAACGGGTCAAGGCGCTTCGGAAGCCGTCGAAGGCCGCGGCCGTCGTGAACGCGCTCGCGCTCGAAGAGCCGAAGCCGGTCAAGCGCTACCTCGGACTCGCCGACAAGCTCCGCAAGGCGACCTCGGGCAAGGTCGACGCGAAGAGGATGCGCGAGCTCGCACGCGAGGAGGGCGAGCTGCTCGAGGAGCTCGTCGCGCAGGCGGGCAAGCTCGGCGACGGCGCCTCGGCCTCGACGCTCGACCGCGTGCGCGAGACGCTTCAGGCCGCTCAGGTCGACGCGGACCTCGCGAGCGGGTCCTCGCCGGCCGGGTCGAGCGCGAGGAGCGCGCCGCCTCGGTCGGGCTCGACAACCTGGCCGCGCCGCCGAAGGCGGCCGCGAAGCGGCCAGCGAAGCCGAAGGCGAAGCAGCTCGAAGCGACGAGTACGGGCGACAAGGAGAAGGAAGCGAAGCGCAAGCGCATCGCCGAGGCGAAGGACGCGCTCAAGGAGGCGAAGGCCGAGGCGCGCGAGGCCGCGCGCGAGGTCGCGCGGGCCGAAAGGGCACTCGCGAAGGCCGAGCGAGCGCGCGACGCCGCGGACGGAAAGGTCGAACGCGCCGAGACGAAGCTGAAGCGTTCGAAGCCTTGACGTCGCTATAGCAACGTCGATCCTTGCAATTGATGCACGCGAGGTAGGGAGCGCCTGCCAGACTTCGCGCAAATGCCCGGCGAAGAGTTCACTGACATAGGCCGCGGGATCACCCTTTGTCACGAGAGCTTCGGCGACCCCGCCGATCCCCCCGCACTGCTGATCATGGGACTCGGCACGCAGATGATCGCCTGGCGGGACGATTTCTGCGAGCAGCTCGCTTCTCGCGGCTTTCACGTGGTCCGGTTCGACAACCGCGACGTCGGCCTCTCGACGCACGTCGAAGGCAGGCCGGCGACCCTGCCGCAGATCGTCACCCGGCGGCTTCCCGACGATGCCTACTCGCTCGAGGACATGGCCGACGACACCATCGGCCTGATCGACGCGCTCGAGCTCGGTCCGGTGCACGTCGTCGGCGCGTCGATGGGCGGCATGATCGGGCAGGTCCTCGCCGCCCGGCATCCCGGACAAGATCGCACTCCCTCGTCTCGATCATGTCGAACACGGGATCGCGCTGGACCGGCCAGCCCGCGCTCGGCGCCTACCGCTACTTCCTGGCCGAAGCGCCCGAGGAGCGCGAGGCGTTCGTCGAGCACGTGATGCGGCTCTTCAGGGTCGTCGGCTCCCGCGAGGACATGTTCGACGAGGAGTACGTCCGCGACGTGACCGCGCGCAGCTTCGACCGCGATCACGACGCCGCGGGAGTCGGTCGCCAGCTCGGCGCCGTGCTGAAGACCGGCAAGCGCGACGCGATGCTCCGCTCGATCACGGCTCCGACCCTGGTCGTCCACGGAACCGAGGACAAGCTCGTCCGCCCGTCGGGCGGCAAGGCGACCGCGAAGGCGATCCCGGGCGCCAGGCTGATGGAGGTCGACGGCATGGGCCACGACCTGCCGCGCGCCGCCTGGCCGCAGATCATCGACGGCATCGCCGAGAACGCCGCGCGGGCGGGCACCGAAGGCGCCACGCCGGCGCGAGCCGCCGCCTGACTCACGGCGAGAGCCCGGAAAATCGCACCCGCCCGGCATAACCGGGCGCTCGGCGCAAATGGCGCGGGCGGTAGGTTCCTCCGGCTCGTGCCGGCCGTCCCCCGCCTCCCCTTCGTGCCGGACCTTCTCAACCGGGTGAAGATCCCGCGCGACCTCGACTCGGTCACCACGGTCGGCGACGAGGTGCCCGGACGGCGGCTCGATCGGCACGGACGGCGTCGAGAAGATCTGGAAGGCGGCGGTCGCCATGTACCGCTCGGGCGTCCACCCCGCCGTTCAGGTCTGCGTCCGCCGCGAGGGCGAGATCGTCCTCGACCGCGCGATCGGCCACGCCCGCGGCAACGGGCCCGACGACTCGAAGGACACGCCCAAGGTCGCCGCCACGCCGGACACGCCGATGACCGTCTATTCGGCGGCGAAGGGCGTCACCGCGTTCGTCGCCCACAAGCTGGTCGAGAAGGGCTTCTTCGCGCTCGACGACCCGGTCGCCGACTACATCCCGGGCTACGAGCAAGAACAACAAGGGCTCGATCACGATCGGCCACGTCCTCTCCCACCGCGCCGGCGTGCCGAACCTGCCGCGCGAGGCGCTCAGCCTCGACTACATCGACGACCGCGAGTACCTCGCCAAGGTCCTCTGCGACGCGAAGCCGTTCGCCGAGGCGGGAAAGCTCCTCGCCTACCACGCGATCTCGGGCGGGTTCATCATCGGCGAGGTCGTCCAGCAGGCGACCGGCAAGTCGATCCGCGAGGTCCTGGCCGAGGAGTTCCTCGATCCGCTCGGCTTTCGCTGGACCAACTACGGCGTCGCGCCGGAGGACACCGACGAAGGTCGCGCTCAACTACCTGACCGGGCCCGACGACCCTGCCGCCGCTCTCGACGCTCCTTCAGCGAGCGCTGGGGGCGCCGCTCGACGAGCTGGTCGAGACCACCAACGACGACCGCTTCGTCACCGGCGTCGTCCCGGCGGGCAACCTCGTCACGACCGCGCACGAGCTGTCGCGCTTCTTCGAGGTCATGCGCTGCGGCGGCGAGCTCGACGGCGTCCGCGTGATCGAGACCGACACGATCCGCAAGGCGCTCGAGGAGCAGTCGCACCTCGAGATCGACTTCTCGCTCGGCTTCCCGACCCGCTTCAGCTACGGGCTCATGCTGGGCGCGCAGGTCCTGAGCCTCTACGGGCGCGACACGCAGCACGCGTTCGGCCACCTCGGCTTCACGAACATCCTCGGCTGGGCCGACCCGCAGCGCGCGATCTCGGCGGCCGATCCTCACCAACGGCAAGCCGATCCTCTATCCCGAGCTGCCGCGCTTCCTGATGCTCTCGCAGCGGATCACCTCGGAGTCGCCGAAGGTGAGCGACGTCGGAGATGCTGCTCTAGCTCGTCCGGCTAGCGGGACGCGGTCCAGTTCGATCTTGCCGCTGTCGCACTCGTCGCGCTCGCCGCGGGTCGCGCGGCGACGTTCACCTCTGCGCCGTACATCGCGCAGCGTTCCCTCGGCCTTGCCGCCGCCTTGAGCTCGCCCTCGAGGGTGAGCGCCGACTTCGGATCGTTCGGGTTCCGTCGACGGCCTCGGCGCTGAACCTTGTTCTTCGACCTGAGACCGCGAAGGTGAGGCTTCCGAGCGTCGAGGTCTCGGAACCGCCGTCCGCAGTCGACCGGGAAGCCGTCCCGGAGACCTGAAGTTCACGATCTTCTTGCCGTTGCTCGCGCTTCTCGACCTTGAAGCTCATCGCTCCCGATAGGCGGTGAAGTCGCCCTCGTACTTCTTGCTTCGCCGCCGCCAAGCGCCGCGGGCGCGCCGAGCGCCACCGACAGCACCGCGCACACGATCGCAGCAGCTTCCTTCAGTCTCCCTGCTGCCTGCTTGCCAGCTCCGCGACCGAACGAGCCGCTCGCAAGCGCGTCGAGCTTGTCCCTGCGGCCGCGGTCTGCGAGACCGCGCCCGTGTGAGTCACCGTCGTCGCCGCCCGACGATCCAGACGAACGCGCGCCTGCCGCCGGTGCGGCTGATCCAGACCTCGTCCGGAGACCTTCGCTGCGCCTTCTTGCAGCTCACTTCTTCGAGTCGCCCGGGCGCGACGCCGTCGATCTCGTGCTCGGGCAGGTTGGAGATCGCGATGTCCATCTTGTTGCGCTTGCCGAAGGCTGCCTGGACCGCCTGCGTCGGACTCGCGGCCCGCCGTCGCCCGCGCACCAGCGCCACGTCTCGTCGCGGTCGACGGGCTGGCCCGCCGTGCGGAGCGTGCGCTTCGGCTTCTTGTTGAGCCGGAGCTCGGTACCGAGGCCCTTGGGCTGCAAGTCCTCGTCGCCCCACTGGGAGCAATCGACCTCGCCGATGCCGTAGGTGCGCTCCCACATCTGGAGGTACGCCTCGGCGCCGCGGTTCATGTCCTCGACGATCTCGTCGCCCTTGATCTGGCGGAGGTCCTCCATCCAGTCCGGATAGAGGCCGTAGTGGTCGACGCCGTCGGTGTTGATGTCGTAGGTGCGGCCCTCGGCCTCGGTGCCCGACTTCTGCTGGTCGAAGGTGACCGCGCCGTCGATGCCCGGTGAACGGATAGTCGACGTCGGTCTCCTCCGGCGGGGTTGCGCGGGCCGCCCTGCGAGCCGAAGCCGTTCGCGTCGGCGCCGTAGCCGATCCCGAAGTACTGGTCGCCCAGCTCGTCGCGGACCTGCGGCCGACTTGATCTCCTCCCACGCGCTGGCGAAGCCGCTCGAGCTGCCGGCGTAGGGCGTGATCATGCCGCCGAGCGCCGAAGACCCGCGGCAGCGTGTTCTGGGTCGACCAGGAGTGCGACGAGATGATCCCGGGGTAGTCGCGCTGCCTCGAGCATGTCGATCGCCTCGTCGCGCGCGATCACGCTCATGTGGTCGGGGTCGAAGACGAATCCGCGGTCCATGATCCCGTCGAGCGCGTGCGCGCCGAGGTTGGTCTCGCCGGGATCGCCGTCCTCGAGACCCTTCTGGTTGCACTTGTCGTCCGTCGCCGTAGATCGGCAGCGATGACGGTCGGGACCGGCAGGAATGCGTCGAGCCCGTTGCCGAAGATCTCGTCCTGGGAGATGGGGCCGCCGCGGTGCCGGGCATCCGGTCGTGGTTGTGCTCGTCGCAGTCGCCCTGGTACTCGGGGCCGAAGTCCCAGAAGCTGCCGCTCGTCCCGAACTGGCCGCTGTTGACGACGACGCCGGTCGGCCCGCCATCGCCCGCGACGCCGGTGAGCTGGTTGTCGAACTTGTTCGTGATCTCCATCTGGCGCACGCCCAGCGTCCCAGAGCTCGTCGAGCACCTCGTCGATGTGCGTCCTCGGAGCAGCGCGAGTCGGGCGTCGGTTCGGCGCGGGCGCGGGATCGTCCAGGATGCCCTTGTAGCCGCAGTCGAAGGGCTCGGAGACCTCCATGCCCTTGATCACGGCGAGCTTGCCCTTGTTGATCGCCTTGCGCGCCTGGAACGGGGTCTCGACGATCCGGAAGAAGCCCTTGCCGGGACCGCCCGCCTGCGCGTCGATGTAGTCCTCGAGCTCGCTCGATCCGCTCGATCTCGCGGCGGACGGTGTCCATCTCGTCGCAGTTCGATCTTCGGCTCGCCCTGGACGGCGGACATGTCCGGATAGATCTCGCACAGGACCCGGTTCTCGACCATCAGGTTCACGAAGACGCGCAGGCCGCCGAGGTGCGCGCGCTCGAGCCAGCGGTAGTACGAGGACTCGTGCGTGAGCGAGTCGGACTGCGGCCAGCCGGCGAAGTCCGGCCAGCCGCCGGTGTCGTGGCAGGGATCGCCCCCGAGGCCCGTCTCGAGCGACCGCCGCGCAGCCGTTGGGCTCGTGGTCCGCGCAGTCCTTGAGCGCGTAGGGCGCGCCGAACTTGTGCCACGGCTCGCCGCAGTGCGCGTGGCCGCCGAGGAACTCGAAGGCCATCATGTGCATGTGGCCGTCGACGGTGCCCTCGACCTCGCCGTAGCGAGGCGAGCCGGTGTTGGGCTCGCCGGTGGCGTTGAGCGAGATCTCGGGGTAGATGGCGCAGCCCTCGGCGGGGACGAAGGTGAAGGTCTCGGCCTGGGCCGCCGGGACGGAGACGAGCTGGCCGCCGTCCGCGACCGCGAGGCCGAGGTCGTCGGGCTCGTTGACGATCGTGAAGCTGGCCGTTCGCGCCGTCCACGGTCCAGTCGTCCGGTCGCTCGGCGCGGTCGCGACGACCACGTCGCCCTGGGCGAGCGGACCCTCGTCGAGCCCGAGGAAGTCCTGAGCCTCGCCGTAGAAGAGGTACTTGCCGAGGTCGGTCGCCTGCATGCGGAACGCCTCCGCCTCGGCGAGCGATGCCGGCGGTCGCCGAGTAGCCGTCGCCGGTCTGGGCGATCAGGTCGCCGTCCGCGGACTCGAGCGCGAAGCAGCCGTGGACGATCGAGTAGCGATCGGTCGTCGTGCCCGGTCTGCGCGGCCGCGCCCGAGGCCGCGATCCCATGCCGGCGCAGGCAATGGCGAGCGCCAGCGCCGCTGCGTCGCGCAACCGCTCATGCCCGTCGCGTGACCGGGCGTGCCCCTCGCAACCTCCATCGATCACGAGAGTAAACCGCTTCTGCGCGGTAATTGCGCCGGTTCGCCATGCCGCTACGCTACCTTGCGAAGTGACCGGGGGTCGATCTCGATGGAACGAAGCGCACCCAAACACGCCCCTGGCACCGCTTCGGCCTGAGCGATCGAGCCGCGGCGGCCGTCGCCGCCCTCGGCGCGCGTCGCTCGTCGTGATCGTGGTCATCGTCGTCCGCTCGCTCGGCGGTCCCAGCGCGGCCGACGCGCTCGACGGCATACCTCGCGGCGCTCGAGGCCGGCGACCCGGAGGCCGCGGCCGCGTTCACGAACGGCGGACGCCGGCGCTGGTCGCGCGACGCGATCCAGGCGAACATCGACGGCCTCGACGGCGCGACGCTCGAGGCCGAGGTCGATCGAGGTCACCGAGAGCGGCTCGGACGCCACGGCGAAGGTCCGGATGACCTGGGACGTGCCGGAGTTCGGCGAGTTCGAGTACACGAACGACGCGATCTACGCTGACCCTCGCCGACGACGAGTGGCTCATCGACTGGTCGAGCCGCGTGATCCATCCCGCCCTTCGCGAGGAGGGCCAGCGGCTCGGCACGGTCGAGGACTTCGCCGACCGGGCGCCGATCCTCGACCGGGACGGCGAGGAGCTGGTCTCGCTCGGCTCGGTGGTCGACGTGGGCGTGCTGCCCTCCGAGGTCGACGACGTGGCGGCGACGGTCGAGCGCGATCGCGGCCGTGACCGAGGTCGATCCCGAGACGCTCACCGAGGCGATCGAGCAGCGCGGAGAAGACGCGGTCGTCCCGGCGATCACGCTTCGCGAGGAGGACTTCACCCCGTCGAGACGGAGCTCCGAGCCGTCCCGGGCATCCAGCTCGCAGGCCGGGAGACGCCGCTCACCCCAACCCGCGACTTCGCGCGGGCGCTGCTCGGCACGGTCGGGCCCCGCGACCGCCGAGCAGGTGAAGAAGTCCGATGGCGAGCTCGACGCCGACGACGTCGTCGGCCAGTCGGGCCTCTCGGCGGCGTTCGACGAGCAGCTCGCCGGCGAGCCGGAGCGCTCGGTCGTGATCCGGAACGCCGAGGGCGAAGCCGTCGAGACGCTCGAGACGGTCGAGGGCGAGCCCGGCGAGCCGCTCGAGACGACGCTCTCCGCCGAGGTGCAGACCGCGGCCGAGGAGGCGCTCGCCGACGTCGAGGGCGCGGCGGCGCTGGTCGCGCTCGACCCCAAGCACGGGCGACATCCTGGCCGTCGCCAACCGGCCGACCGACGACGGGCCTGAACATCGCCTTCACCGGGCAGTACCCGCCCGGCTCGACCTTCAAGGTCGATCTCGACCGCCGCGCTCCTCGAGAACGGCCTCGAGACGACGGAGATCGTCGACTGCCCGGAGTCGATCAACGTCGGCGGCCGCGAGTTCGTGAACTTCGAAGGCTCCGCCGCCGGCGCGGTGCCGTTCTCGACCGACTTCGCGCAGTCGTGCAACACGGCCTTCGTCTCGCTCGCGGACGAGCTCGAGCCGACGGCGCTCCGGCGACAAGGCCGAGCAGTTCGGCCTCGGCATCGACCCCGAGCTCGAGCTCGACGCGTTCGGCGGCGACGTCCCGCCGGGCAAGGACGAGGTCGAGGAGGCGGCCTCGATGATCGGCCAGGGCCGGATCCTGGTCAGCCCGCTGGCGATGGCCGGAGTCGCCGCGACGGTCCAGAGCGGCGAGTGGCACCGGCCGCGCCTGGTCGCCGACGACCCCGAGGAGGCCGGGCGAGCCGCTCGGCCCGCGAGACGCGCGAACGAGCTGCGAACGCTGATGCGCTCCGTCGTGACGTCGGGCACCGGGAACCGCGCTCGCCGCCGTTCCCGGGCGAGCCGATCGGCAAGTCGGGCACCGCCGAGTTCGGCACCGCCGACCCGCCCAAGACGCACGCCTGGTTCATCGCGGCTCGCGACGACGTCGCGGTCGCGGTCCTGGTCGAGGAGGGCACCTCGGGCGGCGAGGTCGCGGCGCCGATCGCGGCGAGCTTCCTGACCGCGCTCCCGATCGAGCCCTGAGCGACCTGAGGGCGTCTGACCCCAGGGTCTGACCCCTCGCTTTACAGATCTGAAGCGTGGAGGCGACGAGTCCGCCGAGCCGGTCCGCTTCGGCAGCACCGAAGGGTCGCTGGGTCCTGGCGGTCACGGTCCTCGGCTCCGGAATCGCCTTTCTCGAGGCGACCGTGGTCAACGTCGCGCTGCCCGAGATCGGGCGCGACCTCGACGCCGACGACCGGCGACCTCCAGTGGGTCCTCAACGGCTACCTGCTGACGCTCTCGGCGCTGATCCTCCTCGGCGGCTCGCTCGGCGACCGGATGGGGCGGCGGCTGATCTTCAACGTCGGCGATCGTCTGGTTCACGCTCGCCTCGGCGCTGTGCGCGCTCGCGCCTTCGGTCGAGGTCCTGATCGCGGCGCGCGTGCTCCAGGGCGTCGGCGGCGCGCTGCTCACACCGGGCAGCCTCGCGATCCTCGAGGCGACCTTTCACCCCGAGGACCGGGCCCGGGCGATCGGCGCCTGGTCGGGCCTGGGCGGCGTCGCGGCGGCGGTCGGGCCGCTCCTCGGCGGCTATCTGGTCGACGCGGTCTCGTGGCGGTGGATCTTCCTGATCAACCTGCCGCTCGGCGCCTTCGTCGTCTTCATGTCCAACCGCCACGTGCCCGAGACGCGCGACCCGACCGTCGACCGGCCGGCTCGACATTCCGGGCGCGGTCCTCGCGGCCGCCGGGCTCGCGGCGGCCACCTTCGCGCTGATCGGCGCGTCCGAGGGACGGAGCGCGGCGACGGTCGCGGTCGCCGGCGGTCGCGGGCGTGCGCCTTGCTCGCCGCGTTCCTGGTCCAGCGAGCGGCGAAGCCCCAACCCGATGATGCCGCTCTCGATCTTCAGCTCGAAGCAGTTCACCGCCGCGAACCTCGTGACCTTCTGCGTCTACGCGGCGCTCAGCGGCGTCTTCTTCCTCCTCGTCGCCTTCCTTCAGATCACGATGGGCTACTCGGCGATCGCGGCCGGCTCGGCCGCGCTGCCGGTGACCGTGATCCTGCTCGTCTTCTCGTCGCGCGCGGGCGCGCTCGCGACGCGCATCGGGCCCGAAGCTGCCGCTGACGATCGGGCCGATCGGCATCGCGGCCGGGATGCTCCTGATGCTCCGGATCGACCCCGGCGACAGCTACCTCTCGACGGTCTTTCCCGCGGTGATGGTCTACGGCGCCGGGCTTGCGCTCGTCGTCGCTCCGGTGACGGCGACCGTCCTCGCCGCGGCCGACGACCGCCACGCCGGCGTCGCCTCGGGCATCAACAACGCGGTCGCGCGAGTCGCCGGGCTGATCGCGGTCGCGGTCCTGCCGCTGATCGCGGGTCTCTCAGGCGACGCCTTCTACGACCCGGAGGCGATGGACGACGGCTTCAAGATCGCGATGGTCGTGACCGCGGCGCTGTCGCTCGCTGGGCGGGGCCTGATCGCCTTCCTCATGATCGACTCCGAGGTGCTCGAGGAGGACGCACGAACGAGCACGACTGCGACCGCGCCGCGACGGATCCGCAACTGCGGCGTCGCGGGCACGCCGCTGCGGCCGGGGCGCCACGTCGGCGAAGCGAGCCCGCGGCAGTACCGGCAGCGAGCGCTCTCGACGAGCCGACCGTGCCTAGGAGCACCAGCCGCCGCCGGGGCGGCAGGCGTGATCGGCGACGCGCTCGAGGTACGAGTGAAGCTCGCGGCGCTCTTCGGCCGAGAGCGGCGAGAGCAGCTCGCGCTCGGCCTCGGCGACCGCCGCCTCGGCGCGGCGGAGGCGCTTGGTGCCGGCCGCGGTCAGCTTGATGACCTGACGGCGGCGGTCGCGCGGGTCGCGGCGGCGCGACGATCAGGCCGTCCGACCTCGAGCTGGTCGAGGAGGGCGACGAGGTTCGAGGGGTGGAGGCGAAGGGTGCGGCTGAGCTCGCGCCCGTGAGCCGAGCCGCCCTGCTCGAGCCGGTGGAGGATCGCGAACTCGTGCGCCGCGTCATGTCGACCGCGATCGAGCGACCGGCCCAGGCCGTAGCCCGACATGCGCGCGACGCGCGCGATCAGGAGGCCGCAGCCGGCGCCCGCGGCGGGCTCGGGCTCGATGGTTGTCTCGGTGGCGCTCATGGCATATGAGTCTAACGACAAATCGATCACGTTCTATAATCGTTTGTGTTCATAACGATTGGAGCTAGACTCTGACCCATGGAAAGACTTCCCCTCATCCCCCTCGACGATTCAGTCCTCTTCCCCGGCATGACCGCCACGGTCATCGCCGACGGCCCCGCCGCAGGGCCGCGTCTTCGTCGTCGCCCGCCACGACGACGAGTTCGCCTCGGTCGGCACCATCGCCGAGGTCGCCGAGCGCGCACGCATCCCCGGCGGGCGCGCTCTCAACCTGGTCGGCCTCCACCGCGGCGTCGGCGGCACCGCCGTCACCGACCCCGACGGCACGCTCATGGTCGAGGTCACCCCCCACCCCGACCCCGAGGAGACCAGCGAGGAGATTCGCGTGCTCGAGCGCGAGTACCGCGCCGTCGTCGAGGAGATCCTCGAGCTGCGCGGCGCCGACGATCGCATCCGCGCGTTCCTGCGCTCGATCCACGGCGCGGGCGCGCTCGCCGACACCGTCGGCTACTCGCCCGACGTCTCGACCGCAGGAGAAGGTCAAGGTGCTCGAGACGATCGACGTCACCGAGCGCCTGCGCCTGGCCGTCGAGCTCCAGCGCGACCGCCTGGCCGAGCTTCAGATCCGCAAGCGCATCCACGACGACGTCACCGAGGGCGCCGAGAATCAGCAGCGCGAGTACTTCCTGCGCAAGCAGATGGACTCGATCCGCAAGGAGCTGGGCGAGGACGACGCCTCGGTCGTCGAGGAGTACCGCACGAAGATCGAAGAAGCCGGCATGCCCGACGAGGCGCGCGAGCAGGCCGAGCGCGAGCTCGGGCGGCTCGAGCGGGCCGGCGAGGGCTCGGGCGAGTCGTCGATGATCCGCACCTACCTCGACTGGCTGATCGCGGTGCCGTGGTCCGAGGCCTCCGACGAGGTGCTCGACCCCGTCGGCGCGCGCGAGGTGCTCGACGCCGACCACGCCGGCCTCGACGACGTCAAGTCGCGCATCACCGAGTACATCGCGGTCCGCAAGCTCCGCGAGGAGCGCGGGATCGAGGACGAGGGCCGCGGCGCCGGCGCGATCCTGACCCTGATCGGCCCTCCCGGCACCGGCAAGACCTCGATCGGCGAGTCGATCGCCCGCGCGACCGGGCGCGAGTTCGTGCGCATGTCGCTGGGCGGCGTCCGCGACGAGGCCGAGATCCGCGGCCACCGGCGCACCTACATCGGCGCGATGCCGGGCCGCCTGGTCCGCGCGCTTCGCGACGCGAAGACGATGAACCCCGTGATCCTCCTCGACGAGGTCGACAAGGTCGGCGCCGACTGGCGCGGCGACCCCTCGGCCGCGCTCCTCGAGGTGCTCGACCCCGCGCAGAACCACTCGTTCCGCGACCACTACCTGGACGTCGAGCTCGACCTCTCGCAGGTTCTCTTCATCGCGACCGCGAACATGGCCGAGACGATCCCGGGCCCGCTGCTCGACCGCATGGAGGTCGTGAGCTTCGACGGCTACACGACCGACGAGAAGGTCGCGATCGCCCGCGGCTACCTGTGGCCCCGGCAGCTGAAGAAGAACGGCCTCCGCGAGGACGAGGTCGAGATCTCCGACGAGCTCCTGCGCGAGATCGTCACCGAGTACACCCGCGAGGCGGGCGTGCGCGGCCTCGAGCGCGAGCTCGGCAAGCTGCTGCGCAAGGCCGCGACGCGCATCGCCGTCGGCAAGGCGACGAGCGAGACGGTCATCGATCGACCGCGACGCGGTTCGCGACGCCCTCGGGCGCCAGCGCTTCTTCCAGGAGGCCGCCGAGCGCACCGCCGTGCCCGGCGTCGCGACCGGCCTCTCGGTCACCGGCGCGGGCGGCGACGTCCTCTTCATCGAGACGACGTCGATGGCCGGCAAGGACGACTTCGTCCTCACCGGCCAGCTCGGCGACGTGATGAAGGAGTCGGCGCGGATCGCGCTCTCATACGTGCGCGGCCACGCCGAGGAGCTCGGGCTCGACCCCGACGGGTTCGACAAGCGCGAGTTCCACATCCACGTCCCCGCCGGCGCGATCCCCAAGGACGGCCCGAGCGCGGGCATCACGATGACCACGGCGCTGACGTCGCTCCTCACGGGGCGCCCCGTCAAGCACACGGTCGGGATGACCGGCGAGGTCACGCTCCAGGGCCGGGTCCTCCCCATCGGCGGGCTCAAGCAGAAGGTGCTGGCGGCTCACGCCGCCGGGCCTGACCGACGTGATCATCCCCGAGCGAAACCGCGGCGACCTGGACGACGTGCCCGAAGAGGTCCGCGAGGAGATGACCTTCCACCCGGTGATGACGATCGGCGAGGTCCTCGAGCTGGCGCTCGAGCCGGAGCGGGCTACCGCGGCGGCCGCATAGCCGACAGGTCTGCCCATGCTCGCGGTCGCTGACGAGCGGCGTTAGCTCGGCGCGTTCGGGGTACACGAGGCGCGTGAAAGTGGTCGTCCTCGGTGGTACGGGAAACGTCGGGACTAGCGTCATCCGCGCCCTGTCCTCGGACCCGGCGGTAGATCGGGTCGTCGGCGTCGCGCGCCGGCTGCCCAAGCTCGAGTTGCCGAAGACCGAGTGGCTCGAGGCCGACGTCACTTCCTCGCCGCTCGTTCCGATCCTGGACGGCGCCGACGCTGCGATCCACCTCGCATGGGCGATACAGCCATCGCGCGACGAGCAAAGCGCTTCGCGCCACCAACGTGAATGGGTCGCTGCGGGTCCTCGACGCCGTCTCGAAGGCGCGCGTACCCACCCTCGTTTACGCGTCGAGCGTCGGCGCCTACTCGGCCGGGCCCAAAGACCGCCGGGTAGACGAGTCCTGGCCGGTCGGCGGAATCGAGACGTCGTTCTACTCCCGCCACAAGGCCGAGGTCGAGTCGCTCATCGACGAGTTCGAGCGGGGTGAGCCAGGCGTCCGGGTCGTGCGCCTGCGCCCGGGACTCATCTTCAAGCGCGAGGCGGCCACCGAGATCCGCCGGCTGTTCCTCGGCCCGCTCGTCCCGCGCATTGCGTTCGATCGTCGCGCGCTGGTGGCCGTGCCGGATGTGCCACGGCTTCGTTTTCAGGCGGTTCACTCCGACGACGTCGCCGAGGCCTTTCGGTTGGCGACTCTCGACGAGAACGCACGCGGCGCCTACAACGTCGCCGCGGACCCGGTGCTCGACCCGGAAGGAATCGCCGAAGCGCTTGGCGCCCGGCGCGTGAAGCTCTCCGCGCGCGTCCTTCGCGGGCTCGCCGCCGCCACGTGGCGAGCGCGGCTTCAGCCGACACCTCAAGGGTGGTTGGACATGGCCTTGGGGGTGCCGCTCATGGATACCACTCGTGCTCGCGAAGAGCTCGGCTGGATGCCGCGAAGGGATGCGACGACGACGCTCCTCGAGCTTCTGGGCGGCCTGCGGGCCGGGGCTGGGATCGAGACCCCGCCGCTCGATCCGGCGTCGAGCGGCACCGCGCGCATCGAAGAGCTGCGCACGGGAGTGGGTGCGCGCGCGTTCTGAGCCTCGCGCTCCTCGACGGGTCGCTGATTGACCGGGGCCAAACACGCGCGCAGGAACGTGAGAGAATCTCGCGCCGTGGAAGCCAAAGATCAGGCGCTCGCGGCGAACGGCGACGGAGGCGTGCCCGCGGACCCGATGCTCTCGCTGCCCGATCGACGAGGTGCGCGATGTCCGAGTGGCCGAGCTGGGAGGAAGGCCCGCCGCACGAGCTCTTCAAGCGCCTTCGCAACGAGTGCCCGATCCACTGGACCGACAAGATCACCGAGTGGCCCGACGAGGCCGGCTACTGGTCGGTCACCAAGGCCGACGACATCCACACCGTCTCCAAGGACTGGCAGACGTACTCGTCGGAGCGCGGCGGCATCGCGGCGCTCACCCACTCGATCATGCCGCTCGAGATCCAGCAGGGGATGTTCATCGCGATGGACCCGCCCAAGCACGACCGCCTGAAAGCAGCTCTTCCAGCGCGGCTTCACCCCCAAGCGGATCGCCGAGCACGAGGACGAGATCCGCGCGATCACGCATCAGGGTGCTCGACCGCCTCGAGCCGGGACAGGAGGTCGACCTCGTCGAAGCGGTCGCTCAGCCGGTCGTCTCGCGCGTGATCGGCAGCTTCATGGGCATCGACGAAGAGGACGACGCGATCTGGGCGCGCCTCATGAACGCCGTGATCGCGGCGGGCGACGAGGACGTCAACCCCGGCGGCACCGACGCGATCATGGAGCGCGACATTCCCGAGATCTTCGAGCGCTGCCAGAAGCTGATCGAGGCGCGCCGCGAGAACCCCACCGACGACTTGACGAGCGTGCTGGTCCACGCCGAGCTCGACGGCCAGGGCCTCGACGAGCACGAGATCGTGATGGGCTTCTTCCTCCTCATGGCGGCCGGAAACGACTCGACCAAGGCGACCTACTGCTCGGGCATGCGCGCGCTCCTCGAGAACCCGGACCAGCGCGAGCTCGTCCAAGACGACCCCGAGATGATCCCCGGCCTGGTCGAGGAGTCGCTGCGGATGTTCCCCGCCTTCAACCACTTCCGCCGCACGGCGACGACGCGACACCGAGCTCGCCGGCCAGCCGATCTCGCGAGGGCGAGAAGGTGGTCATGTGGTACGTCTCGTCGAACCGCGACGAGGATCGCTTCGAGGATCCCGACCGCTTCGACATCACCCGCACGACCGAGCACCAGGCCTTCGGCGCGGGCGGGCGGCACTTCTGCCTGGGCACGGCGCTCGCGCGGCTCGAGCTCCGGATCCTCTTCGAGGAGACGCTCGAGCGGTTTCCCGGACATGGAGCTGGTCGGGCAGCCGCGCCACGCGGTCTCGCCTTTCTCGAGCCAGCTGAAGGCGCTGCCGGTCCGCCTCTAGTCGTCCCGGAAGCGCTTGCGCCCGGGCGCGGGGGTACGTGCCTGCCCATGTCCGACGAAAGCTCCCGCGCCACTTCGGACGCTGATCGAGCAGCATCGAGTCCCTGGAGGCCATCGACGGTCCGGCCAAGGCGCTGTCTGGAAGGTCTCCGAGATCCCCGGGCCGGGCACGCTCAAGGACGTCGATCAGCGGAACGCCCTCGGCCATGCCCTCCACCCGATGCTGACCGACGTCGTCATCGGCTCGTTCATCAGCTCGACGGCGCTCGACGTCATCGGGGGCGAGGACTCGCAGGCAGGCTCCGAGCGGCTGATCGCGCTGGGATCGCCGCCTACCCGCCAACCGCGCTCACCGGCGCAAGCGACTGGGCCGATGGCTCGGTACGGAAACGACGCGCGTCGGCGGGTCGGAGTGGTTCACGCCGCTCACGAACTCCGCAGCTCTGGCCTTTACGGGGCCTCACTCGCGGCGCGACGCAAGAGGCGATCGCGGCAAGGGAGTCGCGCTTGGGTTGGCTCGGCGCGGGAGCACTCGGCTTCGCCGGATACCTCGGCGGCCACCTCACCTACGCCCAGGGGGTCGGAGTCGACCAGACCGTCTTCGACACTGGACCCGCCGAGTGGACGCGACGCCGCGGCATCCTCGGACCTCGCCGACGGCGAATCGGCGCAGAGGTTCGTCGGGGACACGCCCGTGCTGATTCTCCGCCACGGCGAGAAGATTCACGCAATCCACGATCGCTGCTCGCACCGCGGCTGCTGCTCTGTCCGAGCGCGGCGAGGTGTCGGGCGACGAGATCGAGTGCAACTGCCACGGCTCGCGATTCTCGCTCGTCGACGGCTCGCTCCTTCGCGGTCCCGGCCACCCGGCCTCAGCCCGCGTTCGAGACGCGCGAGCGCGACGGCAAGCTCGAGATCAGGCTCTTACTCGTAGACGATCAGGTCCGGGCGGCGGCTTGAGGTCGAGCACCTCGTCCGGCGTCATCAGGTCGAAGTCCTCCGCGTAGAAGAGCTTGAAGCCCGAGCGCGAAGCCCGACTCGCGGCGCGGGTGGAGCTCGTCGTACTTCGCGATCTTGTTCGGCGGGTCGCCGAAGCCGTCGACGTTCAGCACCGTCGCGAGCTCCTTCGTGCGGCTCCAGGAGCTCCTTCGAGGTGATCATGTCGTCGGTGAACTGGTGGATGACGAAGAGCTTCTCGGGCAGGTCCAGGCTCTCGACCGTCGCGGCCAGCCCGCGGCCACCTCGTTCACCTCGCGTCGCCGAGACGGATCCGATCACGCTCGCCGGGGATCTCGGTCGGCCCGACGCGCCATTCCGGATCGAGCGCCAAGCCCACGTCAGGCTCTTCCAGATAGCGCTCGAGGCGCCGGACCTCGACGGGAAGTCGGCGCGTCCCGGCTGGATGTCGAGGAGGAGGATCCCGTCGACCTCCCGCGCCGCGCGAGGTACTCGCGGATGACCGAGTGTGGCTGGCGCGTGCGGTAGAGGCCGTCGTCGCCGGGGCGTTGCGCGGCGATCGTCGCGAGGAGCTCGAAGACGGGCATGATCTGGCGGCCTCCCTCGTAGGCCTTCGCCTGCTTTTCGAGCCGCTCGCCCGCCTCCGCGGGCGTGCCGATCCCAAGCGCGCCGAGCGCGTCGTCCTGCGGGGCGCCGTAGAAGCCGACGAGGCGGTACTCGGGAAGGAGCGAGCGGCCGCCGCGCGGCAGCTCGAGCGGGCCGGCTGCTTGTCTCCTCGGCCGCCGCTCCTCCCGGCGTCGTCCGCCGGAGGCACCCACGACGATGCCGAGGACGAACGCGACGAGGCCGACGCGCCGACACGCCAAGGAGCACGCCGGCGCCGCTCGTCGCCGCGGCCTGCTCGCGCCTCCGCTCGCCGGCGGCGCGAAATCGTCGTCCCGCATAGGAGTTCTACCCATACGGGCTTGACGCGCGCGAACGCGTGCGGAGGCGTCCATGGACCTCGGCGCGTGGGACGGCGCATCGTGCAGTGTCTCCGCGATCGTCCCCATGTCGGTCATGGACGACCCGCATCGCTCTAGGGTGGTCGCGCCGTGGCGAAAGTCGTCCCAATCGACGATCTGCGGGTGAGCCACCACAGCCGCCCTATTCGAGGGCAAGGACGACATCGCCGTCTCGATCTTCGTCACGCAGTACGACGAGGGCGAGGGCCCCGACCTCCACACCCACCCGTACGCCGAGGTCTTCGTCGTCGAGTCGGGCGAGGCGCGCTTCACCTCCGGCGACGAGCAGGTCGTAGCCGGCGCCGGGCACATCGTCATCGTCCCGCCCGAGACCGTCCACGGCTTCAAGAGCATCGGCCCCGAGAAGCTCCGCGTGGTCAGCGTCCACCCCAACCCGACGGTGATCCAGACCGACCTCTAGCCGAAGCGGATCGGCAGCTCCTCGAGGCCGTAGACGCCGGCGACCGACTCGTAGACGGGGTCGCCCGCGAGCTCGAGGTTCGGCATGCGCGGCGCCAGGTAGGTGAGCGCCTCCTGGAGCTCGGCGCGCGCCAGGCTCGCGCCGAGGCAGTTGTGGATGCCGGCGCCGAAGGTCATCGGCTTCGCCTTGCCGCGGTCGGCCGCGACGTCGAAGGTGAACGGCTCGTCGTAGGTCTCGGCGTCGCGGTTGCCGGCGAAGGTCGAGATCATCAGCACGGTGTTCGCCGGGAAGGCGACGTCGCGGAACACGACCTCCTCGGTCGTCATCCGCGCCGTGAACGGAGTGATCGGCTCGAAGCGGAGCAGCTCCTCGACCGCGCGCGGGATCAGCTCGGGATCTGAGCGGACGAGCTCCCACTGCTCGGGGTAGCGGGCGAAGAGCCGGATGCCGTGGGCGAGCTGCGCCTGCGTCGTGTCGACGCCGCCGGCGAGCACGTTCATGATCAGGTTGAGGCACTCGTCGTCGGAGAGCCGGTCGCCCTCGTGCGTGGCGGTGAGGAGCGTCGAGATCAGATCGTCGCCCGGGTCGTCCCGCCTCGCCTCGATCAGCTCGGTCGCGTACTCGGTGAACTCGACGATCGCCGCCTCGATCTCGTCGCGGTGGGCCATGATCGCCGCCGGGTCGAACTGGCGCTGGAACCAGGTCGCCCAGTTGTGGAGGCGCGGCGCGTCCTCGATGGGCGCGCCGACGACCGACGCGATCGTCATCGACGGGTAGCGCTTGGCGACCGCGCCGACGAACTCGTGCTCTCCCCCGCCCTCGAGCGGCGCGAAGATCTCGGCCAGGTGCTCGCGCATGACGTGCCGCCAGCGGTCGGCGGCGCGCGGCGTGAACGACGGGTTCACCAGGTTGCGCAGCCGCCCGTGGTCGGCGCCCTCGATCGAGATGATGTTCTTGCGGATCGCGTCGGCGAGCGGCCCGTCGGTGATCCCGAACGCCGCGGCTACGACCGCCGACGGGAAGACGACCTGCCTTCGAGCGCAGGAAGTGGCTCGCCGCCTCACGGTCGAGGACGAAGATCCACCCAGGCTCCGAGCCGGCCAGCCAGTCCTCGGCGGCGAGCGCCTCCATCCGCTCGTGGAACTCGTCGCCCTTGAGCGCCTCGTCGGTCCAGTCGAGGAAGGGCAGGTCGAGCTCGGCGAGGGCGGGCACAGCGGGCAGCGTATGACAACACCAGACGGGCCGGCTGTGTTAAGGGAGCGGCAGAGCGGCTGGGCTTGCCCTCGGCGAAAGCCGCGGCTTAGCGCCTCACCACTTTCACTTCCGCGAAGACCCGGTCCTCGATGTTCTCGCAAGAGCTGTCAACGGTGCGCATGCTGAAGACGTCCCGGGAACCCGGCCCGGCGCCGGTGGGCTTGATCCTCATCGTGATGACGAGATCCTCGCCACCCCCGAGAATGAACTGATCGCAGCCGGGTTCGGTGATGGCATCGGTCAGCGGTTGGCCGTCCAGCGTGTACTTGATGTCGTACTTCATGCCACCCGAGTCGGCGGTGAGGTAGGTGCCATCGTCGCTAGAACCCGGGTTCTTGAGCCGCACGAAGAATTTTGCGCTCCGATTGGCCTTGACCTTCTGCTTCTTCACCTGCGGATTGTTGTTTTGACCGTCTGGGTCTTGGACGTTGGAGACGAACGGGCCGCCCTGCTTGTTCGAGATCCCGAGGTCAAGTGGGGTCGGGCCGTGCGAACCGGCGATTTGCACGCCGGCGACGAGCACCCCCAGCACGCCGACCGCTGACATGCCCACGAACCAAGACCGCTTCATCACGCTTCCCCATCCTGTTGACAACCGGCCTGAGTATCCATCTCCGCCAGCGCCCTGTCAACGGGTCTCAGCCGCGCGCCACTTTCCGGGCCCACTCGACCGGGAACGCGTCCTGCATCGTGCCGTCGAGGCGCTCGGCGGGCTCCGCGGCGACCAGGCAGTTGAAGACCGCTTCGTGGGCTGACTCGTAGGCGGCGGCGAAGATCGGGTTGAGCTGGTCGTTCGTCGAGCTCTCCGTCGCGGACGGTCGAGAACGCCATGCCGATCTCGCCCGAGCCCTCCGAGCCGTAGGAGCCCGCCGGGCGAGTCCGAGCAGCGGGCGAAGCGCCAGGCGCTCGAGCTGCTGTGCCGAGAGCGGCGCGTCGGTCGCGCAGACCGCGATGCACGAGCCGTCGTCCTCGGCGCCCGGCGGCGCCGGCTCGGGATGGTGGCCCAGCAGGTCGAGGTACTCGCGGTCGCCGAAGTTG
Source organism: uncultured bacterium (assembly GCA_963806865.1). Classification (GTDB taxonomy): domain Bacteria; phylum Actinomycetota; class Thermoleophilia; order Solirubrobacterales; family 70-9; genus JALZKA01. The sequence goes on from CAWDYV010000002.1 coordinate 543,145, forward strand.
CACAGGAGGAGGACGCCGACGTGCCACTCGCCGACCTCGCCGCGACGCGGTGCCGATGCCCGCCCGGGAAGTCGAAGAGCTGCATGCCGGTGCCGGCGCCGACCGTGCCCTCGGCCACGTCCTCGCCCAAGCGCGTCCAGCGCGGCGGTCGACGTCCTCGGCCACGACGGTGCGCGAGTCGGCCAGGTCGCCGTCGTCGCATCTCGCCCACGACCGGGATCACGACGTCCTGCGGGCCGCGGCCCGAGGCGATGATCGCCGCTTGGTAGACGGTCCCGACGGCGTGGGTCCCGCAGAGGTAGACGGGCGTCTCCATCCAGCCGGTCTCGTCGATCTCGAGCTTCGAGGTGAGCTCGCCCGTGCCGTTGACGACCGCGGTGCCGGCCAGCACCGGCAGCTCCGGCGGCTCGACGATCGTGACGCCGGTGCGCTGGCCGCTCTCGGCCTGCGAGTGACCGACCCGCACGCCGGGCACGTCGGTGATCGCGTTCCGCTCGCCCGGCTCGAGGTGGCCGACCGGGCCCGGCGATGTCGCGCCAGCGCTCAGGCACTCGTCGTCGGCTGCGCCGGCATGCGCCGGATCATGAAGGAGGCACGCCGCGAGCTGTTCCTTCGCCCCCGGCCGGGAAGAGCGCGGGGTCGACCGAGTCGCACGGACCGAAGCGCTTCGGGCAGCGCGGATGGAAGCGGCAGCCGCTGCGGCACATCGGTCGGGTCGGGAAGCTCGCCGGAGAGGAGCTCGCGTCGCCCGCCGCCGCCGGGCACAGGGACGGGGATCGCGTCGACGAGCGCACGTGTGTACGGGTGCTGCGGATTCTCGATCACGTCCACCGCGCTGCCGTGCTCGACGATCCGCCCGAGGTACATCACGCAGATTCGATCGCAGAGCGACCACGCGAGGCTGAGGTCGTGGGTGATGAAGAGCAGCGCCAGCTCGCGCTGCTTCTGCAGGTCGGTAAGCACGCGCAGGATCTGCGCCTGGACCGAGACGTCGAGCATCGATACCGGCTCGTCGCAGACGAGGCCCTCGGGCTCGAGCACGAGCGCCGCCGCGATCGCGACCCGCTGGCGCTGCCCTCCGGAGAGCTGATGCGGGTAGCGCTCGTTGAAGCGCGCAGGATCCAGCCCGACGTCTTCGAGTGCGCGCCTGCACCCTGTCTGAGTGCTCGGACTTGCCGATCCCCTGAACCTTGAGCGGCTCGGCGACGATGGTGCGCACGCGCATCCGCGGGTTGAGCGTCTGGTAGGGGTCCTGGAAGATCATCTGGAGGCGCCGGCTGACCTCGCGCATGGCTCGCCTTCCCGTTCTGAGCGGAGCCGTCGAGCACGATCGAGCCGGTCGCAGGCTCGACGATGTGGAGGATCGCCCGTGCAAGCGTCGACTTTCCGCAGCCCGACTCGCCGACGACGCCGAGCACCTCGCCCTTCCGCCACTCGAGCGAGACCCCGTCGACCGCACGCGCCGTGCCGCGATCCACCTGGAACGTGACGGAGAGGTCGCGAACCTCGACCAGCGCATCGGTCATCCGGTCGCCCCCGCCTTCCAGGCCTGCGGAGAGGCCCTCCTCCGGCCACTCGGCCCAAGGCGCAAAGTGGCAAGCGGCCGCCTGCGCCGGCCCGGCCTCCCGCAGCGCCGGGTCCTCGCGTTCGCAGATCTCCTGCGCGTACGGGCAGCGCGGGCGGAAGCGGCAGCCGGGCGGCGGCTCGCCGGGATCGGGCGGACCGCCCGGGATCGGATCGGCAAGCCCGCGGCTGCCGCCGATCGAGGGCATCGTTTCGAGCAGGCGCTTCGTGTACGGGTGCTGCGGGTCGGCGAAGACGGTGTCCACCGGTCCGATCTCCACGATTCGCCCTGCGTACATCACCGCGATCCGGTCGCACGTCTCGGCCAGCACGCCCAGGTCGTGCGTGATCAGGATCAGCGCCAGCCCGAGCCGCTCGCGGAGTCGCTCGAGCAGCTGGAGCACCTGAGCCTGCATCACGACGTCGAGCGCGGTAGTCGGCTCGTCGGCGATCACCAGGGAGGGATTGCACGCCAGCGCCAGGGCGATCATCACCCGCTGGCGCTGGCCGCCCGAGAGCTGGTGCGCGTAGCGGCGCCCGACGCCCTCGGACAGCCCCACCGTCGACAAGAGCTCCTCCGTTCTCGCTTCGACCTCGCTCGAGTCGGCCTTGGGCGAGTGCAGGCGAATCGCCTCGTCGAACTGCACGTCGACCCGCTGCACCGGGTCGAGGGCGTTCATCGCCCCCTGGAAGACCAGCGAGATGTGGCGCCAGCGCACGTAGCGCATGCCCGTCTCGGTGCGGCGCTCGAGGTTGATCGGCTCGTCGGAGTCCTTGAGGTTGAGCGTCATCGTGCCGGTCTGTGAGAGGGCGCCGGGAAGGAGCTTCATCAGCGCGAGCGCGGTGGTCGTCTTGCCGCAGCCGGACTCGCCTGCAAGCCCGAGCGCCTCGCCGTGCTGGAGCTCGAGGTCGACGCCGTCGACGATGTACTTGTCCCCGGCGTGAACATGGAGATCCTGAGACCTGGAGCAGTGGCGTAGCCATCAGCGCTCCTCCAGGAGCCGGGGGTTCACGTACTCCTCGAACCGGTAGCCGATCAGTGCGACGGACAGCACGAGCATCGTGATGCAGAGCCCGGGCGGGATCACGTACCACCACGCCTCGGCACTGGGCGCTCCCGCGTTGAACGCGTTCTCGAGCATCGTGCCCCACGAGATCTGCGTCGGGTCGCCCAGGCCGAGGAAGGCGAGCGCCGACTCCGAGAGGATCGCCACCGCGATGATCAGCACCGTGTTGGCGAAGATGAGCGGCAGGGCGTTCGGGAAGATGTGCGTGCGCAGGATGTACCAGTGGCTCGCGCCCAGCGCGCGAGCCCGCTCGACGAAGGCCCGTTCGCGCAGCGTGAGCACGTGCGAGCGGACGATCCGCCCGGTGCCCGCCCACGAGGTGATCCCGATCACCAGGATCAGCACCCCGAGCGACGGATCCAAGCAGGCTGGAGAGAACGATCATCAGCGGCAGCGTGGGGATCACCAGGAACCAGTTGTCGATCCCGTCCAGGATGCGGTCCGTCCAGCCGCCGAAGTAGCCGCTGAAAAGCCCCACCGCCGCCCCGATCACGGCCGAGATGATCGCGGCCGAGAACCCGACGACGATCGAGACGCGCGCGCCGACCAGGAGCTGCGAGAGCACGTCCGCCCCGCTCTCCGTCGTGCCCAGGAGGTGCGCAGGAGCTGGGCGGCGCGAGCGTGTCCAGGCTGGACGCGTCGGGGTCGTCGGGCGCGATCGCGCTGCCGAAGATGGCCATCAGGATGAAGAGGACGAGAACTGCCAGCCCGAACCTGCCCTGCCAGCTGCCCAGGAGCAGCTCTCTCGCGCGTCGACCCGTCATTTCGCCTGCACCCTCGGGTCGAGGAAGAAGTAGAGGCAGTCGGCGAGGAAGTTGGCGAAGATGACGCCGATCGAGAAGACCAGGAACGTCCCCTGCAGCACCGGGAAGTCCTTGGCGTTGATCGCGTTGTAGGAGAGCTCGCCCAGGCCCGGCCAGCAGAAGAGCGTTTCGATCGTCACCGCCCCTCCGGCGACCGTGCCGAACTGGATCGCCGCGATCGTGACCAGCGGCAGGAGCGCGTTGGGCACGGCGTGCTTGTTCACGACCCGCCGCCACGGCAGGCCCGTCGCGCGCTTGACCGTGACGAAGTCCTCGGTCAAGACGTCGACCATCGTCGAGCGCATGATCAGGAAGTACTGGCCGAGAAGCAGGAAGGTCATCGCCGTCACGGGCAGAACGAGGTGGTCGAGCACGTCCGCCGCCTCGGCGAACCAGCTGGAGAACTCGACCCCGGGCGTGACCTGCTGGCCGGCGGGGAATATGGGTATCGCCACGGCGAAGACCAGGATCAGGATGATCCCGACCCAGTACTCGGGTGCCGAATAGGTGAAGAGGCTGAAGCTGAGCAGGCTGTCGTCGGTCTTGGTGCCGCGTTTGGTCGCGGCCTTCACTCCCATCCAGGCTCCGAGCAGCGTCGCGATCAGCGTGCCCGTCCCCACCAGCAGGAGCGTCCACGGGATCGCGGCCTTGATCTCGTCCCAGACGGGCTCACGCGTCTCCTGGCTGATGCCCAGCTCGAGCGTCGCCGTGTCGCCGACGTAGTCGGCGAACTGGCTGAGCACCGGCTTGTCGAGCCCGTACTCGGCGCGCAGCTCCGCGATCTCCTCGTCGGTGGCCTGAGGCAGGCGAACCAGCTGCTCCGTCGGGTCGCCGACCGCCCGGAAGAGGAAGAAGTTGAAGATCAGCACGAACACCAGCGTCACCATCGCTGCCCCGAGCTTTGCCGGCGAGCCAGCGGGCACTCATGAAGCGGCGCCCCTCATGTCATTGCTGGACTACGCATCCAGCTCGAGTGGCTCGATCTCTCGTCGGCCGCGCGCGCGGCCGAGCAGGAACGCCCCGATTGCGATCGCAAACGCCGCCGATCGCCGCGACGCCGCCAGGCAGGCCCGAAGTGGTCCCCGCCGCCGAGCTCCCGGATCCCGGCTCGAGCGCGATCAGAGGCTCGTAGGAAACCTGCTGGCAGAACGCGGTCCCCGTCTCCGCCGGGCACACCCGCTCGACGTCACCGAGCGCCTCGGTGTTGTACGCCTCGAGATCCGGGTCGTACGTGAGGGTGATGTAGGGCAGGTCCTCCTGGAGGATCGCGATCATCTCCTGGATCACCTCCCGGCGCTCGTCGATCAGGTCGTCGCCGACCAGCGTCAGCTGCTCCTCGTAGAGCCGGTCGTACTCCGGGTTCGAGTAGAAGGCGTCGGACGACGAGCCGATCTGATCGCTGGTCATGAGCCCGAGCAGGTAGCTCGGGTCGTACGGGTCCCCGCCCCAGCCCCAGATGAAGGTGTCGAACTCCGGCGCCGGCTTGCCGTCTTCCTTGCGGATCGTCAGCTCGGTGAGCTTGTCCGTCGAGACGATCTGGACGTTGTACTCGATGCCGACTTCTGCGGTCTGCTCGGAGATCAGCTTCGCCATCTGGATGGTGTAGGGCGACTCCGAGCGGGCGAAGAGGTCGAACGAGGCGATCTCGCCGTCCTTCTCGCGGATGCCGTCCGAGTTCAGCTCCCAGCCGGCCTCGTCGAGGATCTCGGCTCGCCATCTCCGGGTCGTACGGGTAGTCCTGCTCGGGGACCTCGTAGAAGTCCTTGTAGAAGGACGGCAGGAGGCCGTGGGCGACGAAGGCCGTGTCCTGGGTGGCGATCGTGTTGATTCGCTCGCGGTCGATCGCGTAGGCGGTGGCCTGGCGAATCGCTACGTCCTGGATCGCAGGGTTGAACTTGGCGTCCGGGCAGTCCTCCGCCGAGCAGAGGTTGAAGGCCATCTCGGTGAAGGCGTAGGTGGGCGAGTTGATCGTCTCGATCCCCTCCTGCTCTCCGATGCGCTCGAAGGTCGCCGGCTCGACCTCCGGGATGAAGTCGATCTCGCCGAGGGTGAGGGCGCGCTCGACGGCGTCTTGCGACTCCGTAGCGGATGAACTGAAGCTCCTCGAAGCCGGGCTCCTCGCCGCGCCACTCCGGGTTGACCTCCATGCGGAGGATCCGGCCGCGCTTGAACTCGGTGACGATGTAGGGGCCGCTTCCGACCATCGGGATCTCGGGCTGGTAGGCGCCGGTGCGATCGTCGGCCGACACCTTCCCCCAGATGTGCTCGGGCAGGATGTAGACGAAGAGGCCGCCGATCATGCGGGCGTCCGGCCTCCTCAGCTCGAGCACGACCGTCTCGTCGTCGGGCGTCTTGATCTGCTGTGACGTTGCTGGTGTAGCCGGTGAAGAGCAGCGCGTCCTCGCCCAGCGTCTCGAGCGAGAACTTGACGTCCGCGGACGTGATCGGCTCGCCGTCCGACCATTTCGCCCCCTTCACGAGGTTGAACGTGATCGTCTTCCCGTCCTCGGAGACGTCCCAGCTCTCGGCGATCCCAGGGGCCGGCGTGAGGTCCTTCGGGTCGCAGTTGATCAGGAGCTCCCAGTTGATCGCCCAGATCGTGAACTCCTCCTCGTTGACGCCGACGAAGGGGTTCAGGTTCTTCGGATCCTGCGCCCAGCCGATCCGCAGGACGTCCTCTTCCGCCGTCTGTCCTGTGCCTGCCCGGAAGCGGGGAGCATGCGCCAGCGGCCAGCGATCGCGAACAGCACCACGAATGCGAGCGGAAGCCTCGAGTTCTTGGTCATCGCACTTCCTCTCTTGCAGTGAGGGGTCTGACCCCATTTAGGAAACTCCTGCCTCGAGGACCTCGAGGGTCTTCGCGTCGCCGTCCACTCGGACTTTCGCGCCCAGCGGCATCGTCGCCATGTGCTTGCCGTGGCCGACCGGCACGTTCGAGATCGCGGGGATGCCGAGCGGCGCGATCAACTCGTCGAGCATCTCCTCGATCGAAAGGTTCGACTGCGGCTCGTCCGGAATCGTCTGGTCCTTCAGGTTCACGTTCGTGCCGAAGACGAAGCCCTTCGACGCCGTCGAGCTTTCCCGCCTGGATCAGGTGGTTGATCCAGGTGTCGACCAGGTACGGATCCTCGTTCAGGTCCTCGACCATGAGGACGCAGCCCTCCGTCTCGACCTCGTACGGCGTGCCGATGCTCGAGCAGAGCAGCGTGAGGCAGCCGCCGACCAAGCGGGCCCTCCCCCGCTCCACCGCCGACGCGTGAGGACATAGGGGTTCTCTGGATCCTCGAACACCCGGCCCAGCGGCTCCGGCTTGAACGCGCGATGGAACCACTCCTCGGTCTCCTCCGTGAGCGGATAGTCGTCCTTCCGCCGGGTGAAGCGCAGGAGGTTCGGGCCGTAGAAGGTGACCCAGTTCGTGTGCTTGGCGAGCGCGAGGTGAAGCGCAGTGATGTCGGAGTAGCCGCAGACGATCCGCGGGTCGCCGACGGCGTCCCAGTCGATCAGCTTGTAGAGACGGGCGCAGCCGTAGCCGCCCGTGTAGGCGTGGACCATGTCGATGCCGGGCTCTGAGAGCGCCCACTGGAGGTCGGCCGCACGCTCGGCGTCGGTGCCGGCAAGGTAGCCGTGGACCTTGCGCACGTTCGGGCCAAGCCGCACCTCGTGCCCGCGCGACTCGAAGTAGTCGACGGCCTGCTCGAGCTCGGAGCGTGTCTGGGGCGCGCTTGCCGGCGCGACTACCGCGATCGTCGCGTTCTCGGGCAGGGCGGGAGGCTTGATCGCGGGTCATCGCATCGCCTCGGCGATCAGCTCGGCGTCGGCGCCGAGCGACGAGAGGACGAGCTCGACCTGGAGGTCGGCGACCTCGTCCAGCGCGAGCGGGCCGTCCGGGTCGAACCAGAGCGCGACGCCCGTGCACGCGAGAAGCGTCGAGTACATCGCGACCCGCGGATTGGCGACCCGAAGCGAGCCGTCGCGGACGCCCGCCTCGGTCGCCCCGATGAAGATGTCCTGGTAGGCGTCGCGCTGGGCGATCAGCCGCCGGCGCGCCTCGGGGCGCGAGCGCCCGGATCTCTGAGTCGGTGACGAACGCCGCGCGGGGGTGAAGCCCGTGGAAGACGACGTGCTCGCGCACCGCGGCGGCGAGCTTCAGCGCCGGGCGCTCCTGCTCGGCCATCGCCGCCTCGAGCTTCTCGATGAGGCGGTCCATGAAGTCGTCCTGGAGGTGGACCAGAAGCGCCTCCTTCGAGGAGTACCAGTGGTAGATCGCCGCCGGCTGGACGCCGGCCGCCGACGCGATCGCCCGCATCGAGGTCGCGTGATAGCCGAGGCGCGCGAAGAGGTCGAGCGCGGCGGCGTCGATGTCCTCGCGCGTCGCGGGGCCGCGCCGGCGCGACGAGCGCCGGTCCGCCCGGGGAGCGACTGTCGCGGCGTCAGCCAAGGCCCAGAAGCTCCTTCGCCTGGTCCTGGGTCGCGACCTCGCGGCCGAGCGAGCGGGTCATCTCGCACGCCATCTCGACCAGCGCGCCGTTCGACGGCGCGTGGACGCCCTTCTCGATGTAGGCGACGTCCTCGAGGCCGGTGCGGATGCCGGGCGCGCCCTTGAGCAGCGCGAGGCCGAGCATCCGGCGGTGGTGGCGGCCGATGCAGGTCACGGTCCAGAACGTCTCGGGCGGGAGCGGGCGGAGCATCGCGTCGAGCGCCTCGGGCGACGCGTCGATCCCGCCCGGAACGCCGAAGACGAGGTTGATCCGCATCGGCGCCGGGATGACCCCGTCCTCGAGCCATCGCACGGCGCTCACGACGTGGCCGACGTCGAACACCTCGACCTCGAGCGCGATGCCCTCGTCCTGCGCGCGCTTGGCGATCCCGCGCCCGCCGGCGGCGGCGTGATGAAGGTCTCGTCGCCGAAGTTCATCGAGCCCGACTCGACGCCGGAGATGTCGGGCTTGGCCTCGAGGCCGGTGGTGCGCTCCTCGATCGTCATGTCGTTCGAGCCGCCCGTCGAGACCATCGTCAGGATCGGGCTCTCCGCGCGGATGCGGTCGATCACGTCGACGAAGAGCTCGGGGCGCCCGCTGGGCGTGCCGTCGTCCTCGCGGACGTGGAGGTGGGCGATCGTCGCGCCGGCCTCCCCCGCCTCGATCGCCGAGTTCGCGATCTCCTCGGTCGTGTACGGGATGTTGGGGTTGTTCTCGCGAAAGACGTCGGCGCCGGTGATGGCGCAGGTGACGACCACGGGGTCCGAGTTCCAGCTCATGCGTCTCCGTTCTCCAGCGCGGTGCGCTCGTCGTCGGTGATCGGCCGGGAGGCGCGGCTGCTCCGGATCCCACAGGACGATCCCGAACTCGGCCTCGACCAGCGCCTTGCCGTCGTCGTCGAGGATCCGCTCGCGCGTCTTCACGCTCGACGTGCCCAGCTCGGCGACCTCGCACTCGACCAGTGACCGAGCCCAGCGCCGGGTCGATCTCGCCCTCGAACGAGACCGTGCAGCGCCCGACGACGTACTCGTCGCGGCTGATCCCGCGCCGGCCGAGAAAGGCGTCGCGCCCCTCCTCGAGGTAGGTCAGGACGACGGGATGGTTCACGTGGCCGAGGGCGTCGAGGTCGCGCCAGCGCATCTGCACCCGTGAGCGCTCACGCGCCGCTCCCCAGCTCGATGCCCATGGCCTCGCGAAGCGCCGGGTTCTGGCGGATGAGGCGAGCGCATAGACGCCGCGGTCCGGTCGAGAAGCCGCTGCCGATCACCATCCGCGCGTCGGACGAGAGCCCGTCCGAGGTGAGGGCGGCGGTGCCGAAGCTGGTCGCCATCGAGAAGAACAGGATCTGCCCGTGGTCGCGGTGAGGAGGATCGCCGCGGGCTCGCACCCGGTCGCGTTGACGACGAGCGACGGTCAGGTCGGCCGGTGGCGCACCGGCGGCCCGGATCTCTTCGAGCGCGCCGAGCGGATCGCGGAGGTCGGTCGCGACGCCGATGTCCGCGAGGCCGAGGCCGACGACGCGATCGACGGCCGCTTCGTCCACGTCGACCACCGTCAGGGTCGAGCCGGGCGAGACGTCACGGGCCGCGGCCAGCGCGAGCTTGCCGGCGTGGCCCGCGCCGAGGACGCAGACGCTCCCCCCGGGCGACAGCAGGTCGCGCGTCTGCGACGCGGCGGCGCAGACGTCGAGCACCTCGAGCGCCTTTCGAGAGCGGAAGGTCAGCGCGGCAGCTCGGTCCACGCGGCTCGCGCGCAGACGTAGGCGGTGCCGCGGACGCCGACCTGCGGCGAGCTCGGATCGACGCTCGTCACCTCGTCGAGGCGAAGCGGCGTGAGCGTCAGGGAGGCGAGCGTGACGACGGGCGTCCCGACCGCGGGCGGCTCGGGAAACGCGTCGCCGACCGCGCCGACGGCTTGCCGGTGAGGATCCCGCCCGAGTCGGTGACCGGGTTGTGCATCTTCCCGCGCGAGGCGACGATCTCGAGGATGCGCTCCGCCATCGCGTTGGGATCGCCATCGCAGCTCTCGGCGATCTGGCGGTGCGACGTCGAGTCGAGGCAGAGGCGCTCGACCTCGATCTCGAGCTCGTGCGTGCGGACCGGGCCCGATGCGTCGAGCTTCTCTGCGGGCTGCGGCAGGAACCCGGCGGGCGCGACGACCCGGTCGGCGCCGACCTCGGATGCGATCTCTCCATCCCCGTGGCTTGCCATCTTCATGAACGCTCGTTAGAAAGCTATGCGCCACCCCGTCAGCGCGTCAATGGGCAGATTCTGGCCCAACTTTGCCACGCCGCGTTGGCCACTTCGAGCATTGCGAGCGGTCCGGTGTCAGGTGCGAGCCCAGAGTGGTATCGATACGGCATGGGGGTCTCGATGCCAGTCGTCTGGAGCGATCGCCACCGGCTTCACGAGCCGGGCGGCGAGGTCTACGTGGGCGTCCGGACGCCGCGGCACCGAGCTGCCCGACCGCGCGGAGCGGATCCGCGAAGGCGCTCGAGGCGGCAGGGGCCCCGATCGTGCCTGCCAGCCGAGCACCCGGACGCGGAAGCTCTGGCGCTCCACGATCCCGCGCTCGTCGAGTACCTCCGCGCGGCGTGGGACGAGTGGCAGGCAAGCGGGCTCGTCGGAGGACCCAGGCCAGGACCGCGTCGTCCCCTACCTCTTCCCCCACCCCGGCCTGGTCGGTTCGCTGCCGGTCGAGCTCCCGGCTGACGTCGCCGCGCGGGCGGGCACGTTCTGCTTCGACACGATGACGCTGATCGGCCCGGGCACGTGGGACGCGGCCCGCGCCGCGCTGGACGTCGCGCTGACGGCCGCCGACCTCGTCGCTGGAGGCGCCAGGGCTCGCCTACGCGCTCTGCCGGCCTCCGGGTCACCACGTGACGCGAAACGCGTTCGGCGGCTCGTGCTACCTCAACAACTCGGCCGCGGCGGCCGCCCGGATGCGCGACGCGCTTGGCGCGCCGGTCGCGCTCATCGACATCGACGCCCACCACGGCAACGGCGCGCAAGTCGATCTTCTGGGAAGACGCCTCGGTCCTGACCGGCTCGGTCCACGTCGATCCCGGCGCCGGCTGGTTCCCGCACTTCCTCGGCTTCGCAGGAGAGACGGGCGCGGCGAGGGCGAGGGAGCGAACCTGAACCTTCCTCTCGCTCCCGGGACCGACGACCACGCCTGGGTCGCGGCGATCGAGACGACTCGTCTCGTGGGCGACCGACGCCGGAGCGCGAGGCGCTGGTCGTCGCTCTCGGCGTCGATGCTGCGGGCGGAGACCCCGAGGCGCCGCTCGCAGTGACGCCGGGCGGCTTCGCGGCTGCCGGGCGCATGCTGGCCGAGCTTGCGCGTCCCGACCGTGTTCGTCCAGGAGGGCGGCTACGACCTCAAGGCGATCGGCCGCTCGTGGTCGAGACACTCAGCGGCTTCGAGTCCGCAGCTTGAGCTGGATAATCCGGTCGTGCGGATTCTCGAGCCGAGCGAAGGGATCCTCGCCTTCTACGACGGACGCGAGGAAGGCGCGACGCTCGACGGCGCCGACTGGGTCGAGTACGACCTGGTGCTCGGGACTCGCGAGCTACGCGATCGTCGAGGGCGACGCGGCGATCGTCTACGACACGCACACCTCGCCCGACCGCGGCGAGTTCGTCCGCGCGGAGCTCGAGCGGCGGGGCGTCACCGAGCTTCACGGTCGTCCTCAGCCACTGGCACCTCGACCACATCGCGGGGGCTGGCGCGTTCGCGGACTGCGAGGTCATCGCGACGGAGCGGACGGCCGAGCACCTCGACGGCAGAACCGCGAGGCGATCGAGAGCGGCAGCTGAGCGGCCCGCCCGCCGATCGATCCGGTCGTGATGCCGACCCGGACCTTCGGCGAGCGCGCTCTCGCTCACGATCGGCTCACGCGAGGCCGAGCTGATCCACGTCGAATATCCACTCCGACGACGCCGCGGTCCTGTGGCTGCCCGACGAGCGGATCCTGCTTCGCGGGCGACACGCTGGAGGACACCGTCACCTACGTGGACGAGCCCGAGTCGCTTCGACACACACCTCTCCGAGCTCGACCGGCTCGCCGAGCTCGGTCCCGAGCGGATCCTCCCCGCCCACGGCGACCCGGACGTGATCGCGGACGGGGGCTACCCGCCGGGTTCATCGAGGCGACCCAGGCCTACATCCGCCGCCTGATCGAGAGCCCGCGACGACGAGCGCCTTCGCGACCTGCCGCTGCGCGAGTTCGTCGCCGAATCAGCTCGCCGAAGGGCAGCTGGTCTTCCACGAGCCCTACGAAACGGTTCACCGCGACAACGTGCGAAAGGTGGCGGCGGCGTGAAGCCGGTCCGGATCGGCTGCTCGGGCTGGGTCTACAAGGACTGGCGCGACGACGTTCTACCCCGAGAAGCTGCCGCAGCGCCTCTGGCTCGAGCACTACTCGTCCGTCTTCGACACGGTCGAGATCAACAACACCTTCTACCGCCTGCCCACCGAGGCGGCCGTCAAGGGCTGGGCCGAGCAGACGCCCGACGACTTCGAGTTCGCGGTCAAGGGCAGCCGCTACACGACCCACATCAAGCGGCTCCTCAGCTTCGACAAGTACTCGACCCGGTTCTTCAAGGCGCTCGAGCCGCTGGAGAAGGCCGGAAAGCTCGGCGTCGTCCTCTGGCAGCTGCCGCCGAACTTCAAGCAGGACCTCGAGCGCCTGGAGACCGCGCTCGACGTCCTCGACAACCGCGCCGGGCCGCCACTGCTTCGAGTTCCGCCACGAGACGTGGTTCGCAGAAGGACACGTACGACCTCCTTCGCGCCCACGACGCGGCGCTCGTCACGGCGACGACCCGCGCTTCCCGTTCGTGACGCGCGAGGTCACCGCGTCGTGGGCCTACGTGCGCTTCCACCGCGGCGCGCACGGCATCCGCGGCAAGTACGCGCCGGGCGAGCTCGACACCTGGCGCCGGCGCATCGCCGCCTGGCGGCGAAAGACCGACGTCTACGCCTACTTCAACAACGACTGGGAAGGGTTCGCGCCGGACAACGCGCGCCAGCTTGCGGCGTCTTTTCGTTCGGGCTGACGGGAGGTCGGGCAGCGCCACGTGTGCTACTCGTACGCTGGAGCTTGAAAGCGACAGAAGCGAGTCTGAGATGAGCAAGCTGATCGTGTCCGAGTTCGTGAGCCTCAACGGCGTCATGGAGGCGCCGGGCGGCGAGCAGACCCACCCCCACACCGGCTGGACGTTCAAGTCCACTACGGCGACGACCACTACGCCTACAAGGAGGAGGAGATCGAGGAGGCCGAGGTCGCTCCTGCTCGGCCGAAAGACCTACGAGGGCTTCGCGGCCGCGTGGCCCACAGCGCGACCGAGCGACCCGTTCACCGACAAGATCAACTCGATGCCGAAGTACGTGGTCTCCTCGACGCTCACGGACCCCGAGTGGGAGAACACGACCGTGCTCTCCGGCGATCCGATCGAGAGGTCGCGAAGCTACGCGACGAGATCGACGGGCCGATCCTCGTCAACGGCTCGGCGCAGCTCGTCCACGCGCTCGGCGAGGCCGACCTCGTCGACGAGTGGCGAGCGATGGTCCACCCCGACGCTGATCGCCGACGGCCTGCGGATGTTCCCGACCCGGGCGACATGCAGAAGCTCAAGCTCGCCGACGCGCAGGACCTACGACTCGGGCGTCGCGCTCCTGATCTACACGCGCGCCGAGGACTGCGCTCGCGCTCAGCGCGGGCGCGCCTCGTAAAGCGTGCGGTGGCCCGAGGCGAGCGGCTCGCGGCGCACGATCTCGAAGCGCTCGCGAGCGCCCGCTCGAACCGCTCGTCGTCGTAGTCGGGGTGCGCGTCCTCCCGCTTTCGCGACCAGGAGCCGCTCGACCATCGGATCGTCGCGGTGCGGCGAACTCGACGACCAGCGCGCCGCCGAGGCTCGCGAGCCAATCGACGACCTCGCGCAAGCGGCACGTTCGCCGCGATCGAGAGGTGATGGACGAGCGCCAGGCAGAGGACCAGGTCGGGCTTGCCGCGCTCCTCGAGCCGGCTGCGCTCGAGGCCGCGCCAGCCCCGTGCCGGCGAGGGGTCGGCGAGGTCCATGACGAGCGGCAGGATGCGCTCGTCGCCCTCCGCGCGAAGGTTTCGGTAGAGCGCCTCGACGGTCGCGTGGTCGCCGTCGACCGCGACGACGTAGGCGCGCGTGCTCGGCGGCGATTCGCGAGTAGCGCCCGTCGTTGCAGCCGAGGTCCCAGGCCAGGCGACGGCCGGACCGAGCGCAGGCTTCGCGGACGAACCGGTCCTTGCGCTCGAGCTCGGCCGCCTCGTAGTGGGCGCGCTCGCCGTAGTCGGACCAGGCCGTCTCCGAGGTGCTCCCAGTCGAGCCTTCGGACCAGCCGCTCGAGGCCGGCGGCGTTGGCCTCGATCATCTCCTTGCGAAAGCCCGCGCTTGCGGACCTCGGTCCGGGTGTCGCGATCGCCCTCGCGGCGCTCGAGGCGAGCGTGGAGCGCGACGTGGGTGAGGACGCCGCGGCGGAAGAGTGTGGCGACCGCGAAGGATCGCGCGGGCCTGCGGCGGGCTCGATGCCCTCGAGCGAGCCGCGAAGCCAGCGGCTGGAACGGCGAGGCCGGCGTAGGCCTGGAGCATCAGCGGATAGAGAAAGAGGCAGCAGAACTGGCGATAGCCGGCCCACGGCTCGCCCTCGCGAAGGCGCTCGAACGAGCCGACGTCGATGAAGACCGGGCCGCGAGCCGCGCCACTGGACGTTGTAGGGCGAGGCGTCCTTCAGGATCATGTCCTCGGCGAGCGCCGCGCGCAGGAGCTCGAGCTCGAGCAGGGCGGCGTCGCGAAGCATCGAGAACGGCCACTCGTACGGATAGGAGACGAACGGGATCGCGCTCGTGGCGAAGCGTCGCCGCGGCGGGAAGCCGGCGGCGCGGCGCGCCTTCCAGCCGCTCGGTGCGACGATCCTCCGGCCTGCGCCTCGGCGAAGAACGCTCGTCGCGAAGCTCCTCCCAGTCGGCGAGGCCACGCTCGCTCAGCGCGCGAAGAACTCGTCGCCGTCGCGAAAGACGCGGCTGTCGGGTCCCTGAACGACCCGGCTCGGCTGCGCCTGCGGCGCCAAGCTCGGCGGGTCCAGGAGACTCGGCTCTGGCCGGACTCGTCGGGCGCCGGCGCAGCTCGGCGGTCTCGTCCGGCTTGCGGATCCGCAGGAGGTCAGGAGGCGGTGCCACCAGAGCTTGCCGGTGATCGCGATCGCCGCGACGCCGCCGAGGAGAGCCTGCAGCAGGACGCTGCCGCTGCCCGGATCGAGATAGGCGAGTCTCAGGCTCCACGATACTTCACAATAGCGCCGTGTACCCCCGCCCGAACCCCTGGCAAGCGTGCGCTGCACGTCTTCGTTCTCGCTTCGCTCGCGGCGGCGCCGATCCTCATCGTCACCGACGCCCAGTTCTTCATCGGACGCGGCGCGAGCGGTGGCGACGTGGTCGCGGTCGCGCTCGATCGTCGTGGTCGGTGCTGCCCGCGGCCCTCGCGCTGGTCGGCTTCCTGGCCTCGCTTCTCAGCGAGCGAAGCTCGGCTGGGCTCGTCCACCTGTTGCTCGATCGGCGCGCTGAGCGCGCTGATCCTCTCCGAGGTCCTCTATCCCGCTCGGCCTTCGACTCGAGCTGCAGGCGATCCTGGTGGTGTGCAGCGCGGTGGTCGCGGCCGCCGCCTACGCGCGCCGCGCAGGGCGTTCGGTCGTTCGTCTCGGCGCTGACGCCGCTGCCTGCGATCGTCCTCGTCTTCGTCTTCCTCCTCACCCCGGTCTCGGCCCTGGTCTTCGCCGGCGAGCCGAAGAGTCGAGGCGCCCGCTCAGCCGGATGCGCGAGCGCCAGTCGTGATGGTCGTCTTCGACGAGCTTCCGGGCCACGCGCTGATGGACGCGAACGGACGCCTCGACGCAGAAGCGCTTTCCGAACTTCGCCGCGCTCGGCGAGGATGCGACCTGGTATCGGAACGCAACCAGCTTCGCGAAGCGACACCGAGCTCGCCGTGCCGACCCTCGCGACCGGGATCAACGCGCCGCTCGACAGCCTGCGCCACCGCGGCCGACCATCCGCGCTCGCTCTTCACCCTCCTCGGCGACGAGCCACGAGATGCACGTCTCGGAGCCGTGGACGAACCTCTGCCCCGACGACCTCTGCGACGGGCGGGACGCGAGAGCACTGACGAGGGCGGACTCGGATCGATCCTCGCCACGATCCCGTCGATCCTCGGCTACGTCTCGGTGCCCGACGCGAAGCGGCTCGGCATCCCGAGCCCGCGCGAGAGCGGCGCCGATCGACGCGGCCCGGCCAGGTCGGGACCTTCATCGAGGAGATCGAGCCCGCCGACGGGCCCGTCCTCCACTTCCTCCACGTGCTCCTGCCCCACAAGGCGTGGCGGTACCTGCCATCGGGCGAGCGCTACTCGGACACGAGTCGGACGGACGCCGCGAGCTTGGCGGGCTGAGATGACTGGGACGACGACGAGTGGCTGACCTTGCAGCACGAGCAGCGCTTTCTCTTCCAGCTCCAGCTACACGGATCGTCTGCTCGGCGAGCTCTTCGACCAGCTTCGCGCGAGCGAGCTCTACGAACGCTCGCTGATCGTCGTCACCGCCGACCACGGCGTTTCGTTCCGCGCCGGCGACGAGCGGCGAGACGCGACGCCGACCAACGCCCCGGACATCCTCTCGGTGCCGCTGTTCGTGAAGCTGCCGGACCAGCGAAACGGCCGGATCGACGACGGGCCCGCGACCATCGTCGACGTCGTGCCGACGATCGCCGACGCGATCGGCGCCGAGGTTCCATGGGAGGTCGACGGCCGCTCGCTTCTCGGGAAGCCCGCGTCCGATCAACCGGTCGAGATGGAGAACCTGGTCGGCGGCGGCGTCGAGCTGACCCAGGCGGAGTTCATGAACGCTCGCGACGAGGCGCTCGAGCGGCGCGTCGCGTCGCTCGGCGACGGCACCGAGAGCCTCTATGCGATCGGCCCCAGTCCCGAGCTTCACGGGCGAGGCGGTCGAGCCCATGCTCGGCGAGGAGTCAGACGGCGAAGCGACGATCGTCGACGGAACGGCCGCAAGCGCCTACGACCCGGAGTCCTACTTCATCCCAGCGCGAATCGGCGGGACTCTCGACGGAATCGAGCCGGGCCGGCCACTTGCCGTCGCCCTGAACGGCCGAGTCGCGGCAACGACCTATTCGTACGACGGCGACGTACGGGACCGAGTTCGCTGCGATGGTGCCGCCGAAGCTCTTCGAGGCCGGCGACAACGATCTCGAGGTCCTTGCGATCGAGGGATCGGGCGCCAGGACGACTCTGAGGTCGCTTTCGGTCAGCTTCTGAGCGACCCCGAGCGCATGAGGCGAGAGCAGGGCTCCAGCGTCGTCAAAGTCGTGCCTATTCGCTTGCGAACGCGCGGCACGGCTGGCCGCGGAGGCCGGGACAGGGCGGCAGCTCGTCGGGCACTTCGACTTCGACGACGGGCAGAATGAGCTTCGAGGGCTGGCGCTTAGAAGAAGAGATATCGACGCCGGTTGCGCCCTCCTTCGGTTTCGTGCGGGCGAACGACCAGATCGGCTGGTCGCCGTTCGGCGCCGAAATCGTCACCCCGATCCGCGAGCCTGCCCGGTAAGGGTGGCCCTGGTAGTAGAGGGGGATCGTGACCTTTACGAAGCGCTTTCGAGGCATCGGCTTGATGTCGTCCTTGCGCAGGCTCAGGACGGGCTCGAGCTTGGTGCTCCTCTCCCGGTCGAGCTTTCGCATCGCTCCTCTGACCCAGCCGCCCTGGACGAAGACCTCCTTCCCGTCCGGGCGAATCTCGGTGACGGTCGCCTGAAGGTCGACGTTTGGCCGCTCGGAGCGGACTCGGAGCTTCACGGCGCCCCCGCCGACGACGGTGGTGTCCTCCGCAAGCGGCTCGGTCATCCAGGAGGCCGAGTTGGCGCCGGGATGCGGGGACCATTCGTAGGACGGGGTCTCGGTCCAGAGGTCGCCGCTACCGGTGTCGCCGGTGAAGTTGGTGGGCTCGGTCGAACGCGGGTCCGCCTCGAACGAGCTCCGAACGCGTCTTTGCGGAGCGTTTTCGGCTAGCTGTCCGTTGTCCGAGATGAACCAGGAGCGAGCCTCCGTCCCCGGCAGGGGGAAGCTTTCGAAGGAGTGCTCGAACTCGGGGTACGGCATGCCCGGGTTCGGCCCGCCGGCCCCGTTCTCGAACAGGATGCGAACCGACGGCAGGGCCTCGAACGCCGCCTTAGCCGCTTCGAACGTGGGCTGCTGCTGGATCGTGTCGGGCGGCATCGTCACGCCCTCGACCCCCATCGCCTCCTGGTAGATGACCGGCGCGCCCGCTTGGATCGCGGCGCTGCCCTCAGCCGGGTTCTCCTCGGCGACGTAGATCTTCAAGAAGTCGTACCAGCGATTGAAGACCTCGGGCGAGAGCGAGTCCACGTGGGTCCCGTTGGTAAAGGTGAACCAAGCGCGATCGGTCCCTAAGAAGCGGTCGGCGAGGGTGGGGCAGTGCCCGCCGGTCTGCTCGTCGGTCCACTGGCAGGCCATGTACGTCGGCACCTCGATCTTGATCGACGAAGGTCAGGGGCGAGAGTGGGTCGGCGACGCGCGGCTTATAGGTGCGGTTGTTGCGGATCTTCTCCAGCAGGTTCACGGCCTCGCCGTGGAGATCCTGGTTTCGCTCACAGGTCGCATCGCCTTCCTGGATGCGCTCCCACGCCCATGGCTGGCCCTGGTCGGGGCCGGCGGGCTTCGCGTCGTGCGATCCGATCCTTCGCCCACTCCAGCGCGAAGCCGGTGTTCAGGATGCCGCCTGGGTAGAGCGTTGTCTGGACCCCGTCGAGGACGGAGAGGGGTGAGATCGCCGCGAGGCTCGGCGGCACCGTCGCCGCGGTGAAGAGCTGGCTGATGCCGCCGTAGGAGATGCCCATCATCCCGACCTTGCCGATCCCGGCGTCGTTCTGCTCGACCCATGGCTGGCGGGCGACCGTCTCGACCACGTCGTAGCCGTCGAGGCTTTGAAGGGGCTCGAAGAAGTCGAAGGCGCCACCTGAGCAACCGGTGCCGCGCATGTTCACGTCGACCACCGTGAAGCCCATCAGGTTCGCAAGCACCGAGATTCCGCTCTCGGGCCCGGACGGTCTGGCGTATCCGTAGCCGGAGTACTCGACCAAGGTCGGCGTCGGGGTGCCCGGGTCGGGTGCCGGGAATCCGAAGGCCTCCAGGACGTCGCCCGGCGGGCGGACCGAGATCGCGAGCTCGGTGCCGTCGCGGGTCTCGAGGTAGCCGTACCCGTCCTCCGGGAGCTCCTGGTCGTAGATGCCCTGATCGGGCGGAGCTGATTGCTGGGTGAGAACGCGGAGCGGCCCGGCCTCACCCTCCCCGGGTGCCGAGACGCGGTATCCCCGACCCGGTTCGACCCGGCGAAAGAGCGCTCCGCCCTGCTCGTTCGCCGAAGTTGCGTCGACCAGTTCGCCCCGGCGGTCTGTGAGTGACACCTCGGTCCCGGCCGGAAGCCCGGTCGCGTAAACCTGCTCGACGCTTCCCGCGGCCTCGAACGTCGCCGGCTCCCCAGCCGCGGCGCCGGTGGGTGTAGCGGATGCGAGCGCGGCTGCGAACGCCAAAGCGAGGGCCGCCGCGCGGCGCCTCAAGCTCCCTGGCGATGCCACCTTTCTCATCGATGCGTTTCTAACAGGAAGCGGGGCGCCGCGCGCAGGTTGGCGGGTATACGATCGCCGTGCTGTGGATGGAGGCTCGATCTGATGGAGGACTGGGGTCAACTGATCTCCTTCCATCCCGACCGCGTCTTGCAGCCAGGCAGCCTGGACGAGATGGCGCGGGCCCTCGAGGAAGTTCACCGTGGCGGCGCCAAGAGTGCGGGGCTGCGGGTGCCGGGAAGCCTCCACTCGTGCTCTGAGATCGTCGTTTCCGATCTCGCGCTCGACGTCTCCGACCTGCCGAAGGCGATGGACTTCGACGCGGGCGACGGCGCCGTTGAGGCCTCGGCGAACGTCACGCTCAGCGAGTTCCTGGACGAACTGGGACGGCGAGGGAAGTCGATCACGGCAACCGGCGGCACGAACCACCAGACGCTCGCCGGCCTGATCTCGACCGGCACGGCGCCGGCGAGCTCTCGCAACAGCCTCAACGACCTCCTCGAATGGGTCGAGATCATGGCCGTTGATCCCTCGAGGGGGCGCGCGGAGGTGCGCCGCATCGCTCGCGGGGAGGCGGGTTTCGAGGCGGCCGTGTGCTCGCTGGGTCTCCTCGGCGTGATCACGCGCGTGCGGTTTCGCCTCGTGGACGAGCGCCATTTCGCGGTCGTCCAGAAGATCGTCGAGCTCGACGAGGTCCTGGCGGATCTCGATGCTACTTCGGAGCAATACGACTTCTGGCGGGTGAACTGGGCGCCGAAGAGCGAGAAGGCGCTCCTGTGGGCCGCCGCCGAGATCCCGCCCGAAGAGTCCGAGCCCGACGGCGACTATCCAACCGACCGCTCCGAGCAGATCCTGGACATCGTCTTTCAGGTCGTCGACAAGGTGGCGGACTCGGGACCGCTTCTGACCGGCCCGCTCGAGGTGCTTTACGACGTCATGGCGCTGACCTACGGCGAGCGGCGGTTCAAGGGCCCACTCAGGAACATGCTCCCCGTCGATCGCAGGGCACCCCTTCGCGTCGCGATGGCCGAATGGAGCTTCCGGCCCGCTGACATCCACCGTGTGCGGGGCGAATGCCGCGAGTACTTCGATGCGCACGGCTGGCCGAACATCCCGACCGAGATCGAGCTCACCAGGGTGGACGAGAGCCTGATGTCGCCGTGGAACTGGTCAGGTATTCCCTACGTGGTCAAGTTCAACTTCATGTACCTCACCGAGGTCTGCCGCGAGCCAGGCGAAAAGGAGGCGATCTACGAGCACCTGCGCGGCCTGTGGCGCCACTTCGAGGACGCGGGGTTGCCGTTCAAGGCGCACTGGGGAAAGGTCAACTTCATCGACCCGGACTTCGCCCGGCGGAACTACGACGTCGAAGCCTTCGAGCCCTTCGTTGACCCGATGTTCATGAACCCGTATCTGACCGAGCGGATCGGGCCACTGTGAGGGACACCACTTCTTCGGAGGAGACCGAGCCTTTCCCGGGCTTGACCGACGTCCACGCTCATCCGGCGATGAATGCCTACTTTTGGGACCGCGACCTGCGCCGCCACTACTGCTCCGGGAAGTACTTCAATCCGCTCGCGAGCCTCACTGACTTCCCGATGCTCGAGCGCGGCCGCGTGAAGGTGCTGTGGTCGGCGCTTCATATTCCCGAGCCCGAGCTCCTCAGGTTCCTGCCGCTCCGCATTGCGGCGCGCTTTACCCGCGGGGGGCGCAGCCTGCTGAAGCCAAACGGATCGTGGCAGGCGCTGCTCGGGATGTGGGCGACGATGGAGCGCCAGGCGGCGAGCGCGCCGAACGGGCGCTTCCAGGTCGCCCACTCGAATGCCGAGCTCGACCGGATCGTCGCGGAAGGGAACACCGCGATCATCCACACGGTCGAAGGCGGACACGTCCTGGGCGCGGGTCTCCACCCGGACGACGTCGATGGGCGGCTCAAGCGTTTGGACATGCTCGCCGCCCGCGGCGTCGCGTCGCTCACGCTGACCCATCTCTTCCCGAACGACCTCGCCGGGCACGCCGAGGCGATCCCGGGCCTGTTGAAGTGCCTCGGGCGCTTCGACACGGGCGTCGACCTCGATCGTGGGCTTGACAGAACGGGAGGAGCGGTGATCGACCGCATGGTCAAGCTGGGCATCGTGCCCGATGTATCCCACTGCACTCCGCGCGCGCGGACTGAGATCTACGAGCGGGTCTCCGGCGAGATCCCCGTCATCGCGACGCACGTCGGGATGAAGTCGCTGAACGGCGAGGAGTACAACCTGACGCCCGGGGACGTGGAAGCCATCGCCTCTTCGAGAGGCATCGTCGGCGTCATCTTCATGACTCACTGGCTGAAGAAGCCCGATCCGAAGGAAGGCCTTGAGGCGATCTGGGAGACGATGGACGCGATCCGCGCAGCCTCAGGCTCTTGGCGGCACATAGCGATCGGAACCGACTTCGACGGGTTCACCGATCCCCCCGACGACTGCCACGACGCTTCGCAGCTGCCGGAGATCGAGAAGCTGTTGGAACGCAAGGGGCTCGCCCGCCCCGACATCGAGGCCGTCCTCGGAGGCAACGCGCGTCGCGTGCTGCGGGAAAGCTGGAGTACCGGCGCGGGCTCCTAGCCGTCGGCGGAATCTGGGATGAGGATGGTCGGATTCGAGAGCCGATCGGCGGGTACCTGTAGGTCCGCAAACGAGCCGAACGGAGCACGAATGCCGAGCAAAGCAGACTTCGACGCCGAAGAGTGGTCCCAGGTCCTCGCCGGCCCGCCCGCAGCCGGGCTGCGAGTGGCCATGGCGGAACGCGGGGGAACGATTCGAGAGGCGATGTCGATAAGCCGGGCCTACAAGGAAGCTCGCCAGGAACAGGGCTCGAGCGCGTTGCTCGACGCGATCGTGGCGGAGCAGCCAGCCCTCAACCCTGCCGAGTTTCAAGGCGAGGCCGACGTCCCCCAAGCCCTGATGCAAAAGCTGACGGAGGCGGTCGCGATCCTCGAAGCAAAAGGCACCGATGACGACGTGAACGCCTACAAGCGATTCGTCATCGACCTGGCGCAGCGGGTAGCAAGCGCCAAGAAGGAAGGCGGAGTCCTCGGCATCGGAGGCAAGGAGATCAGCGATAAAGAGCAAGCGGCGCTAGACGAGATCGCGTCGACCCTCGATGTCAGGCCGAGCGAATGAGCACGGTCCTGTTCATCGTTCTCGTCGCCCTCAACGGACTTATCGTCGGCGCCCTCGCCCGCTTGGCCCTACCGGGTAAGGATCCGATGAGCATCCTCCAGACGATCCTGATCGGAATCGCCGGCTCTATGGCAGGAGGCCTGATCGCCTACTACGCCTTCGGCAAGGAAGAGGGGCCGGGCTTGATCTTGGCCTTCGTGTGCACGGTGGGGCTGGTCTTCGCCGTCCGCAAGTTTCGCGAGCGCGACGCGGCGAGCCACTCCACTCACCCGCCTGCGGCCTGACGGCTCGCACATTGCTCCGCGCCAGGGGTAGAGCTGGCTAGATCACGGCCTCGAACTGCTCAAAGCGGACCCGGAGGCGTTCCGGCTCCGGGCGGTGCTCGGGCCGCTTCGGCTGAAGGATCATGGCGCCGTGAAACCCCTGGAGCCCGGATTTCAGCATCGGACCGTCGATCTCGTTGAGAAGGCGATGGCCAATATGGACTGTTCCGTCAGGGTCGATTCCCATCAGGTTTCGGTCATACGCGCGATGATGAATTGCGCAGAGGGCGAGGCCGTTGACAACGGCGGCAATGCCATCGGGCTCTCGCCAGCCGATTATGTGCGCCGCCTCGACGAGTTCTCGCTCTTTGAGGGAACAGACGGCGCAGCGTCCGCGATACACGCGGAGCACATCGCGCCGGAACCTGACCTGATCCAGGCGGCGGGCAACCATTGCGAACTCCTCGCGCCGCGCGGCTGGTGAGGAGACAAGCCCCTCGCCCTGCACGTCCATGTATGGCAAGCCCTTCTCGAGCTGGACGACGCCAGCCAGCGGGTCGTCAGCAACAACGAACATCGGTGCGATCACGGCGTACTGACCGTCCCCTATGCCCCGAAAGTAGATCAGGGGCGCCTGGAGCTCGACCGCCGATCGCAGCGCTCGATTGTCGGGCTGATCGACATCGCCCGCGCGGTAGAGGTAGTGAACGACACCACCCTCGACGTCATCGAAGTCGTCGTATGGTCCGTTCTGCGCGGTTAGCAAGGTAAGGGCAGCCGGCCCGTGCTGCTCCTTCGCGCGATGGATGCCTTTCATGAACGAGCCGAAGCTGATGCGCTGTCCGTCGAACACGAACCCCTGTCGAAGTACGTCAACAGGAACAATGTCATTGAAGGCGTCCTGGAGCTCGCGGATATGGGCCAGCGCGGCCTGTCTCAGCGGAAGATCTGGATCGATCGGCGCGATGGCCGATCATCCCATGACTGCGTCGCTCACCGCGGAACGCCGGAGCGCCAGCCGCGCTAGCTGCCGGTGCGCTCGCGGTGGCTGCACCCCGGCCAGCAGCAGGGCCGGCGCTGCCCCTCCTCGAGTTCCTCCTGCGTACGCCGGATGCGGCGTTCTCGGGTCTTCTCCTGCTTGGCATCCTCGACCCAGCAGATGAACTCGTTGCGCGCCAGGGGCGTGATGTCCTTCCAGGCATCGAGTGCCGTGGTGTTGACCATCAGCGCCTTGCGCAGGTCTGCGGGAAGCTCGTGTACCACCCCACCGGGCACTGGCTGACTGCTCATGCAGCAAACGGTAGCCAGCTCGGAGGCGGCGTGTTAGTCCAAGCGTCTCGATGCAGAGGGAGGCGGTAGTCGCCCTCGAGCCTCAGCTTTGCGATGGGCGATACATTGCTAGTGCGAACTCGACGGGAGAGGAGATCCTATGTCAACCAGCGCCGCTGATTCCGAGCTCAAGGCACGCCACCGGGCGATGTGGGCTTCCGGTGACTACCCCTCGATGGTCGAGACGTTCCTGCTTGCCGCTGGGTCCGCAGGCTGGTCGAGGCCTGCGGCATCGGACCGGGAATGAGCGTCCTCGACGTCGCTGCCGGGACCGGCAATGCATCGATCCCCGCGGCGAAGGCCGGCGCGAACGTCACGGCAAGTGATCTGACCCCGGAGCTCTTCGACGCCGGACGCCGCCGGGCCGAGGCCGAGGGGGTCGAACTGCGAGTGGGTCGAGGCAGATGCCGAGAACCTGCCGTTCGAGGACGAGTCGTTCGACGTGGTCATGTCGTCGATTGGGGCGATGTTCGCTCCCCACCACCAGGACGTCGCTGACGAGATGGTCCGGGTCTGCCGTCCGCGGCGGGACGATCGGGATGCTCAACTGGACGCCAGAAGGCATGATCGGGGCCCTGTTCAAGACGATGGGACCGTTCGCGCCCGCCGCCTCCGCCCGGCGCGCAGCCCCCGCCGCTCTGGGGCGGCGAGGAGCACGTCAAGGAGCTGTTCGGAGATCGCGTCGACTTTCAGAACGCTCGACCGTGACGTCCTCGAGATCACGGCCTTCGAGCGTCCCCGCGACTACGGGGAGCACTTCAAGGCGAAGTACGGCCCGACGATTGCCGCGCGCAAGAACGCGAGCAGCGACGGACGCGAGGGGGACCTCGATGACGCGTTGGATCGGTTCTGCGACGAGTGGAATCTGGGCAGCGAAGAGGACGCCCGCTTTGAGCAGGAGTATCTAGTCGTCGTCGGCACGCGCGCCTGACCCCGGGGAGGTCGCCGCAGGCGTGCGGCTCGACTAGTCCTTCACCTTCCACGCGTACTTCGCGCTCTCACCGGTGTTCTGCGCCGCATCGGTGGCACGGACGAAGAACGTGTGTCGTCCTGGCTTCAGCCGCTTGTAGGTCTTTGGGGACGTGCACGATTCGAAGTTCGCGTTGTCGAGGGCGCACTCGAACTCGAGCGCCGATGGATCGGTGACGTCGTCGTTGCCCGCGAAGCGGAACGTCGCCTTTCGCTTCGTCGTCCGTTTCTTAGGCCCCTTCTTGATTTGCGTCTCCGGCCCGGTGGTGTCGACGTACTGGGACTCATAAGCGCCGATGTCCGGCGCCTCCCCGACCGTGCGCGGGTTGCGGTCGAGATCCGTATCGCCGTCTGAGACTGCGGTAGGCGAGCCCGCGTCGACCGTCGGCGAGTTGGGCGCCTCGCGGAAGTTGCCGTTCACGGCGTCGACGAAGATCGGCTCGGCCGTCTGGTTGTCGAGCGATCCCGGCGGTGTCACCGATCTCGCCCCGGCGCCGGACATCGAAACGCTGTCGAAGTTCGAGAAGTCGAAATCGATCGCGGCCGAGCTGTCGAGATCAGCGACCGCGGCGGCGTCGTAGGTAAGACCCGAGGCGATCGTGTTGCGGGCGTTGACCGTTGCCGTGGTCCCACTGCCCAGCGATTCCGCCAAAACCCCGACGCCCCCTTCCGAGTAGGCCGTAACCCCTCGCAGGATGAGCGGGGAAGAGAACCCCTGTGCCAGATTCGCCACACCGCCCGTGGAGTTCCCGGTGCCGCGGCAGACCGAGTCGATGATGTTCGCGTCGTAGTTGCCCACGCAGGCCCAGGATCCGTCGCCGTCGTTCGAGTTCTGCACGTAGACGCGCCGCGCGGCAGACGATCCGAACACCATGAGCGCGCGGTTGTTGTTGCCATTAATTCTCACGTCGGTGAGGGCCGACTGGCCCGACAGGTAGACGGCGATCTGCGCGGATGAGCTAAGCGTCGTATCCGCCGCATCCCCTAGCCCGTGCACGCCGACCCCAATGGGCACGTCGAGCACCTGCTCGGCGCCGAGCGCATAGTCCCCCGCGAGGAGGTGCACCTGTGCTCCGTTTGGCGCTGACTCCACGGCCAGGAAGATCCCGCATGGGTCGGCCTCTGCGCAGGGCTCCGGCCCGTTGCCGTTGGGCTCGGCGTATCGGATCGCCGGCGCTGAGCCTCCGAAAGAGCTCGCAGGCCAGACCAGTGCGGCCGCCAGCACTGCCGACGCGAACCCGATTCCCCCTCTCGCTGGCATCGCGTCGCGCGACTAGCGCGTGCCCCAGTCGGCTTGTTGGTCGACCACGCGGTTCGAGGTGATGGTGAAATTGGAACCGCCACCGACGAGCCGTCGCTTCAGCTCGGAGTCGCCCTCCTCGGGACCGACCGACCAGACGAGCTCGCTGCCCGACGGCGAATACGCGGGGAACTGCTCCTGATTCCCGCTCGTGATGACGGCCGATCCGGTCCCCGGCGCAGAGACGTCTACGGTGCAGATATCCTGGTCGCTGAAGGTGGGCACGATGGTGGCGCAGGAGTAGGCGATCTCGCTCCCGTCCGGAGACCAGTCGGGGGAGATCGCGGACTCGGTCGTATCTCCCGCCATCACCTCGTCGTGATCGAGGTCGCCTGCCAGGTCGAGATGGGCGACCACGACCTCGTATCTCGCCCCGTTGTTGCGCTCCGCCGAGTAGGCGATGGCCGAGCCGTCCGGTGAGAACTCCGGCTGGAAGTTGATCCCGGTGCTTGCGATGGTGTGGCGGTCACGCGTGACGAGGTCGAAGGTCTTGATGAGCCAGTCCCCGTCGAAGCACGTGTACGCGATGGTCGTCCCGTTCGGCGACCAGGACGGCATCCCGACCCCTCCGGCGCACGACCCGTCCCCGAAGTTGGTGACGATGGTGCCTGTGGGCTTGATGATCACGACCTTGCTCGTGGCGCCCGTACTCCGCTGGAATGCAATACGGGTGCCGGAGGCGTTCCAGTCCGGGTAGACGCTCGACACGCGCGCCCCCGCACGGTCGGTGAGCCGGATCAGCCCGCCGCCGCTCGGCTTCACCGTGTAGATCTCTTCGTACGGCGTGCTGTTCCGCGGGTAGCGGTCGAAGGCGATCCGGCCATCAGCGCCCGGGAAGGCGCCTTGGGCGACGGGCCCGCCCAAGAGCGTGCAGAGTCCCACCACCGCTGCAATCGCGCCCCCCACCGCGAAGCGTAAGGGCATCCTGCGATCCCGCTTCACACCCTGAACGGTACGACAGTGGTGGCCCGGCGTCAACCCACTTCGGCAGGAGGTATCTCAGATCGCCGGCGGGGAGCAGCAGTAGATCCAGCGGGCCCCGTCAGACCGCCCCGGATCTCCGTGCCTGTTGACGTCGGGAGCAGACGCAAGAACCCGTTTGCGCGGGCCTTTCGTCTATAGCGGGGGCAGGATTTGAACCTGCGACCTCCGGGTTATGAGCCCGGCGAGCTACCTGACTGCTCCACCCCGCGGCGCACACCAAACGGTAGCAAGGGTTCGAGGGCTTGGACGCGCCTGGCGTGGCGCGTTAGTCGTCGGATTGCGCGACTTATGCGCCAGGTCGGAGCTCCGCCGCGTCGCTCAGCCCAGGCGCTTGGTCTGCGCGGGCGTGAGGAGGGTGCGTAGGAGCTGGTCCTCGACCGCGGCGAGGCCGCCCTTTTTCATCTCGACTCGGGCTCCGGTGAGGTCGAAGACGGCTTGGGAGAAGTCGGGCTCGTGGCCGACGAGGAGGATGTTGCCCCGTCCCGCGGCGAGGTCGATCGGGTCAAAACGGCCACCTGCCAGAGCGTCGTCGGCCTCGGGCTCGACTCCCAGCGGTTGGCAGGCGAGGCGGGCGGTCTCGAGTGCTCGTATACGCGGGCTCGCAACGCAGGCGTTGATCGCCACGCCCAAGGCGGCGAGCGTCGCGCCGGCGGCCTGGGACTGGCGCTCGCCCTTCTCGGTCAGCGGTCGCGCGAAATCGTCGTCTCCGGCTGCCGCATCGCCATGACGGAGGAACCAGATCACGCGGCGAATCGTAGAACCGCGTCGCGTCACTAGGCTCCGCCCGATGCGTGTGGCAGTCGTCGATATGGGCACGAACTCGACCCGGCTTCTTGGTCGCCGACGTCGAGGGCGAGCAGATCACAGAGCTCGAGCGGCGCTCGACGGTGACTCGCCTCGGGCGCGGGGTCGACACGTCGCGACAGCTCTCGGGCGAGGCGATCGAGGACGTGTGCGACACCGTCGCCGACTACCTCGAGCTGATCGAGTCGCACGACGCCGACGCACGTCAGTCGCGATCGCGACCTCGGCCGTTCGCGACGCCGAGAACAGCGGCGCCTTCGTCGGCGAGCTTCGCGAGCGATTCGCGCTCGACGCGCGCATCCTCTCGGGCGACGACGAGGCTCGCCTCACCTACCTCGGGCACCATCGCACGAGCGCGCCCGACTCCGAGGACGACGCTCGTCGTCGACATCGGCGGCGGCTCGACCGAGCTCGTCGTCGGCTCCGGCTCCGAGGTCTCCTTTCACGCTTCGCTCGACGCCGGCACCGTCCGCCATACCGAGCGCCACATCACCCACGACCCGGCCGAGCAGGGCGAGCTCGAGACGCTCGCCAACGACGTGCGCTCGCTGATCGACGGCGTGCTCGAAGGCTCGGACTTCGCGCGCGCCCGCAACGGGCATCGGCGTCGCGGGCACGCCGACCTCGCTCGCGGCGATCGACCAGGCGCTCGACCCCTACGACCCGGACGCGGTCCACGGCTCGACGCTCTCGCTCGAGGCGATCCAGCGCATGTACTCGCAGCTGGCCGCGAAGACGCTCGAGGAGCGCCTCGAGGTGACCGGGCCTCCATCCCGGCCGCGCGCCGACGATCGTCGCCGGCGTCGTGATCCTGATCCAGGTGATGCGCGCCTTCGGCCTGTCCGAGATCGAGGTGTCCGAGCACGACATCCTCTACGGCGCCGCGCTCGAGGCCGCCGTCCTCGCACGCGACTTGAGCCGGCTCGCACCGATCTACGCCGCGATCGCGATCTTTCCGCTGATCGCCGCCGGCGCCGCCCTCCCCTACGTCGCCGTTCAGTACCGCCGACACGGCGCGCTCGGCGCCGGCCAGCTCATCCTGGCGGCGCTGTTCGCGCCTCTATCTGGTCGGGCTCGCCTTCGCCGTCGTCCTGCCGCTTCGCCCCGTCACGCCCGACTTCTGCCAGGTCTTCGGCGTCGATCCGCGGCTCAACCCGCTCAACGTCGTCAACGAGGCGCGCGTCGCGCGCGCCGAGCGGCGGCTCTCGGCCGTCCTTCGAAACGCCGGACGTCCAGGACCTTCCCTTGAACGTCCTCCTCTTCGTCCCGCTCGGCATGTTCGTGCGCTACCTCCTGAGGCGCGGCTTTCTCGCGACGGTCGCGATCGGCGCGGCGGTGTCGCTCTTGATCGAGCTGACCCAGCTCACCGGCGACTGGGGGCTCTACCCGTGCGCGTACCGGTTCTTCTCGACCTCCGATCTGATCACGAACACGGTCGGCGCCGGGATCGGTGCGTTCTGCGCGCCTCTTCTCGGGCTCGTTCCCGGCCAGAGCGCTCGCCGCGGACCCAGCCGAGAGCAGCGCCGGTCAGACCCGGGCGCCGCTACCTCGCTGCGCTCTGCAACGTGGCGCTGATCGTCGCTGCCGGCTTCGCCCTCCTGGCCGCGTTCGGCGCTGCTTGCTCGACGCCACGCGCGGCCAGCTCTTCGTCTCGGACAGCTTCGCGCTCGCAGGCGCTCCGGGCCTTCGCGCTGGTCCTGGTGCCTGGCACCGCGGTCTTCCTCGTCATCCCGCTCGCATCTGGCAGGGCCGCACGCCGGGCGAGTGGGCGGTCTTGCTCCGGCCCGGCCAACACCGGCCCGGGCGCGGTCGCCGCCCGACCCCACTCCTGATCGTCGCGCGCTTCGCGCTGGTCCAGGCGCCCGATGCTCCTCGCGGCCGCCGCGGGCGTCGCCGGCTTCGAGCCGGCGTGGATCGCCCTCGCGCTCCTGGCGTGCGCTCCAGGCCTTCTCGTCTGCGACCGCCACGGAGTGGCGCGGCGGCGCCGAGCTTCGCCTCGGGCATCCAGATCACCGACTCGCGCTGAGGCGCCGAGCTTTGTTCTAGAATGCCGGCCGATAATCGGCATCGGGTGGCGGGCTCGGGGGCTCGCATAGCGGGCGATCGAGCGGTAGACCGGGTGTCCATCGACATGCGCCCGATGGCGCAGGAGGGAATCAACAGTGAAGAGAATTCGTTCCAAGAAGCTGTGGGCAGGCACGCTCGCCATCAGCGGCGTGGCCGCGCCTCGGCGCTCGGCGCTCGTCACATCGTCGGCACCGCCGCACAAGAGCCGAGGAGCGCCGCGGCGTCGCGACGATCACGATGGATCTTCGAACGGCAAGCAAGCTCTCCTTCGTCCGGCGCCCAGCAGCGTCGTCCAGCCGGCCAGGACCTGAGGATCGTCAACAACACGAACCCGCAGGCAGATCGGGCCGCACACGTTCTCGATCGTCGACGAGCAGTCTTGCTCCCGCAGAACCAGAACGACGCCAAGGACTGCGTCAAGCGCGAAGCTCCGGCAACTCTGCACGAGCATCTATCAAGGCGCACGAGGCGATCTCAGAAGAAGAACGTCGGCAAGAAGCCGATCGTCGACAAGGGCAGGCCGACGGCTGGGACAAGTCGTTCCGGAGGCATGGCAGCGGTCAAGGGCGACTCTGGTTCACGGAGAGAAGGCGAGTCCGAGCACACGCGGATCGTGTCTGCCTCGCCCGGCACGACGCTCTACGTACTTCTGCGTCATCCACCCGGAGATGCAGGGCGAGATCACGGTGTACCAACCCGGGCAGGTGACGGATACCGGCGACGAGCGACGTTTTCGCCGTCGCCGGTTCGTGGCTGGAGCCGCGACGGGCGCAGCCGCGCTGGCATT
Source organism: uncultured bacterium (assembly GCA_963806865.1). Lineage (GTDB taxonomy): Bacteria > Actinomycetota > Thermoleophilia > Solirubrobacterales > 70-9 > JALZKA01. Next base: position 574,397 of record CAWDYV010000002.1, read on the forward strand.
GCCGGCGTGGCTGCGCCCGAGCGGGCCGGCCCTCGCTCGCCGCGCGCTCGCGCGCGGCGTCGAGCCCTTCACTCGCGCAGGCTCCCGATCCCGCGCGAGCTGACGGGGTCGAACCTCACGATCCCGATCGCGCCAGGCCGAGGTGCACGATCCTCCCCGGCCGAAAGACGACGATGTGGACCTACGACGGGACGTTCCCGGGCCCGACGATCCGCCGCCCGTCCGGCGAGCGGACGACGGTCACCTTCAAGCACCGGCTGCCCGAGAAGGCAGGCGAGCTCACCGTCCACCTCCACGGCGCGCACACGCGCTCGAAGGACGACGGGCAGCCCGGCGGCCTCACGCGCTCGCAGCCCCGCTCGCTCTACTGCGACATCTCCCCGGACCTCTCCGAGCGCGCCTCCGGCAACGACCTCCTGATCGCGCCGGGGCGAAAGCGCACCTACCGCTACGACTTCATGGAGGACGGCGCCGACGAGCGCGCGGCGATGCACTGGTACCACGACCATCGCCTCGACCGCGACCGGGCGAGAACGTCTGGCGCGGCCTGGCCGGCATGTGGATCACCGAGGACGACGTCGACCTCGCGCTGCCGCTTCCCCGCGGACGAGCGCGACCTGCCGCTGATGATCGCCGACCGCGACTTCGACTCGACAGAACCAGCTGACGGATCCGTTCGACAAGCTCGATCCCGCCCGACGACGGCGCCAGCGGCAAGCACGTCCTGGTGAACGGCGCCGTTCTCCCCTTCCACCCGGTCTCGGCGCAGCGCCACCGATCTGCGCATCCTGAACGCCTCGAACTTCCGTGCCTACAACCTCGTACTTCGACGGGCCGAGCGCCAGCCCGTCGCGCAGATCGCGACCGAGTCAGGGCTCATGCCCGCAGCCGCTCGAGCGGACCGATGAGCGCGTTCTGGTCGGGCCCGGCGAGCGCGTCGAGCTGATCGTCGACTTCGCCGGCGTGCGCCGGCGAGGACGTCGTGCTGCGAAGCGGACCGCGCGACGACGGCGAGGACGCGCTCGGCTCGAAGCCCTACATCGGGCCGCTCATGCAGTTCCGCGTCTCGAGCGACGTCGCTCGCCGACGACACCGCCGAGCCCGCAGGACCTCGACCTCCCGCCGCTGCCCGACATGGACGCAGACGGTCTCCGCAGCGAGCCCCGTCGACTTCGAATGGAACGTCTCGCGGCGGCTTCGCACGGGAGCCCCTGGAAGATCAACGGCAAGACATTCAACCCGGCGCGCGTCGAGACCAAGCCCGAGCTCGGCTCGGTCGTGGTCTGGAAGATCGCCGAACAACACCCCCGTCGCGCACATGATGCATCCGCACCACACCGACTGGTACCTGCTCGAGCGCGACGAGCGAGCCCGCCCCCTCCCGCAGGAGGACTGCCTCAAGGAAACGTTCTTCCTCGACCCGTTCGAGTCGATCACGATCGCCGGCAAGATGTCCGACTACACCGGCAAGTACGTCATGCACTGCCACATGCTCGACCACGAGGACCACGGCCTCATGAGCCAGTTCGAGGTCGTCGAGCCCTGAGCGGCCGCGGGCTAGAGCTCGAGCTCGTACTCCTTGTAGTCGCCCGGCACTGCCGCCGACGCGGTCGTAGACGGCCTGCGCGCGGTAGTTGTCGTGCGCCGTGTACCAGAGGAGGTACGGCGCGCCGTGCTTGCGCGCGACGTCGGCGGTCGCCTCGATCAGCGCGTCCGCGTGGCCGCCGCCGCGCGCGTCGGGGTGGACGAAGAGGTCGTCCATGAGGACGATCTTCTTCCCGCGGAGGCTCGACCACTTCCAGTCGTTGTTGGCGAAGCCGACGACCTTGCCCTCGTCGTCGGTGGCGACGAGCAGGTAGGCCTCGTTCTCGGGCGCGTCGATGACCTCGCGCAGGAGCGCCTCGACGTCGGCGTCGTCCGGGTCGCACTCGTAGAACTCCGCGTAGCCGCGAAAGAGCGGCATCAGCGCGGGAACGTCGTCGTGGGTCGCTTCGCGGATCATCGACGTGAGTCAACCAGAACGAGCAACGGCCGCCGCGCTCCCGTGCGCGCGGCGGCCGTTTCGTGCGACGAACGATCGATCGCTACGAGGTGGATCCTTCGTCGTAGTCGTCCCTCGACCTTCTCAGAGACGCACTTGCCGAAGGCGTTCTTCTTGTTTCCGTTCGTCCCGTACGTCTCTTCGAATGCCTCCTGGTCGGCCTCGCGATCTGCGCGGCACTCCTCGGCGGCGTTCTTGAACTCGCCGACGGAGGTCTCGTCAGCCGCGGGCTCCTCGCCCTTCTTGCAGTTGCGCATCGCGTTCTTGGGGCCATAGGTCGCGCGGAAGGCGTTCTTGTCGGCCTTCTTGAGCTCGTGGCACTCCTTGGACATCTTGTCCTTGTCAGGCTTCTCGGCTGTCTGTGCTTGCGCACCGTCACACCGACGAGCGCGAGGCTAGCGGCGATCGACGCCGCGGCGATCAGTCTTTTCATGGTGTGTTCCTTCCCGTTCGTTTGCCTACTAGGAGGAACAACGCCGGACGCCGGCGTGATGTCAGGCCCTACTTGGCCTTGGCTTTGCCTGCTTTGTCCTTCGGCTCCTTGTCTGCCTTCGGCTCTTTCGCGTCCTTAGGCTCCGTTCACGTCCTTCGGCTCGTTCTCGCCCCTGTCCGAGTTCCCGCCTGTGTTGGAATGAGCCGGAGGGCCGCCCGTGCCCGAGTTACCACCAGTGTTCGAGTGCGCCGGGCGGGCCGCCGGCCGAGCTCGAGTTGCCGCCGGAGTTCGAATGCGCGGGCGGGCCGCTCGAGCCGTTGGCCTCAGACCCTTCTTTGCCTTTGTCCTTGCCGGTGCCCTGGGCGCCGGCCGACCCTGAGGCGGCTTCAGTCTTTCGCGAACCACGCCCTCGCTCAGGGGTCTCATTCCTCGAATTCGCCGACTCTCCATCGCTGCGGTTACTCACCCCGGAAACCCCCGCGGGCGCAGGCTCATCTAGAGCGGATCCTGCTCCGGCGCCCACTTGCCGCACGGAGTCTTGGCTCCCGCCGTCGCGCTGAGAGGACGATCCGGTCAGCGGTAGGTCGACGCCGGCCAGGGACGCGCCGCCGACGCCAATCGCCAGGCTCGCCGCAACCACCCCCGCGGACTTCACAACCACCGATCCACCCGCCAGGCCGGCCGCGCCCGCGCCTGCGCCGCGCCGCGCCGGGAGTCCGCCCGCCGCCGCTCCGCCCCCGAGCACGGACGCGATCAGCCCGGTCGCCGCAGCCGCGGGCAGCGGCGGAGCGAGCATTCCGAGCTGCGAGCGACGATGATCTATCGCCAGCGCAAAGTCGGAACAGCGGCGGCAGTCGCGAAGGTGAGAGCGGATCCTGCGCCCGCGCATGACCCGGCCGTCGCCGTCCGAGATGGCGTGCGCGGACTTCATCGCACTCCATCGCTCGCCCCTCCTTCAAGTCCTGAAGCGCGAGACGCGCTTCGTAGATGGCCTGACGGGAGGCCCGCGGCGAGCGCTGAAGCGCGTGCGCGATCTCGTCGTGGCTCAGGCCGCTCAGCTCGTGGAGGACGAGCGCCGAGCGCTGCGCCTCGGGCAAGCGACGCGAGATCGGCGATCAGAGTTCGTACCTCGTCGACGATGCTCCGCGCGGATGTCGGCGGCCGGCTCGGCGGGCGTGGACGCGTCGGTCAGCTCGACGGTCTCGTCGCGGTTTCGAATCAGGGTGAGCGACTCGTTTCGCGCGACCCGGAAGAGCCACGGGCGCAGATGGATCGTCCGCTTCTCGCCGGGCAGAGCTCGAAGCGCGCTGTCCATCGTGTTCTGAAGAGCATCCTGAGCGTCGTCGGGATCTGCCGAGGATCGCTCGGCAGTAGCGGTAGATGGTCCTGCCCGTGACGCCTGAAGATCTCGGCGAACGCCGCCTCTTCGCCCTTGGCTGCCCGACGGACGAGGCGAGCATCGCTGATGCCGCAACGGACTCACGCTTCCGGCGTCCGGGCAGGGGAAACGATTCCTCCATCCGAGGGCATTATCGACAACTCCAGTCACGCTCTTAGGTCCATTGGCCGCGAAGGCGACCTCCTGGAAGAAGAAACGCGCGAGGTGTGCGAATGTCAGGAGTCAGTTGGCCGCGCTTGTATGCGTTTCGCGGAGGTGGCGCTAAGGATCGCATCGGCGATTCGGCCTCGTTGGCTCCTCAGCATCGAGTCGGTGACCGTCAGGACGTCGAATCCTTGCGATCGTAGATCGAGCCACTTCGCTCGGTCGGCGTGGAAGGACCGTTTGCTTCGGTGGTAGGCCCATGAGTCGAGCTCGACGATCAGCTTCGTCCCCGGCCAATGGGCGTCCACCTCGTAGCCACCGACCACTCCGTTGACGATGGGCATCGGAAGCTCTCTTTCCCGGACGAGGTCCAGGAACCTGGCTTCGAGGTCTGACTTGGCCCTTGCAGCCGGCGTGTGGTCCTCAGCGATCAAGGGGAGGAACACCTTGAGGGCGTGGCGCCCGTGCGCGCGCTCGGCGACGAGATTGAGGGCGCGGTAGTCCAGCTCCCCCATCCGCTCGGCCTGCTCAAAAGCCCTACGCGCCTGCTCGGGCCGGATCACGTCACAGAGATCGAGGAGGGTGCGCGCGATCGTGGTGACGCGGATGCCGTCGATCTCGGTGATCTCGTCGGGATGGAGCTCGCGGACGACGATGAACCTGGATGCCTGGTTGTGCGAACCGGCTGCGACTCGGCACGGTCACGTCAACGCGGGAGCGCTCGCTGTGGCGGACTCCCGAGAGCGCAGCTCCTTCACGATGGCTAAGGCAAGCCTCGTCGCCGCAAGCAAGAACGGCGGCGAGCCAGCGGCCACGAGCAACGAGGCGGCTATGGCCAACCGCGTAGACGCCCTTGTAGAGCCGGATCAGCCGCCCCGACGCCACCATCCGCGAAATCGCTGACGAGGAGAAACCCAGCTCCACCAGCTGGCCGGAAGTGACAACGCCGAACTGAGCCTCCGCGAGCCGCGCCAACGCCACGTCCCGCGGACGTGGGGCGTCGAGTTCCCGGATACCGGGAAGAAATCGACCCACGTCGGCGCATCCGGCCACCTTGATTGCCCCGGACAGCGCGTGTGGTGCGCGAAACGCACCGAAGGTTCGCCAAAAGCGTGCCGGGTCACACGCAGACCGAATGGCGCGACCGACGTGGGGCGTCCAGTTCCCGGATACCGGGAAGAAATCGACCCACGTGGCGCTGGCGAGGGGCGCCGGCGCCGCGCGCGGCGCTACGCCAGGTTCGACTTGCGCGGGTAGACGACCTCGGGGTCGGTGAGGACGTTCACCAGGGCGGGCTTGCCCGACTCGAATGCGCGCTCGAGCGCGGGCTCGAGCTCGTCGGGCTCGCGAGACCAGCTCCGAGTGGCAGCCGAGGGCCTCGGCGACCTGGTCGTAGCGGGTCTCGGGCCGGAGCTTCGCGGCGACCGAGTAGCCGTAGAGGAACATCATCGGGTGGTGCTCGAGCGCCCAGATGCCGTTGTTGCCGATCACGCCGACGACGGGGATGCCGTGGCGGGCCATCGTGTCGAACTCCATCCCCGAGAAGCCGAAGGCGCCGTCGCCGAGCAGCAGGCAGACCTGGCGGTCGGGGTGGGCGATCTTGGCGCCGATCGCCTGGCCGGGGCCGGCGCCGAGGCAGCCGAACGGGCCGGGGTCCATCCACGTGCCGGGCTCATAGGTCGGGACGACCTTGCCCGCGTAGGAGACGAAGTCGCCGCCGTCGCCGATCACGATCGCGTCGCGGTCGAGCACCTCGGCGAGGCCCTTGTAGACGCGCATCGGGTGAAGCGGCGCGCGATCGTCGTCGAGCTCGTCCTGCTCGGCGGCGCGCTTCTCGTCCTCGGTCGCGCGAACGGCCTCGACCCAGTCGGCGGTGCGCGAGGGATCGGCGCCCGAGGCCGCCTCGCGGATCGCGGCGAGCGTCGGCGCGATGCCGCCGACGAGCTCGACGTCGGGCGTCCGGTTGCGGTCGAGCTCGTTGGGCGCCGCGTCGAGCCAGACGAGCTTGGTCTCGTCGCCGAACGAGCCGCCGAAGCCGAGCCGGAAGTCGAGCGGCAGGCCGATCGCAAGCGCCACGTCGGCCTCCTTGAGCCCGTGGCCGCGAGCGCGCGAGAAGGCGAGCTCGTGGTCGGCGGGCAGGCAGCCGCGGCCCATGCCGTTGAGGAAGACGGGCGCGCCCAGCGCCTCGGCGAGCGCGCGCAGCTCGTCCTCGCCGCGCGCCCAGTAGAGGCCGGTGCCGGCCATGATCGCCGGGCGCTCGGCCTCGGCCAGGAGCTTCGCGGCCTCCTCGATGCCGTCGGCGACGTCGCCTGATCCGGAGGGGTCAGACCCGCCGTCGGTCTTGCGAGCACGCCTGGGGTCAGACCCACTGCCGCGTTGAAGACGGTGTCGAGCGGGAAGTCGAGGAAGGTCGGCCCGGAGGGGTGGGCCATCGAGAGGTCGATCGCCTCGGCGACGCGCGCCGCGATCTCGGCGGTGTCCTTGACCGTCTCGGCCGACTTGACGAGCGGCTCGACGAACGGGACGTGGTCGATCTCCTGGAGCGAGCCGGAGCCCCAGCGCATCTCGGGCGCGCGGCCGCCGAGCACGGTGATCGGCGAGCGGTTGTAGAAGGCGCCGGCGATCGCGCTCATGCCGTTGGTGACGCCCGGGCCGGCGGTCAGCGCGGCGACGCCCGGCTTGCGAGTCGCCTTCGCGTAGCCCTCGGCAGCCCAGACCGCCGCCTGCTCGTGGCGGACGTCGACGATCTCGATGCCCTCCTCCTTGCAGCCGTCGTAGATCGAGAAGAGGTGCCCGCCCGAGAGCGTGAAGAGGTGCTCGACGCCGCGCGAGCGAAGCGCCTTCGCGACCAGGCGCCCGCCGTGGCGGAGCGCGGTGGCGGTCTCCTCGGTCGTGGCCATCGAGGCGATCCTAAACGGCCAGGCGCCTCGCAGCGCTCAGGCGCGGACTACTCGGAGTCGCGCCGGCGCCGGGCCTGAGCAGGCCGCGGCGCACCCTGCCCGCCGCGGCGAGGATCGGCTCCGGGTCGAGCAGCGAGCCGTCCTGCGACGAGTCGCCGTCGCGCCTGGCGCGACCTCTCGACCGAGAAGAGCTCGACCGGGTCGGCGACTCCCTTGAGGTCGTGGGATCCCACGCTCGTCGACCTCGAGGCCTGGGCCGAGCGACTCGGCCGTCGCCGAGGTGATGAGGACGTCGCGGTCGAGCTCGCGCGTCGCCGCCTCGACGCGCGCCGCGATGTTCACGGCGTCGCCGATGACGCTGAAGTTGAGCCGGCCCGCCTCCGCCGACGGCGCCGGCCACGACCCGGCCCGTGTTGACGCCGACGCCGACCCGCAGGTCGCCCGCCTCCTCGTCCTCGTTCACGCGCCGGCAGATCTCCATCGCGGCCCGCGTCGCCCGCTGGGCGTGGTCGCGGTAGGGCGCGCGGCGCGCCGAACACGGCGAGGAGGCCGTCGCCCTCGAACTTGTCGACGTGCCCGCCGTGGCGGGCGATGACCGGCACGACCACCTCGAAGAGCCGGTTGAGCGCCGCGACCACCTCCTTCGCCTCGGCGTCGGCGGCAAAGCCGGTGAAGTCGCGCACGTCGGTGAAGAGCACGGAGACCTCGAGCTCGATTCCCTCCTCGTCGAACTCGTCGGAGAGGATGTACTCGGCCACCTCGCGGTCGAGGTAGGTGCCGAAGGCTTCGCGGATCCGCTCGCGCTCGGCGAGGCCCTGCGACCATCGCGTTGAACGACGCGGCGAGCTCGCCCGTCTCGTCGCCGGTGGTGACCGGGACCGAGACCGAGAAGTCGCCGTCGAGGACCCGCTCGGTCGCCTTCTGAAGGTCGGCGATCGGTCGCAGGACCGACCGGGTCGACGAGCAGGGTCAGCTCGAGCGCGATCGTGGTCGCGACGCCGAGCGCGATCCCGACGTCGAGGCCGAGCGACTCCCCGCCGCCGCCCTCGGCGGTCAGCGCGGCGACGGTCATGCCGGTGATCGCGTTGATCATCGGCAGCGTCAGGAGCAGCCGCCAGCGAAGCGAGATCGCGCTGACGTTCGCTTCGGTGCGGGGCGAGACCTGCTGGTTGATGTCGACCAGGAGCGGGCGGTAGCCGATCTCGAGCGCGAAGTAGTGGAGCATCGACGCGTAGGCGAGCGCGACGGCCGAGCCGGCGATGAACGGGAAGACCGCCGTCCAGCTGAGCTCGAGCATGACCACCGAGAGCACCGCGGAGGGGATCAGACGACGATGAACGCCGGGACGAACGACGTTCGAGCGGATCATCCGCCACGGAAAGCTGATCGCGGCGGCCCACGCTTCGGTCGTCGCGCGCTCGTCGCGCGCGCCTGCGATCCACGCGCTCGAGCGGGCGCAGCATCGGAAAGGTCCGCACGCAGGCGATCACGATCGCGATCGCCGCCAGGCCGCAGGTGATGCCGAAAAGCGTGAAGAACTCGCCCGTCGTCCCGTCGTAATAGAAGGAAAAGAGCGCGTAGGTGCCAAGAATCACCGGATAGACGGTTTGGAGCTCGAGCACCAGGAAGACGCGCGGATAGTGCCGCCCGAGGCGACGATAGGCCCAGCGAAGCGCAGTTACGGCCATGGAGCGCATTTCCCAGGCTTCGGTCTCCGGACGCAGCAGGTGCCTGACAGCTCTCAAGTCGAAAGGCGCGCAAGCCCGATGAGGAAATACGTGAATCAGGCGACGGGCAACGGAGGCTTTCCCCTGCCTGCTACCCGGGCGGGCGCAGCGCGTGGTCGAGGCGACCCACGCGGGGTGCTCCGCGACGCACGCGCGTGAGCCTGCCCGCCGCGCTTCCCGCCCGCGTCGTCCGGCGCATCGTCTGCGAGCACTGCGAGCGAGCTCTGCGAGGCGGCCGAGGTCTCGAGGTGCGCCCGCAAGCGCGCGATCCGCGGCCTTCGCTGCATCCGCGTCCGAGCGTCTCCCGTCCGCTCTCGATGCCGTCGCGCCAGAGCCATCGATGCCCGCGCCGGCTCGACCTGCGCTGGCTCACCCTGCCGGTCGCCGCGCTCGCCGTCTTCGCGGTCCTGAGCCTCGTGAACGGCGCAGCGAGCCCGCCGACGCCCGAGCCGAGCTCCGCTGCCGCCGCGCCCGAAGCCGGACACGGCGCCGCTGAGCGCGAAGCCGGCGGACGCCAACGCCGGCGAACGGCAGGGACCGCGTCAAGGCCGACGCCGGTCCCGACGGACGCGCAGCTCGTCGCCGAGTCGACCTTCTCGCTCGCCCTGCCCGCCGGCTGGGATCGCGTCAAGCCCGCCGCCGGAGCGACCTTCGCCGCGGTCTCCTCGGACGGGACCGCCGACGCGACGCTCTGGATCCAGAGCGACCCGAAGCTCGACTTCGCGACGTTCGAGGCGAACTCGCTCGCAGCAGCTCGAGACGCTCGCGGGCAGCGCCCGGGTCGTCGAGCGGAACGTCGGGCCGACGGTCGAGTCGAGCTCGATCACCCTCGCGCCCAAGGACGTGCCCGGACGGGGTCGCCGACCTACGAGGTCGTCCTGCGCGGCGCCGGGCGACAACTGGTACTACCTGGCGACGACCTACCAGGCCGGCGCCCCGGCCGACGCGGTCGACGGCGTCGATCTGATCCAGGGCTCCTTCCTCGCCCAGGGAGGCAAGGGATGATCCGCCGCCGGATCTTCGGCCTCGCGCTGATCGCGCTCGCGGTCCCGTTCCCCGCGCTCGCGCTCGACGGCGGCGGCGTCCGAGCGCCAGGCTCCCGGACCCTGACCGTCTCGGCCTCGCTCGACAGCTGCGGGCTCGCCGGACACGCAGATCATGTGCAAGATCGACGCGGGCTGGAACAGCGCTCGAGGGCGCCGAGAACTACACCGTCAGCGTCACGAGCGCCGACGGCTCGGTCGTCGACCATGGGCGAGACGACCGGCCAGGGCACTTCGGTCTGGGTTCCCTACGTCGGCTCGGGCACCTACTCGGTCTCCGTCACCGCCTGGGGCACGCCCCCCGGCGAGGAGGACGACGGCACGCCCGAGGTGATCGCGCGCTCCTCGTCCGAGTCCGGCGAGCTCGACCGGCGTGCAAAGACGCCGCCCGAGCAGGCTCGACTCCGGCGACGCACGCGACGCCGAGGAGTCGCCTCCGGCGACGCGACGAGCCCGTCGCCGAGTCGACGCCGCGATCCGACCGACGAGCCGCCCGTCTGCGAGGAGCCGTCTGCGAAGAGCCGCCGGCCGACGACGCCGCCTGCGGACGCGATGCCTCGCGCTCGAGGCCGAGCGAGCGCCGAAGCGCGTCGCCGCCGATCCCGAGGTCGTGGATACGATCCCGGTCGATGACGACTGCACCGGCTGACGTCCCTGTCCGAGACCACGCGCGACTTCCTGGGCAGAGTCCCGGGCAAGCTCCTGATCGGCGAGGAGCTGGTCCGAGCCCGCCGACGGCGGGACGTTCGCGACGATCGATCCCTCGACCGGCGAGGAGATCTGCCAGGTCGCCCAGGGCGGCGCCGACGACGTGCGCCGCGCCGTCGAGGCCGCCCAGGCCGCGCTCGACGGGCCCGCTCGAAGAAGATCAACGCCGCCAAGCGCTCGGCGCTCATGTACACGCTCGCCGAGCTGATCAAGGCGAACGGCAGACGAGCTGGCTGAGCTCGAGTCGCTCGACAACGGCAAGCCGCTCGCGATGGCGAAGGGCGACGTCGCCGCGTCGGTCAACCACCTGCGCTACTACGCGGGCTGGCCGACCAAGATCGAGGGCGAGACGATTCCGGTCTCCGCGCGCGACGTCCTCTGTTACACGCTGCGCGAGCCGGTCGGCGTCTGCGGGCAGATCATCCCGTGGAACTTCCCGCTCCTGATGGCGGCCTGGAAGATCGCGCCCGCGCTCGCCGCCGGCTGCTCCGATCGTCCTGAAGCCCGCCGAGCAGACGCCGCTCACCGCGCTGCGCCTGGGCGAGCTGGCGCTCGAGGCCGGGCTTCCGCCCGGCACGCTCAACGTCGTCACCGGCGACGGCGAGACCGGCGCGGCCCTCGTCGACGATCCGGGCGTCGCGAAGATCGCCTTCACCGGCTCGACCGTCGTCGGCCGCGAGATCGCGGCCAAGTGCGGGCAAGGCGCTCAAGCGCGTGACGCTCGAGCTCGGCGGCAAGAGCCCGAACATCATCCTCCCCGACGCCGACCTCGGCCAGGCGATCAAGGGCTCGTTCCAGGGCATCTACTTCAACTCGGGCCAGGCCTGCAACGCCGGCTCGCGCCTCTACGTCGCGCGCGAGCTCTTCGACGAGGTGATCGAGGGCCTGTCTGAGTTCGCGGCCGACGCGACGGTCGGCCCGGGCCTCGATCCCGACGTCCGACTTCGGCCCGCTCGTCTCGCAGGAGCAGTTCGAGCGCGTCAAGGGCTACATCGACTCCGGGCCTCGACGAGGGCGCGAACGCGGTCGCGGGCGGCTCGCCCGAGAACGGCGAGTCGGCTACTTCGTCTCCCCCACGCTCTTCACCGACGTCTCCGACGAGATGAAGATCGCCGCGAGGAGATCTTCGGCCCGGTGCTGGTCGCGATGCCGTTCGACGAGCTCGACGAGGTCGCGGCGCGCGCCAACGACACCGAGTACGGCCTCGCCGCCGGCCTGTGGACGCGCGACATCTCGAACGCGCACAAGCTCGCCGCGATGCTCAAGGCCGGAAACGTCTACATCAACTCGTGGGGCGGCGGCGACCCGGCCGCGCCGTTCGGCGGCTACAAGGCGTCGGGGATCGGCCGCGAGAAGGGCCACGCGAACCTCGACGCCTACCTCGAGACGAAGACGGTCTGGACGCAGCTCTAGGCGATGGGAGCAGATCAGCGCCAGCCACACGGTCGAGATCGACGCCCCGCATCGCCGAGGTCTACGCGGTCGCCGCCGACGTTCCCGGCGCCGTCGAGTGGAACCCGGCGATGGACAAGGTCGACGTGATCGAGACCGACGACCGAGGGCCGCGCGACCCTCGTCGAGGTCGAGGCCGACGTCAAGGTCAAGAAGTCGAAGTCGATCCTGCGCTTCACCTTACGACGAGCCGAACGGCCTCACCTGGGTCCAGGAGAAGGGCGACGTCAAGTCGGTCGACGGCCGCTGGGAGTTCACCGAGCTCGACGCCGACCGCACCCAGGCCGTCTACGCCCTCGAGATCGACCCGGGCCGCGTGCTCGGCATGCTCCTCCGCGGCCCGGTCGAGGGCCAGGTCAAGACGTACCTGACGAAGGGCGCCGCCGAGGGCCTGAAGAGCCACTTCGAGAGCGCCTAGACCGAAGGCTTGCCTCGGAGCGCTCAGCCGGGCGCTGCGGTACTACGATCCGGCGGCCCGGATAGGCAAACTGGTGAAAGCCCGCGGACTTAAAATCCGCCGCCCGTAAGGGCCTTGCGGGTTCGAGTCCCGCTCCGGGCACTCTCGTTAGCGCCTCGTTAAGGCTCAGCGCAATGCCGCTTGGCACGCAACTCTTTCGGTGTTACCGTGTTCTGAGGGTTGAGCTTGGAAGCGTCAGCGCTTACACATTCGAGCCGGCTTGGACTGCTCGGCAGACGCTCTCCCCTGCTCAGGCTCCAGGGCGACGAGCGGCTGATCGCGATGATCCGCGACGGGCAGGAGCGGGCGTTCGAGGCGCTCGTCGATCGCTACCAGCGTGCGCCTCCTGGCGTTCTGCCGCGGGATGCTCTCCTCGTCCGAGGACGCCGAGGACGTGCTCCAGGAGGTCTTCGTCGCCGCGCACAAGGCGATCCTCGCCGACAACCGCGCGATCAACGCCCGGCCGTGGCTCTACCGGATCGCCCGCAACCGCTGCCTCAACCACCTGCGAAAGCCGGTGCCCGAGGGCCAGGACTCGATGGACGTCCACCTGCACGAGAACGGCATCTCGGTCGCCGACAAGGTCGCAGAAGCGCGCCGAGTTCAGGGCGCTCATCGTGCGACGTCCAGGGCCTTCCCGAGACGCAGCGGAGCGCGCTGCTCCTGCGCGAGATCGACGCGCTCGCCTACGAGGAGATCGCGGTCGCGATGGAGACGACGGTGCCCGCGGTCAAGTCGCTCCTGGTCCGGGCCCGGATCTCGCTTGCCGACGCAAGCCAGGGCCGCCACCTGACCTGCGACGAGGTCCATCTGGAGCTCGCCGAGGCGACCGAGGGCCTGCGCAAGATGTCCGGCCCGGCCCGCTCCCACATGAAGGACTGCGAGCGCTGCCGCGAGTACCGCTCCGAGCTTCGCCGGAACGACAAGGCGCTCGCCGCGCTGGTGCCCGATCGGCCCGCTCGCCGCGCTCGCGACACACGCTGTCCGCGAAGCTCGGGATCGGCGGCGCCAAGGCCGGCGCCGGCGAGCTCGGCCGGCGCGGGCGCGGGCGGCGCGGGCGCCGGCGCGGGCGGCGCGGCGGCGGCGCGCGCAGCGGCGCGGCGGCGGCGGCGGCGCGCTAGGGCTGGCCGGCGGGCGGCAGCCGCCGGGCTTGGCGGCGCCGCGCTCGGCGCCAAGGCCGCCGCCGGCATGGCGAGCGTGGCGCTCCTGACCGCCGGCGCGGTCGAGGTCCAGCAGCATCGCGACCTCGGACCCCGCCGTCGCAGTGGCCAGCGATCGAGCGGGACGTAGCGCGATGGTCGGACGGGCCGACAACGCGATGCACGCCACGGCGGCCGAGCCTGCAACTGCTGCGGCGCCCGCGGACCCGGCTGCGCCAGCACCGGAGGAGCCGCAGCCGCCGGCCGAGGCGCCCGCCGACCGAGGATGCGCCGGTCGAGCCCGAGCCCGACGTCCCGAGCCAGAGCCGACCCCGCGCGACTCCGCCGCCGCGACGACGCCGCGGTCGGCGATCCGAGCACCGGCGCGGGACGATGCCGACCAACCCGGGGACTCAGGCGGCGTGATCACCGCCGGACGAGCCGCCCGTCGTCGACCCGCCACCCGATCGAGCCGCCGGACCGATCCTCCGCCGGCGCCGCCACCCGGCGCCGGATCTCGGCGAGCCTCGACGGCTACGAGCCGCTTCCCGGCTCCTGATCGAGCAGCCGCGCCCAGACGCGGGTCCCTGATCCCGGCTCGGTCTCGAGCTCGAAGCTCGCCGCCGTTCGCCTCGACGCGCTGCGTCACCGACGCCAGGCCGATGTGACCTTCGGCGAGCGCCTCACGGCGGCGCTCAGCGCCCATCCCCTCGCCGTCGTCCGGCACCGATAGCTCGACCGCGCCCTTCGGCGCCTGTGATCGCGACGCTCGCGCGCTACGCGCGCGCGAGTGCCGCGCGACGTTCGAGAGCAGCTCGCGCGGGATCGCCAAGCACGAGCTCGTCGTTTCGCCCGAGCGCAGCCGGGTCGATCTCGACGCGTCACCGCCAGCCCGGCGCTCTGGCGCTCGGCCTGCCTCGCGACGGCGCTCGAGCGCCTGCTCGAGGCCGCCCTGCGTCGAGCGTCACGGGGTGAAGCGCGATCATCGCCTCGCGAAGCTGCGCGATCGTCGCGCTGACGACCTCGTGCGCCCGCATCACCTGCTCGCGGCCGGGCGCCGCCTCCATCAGGTCCTGGTTGGCGGCAAGGAGGCTCTGAAGCGCGTCGTCGTGGATCAGCTGCGCGATGCGCAGGCGCGCACGGTCCTCGGCCTCCATCACCTGCGCGACGAACTGCTTGCGGTCCTCGAGCTCGGCCTCGGCGGCGGCGAGGCGGCGCCTCAGATCGTCGATCTCCGCGCGGAGATCGGCCTCGCTCATTCGAGGAGGCCGCGCCTCATGCCCTCGGCGACCGCCGCCGCTCGGTCGGACACGCCGAGCTTCTCGTAAAGCGTGCCGAGGTGGGTCTTGACGGTCGTCGGGCTGAGGTGGATCTGTCGCGCGATGTCCGGCGCCGAGAGGCCCTCGGCGATGAGCTGGAGCACCTCGGACTCGCGCGGGCTCAGCTCCGGCCGGCCGTGCGAGCGCTCGCGCTGCCGGATCTCCTTGGCGAGCGCGGCCTGGACCTCGGGCGCGAGCGCGGTGTCGCCGCGGGAGACCGAGAGGATCGCCTCGCAGATCTCCTGGCGCGACGACTCCTTCGAGAGGTAGCCGCGTGCGCCCTCGGCGACGGTGGTGTAGGCGAGCTCGGACTCCATGAACGCCGAGAGGAAGAGCACCTCGGTGGCGTTGCCGTCGCGCTTGAGCGCGGACAGCACCTGCGTTCCCTCGAGGCCCGGCATGCGGATGTCGAGCACCGCGACGTCGGGCTCGAGCAGCTTGATCTGCTCGAGCGCGCCGCGGCCGTCGCCCGCCTCGCCCACCAGCTCGAGGTCGGGCCGGTCCTTGACGGCGCGCACGATCCCCTCCCGGATAGATCGGGTGATCGTCGGCGACCAGGACGCGGACGCGCTGCGTGCGGGACGCCGTTGCCATCACGCAGCCAGTGTAAGCCGAGCCGCGGCGCTAGGTGTCGCAGCTCGACACGAGCGGAACGGATGTCTCAACTCGAGCCTTCCTTGGCTTCGAGCTGAGACGTCCGGGATTAGGGGGGTAAGGCCAAAATGGTCGCCGTATCCAGACCTTTTCGCGCATCGGCCGATCGTCCTCGAAATGCGGACGCAACTTGTCCTCCTCCGATCGGAGGAGGACGAGTCTGCGCGAACTCCTGCAGACTCTGCTCACAGCTCGTGCGTCCTCGCCCGGCGCGAGGATCACGACCTCTGACGAGCTCTGATCCTCGACGTCGGCCTTGAACGCCTCGGCGTCCGCCTCGATCGGCGGGAACGTGTCGTAGTGGCACGGGATCACCGTCGCCGCGCCGATCAGGCCCGCGGCGAAGGCGGCGTCGTGGCGATCCATCGTGTAGTGGCCGCCGATCGGCAGGATCGCGACGTCGACCGGGTGGCGGCGCGCGATCAGCTCCATGTCGCCGAAGAGGCAGGTGTCGCCCGCGTGGTAGATCGTCTTGCCGCCGATCGTGATCACGAGCCCGGCGGCCTGGCCGACCGGAGTGCCCGTGCCCGCGCTGGAACGGCGATCTCGTCTGAGCCGGGCATCGTGTTCGTGTGGAAGGCCTGGACGAGCTTCACCGAGCCCCAGTCGAACTCGACCGTCCCGCCGAGGTTCGGGTCGAAGGTCTCCTCGACGCCCTGCTCGTCGAGCCAGTTGGCCGTCTCGACGATCGCCACGGCCGGAGCGCCCGTGCGCTTGCAGAGGCCGACCGCGTCGGCGATGTGGTCGGCGTGGCCGTGGGTGAGGAGGACGTGCGTGGCCTCGACCTCGTCGGCCGTGTGGACCGCGATCGGGTTGTTCGGCTTGAGGAACGGGTCGACGACGACGGTCGCATCCCCGTCCGTGAGCTCGAAGCACGACTGTCCGTGGAACTTGATCTTCATGAAGGTCTCTCCTTGTCTTAGTTGATTTCAACTCGTTCGCAAGTGCCCAGCCGATCGCGACGCCAACCAGCATGCCCACCCGGGTCTCCTCGGCGAGCAGCGTTCTGACCGCGATGAGGCGCTCGGCGTCGCTCGTCGATGCCGGCGGCCTTGGCGGCGGCATCGTCGTGGGACTCGGCGAACCAGCCGCCCGACTCGAGCGCCTGAGCGAGCACGCGCGCCAGCTTCGGCGCCGCCGCGCCGACCATCGCCTCGGCTTCGCGGAAGCGCTCGGGATCCTCGAGCGCGGCGATCGCCGCGTCGAGCTCTGCCTCCGAGTACTCCGGCGCCACGCCGCGAAACCTACCGTCAGGCCTGGTCGCGATCTGCGCTCCCATGATGTGGAAGCGGAAGTAGGTCCTGATAGCCGAGCCGCTCGTAGATCGGGCTGCCCAAGAGCGGACGCCTGAAGCGACGACGTCTTCATCCCTCGCTCTTGGGCCTCGCGAAGGGCGGCGCTCAAGAAGGCGGCTCGCGAGTCCGCGGCCGCGCATCTCGGGGAGCGTGGCGACGAAGACGATCCCGGAGTCGTCTGCCGACGTCGAGCGTCCCGAGGACGCGAGGCGACCTCGCCCTTCGCTCCGCGCGCGGTAAAGGCGAATCGGGATATCGGCGTCGGCGTCGCACAAGGCCCGCGCGCCATGCCGCCTTCGGCTCGGATATCCGTAGGCGAGGTCGTTGACCCGGCCAAGCTCGTCGAAGCTGGCGTTCAGCGTCCCAGTCGAGGTCGCCCAGGTCCTCCGGCTCCCAGCTCGGAGAGCTCGAGCGCCATCGCGACCGGCTCGCCGTCGAACGACGTGGCCCTGATCGCTCGAGAAGCGCCTCGAGCCTCCGAGTCGCTCTTCGTGCAGCCAGACGGTCCACGCCTCGACGCCCGCGTCGCGGTAGGCGCTGGGCGAGCTCGTCGTAGACGCTCGCGCCAGCGCCTGCCGCGTCCCGGGCGACGACCGAGTTCAGGATCGATCGCTCGCCCGAGGCGGGGACGATCGCCGCGCTCACGCCGGTCGCCTCCCAGGACCGGGCGCCGTCGACTCGCGTCTGCCGAGCCACCGGATGAATCCGCGGATGAAGTCCGAGCTGGAGCCGGCGGACCTCGCTCTCCGCGAGCGTCATCGCTTGCGGGCGATCGTGATGCCGTCGGCGATCGCGACCATCGCGAGGTCGATCCGCTCGTCGGCTGCGAGCTTCTCGTTCAGCGCGACGATCGCGTTCGTGGACTCGTCGTCGGGATCGGGATCGAGGACGCGACCGTCCTGGAGCATGTTGTCGAGGAGGATCAGGCCGCCCTGGCGGGTGCGCTTGAGCGCTTCCTCGAAGTAGACGTCGTATCCGGTCTTGTCGGCGTCGATGAAGACGAGGTCGAAGTGCTCGCGCTCGGGCAGCAGCGCGAAGCGTCTCGGCCGCCGGGCCGGTGATGATCTCGACCCGATCGGCGACGCCCGCCGCCTCGAGGTTGCGGGCCGCCGTCTCCGCGTACTCCTCGGAGAGCTCGAGGCAGAGAAGACGGCCCGCCGGGCGCCAGGCCGCGGGCGATCGAGATCGCCGAGTAGCCGGTGAAGGTGCCGATCTCGAGCGCCTCCTGCGCGCCGATGGCGCGGGTGAGGATCTCCATGAACGCGCCCTGGTCGGGCGCGATCTGCATCGCCGCGAGCGAGCCCATGCGCCGCCGTCTCTGCCTGGACGCGCGCGAGCACCTCGTCCTGGCGCGCGCCCTGCGCGACCATGTAGGCGTGGAGGTCGTCGTCGAGCGCCGTGTACTTGCTCACGCCGCGCCTCTCTGCCGACCGTGTCGCCGAGAGGCCGCAGAGGCCGCCGACGAGCGCCGCCGGCGAGCCCGGCCCACGGGTCGGCGAAGTCGAAGACGAGCGGCATCGCCAGAAGGACGGCCAGCCGCGACGCCCGACGGCGATCGGGTCGTAGGAGTCCTCGGGATCGGCGCGGCGCTCGGGCTCGCGGATCGCGACGTATGCCGCGAGGACGCCCAGCGCGATCCCGTTGGCGCCGGCCGCGAACGTGCGTCTCGTCGCCGATCGCGTCGAGCTCATGCCGTCGGCGCGCGAGGATGCTGAGGGCGCCGCAGGCGAGCGCCGAGGATGAGCGTCGGGAGCGCAGCCGATCCGCCGCTCGACGGGCGGGCAGGAAGATCGCGATGGCGAGCCCGCAGATGAACAGGTACCCGGCGTTGACGAAGAAGAACGGCGCGATCAGGTAGCGCCAGGGCTCGTCCCGAACGTCGCGTCGAAGATCTCGACGAAGCTCGTCGCCTCGATGACGACGACTCCCTGCACGGAGCCCGTTGCGCTGAGCACGATGAAGAGGATCGCCGGGATCGCGATCAGCGCGATGGTCGCGAGCGGCCTGCGTCGCGAGCTCCTCGCGCCGCGCGCCGATCGCGGCCGAAGCCGACTCCGGCGCTCCTCGGCGCGCTCGCGGCGCTCGGCGTCGCGGCGAAGCTTCTTCTCGCGCCGCCCCTCGCGGATCTTGATCTCGTCGCCCTCGCGCTCGAGGCGCGGCGCGCGCTTGCGGATGCGCTGTGCCGCAGTAGGGGCACTCGGTCACGTACGGGCTCACCTCGGAGCCGCAGTTGCGACAGACGACGCTGAGATCAGGCCCGGCCATCCGCGCCTTCGAGCATAGGGCCGACCGAGACAGCCTGCTCGCTCAGGTCTGGATGACCAGCTCGCGCACGACGTCCTCGAGCTGGTGGCGGCGCTCCCAGGCCGCGAGCTGGCGCCGGGCGCCGGTGCCGTCGCGGAGGATCTCCCAGACGGTCTCGAGGTGGTTCGCGCAGCCGAGCTCGTGCGCGTCTTCGGCGAGCTCTTCGAGCAGGCGCTTCGCGCAAGCTCGGGCGCCGGCACGTGGATGCCCGGCGCGGAAGTCGACGAGCTCGCCCTCCATGCCGCGGATCGCGGCGCGGACCTTGTTGTCGTCGATCAGCTCGGTCGGGTACTCGATCGAGCGGCTCCTCGGAGTCGTAGAGCTTCGAGAGCCGGCGGGCGAGCGAGACGATGAGCGCCGCCAGCGCGAGCGTCGACTCGAGGCTCGTCTGCTGGTCGCAGATGCGCGTCTCGACCGTGCCGAGCTTGGGATGGGGCCGCACGTCCCACCACATGTAGGTGTAGTCCTCGATCGCGCCCGACGCGGATCATCTGGCCGACGCGGTGGGAGTAGATCTCCCAGGTGCCGTAGTGCGGCGGGATGCCCTCGCGCGGAAAGGCGCGAAAGACGGGCGTCCGCGCGGACATCATCCCGGTCGTGTGCCCGCGCCAGAAGGGCGAGTTCGATCGACAGGGCCAGGAGCAGCGGCAGGTAGCGCCTGATGCCGTCGGCGACGTAGATGGCGCGGTCGGCGCCCTCGATCGCCACGTGGACGTGGGTGCCGAAGATGAGCTCGCGCCTGGCGATGTAGCCGAGGTCTGCGACCAGCTCGCGGTAGCGCGGGCGGTCGACGATCGCCTGCTCCTCCCAGCGCCCGAACGGGTGCGTGCCCGCCGCGCCGACGAGGAGGTTCCGCTCGGCCGCGAGGTCGACCATCATCTGCGCGCAGCTCGGCGAGCTCCTCGCCCGCCTCGTTGATGTTGGCGCACGGCGGCGTCGCGATCTCGAGGACGGAGGTGAGGAGCTCCGGCTTCACCTGGCCCTCGTGCTCGGGCGGGACCGATCTCGAGGATCGCCTCGATCTCGCCCGCGAGGTCGAGCGAGTCCGGATCGAGGAGCATCAGCTCCTCCTCGATCCCCACCGTGAACGGATGGCCCAGTGAAGGCGTGTTCGATCATCTTGAGTCGCCCCAGAGGCGCGCGACGCGCCTCATTATGATCGCCGGTATGGAAGTCAAAAGCCTCAACGCCCAAAAGTCCCTGCTCGACACCCTCGCACCCGGCAAGCGCACGCGCCTTCGCCGCCTGCTCTTCGAGTTCGGACCGGGCAACGGCACGCTCATGCTCCTACCCATCGACCAGGGAATCGAGCACGGCCCGCGCGACTTCTTCCCCAACCCCGACTCGAAGGATCCCGAGTACCAGTTCCGCCTCGCCGCCGAGGCCGGCTACTCGGCGCTCGCCTGCCAGATCGGCATGGCCGAGAAGTACTACCCCGACTACGCGGGCTCGGTGCCGCTGATCCTGAAGGTGAACGGCAAGACGGACATCCCCTCGTCCGACAACGCGCTCTCGACCTGCAACGCGTCGGTCGAGGACGCGGTGCGCCTCGGCGCCGACGCCGTCGGCTACACGCTCTACGTCGGCTCGCCCGTCGCAGGGCCAGGACCTCGAGCAGCTCCGCCAGGTCCGCCAGGACTGCGACCGCTTCGGCATGCCGCTCGTGATCTGGTCCTACCCGCGCGGCTCGGCGCTCGACGCCAAGGGCGGCCAGACGACCTTCTACGCGATCGACTACGCCGCCCGCATGGCGATGGAGATGGGCGCGGACATCGTGAAGCTCAACATGCCGAAGATCGACCCCGAGAAGGACAAGCTCACCCCCGCTCCCTACAACGAGATGGACGTCTCGCAGGAGGAGGCGATCCGCCAGTGCGTCGAGTCGGCCGGCCGCTCGCTCGTCGTCCTCTCGGGCGGCTCGAAGATCGACGACGAGAAGCTCCTCGAGCAGACCGAGTTCATCATGAAGGCGGGCGGCTCGGGCGTGATCTACGGCCGCAACGTCTGGCAGCGCGAGTGGTCGGAGGCGCTCGAGATCGTCGCCGAGATCAAGGAGAGCCTGCTCGCGAACGTGACGCGCGAGCCGTAGGCCGGCGTTTCGCGCTGGTACGCGCATCGCGTCGATCGGCAGCCGAGCGCAAGGTCGATTGCAGGGGGCGGGTTTCGTCCGCCCGGGCCTTGAGGGTGCGTAGGTGTCCTTCGGGCCCAGGCTTCCGAGCGCCGGCGCGGTCGTTCTCCTGATCGCTGGGCATCGTGCTGCTCTTGGTCGACCGAGGAGGAGGGCGGCGAGGGCGCGACCGGACAGGGTGGCGAGCGCTCGTCGGGCAAGAGCGTCGACGCGGACGTGACTCGAGTCGTCGATGGCGACACGGCCGAGATGGAGCTTCGGAGCGGCGGCGAGGAAGGGGTGCGCTTCATCGGCGTCGATACGCCCGAGTCCGTCGCGCCCGGCCAGCCGGTCGAGTGCTTCGGGAAGAAGGCGAGCCGGCTTTACGACCGGGTTGATCGAGGGCGAGCGGGTCGAGCTTCGCTTCGGCGCAGAGCGACGAGACCGTGTACGACCGGCTGCTCGCCTACGTCTACCTGGACGATCGGTTCGTGAACGCCGAGCTCGTGCGGCTCGGCTACGCGCGGACGCTCGAGATCGCCCCGAACGTGGACTACGCCGAGCGGTTCGCGCGGCTCCAGCAGTCCGCCGCGAACGCCGGCCGTGGCCTGTGGGGCGCGTGCTGAGGCGTGGACCGGGCCCGGGATTGAGCGTCGTCAGCCAGGGCTGTTGGTTGTGCCTAGCGTCACTAAGAAACGATGGGCGTAATGTGAACATACGTTTGCATTCGCCGTTCCAGCCTGTTAGGTTCCTTCACCCCATGCGCATGCGCCAAAGCCTCAACGACTGGGAGCTTGCGTTCGAGAACGAGACCGCTGCTCGACCGGCAGCGCCGTGCCCAGCTTCGCCATCGCGCCGCCGCACGCTCGCGCGCTCGGCGCATCACCCGGGTCGAGAAGTCCGGCAAGGTGCGCTTCAGCGTCCTCTTCACCGCGCTCACGCTGACGGTCGTCGTCGTGACCGTGGTGATGTTCGAGACGCTCGCGCTCCTGTGGGCTAGCGCCGCCTCGCCGCGCCCAGCGTCCTGCTACTCGGCTCGGCCGAGCGCCTCTTCGACCTTCGCCGCCGCGCCGTCGATGATCGCCTCTTCGATCCCGTCCTGCCGGCGTCGCCGCTCCGTCGCCGTGCTCGCGCCGGCGATCTGCCCGTCCTTGATCGAGAGCCAGACCTCCTTGCGAAAGACGGGCACGTCCTTCGGCGCCGTGATGCCGAGGCGGATCTTGTCGCGCGACACGGCGAGCACCGACACCTCGATGTCGTCGCCGATCATGATGCTCTGGTTCGTCTTCCGTGTGAGGACCAGCATTCTCGCCTCCATTCGAGCTACCCCCCTCAGGGCGCCGGTCGGGTCGTGCGGCGACACTCTAGACGGCTCGGTCCGGAGCGCGCCACCGAGAACCGTCCCGTAGGCGGTCAGCGACTGGATAAAGTCGGCGCCGCAAATGCCCCGAAAGCCACTTCGCTCACAGCTGAATCAGGTCCGCGCCTGGGTCCGCCAGGGCCGCACGGACGCCTGGATCGCCCACCAGCTCGACGTCCCGGCGACCGAGCTCCGCGAGTTTCGCCGCCGCCACGGCCTCGAGGCCGACGGCGAGGACACCGGCGAGGTCGACCTCCGCGACGAGATCGAGGCCGAGATCGAAGCCGCGACGCTCGAGGAGGCCGAGGCGAGCCGCAGATGAAGAGGAGGAGCCGCTGCCGACGACGCGCAGACGAGCGTCGGAGATCCGGCGAGGACGAGAGCGCAGACGGCGAGCGCAGCCCCGGCGGCGTCGCCGGCGCCGCAGGGGCGGCGCGCGGCAAGCGCGCCGGCGCGGGACTCCAGGCGAGCTTCGACCACGGCGAGGCGGACGGCTACGGCCTCTGGCTCGATCCAGCCGGTCGCCGACGATCCGATCTACTCCGAGCACTGGACCGAGCGCCGCAAGGTCGAGGTCACGATCGAGCCGGACCGCATCGTGATCGTGCCCTTCTGGCGACTGAGGGCCAGACCCCTGCGTTCTATCGCTTCGACTCGCCCTCCCACGCGTCGTTCGGCACCCGGCGGAGGTGCGCCACGAGGTCCTCGAGCGCGCGTAGCTCGTCCGATGGCGCTCCGTCCTCCAGGAGGCGGCGCATCGAGGCGTTCCTGACCGCGGTCGGCGCCCGCTCGAAGAGGAAGACCGAGATCTCCTCGTCGCGCTCGTCGGCTCGACGATCCCCGGAACGCCCGCAGCCGCGCCCAGGCGCCGGAGGATCCCGACGAGCTCCTCTCCCCTGTCGCCGTCGCGTAGGCGCTGCTCGGGGACGCCCTTGCTCGACCGCCTTGCGAAGCGGCTGGCGCTGAGGCTTCGGCATCGCGCGGATGCCCGCACGCGGGTTGAAGCCGCGCGACGGTCGAGCCGCTGATACGTCGAGCGCAGCCATGTGCGCCAGCGGCGCGCCAGTGGTTCTCGCGGGATCACCCGCAACACGCACGAGGCCCGCGAGGATAGACGCCGAGCAAGAGGACGACGGCGATCGCGCGCTCGACCCGACACGCTCCGAGTCGGGTAGGGCGAGGAAGGCCGCGGCGATGACGGCCGCCAGCGACCAGGGCGCTCGAGGACCTCGCGGTAGGGGAAGTCGATCGGCTGTCTTGCCGCGCTGAGCACCGGACGAACATGTACGCGGAGGGAACGCCGAAGCCGATCAGCATCGCGATGGGCGCCGCGTACGCGCCGATCTCCGAGGCGAGACCGTAGGTCAGCCCGCAGAAGATCACCATCGCGCCGAGGCACCCCGCGACGAACACGCGGCGGTTGTTCGGCAGGATCGACGTTCTGATTCACCGTCCGGTAGAAGCGCGGGCATCACGAACGCCGCCGCCGCGAACGGGATGAGCGGCGCCGCGTCCGCGTACTCCGGCGGCGCGATCTCGACGATCACCTCGCCGAGGAGGATCATCACCAGGACGGCGAAGATGCAGAGCAGGGTGAAGTAGCCGAGGAGCTGGCCCTTCTGCGGTCTGCTCTCCGTACTCGTCGCGAGACGGCCTGGAAGATCGCCGCCTTGCGGAGCGGGCGCATCGCCATGCGGAAGCCCTGCGGGAGGAACGAGACGACGAGGCCGAGCCGCGAGGCCAGGGTGTAGATCCCCAGCTCGGTCTCCGAGATCGACCCGCGAGAGGATGAAGACGTCCGCGTTCTGGATCACCCAGAAGGGAAAGACGACCGGCGCGCGGCGCCTGCGCCTGCTTGGCGATCTCCCACGTCTCGCGCAGGTCGATCGCCGGGTGGAAGCTGCGGCGAAGGAGGAAGACGCCGACCACGGTCGCGCCGGCAACGCCGAACGCGGTGGACGCGATCGCGCCCTCGATCCCCGCGCCGGCCGACGAGCAGGATCACGAGGGCGATCAGCGCGATCAGCGGCCGCGATGCGTCGGCGATGACGAACGCGGTCGGGCGGCGCTCGAACCAGATCGTGATCGAGGTCAGCTTCGCCGCCGGCCAGAACGCGACCGTTGCCGCCGCCCATACGACGTAGATCGACTCGCCGCTCGTCGCCCAGGAGCCAGTCGGCGAGGGGCTCTGCGAAGGCGATCATCAAGCGCGGCGCCGCCGAAGCCCAGGACCAGCGACCAGAGGATGCCGACGCCGAGCGAGCGCTGCGGCGACGCCGAGACGACTGGCTGTCGTCCTCATCGTCGTCATCGTCGTCGTCCCGCCGCCGAAGACGCGCCGGATCGTGCCCGCCTTCGAGAGCGACGACGAAGACCTGCGTCAACGACCCCGGAGAGGAACAGGAGCAGCGCGTACTGGCCGAGGTCGGCCGGGCCCAGGAAGTTCGCGACGACCGCGAGCGACACGAGCTGGATCAGGTTCGAGACGACCGAGCGAGATGCCCTGGACGCCCGCGTAGCGAACGAGCCTGGCTGCCAAGGACCACGCCGGATCCGCCGGGGTCGCCGCCCCCCTTGCTTCGGCGGCGTCACGCTTGCCAGATCGACCAGTCGCGAAACGGGCGGCCGGCCAGCTCGCGCATGCGCTCGGCGTCGTCGCGAAGCGCGCGCAGCGCCTCGTCGGACAGCGCCAGCCGGACGTCGGGCCGGTCGATCGGCTTCTTCATCGGCAGCCGCTCGTCGAGCGCGAACCAGACCTTCGGCGGAACGACCCTGCCCCACCGCGACTTCGACGCGCGCTCCATCCGCACGGCCAGCTTCGTCGCCCTGGTCTTTCGCGACGTCGCAGTGGCGCTCGCGCTCGAAGCCCGGATGCGAGAACGTCGGGATCGGCGCCGGCGAACTCGAACACCCGGCGAAGCGTGTCGGCGCGGTCCTTGCGGAAGTCCTCCTGGTCGAGGATCATGATCTGCTCGCGCGGGAAGTGGTTGAGGAACTGCTGAAGCTGCATCGCGTACTGGCTGCGCTGGAGGTACGAGGTGTTCGGGTGGCTCAGCGTCTCGGCGAGCGTGCCCTTCTCGCGGCGCTTGGCGAAGTTGTGGACCCAATGCGCGGCGATGCGCTCGAGCGGGTCGCGCAGGAGGTAGATCAGCTTTGCGTCCGGCACGACCGAGGCCATCCGCTCGGGCACGCCGACGTGCTGCGGGAACGCCGTGTAGTTGGGCGACGCCTCGCCGCGCACCTTCGCCTCGGGGTCGAAGTGGCGCCGGTACCAATCCTCGCCGCGCGGCCAGTTGCGCTCCTCGATGAAGAAGTTGAGCTCCTTCGGCTTCGACATCGAGACCTCGGGATGAAGGCCCAGGTGGTAGTGGAGGCCCGAGGTGCCGCACTTCTGGGCGCCGATGATGATCAGGTTCGGCAGCGCGCCGGCAGCGCGTCGGAGGCGCCGTTGACGGCGCGGCGGCAGGGCGGCGCTTCGGTCGTCTGAGCGGGCTTCAAGGCCCATTCAGGGTATCGCCGGTGACCGCCTTGGGGCTCAAGCTCTAGCGAAGCGCTTGATGCGGGGCCGCTCGGCGAGGATCAGGTCGCGCCGGCCCGGCGCCGCCACGTGCTCCGCCGCCCACCCCCGCCTTGCGCAGGACGGGCAGGACCTCGACGCGGTCCGTGAGGACCAGGACTCGCTCCGGCGGCTCGCCCGAGGCCTGCGATCGCCTGCGGCGAGGAGGCGCTCGACCTCGTTCGGGCTCGAGCTCGCCGGCGTCGATCAGGACGCGCGCCTTCGGCCGGGTCACGGTCTGGTGCGCGATCCGGCCCACCGCGCCCGGCACGCGGGCAGCGAACGGCGCCGCCGCGCGGGCCGACGCGACCGGATGCGCCGCGTAGCGCTTCCAGCGCTTCGTGCCGGGCTTTCGCACCCGCTCCGTGCGCGGCGAGCTCGGCCAGCCACGCGGCGGCCGGCGCGGCGCCGTTGGCGGGCCGCTGCTCTCGCAGCGCGGCTCGTCATCGCCTCGCGCGCGCCGCGATCGAGCAGCTCGTCGAGCTTTGCTTCGAGCTCGGGCGCCGCCGGGCCCGTCGACGCCCAGCCCCACTCCGCTCGCCTCCGCGTAGCGGGCGCGCGCCTCCTGATCGTCGGTCTGGCGGCGCATCGGCACGAACAGCGAAGGCACCCCGAAGCGGATCAGCTCGTGGTAGGCGTTGTAGCCCGCGGCCGAGACGGTGGCGTCGAACGCGCGCAGGTACCGGCTCATCGGATAGGTCGAGTCGAGGCCGACGACGCCCGGCGGCGTCTCGCCGATCGCGGCCAGATGCGAGCGGAGCGCCGCGACGCGGACCCCGTCGCGCCCGGCGAGGTGCGCGAGGCAGCGCTCGGACGCCGCCCTCACCTCGGCGCCCTGGCCGAGCTGGACCAGCACGTTCACGCCGCCGGGCTCGAGGCCGAGCTCGCGCTCGGCGTCGGCGCGCTCGAGGAGCTCCGTGTCGTCGCAGAAGACGATCGGGTCGACGCAGAAGCGCGTCGTCGCGAAGCGCAACCGTCGCGCCTCGGTCCTCGGAGGCCGCGAACTCGCCCGGCTCGAGCACCTGGTCGAAGAACCGGGTGCGCTCGAGCGCGCCGAAGTTCGAGCCCGGCTTCCACATCGGCCGCCGGCACCAGACGCGGTGAGCGTCGGGGACCGACGGCATCGCGTCGAGGAGCGCCTGGTAGGGATGGGCGCCGTCGAAGACGAGGACGCGCGGATCGGCGTCGCGCATCGCGGCGCGAAGGCGCCCGCGCAGGCGGCGCGACCAGCGCCAGTCGCTGCCGGCCGTCGGGCGTCGCGTACGAGGCGGCGAACTCGACGTCGAAGCCCTGCTCGGCGACCACGGGCGCCGCGCCCGAGAGCGTGAAGAAGAGCGGCTCGAGCGTCCGGGTCGAGGCGCCGGGCGATCGCCATCGACCGGGTGAGGTGCCCGAGGCCGGTGCCGTTCGACGAGAGGAAGAGGATGCGGTCGTCATCCCAGCCGCTCGAGCGCGTCCATCAGGGGCCGGGCGACGTGGTTTCCCTCTCGTCGAGCGCGCGAGCGTCCGCTCGTAGCGCCGCCTCACGCGCGCTCGCCCGATCGCGCCCGCGCCCTCGGCCCAGCGACCGCGGTGCATCCCTGACGCGCTCATCTCGCCGTCGAAGAAGGCGCGCAGCCCGTCGTCCGGCTCGATCCCCAGGAAGCCGCACAGCTCGCTCGAGGCGCTCCTCGCGGCTGCCCGGCGACGAGGTCGTCGAGGACGACCAGGTGAAAGCGGTCGGCGGGAAGCCCGTACTCGGCGCCGTCCTCGGTGCCGGAGACGCCGCGGTCGATCCAGCGCAGGCGATCGGCCCACCAGCCGATGCCCTTGATCGACGTCGTCCGGGCCCCAGGTCTTGGTCGTCACCGACGAGGCGGCGTCGCGGCCGTCGCGCACGGTGTGGATGACCTTCGCCTCGGGAAAGAGGCGGCGGAGCATCTGCGCCTCGCGCACGTTGTGAGAGCTCATCTCGACGAGCCCGGGCTTGCCCTCCTCCTCGGCGAGCGGCCAGAGGAGATCGAGGTAGAGGCGCGCGGCAGGCCGCGATCGGGTCCGAGTGGTACGAGCGCCTCGAAGCGCTCGAGCGCATCGTCGAACGCCGCGCGGCGCATCAGCGAGTAGAGGCCGCGCGGCTGGTCGTCGACGCGGATCCGGTGCCACCAGAAGTCGCGGAGCTTCTCCATGAAGCCGCCGAAGGAGACGCGGCCTTCGAGCAGGTCGGGCAGCCCGCGCTTGTTGCAGTGAAAGCGCGCCTCGATCGGCACGTCGGCGAAGGCGGCGTGCTCGCCGAGGAGGCGGCCGAGGATGTGCGTGCCGCTGCGGCCCGTGCCGCCGACGAAGACGAGCGATCTCGGAGTCGTGAGCGTCGTGTGAGGTGCCTGACACCCGGATCACTGCGCGCTCGTAGTTTCGGCGGAGGAGCTCCGCGCAGTGGTAGCCCTCGCGCTCGATCCGCTCGAGCGCCTGCTCGTAGCGCTCGACGACCGCCTGCTTGCTGCGCCTCGTCGAGGCCCTCGCGCCAGCGCTCGCGGTGGGCGTTCTCGGCGTTCATCTCCTCGTCGAAGAAGGCTCGCATGTCGGGCTCGTCGTCCGAGGCCCGCGAACGTCGCGAGCGCCCTCGTACGAGGCCTCGCGGTCGCCCCAGACGAGCTCGTCGAGGCAGACGGCGTGGAGCTTCGCCGGGATCGCGAGAGGCCGCGGTAGCCCCGCTCGGCGAGCGCGAGGCGCCCCTCCCACCACTCGACGCCGGTCGCGGCGTCCGAGGGGTGGTGCGACTTCTGCGCCTTCGAGACCTTGGACGAGCCCGAGTCGCGCCCGTCGCGGACCGAGTGGACGAAGAGCGCCTCGGGGAAGATCCGCTCGAGGCCGCGCGCCGAGGCGATCGTGAAGCAGCTCATCTCGACCAGGCCCGGCTTGCCGTCGCGAAGCGGGCCCAGGAGGTCGAAGAAGAGCTCGCGGCTGGCCGCGACCACCTCGGGCCGGGTGCCGTCCTCGATCCCGGCGGTCGCGTCCTCGAAGCGCCTCGCCGCCGCCTCGAAGGCGTCCTTGTCGACGATCTTGTGGAGGCCGCGCTCCTTGCCCTCGCCGCGCGCCCGCCAGCGCGCCCGGACCAGCGCCCGCTCGCCGACGCGGACGCGGTGCCACCAGTAGCGCCGGAGCTTGGTCAGGAACGCGGCCGGCGTCGCCGCGCCCGTCACGACCTCGGAGAGGCCCTTCGGGTTCGCGTGGAAGCGGCACTCGATCGGGATCGCGTGCAGCGCTCGGGTGGTGGCCGAGGAGCTCGGCGACGATGTGCGTGCCGCTGCGGCCGGTGCCGCCGACGAAGATGAGGGGCGAGGGGTCGGCTCATTCGGATCGAGCTCGAGGAAGAAGTGGTCTACGTACTCGCCGCAGCGCGCTCGCGAGGACTCCACGTCCGGCTGGCCGTCAGCTCGTGAACGCCACTGTACCGAGCCAGACTTTGCGCTCGACCCCGAGCGCATCCTGGAACGCCGCTCGGCTCCGCGGCCTCGATCTCGATCTCGAGCGGGACCGCCGTTCGGACTCCAGCTCGCCCGCGGGCCAGAACGCGCCTCGGCCGGCGCCGCGTGAGGTAGAAGCCCTCGAGCGACGGCGGCAGCTCGGCGATCTCCTCGCCGTCCACGCGAGACGGTGAGCGGCGACCTGGCTGTGGTACTGAAGCGACGCCGAGAGCACGCCGGCGGGCAGCGTCGGCAGGAGCCGAGACGCTGGCCGGGCGCCGAGGCGAAGAAGCCCCGGCTCCCATGCTCTCCTGGTCGACCGTCACGGGTGTCGTGCAGGACCGTCGCGGCCCTCGTGCCCGGTCTCGTCCGAGTCGCAGTCGAGTAACGCGCCTGGATCGCCGCCCTCGTCGAGCACCCGTGGTCGGACGGCGTCTCGCCCGTCCGCTCCCACAGGACGTAGTCGCCCTCGCGCGCGACCTCCTCGAAGCTCGGCGGCGGCGTCGACGCGTACGCGGCCGCCGTCGTGATCGCGAAGTCGTAGTTGTCGAGCTTCGACGGGCTCAGGGTGTCGAAGTCCATCGCGAGGCCCTGCTGCCAGCGTCTTCTCGGGGCGGCCGTCGACGTCCTGCGGCACGTAGCCGCCCGGGCTCTCGGCAAGGGTGCCGCGAAGCCAGTAGCCCGCGAAGCGGTCGACGCCCAGGAAGACGACGCGATCCGCCGTCGATCGCTCGGCCAGCGCCCGCAGGTCCTCTGCGCCGCGCTCGTCGAAGCCGACCGGCGCCGCGCGCAGGGCGAGGAAGGTCGAGACGAGCGCGAGCGCGCAGAAGACCGCGCCCGACGGCCTGGCGGGCGAAGCGCCGCGCGCTCGTCGCCCGGGCGCGAGCAGCCAGCGCACCGTCACGAGCATCGCGATCGGCGCCAGGACCGCAGAGCGCCTTCGCCTCGACGTGGATCTGGGCGAACGGCCGCGTCGAGCGCGTAGACGAAGGCCGCGGCGACGAGCACCGGAGAGCGAGCGCCCACTCCCGCCGGCGGATGAGCGCGATCGTGCCGCACCAAGCGCGCAGAGCCCGGCGAAAGCGGTCGCGAGGAGCGAGCCGTGGACCTCGCCGCGGACCACGCGGAAGTCGCCCTCGGGCCAGATGCCGAGCGCCTCGCCGGGGAAGACCGGCGATGAGAGGCGCCCGATCGAGCCCTGGACCTCGTCGATCTTGTCGATGAAGTCGCTCGCGGGGCCGAGAGCGATCAGCGCGAGAGCGATCAGCGCCAGCGCCGCCGCCGATGAGGAGCGTGCGGTGCTCGCCGCTCGAGACCTCGCGCGCCGCTTGCGAGGTCGATGCGACCGGTGCCGAAGCCGAGCGTGAGGATCGCCCAGACCGGGACCGCGACGCCGAACCAGGCGCCGCCGGGGATCGAGAAGGTGAAGACGGACGCCGCGGCGAGGAGCGCGAGCACGCCGACGACCGCGCGGGCCGGCGGCGCGCTCGCGGGCCTCGCCATCGCGCCGCGACGCGCTAGGTGGAGGACGACGCCGAGCGCGAGCACGAACATCGCCATCACGGTCTCCTTGAAGCCCGACTGGGCGAGGAAGGACGCGCCCAGGTAGGGCAGCCCAGTGAGCGCCGCCGCGACGCTCGCCGGGCAGGAGCGATGCCGCCGAGGAGCGATAGGGCCGCGAGCGCGGTCAGGGCCGGGATCGCGACCAGGAGGCCGTTGAAGGCGTCGACGAGGTTGATCGCGGTGCCCTCGGACACGGTCGCTGCGAGCGCCTGCGGGCCGACCGGATAGCCGACTGAGACGGCGTTCGGCTGCGGCCCGAAGCCGTCGGCCAGCCAGTCGGCCCAGTAGAGCTGCGCGGCCTGGTCGTTCGTGTAGATGCCCTCGCCCGAGGACGCCGGTGCGCTCGTTGAAGAGGAACGGCAGGCAGGCGATCGCGATCGTCACGGCCACAACGACGCAGAGCGCGACCAGGTGTTGTGCGCGGGGCGCCGCGGCCTCCGTCTCGGCCTGGCCCTCAGCCCTGCGGCGGCACCGCCCTGCGCGTGACGACCGCCGACGATGGCGACCGCGATCGCCAGGAGGATCGCGGCGGTCAGCCCGCGGCCGGGCAGGCGCACCGCGAACGGCGCGATCACGACGAGTGCGGCAAAGCCGACCGCGCCGGCGACCCATTCGGGCCGCCGCCAGCCCAGCGCGAGCATCAGCGCTCTTCCGATGACGACGGACGCGATCACGATCAGGACCGCCGCGACGAGGGTTGCCCAGCATCAGTAGTCGCTTCCGGAGCGCTCGTGGCCGACCCGGCGCCGGGGGGCGGCTGGTTCGCGAGCGGGTCGTTGTTCACGGAGTCGCCGTTGAGCTCGGCGGGCTCGAGGTCCGGCAGGTCACCGCATGCCGCCGGGTCGAGCGGCTCGTCGACGCGAAAGACGCTGACCGGGCCGTCTCGTAAGACCTCGGAGGCGCCAGGGTCCTCGCGGGTCCACAGGGCCTCCTTGGTGTCGGTGAGGCCGCCCGGCTGGTAGGGGTCGTAAAGCGTCACGACGTACGTGTAGTCGCCCTCGTTGACCTCGGTCCGCCACGTCTCGCAGTCTGGAATCCGCAGATAAGCGCTGTCGCTCGCCCTCGATCCCGAGCCACTGGACGTGGTTCGAGAGGTCGTAGCCCGCGAACGCGTACTGGTTGAAGACTCCACGCACGCCGGAGATCGCGATCCGCTCGTCCGTGACGGTGTTCGCCCAGCGCACGGCCTCCGGCGATCTTGAGCTGCGGGCTCAGGTTCTCGTAGCGGCTCTCGAGGTAGTGGCGCTGGGCGACGAATCCGGCGCGCCACCGCGACCAGCCCCGCGAGCGCTCCGGCCGCAATCAACCGGCACGGGAAGCGCCGGGGGCCGACCCATCCGCGGCGCCGGGCCCACACTCCCGCGGCGAAGAGCGCGAGCACGAGCACGCCCGTCGCGATCGCGCCCTTCGTGTGGATGCCCGCTGCCACTGGACGATCGTGAGCGTGGTGACGAGCGCGAGCGCCGCCGAGGCCGAAGAGCGAGATCGATCGCGCCCGCGGGCGTCGAGCGAACAGCGGGGCAGGAGAGGCAGGATCGCGAGGCCGATCGCGACCGCCGGAGCCAGGTAGCGGATGTTCCACTCGAACGCGATCGGCTCGCCCTCCTCGCCGCCGGCCGTGAGCGGCGTGAAGAGGTACGCGAGGGCGGTGAAGAGCGCGACCGCGCCCAAGGCGCGCAGGACGGGCTCGCGTCCCTTCCAGAGCGCGTAGGACACCGCCGGCTACGGCGCCGGCGAGGACGAGCGGCCAGAGCGGCCCGAGCTCCTCGGAGAGCTTCGGGACGAACCAGTCCCACCAGATCTCAGGCTCGTTCCAGTAGTGGGCGACCGAGAAGCCGGGCCGGAGCTCGAAGCATCGCTCGGGCGCGGGCAGGCCGAGCGGGCCCCACTCGGTGTAGGGGATCGGATTGCCGACCGTCGACCAGGTTCCGCAGGTACCAGTAGCCGCCAGCCAGCGAGCATCGGGCGCCCGAAAAGAGCCGCGGTCGAGCGCGAGTGCCTCGCGGCGCGATGACGACCAGTGCAAGCGTGAGGAGCGCCACCGGGGCCAGGAACGAAAGCTTGGTCCCGGCCGCAAGGCCCGCGGCGGCGCCCGCGAACGCCAGCGCGCCCGCGCTCAGCGAGCGGCTCCCGGGCGCGTCGGAACGGCCGTTCACGAGGATCGCGGCGGCGCGCGAGCAGGAACGCGACTCCGCCGATGTCGTTGAGCGCCTCGCCCGCCTGGAAGTCGATCATCGTCTCGGCGCCCAGGACGACCGCGGCGCCGAGGAGCGCCTGCGGCCCAAGGCCGTATGGCCTGCCGATCGCCCAGGCGGAGGTCAGGCCGAGACCGAGGAAGCCGAGGTTGAGAAGCGGCGAGAGGAAGTCGCGCCGAAGGTGAGGATCGGGATCGCGTGAAGGACCTCGGTGTTCGCCGGGTAGAACGACGCGAAGAAGATCGGGTCGAAGAAGAAGATCTCGCCGGTCGAGCCGGTTTCGGCGAACCGAGCCGAGAGCGGCATGTGGTACCAGAGCGAGTCGGCGCGGCCCATGCCGCCGGTGATGCCGCTGAGCGTCGGGATCGCCCAGCCGGCGAAGATCGCCGCAACGACCACCGCCACGATCGCCAGCGCGAGCGGGTGGGACGCCGCGGTGATGGGCCGCCAGCGACAGCGGCGCGGGCCGGGGCCTCTAAATGTGAGCGTTGCGTTAGGTACCTGGTACCGAGCGCGGAGGTGGCGGCTACGGCTAGCGACCCGATCACGTACCCAGCTTCGGTGAAGGCTCCGAAGGTGCCCAGGAGCTCGGCCAGGAGGATCGCCAGGGTGAGCGTCGCGACGGCGTCGCGACCAGCGCGGGCGGTCCTGAGAAGCCGGGCAGCGCCAAGCGGCGGAGGCGAACCGCGCGAAGGCGAGCGCCGCGACGATCAGGCCAAGCTCGGCAGCGCCGAGGAGGTAGTCGCCCACGCTCAGAGCGCGATCCGTCACCTCGGCGCACCCACCTTCAGGCGCAGCGTCAGGGTGACGAGCTTGGCGCAGTCCGTCGGCGCTCGAGGCTCGCAGATCACGACCGAGCGCTCGTCCGGGCTCACCATGCCCAGACCTGCGGGCGCCGAGCTCCGCGGCGTCGGAGTGCTCGAGCGTCGGGGCACGCGATTGGAGCTCCGCGTTCTCCTGCTTGAGCTCGGCGAGCTGTGCCTTCTCTGCGCCCGAGTCGCGCCAGGCGTCGACGAAGTTGACGACCGGGTTGATGTAGAGCACGAGGATCACGAAGAGGATCAGGACCAGGCTGATGCGGCCGAGGCGCTCCCAGTCCACCCGCGACGCAGAGCGCCGGGCCCCGGCCGGCGGGGTGCGATCCGATACGCGCGTGTGCTCACGCATCATCGATTCAACGCCAGAGGCGACTCTACCTGCCGCTGAAAGCTTCGATGCCCGGATAGGTCGCGGCGCCGCCCAGCTCCTCCTCGATCCGCAGGAGCTGGTTGTACTTGGCGACTCGGTCGGAGCGCGACGGCGCGCCCGTCTTGATCTGGCCGACGCCGGTCGCAACGGCGAGGTCGGCGATCGTGGTGTCCTCGGTCTCGCCTGAGCGGTGGGACATGACCGCCGTGTAGCCGGCCTCGCGCGCCATGCGGATCGCCTCGAGCGTCTCGGTGAGCGTGCCGATCTGGTTCACCTTGACGAGGATCGAGTTCGCGACGCCGGCCTCGATGCCCGCGCCCGAGGCGCTCGGGGTTGGTGACGAAGAGGTCGTCGCCGACGAGCTGGCAGCGCTCGCCGACCTGGTCGGTCAGCGCCTTCCAGCCGTCCCAGTCCTCCTCGTCCATGCCGTCCTCGATCGAGACGATCGGGAACGAGTCGATCGCGTCCGCCCAGTAGGCGGCCATGTCGGCTGGCGAGAGCGA
The DNA here is from genome assembly GCA_963806865.1 of uncultured bacterium. GTDB lineage: Bacteria > Actinomycetota > Thermoleophilia > Solirubrobacterales > 70-9 > JALZKA01. The sequence goes on from CAWDYV010000002.1 coordinate 609,327, forward strand.
GCGGTCCTCGTGCTCGAGCACGTAGGAGCCGCTCTCGAAGATCTCGCTGGTCGCGGGGTCGAGCGCGATGTAGACGTCCTCGCCGGGCTTGTATCCCGCGGCCTCGATGCCCGTCGACCAGGGCGTCGAGAGCGTCGCGGTTGGAGTCGAGATCGGGCGCGAAGCCGCCCTCGTCGCCGACCGCGGTGTTGAGGCCGCGGCCCTTCAGGATGCCCTTGAGCGCGTGAAAGACCTCGGTGCCGACGCGGAGGCCCTCGGCGAAGGAAGACGCGCCGGCCGGGACGACCATGAACTCCTGGAAGTCGACCGAGTTGTCGGCGTGCGCGCCGCCGTTCAGGACGTTCATCATCGGCACCGGCAGGACCGACGGCGTGCCCGATGCCCGCGAGGTCCGCGACGTACTCGTAAAGCGGCTGGCCGGCATCGGCCGCCGATGCGCGAGCGGCGGCGAGCGAGACGCCCAGGATCGCGTTCGCGCCGAGGCGCGACTTGTTCGGCGTGCCGTCGAGGTCGATCATCGCCCGGTCGAGCGGCTTCCTGGTCGGCCGCATCGGTGCCGCGGAGCGCATCGGCGATCTCGCCGTTCGCGTTCGCGACCGCCTCGGAGACGCCCTTGCCGAGCCATTCGGAGCCGCCGTCGCGAAGCTCCGTCGCCTCGAACTCGCCGGTCGAGGCGCCCGACGGAACCGCGGCCCGCCCCGAGCGCACCGGAAGCGAGGATCACGTCGACCTCGACCGTGGGATTGCCCCGGGAGTCGAGGATCTGCCGCGCTTTGATGCGTTCGATCTCGGCCATGTGAAAAAACGCCCCGCGGCGCGGAGTGCGCAGCGGGGACTCGGCGACGATTCTAGTGCCGCCGCCTCGCTCGCGCCTCGTCTCGCACTCGCCCGGCCGCCGCTCTGACCGCCAGCTCCGGGTCCACGCCCAGCCGGCGCGAGATGCGCACGAGCTCGAGCAGGACGTCGCCCAGCCAGCGCTCGGCGCGGTCGCGCGCGCCGGGTCCTTCGGAGGCGGCGAGCCCGCGTCCGGGTCGGCTCGGCGGAGGATCTTCCGCGCGTAGAGAAGCCCCGGCAGGTTCTCCGGCACGTCGGCGAAAGGATCGCTCCGGCCGCGCCCCTCGACGTCGCGCTTGATCGGTCCCAGTTCGCCAGCACCTCGCGGGACGTCTCGGGGTCAGACCCGGCGAGCAGGTGGCGGGCTTCGCTCTCGTCGAACACGTGCGGGTGGCGGCGGATCAGCTTCGCGCTCATGCCCTCGGCGACCTCGGCGAGCGAGCCGGCGCCGCGCTCCTCGAGGAGCAGCGCGAGGAAATGGACCTGGAAGAGGACGTCGCCGAGCTCGTCGAGGAGCTTTGAGTCGTCGCCCTGCGCAGCGGCGTCGGCCAGCTCGTACGCCTCCTCGACCGTGTGCGGGACGATCGAGCGCTCGTCCTGCTCGCGATCCCACGGGCATTCGACCCGCAGGCGGCGGGTGATCTCGTCCAGCCGGGCGAGCGCTGCGACGGGGTCGCCGCTCATGCTGAGGACTCGGCCCCTAAGGCGTCGGCGGGGGAGCCTGCGGCGCCCCCTGGGGTGGCGCCGTCTGGCGGTGCCCCGGTCGGAGGCGCCCCGGTCGGAGGCGCCCCGGTCGGAGGCGCTCCAGGCGTCGCCGGCGCTCCGGGGACGCCCAGCGGTGTCGCTCCCTCGGGGACCGCGGGTGTCGGTTGGGCCCTGCGGGCCCTGCGGCAGCGGCGTTGCCGGGCGACGTCGCCGGGGCGGCGGAATCCTCGTCCTGAGGAAGCGCGATCGGCGGCGATCACCGGCGGCGCAGGGACGAACGCGCCGCATCCCTGGGCTCCTCGGGCACTTCGCCGGTGATCGGATCGGGCCGAAGCTCATCGTCCTCGTCGTCGCCGAGGCAGCCGTCGTCGGTGACGAGAAGTTCGAGCAGCGCTCGGCAGAGCTGAGTCTCGATCGTGCCGTCCTCGTCGTTTGCGAGGAGCTCTTCGGAGCAGACGGTGCGCGCTTGCCACTTGGAGATGAAGGTCGTCCTGGAAGTCGGTGACGGCCGTCTGCTGCTCCTGCGTGACGAGCTGCTGGCGGATCTGGTCGCGTGTCGCCTCGTCGAGCGTCTGCGTTGAGGCCGGGTTGATCGTCTCGACCTCGATCACGTAGAAGCCCGCCTCGGTCTCGATCGGGCCGACGACCTCGCCCTCGGCGGCCGAGAAGATCGCCTCGTCGAGCGCCGGCTCGTTCTGCCCGGCGGCGACGCCCGGCCGAAGGCCGCCGAGCTCGCTGGTCGCCTCGTCGGTCGAGAGCTCCTTCGTCACGTCCTTCCAAGTCTCCGCGTCGGGTCGTCTCCGAGGTCCGGTCGACCGCCTCCTGCGCCTTTTCCTCGTCCGGGTTGAGGAGCTGGCGAACGTCGCGCGTCTCGGGCGTCTCGAACTGGGCGATGTTGTCGTCGTAGAACTCCTGGATCTCGTCGTCGGTGATCTCGACTTCTTCTTCGCCCTGACACCCCTCGCGCTCGGCGGTGGGCGCCTCGGCCTCAGGGTCCTGCGGGATGACCTGGTCCTGGATGCACTGCGTCAGAAGCTGAAGCTCGACGCGCTCGAGCGAGCGTCCTCCTCGGAGAACCCGGACTGCTCGAGGAACTTGTCGAACTCCTCCTGGCCGCCGAACTGCTCGCTCGATGATCGTCTCGAGCTCGGCGTCGATCTCGCGCTCGGTCGATCTCGATGCCGCGCTCCTCGGCCTCGCCGCGCGACCCAGCGCGACGAGCAGGAGGTCGGAGACGGCGGGCACGAGCTGCTGGTTGTACTGCGGCGTGCCCGGCTCGGGCGGCTCGCGCATCCGCCTGGCTCGCCGCGGCCTGCTCGATCGCGCTGTCGAGCTCTTCCTGCGTGATCTCGCCGTCATCGACCTCGTCGACGAACGCGACGGCGCCGTCGGGCAGGCTGGGCTTGCCGATGCCCATCGTCGCGCCGACCAGGATCACGAGGATGGCCAGGACGGCCGCGAACACGAACGCAACGGTTCTCTTGGAAAGACTTCTCATCGGCGCAAAAACCTAGCGGGATTCCACCAGCGCGGGTTCAGGTGCCGTTAAGGCGCCCACCAGCGCGAGCAGCGATTCGAGCCTCCGGCCGGCTCGTCGGGCACGCGGAGCGACAGGGTTTGGCGCGCCGTTTCGTACATCGCTTCCGGAATCTCGTCGCGAATCGCGGCCACGCGCGGCGAGTCGAGCTCGAGCGGCGAGATCGAGAGTCGGCCGCCGCGCACCTCCGCGACGCGGCCGCCTGCGTTGCCGATCTCGATGCGCGCACGCTGGAGCTCGAGCAGCGCCTCGACCGGCTCGGGCACGGGTCCGAAGCGGTCGCGGAGCTCGTCGCGCAGCGCGCGCAGCTCGCCGACCTCCCGCGCTCCCGCGATGCGGCGGTGGAGCTCGATCTTCGCGGCCTCGAACGGGATGTAGTCGCTCGGCACGTAGGCGGAGACGTCCACGTCGATCCGCACCTGCGACTCCGGGCGCCCTCCTCGTCGGCTCGCCTCGCGAAGCGCCTCCGTCGCCTCCTCGAGCATCGAGAGGTAGAGCTCGAAGCCGATCGCGGCGACGTGGCCCGACTGCTCGTCGCCGAGGAGGTCGCCGGCTCCGCGCAGCTCGAGGTCGCGCATCGCGATCGCGAAGCCCGAGCCGAGCTCGGTGTGGTCGGAAAGGGTGGCCAGCCGCGCCGCCGCCTCGTGGCGAGAGCGCCTCGGAGGTCGGGTGGAGCATGTAGGCGAAGGCGCGCTCGCTCGAGCGCCCGACCCGGCCGCGGATCTGGTAGGCCTGCGCCAGGCCGAGCAGATCGGCGCGCTCGACGATCAGCGTGTTCGCCTGCGGGATGTCGAGGCCCGACTCGATGATCGTCGTCGCGACCAGGCAGTCGGCGTCGCCGCGCAGGAAGCCGAGCATCGTCGACTCCAGTTCGCCCATGTCCATCTGCCCGTGCGCTTCGGCGAAGCGCACGCCAGGACAGAGCGCGCGCAGGCGCTCGGCCATCTCGTGAAGCGTGTCGATCCGGTTGTGGAGGAAGAAGCACTGACCGTCGCGATCGACCTCGCGGCGGATCGCCTTCGCCACCAGCTCCTCGTCGTAGGGGCCGACGTAGGTGCGGATCGGACGGCGCCCCTCGGGCGGCGTCTCGATCACGGAGATGTCGCGAAGCCCGGCGAGGCTCATCTGGAGCGTGCGTGGAATCGGCGTCGCCGAGAGCGAGAGGACGTCGACGCGCAGCTTGAGCTGGCGCAGCAGCTCCTTCTGCTTGACGCCGAAGCGCTGCTCCTCGTCGACGATGAGGAGGCCGAGGTCCTTGGCCCGAACGTCGCGCGAGAGCAAGCGGTGGGTCCCGATCAGGATGTCGACGCTGCCGTCGGAGAACGCCTTCGAGCGTGGCGCGCACCTCGGCCGGCTTGCGAAGCCGCGACACCGCGCTCGACCTCGAACGGCAGCTCGGCGAAGCGCTCGCGGAAGGTGCCCAGGTGCTGCTGGGCGAGCACGGTGGTCGGCACGAGCATCATCACCTGCTTGCCCTCACCCGCCGCCTTCGCCGCTGCACGGAGCGCAACCTCGGTCTTGCCGTAGCCGACGTCGCCGCAGATCAGGCGGTCCATCGGCCGCTCGGACTCCATGTCCGCGCGGGTCGCCTCGATCGCCTCGAGCTGATCGGCCGTCTCGCGGTACGGAAAGGCTTGCTCGAGCTGGAGCGACCACTCCGAGTCGGGCCCGAAGGCGTGACCGCGGCGCGCTGCCCGCTCGGCGTAGAGGTTGAGGAGGTCGCCCGCGAGCGCTTGGGCAGCGCGACGGGCGCGCGCCTTGATCGAGTCCCAGCGCTTCGACCCGAGCGCTGAGAGCTGCGGCGCCTCGCCGCCGACCCCCACGTACCGGGTGATCTTCGCGAGCTGCTCGGTCGGCGCGAACACGCGGTCCTCGCCGCGGTACTCGAGCTCGAGGTAGTCGCGGGTGACGCCGGCGACCGTCTTGGTCTCGAAGCCGGCGAACCGCGCGATGCCGTGGTCCTGGTGGACGACGTGGTCGCCGACCGCCAGGTCGGCCATCGAGGCGAGGGTGCCGCGCACCGTCGGCGCCGCCGACGAGCGCCGGTGGACGAGCTTTCGCCACGGGATGACCGCCAGCTTCAGCGCCGGCGAGACGAAGCCGTCTCCGATGTGCGCTTCAGCAAAGAGAACGGATGCTTCGGATGGAACGATGGCTCCCAGGAACGCGGCGTCGACCCGCTGCAGGTTGTAGCGCGCGCGCTCGGCTTCGCCGCGGTGGTCGAAGGCGACGACGACGCGGTAGCCCGAGCGTACCTCGCGCTCGAGCTGCGGCTCGGCCTCCGAGATCGAGCGGGCGGCTGAGGCCGGGGCCTGTGCGCGGATCGTGAGGCCTGCCCTCGTCCGGCGCGGTCGAGCGCAGGCGAAGCGCCGCGCGCTCGGCCAAGAGCGCCGCTACGTCGACGTAGAGACGCCGGGCGTCGTCTGAGTGCATGGCGGCCGTGACGTCCTCCCAGTGCGAGCGAAGGGCCGACTCGATCTCCTCGTCGGCGGCGATGACGAAGGCGACGTCTTCCGAGATCAAGTCGAGCGGCGCGCGGAAGGAATCGACCGGCAGGAAGTCGATCGGGCCTCCCTCGTCCTCTTCTTCGTCCGAGTCCTCGAGGGCGGCCTCGGCGAGCATGCGGTGCTCGGACGCGAGCTCGGCAGCAGGCGAGAGCTCGAGCTCCTGCGCGTCGCCCAAGCGAGCGCTGGGTGAACGTCGAGAACCAGCGGATCGACTCGATCTCGTCGCCGAAGAGCTCCAGGCGGGCCGCTCGGTCCTCGGTGGCGCCGAAGACGTCCAGGATGCCGCCGCGAAGCGCGAACTGGCCGCGCGCCTCGACCTGATCCGATTCGCTCGTAGCCCGCGTCCGCGAGGAGCTCGGCCGCGAAGGTGAGGTCGATCTCCTCGCCAACGCGCAGTGAGAAGCCCTCTGGGCGAAGTGACGCATCAGGAACCGTCTCGGCGAGCGCGACGGCACTCGCGACGACGACGGGCGGCTCTCCCTCGCCCAGCAGAGCATCGAGGGCGGCGATTCGAAGGCCGACGAGGTGCGGAGGCGGCGCGACGTGCGAGGCGTAGCCCGTGCCTCGCGAGGGGTAGTGGCGCACGCGCCGAGGGGCCAGATAAGCGCCAAGCTCGCGGGCGAGGTCGCGGGCGCCGATGTCGTCGGGAGCGACGACCACGAGCGGCCGGTCGCCGAGCGCCTCGGGGTCCTCTGCGAGTGCGGCGATCAGGTACGGCTGGATCGACCCGGACGCGTGAGCGGCGCGCTCATCCGACCCGACGGCAGCACGAAGCGCCGCGTAGTCGCGGTCGTCGTAGGCAAGCTCCAGGGTGGGCCGAAGCGACACTCTTGAAACAGGCTAGCCCGGTCTCTGCGCCCCTACACGACTCGGGTGGTTGCGAAAATCCGCGCTATTCGCGGATATCAGCAACCACTCGGGTTGGCGTACGGAAGGCCCGGGCCTGTGCGCTGCCACTCGACCTGGCCCTCGCCCTCGGCCTTCGAGCGCTCGACGACGCCGTCCCACTCGTGGAGCATCTGCTTGAGGCGGGCGACGGCTTCGGGCGGATGCGAGGCGGCGGCGGTCGCGAGCTCGATCGCCATCTGCCTCGGCGGCCGCGGCGGGCGCGACCTTGTGGACAAGGCCCCAGCGGAGCGCCTCGTCGGCGGCGACCTCCTTGCCTGCGATCAGGAGGTACTTGGCGACCGACAGGCCGCAGAGGGTGACGAGCCGGGCGGGGCCGACCGGGACGCCCAGCGACGCGCCGGGGAAGCGCAGGCGCATGTTCGAGCCACCGACGCGGATGTCGCAAGCAACCGCCACCTCGGCGCCGCCGCCCACGCAGGCGCCGTGGCAGCTGCGACGGTCGGCTTGGGGAACGAGACGAGGTCGTCGTAGAGGTCGGCGAAGAGCTGCATCCGGCGGATCGCGCCCTTCCTCATCGAGCTCCTCGCGTACGTCGGCGCCGGCCGAGAGGCCGAGGTGGTCGGTGGAGGAGACGACGAGCGCTCGCGCTTCTGCGTCGTCCCGGGCCGAGGCGATGTGGCCGAGCATCTCCTCGAGCATCTGCGTGTTCATCGCGTTTCGCGCCTTCGGCCGGTCGAGGCGGAGGACGGCGACTCCGTCCGAGACGTCGTAAGTGGTGAGGGCGTCCATCGCAGGCGAACCTACTCGCCGAGCTTGACCGTCACGTAGGCCATCGAGCCCTTGCGCTCGACCCGCGGCGCTGCGCCAAGCGACCGAAGCGATCGTTTCGGTCAGCTCGAGCCTGCGACATCGCGGGAGCGAGCTCGCCTGCGCGGTCGAAGGAGACGCATGTAACGGCTTCCGATTCGAGTCTCGGCCACGAAACCAGAGAGGAACAGCGAGCCTCCCGGAGCAACCTGGCGGCGAAGGCTCTGAGAGGAGCGCGGACAGGTCGTCGAAGACGTGAAGGGCGCCCATCGCGGCGACGACGGAGAATTGAGCGGGCCTCGAACGGCAGGTCGATAGCGTCGGCTTGGAGGAGGTGTGCCCGGCCCGGCCCCTCGGCGCTCTGCGAGCCGTTCCCGCGCGCGCTCGAGCATGCCCGGTCGAGAGGTCCGAGAGCACGACCTCCAGCGGCCGCCGCGCGATACGGCTCGGCGGTGAAGACCGCAGTTCCCGCCGGCGACTTCGAGGAGCGGGCCGCCGGCCGTCGACCGCCGCGGCGGCGGCCTCGCGCAGCGAAGCGCCGGTAGTCGTCAGGGTCGGTCGCCCAGAGGAGCCGGCTGTAGACGCGCGACGGGATCAGGCGGTCGTAAGCCGCGGCCTTGCGGTCGTACGGCGCGCCCTGCGTTCTCCGGCGGCATCGCGGAGAGGATCCCGTCCGCGAAGCTCGCGCAGCGGTGCGTCCCGCAGCGAGCTCGCCGGCAGGGCGCGTCACTCGTCGTCGCTTCAGGCGCGGCGAGCCGCTCGATCAGGCGCTCCGCCTCCGTCGGCGGCGCTCGTCGATCAGGCTCTGCACCTCCGAGTCGGACTCTGAGAAGCGGCCGAGGACCCACGCGGAGACGATCTCCGGGTCGGTCGAGTCGGGGCGGCCGACGCCGACGCGCACGCGCCAGAAGTCGCCGCTGCCCAGCCCCTGCTTGAGCGACTTCATGCCGTTGTGCCCGGCGGCGCCTCCGCCTTCCTTCGAGCGGATCTCGCCGAAGGGGAGGTCGATCTCGTCGTAGACGACGACGAGGCGGTCGAGCGGCACCTTGAGCGAGCCGCGCGCGGGGCCGACCGAGGTGCCGGACTCGTTCATGAAGGTCTGCGGCAGGAGCGCGGCGACGCGAGGGCCGCCGGGGCGGATGCGACCCTCGGTCAGGAGGCCGCGGAACTTCTCCTTGGCGCGCGGCAGCTCCCAGCGCCTGCGTGAGCTCGGAGACGACCTCGAAGCCGATGTTGTGGCGCGTCTTGGCGTAGCGCTGACCCGGGTTGCCGAGGCCGACGACGAGGATGCGGTCGCCTGCTTCGCTCGTCGAGTCGCCGCCGTCGCGACGGCGCCGGCGGAAGAGGGACAGACTACTCCCCGTCGGAGTCGCCGGAGTCCGAGTCGGAGTCGCCGGCTTCGTCGGCGGTCTCGCCCTCGGCCTCTTCGCCCTCGGGCGCCTCGATCGGCTCGCCGTCCTCGCCGACGAGCTCGGTCTCCTCCTCGACCTCGGGCTCTTCCTCGACGCGCGGCGGGTTGAGCGTGGCGATGGTGACCTCGCCGGGATCGGTGCCCTCGCCGAGCGCCCACTCGACGCCCTCGGGGGCGATGACGGAGTCGAGCTGAAGGGTGTCGCCGATGACCATGCCGGAGACGTCGACGGCGATGGACTCGGGGATGTCGGTCGGGAGCGCCTCGACGTTGATCGAGTGGGTGATGTGCTCGAGGACGCCGCCCTCCTTGACGCCGGGCGACTCCTCGGCTCCGAGGAGCTCGATCGGTGACCTCGGACTGGATCGCCTGCTTGAGGTCGACGACCTGGAAGTCGATGTGGATGAGGTTGCCGCGCACGGGGTGGCGCTGCTGCTCCTTGACGACGACCGGCTCGGCGCTGCCGCCGTCGAAGGTGAGGTCGAAGAGCGGCGGCGCCCGTGCCGAGCAGGGTGCGCGCCTCGCGCTCGGGCACGCTGAAGGTGCGCGCCTCGTTGCCGCCCGAATAGACGACGCCGGGCACGAGTCCGTCGCGGCGCAGGCGGCGGGTGGTGCGTGAGCCGAACTCGGTGCGCTCGGCTACTTCGAGATTGGGTCGATCGGAGGCCATTGGCGACCGGTGAGGATAGCCGGGCGTCACGAGCTCGCCTGAAGAGGCGCGGGTCGTTCGTGCAGATGCCGTCGACGCCCATGTCGGCGAGCTCGCGCATGCGCTGCGGCGTCGTCGACGGTCCAGGCGACGAGGATGCAGCCGGAGTCGTGCGCGGCCTCGGCGAGCGCGGGGGTCGCGAGGCCGTGATGGACCCAGACCGACTCGACGCCCAGGAGGGGCGCCTGCGCGCGGACGAGACGCGGCAGCCGGGCGCGGTAGGGTCGCCATGCCGGCCGAGGACGAGCGGCTTGCCGACGCGGCTCTTGGTCCAGTCGCGGCTGACGCGCGGGATGGTCCAGCCGCGGCTGAGCTCGGGCGCGATCTCGCCCAGCGCGCGGATCGTCGGGATCTCGGTGCCGGAGGTCATGGTGCGCTCGGTCGAGGCCGCGCGAGCGGACGGCTTCGGCGATCTCGTCCTCGCGACCGCAGATCTTGATGTCGAGGTCGATCTTCACCGTGTCGAGCGGCGGCTCGTGAAGGCGTCGAGCGCCTCGTCGAGCGTCAGCGGCTCGGTCGCGCGGCGCGCGGCGGCCCAGTCGTGGGCGACGAGGATCGGACCCGAGCCGTTCGGCGGGGCCGGCTGGCGCGGAGCGCCAGTCCGAGCCGTCGGCGAAGTCCTCGGGCGGGCGCAGGACGTCGAACTCGATCGCGTCGACGCCGGCCTCGACGGCGGCGTGGAAGCTCTCGATCGAGTTGCCGGGGACGATCCCGTCCGCCCCCTTGTGCCCGACGCGCAGCATGGCGCGTGAGTATAGGTTGCGCGGTCGTGGGGTACCTCTCTGAAGTAGCGCGGCGGCGGATCGCCGCGGTGATCCTGATCGTGGTCGTCGTCCTCGCGGTCCTGGCGATCACGGACTCGGCGTTCTTCGAGGATCCGCCGACCGAGGAGGAGCGGGTTGCCGACACGGTCGCGGAGTTCTTCGAGGCGGCGGCCGAGGGCGACTTCGAGCGCGACTGCGAGCTCCTGAGCGAGCGAGGCGCAAGCGCACGCGCCGCGCGAGCGGCGCACGCGCGATCGAGTGACGGAGAAGCTCGAGCTGCGCCGCAGATCCTCGAGCAGCGTGCTCGGCGACTCGTTCGCCGACGTCACCGTGCGGGTCCGGAGCGTGAACATCTCGGGCAACCGCGCGCGCGCCGAGGCGGCGCTCAAGCCGGAGGGCGAGCCTTCGACGTTCCGGACGATCCTGCTCGAGACGGACGAGGACGGCGGCTGGCTGATCTCGGACTTCGGCTGACCCTAAGGCTGTGAGAATGGGTGCTGCCCTTCGAGAGGACCGTCTGCCATCTCAGAACCTCGAGATCGTCCGGCTCGGCTACGAGGCGTTCAACACCCGCGAGCTAGATGGGCTCTTCGAGCTGCTCCACCCGGAGTTCGAAGTCGATCTGTCCAACTCGATGAGCTTCGACCGCGGGAGCTACCGCGGCGAAGCCGGCCTGCGTCCGTTGCGATGTCGCCGGTTTCAACTCCGCGGTCGCGATCTCTGAAGTCCCCACAGCCTGGGCGCCGATGTCGGGTTCCGCGACGCCGTTGGTGGCGATATCGACCGAGGTGATCTCGCCGTCGACGACGTCGCTGCTCTCGACGGCTGCCCCGTCCTTGAGATCACGGGACTTGAGGGTCTCGTCCTCGACCTTTTTCGAGCTGACCGAGTCGTCGGGCACCGATGCGATCGCGACCGATCCGCCGGCCAGCGCGAGGAACACCGCCAGTGTCGACATTACGTCGGCGTAGCCGAACCGCCGTGTTGGCTGGGTCATCCGAATGCCTCCTTTAGAACAGCTGGTTCTCGCCCGCGAAGATCTCCGAGACGGAGTCGTCGGCGAAGATGCGGCGGATCGAGTCGGCGAGGATCTGCGAGGCGTGGAGGACGGTGATGTTGTCCGGCGCGCCGGGGGCGAGCGGCACGGTGTCGGTGACGACGATGCGCTCGATGCCGGAGTTCTCGTAGGCGAGGCGCTCGTAGGCGGGGCCCGAGAAGACGCCGTGCGTGGCGCAGGCGATGACCTTGGCGGCGCCTTCGTCGAGGACGGTCTTGGCGGCGGCGCAGAGGGTGCCGGCGGTGTCGATCATGTCGTCGACGAGGACGGCGGTCTTGCCCTTCACGTCGCCGACGACGTAGCCGATGTCGGCGACCTGGTGAGCGGGGCGCTCCTTCTCCATGACGGCCCAGTGGACGCCGACCTTGCGGGCGAAGTTGCGCGCGACCTTGACGCGGCCCGGCGTCGGGCGAGACGATCACGAGGTCGTCCTCGATGGCCTGGTCGATGAAGTACTGGGTGAGCATGGGCATGGCGGTCATGTGGTCGACGGGCTTGGAGAAGAAGCCCTGGACCTGGCCGGAGTGGAGGTCCATGGTGAGGACGCGGTCGACGCCGACGGCCTCGAGGCACTGGGCGACGACTCGGGCGGTGATGGGCTCGCGCGGCGCGGACTTCTTGTCCTGGCGCGAGTAGCCGTACCAGGGCATGACGGCGATGATGCGGTGGGCGGAGGCGCCCTTGGCGGCGTCGATCATCGTCAGGAGCTCCATGAGCGAGTCGTTGGGGGTCATGCCCTCGGCGACGTTCTTGGCGGTGGACTGGACGATGAAGATGTCGGCGCCGCGGATCGACTCCTCGTAGCGGCAGTAGACCTCGCCGTCGGCGAAGGTCTTGAGGGTGACCTGGCCGAGGTCGACGTCGAGCTTGGTGGCGATGCGCGCGGCCTGCTCGCGCGAGGCGCGCCCGCCGAAGACCATGAGGCGCTTCGTGTAGTCGTGCGGGATCGAGCTGAGCGGGCTCGGCATCTCGTCGGCGATGGTCATGATCGAGTCCTCAATCTCAGCGCTCGGATCGGACGCGATCGCTGGCGGTTTCGGTGGTGCTCACTTCGTCCCCCTCGGTGTCGCTCATCTTGCGCTCTGCGTAGTCCTCGATGTTGCGCTGGTCGGCGTCGGTCACTCCGAGCGCGCCCGGAGGCACGTCGGAGCGGATCACTGCGCCGGCGCCAGTGTAAGCGCCTTCGCCGATCTCCACCGGCGCGACCAGCGAGTTGTTGACGGCGATTCGCGCACCTTCCCCGATCTTCGTGCGGTGCTTGTCCTTGCCGTCGTAGTTGGCGGTGATCGATCCGGCGCCGAGGTTGGCGCCCGCGCCGACGTCCGTGTCGCCGACGTAGGCGAGGTGCGGCACCTTCGCGCCCGTCGCCGATCTCGGAGTTCTTGATCTCGACGAAGGCGCCGGCCTTCGAGCCGTCGGCGAGGTGCGCGCCGGGGCGCAGGTAGGTGAAGGGACCGACGGTGCAGTCGTCGCCGACCTGCGCCTGGTCGAGGTGCGAGCGCAGGACGGTGGAGTTGTCGCCGACCTCGGAGGAGAGGATCGTCGTGTGCGGGCCGATCGTCGCGCCCTCGCCGATCCGCGGTGTCGCCGCGGAGCGCGGTGCCGGGCTCGATCATGGCGTCCTGGGCGATCTCGACGCCGGCGTCGATCCAGGTCGATGCGGGGTCGGTGATGGTGACGCCGGCGAGCATGTGCGCGCTCGGCGATCTTGCGGCGCGCCTCGGCCTCGACGAGCGGCGAGGTCGGCGCGGGTGTTGACGCCGAGGTTCACGTTGGGGTCGGTCGCGACGTAGGCGGCGATCTTGTGGCCGTCTGCGCGCATGAGCGGGCAGGACGTCGCCGAGGTAGTACTCGCCGGCCTCGTTGTCGTCGGTGATGCGCTCGAGCGCGGCGGCGAAGGTGGGGCCGTGAGAAGCAGTAGGTGCCGGTGTTGATCTCCTTCGTGGCGAGGATCTCTGGCGGGACGCTCTCGGGGTGCTTGGTCTCGACGATGCGCTCGACGCCGCCGTCCGAGTCGCGGACGATGCGCCCGTACTGGCCGGGGTCGTCGAGCTCGACGGTCATGACGGTTGCCTTCGCGTCTTCTGAGCGGTGGGTTTCGAGGAGCTCGGCGATGGTCTCGGCGCCGAGGAGCGGGTGGTCGCCGGAGAGGACGACGACTTCCTCCGAGGACTCGATCGCCTCGAGCGCGGCGATCATCGCGCCGCCCGTCCCGTTCGCCTCGGGCTGGACGATCGTCTCGGTGCCCTCGGGAAGGCCGCGCGAGAGGTCGTGCTTCGGGCCCGACGATCACGAGCGACTCGCCCGGCCCCCGCCTCGCGCGCGGCGAGGACCGGCCAGGCGATCATCGGCCGCCCGCGACCGGGTGGAGGACCTTGGGTAGCGAGGAGCGCATGCGCGTTCCCTCGCCCGCGGCCATGATCAGGACCGTCGGCGCTTCGCTGGAGCCGGCCACGCGCGCATCGTAGAGGCGAGGGTGATTCGCGGCCGTTGGGCTCAGGCTGCCTGGTCGCCGAGTTTCTTGTCGGACGCGCCGACTAGGCGGCCTTGTCGTCGCGCCTCTGGTTCGGCCAGGTACGGGTCGGGATCTCGATGACATCGGGGTCGCGGCCCTCTTCGATTGCCCGCTCGCGCTCGTAGCTCCGAATCCATTTGCGAATCGCGTTGTCCGAAACGCCGTACTTGCGGCCGACTGCCGACCATCCGAGGCTCATCACCTCTCGAAGCAGTGCGTCATAGAGCCGTCGTTCAGGACCTGACGCGAGTAGTCGAGTTCTCAACGAGAATCTCGTCGAGCGGTTTCGCCAGCGGGCGGCCTTTCTGAGTCGCTCACTAGCAGCCGCGTGCGGATCGAAATGGCTCGTGTCGATCCCCCACTCCTCGACCCACTTCTTGATCGTGACGCCAGCCGTTGCCGGTCGGGCACCGATCCATGTTGCGCAGCGTCTCGGCCCACGACCGTGCACTCGGCGATCGCCATCGCGAAGCTCCTGCTCGGAGAAGCTTGGCGCGCCGATACCTGGGCTTGTAGGCCGGCAGGTGCGAGACGTCGAGCTCCCACTTCAGCGCCCATTTCCGGATCGTCGTGAAGTTCTTGCCGCGCGGCGAAAGCCCGAGATAACGAAGCGCGTCGGCCCAGGAACTGGACCGTGCGATCGCTTCGGCAGCTTCTTCTCGGCTATATCGGGGCTTCCATGGCACGAACACATGTTCCCATACCGATCGGACGGAATGCGGCCGTTTAGACTCGAGACCCAGCCATTCCGGGATGGTGTAATTGGCAAGCACTCTGACTTTTTGGCTAGTTAAAGCCCGGGTTCGAATCCGTCCCCCGGAGCCATGTGCACTACTGCAGGGTTCACCACTACTCCGCGCCCTTCGGCTTCCGCACCTTGCCGCCCTTGCGCTCCCGGCTCCATCGCCGGGCCCTTCGGTGGCGCGATGCCCAGGACGCGCATCGCCTTGAGGCCGAGGCCCAGCTTCTCGCGCCCCTCGGTGGACGAGATGTCGTGGCCGCAGAGCTCGCGCACGCGCTCGAGGCGGTAGCGGATCGTGTGGCGGTGGGTGAACATCGTGTCGGCGGTCGGCGTCACGTTGCCGTCGTTGTCGAGGTAGGCCTCGACCGTCGCCACCAGCTCGGTCTCGTACTGCTCGTCGTAGGCGGAGAGCGGCGCGACCGTCTCCTCGTAGAAGCGCTCGAGCTCGGACGGGTCCTCGCTCATCGCCGGCAGGAGCAGGCGGTACGAGCCCGTGTCCTCGAACGCGAGCACCTCCGGCTCCTCCGCCTCGGCGACGTTGGCGGCGAGCAGCGCCTCCTTGCCGGCGCGGTAGAGGTCGACCGGATCCTGCGCCAGGCGCGAGTGCGCGACCGTCACCCGAAAGCCCTGAAGCGAATGGCGAAGCTCGCCCGCGAGCGCCTTGGCCGCGCGCCCGAGCACCTCGGCGTCGGCCGCCGGCACGAGCGCGCTCACCTCGGCCGCGTCGCCGTCGCCGCACGACCGCGACCGAGCCCTTGCGCCTGCGTGCGCAGCACCCGGAGCGCCACGGTCAAGCACCCGCGCCCGCCAGTCGCCGTCCTGCGCCACGTGCGGATGCGCCCTCGCGACGATCACGCCCGCGCCGCCCTCGAGGTCCGCGCCCACCTCGGCCGCGCGCGCGACGATGTCGCCGCGGTCCGTCACCCGCCGCTCGAGGACGGCGTTCACGAACTCGCCCGCCGCCTCGTCCGACGCCCAGTCGCCCGAGCGCGAGCGCTCGACCTCGAGCGCCAGGAGCGCCGAGACCATCCGCGCGAGCGGCGCATCCGACGTCGCCCCGCCCTTCGTCCGGAACCGAAGCTCGCCGACGACCGCGTCGGCAACGCGCAGCTCGACCGAGTCCACCCCGTCGCCGTCCGCCGAGCAGCTTCCCCTCCTCGGACGACGACGCAGCCGCCACCGCGAGCACCACGCTCGAGCGGTCGATCACCGCGACGCTCGTGCCCAGCACCTTCGCCGCCGCGCGCGCCACCGCGGGCAGGCCCGCGCCCGACTCGATCGCCTCGGAAAGCGCTTCGAGCGTCGCCGGATCGGCCGCCTTCGCCGCGCTTCGGACTCCTTCTTGGAATCCGCCGTCACCTCCAATTCTGGCAGCGAAGGCCCTGTGCGCCGAGCGCCTGGCGCCCGGGTCAGCTCAGAATGCCCGAGATGTCGTCCCAGTAGTAGACGATCACGACGCCCAGGCCGAAGCCGAGCGCGAGCAGCGCGACCAGGACGAACAGCGACAGGATCGCCGCCGCCGCCTTCTCCCAGCCGCGGCCGAACGAGCCCATCGTCGGCGCCAGGATCAGCGCGCCGAACGCGAGCACGCTCAGCAAGCCCGCTCCGCCGAACAGGTAGTGGACCGCCGTCAGTTCTGCCGAGGAAAGCTCACGCTCTCTCGCCTCATTGTCGCGGAAGTGCACGACGAGAAGCGCGACCGCCGAGCAAATCGCGAACGCCGCGACCGCCAGACGCCGCGCCCGAGTTCACGTCGGAGAGGTAGTGAACGCGCAGATAGACGCGCGAGAGGCCCACCGCGGCCGAGATCACGCAAGCCCGATCACGACCAGCACCGTCCCCGACACCCGCTGCACGTTGGCCACGCACCGCCATGCAGGAAGCGCGATCCAGGCGTAGATCATCCCGTACGCGGCGTGGCCGCTCGGCCACGAGTAGCCACTCGACGCTCGATGACCGGATCCGCCGGGCGCGGACGCTCGACGATCTCCTTCAAGATCGGCACCGCGAGGTGAGCGAGCGCGACCGCGATCACCGTCACGACCAGCTCAGGCCACATCCTCTTCGTCCCGAGCGACGATCGCCACGACCAGCGCCACCGCAAGCGTCACGTAGCGCCGAGCCCAGTCGCGTCACGACCTCCGCCACGTCGTCGAGCCAGCCCGAGCGCAGCTCGTCCGCGATCTCGAACGCCGTCGTGTCGCCCGGCGTCGGGCCAGGATCGCCCGCTCACCATCGATCCCGAAGCCGATCACGACGAAGAGCGAGACCGCCAGCGACGCGCCATGATCGTCGTGAACTCGAGCCCCAGCTCGCCCGGCGTCAGCCGATGCCAGAAGAAGCGCGCCTGCGGCTCGATCCGCCGCCCGAACTCCGCCACCGGCCGCCCCAGGCCGCGTCTCCTCCAGCCGCCGCGCCAGCTTCGAGCGGTTCTCCGAGACGCGCATGTAGCGGATCGCCAGGTAGCCGCCCACGAGGATCGCGATCGTCCCGCCGAAGATGAAGATGCCCCGGCTCGCCAGGTCCTCGGCCTTGTCGATGTTCTCGGCGAGGACGTAGCCGAGGAGCGAGAACGTCGCCGCCCACAGGCCCGTTCCCAGGATGCTGTACGGCGCGAACGCCGCGATACGTCATCCCCGAGCTGCCCGCGATGAACGGCGCCAGCGCCCGCACCAGCCCGATGAACCTGCCCGACCAGGATCGTCCTGCCGCCGTAGCGGCCGAAGTAGTCCTCCACCTGCTCGAAGCGCTCCGGCGTGATCCGCACCCTGCGGCCCGTGGCGGAGGATGAAGTCCTTGCCGAGCCGCTTGCCGATGTAGAACGACGCCGTATCCCCCAGCCACGCCGAGACCCACACCATCGCGATCGTGACGACGATCGACGTCGTCCCGTTGCCCGCGATCGCACCGGCCAGGACCACCGCCGTCTCGCCCGGGAACACCAGCCCCACGAACGCCCCCGTCTCCAGGAACGCGAGCGCCCCGACCACCGCATACGTCCACTTGCCGAGCGAGTCCGAGATGTCCTCGAGCGCCTGCTCCAGGTTGATCGAGGGCAGCGCGTCGCCGAACACCTGGTAGGCGACGAAGAGCACCACGATCACGACGATCAGCGGGTGCTCGCGGATGAACTCCCAGACCTTCTTCATCGGCGTCACGCCAACCCTGTCATGCGCTCATGGCGCGGAACGCCGTGACGATCGCATCCGCCCACTCCGGGCCCAGCTCCCCGTACGCCCGGTCGGCACGCCACGATGTCCCCGAACAGGCCCACCGCGGTCGGCCCCGATCCCGTCACGAACGCCACCTCCGCCCCAGCCTCCGCGAAGCGCCTCGAGCGCCTCGCCGATCTCCGGCCGCAGCGAGAGCGCCGCCTCCTCCAGGTCGTTCACGAGCAGCTCCGCGTAGGCGAGCGGCGAGCCGCCGCCCTCCGCCGCCTCGCGCAAGCTTCGCCTCGATCTCCTCCAGCTCCTCGCGCGGCGCGGCCGAGCCCAAGCCGGTCCGCCTCCGCGTACACCTCGCCCGCGCTCAAGCCCGGCTCGAACGGCACCAGCACCACCCCGAACGACGCCGGGCGCGCGCAGTCGCTCGACCCGCTCGCCCGCGCCGCCGACCAGCGCGAACGCCGGATCGAGCTGCGACGGAACGTCCGCGCCCAAGCTCGAGCGCCAGCTCCTGCCAGCCCGTCCACCTCGCCCTCGGCCAGCCGCAGCACCGCCGCGGCGTCGGCGCTCCCCCCGCCCAGCCCCGCCGCGACCGGGATCCGCTTGTCGATCTCGATCCGAAGCGGCGGGCTCTTCCACCCGCGCGCGCGAAGCGCCGCGCAGCGCCGTCGTCGGCCAGATTCGGCCCCTCCACCCCCTCGCAGACCACCTCGTCGCGCATCGTCATCCGACGTCGTCACCGTGATCCGGTCGCTCAGCGCGAGCGGGCAGAAGAGCGAGCGCAGCTCGTGCAGCCCGTCGTCGCGCGACCGGCCCCAGATAAAGGCACAGGTTGAGCTTCGCCGGCGCTCGCACGACCATCTACGGCCTCCAGCTCCTTCGCGAGCGCCACGAACTCCTGCGGCTCGAGCTCCTCCGCCCGCGCGGTCGGCTGCCTTGCCCGATCGCCGCCAGCGCCTCCGAGCACGCGCTCGCGCGACGCCACGCCCGCCGTCGCCACCGAGCGCGCGAGCGCCTTGCGCCTGTGCGCGAACGCCGCCGCGCACGAGGCGCGCCACCGCCGCGCCCGGCCACTGCGCCACCCGCTCCAGCCGAAGCAGCGCCGAATCGACCCGCGGCGGCGGCCTGAACACCGCCCGGTCGACCGCGCGCAGCATCTCGACCCGGCACGAGAGCTGCGCGAGCACGCTGGGCGCGCCGTACGCCTTCGTCCGCGGCACCGCGCGCAGCCGGTCGGCGATCTCCCGCTGCACCATCACCGTCCACCGGCGAACCTCCGGCAGCTCTTCGATCGAGCGCATGATCACCGGCGTCGCCACCGAGTACGGCAGGTTCGCCACCATCGCCGTCGGCGCCGGATCGAGCGCGCGGAAGTCCACCTTCATCGCATCGCCCATGACCAGCCTCACCCCCTCGAGGCGCGCCGCGATCGCCTCCAGGCCCTCGCGCAGCCGCTCGTCGATCTCGATCACGTGGACCGCGCTCGCCATCTCCGCCAGCCGCTCCGTCAACACGCCCTGCCCGCCGCCCACCTCGAGCACCACGTCGTCTGGCTCGAGCTCCGCCTCGCGCACGATCGCCTCCAGCAGATTGGGATCGGCGAGGAAGTTCTGCCCAAGCGCCGCCCGTCCCCGCGGCCACTCACCAGCCGAAGACCCGGCGGGCGTTCTCCTCGACCAGCGCGTCGAACGCCTCCGCGTCGACTCCCCGCGCCGCCGCGACCTCGCGCGCCGTCTCGACTACCAGCGCCGGCTCGTTCGGCTTGCCGCGACGCGACTGCGGCGCCAGGAAGGGCGCGTCCGTCTCGACCAGGATCAGACTCGTCCGGGACGAGACGCGCCGCCTCTCGCAACGGCTCCGCCTTCGGATACGTAACGTTCCCGGCGAACGAGCAGAACCACCCGTTCGCAACCGCCTCGGCAACGCGCTCGGGCGGAGCCGAGAAGCAATGGAGGACGACCTCCACCTCCTCCGCCTCGCCGCCAGGAGCTCGAACGATTCGGCCACCGCGTCGTCCTCGGCCCGGATCGCCCGAGCGCATGTGGATCACCAGCGGCTTCGCCACCTCCCGCGCGATCCCGATCTGCGCCCGGAACGCCGCAAGCTGCTCCTCGCGCGACGCGCGGTCGCGATAGAAGTCGAGGCCCGTCTCGCCGATCGCGGCCACACCCTCGCTCGAAGCCAGCTCCAGCAGCTCAGCCTCGCGCCGCCTCGTCCCATCCCGTCGCCGAGTTCGGATGGCGCCCAACCGCCGCGAACACCGCCTCGTGCTCGCTCGCGAGCGAGACGGCGTCGCGGTTCGACTCCTCGTCGAGCCCGACGGTCAGGATCCGCGTCCACGCCCGCGTCGCGAGCCCGCTCGACCAGCGCCGCCGGATCTCCCTCGCAAAGCGCGATATGAGCATGGGTATCGACCACGCCGCCAGTCTAGGTCGAGGAGGTGCGCCGTCAGAGATCGCGTCGGCCGAACGCGTGTACCGCAAGGCCGAGGAGGCCCGCGACGTAGACGAGCGAGAAGACAACCAGTCCGGGGCCGGCCTCCTCGGAGCCTCCGAACGGGCCAAGCTCGATCGCCGTCTGCGTCACACCGCTCTCGTCCGCCGCGATCAGATAGAGCGCCGCCTGGTAGAGCGCTTCGAACGGCAGCGCAGTCGTGACCACCTCGGCGATCTCGCTCCAGGCTGTCGGAGTTGAGCGCCTCGCCGATCTGCCCCAGCAAGCCGCCGACAAGACCGCCGCCGAAGATCATGAACACCGCGATGCCCTGCGCGGAGGCCGCCAGGAAGACGGAGACGAGCACCGAGATCGCCCCGATGATCGCCACGGCCAGCGCCAGCGCGAGCGCGGGCATCACGACGCTACCGGGACGTCCAGTCGCCAACGGCGGTGGTCAAGACCAGCGCGCTCGCATAGACAGCGAGCACGTAGACGGTCGTCGCGCTCGCCGCTCCGGCCCACCGCGCGACCAGGAGCGTCCCACGCCCGACCGGACGGACCACGATCGGCTGGAGCAACCCAGCGTCGGCATCGCCTCGCACCACGCCGTTGGTCAGGAAGATCGCGAGCACGCTCCCCAAGAACAGGATGGCGAACATCGCGAGTCCGAAGATCGTCCCGCCGACGAGCGCCTGCTCGTCCACCAGATCGCCTCCGGTCAGCCCCTGATTCTCGACCTCCTCGAACGCGAAATAAACGCCCAGCCCGTATAGGGCGAGGAAGGCGACGGTCAGGACCACGACCACCGCGACGACACGCCGCCGCATGCTCTCGGCGATCGCGTAGCCCACGATGATCCGCGCATCCGTAAAGCGGCTCACGACGCGTCTTCTCCGACCGCCTCGAGGTAGGCGTCCTCGAGCGTCGACGAGAGCACCTCGACGCTGAAGACGCTCTTCACCGCCTGCGACGAGGTCTCCGACGATCCGCGGCGCATCCTCGCGGCCCGCGCCCTCGAAGAGCCGACTCCCTGAGCCCGTCTCCACCCTGCACCCCGCGCGGCTTCTGAAGCTTGCCGCCGTGCCACGCTCGACGACCTCGCCCTTGACGAGGATCGCGACATGGTCGCGAGACAAGCTCCACCTCGGAGAGGAGGTGCGACGAGAGGAGGACTGAGACGCCACGCGATCGCACCTCCGCCAGCAGATTGCGCACGACCTTCCGGCCCGCCGGGTCGAGCGCGCTTGTCGGCTCGTCCAAGAGCAAGAGCCGCGGACTGCCGACGAGCGCCTGCGCGATCCCTAGGCGCTGCTGCATTCCCTTGGACATCTTCCCGACCCGCGTCGAAGCCGCGTCCGAGAGCCCGACTAGCTCCAGCAGGTCGGCCCGTTCGCCCGCCCCGTCTTCCGAGCGGGAGAGACGCTGGTGAAGAACGAGGAGCTCGTTCGCCGTCGCCCATGCCGGAAAGCGAAAGAGCTCCGCCAGATACCCGATTCGCGCCCGCGCTTCGGAGCTTCCCGCTGGGTGCCCTGCGACCTCGGCGCTTCCGCCGGTCGGGCGTACGAGCCCGCAAGCGATCTTCGCGAGGGTCGACTTCCCCGCGCCGTTGGGCCCCAGCAGGCCGACCACTTCGCCTTCCGACACCTCGAGGGAGACTCCCCGGAGCGCCTCGTTGGACTCGTAGCTTTTGCGAAGCTCGTTGGCGATGAAGGCCGGCGGCGTCAAGTCGCCGGCTCGAGCTTTGGGAACAGCGGCGGGATCCGCTCGACGCGGACGTCGCCACCTCGCGAGCCGAACTCCGCCAGCTCTCGCTCCTCCTCGCCGAGCGCATCGAGGAGCTTCTCAGCCGCGACCGGGACGTACGGCAGCAGCGCCGAGCGTCAGCACCCGGAGCGCCTCGGCCAGGCTGTAGAGCACCTGATCGAGACGCTCCGAGCGAGGACTCGTCCTTGGCGAGGTCCCACGGCCGCGTCTCTTCGACGTAGCGATTGACCCGCCTCACGCGCACCCAGATCGCCTCGAGCGCCTGGCTTGGCTCGGCCCGGTCGATCAGATCGCGCACCTCCGCCCCTAGCCCGTCCAAGCCGTCGGCACCGTCGCTCAGCTCCGGATCGGGCTTCGCGTCGGGCACGACGCCGTCGCGATAGCGATCGACCATCGCGAGCGTGCGGCTCGCGAGGTTGCCGAAATCGTTGGCGAGCTCGGTCTCGTAGCGCGACTCGAAGCCGGCCGCCGAAACCGAGCCGTCCTGGCCGAACGACACCTCGCGCAGGCAGTAGAACCGCAGCGCGTCCGAGCCATACCGGTCGATCGCCTCGAACGGATCCAGGACGTTGCCGAGCGACTTCGACATCTTCTTCTCGCCCATCATGAGGTAGCCGTGGATCACCATCCCTCTTGGCGGCTCGATCTCCGCCGCCATCAGGAGTGCCGGCCAGATCACGGCGTGGAACTTCAAGATGTCCTTGGCGAGCAGGTGAAACGCCGCGGGCCAGAAGCGCTCTGTCAGGTCCTCTCCCTCGCGGGCGAAGCCGAGCGCCGTGTAGTAGTTGAGAAGAGCGTCGAACCACACGTACATCCGCTGGCTCGGATCCCACGGCAGCGGCATCCCCCACTTCAGCTTCGCGCGGGAAAGCGAGACGTCATCGAGCCCGCGCTGGATGAACGAGAGCGCTTCGTTTCGCCGGAAGTCCGGCACGACGAACAGCGGCTCCCGCTCGTACAGCTCGATCAGGCGGTCCTGAAAGGAGGAGAGGCGAAAGAACCAGTTCTGCTCGGTCTCGAGCTCGAGCGGGATCTCGTGGATCGGGCAGGTGTTGCCAGGCCCGAGCTCGCGCTCGGTCTTGAAGTCGGCGCACCGCGGGCAGTACCAGCCCTTCGTACGTCCCTTCGTAGACGTGGCCCGAGTCGTAGACCCGCTGGATCACGTCGGCGACCCGGTCCGTGTGCCTGGTATCGGAAGTGCGAATGAAGAAGTCGTTCGACGCGTTCACCGATTCGGCCATCGCCTGAAAGCGCGGTGCGTTTCGATCCGCCAGCTCCTGCGGCGAGATCCCCTCGCGCTCGGCGGCCAGCTCGACAGGCTCGCCGTGCTCGTCCGTGCCGGTCAGGAAGAAGACATCCTCTCCCCGCTGGCGCATGTGGCGCGCGAAGACGTCCGCCGCGATCGTCGAGTACGCGTGGCCAAGGTGCGGCTCCGCGTTGACGTAGAAGATCGGCGTCGTGATGTAGAAGGCCACGCTCCGAGCATATGCACGAAAGAAAGGGCGGCCCGAGGGCCGCCCTTTCTCAACTCCTTGGTCGCGCTCTCTGAGGCGACCGATCCGGATCTCAGTTACGGAGTGGGATCCGGAACCGTCTCGTTCGAGCACTTCTGCTGGTAGGTGTCGCTGCCGGTCGTGCCGTCGTCGTAGACGAAGTTGCCCTTGAAGTCCCACTCCAGTGGGCTCCCAGCCGCCGCCGTCCCGTCACTCTCACAAGTGGCCGAGATGTAACGGGACCTGGCTGACCTTCGTCTTCTCCTTCTTCGTGTTGTTCTTCTTCACCTTCGTCTCGATCAGCGTCTTGCCGACCGTCGAGTTGAAGAGGATCAGCGAGCCGGCGTCGCCGCCGATGTCCGGCGCGTCGTTGACCACGAGCTTCGAGCCGTAGTCGGCCGAAACGTCGGTCGAGGGCTGCACCTCGCCGCCGGTCGTGTTGATGACGCCGGTATTGGGCTGATACGCGTGCAGGATGATCTGCGGAGACCGCCGACGTACTCGCACCCCTCGGGGCCAGCCTGGCCGGGAGTCCCGGTGAGGACCGAGCAAGGGCCGCCTGCATCCGTCTCAGGGCCGTTGATCGTCGTCACCGTGACCTCGAGCTGTGAGGACGGCGGGGTCGAGGCTGACGGGACGAGCGCCTCTGCCTGACCAGATCCGATCAAGGCACTCGTGCACTCTCTGGCGGCTTGCGCCGTCGTCATGGCGTCCAGGTTGTTGCCCAGTCCTGACCGCCACACGTCGGGAACTTGCTCGCCGAAGAGCCAGGCAGGATGGTCATGTCGTCGTCGAACTCGACCGTGACCCGCTCTGCGGCCTGCTGTACGACCGTGTTCGGTGCGCCATCCGCGTCGAACGTCTGGACCTGCGAGAACAGCGTGGCCGGCCCGGCGTTCGTGGACGACTGGAAGTTGGGCGAGATGCCCGCGTTCACCTCTGAGCGATTGTCCGTGCACCCGTCTGAGCCTGGGCGACCGATCCGGTGACGAGCACCGCTCCGAGCGCCAGTGCCCGATGCGAGCATGTTGCGCGATTTGCGCATCTTTCCTCCTCTTGAGGTTCCGCGGATTACCCGACCCGCTTGGTTGATGGATCCATCCGAACGTGGGCTCGAACCTCATCCGAGAGGGATTCTGCTCCCACACCCGTCTTAACCCCGGAAACGGCACCTTGTTGCGGTGCCATTCCGGGCGCAAGCTTCTTGTGCATCTCCCGCAACGACTCCATTCCTACTCCTTCTCCCGAACATGAAGGTACTGGGTTTGCTCGGGACCTTCACCGATGGATTGGAAGTCTGGCTGCTGTGTACAAGGCGGAGCGGGAATGTTGTCCGAATCGTTCTCGTCGGAGAACGCGTACCGCTTCAGCCTTTCGTAGAGGTCGCCCGGGAACTCGCCGGAGTCGGCGTCATCGAGAAGCGCCTGATCCCCCAGCGTGCAATGACGCGTCTCGAACGAGCGAAGCCCGCCGGCCGCGGCCGGCAGATCCAGGTATCCCAGCGGCTTCAGGTACGGGTTGGAGCGATCGATCCGCAGTCGGTTGTCGTATGCCGCAAGCGTCTGCGGCCCGAACACGGCAGAAGTCCGCAAGTGGTGCGGCGTGCCGAGATCCGGCAAGGTGCCGTTTGAAGCGGCCGCGCCGTTTGCGATCAGCGCGGCGAGCTCTGGCTTGTAGAGCTCAATCGCCTCGAGCAAGGCGTTGAGCTCGGCGAAGTAAGGATCGATCCGATCGAGGAGCGGGCGCAGGTCGTCGTCGAGCAACCTCCGAAGCGCGGGCAAGCCGTCGCGGCTGGCGGCGATGGTCCGGTCGAACCCGCGGAAGAACGACTCGAGGTCGGGCGCGAGATCGCCCAGTGACGTCAGCGTCGGACTCAGCTCCCGTGCGGCGGGGCGAAGCTGCGTCACGAGCGGATCGGTGTCGATCGCGAACTCCTCGAGGCGCGGCGAGCGTCGCCCGCGACTCTTTCAGGAAGGTCGGGAAGATCTGGAAGATCTCCTCCAGCTCGGCGTTGCGGTTGGCGGTCGTCTCGAACACGGTCTTGGACGCCTTGATCAGGCCCGAGAGCTGACCCTGGCGCTCGGACAGCGCCTGGAACACCTCGCCCCCGTTCGAGATCAGCCCGCTCACCGCCTGCTCGTCGGAGTCGAGGATGCGCAGGGCTTCGGTCGCCTGGCTTGCGAACGGCTCGAGGCTGCCGATCGCGGTCGAGAGGTCTTCGCCCCGGCCCCTGAGCGCCGCCGCCTGGGTCTGCATCCACGCCTGGAAGGCCTCGCGGGTCGGCTCGTCGAACGTGCGGAAGACTTCGTCGATCTGGACGGACTCGGCGACCTGAGCCGCGGCGAGCGTCCCGTCCTCGGCGAGAGGCTCGGCCTCCTCCGAGCCCGGCGAGAGCTCGACGTATGTCTCGCCCAGAAGCGTCTTCTGGCGGAGCGTCGCCTGGGTATCCGACGGGATCGGCGCGTAGGCCGAGTCGAGCTCGATCGTCGCCTCGGCCTGGCCGTCGTCGTTCAGCTCGATTCCCTTCACCTTGCCGACCGAGACGCCGGAGATCCGCACGTCCGACTCCTGGGCAAGCTGCGTCGCCTCGTCGAACGGGACCTGGACCCGGTAGCCCTCAGAGGCGAGCGGGACGGGGCCGCCGAAGGCGACCCAGAGGAACAGCGCCAGGGCGAAGCACGAGATCGCGAAGCCGACGGCGATCAGGATGCGGATGGCTGTTGGTGGACGTGTTTCCATTTCGCTGTACGGGTCGCGGGGGCAGATCACGGAGAACGAGGGGATTCGAGTCGCCTCGATCAGGGTCTTGAGCGTGTCGAACGAGAGGGCGACGCCTTCGGCCAGATCGGCGGTCTGACATGACTGTGAAGGGAATCGCGCGCAGAACCGGTCCGCTCGCGTCCTGGATGTTGAAGGTCTGGTTCGCGTTGTGGCCGAGCCAGTTCGCCCAGAAGAGGTAGCCCTCCTCGGCGCCGGGCGGGTTGTGCCCGAGCGCGTTGAAGACCCGGTTGAGCTCGTCGAGGCCGCCGACGAGGGCCGGCGTCGTGTCGTTCAGCTTCGTCGTCGTCTTGCGGAGCTCCTCGAAGAACTCCTGGGTGTCCCGGGCGAACGGCGTGATCTGCTCGCGGATCGGCTCCTCGGTGTCGCGGAAGAACGGGTAGGTCTCCTCGAGCGCGGGCTTGAGCGCCTCGGCCGGAGGGAAGCAGGGCGGTCGCGGCTGGCCCGAGCTCCTGGGCGAACACGTCGCCCGCGACGACCGCCTCGCGCGTCGCGGTCAGGGCGCCCGGGCAGCTCCTGGAAGGTGGCCCGCAAGCGAAGCTTCCTGTCGGGCGAACGCCGAGAGCACGTCGTTCGAGGAGGAGACGAACTCGGCGAGACGCGTGTCGGAGCCGCCGAGCGCTTCTGAGACCTCCTTGAACGAGGTGATCGAGCGGCGGATCGCGTCGTCGCGCTCTGCGAGCGCCCCGTTCAGCTTGGCGAGGTACTTGGCGAGCGGCGAGAAGCGCCGGAAGACCGCGGAGGCCTCCTCGCCGTTCTCGGCCAGGCCGCGCGAGCCGCCCTGGACGAGGAGCTTCAGGTAGTCGCGCGTGTCGCCGTCGAGCGCCGCGAGGAACTCGTCCGGGTTCACGTTTCGCTCGCTCGAGGCCAGCGGGATCGTGTCGCCTTCTTCGAGCGCCGTCTCCGACGTGCCCGGGTCGACCTCGAGCGTCATGTCCTGAAGCCCGGTTCGCGGCCGTGACCAGGACGGTGGCGTCGTCGCGGATGAGGCCCGCGTAGCGGTCCTCGATGAGCATCGTGACCACGGCGTGGCCGTCTTCCAGCTCGACCTCGGTGATGTCGCCGACCTTGATCCCGGCGACGTTCACGGTCTGGCCCTGACCCGGGGTGATCGCCTGCGCGGTCTCGAGGTCGGCCTTGAGCTCGAACGTGTCCTCGCCGAGGAACGGGATCCACGACGGGTACGGCGCCTGCTGGTTGGCCAGGATGTAGCCCGTCGTCGGCGAGGCCGAAGATCGACCAGCGCCACGATCGCGACGAATTCCTTCGCGTGCTCTCGGATCGCGCGCTTCATGGGCTCACCGTCGGCAGTGGCGGGCCGACCGCGGCAGCGGCCCGTTGAGGTCTGCCGGATCGGACTCGGTAGCACGGCTCGTTCGGCTCGAACGGCGGCGGCGTCTGTCCGGCCGGGAGCGGCGGCTGGGAGCCGTGCGACCGGCTCGATCGTGTTGCCGAAGAGGATGTGTGTTGCCGCGGTGTCGGACGTCGGGTTGGTCATCTGCGTGAGCACGTCGCCGCCGCCCGTCTGGACCCGCAGGTACGAGCCGTTGCCGTCGAAGTTGGCCGCCGCGCCCGCGGTGTTGACCGCCGAGTCGAGGAAGTCGAGGTAGGCCGGCTGCGAGTTCGCCGCCGGCACGTTCGGATCGACCGTGATCGCCGTGTCGAAGGTCGGATCGAGCGTTGTCGGTGACGCATCGCGAGAGATCCGACAGCTCGTCCATCAAGCGGGAGCGCGGTCTGGGTCGCGCTCGGCGGTGACAGGCGCGCCCCGGCGAAGCTCCTCGCGCCAGGCCGCCGAGCGCGTCGTCGGCAAGGAGCTCGTCGGCGGCGTCGAGCCACGGAGTCGCGGCGTCGATCAGGTCGGGAAGCTCGGCCACGCCAGGCTCGAGCGCCAGGACGTAGGCGCGGAGCGGCGGCAGCGCCTCGTTCAGGTTCGCGAGCGACGGCCGCGCCGCCTCGAAGGTCGGCCCGAGCTCGCGGATCGTCGCGCGGACGTTGTCCTGCTCTTGGGCCAGCGCGCCCGCCGTCGTGTTGAACGCGGTGATCACGCCCTGGAGCTCGGCCTCGACCGTCCCGAGCTCCTTGAAGACGTCGCGCTGCGCGCGGATCAGGCCGGAGAGGTCGTGCGTCGTCCTCGCCCAGGAGCGCGTCGTTCACGATCGCCGTGCCGCGGCCCGCCTCGCCGCCGTAGCGGAGCGAGTCGGCAAGCGCCTGCGCGCCGGTCTTGCCCTGCGAGATCGGCTCCTGGTCGGCGTCGTCGATCGCGATCGGCTGATAGCTGAGCGCCGTGCCGTATCCCGACAGAAGGCCCTTGAGCTCTTCGCGCGTGTCGCCCTGGAGCGCGGCCAGGACCTCGTCGATCTGGACCGAGGTCGACGTCTGCGTGATCGGGATCTCGCCGTCGTCGTCCAAGCTCGGCGGCGGACGGCGTGCCCGGCTTGCAGGTCGACGAAGAAGTTGCCCTCCAGGAAGAGGCGGGGCCGGATCGTCGCCGTCGCGTCCTCGTGGATCGGCAGCGCCTCGTCCTTGAGAGTCATCGTCACCTCGGCGACGTCGCCCTCGGCCTCGACGCCGGTGACCGTGCCGACGTTCACGCCGGCGATGCGGACCGGCGACGTCGTACGAAGCGTCGTCGCGTTCTGGAAGGTCGCCTTGACCTCGGTGCCGCCGCCGACGAACGGCAGGTCCTTCGTGTAGGCCAGGTACGAGCCGACGACGAGGAGCAGGATGAAGAAGATCGCCAGCGGCACGGGCCCGCGGCCGCGGTACTTGGCGCCCCACACGCGCGGGTCGTACTGAGTCTGGTTTGCGCGGCCGGGTGCACTGTTGGCTCGGGTGTCATGGCGCTCGCCACCGTTTCCCGGGTGCTGGTGCCCTGGTTGCCGGGCACGTTTCCGATCATGCTGGGTCGCCACGATGCAAGGCTCGTTGCCCGCCTCGCACTCGCGCTCCTGGCCGGGCGCGGCGGTGTTCGGATACGGATTCGTGTGGAGGAAGTTGCCCCTCCGATGCCGCCACCGTTGCGGCGCGGAGGCGAGCCCTCGTTGTTCGGCGGGCTCGCCTCGTCGGTTGCCCGGTCCGATCCGGCGCGATGATCACCTCGGCGCGCTGCCACGTGCCCGGGCCCGGTGCCCTGGCTGAACAGGCTCTGCAGGTTCTCGAAGAGGATCGCCGCGTAGTTGCAGACCGTCTGGGCCGGGGTGATGAACCGAAGCGTCGGCTCGAGCACGGTCTGACGTCTCGCGCAGGCGCTCGATGCCGTCGCGCGCGCCCTCGTCGTCGTTCAGGCGAGCGAAGCGCTGCGCGCGGTCGGGCCGAGCTGTTCGTTGAAGGCGACCGAGTCGCGCAGGACCGGCGCGCCGACCTCGAGCGCGTCCGCGATCGCGGGCGAGGTCGCGGCGAACGCGTCGACGCCCGGCTGGAGGTCCTTGAAGAGCGCCGGCGCTGTTCGCCAGGAACGGGCGGATCACCGGCAGCGCGTCGGTGCCCACGTCAAGCGTCGGCGGCGTCTCGGAGATCGTCTCCTGGATGAACGGCCGCGCGACGTTCGCGAACGCGCCGAAGGTCGTGTCGAGCGCGACGAACATCTGCGCCTGCTCCTCGGCGACCGGCGCGACCTCCGCGGCGGTCGCAGCCAGAGCGCGATGAACCGCGACGAGGCTGCGTGTCGGGGTCGCGAGAGGTTTGCGAGCGACGGGCTCGAGCACCTCGAGCGTCTCCGGCAGCTCGCCGAGCGCCGCGTTCAGGTCCACGCCGCGGCCGGCGAGCGCGTTGCCGAACTCGACCAGGTTGGCCTGGATCGCCTCGCGGGTCGGCTCGTCGAAGGTCGAGAGCACGTCGTCGAACTCGACCGGCTCGGGCTCGGCCGACGTCGACCGGGATCGTCGCGCCGGCCTCGTAGCCCTCGTCGGAGGTGCCGCGGTTGATCTCGAGGTACTGGAGGCCCAGCGCGGATCGCGCGCGGATCACGATCTCGGAGTCCACCGGGATCGGCCGGGCGTCCTCGTCGAGGGTCAGGTCGAAGCGCGCCGACACCGAGCCGTCCTCGTGAGCGACCGGCGTGACGTCGCTCACGACGCCGACTCGGACGCCGCCGATCCGGACCTCGTTGCCCGGGACCAGCGAGTTTGCGCTCGGCACCTCGGCCGAGATGTTGTAGGTCGGGACGAAGGGCAGGCCCGAGTTCGCGTTGTAGGCGAGGAAGACGGCGACGACGGCGATCAGCACGGTGATCGAGCCGACCATCGTCGGGCTGGCGGCGAGCGTCGAGCCGACGTTGCGCCTCATCGCGGGTCCTCCTCGCCGATCAGGAAGTCGAGGAGCGCGCGCTTGGTCGCGACGTCGACGCGCTCGGCTTCGGCGAAGATCATCCTGGGCACCGGCTCGCTCGAGATCGGACTCGCTCCGAGCGCCGGCCTCGGACAGCGCCGCCTCGGATGCTGCCTCGGGTCGCAGCGCGCTCCGGCGCGTCGGGTCCGTACGGCGAGCGCTGCGCCGCGTTGACGGCGGATCTGCTCGACGGTGCGGTAAGAAGTTGATGTCGCAGCCCGGCTCCGGGCTCGGTCTTGTAGGTGAAGCAGTTGTTCACCGGGACGACGGCGCGCATGAAGTGGCCGAAGGAGTCGAAGCCGTTGGTCGCGCCGGCTCCGAAGAAGAAGAAGCGCATCAGGTTCTCGAGGCCGGCGTTCTCGCGGAAGTCGGTGAGCAGCGTGTCGAGCAGCTGGCGCGCGTGGGCTTCGTGTCCTCGGCGAGCCTGCCCGAGGTCCTGGATGACCGGCACCGAGGCGACCAGGTCGGGCCGGGCCTCCTCGGCGTTCGTCGCCGAGCGAGATGAACGCCGACGCCGGCTGGCGCGCGAGAACGGGCCCGAGCGCCTCGGTCGAGCGCGTGAGCGCGGGCGCCGCGTCGCCGAGGTCGGAGATGACCGGCGTCGCCGCGTCCGTGAAGCCCTCGAGCTCGGTCATCGTCAGGCGGAGCTCGCGGAAGAAGGCGCGGCATCCGCTGGAAGCCCGCCTCGAGCTCGGCGGCGCGCTCGGCGGTCGCCTCGCCGGCCACGGTCGCGTTGTTGATGAAGCCGGTGAGGTGCTCGCGCTCCCGGGCGAGCGGGCGCGAGCGACGCGGTCGCCGTCGCGCGCGAGGTTGTTGAGCGCCTGCGGTCTGGCCCTTGAGCAGCGCCAGCAGCTCGTTGGTCTCGCGCAGCGCCGGGTTGCCGCGCACGATGATCTCCTCGAGGTCCTCGCCGCGCGTGGCCAGGCCGATGCCGAGCTCGTTCAGGATCAGGCGGAAGCGGTCCGGATACGGCTCGCGCATGATGTTGTTGATCAGGTCGAGGTCGACGGACTTGCCGTTGTTCTCGACCGGCAGGAAGCGCTGCCCCTCGCCCGGCTCGCCGTCGGGGATCACCTCGAGCTCGGGCGGCGGCTCGGTGCCCGGCGCGCGCGGCTGGGTCGGCTGCGCACTCGACGAACTTCTCGCCCAGGAGCGACTGCGGGCGGACCAGGCACGAGGCGTCCTCGCGCCAGTCCTGGAAGCCGGGCTCGGTGATCCGCATGACGACGATCGCCTTGCCGGGATCGTCCGAGCCGTCGGCGTGCGCGCGCTCGCCCTCGAGGGTGACGCCGACCGACTCGACCTCGCCCACCTTGGCGCCGGCGATCGCGCACCTCCTCGTCCTCGACGAGGAAGCTGGCGTTGTCGAAGATCGCGCGGACGAGGTACTCGTCGCCCGTCCTCCTCGGAGGCGCCGGAGCCCACGAACAGGAGCGCCGCGGTGGCGACGAGCGCCGCGAAGATGCCGAAGATGCGCCTCATGGGCGCAGTCTCCGAACGGGACGACGGCGTTCGGGTCGCAGTTGTCCGGCGACCTCGTCCTCGACGAACGGCGTCGAGCCGTCCTCGGCGGGCTGGGAGGCGGTGCCCGGGCAGCGCTGGAAGCCGAACGGCGGGAACGCGTTGGCCGTCGGACGTGTAGAAGTCGTACTGCTGGTCGGGGTCGTTGTAGGTCGGCTCGAGCTGGTCGGTCGCGTTGTCGTAGCGCGAAGATGTTCGTGACCGGCATCGTGCGGGCGTAGTGGCCGTCGGCCGAGTAGTAGCCCGTGACCTGGCCGAGGCGGCTGACGAGCGCCATCAGGTCGGGGCTGTACGGCGCGGGTGACCGCGACGTTCTCCTCGGACACGTCCATCGCGTCGATGCCCTGCTCGGACGTATCCGCGGCGCGCGCTCTGGAGCTCGGGCAGGTGCGAAGAGCGCGTCGGTCAGGTCGTTCGAGCGGGCCCGGCACGCTCGACGGTGCCTGCGAGGTCGTTGACGACCGGGACGGCCTTCTCGGCGACCGGGCGCAGGTCGCGCAGGAACGGCGCGAGGTCCTCGGTCGCCGGCTTCGCCGTCTCGACCAGCACGTCGACGTCGTCGAGCGCGGCGCGCAGGTTCACGAAGGTCGTGTTCGCCTGGCGCATCGTCGGCGGCAGGACGGCCAGGGCCTGGTCGAGCGACTCGGACTCGGCGGCGATCGCCGACAGCGCGGTGTTGGCGTTCTCGGTCAGCGACGGAGAGGTCGTCGCGGCGCTCGGCGACGGCGCCCAAGACGTCGGAGCCCGAGGCGAGGAACTGCGGCAAGCACCTCCTGGTCCGCGGTGAGCTCGGCGAGGAAGCGCTCGGTCGACTGGAGGCCCGGGCGCGAGGTACTTGTACGCCTCGCGCGAGAGCCTCGGGGTCGCCCGCGTAGATGGCCGCCTGGCCCTTGAAGACGTCCTGGAGCGATGCCCGCGTGTCCTCGTCGAAGATCGAGAAGAGCTGGTCGATGTCGACCGGCGAGGTCGTCGCGTCGGCCGCGATCGTCGCGCCGTCCTCGATCTCCTCGTCGGTCGGGCCCATCTGGAGCGCGATGTAGCGGTTCGCGATGCCCGAGAGCGAGGTCGCGCGGATCTGGGCCGTCGTGCCCTCGGTCAGCGGGCCGATCCGTCGAGATCGAGACCTCGGCCTGCCCGTCGTCGGTCGAGGTCGAGCGAGTCGATCGTGCCGACCTTCTGGCCGGCGACGAGGACCTCGTTGCCGCGGACGAGCTGGCCGCCCGTCTCGAACAGGAGCTTGTACTGGCGCCCGCCGTCGTCGCCGAAGAACATGACGATGACCCACGCGATCGCAGCGAGGAGCGCGCCCACGCGCGAGGACGCGGGCAAGGGCGTAGCGGCGCTGGGGCAGCGCCTCGCTCGGCGTTCCGGGGTTCACCGAGTTCTGCTCACTTTTCCGCCGATCAAACCTTTCCAGCCGTCCGCCCGGCGCCCATCCTGGGCCCTGGACGTCCAGCCAAACTCCTCGGCGTGATCGTAGCCCTACTCGGGCGTCCAGCGTCCGTGGTTTCTACGGATCGGCGCACGCTTAATGCGCTCGCTAACGCGATCGACCTCTTGCGGCCTACTCGCGGGGCTCCCGGCCCGTGAGCGCCGTGTAGAGCTCGTTCGCCCGGGTGCCGGTCAGCGCGGCGACGACGCCCGCGGCCGCGCGCGGCCGTGCGCCGGACTGGACAAGGCGGCGCAGGGCGTCGACGGCGAAGGCGATGTCCGGCGACGACGAGCTCGCAGCGAGCCGCGGGGCCGATCACGACCACGATCTCGCCCTTCACCTCGTCGCGAAAGCGCCGCGCGAGCTCGGCGAGCGTGCCGCGCACGACCTCCTCGTGCATCTTCGTGAGCTCGCGGCAGACGGCTGCCGGCCGATCGGGAGCCAGCGCCGCGAGGGCCGCGAGCGACTCGGGCAGGCGCCGGGGCGACTCGAAGGCGACCACCGTCTGGCCCCCCGCCGAGGACGCTCTCGAGCGCGCCCGCCCGGCGCGGCAGGAAGCCCTCGAAGCGCCAGCGGTCGGTCGGCAGGCCCGAGGCGACGACGCGCGGTGATCACGGCCGACGGCCCGGGCAGGACCTCGACGTCGATCGAGCGGTCGATGCAGGCGCCGATCAGGCGGTAGCCGGGATCGGAGATCGCCGGCGTGCCCGCGTCGGAGATCAGCGCGACCTTCGCGCCGCGCTCGATCGCGCCCACGAGCTGGCGCGCGCGCTCGGACTCGTTGCCCTCGTGGTTCGAGACCAGGCGCGGGCGGCGCAGGCCCAGGCGCTCGAACAGGAGCCCGGTGCGCCGGGTGTCCTCGCAGGCGACGATGTCGGCCTCGGACAGGGCGACCTTCACCCGCTCGGTGATGTCGTCCATGTTCCCGATCGGGGTCGGGCAGACGACGAGGCGTCCGGGCATCAGCTAGTCTCCAGCATCCATCGCCATCGTCGCGGCGCCGATCATGCCTGCTTCGGGCCCGAGCTCGGCGTGGGCGATGCGCGTCCGGTTCATCGGTGGCAGCGAGCGCCGCTCGACCTCCTCGCGGATCGGGCCCAGAGCAGGATCTCGCCGGCGGCCAGGACGCCGCCGCCGAAGACGATCACGTCGGGCTCGAAGACGTTCGCGAGGCCGCTCGCGAAGGCGCCCAGGCGGCGGCCGATGCACCTCGATCACGCCGATCGCGCCACCTCGTCGCCCGCGATCGCCGCGGCCGTCGCGGCGCGGCCGTTCACCTCTTCGCCGGCTTCGCAGGAGCTTGCCCGAGCGCCGACTCGGGGTGGCGCTCGGCCGCCGCCTGCGCCTCGCGCCCGAGCGCCGTGCCCGACGCGACCGCCTCGGCGCAGCCGTGGTTCGGGCAGTTGCCCTGGCAGGGCGGCCCGTCGGTGTCGATGACCATGTGGCCGAGCTCGGCCCCGGCGCCGGTCGAGCCGCGATAGACCTTGCCGTCGATGATCAGGCCGCCGCCGATCCCGGTGCCGATCGTGAGCAGGACCGCGTTCGTGGCGCCCCGCGCGGCGCCCCAGCGGTGCTCGGCGAGCGCCGCCGCGTTGCCGTCGTTGTCGAGGACGACCGGGATGCCGAGCCGCTCGGACATGACGTCCCGGATCGGCACGTTCGACGATCGGCAGGTTCACGGCGCTGATCGCAAGGCCGCGCTCCTGGTCGATCGTGCAGGGGATGCCGAGGCCGGCGGCGCGCGCTTCGGGGTGCGCCTCGAGCGCCGCGCGGAGCTCGAGCTCCATCGTGTCGAGCACCTCCTCCGGCGAGCGGCCGAAGCTCACCTCCTCGACCCTGTGAAGTACCTTCGGGCCCTCCCGCGACGACGCCCACGAGCATCTTCGTGCCGCCCAGATCGGCGCCGATCGCGACGGGTGGCGCGGCGTGCGCCGGGGGAAGGTGCAGAACCCATGAGCGAGTATTTCTAGTCAATGGCCCCGATCAGCTCCAGCGACGACGAGCGGCCCAAGCCGCCCCCCGATTACAAGGTCTATAAGTCGCGCCGTGGGCCGAGCTTCGGCAAGCCGGACCTCGGCTCGCTGCGCGAAAAGGTCCGGCCCGGAGGCGCGAGAAGACGCAAGCCGAGCCGGCCCAGCCCCCGGCCAAGCCCGAGCGGCAAGGGCGCCCGTGGCTCAAGTGGATCGGCATCGCGATCGGCGGCTGGCTCCTCCTCTCGTTCGTCACCTTCGCGATCTCGGCGACGATCCAGAAGTCGAAGCTCGCCGACACCGGCGACACGCTCGGCGGCAATCCGCTGCTGGCCGTCTCCGCCTCAGAACATCCTCGTCCTGGGCACCGACGTGCGCTCGGACGACTTCGGCGGCGACCGAGAGCCGAGTCCGAGGAGTGCCTGGAGCAGGCCGCGAGCGGCGAGACGCCGTCGGCCTGCGCCGGCGGCGCTCGCGCCGACACGCTCATGGTGCTCCGCGCCGGCGGCGGCGCCTTCGAGAAGCTCTCGATCCCGCGCGACACGCTGGCCGCGATCCCGGGCTTCGGCAACGACAAGATCAACTCCGCCTACGCGTTCGGCGGCGCCGAGCTTCAGATCGAGACCGTCGAGGACTTCCTCGGCATCGACATCAACCACATCGCGATCGTCGACTTCGCCGGCTTCGAGGACCTGATCGACTCGGTCGGCGGCGTCAAGGTGGATCTCGACCGCCAGGTCTGCAACGAGATCTCGGGCGGCGCGTTCAGGATCGACCTCGGCCCGGGCGAGGAGACGCTCTCGGGCGAGAAGGCGCTGGCGCTGGCGCGGACGCGGACCTCGACGTGCGGCGAGCCCGATCTCCGACCTCGACCGCGCGCAGTTCCAGCAGCTGATCCTCCAGGGCATGAAGGACCGGCTCACCGATCCCGCTGCGGATTCCCTACAACTTCATCAAGGGCCCGCTGATCGGCTGGAACGCGCCGAAGGCGTTCGTCTCCGACATGGGCGCGCTCACGATGCCGCAGTTCGTCTTCGCCGCGGCGATCGGCGGCAGCTCGGACTCGAGCCGTGCTGAAGCCGGTCGGACATCGGCGCGCAACCCGCTGATCGTGCCGGTCGAGGAGTGCATCAAGGCGGTCAAGAAGCTGACCGGCGACGAGCCGGAGAACGACCCGTCTGCAGCCCGGCGGGCTAGCGCGTCGACTTCTGAGTCGTGCTCGACGAGCTGGAGCTCGATTCTTCGAGGAGTCGGACTTCGAGCCGAGGAGTCCGAAGACTTCTTCGAGGATCGGAGTCGCTCTTCGAGGCGAGCTCTTCGACGACGAGCTCTCAGACGAAGATTTCGAGCCGCTCCGCCGACGACGCCTTTGACCCCTTGCGGGCGTAGTCGGTCGTGTAGAAGCCGGAGCCCTTGAAGTGGACCGCGGGGGCGCTCAGGACGCGCTCGGCGGCGCGCCGCATTCCATGCACTCGGAGATCGGGTCTTCCGACATGGACTGAAAGGCCTCGAACTCGTGCCCGTTCTCGCAGCGGTACTCGTAGATCGGCATCGCGGCGTGAGTATCGCAGCGGGCCAACGCATGCTAGATTCCGGCGAGCGATGGCAGACGAAGCCGCGCGAACCGGCGTGACGATGGACGAGATCGTGTCGCTCTGCAAGCGGCGCGGCTTCGTGTTCCCGTCGTCTGAGATCTACGGCGGCCTGGGCTCGACCTACGACTACGGCCACTACGGCGTTCTCTTGAAGACGAACGTGAAGAACGAGTGGTGGCGCTCGATGCTCTCCGAGCGCGACGACATCGTCGCGCTCGACTCGGCGATCCTCCAGCACCCGCGCGTCTGGGAGGCGTCCGGCCACCTCGCGGGGTTCACCGACCCGCTCGTCGACTGCCGCGCCTGCAAGAAGCGCTTTCGCGCCGACCATCTCGACCGCGGACGAGCTGTGCCCGGCCAAGGCGAACCTGCCGAAGACCGAGGACCGCACGCACGATCTGACCGAGGTCCGCCAGTTCAACCTGATGTTCGAGACGACGGTCGGGCCGGTGAAGGACACCGGCTCTGCAGGCGTACCTTCGCCCCGAGACGGCGCAGGGGATCTTCATCAACTTCAAGAACGTCCTGAGCTTCGCGCGAAAGAAGCCGCCGTTCGGCATCGCCCAGGTCGGCAAGTCGTTTCGCAACGAGATCACGCCCGGCAACTTCATCTTCCGCACGCGCGAGTTCGAGCAGATGGAGATGGAGTTCTTCGTGCCGCCCGACGAGGCGCCCAGAGTGGTTCGACCACTGGTGCTCGGAGCGCTTCAGCTGGTACACCCGCCTCGGCATCCGGCCCGACATGCTGCGCCTCCGCCCGCACGACGCCGACGAGCTCTCGCACTACTCGTCGGGCACGTCGGACGTCGAGTACCTCTTCCCGATCGGCTGGTCGGAGCTCGAGGGCATCGCCAACCGCGGCGACTTCGACCTGACCCAGCACGCCGAGTTCTCGGGCGAGAAGCTCGAGTACTTCGACCAGGGCACGGGCGAGCGCTACGTCCCCCACGTGATCGAGCCGGCGGCGGGCGCCGACCGCGCGACGCTCGCGTTCCTGGTCGACGCCTACGAGGTCGAGGAGCTCGAGGACGGCACGAAGCGGACCGTGCTGCGGCTCCACCCGCGCCTCGCGCCGGTCAAGGTCGCGGTGCTCCCGCTCGTCAACAAGGAGGGCATGCCCGAGCGCGCGCGAGAGATCTTCGAGGAGCTTCGCGCTCCGCGATGCAGGCCGAGTACGACGCGGGCGGCGCGATCGGCAAGCGCTACCGCCGCCACGACGAGATCGGCACGCCGTGGGCCGTCACGATCGACGGCCAGACGCTCGAGGACGGCACCGTCACCCTGCGCGACCGCGACTCGCTGACGCAGGAGCGCGTGGCGGCCGACGAGCTGCCGGCGCTCCTGGCGGAACGCCTCGCGGAGGACTGGACGAGCCCGAAGCTGGCGTAGGGCGTCCTCGTGAGCCATCGATCGGAGAGTTGTGCATGCTCAGCAATCACAAGCGCTCCGCACGATCGAAAACATGGCGCTCCGCGGGTCGCCGGCACGTTGGATCCATCCCCTTTTAGTGAGTCGTTGTTGAGCCCTTGCGAG
The DNA here is from genome assembly GCA_963806865.1 of uncultured bacterium. Lineage (GTDB taxonomy): Bacteria > Actinomycetota > Thermoleophilia > Solirubrobacterales > 70-9 > JALZKA01. Next base: position 647,779 of record CAWDYV010000002.1, read on the forward strand.
CCAGCGTCTGGCGAAGACGCCTGATCGTTCCCTGCTCATCACGCTGCGCCTGCCTCGGCGAGATCGGCATGACGTCGACGCCATTCGCCTGGAGGTGCGCCCATTTCACGCGGTCGCGCTCAAACGCGATTCGGCTGGAGTGGCCGTCCCAGCCATCGAGCTCGACGCAGAACCCGTGATCTCGCCAGAGGAAGTCGACCTCCTTGCCATGAACTATCTCGTTGACCTCGTAGCCATTGATCCTGTGCTTTCGAAGCAGGCGGAGGAACCAGCGTTCTCCCCGTGATCGTGTTCGCCGCGGGCCGCCTTCCAGGTCGAGGATCCTTCGAAGCGATGCCGTTCCCGGACGGCCCGAGTTTCGGTCGAGCTGGTCGCGAAGCTCGTGCTCGAAAGCAAGGCGTCGGAATGCAGCGTCGGCCACGAAGGCTTCGAGCTCATAGTCGTCGTCGAAGAGCGACGCGCAGTCCAGAACCGCGCGTGGCGGGCTGACCACAGCCATCCTGAAACGACGCCGCACGTCCTTGGGTTCGAGCGGTGCCCTGCGAACAACGATGCAAGAACGCACGACATGCCTCGCCGGCGGCACCGTCACCCATGGGTGAGCCGTTGCCGGGTAAGGCCAGAGCTTCCACAGCGCCGCCGCGCTCCGATGACTTAGGACCGCGCCGTCACCACACGCAAAGAGGGCGGCTTGGGAGTAAGCGTGCTCAGAAGGCACGGCGCCGACGAGATAGACCCCGCGATGAAGCGCGACGAGACGCCCGTCGGCCAATCGGGTCTGGATCTGCATCTTGGTCACGCCCGCCATCCAAGAGCTGCTCGCGAAATACCACACCGTTCTGCCGAGCCGCAATCGAACGAATGAGCGCATCCGGCGATCGAGAGGAGAGTTGTGCATGCATAACAAGCACAACCCTCCGAACGTTCCGCATGCCCCCCTTACACCCGACCCCTTTAGTGAGCCGTTGGCGAGCCCTGAACCTAGCTTGCGCACCGCGTCGCCCTGGCGCACCCGTGCCCGGCACCACGACCCGCGTGTTCACGCCCGCGTAGCCGCAGCGCCCGGCCCTCCTCGGAGTTCACGAGCTTCATCGCGTCCACGCCGAAGCGCTTGATGAACTTGCCGCAGCCCAGATGCGGCTCGGCGGTGACCTCGAGCACGGCGTCGCCGATCTCGAGCCGCGTGCCCGGCGGCAGGTTCGCCTCGCTCAGGTCGAGGTCGACGTAGAGCTGGTCGCCCGCCTGAGCCCAGCCGTCCGGGATCGTCGCCGTCGGCCACCAGCGCCGCGGCGCGAGCGCTCATCACGGTCACCTGCGCCTCGGGGTTCGGCTCGCCCGTCTTCGAGCTCGGGCGCTCCGCCCAGATGTCGCCGACGAGACCCTCCTTCAAGGTCGAGCTCCGCGTCTTCGAGCGATCTCGCGCTCCTCGGTCGCCGGGCGGCGGACGATCAGCTCGAGCGTGCCCTCGTCGGCGGGAGCGCGACGCACCTCGTCGAGGCCGCGTCAGAAGCTCCTCGGCGCTCCGCTCCGCTACCCGGATCATCGCGCTTCCAGCGGACGCCCTCGCCCAGGCGCTCGAGGCCGATCCAGTTGACGCCCATCGCCAGCTCGACGACCTGCTCGCGCGGGACCTCGGGGTGGTCGATCCACCAGCCCGCGAGGAACTGGATGCCGCCCGCCATGAGGTGGGCGATGATCGCGACCGTCGTCTCGATGTCGAGGTCGCCGGGCTCCGGGCTCGGGCGCGTTCTGGGCCATGATCGACGCGATCGTCGTCGCGGCCTCCTCGCGCAGGCGGTCGATCGTCTCGCCGGCGACCGGGTCCGAGACGTTCCGGGTCAGGAGGCGAAGGACCGCCGGGTGCTCGGAGGCGAAGACGAGGAAGGCGTCGATGCCGGCGCGCAGCCGCTCCTCGTCGGTCGTCGCGCGCGGCGACCGCGCTCGACCACGGCCTCGATCAGCTCGTGCAGGTAGGTGTCGAGGAGGACGACCTGCAGCTCGCGCTTCGAGTCGAAGTGCTCGTAGATGAGCGCCTTCGAGATGCCGCCGCGGCGGCGACGTCGTCGAGCGACGCCTCGGAGAAGCCGCGCTCGGAGAAGACCTCGAGCGCGGCCTCGAGGATCGCCGCGCGGCGGTCGGCGGCGGACAGGCGCGCGCACTGGTCGCTGGTGCGATGACCCTCCACGTGGATCAGGCTACTAACTGACCGCTGAGTCAGTTAGTACTCGGCCACCCAGGCGACCAGAACGGAGGTAAGACGATGAGCGTTGCGCAGAACGACGGGATCAAGGCGGCTAACGCGATCTCCTACGACGACCTCTACCGCCGCTGGGAGGCGCTCGAACTGGAGCGCCACCTCGATCGACCTCACCGAGGACGCAAAGGGCTGGGCTGCGCTCACCGACATGCAGAAGAAGTCGGGGCGCTGGATCTACTCGATGTTCTTCTACGGCGAGGACTCGGTCGCCGACAACCTCTCCCCCTACATCGACGCCGCGCCGCGCGAGGAGCAGAAGTACTTCCTCGCGACCCAGCAGGTCGACGAGGTCCGCCACGCCGTCTTCTTCCACCGCTTCTTCAAGGAGGTCATCGGCGCCGGCGACACGATCCAGGCGACGCTCGCCTCGACCGAGCCCGAGCTCAACTGGGGCTACCGCAACGTCTTCAACCGGCTCGACCGCATGGCCGAGGAGCTTCGCCGCGACCGCTCGCTGCCGAAGTTCGCCCAGGCGATCGCGCTCTACCACCTGGTCGTCGAGGCCTCGATGGCCCAGCCCGGCCAGCACTTCATCGAGGACTTCTTCGCCAAGGAGGGCACGATGCCCGGCTTCGTCGAGGGCATGGGCGAACGTCTCGCGCGACGAGCAGCGCCACATCGGCTTCGGCGTCAAGGTCCTCTCCGAGCTCTTCGAGGAGACGGACGAGTGCAAGGCCGCCGTCCACGAGCTGCTGCTCGACGTCATGCCCTACGTCGCCGCCGTCTTCAACCCGCCCGAACTTCGACCGCGAGTACACCCGCTGCTACGGCTTCGAGATGGAGGACATCTTCGAGTTCGGGATGAAGTCCGTGCTGACCAAGTGGCGCGCGATCGGCTGGCCGCTCGAGGAGATGCCCGGCGTCTTTCCCGTCGACTACTCGCTCGAGCACTCCGAGCTCGCAAAGCGCCAGATCAGGCTGCTCGAGGCGAAGATCATCGGCGAGCCCCACCCCCATCCCGACTCCGACCCCGAGGTCCAGGGTCTCTTCTTCGACCTCGTCGCCCGCTCGGCGAACACGACGGCGGTCAACGGCAAGCCGTTCACGATCCAGTGGCGCTTCGAGGACGCAGATCCCTGGCACGTCGTCGTCGCAGAACGGCTCGACCCGCGCCGAGCACGGCGTCGCTCCCGACCCCGACCTCACCTGGGAGACGACGTGGGCGAAGTGGATCGGCCTCTCGAAGGGCACGGTCGATGCGCGCAGCGGCGCTCCTCAGCCGCGATCTGCGCTTCCAGGGACGCCTTCGCGACCTCTACCGCTTCACGCAGACCTTCCCGCGCCGGCGCAGCCCCACCGCCTGAGCCCAGACCGCTTCCAGCCGGCGCCGCCGATCCGCGAGCTAGGCGGCTCCCCCGTTCGAAGGCGCGCTCGTGGACGTGTACTCGAACTCCTCCTCGGCGCCGAAAAGGCGATCGAGCACCGCCTTGCGGATGTCCTCGGAGACGACCAGTGCCACAACGGCGCCGACGATCGCGATCAAGAGGAGCTTGCCAATCGCCGAGCCGCCCGACTTCTTTCTGCCACGAAGCCGGTCGGACGCATCACGCAGAGACTCGGCGGCCTCGCGAAGCTCTCGCTGGGTCTTTTTGTCGTCCAGCATGGCTTTCGCCGGATGCTTTTGCTTTTGGATCCGCCCGTACGCGTTCCTCGAAGCGTCGTAGGCCTCGCGGATCGAGTCACGGAGCTCGTCGTCCTCGATGAGACGGCGTACGTACTCGTTCGACTTGACGGTGGAAGCCGCGTCCCGCGCCTTCTGAGTCCTCGTGTTTGCCATGCGTCTCTCTCCTCTATTCGGCGAAGTTCAGGGTTCCAGACCCTATACCCGGGAGTCTTACGCGCGAATCGCCGCGTCGAGCGCCGCCTCGATTCGGTCGACGTAGACGAACTCGAGCTCGCCCAGCTCGCCTTTCGGGATCTCGGCGATCTCGCCCTCGTTTCTTGCCGGCACGATCACGCGCTTGATGCCCGCCCGCTGAGCGGCAAGCGACTTCTCCTTGAGGCCACCGACCGGCAGGACCTGGCCCGTTAGCGTGACCTCGCCCGTCATCGCGACATCGGACGAGACGGGCTTGCCAAGCACGAGCGACGCCAGTGCGACCGCCATCGCGACGCCGGCGGAGGGCCCGTCCTTGGGCACCGCGCCGGCGGGCACGTGCACATGGATGTCGTGCTTGGCGAACCAATCATCGGCCAGCTCCGGGGCGAGCGATGCGGCGTGGCCCCGCACGAACGAGAGGGCGGCGTGCGCGGACTCACGCATCACGTCGCCGAGCTGACCAGTGATCTGAAGCTCTCCTGTGCCCGACATCGCAGTCGCCTCGATGAAGAGGACGTCGCCGCCTACCGGGGTCCACGCGAGCCCCGTCGCCACGCCCGGGTCCGCAGTGCGCCGGCGGGTCTCGGCAAAGAACCGGCGCCTCCCGAGGAGCTCGCGAGCGCGCTTGGCCGACACGCTGACCTTCTTCGGCTTGGCACGCGATGATCGCTTGGCGGCTCCCTCCGCGACCTCTCTGGCGATCTTCCGGCACACGGTGCCGATCTCTCGCTCGAGGTTTCTCACGCCCGCCTCCCGCGTGTACTCCTCTGCAATGGCGCGGAGCCCCGAGTCTGAGAAAGAAACCTGCCCCTTGGTGAGACCGTTCTCGGCGATCTGGCGAGGAACGAGGTAGCGCTTTGCGATGTGAACCTTCTCCTCGAGCGTGTAGCCCGAGAGCTGAATCACCTCCATGCGGTCACGAAGCGGCCCCGGAACCGTCTCCAGGGTGTTTGCCGTGGCGATGAAGAGGACGCTCGAGAGGTCGAAGCCCAAGTCGAGATAGTGATCGCGGAAAGCCGAGTTTTGCGCCGGGTCGAGCACCTCGAGCATCGCGCTGGATGGATCGCCCCTGAAGTCCGACCCCATCTTGTCGATCTCGTCGATCATGAACACGGGGTTGAGCGAGCCCGCGTCGCGCAGGGCGCGGATGATCGTCCCGGGCATCGCGCCGATATAGGTGCGCCGGTGGCCGCGGATCTCGGCCTCGTCGCGAACGCCGCCTACCGAGATGCGTTCGAACTCGCGGCCCAAGGCGCGTGCGATCGACTGACCCAAGCTCGTCTTTCCCACGCCGGGCGGCCCGGCGAAGCACAGGATCGGGCTTCTGCGACCTCGAGACCCCGGAGGCGAAGCGGAGGAGTCCGCGGATTCTTCTATCAAACTTCGGACCGCCAGGTACTCGAGAATCCGGTTTTTCACCTTTTCGAGGTCATAGTGGTCTTCGTCGAGGACCGCACGAGCGTGCGCGATGTCGAGGTTGTCCTCGGTCTGGTCCGACCACGGCAGATCGACCATCCACTCGAGGTAGGTGCGAATCACGCCGTACTCCGCGGCGGCGGCGGGCAAACGCTCGAGGCGCGAGAGCTCTCGCTCCGCCGCCTTTGCGGCGTGCTCTGGCAGCTCCGCGGCGGCGATTCGCTCGCGAAGCTCCGCCACCTCGGCCTGGTCGGGGTCCTCCTCCCCAAGCTCCTGCTGGATCGCCTTCATCTGCTCGCGCAGGAGATACTCGCGCTGCCCTTTGTCAAGCCCGGACTGAACCTGCGACTGGATCTTGGAGCCGAGCTTGATCACCTCGACCTCGCGCGCGAGGATCTCGGACAGACGTCGCAAGCGCTTGGTCACGTCGACCTCCTCCAACACGTCCTGCTTCTCGTCCGTCGCGATCCGAAGGACCCCGGCGATGAGGTGGGACAGCGCGGACGGATCTTCGATATTGGTCACCGCCAGCTGGAGCTCCTCGGGCAGATACGGGATCTCCGCGATGATCTCGGTGAACGAGCGCTGCACGTTTCGGGTCAACGCCTCCAGCTCCTTGCTTTCTGACACCTCGTCGGGCAAGGACTCGATCCGGGCGACCAAGTAGGGCTCTTCGGCGACCCAGTCGGTGATCCGGACCCGCTCGTTTGCCTGGATGACGACGCGGATCGTGCCATCGGGAACGCGCAGCATCCGCGCCACGACTCCCGCGACGCCGACCGTGTAGAGCCCGTCCGGCGACGGTTCCTCAGCCTCGGGGTCCTTTGCCGCGACGAGCACGAGCTGGCGCTCGCCGGACATGATCTCGTTGACCAAGCGAACCGACCTCTCCTGGCCGATCGCAAGCGGCGTCAGCGTGTCCGGGTAGGCGACCAGGTCGCGCAGGGGAAGTACGGGAAGCGCGTCCGGACGGGGAGCCTGCGCGGCGATTTCCTCCTCGAGGTCGCCTGCGCGGGCGACCTCAATCGCCATGTTCGAGATTCTTGGGCTCGACCGGTACTCGGGTCGAGATCGTCGCCATTAGAGGCAGCTCTACCCGCAGGATGCCGTCGTCGTAGCTCGCCTCCGCGCGCTCGGCGTCCACATCCGCGCCGAGCTCGATCACGCGGCGAAAGGCGCCGGTCTCGATCTCGACCTGCTGATAGACGCGCCCCTCGGTCTGCTGAACGACGCGCTCGCCCGAGATGACGAGGTCACGTCCCGCCACCTCGAGGTTGAGCGAACCGGGCTCGATGCCGGCCAGCTCGACGAGCACGATCGCCACGGGCTGATCGCGGCCTGAGTAGAAGACGTCGACCTTGGGCGAGAACCCGGCGCCGATCCGCGGCGCCCCTGAGCGAGCGCGCTCGGCCCAGGGTTCGCCGATGAACTCGTCCATCTCGCGCCACATGCGCTCGAAGTTGAGAAAGAGGTCACTCTTTCGCGCCATCTAAAAGAAAGCTTAGATGCGAAAGCCGTCCAGCTCGAGATCGGCGGCGGCGGCAGGCGCCGCGTAGAGGTAGCCCTGGGCGAGTTCGGCGCCCAGCGTAAGTAGCTCGGCCTGCTGGCGACTCTCCTCGACTCCCACGGCTATTACCGTGAGTCCGAGCTCGGATGCGAGAGAGAGGATCGCGGTGACGACCGCCCTGTCACTGGTCGTGTCGCCCAGGCCGTGGATGAAGCTGTGATCGATCTTGATCTGATCGATCGGCAGGATCCGAAGGAGGCCAAACGACGAGGCGCCGGCGCCGAAGTCGTCGACGGCTAGGCGCACCCCAAGCGCTTTCAGGCTGCGCATGCTCTCGACGACCGGGACGGCGCCACGAAGGAGCGACGTTTCTGAGACCTCGAGGCACAAGAGCTCCGGCGGCAGGCCGCTTGCCTCGAGGGCGCGTTTGACGTCGCCGACGAGGTCCGGGTTTGAGAGCTGGCGGCCCGAGACGTTGACCGAGACGAAGATCGCGCGACCCTGTCCGCGCCATTCTGCGGCTTGCCCGCATGCCTGCTCGAGGACGAACCGCCCGATCTTCGAGATCAGCCCGGTCTCCTCGGCGACCGTGACGAAGTCTCGCGGTCCGACGATTCCCTTGATCGGATGCTCCCAGCGCAAAAGCGCTTCGCATCCAGCGGTCGCGCCATCGCTCAACGAGACGATCGGCTGATAGACGACTCGAAGCTCGTGGCCTCCGATCGCTTCTGCGAGCTCTTCTGAGATCGATCCTTGCTCGGCTTCTGAGTCCGGCTCGGCGACGGTGGTCAAGTCAATCTCCGGTTCACCTCGGGCGGTCACGTCCTGGGTGGTGCCGATCAGCCGGTCCGTCTCTTCATCCCGCCCCTCGACGAACGAGCCCCGGACGATCAGGGTGCGCTCCTCGCCGTCCGGGCGGACGATCCGGTGCTGGCAGGCAAACGGGGTCTTCGTCTCGATCGCGTCGCGCACGATCGCCGTGTAGGTGTCGCGGTCGTCCGGATGGACCAGCTGAGCGCACGTTCTCGACGGTCGGCTCGAAGCTGTCGCGCGCGACGCCATGGATCCGTAGAGCCCTTCGGACCAGCGAACCTTCCGCGACCCGGGCTCGTACTCCCAGGCACCGTGGTCAGGCTGTGGCCCAGCGGATTCCTGCATCACTGATTCCATCGGCCTCAGGATGGTTGCTCTAGCAGGAGTCGCGACGGGGCTGAAAGCGCTAGCCCGCGCCCTGGCGCATGAGCAGCGCCGGCTGGCGCGGCGGTACGAGCCCTTCGGGCGTGTCGGGCCGGAACGTCGAGCACGGCGAGTCGAGGTCGAGCGCGCAGAGCTGGTTGCGGTGAAAGAAGCAGTCCGCGCACGTCGGCTTGCCCTTTCGCCCCGGCTTGAGGCCTCGCCGGGTTAGCCCGACGGCGCGCACCCACTCCTCGGTTTTGTCCTCGACCTTCTGCATCGCGGACGACTATGGCAGGCCGTCGGGAGAGTCCGAGCGGCCGTTCACGCAAACCGCGGAAAAAGTCGGGCGGCCATCCGGCGGATTTCCGCAAACCGCGCAAATCTCGGTGACTGGCGCACGGCGAGCGGCCTCGGCCCGAACCCTTACGACACTTAGCACTCTTTACAATCGGTGCCGATGTCCACCCAGCGCACCGCTCGTCTCAGCGCCTCCCCGCCGCTCTTTCGGTCCCGCTTCCTCGACTTCTTCTCGCGGGTCCATCCGGTCGTGCCCGCGCTCATCTACGTCCCGGTGATCGCCGGGCCTCGTCGTTCTGGCGGCCAACGACGGCATGGGCGCCGTCGAGATTCCTCTCCTGGCGCTCGCCGGCCTCGCGATCTGGACGCTTTCCGAGTACTGGCTCCATCGCAAGGTCTTTCACTGGGAGCCCGACCACCCGATCGGCTCGCGCATGCACTTCATCATCCACGGCGTCCACCACGACCACCCCAACGACAAGATGCGGCTCGTGATGCCGCCGGGCGCGAGCATCCCGCTGGCCCTTCTCTTCTTCGGGGCTCTTCTGGCTCGTCTTCGGGCTGCCGACCGGCCTTTCCACTCTTCGCCGGCTTTCTGATCGGCTATCTGATCTACGACTACACCCACTATTACCTTCACCATTTCGTCCCGAAGTCCGAGCGCGGCAAAGCGCTTGCGCGAGCAGCACATGCGCCACCACTTCCAGGACCATCGCTACGGATACGGCGTCTCGTCGCCGCTCTGGGACGCGGTGTTCGGCACGCTCCCCCGCAAGCGAACCAGTAAGTCCCATCCGGTAGTACAGTGTGATTTACACGTGAGGTGTTTGAATCTCACTTCACACTTACTAGAAGGGATTCTCTTATGGCATCAGCTAGCTATCACCGTCGACGAGGCGGCCAAGCCTCCTCCGCGACCGCATCTCCGAGCTCGATTCCGAGCGCGCCAGGCTCGAGCGCGCCCTCGCCAGCCTGACCGACGGCCGGGAGGGCAAGCGCGGTCCCGGCCGTCCCCGCGGCTCCTCCTCTTCATCAAGGTCGTCAACGGCCGCAAGACGCCGCCGCAGCCGCAAGGGCGGCACTCGCGCCGAGCACGCGCTCAAGGTGATCTCCGAGAACCCGGGCGTCAGCGCCACCGAGATCGCCGAGAAGCTCGAAGATGAAGCCGAACTACATGTACCGGGTGCTGCACGAGCTTCAGGCCGACGGCAAGGTCCGAAAGGAAGGCCGGGCCTACCACCCGGCCTGAGCGCGCCGGCTAAAGAAGGTCTTCGACCGCGCTTCGCTCCTCCTGGAGCTCGGCGACCGTCGCGTCGATTCGCTCGCGGATCGCGTCGCCGATCCGAAGGTCCTGGACGATCTCGTACTCGCCGCCCGTGCACGTGCACGGGATGGCCCGAGATGATCCCCTCGGGGATGTCGTAGGAGCCGTCTGCCGGGATCCCCATCGAGACCCAGTCGCCGTCCGGCGTGCCGAGCACCCAGTCGTGCACGTGGTCGATCGCGGCGTTGGCGGCCGACGCCGCCGACGAGGCGCCGCGCGCGTCGATGATCGCGGCGCCGCGCTTGGCGACCGTCGGGATGAAGTCGTCGAAGATCCAGCATTCGTCGTCGACCGCCATCCACGCCGACTCGCCGTTCACCTGACAGTTGCCCGAGGTCGGGCACCTGCGTGGTCGAGTGGTTGCCCCACACCGTCATGTTCGTGACGTCGGAGACGCCGACGTCGAGCTTTTCGGCGAGCTGCGCGATCGCACGGTTGTGATCGAGGCGGAGCATCGCGGTGAAGCGCTCGTTCGGCACGTCGGGAGCGTTCGACATCGCGATCAGCGCGTTCGTGTTGGCGGGGTTGCCGACCACGAGGACCTTGACGTCGTCCGCGGCGCCGGCGTTGATCGCCTCGCCCTGCGGCTTGAAGATGCCGCCGTTCGCCTCGAGCAGGTCCGAGCGCTCCATGCCGGGGCCGCGCGGCCGCGCGCCGACCAGCAGCCCGACGTTGCAGCCGTCGAAGGCCTTGTTCGCGTCGTCGAAGATGTCGATGCCCGAGAGCAGCGGGAAAGGCGCAGTCGTCCAGCTCCATCGCGGTGCCCTCGGCGGCCTTGACGGCGTCCGGGATCTCGAGCAGGTTCAGGTGGACGGGCGTGTCCTTGCCGAGCATCTCGCCCGCGGCGATGCGAAAGAGCAGCGCGTAGCCGATCTGGCCTGCTGCGCCGGTGACGGTGACCTTGACGGGGTTGTATCTGCCATGTGAACTAGCTCATCTCCTTTTGAGGTTCTCGTCGATCGACGCGAGGAACTCCTGCGTCGTTTGGAAGTCCTGATCCTTGCCCACGAGCAAGCGCGAGGTCCTTGGTCATCTTGCCGCTCTCGACCGTCTCGACGCAGACGCGCTCGAGCGTCTCGGCGAACTCCGAGACCTCCGGCGTCTCGTCCATCCGCCCGCGGGCCTGAGAGGCCGCGCGTCCAGGCGAAGATCGAGGCGATCGGGTTGGTCGAGGTCGGGTTGCCCTTCTGGTGCTCGCGGAAGTGGCGGGTGACGGTGCCGTGCGCGGCCTCGGCCTCGACGGTCTTGCCGTCGGGCGTCATCAGGACCGACGTCATCAGGCCGAGCGAGCCGAAGCCCTGCGCGACGGTGTCGGACTGGACGTCGCCGTCGTAGTTCTTGCACGCCCAGACGTAGCCGCCCTCCCACTTGAGCGAGGCGGCGACCATGTCGTCGATCAGGCGGTGCTCGTAGGTGAGCCCCTTCTCGTCGAAGTCGGCCTTGAACTCGTCGTCGAAGACCTCCTGGAAGAGGTCCTTGAAGCGCCCGTCGTACTTCTTGAGGATCGTGTTCTTCGTCGTCATGTAGACGGGGTACTCGCGGTTCGAGCCCGTAGCGGAACGAGGCGCGCGCGAAGTCGCGGATCGAGTCGTCGAGGTTGTACATCGCCATCGCGATGCCGCTCGACGGGAAGTCGAAGACGTCGATCTCGATCGGCTCGCCCTCGTCCTTGGGCGTCCAGGTGAGCGTCAGCTTCCCCTCGCCGGGGATGAGCGCGTCCTCGGCGCGGTACTGATCGCCGAAGGCGTGACGGCCGATGATGATCGGCTTGGTCCAGCCAGGCACCAGGCGCGGGATGTTCGAGATCACGATCGGCTCGCGGAAGATGACGCCGCCCAGGATGTTGCGGATCGTCCCGTTCGGCGAGCGGTACATCTCCTTGAGGCCGAACTCCTCGACCCGCGCCTCGTCGGGCGTGATCGTCGCGCACTTGACGCCGACGCCGTGCTCCTTGATCGCGTTCGCCGCGTCGACCGTGATCTGGTCCTCGGTCTCGTCGCGGCTCTCGATGCCGAGGTCGTAGTAGAGAAGCTCCACGTCGAGGTAGGGGACGATCAGCTGCTCCTTGATGAACTCCCAGATGATCCGGGTCATCTCGTCGCCGTCGAGCTCGACGATGGGGTTCTTCACTTCGATCTTGGCCATGAACTCGTTTTTGGTCGGGGACGTAGCGGAGGCCGGACCCTAGCGACGTGGGTCGATTCGTTCCCGGTATGCGGGAACGGATCGCCCCACGTGGCGCATGCGAGCCGTAGCATTGGGCCCGATGGCTGCAACCGAACCGCGCTCCGCCCACGCCACGCATGAGGTCTCGAACCAGGCCACTCCGCTCGTCGGGCACAACGTCTTCGCCGGCGACCGGGTGCTGGTCGAGGCGCTTCGCCGCGAGGGCGGCGAGTGGGCCGAGGAGCGGGTGCCCGAGGTCGGCGCCTTCTCGGGCTCCGAGCAGGCTCAGAGGTGGGGCCGCGAGGCGAACGAGAACGAGCCACGGCTCGTCACCCACGACCGCTTCGGCCATCGGATCGACGAGGTCGAGTTCCACCCCGCCTGGCACGAGCTGATGCGAGCCGGTATCGGCTTCGGAATCCACGCGCTTGCCGTGGCGCGAGCCGCAGCCCGGCGCGCATGTCGCGCGCGCCGCGATGTTCATGTCGTTCACCGCCGACGCGGGGGTCGGCTGCCCGATCTCGATGACCTACTCGGCGATCCCCGCGATCCGCGCTCAGCCTGAGATCGCCGAGGAGTGGGAGAGCGCTTCCTCTCCACCTCGTATGACGGCGAGCGGCTGCGCCCGGCGCCCGACAAGGCGGGCGCGCTGTGCGGGATGGGCATGACCGAGAAGCAGGGTGGCTCGGACGTGCGGGCGAACTCGACCGTGGCGGCCCCGCTGAACGGCGGCGGGCCTGGCGCGGAGTACGAGCTGACCGGCCACAAGTGGTTCATGTCGGCGCCGATGTGCGACGCGTTCCTGGTCCTCGCCCAAGTCCGAGGGCGGCCTCTCGTGCTTCCTCCTGCCTCGCTTCACGCCCGACGGCGAGCGCAACCGGATTCACATCCAGCGCCTCAAGGACAAGCTCGGCAATCGCTCGAACGCCTCGTCTGAGGTCGAGTTCCGCGGCGCCTGGGCACAGATGGTCGGTGAGGAGGGCCGCGGCGTGCCGACCATCATCGAGATGGTCAACCACACCCGGCTCGACTGCGTGATCGGCGGCGCCGGCGGCATGCGCGACGGCGGTCGCGGCCGCGATCCACCACACCTCTCAGCGCGCGGCGTTCGGCAAGCTCCTGATCGAGCAGCCGCTGATGAAGAACGTCCTGGCCGACCTCGCGATCGAGTCCGAGGCGGCGACGATCGGGATGATGCGCCTCGCGCGCTCCTACGACGAGGCCGCCGCCGGCGATGAGGGCGCGATCGAGTTCCGCCGCCTGGCGAACGCGTCCTCAAGTACTGGGTGAACAAGCGGGCGCCCGCCCACGCGGCCGAGGCGCTCGAGTGCTTCGGCGGCAACGGCTACGTCGAGGAGTCCGGCATGCCGCGCCTCTACCGCGAGTCTCCGCTCAACGGGATCTGGGAGGGCTCGGGCAACGTCCAGTGCCTGGACGTGCTGCGCGGGATGGCGAAGAACCCCACGGCGCTCGAAGCGTTCCTCGGCGAGGTCGCCGAAGCCGCGGGCTCGGACGAGCGGCTCGACGCCGCCGTCGTGGAGCTCCAGGCCGAGTTCGGGTGACATCGAGACGATCGAGTCGCGCGCCCGACGCGTCGTCGAGCGAATGGCGCTCGTCGCTCCAGGCGTCGCTCCTCATTCGCTTCGGCGACGAGGCGGTCGCCGACGCCTTTTGCGCGCTCGCGGCTCGCCGGCGACTCGGGCCTCGCGTTCGGCACGCTGCCGGCCGGCACCGATTTCGATCGGATCATCGCCCGGCACGCGGCGACTTGACTGGCCGGCAGAAGTTGCGAGCACGCTTGTCAATGTGGCCGGCGGTCGCCGCGGTCGCCGCTTCGCTCTCGTCGTGTAGCAGCGACGAGCTGGTGAATGCCGCCTCGAACCCCGTCGAGCTCGCGCGGTACTTGCCCGAGAAGACCTCCCTGGTCCAGACCATCGACGTCACTCAGGCGCGCCGCGAGCTTACCTACCCGAAGACGCCAACGCCGCTCCGACCAACAACCGCTTGGGCCGTCCACAGAGCGCCCAGGCTCAACTGTTCACCCTTGCCTCCCGCGCGTTTCCGATCGTTAGCGATGCCTACACGGGTGAGTTCGAGGCCAGAGGCGCCTCGCCTCTCGACGGCTCGCTGATCCGCGCCGCCGCCGGTACGCACGCGGAGGGAGCGACCAGCATCGTCACCACCGGTGAGCCGTTCGACGACATTGCCTCGAAGCTCGAAGCGACCGGATACTCGAGCAAGCGCGGTCTCTACCTAGCGGGGCCGAGGACGCCCAAGCCGGCCTCACGGGTCGTGGCCGACGGCGGCAGCGGCCGGGTCGTCTTTGCTCCAGACGAGCGTGTCGCTAAGGAGATCCTCGCTCGAATGGATCACGAGGCGGAGCCCGGGGATGCCGCCGAAGCCCTCCAAGCAGTGAGTGGGTCGGTGCGGCTTGCCCTCATCGCTGACGATGAGGGCAAATCCTGCGTCGAAGCGCTGGCCGCTGGGCAATCGGCGTCGGGGCGGGGGGCGATCTTTGCCCTCGCAACCCCGGGAGAGAAGCCGGATCCCGACCGCTTCGACTCCAGGGCGCTCGGCAATCTCGACACCGGAACGCCATCGGTCCTAGTCGATTCGCTGCTGGTCCCGTTCAACGTGACGCTGCCGGCCGAGAAGTCCGCCGAGCCAATCGACGAAGTCCTGGCCGCCGGTGTTCCGAGAGCGAAAGCGGCGCAAGTCGAACGCGCGCATGAGTTCCCGGCTTCGACGCATGGCCGTGTTTCGATCCTACGACTGCTCGTAGGATCGGCGAATGACGGAGGAACGCGTAAGCGTCGATGTCGCCGATGCGGTTGCCCACGTCCGGATGGTTCGCGCCGAAAAGCACAACGCCCTGGACTGGCCGATGTTCCAGGCCCTCGACTCGGCAAGCCGATGAGCTTGGCCGAGCGCCGCGACGTGCGCGCGGTGGTTCTCTCGGGCGAGGGGCCGAGCTTTTGCTCCGGCCTCGACTTTCCCAGCTTCATGGCGGGAGACATCGGTGTCGACGAGATGATCGCCGAGGTCCCGGGTGAGGTGGCGAACATCGCCCAGCGCGTGGCTTACGCTTGGCAACGGCTGCCGATGCCGGTGATCGCCGCGATTCACGGCAACTGCCTCGGCGGCGGCGCCCAGATCGCGTTCGGCGCAGACATCCGGATCGCGGGCCCGGATCTGAAGCTCTGCGTGATGGAGATCCGCTACGGCCTGATCCCGGACATGGGAATCAGCCAGGTGCTGCCGACCCTCGTCTCGCTGGACGTGGCCAAGGAGATCGTCTTCACGGGGCGGACGATCGGCGCGGACGAAGCGCTCAGGCTGGGCCTCGTTACGCGTCTCGCCGACGACCCCGTCGCCGAAGCCAAAGCGCTCGCAACCGAGATTGTCTCTATGTCGCCTCACGCGATTCGATCCGGCAAGCGCCTGCTCAACGAGGCCTATGCGGGGCGCAGCGAGGATGCGCTCAAGCTCGAGGCCGAGCTTCAGCGCGCATTGATCGGAAGCCCCAATCAGATCGCAGCGGTCACGGCTGCGATGACCAAGGAACCGGCCAGCTACGAGGACGTCTAGGGCAGCGTCCGGCGGCCTCCACGGCTGAGCACGGCAGGAGGGGTTCGCTAGCGTCATGAACGTGTTCCGGGGACTCTTGACGCTCGCTTGCGTGCTCGCGCTCGCCCTCGCGGCGAACGGCTGCGGTGGCGACGATGCGCCGGACACCGACGGCGATCTGAGCGCGGAGGAACTCGCTCAGAATCTCCCCGAGGGTGAGTTCTCACAGGTCACGGCGGTCGACGTCGTCGGGGCCAAAGAGGCTGCTGGTCTTCCGCCCGATACTGATCCGATCGAACCCCTGACCACTCCTGAGGGAGGGCGCTTCTTCTTTAGCACCTTCTTTGCCTTTCGCAGCGTCGCCGCGCTGGTCGAGAATCCCGTTCGCGACGCTCTCGACCACTCTTTGATCACGGCGTACGCCGCACACGCATTCCTTGCGGACGACGCGGTGACCCTGGTTTCGACCTCCCAGGATTTCGATGAAATCGCATCCTCTCTCGAAGAGGCCGGCTGGGACCGAGAAGGCGATGTCCTCTCGACCACAGGAGATCCGTTGGAGATCACCTATACGGCGGTAGCCGCTGGGAACGATTTCCTTGTGCTTGGCTATGACCCGGAAGTTGTCGGCTCGGTCGCAGCTGGCGAGACCGAGCCCTCTCAGACCGGAGAGCTCGAACTGCTGGAAGAGCTCGAGCCCGCGCCCGTTACCTACGCGGCGATTTCCGGCGAGAAGGGCTTCGAGGGAGGGGCGACGCTCGACTGCGTCGAATCCGTCACCTACACGGATCCCGTCGACGGCACCTCGAAGGTTGTCGTGACTGTGCCGGAAGCCGACGTCGAGAAGCTTCCGCCAGATCTGGAGGGACAGTCGTCCACTCTCGGGTTCGACATCGAATCGGTTGCGGCCGAGGGCGATGCCGTGACCATTGATCTCCTGGGACGAGATCAGCAAGGGCTCGAGAACTCCCCGGCTCTCTTCATCCTCAACTTCACGGACGAGAACGGCGACCTTCTCTACGACTGCGGCTGATGCCTGCGCGCGCGGCACTGACTCTCTTTCACGTCCGCGGCATCCGGATCGGGGTCGACTACTCCTGGTTCCTCGTCCTGTTCTTGATCGTGATCTGGCTTTCGGGCTTCTATGACTCGGTGATCGGGGCGCCGGACGGCTCGCTCGAGCCATACGTGCTCGCCGTGATCAGCGCCCTGGCCTTTTTCGCATCGATCGTGCTGCATGAGCTTGGACACGCGTTCGTAGCGATTAGGAACGGCATCGGCATCTCGGAGATAACTCTCTGGCTCTTCGGCGGCTTGGCGCACATGCAGCGCGATTCGGACTCCGCAGGAGTCGAGTTCAGGATCTCGGCTGCCGGACCAGCCGTGACGCTCTTCATCGCGATCGCCGCTATGGCCGGCGGCATCGCCCTGGCAGGCTCCGAGCAGGAGTTCTTCGACGCGATGATCGTCTCCGAGGACGCGAACGTGTCGGGCGTACTCGCGGTGATCGCCTGGCTCGCCAGCCTCAACGTCATCGTTCTCCTCTTCAACCTGATCCCCGCCTTTCCGCTCGACGGCGGGCGCATCCTGCGCGCCGCCGCGTGGCGGGTGACGGGCGACCGCAACCGCGCGACGCGATTCGCGGCAATGTGCGGGCAGGGCTTCTCGTACCTCTTCATCGCCTGCGGGCTCTTGATCCTGATGACGGGGCAGGTGGTCTCGGGTATCTGGCTCGCCCTGGTCGGGTTCCTGCTCGGCTCGGCGGCCAAGAGCACCGTGCGCCGCACCGATGTCGAGAGCCGGATCGAAGACTTGAGCGTCGCCGACGTGATGGACGCCGAGCCCGTCTCGATCGCGAATGACACCACCGTCGAGCGCGCGCTTGACGAGTTCTTCCTCCGCTACCGCTGGCCGTGGTTCCCTGTCACTGACACCGCGCAGCGCTTCATGGGTTTGATCGTGCGCGAAGCCGCCGATGCCGTCCCAACGGGGGACCGCGCGACCCGGCGCGTCTCGGATGTGCTCGAGTCCGACTCGCTCGCGTCACTCCAGGTGCTCGAGGATGCGCCGCTCGACACCCTCCTCGGCAACGACGCTCTTCGCCGGCTGGGCGCTCTCGCGGCGGTCGACTCTGAGGGTCGCCTGCGTGGAATCATCACCGCCGATCAGGTCGGGCGAGCGCTGCGCGACGCCCTGACCGAGCCGCCGCCAGCGACCTAGATCCAACGCCTCCGCCTAAGATCACATACGTGAGCGCACCCGCGACGATGCCGGCGGAGAGAGGCTCGGCACCCACTCGCGGAGCGTGGATTCGGGAGTTCTGGGACTCGACGGTCGGCAAGAAGCAGATCGTCGCGCTGACCGGAGCACTGCTCGTCCTCTACGTGATCGCCCACATGCTGGGCAACCTCAAGGTCTTCCAGGGGCCGGGGACCGAGAGCGGCGCAATCGACGCTTACGCCGAGTTTCTTCGAACCTTCGGTGAACCCGTGATCCCGCGAAGCGGCCTCTTGTGGGTGGCGCGTGCGTTCCTGCTGACCGCTTTCGTCGTGCACGTCGTTGCCGTCACCCAGCTCGCTGCTCGCAATCGCGCCGCCCGTCCCGCCGGCCACGGGCCTCCGGTGATCAAACGGTCGTTCTCGACGAGGACGATGCAGGTGGGCGGCGTGATCCTCCTGGTCTTCGTGGTCTTTCACATCCTCCACTTCACGACAGGAACGGTCGATCCGAGCTCGTGGGAAGAGGGAGCCGTATTCGCGAACCTCGACGCGGCCTTCGACAGCCCGGTCTTAGTCGCGCTCTACGTGATCGCTTCACTTGCGCTCGGCTTTCACCTTCACCACGCCGTGTGGAGCTTCTTCCAGACGGGCGGCTGGGACAAGCCGAACCGCAACCCGGTCTTTCGCCGTGGAGCGAGCTTCATCGCCATAGCCGTCACGGTCGGCTTCATCGCTGTTCCCGTCGCGTTCTGGGTGGGGGTCGTCGGATGACTCTCACGCTCGACAGCAAGATCCCGGCCGGGCCGATCGAGGACAAGTGGCACAACTGGCTCGACGACCACCGGCTGGTGGGACCCCGCCAGCGCGCCGATCACCGCGTGATCGTCGTCGGCACCGGCCTAGCGGGAGCGAGCGCCGCGGCGACCCTCGCCGGCCAGGGATACACGGTGGACGCGTTCTGCTTTCAAGACTCCTCGCGACGCGCCCACTCGATCGCGGCGCAAGGCGGCATCAACGCGACCAAGGACTACGCCAACGAGGGAGATTCGGTCCGGCGCCTGTTCGCCGACACGATGAAGGGGGGCGACTTCCGCGCACGCGAGGCCAACGTGTGGCGACTCGCCGAGACCTCGACCAACATCATCGACCAGGCGGTGGCCCAGGGGGTACCGTTCAACCGGGAGTACGGCGGCATGCTGGCCACGAGGTCGTTCGGCGGAGTGCTCGTCGAGCGGACGTTTTATTGCCGCGGGCAGACAGGGCAGCAGTTGCTCTTGGGCGCATACTCCGCCCTCCAGCGCCAAGTGGCCGAGCGCCGCGCCACGGTCCACAACCGCCACGAGCTGCTCGACATCGTCTTGGTCGACGGGCAGGCTCGAGGGATCATCGCGCGCGATCTCGTGACGGGCGAGATCGAGCGCCATGCCGCCGACGCGGTCGTCCTCGCCACCGGCGGCTACTGCAACGTCTACTTCCTCTCGACCAACGCGATGGGTTGCAACGTGACCGCCGCGTGGCGGGCGCATCGTCGCGGTGCCGCCTTCGCCAACCCCTGCTTCACCCAGATCCACCCAACGTCGATCCCGGCCACGGGGCACTACCAGTCGAAGCTCACCCTGATGTCGGAGTCGCTCCGCAACGACGGCCGCGTGTGGGTGCCCCGCGACCCGGCAGAGGTGCGCGAGCCGGCGGAGATCCCGGATCCCGACCGCTACTACTTCCTCGAGGAGCGCTATCCGCGCTTTGGCAACCTCGTCCCTCGCGATGTCGCTTCTAGGGCGGCCAAGATCGTCTGCGACGACGGGTTGGGCGTGGGCGCAACTGGTCGCGCGGTTTACCTCGACTTCCGCGACGCGATCTCTGAGCGTGGCGCGGACGTGATCGCGGACCGATACGGGAACTTGTTCCAGATGTACGAGCGCATCACCGGAGACTCCCCGTGGCAGACGCCGATGATGATCTACCCGGCACCGCACTACTCGATGGGCGGCCTCTGGGTCGACTACGAGCTGCAATCGACGATCCCGGGGCTGTTCGCCATCGGCGAGGCCAACTTCTCGGACCACGGCGCGAACCGCCTGGGCGCAAGCGCGATGATGCAATGCCTTGCAGATGGCTACTTCATCGCGCCGCACACGGTCACGAACTGGGTCTCCGGAGTGAGCGACCACGTCGCCACCGACCACCCGGCCTTCGAGGCTGCCGAGCGCGATGTACGCGGGCGAATCGAGGCGCTCTTGGGTGTCGGCGGCACCACGCCGCAGACCGTCTTTCATCGCGAGCTCGGAGAGGTGATGCTCGACAACTGCGGCATCACCCGGGACGCCGCAGGCCTTCGCGAGGCGATGGGCCGCGTCCAGGCGCTTCGGGAGGAGTTCTGGTCGGATCTGCGGATCGAGCCGGGCGACCGCGGAATCAACCAGACGCTCGAGTACGCGGGACGGATCGCCGACTTCCTCGAGCTCGCCGAGCTGATGTGCCGGGACGCCTTGGTGCGCGAGGAGTCATGCGGCTGTCACCTCCGCGAGGAGCACCAGACGGACGAGGGCGAGGCTGTCCGCGACGACTCGGGCCACGCGAACGTTCAGGTGTGGGAGTGGAAGGGCGAGGGCACCGAGCCCGAGATGCAGACCGAAAAGCTGGAGTTCGAGTCGGTCGAGCCGGTGACGAGGAGCTACAAGTGAGGCGGACGCGATGAGGGTCACACTCAATGTCTGGCGCCAGGCCTCGGGCGAAGCTAATGGGGCTTTCGAGCGCTACGAGGACGTCGATATCGACGAAGATGCCTCCTTCCTGGAGATGCTCGACGTCCTGAACGACCGCTTGCTCACCGAGGGCAAGGCGCCCATTGCCTTCGACCACGACTGCCGGGAGGGAATCTGCGGCTCGTGCTCGCTCCTGATCGACGACATGCCGCACGGCCCGCGGCAGGTCACCAGCTGCCAGGTGTACATGCGTGACTTCGAAGACGGCCAGGAGATCACCGTCGAGCCGTTCCGGGCTACCGCGTTCCCGGTCCTGCGAGACCTCATCGTCGACCGCTCGCCCCTCGACCGGATCATCGAATCCGGTGGCTACGTGTCGGTCAACGCCGGTCCCAAGCCCGAGCCGAACTCGATCCCGGTCCACCCCGAGGTACAGGAGGCGGCGATGGACGCCGCGATCTGCATCGGCTGCGGCGCTTGCGTCGCCGCCTGCCCCAACGGCTCGGGGATGCTGTTCACGGGCGCCAAGGTGACGCACCTCAACCTCTTACCTCAGGGCGAGCCCGAGCGCTTTCACCGCGCCCGCTCCATGGTCCGCCAGCACGACGACGAGGGCTTTGGCGGCTGCACCAATACCGGCGAGTGCCAGCAGGTCTGCCCGCAGAACATCTCGATAAAGGTCATCGGCGAGCTCAACCGCGAGTACCGCGGCGCGATGATCCACAAGCTCCGAGGCCGCTCGGGCCCGATCGAAGCTCAGTAGGTGACCCCTCCCGCCCGCAGGCGTTGAGCCCGCCGAGTCGCAAGTTGGCGTGCGGCGCAATCGGGCGCTACGACCGCGACAGGGTGCTGGCAATCGCCCAGGAGCTTGACGGAGGGACCTCGTTCGTCCACGAGGACCGAGACTCGATGCTCGTAATGGATCGCGAGCCGATCCGATGGGCGGCAAACGGCCGGCGGGGGCTCGGGTGGAGCGAGCGAGTCGACGAAGTCAGCGGCTCGGGTATCGACGGCTGGCGTGACGCTTCGTGCACGGCAGCCGCGTGCGGCCTGGTGATCGACGGCCGGAGAAGCCACTTGCATTCGAGCGTCGCGGGGGTCTCGCCGGTCTACTACCTGGGAGACGGAGGAGCGATCTATTTCGCCACGACGATCGATGCGCTCGCGCTCGCCACTCCGCGCCGGCTCTCGGTCGATTGGGAAGCGTGGGCAACGATCCTTTCGCTCAATTATCCGGTCGGCGATCGCACTCCTTTTGCAGAGATCCGGCGCCTGCCACCGTTCTCGACGCTGGAGATTCGAAGGGGGAAGCCCCGCGTCAGGGAGGAGCGCTGGCCGTGGGCCGAGGTCGAGCCGACCCTGGACGTGGCCACCGGGATCGGCGATCTGGTTGAGTGCTTGCGAGCATCGATCGCACGCTTGCCTCAGGGGCCGGTCGTATGCCAGCTCAGTGGCGGCCTCGACTCTCGCCTCTGCCTCGGACTGTTGGAAGAGCACCGTCACGCTGACGTGTCAACGCTCACCGTGAATCGGGATACCGGCAACGATCTGGAAATCCGGATCGCCGCCGAACTCGCGAAGATGAAGGGCGTCCCGCACCAAGTTCGTGGCGGGTGGGCCCGCCGACTATTGGGCAGACCTCGAGTTGCGGTCGCTACGCGTCGACTATCAGTTCGTCCGTCCGCCCTGGCGGATGCCGGAGCTCGCGCCATTGCGCAACGCTGACGGGATCGTTGTTGACGGTTTCGGCTTCGATGTCCTGGCCGTGCCCGGTGATCGCGTCTTCACTTCCGCCGAATCCATCGATCCGGGCGGCGGCGACGCGGTCGTCGAGAGGGTGTGGGACGTATTGCGAGCGCGACAAGAGCGGCGCGCGGCGCGGATGCTGGGCGAGAGCCTCGGTCCCACCTTGTGGGCGTCCGCGCACCAGCAGTACATGGCCGAGTCGGAGCGCTTCCGCGGACACCCGGCTCGATCTGTCCTGAGTTTCTACCGCACGCGCCAGGTTCGCGGCATCTGTTTGACGCCGTACGCCGTGCTGGGAGCCGACGCCTCGGTGACGATGCCACTTGTCGACGACGGGGTAGCACGCTCTGCCCTCGCGATCTCACCTCTGAGCAAGCGCGGCGGCTGGCTCTACGACGCGGCTTTCGGCGCAATCGATCCGCGTCTTCTCAGCGTGGGCACAACTCGCCGCGGGGTCGCTCCCGCCGGTGAGCCGACTCCGCGTCGCAGCCGTTCCGCGCCTGTCGCCGACGCGGTCTACGCGAGCATCACCGACGGGCCGCTCGCGCCGTGGATCAGGACGCGCGCTCTCCGGAGGCTGACGAGGCATCACCGGGGCAGGGAGCCCCGGGCCGAACGAAGTGCGCTCCCAGTGGTCATGTTCCACGAGTGGTGCAAGCGCTACCGCCACGTGCTCGGAGAGATCGACGCGGCTGATGGCTTCGGCGTCCCCCGCCCACCCGCCGTAGCCGGTTGACGTGGGTCGTTTAGTTCCCGGATACCGGGAAAAGGACGGCCCACGTCCTCCGATCGCGTCGGTCGACCGATTTCGGGCTTGATTCCAAGCGCGGACGTCGGATTTGGCGCCTCGCTTGTCGAATAAAGTCACGCGCCGCATGCCTCGTCACGACGTACTGGTAATCGGAGCAGGACTCGCGGGACAGCGGGCGGCGCTTGCGGCGGCCGAGACGGGGGTGTCCGTCGGGATCATCTCGAAGGTCCACCCCGTCCGCTCGCACTCGAACGCCGCGCAGGGCGGTATCAACGCGGCGCTCAACCCCGATGACTCGTGGGAGTCGCATGCGTTCGACACGATCAAGGGGTCTGACTACCTCGGCGACCAAGACGCGATCGAGATCATGTGCCGCGAGGCGCCGGAGGAGATCATCCACCTCGAGCATCTGGGCGTGCCCTTCCACCGCGACGACGAGGGCCACCTCGGCACGCGCGCCTTCGGCGGCGCCTCGGCCGCTCGCACCTACTACGTCGCGGACATCACCGGCCAGGCGATCATGCACGTCCTCTACGAGCAGCTGATGAAGCACTCGGACACGGTCGAACGCTACGAGGAGTTCTTCACGACCGCGCTCGCGATCGACGACTCGGGCGAGTGCGTCGGCGCCGTCACGCGCAACGTCCGCGACGGCTCGATGGAGCTCTTTGAAGCGAAGAACGTGATCCTCGCAACGGGGGGCAATGGCCAGATCTGGCGACCGACCACGAACGCGCTCATCTGCACCGGCGACGGCATCGCGATGGCGTATCGCGTCGGTGCGCCGCTCATGGACATGGAGATGATCCAGTACCACCCCACGACGCTCGCGGGCAAGGGCTTTCTCATCACCGAAGGTGCCCGCGGCGAGGGCGCCCACCTCCTGAACGCCAAGGGCGAGCGCTTCATGGAGCGCTACGCGCCCAACAAGATGGAGCTCGCCTCGCGCGACGTCGTCTCCCGCGCCGAGCAGACCGAGATCAACGAAGGACGCGGTTTCGAGGACGGCACGGTCGCCCTCGACGTGACCGTTGTCCCGAAGAAGCGCGTCCATGAGGCGCTTCGCGAGATCCTCCTGGTCGGGCGCGACTTTGCGGGCGTCGACATCACTCAGGAACCCATCCACATCAAGCCCGGCAACCACTACACGATGGGTGGCATCAAGACCGACATCAACGGCGCCACCGTGGTCGCCGGGCTCTACGCCGCCGGCGAGTGCGCATGCGTCTCGGTCCACGGCGGCAACCGACTGGGCGCCAACTCGCTGCTCGACACCCTGATCTTCGGCCGCCGCGCCGGTGAGCACGCCGCCAACCGCGCCAAGCGCATCGACCTGGGCCGCGCGTCCCGCTCGATCCTCGCCGACGAAGAGGCGCAGATTGCCGGCATCGTCGGCCGCGAGCGCGGCAAGGGCAGGCGCATCTCGGAGATCAAGCTCGAGCTCGGACAGACAATGGATAAGCACGTCGCCGTCTTTCGCGAGAAAGAGTCGATCGAGGTCGCTCTCGAGATTGTCAAGCGCTTACAGGAAGAGGCGAAGTCGGCCTACATCGACGACCGAGGCACGATCTTCAACCAGGACGTTTTGGGCGCGATCGAGCTGGGCTTCATGCTGGACTCGGCCGAATGCACGTGCCTGGGCGCGCTGCACCGTCAAGAAAGCCGCGGCGCCCAGTTCCGCACCGACTTCCCGGAGCGAAACGACGACGATTGGCTCAAGCACATCGACCTGACCATGAACGGCGACGGCCCGGAGATCTCATACTCGGACGTGACGATTACGGAATGGCAACCTCAAGAGCGGACCTACTAAGGAGACTTGGATGGCTGAGTACACACTGAGAGTCCGCCGCCAGAAGCCCGAGGCCGACGACCGTGGTCCCGCCGGCCCCTACTGGGAGGACTTCGAGGTCGACCTCGACCCCACCCTGTCCGTCCTGGACGGCCTGCTCCAGGCAAAGGACCGCCAGGACGGCTCGCTGGCAGTGCGCTGCTCATGCCGCGCCGCGATCTGCGGCTCGTGCGGGGTCAAGGTGAACGGCGAGTCGACTCTTGCCTGCAAGACGCAATTGGGCGAGGCAGACGAGGCAGCCAACCGGCGCAACGAGAGTCGCGCGAGGGATGGCGGCGGCGCCGAGGTCGACGCCACGACGCCTAATGGCTCCAATCCCATCGTGGTAGAGCCCATGGGCAACATGCCCGTGATCAAGGACCTCGTTACTGACATGGAGGCGACTCACTGGACCAAGATCCGCCGCGTCACCCCGTGGCTTCTCGACGACGGTGATCCGCCCGAGCGCGAGCGCGTCGTTCCGCACGAAAACATGGTCGACATCACGCAGACGATCTCGTGCATCCAGTGTGGAGCGTGCGTCTCGGCCTGCCTTTCGATGGAAGCTGACCCCGACTTCATCGGCCCGGCGGCGCTAGCCAAGGCGTACCGGTTCGTGGGCGACCCTCGCGACGTCGAGACCAAGGAGCGGCTCTACGACCTCGCCCAGGACCCACACGGCATCTACGACTGCACCCACTGCTTCAGCTGCATCACGGCCTGTCCCAAGGGCGTCGACCCGATGAACCAGATCATGCGCCTCAGGCGCGCCGCCGGCGAGGCGGAGATCGTCGACAAGAACAACGGCCACAACCACGAGGCCGCCTTCACGAAGATCATCGAGAAGAAGGGCACGCTCGACGAGTCCCTGCTCCTCCAGGAGTCGCTTGCCCCGGGAATCGTCGGGAAGATGAAGCCCGCCGGGGTGAAGGGCTTGCTCGAGTCGCTTCCCACGGCCATCCGCGGGATCAAGAGCGGCAAGATGCGCTCGCTCTCGAAGCTGATCCCGGGCGTCCACCCAAAGCTCCCGGGCGACGCGCAGAACAACGTCGAGAAGATCTACGAGCGAGCCGAGGAGTCCAAGTGGCAGCTCAACCTGTACATCAGCGGGCGCGACGAGGACAACGCCGAGGCCGAAGAGGCACCTGAGAACGAGACCAAGGAGGCGACAACGTGAAGCTCGCATACTGGCCAGGCTGCGTTTCGCGCGGCTTTACGACCGAGCTCCACGGCTCTATGGCGCTCGTCGCCGAGGGGCTCGGCATCGAGCTGGTCACGCTAGACCGCGCCAACTGCTGCGGGGCAGGTGTCATCGCCGAGCACAACCAGGAGCTCGCCGACACGCTGAACGCCCGCACCTTCGCCCTCGCCCAAGACACGGGGCTCGCGATGATGAACATCTGCTCGACGTGTCAAGGCGCACAGTCGGAGTGCCAGGAGCGCCTGGATGCAAACGCCGAGTACCGCGAGCACATCAATGAGGCGCTCTCGGGCGAGGGGCTCTCCTACGTCGCGGGCAAGGACGGCTTTGAGAACAAGAACTTCCTCTGGCTCCTGGTCGAAGACGTCGGCCTGGAGACACTGCGCGAGAAGGTGAAGCGGCCGCTCGAGGGGCTTCGAGTCGGCCCGTTCTACGGCTGCTACGTCTTGCGCCCGAAGGACCGCCTCGGCTACTCAGAGCACCCCGAGCGAGACATCTACCTCGAGAAGGTGATCGACGCGCTCGGCGGCACCGTCGTCGACTACGACGGCTCGCGCAAGTGCTGTGGCTTCCCGATCATCACGATGAACCGCGAGACGTCGCTGACGCAGGCGGGCACACACATCGGCGACGCGATCGACCAGGGCGCGGACTGCCTCGTCACACCCTGCCCGCTCTGCCACTTAAACCTCGACCTCCAGCAGCCCGAGGCGGCGAAGATGGTCAACCGCGACCTCGGCCTCGCCGTCCTTCATCTGCCCCAGCTCGTCGGCCTCGCAATGGGCTTCGAGCCAGCGGAGCTCGGCATGCCGCGCCACATCGCCTCGACGGACGCCGTCGTCGAGCGTTTGGCCGGCGCCACCGCTTAAGCCCATGAGCGATGAGAGCGGACTTCTGAAGCCGTCGGCCGAGATCGAGCAGCTCGTCTTGTTCGGGCGCCTCGACGAAGCTGTCGCGTTATACGCCAAGCAGGCCGAGGTCGACGAGACCACGGCGCGTCGCGTGATCGACGAGCTCGCGGCTTCCTAGCGCTCGCCGAGAGCCGATAAACGATCCTCTATGGATCGGGGTTCGACTCTCGAAGCCCGCCGAGCCGCCGCTCCACCCATTTGGCGCCGATCGTATCGGTCAAGCCGTGGGCGATGATCGAGGCCAGGATCACGAAGGCCGCGACCTTGAAGATCAGCTCGCCGTCGTCCACGTCCGACTCGAGGACGAAGAGGGCGAAGAGCATCGAGGCCACACCCTTCGGCCCGAACCAGGCCATGAACGAGCGCTCCGTCCGGTGGAAGTCCGTTCCGGCGAGCGACGCGAACATTGCTGCCGGCCGAGCAACGAGGAGCGCGAGCAAGGTAAACGCGACCAGCGCCGGAATCGAGGCGTCGTAGCCGGTGGCGACGATCAGCGCTCCGAAGACGAAGAAGGTCAGTACCTGGAAGATCGACGAGACGTTCTCGGCGAAGTCGACGAAGCGGTCGGGGATCTCGTGCTCGGTCGCGCCGAGCGCGATGCCGGCGACGAAGGCGGCGATCAGCCCGTTGCCGAAGGTGGCGTCAGCCAAGCCGTAAGCCGCGAGCCCGAGCCCGAGCGCGAAGATCCCCTCATAGCGCGCGGTGATGCCTCCCGCCGGGGCCTGGCGGTGAACGAGCCCGCCGACTATGCCGAAGGCAACTCCGACCATGGCGCCGACCCCCGCCTCGCCCAGGACCTTCAGCCCCTCCGAGCCAGCGTCACCACCTGGCGAAGCAAGCACCAAGAAGAAGAGGACGAACGGCAACGCGAGCCCGTCATTCAGTCCAGATTCGAGATTCAACGTATGCCGGACACGCTCGGGTACTCGCTGCGAGGTGACGACCGACGAAGTAACGACGGGATCGGTGGGCGTGAGGACGGCAGCAAGGAGAAACGCCTCTGCCACCGCAAGTTCGGGAAAGAGGAGCAGCGTGATCACGGCGAGGAGTCCCAAGGTCAGAGGCATCGCGAACACGATCGCGCGAGCCGGCGGTCCCCAGTGCATGGTGAGAAGCTCGCGCTCCACGACCAAGCCGTCGGCGAACAGGGTGAGGATCAGCGCCAGCTCCACGAGGTGGATCACGTTGGGGTCGGAGACGTCGACCGTGATCACGTCCGCTAGCGCCAGGATCACGCCGAGGCCGACCGACAGGACCGAAACCGAGAGCACCGTCCCGCGCATGACCCCGGAGAGCCCAGCCGCCACTGAGAGCAGCAGGCCGAACAAGAGCAGCGCTTCGGCGAAGCCGAGGTCCATCAGAACAGGCTATGCGGCGGCGAGACGATGGGGTGGTTGCTGATATCCGCGAATAGCGCGGGTTTTCGCAACCACTTGGGTCAGGCGAGAGCCGCGGCGCCGGCCGGTACCCGCATCAGATCGCGCTCGGCTAGAAGCTCAGCGATCTGGACGGCATTCGTGGCAGCGCCCTTTCTGAGGTTGTCGCCCACGATCCACATGTTGATGCAGCGCTCGTGCGAGGGATCGCGGCGGATGCGCCCGACCAGCACGTCGTCCTGCCCGGCCACTTCGGTGGCGAGCGGATAGACGCCCGCCGCCGGCGAGTCAACGACGACGACGCCAGGCGCCCTCGAAAGCAGCTCGCGGCACTCCTCTGGGCTGAAGTCCTTCGCGGTCTCGACGTTCGCGGAGACCGAGTGACCGGTGACGACCGGAACGCGTGCGCAGGTGGCTGAGACGCGCAGCTCGTCCGGACCAACGCCGAGGATCTTTGACGTCTCTGCCATCACCTTCCGCTCCTCGGTTGTGTAGTCGTCGCCGTCTGAGAAGGACTCGACCTGGGGGATTACGTTGAAGGCGATGGGGTGCGGATAGACGTGCGATTCGGGCGCGTTGCCGTCGAGAACGGCCCGGGATTGGCCAAAAAGCTCGTCGATCGCCTTCTGGCCAGTCCCCGAGACCGATTGGTAGGTCGAGACGACAAGGCGCTCGATGCCGATCTCACGCTGGATCGGCGCCAGTGCGACCATCATCTGCATGGTCGTGCAGTTGGGGTTGGCGATCAGGCCAGAGTGATCCCCGACGGCGTCGGGGTTTACCTCGGAAACGACGAGTGGTACGTCCGGATGCATCCGCCAGAAGCTGGTGTTGTCGACCACAACGGCGCCCGCCTCAACGATCTTCGGCGCCCACTCCGCCGAAACCGAGCCGCCGGCGGAGCTCAGCACGACGTCGAGGCCCTGGATCGAGTCGTCTGAGAGCTCCAGCACCGTGACTTGACCATCACCGAACTCGACCTCCTTGCCGGCCGAGCGCGCGGAGGCGAGCGGCACCAGCTCCGACACCGGGAAGTCCCGTTCTGAGAGCACGCGCAGGATCGTCGAGCCGACGGCGCCGGTGGCGCCCAGCACTCCAACCCGGTAGCTCACGACGTGACCGTGGGGCGATGTACCCCGGTCGGGTCCTCGGGCTGAATCCCTCCCTCGCCCAAATCGAAGGCGGCGTGAAGGGCGCGCACCGCGTCAGGCACCTGTTCGGACGCGATCACGCAAGAGATCTTGATCGGCGACGTCGAGATCATCTCGATGTTGATCTTGTGTTCGCCAAGCGTCTCGAAGACCTTCGCAGCCACGCCCGGATGGCTGCGCATGCCCGCGCCGACGATCGAGACCTTGCCGATCCGATCATCCGCGAGGACCCGCTCGCCCACTCCCAGCGCCTCGATCGCCTCGGTCGCGGTGTGAAGCTCGTCACGGCCGACCGTGAACGAGAGGTCCGCCTTCTGGTCGTCGGTGACCGGCTCGTTCTGGATGATCATGTCGACGTTCACGTTTGCCCCGGCGAGCGCAGCGAAGATACGACCGGCGACGCCGGGCTCGTCGCTTACGCCAGAAACCGTCACTCGTCCCTCGGACGAGGTGTGCGTGACTGCTGTGACCATCGGGCGTTCCATCGTCTCGTCCTCGGAGACGACGAGGGTACCCCGGCCCTCCTCGAACGAGCTCCGGCAGTGGATGCGGACGCCGTGGTTTCGCGCGTACTCGACCGAGCGAAGCTGAAGGACCCCGGCGCCCGAGGAAGACATCTCGAGCATCTCGTCGAACGAGACCAGGGCGATCTTTGACGCGTCCGGAGCAAATCCTCGGATCGGCGGTGAACACGCCCGCGACGTCCGTGTTGATCTCACATACCGTGGCGCCCAGGGCGGCCGCCAGCGCGACCGCCGTCGTGTCCGAGCCGCCGCGACCGAGCGTCGTGACGTCGAGCGAGTCGCCGGATACCCCCTGGAAGCCCGCGACCAGCACGATGCGGTCCTCTTCCAGGGCGGCGCGAATGCGATCGGCGCGCACTTCGAGGATTCGGGCCTTGGTGTGCGAAGAATCCGTAACGATGCCCGCTTGCGAGCCGGTCAGAGAAACAGCGTCATGGCCCATGTCGTGGATCGCCATGGCGCAAAGCGCGCAAGAGATGCGCTCGCCGACCGAAAGCAGCATGTCCATCTCGCGCTCGTACGGCTGCGGGGAGATCTCATGGGCCATCTCGACCAGCTCGTCTGTCGTCTTCCCGCGCGCAGACAGCACGGCAACCACACGGTTTCCTGCCTCGCGCGCGGCGACGATCCGGGCAGCAGCCCGTTTTAGATCGTCAGGCTCAGCGACCGACGTGCCCCCGAACTTCATCACCACGATCTCGCTCATGCGCGCATTCGAACTGGCAAGAGTCTCACCGGCCCGAGGATAATCAGCCTATGCGCGTACCCAAGCCTCGCCTCAAGTCGCGGTGGACCGTGATCGCCCTCGTCGCGCTCGCGGCGCTTGGCGCTGGCACTTTCGTCCTCCTCGCGGGTGATTCGGGGGATTCTGGTGCGCCGGCAGAGGCTGAGCGCGAGCGGGGCGGGAAGCGGGTGGTCTCGGACGACCGCGTTGTCCGCAAGCTGTCCACAGAAGAGCAGATCGCTCAGGTCTTGATGCTCGGATTCGAGGGCTCGGCCCCAGATCAACCGGGCGTGGATGACGTGACCGACGAGAACCCTGGCGCCATCCTGGTGCGCTCCGAGAACTGGGAGGGGGCGGACGCCGGGAAGAAGCTGATCGCATCCCTGTCCGGGGGCTCCGGCGTGCCGCCGTTGGTCGTGGCATCGCAAGAGGGAGGCGAATACCGCGCGTTAACAGACCTCCCGCCCGGCCAGACGGAGCTCGAAATCGGCCGGGACGGATCGGCGAAGAAGACGCGCACTTGGGCGCAAGAGGCCGCCACCGCGCTCGATGGCGCGGGCTTTCACCTGAACCTCTTTCCCGTGGCAGACGTTGCCACGCTCGACAGCCCGCTCGCGGGGCGCGCGTTCTCGGACGACTCGGCTGAGGTGGCGTCTTTGACCGAGGCAGCGCTCGAGGGATGCGACAAGGGTGGCTTGGCGTGCGCGCCGCTTCATTTTCCGGGGCTTGGCGCGGCGTCCCAAGACACCGCTGACGGCCCTGCGACGATCGTCGCCGACATCGGCACCCTGACCTCGCGCGACCTCGTCCCATTCGGTGGCAAGGCGAGCAAAGCGCCGGCGATGGTGCTGTCCCTCGGTCTCTATCCGGACTTCGACGCCGTCGTCCCCGGCGCCCTTACGCCCGCGATCGCGACGCAACTTTTGCGAGGCGATGTCGGCTTCAAGGGCGTCGCCATCTCCGACGACCTCGGCGCCGGTGCCATCAAGGCCACCTCCTCGGTCCCCGACGCCGCGGTCGCGGCGATCGGCGCGGGCGTCGATCTGGTCCAGATCGCCTCTCCGGACGACGCGGACGGGGTCGCGAAGGCGATCCGGCAAGCGCTTGCAGACGGCGAGCTCGACCCGAAACGCCTCGCGCAGGCCGCGGAGCGCGTGGTCGACCTCAAGCGCGAGCTCAAGCTCGTCGAGTAACCCGCCCCGACTCGGACCTTTCCGAGTGCGTGTGACGGACATCACTCTCGTAGATATATCTAAGTGATATATCCTGCCGTCGTATGGAGCTTTCGGCTACAGGACGCGTGATCCTCGGTTTCATCGCCTCGAAGCCCCGGTCGGGCTACGACATCAAGGCGATGGTCGACCGCTCGACCCGGTTCTTCTGGGCGGCGAGCTACGGCCAGATCTACCCCGAGCTGAAACGGCTGGCCGGCAGGGGCCTCATCGAGGGTTCCGACCATTCGCAGGGCGAGCGGCCCAGGACCGTCTACTCGATCACTGACGCCGGGCGAGAGGCGCTGAGCACGTGGATGTCTTCGGGAGAGCAGGCTCACGAGCTTCGCGACGAAGCGTTGCTCAAGCTCTTCTTCTCAGGCCACGCCTCGATCGAAGAGCTCATCGGCGTACTGGAGACCAAGCGCGAGGAACACCTCGACGCGCTCCAGCGGTTTCGCGAGATCGAGCCCTTCGCGGCCAGCTCCGGCGACTTCGGGCCGCTCACGGTCCTCCGCTACGGACAGGCCTACAACGAGTTCGCCGCCGATTGGTGCGAGCGAACCCTCTCAGAACTAGAAGAAAGAAAGGACCTCGGCTGATGCTGCGAAGGCTCGCGAACTTCGTTGGTGCACATCCCAAGCGCATATTGGTGTTCGCAGGCATCTTCTTTCTGGTTGCGGGCTTCCTGGGTTCCGGCGTCGCCGAGCGCCTCGATCCCTACGGGGCCGACGACCCCGACAAAGAGTCTTTCATCGCGAAGGAGAAGCTCGAGGCAGCGGGCTACCGGGACCCGCAGGCGATCGTGCTCGTCGAGGACGCCGACCCTCAGACTCCTGAAGGCGCGGTGCGTCTGACCCAGGTAGCGGCGACGGTCGCCGCGGTCGAGGGTGTCAGGGGTACCACGGGATTCCTCGATACCAAGTCGCCCGCCTTCGTCTCGAACGACGGCACCTCGTCGTATCTGGCCGTCCAGCTTCAAGCGACCGAGGATGACGAGATCCAGGAGACGGGAGAGCTGCTCGTCTCGGAGCTGAAGGGCGAAGACGGCGTGCTCGTCGGCGGCAACGCCGTCGCCCAGCAGCAGATCAACGAGAACGTCGAATCCGACCTCCAGCGAGCCGAGCTGCTCGCGTTCCCGATCCTCTTCTTGCTCTCGCTCCTCTTCTTTCGCAGCCTTGTGGCCGCCGCGCTGCCCCTCCTGATCGGTGGCCTGGCGATCGTCTCCACCTTCTTGCTCCTGACCGTCGCGAGCGAGCTGGGGTCGATCTCGATCTTCGCCCTCAACCTGGTCACCGGCCTGGGGCTCGGCCTGGCGATCGACTACAGCCTGTTCGTGGTCTCGCGCTACCGCGAAGAGATCGCGAAGACGGGCGCCGGCATCGAGGCTCTTCGGCGCACGATGGCGACTGCCGGCCGAACCGTCGCCTTCTCCTCGATCACGGTTGCCGGCGCGCTCGCGGCGCTCGCCATCTTTCCGCAGCGCTTCCTCTACTCGATGGGCATCGGTGGCGCGCTCGTGGCGCTCGCCGCTGCGGCGATCTCGCTGACGGTCCTCCCCGCCGTGTTGGCGCTCCTTGGCGAACGGGTCAACTCTCTATCGCCGAAGTTCCTCCAGCGCCGCGCTGAAGCGGATTCGCGGCCCGCATCGGAGGGTTTCTGGTACCGGCTCTCCCGCACCGTCATGCGGATTCCGGGCCGGATCGCCCTCGGCAGCACCATCCTGCTCGTCGGCCTCGGCATCCCGTTTCTCTCGATCCAGTTCACCTCCGTCGACGCGCAGGTCCTTCCCGAGGACACGTCGGCGAGACAGGTCGACAACCAGCTCCGCTCGGACTTCCCGCCTTTCCGCGACTCGCCATCGCAGCTCTACCTCGAGGGCTCACGCGCTGAGGCGACGGCCCTCGCCGACGAGGCAAGCCGGGTCGACGGCGTGGCGGAGACACAACCACCGCTCAAGCTCGCGGGGAACGCGTGGGCGATCGAGGTCATCTCAGACCAAGCGCCGCTCGACGAGCGAAGCCAGGACCTCGTCTCCTCCCTCCGAGGGCTCGAAGGCGCCCTCGTCACCGGATTCACCGCGAACTTCGTCGACCTCCAGGACAGTCTCAGGGAGCATCTGCCGCTCGTTCTGGCAGTAGTCGCGATCGTGACGCTGCTCGTCCTGTTCTTGATGACGGGCTCAGTGATCCTGCCCCTGAAGCAGCTCGTGATGAACCTGCTCGGCCTGAGCGCCGTGTTCGGGATCCTGGTCTTGATCTTCCAGGACGGGCGCTTCGAAGGGCTCCTTGGCTACACGAGCCAGGGCGGCCTCGAATCGACGCAGCCCCTGCTCCTGTTCGCCGTGGCCTTCGGCCTCTCGACCGACTATGGCGTTTTCCTGCTCTCACGCATCAAGGAGGCACGCGACGCCGGCGCGTCCAACTCGGAGTCGGTCGCGATCGGGCTCGAGCGCACCGGCCGGATCGTCACCGCGGCGGCGCTCCTCTTCTGCATCGCGATCGGATCCTTCGTGACCTCCGAGATCATCTTCATCAAGCAGGTCGGCCTCGGCACTGCGATCGCCGTCCTGATCGACGCGACGATCATCCGCGCGCTCCTCGTTCCGTCGCTGATGGAGATGCTCGGGCGCTGGAACTGGTGGGCGCCGGCTCCACTGCGTCGCTTTCACGAGCGCTTCGCCCTGAGCGAGGGCTGACGACCCTCTGGTGCGGCTCGGCCACGTAGGTCGGTGCCTAAGCGCCAGATTGCTCCCGTAGCACGCTCGCGTAGATCTCGGCGTAGGCTCGAACCTTGCAGGAGCATTAGCGCCAAGCAAAAGGAGAGCAGCATGAGCACCGAAGCGGCGATTGACAAGGCGCGGCGATGACCGCGGCCGATGACTTCCACATCGCACATTTGGACGAACTGGAACGGGCAGGCAACTGGTCACTGGCGCGCCGCACGCTCCAACTAAGAGCGTTCGGAATCAACGTGGTCGACATCGAGCCCGGGGCGCAGATCCCGGAGCATGACGAGTCTGGGCGCGACCAGGAGGAGGTGTTCTTGACCTTGGAAGGGGACGCGACGATCGTGATCGAAGGCGAGGGTCACCCGCTGCCGGCGGGCACATTCGCCCGCCTCGACCCTCACCTACGGCGCACTGTGCGAAACGATCGCGGCGAGACCGCAAAGGTCCTGATCGCATCGGCGCCCCGGTCGAGCGGCTACGAGCCGATGGAGTGGGCGTGAGCTGCTCTAGCCGACCGACCGCCGGCCCGCGAAGGCGCGGCCGAGCGTGACCTCGTCGGCGTGCTCGAGGTCGGCGCCGACAGGTAGGCCGCTGGCGAGGCGCGTCACGTCCGCCTTGTCGCGCAGGAGCTCCGCGATGTGAATGGCGGTCGCCTCCCCGGTGGTAGTCGGGTTCGTGGCGAGGACCACCTCATTCACACCCCCGGCGTCGATCCGTTGCACCAGCTCGCGGATCTTCAAGTCGTCCGGATCGACGCCGTCGATCGGCGAGAGCGCTCCGCCCAGGACGTGGTAGAGGCCACGGAACTCGTGCGTGCGCTCGATCGGGATCACGTCCTGAGGCTCTTCGACAACGCAGATCGCCTCGGTGTCGCGCCGCGGGTCGTCGCAGATATTGCAGCGCGGACCTTCGGCGAGGTTGAAGCAGACCTCGCACAGGCCCACCTTCGCTTTCACCTCGCGGATCGCATCAGCCAGCGCGAGCGCGTCGTCGTCTGAGGCCCGAAGCACGTAAAAGGCCAGGCGCTGAGCGGTCCGCTGCCCGATCCCGGGCAGCTTGGCCATCTCTGCGATGAGCCGCTGGATCGGCTGCGCGTACAAGTCCCCGCTCGCCGGCTCCGCTACATCCCGGGCAAGCCGAGGCCGCCCCCGCCAGGTCCACCGAGCCCTCCGGCGATGCCGCCCAGGCGGGTTGAAGCCAGTTCCTGCGCCGAGCGGATGCCCTCATTCACGGCTGCCAAGACCATGTCCTGGAGCAGCTCCGGATCATCAGGATCGATCGCCTCAGGATCGATCGCGACGGATAAGAGCCGCATGTCGCCGCTAATGGTGACCTTCACCATGCCGCCGCCGGCGCTCGCCTCGACCTCTTCGTCTTTGAGCTTCTCTTGAGCTTCGGTCATCTCGCTTTGCATCTGCTGGACCTGTTTCATCATCGCGTTCAAATCCAGCCCGCCGGGGGCCCCTCCAGGTCGTGCCATTTCTACGCCGCCTCTCCGGTATCGATTCCCGAGCCCGCGTCGAGCCCAGCGTCCATGCCTGATGCGCCCGCGTCGCCGCCCTCGGCGGACGCGACGTCGAACTCTACGCCGTCGAACGCGTCCTTCAGATGCTCAAAAAGGGCATCAGGGCTCATCTCAGCCTCCTCGGGCGTCGCGGCTTGGGCTTCCTGGCCCTCGATCACCACGTAAACGGGGCGAAGGCGTTCGCCCACGATCGTCTTGACCGCTTCGGCCAGCTTGTCGCGTGCCTCTACTGCTTCCGCCTTCCGCTTGTTGAAGCCGGCGCCGACCGGAAAGCCGACCTGGACTACCGCCTGCTCGACGTCTACGGCGATCGGGCGGGCTACTGAGAGCGCGTGCGAGAGCAGCTCCGAGCCCGACTTGACCTGGTCCATGACCGCCGGCCAGAGGCTGACCAGCCGCTCGAGGTCGAGGGTCTCAGACGCGCTGGCCTGTGAAGTGGGATCGGCCTCCTGTTGGGTCTCAGTGGCCGTCGCCTCGGGCCTATCGCCCTGATCCGGCTCGGCGGCGGTCGCCTTGGGGCTCGGATCGACGATCGGAGCCGGCGAGGCACCCGCCAGCGCCTGCTCGACCCGCTCGAGGCGTTGCGCGAACGCCTCGCGCCCCGGGTCGAGCTGGGGGCGGGCCGCGCGGAGCAGCGCCAGCTCCATGGTCATCCGCGGCTCGTCGCCTTCGCGGATCGCCGCGAGCGCCGCGGAGATGGAGTCGATCGAGCGGGTGAGGCCGAGGTCGGTGAACGAGTCGGCTTGAGCCTGCATCCTCGCCGGCTCGGCTGCCTGGAGGGCGTCGGCGCCAAAGTCCCCCCCAGCCGCGCGAATGATCAAGAGTTGGCGCAGGTGTGCAAGGAGGTCGCGGCCGAACTGGGCGACGTCACGGCCCGAGCGGGCAAGGCTCTCGCTGGCCTGAAGCGTGGCACGCCCATCGCCCAGGGCGATGGCGTCGGCGGAGGCGAGGATCAGGGTGGCGTCGGCGACACCGAGCACCGCCAGGACGTCGTCGGTCTCGATCCGCTTGCCGCCGTAGGCCACGAGCTGATCGAGCGTTCCGAGCGCGTCGCGGAAGCTGCCCGACGCCGCGCGAGCGACCGCAGCGATCGCGCCGTCGGCGATCTCGATCTCCTCGGCCGCCGCCACACGACGAAGCACCTCCGCGATTTGCTCCGGAGCCGGCCGTGAAAAGTCGAAACGCTGACAGCGGTCCACGATCGTCGGCATCACCTTGTGCGGCTCGGTCGTGGCGAGGACGAAAACGGTCGAGGGCGGCGGCTCCTCGAGCGTCTTCAAGAACGCGTTCCACGCTTCACGTGTGAGCATGTGCGCCTCGTCGAGGATGTAGACCTTCCACTTCCCAGCGGCCGGGGCAAAGCTGACTCGCTCGCGGAGCTCGCGGATGTCGTCGACGGAGCGGTTTGAGGCAGCGTCCATCTCGATCACGTCCATTGAGGAACCCGCGGCGATCGAGGTGCACGCCTCACACTCGCCGCAGGGCTTCAACGTGGGTCCGTTGACGCAGTTGAGCGACCGCGCGAGGATCTTCGCGATCGAGGTCTTGCCCGTGCCTCGGGAGCCGACGAAGAGGTAGGCGTGGTGCACTCGATCGCGCTCGATCGCGTTCGAAAGCGTCCTCACGACGTGCTCTTGGCCGACTACCTGGCCGAAGCTCTGTGGGCGGTGGCGACGGTAAAGGGACGGCTGAGCTGACACGTCTGGCGAGTGTATCGGCGTGCCCGACGGCCTCCGAGGAGGGCTCGCGGGCGCCTCCAGCACTCATCAGAACGTCCGGAATTGTGAGCGGCAGCTCAAGGTCTCGGCGCTACGGACCGAGGGAGGGGCATGGAACGCCTGAGTGCCAGGGGGGTGCTCGGCCTGCTCTTGGTGGGCTTTCTATGCCTGTCGATCGGCGCGGTTGCGAGCGCCCGTCTCAATAACAACCCGGCCAACGACAAGCGGCTGATCGACAAGCCGATCGAGGATCCGCGCTATGACGGCGCCCACGGTTGCCGGAATGATCCGCCCAAGGGCATGAAGGCTCTCGAGAGCTGGCTGGAGAAGAACGTCCGGGGCGAGACGTGGGGGATCATGCGCTGTGAGTCGTGGGGCGGCGGCGACTACAGCGTCCACGCTGAGGGCCGGGCGATCGACTGGCATCTCGACGCGAGGCAGGCCGCTGAGAAGCGAGCTGCCATGAACCTCATCAAGACGTTGATCGAGCGGGACCGGAACGGCAACGCCTCGGCCCTGGCGCGCCGGATGGGAGTCCAAGGGATCATCTTCGACTGTAAGTCTTGGTGGTCCGGCCAGAGCGAGCTCGGGCGCTACTCGTACTGCTACACGAACAACGGCAAGCGCAAGAAGAATCTCGACCCAACTCAGGCTCACGTGGACCACGTTCACCTCGAGCTGAACTGGCCCGGGGCCCGCAAGCGGACGAGCTTCTGGCGCTCGCCGCTCGCCTGAGGACGCA
Source organism: uncultured bacterium (assembly GCA_963806865.1). Lineage (GTDB taxonomy): Bacteria > Actinomycetota > Thermoleophilia > Solirubrobacterales > 70-9 > JALZKA01. Next base: position 686,374 of record CAWDYV010000002.1, read on the forward strand.
TGGTCGTGCAGGGGTTCATGCAACGGGCCACGTCCCGATTTGAGAGGAAGGACTTTGCCTCCGATGTTCGAGGTGTGAAGGCAAGGAGGCTCACTTACGTCGCGGCGCTCGTTGGGCTGATCGCTTTTGTGCCTGGCTCGTCGGCCAGGATGCAGAGCGTCGAGATCGCGCCCAAGGTCTGTCAGACGACCGGAGGCGGCAAGTTCGTGGATATCCCGGGCTTTCCGGGCGAGCGGATCGACCGGCGTCTCTTGAAGGACATCAAGGTCCTTCGCCGCAAGTACAAGATCTTCGTAACGGACGGCTTCTCGACGAGCTCCGTGCACTCGGCCAACGGGGAGCACCCGCGCGGCCTTGCGCTCGACATCGTCCCGAACTTCTCCGCCGGCGGTGACTGGAACGACATCGACCGCCTGGCGAACTGGGCCGAGCCGCGCCAAAACCAGCCGCGCTCGCCGTTCCGCTGGGTCGGATACAACGGGGACTCCGGGCACGGCCGCGGTCATCACCTGCATCTCTCCTACAGCCACTCGGGAGCGCCTTTCGGCAAGCCCGCGAAGACCATCTACTCGATCCGGTGCCCGGAGCCGCGCGGCGACGCCGGACGCGACAACGACGGGAAGGGCGGCGGCGGCAACGGCGGTCGCGGTGACGGCGATGGCGCCAAGAACAACAACGACGGAGGCGGTAGCGGCGGCGGCATCACCGCCGACGGCGGTGGCAAGGGCGGCAACGGCGGTGGTGACAAGGACGGCGGCGGCGGAAAGGGCGGCGGTGGGATCTCCCCACGCTCTAGCGAGCGGGCGAATCTCGCTCCCATCCACCCTGAGACCGGCGGTGTCGACGGCTGAGCCGAGCTTCAGGGTTTAGGTACGACCCGCAGGAACCGAGCCTGAGCCATAGCCGGGTTCACGGCCTCCGCGACCTCGTTGGCCAGCTTCAGAGCGTCGGCGCCACGGCCGCTCCGCGGACGCACGACGAACCGCTCGCGCTCCGCGTCCTCTTCGACATCGATGTCAAACCGGGAGGAGTCCAGATAGGTGCGAACCCGAGCGGCTTCTTCGCTCCCATCCGTTTCGATCCGGACCTCGGGAAGGACGACCATGAGAGACTCGCCGCCGCCTGAGAAAACGGGCTGAAGCGCCCCGGCGGAGTCGAGCGCTCTCGCCGCCTCGGACGGCACCGCATCCTCGTCAACGAGCACGATCCCCTGGCGGAGCTCGACTCCCGACTGCCTCAGGGCGTCCAGAGCCTGCTCGGGCACCTGGCCCGCGCTGGCCGCTCCGAGGTCCACCGCGACTCGTCCGGTCTCCTCGAGCCGGACTTTGGATCCATCGGTGTCGTAGTAGTGGGCGACCGGTGCCAGCGTTTCTATCTATTCACGCCGAGCGGCCCTCACAGCGGCATAGGCGTTCAGCCGACCGTAGCCGGTCTTCGAGTCCCACCGCTTGGAGCCGGTCAGCGAATCGGCGGTCTCTTTGAGGAGCTCTCCGACCCGCCGCTCGTGAAGCTCCGGCTTGGCGGTCAGGATGAGCGCCGCCGCACCGGCGACGAACGGCGTTGCGGAGGAGGTGCCGTTGAACGTGTCGGTGGTCCGCGACGGCGAGTAGCCGCGCGCGCCCGTGATGTCCGCCGTCGCGATGGCTACGCCCGGTGCCATGAGGTCGAGGCCCTTGCCGAAGTTCGAGCCCCACCAGTTCTCTCCGTCCTGGGAGTTGGGCGACTTTCGCTTGTCCCATTGGTTGGAAGCGCCGACGGTGACGACTTCATCAAGGCTGCCCGGATAGCTGACCGGCCCGTTGTTGTTGCCCGCGGCGATGACGACGACAGCGCCACGTCCACCGCGACCCTTCTTTCGCGCTCGCCCGAAGGCTCGTGTGATCACGGGAGCGGGCGGTCCGCCGCCCCACGAGTTCGAGAGGACGTCGGCCTTCGACTGGTCCCAGCACCAGTCGATCGCGTCGGCGGTCGCGAAGTCGTCGAAGATCCACATCCCGTGTCCATCGGATTTGGCGATCCGTGCGGCCACCAGCGAGACATTTGGCGCGACGCCGATCACGTCGCTGTTGCGGCTGAGGACGATACCGGCGCACGAGGTGCCGTGCGCGTCATCGCCGTCCGGCATGGCGGTCGAGTTCCCGTCGACGAAGTCCTTCTCGGCGACGAGCGCGGGCTTGAGGAAAGCGTGCTTGGTATCGACCCCTTCGTCGAGCACCGCGACGCGGATGTCCGTGTCGCCGGTTGTGACCGTCCATGCCGCGAGCGCGTGCACGTCGGCGCCGATCAGGCCCGGCTGTCCCGGATTGTCAAGGGCCCACTGCGGGGCGCCGGGCGAAGCCTCGGGCAACGGGGTGCGCTGGACGACGCGAAGGAAGTTGGGGTGTGCGGCGGCCGGGCCTCCGCGCCTTTGGAGAGCAAGCGCTGCGTCGGCGGCGTGCTGAACGGGGTTCGTGGCCTCATCCGGGACTCTCATCAAGGCCTTGCCGTGGGAGCCCTCGTCGACCACGACCATGCCGTGCTTGCGGCGCAACCACTGAAGATCGCTCTTTCGGGCACTGTCGATGGCGACCGTCTCGGTCGGAACGATCGTCGTCTCCCCCGGCTCGGCCGGGGCGACGAGGGCATCGGTCTCGGAGAACGCCCGAAAGCGGGTCTTCATGCGGGTCTTGTCCTGCTTGAGCGTCTCGATCAACTCGTCCCCTGCGGCTTCGGGACGCATTCGCTCGAACGCGGGGCCATGGACGAACGACCCGTGCGGAGAGGGACGAGCGGCCCGCTGGCGCCCTTCGCGAGCACCTTGTACGTCCAATTGGCGGATGCGCTGGCCGTCGAAGTACCTGATTTTCTGCATTCCGTACTCCTTTTCGGGGTCACCCGATCCTAAACCGCCTGAGCGGGCTACGTCAACCCCCAAAAAGGCATGGACCGTGCGGGCCCGCCTTCGAAGGCGGTTCCCGAGCGTTCCCGCCGTGGCCGGCTCCGGTCAGGCCTGTCCGCGTCACTTACTCGCTACCGCTTAAGGCTGCTTCCTTCCGGACCTGACCTGATTCACGGGCGCGCATCGCGCGGGACCTGACCATCAGCGCCGCCCTCGACGTACTGACCCCGAAGAACCAACGGTCCTCGGGCGGGCGTTCAGCCCCGCTAGAGCGGATTGCGGGTGACAAGGCACCGCTAGCGCCCCACCTAGCACGGTCCGGTGGGGCGGTCGTACGCGCCGGCGAGCGGGAATGCTTAGCCGACGTTCTCTACGGGCGAGGTCATGGGCTCACACTGGGCGAGGTCGGCGATCACGTCCTCTCCGACCGTCGCGTAGTACTTGCCCTTACGAGGCTTCCTGGTGGCCTTGTACTTGCCAGTCGCGCCGGTCGTAGTCGTTGCGACCGTCTTGTCTGAGCCCGCCACCTTGCGCAGGATCTCAACCTCGATCGTGTCGGCGCAAGCCGGAGTGGTGCTCGAGAGCCGCCCCTTGAACGTTTCCTTTCGGGCCGAGTAGGCGAGGGTCAGGGAACGGGCGACCGCGGGGCAGCCGCTCGCGGTCGACGCACCCAAGTCGTCGCATTCGTCGCTCGCGTCCGGCACCCCGTCGCCATCACTGTCGGGTGGCAGCTGTTCACGCTCGAAGGCGCCGATGTCGTCGATGCTGCCTTGTGGGCGCGTGATCCCGCGTTGGTCGCTGGCAAGGGTTGTCGAGCCCTGGTCGAACGTCGGGCTGGTCGCGCCGATCGCATGGGTTGGCGTCGAGCCGCCGTTCGGTTGCAGCGGGCCGAGGCCGGGGTCGAGGGTGATCGGTGAGCCGGTGATCGTGCCTCCGCCGAGCTCCTGACTGGACTCGATGAGGTTGGGCTGCGATGCGTCTACCGAAGCCGTTCCAAGATTTGCTGCTTGGTCGGAGACCGTTGCCGGTGAGTTCGAGACGACCTCCGCTCCCGACCCCGCCCCGTCCGACAGGATCGTGTTGACAAGTGTCGCCTGGGCAACACGGGCGGTAGCGCTGTCGTAGGCGAGGTTGTAGAGCGAATCGCCGTGGTCGGCGCTGTTGAAGGCAAACGTCGCCGAGTCCGCCTCGACGATGCCGTTGAGGTTGAACACCGCTCCGCCGAGGCCGGCCCCGCTGGCGACGAGATTGGCAACATTGCCGGAGAGCGTCGTATTGCGAATCACGAGCTCGCCCTGGTGGTTGAAGACGGCTCCCCCCATCGAGGCGCCCGGACCCCCGGCAGAGCCCGATCCGCCGCCAAAACCTGGAATCCCTGGTGTGTTGCCGTTGCCGCCCGCGCCGCCGCCGCCTCCTCCGAACCCGCCCGCGCCGCCCGCGGTGGACTGCATGAAGCCTCCGCCGCCAGTCGCGCCGCCGCCGCCACCGAATCCGCCGCCGCCGCCTCCGCCGCCGCCGAGCGATCCTCCCCCGGTGCCACCGCCGCCGCCCACGCCCCCGCCTCCGCCTCCGCCCGCGGAGGATTGGCCGCCTTGGCCGAAGTTGCCGCCCGCGCCACCCACGAGGAACGTCCCCAAATCGCCGTCATAGACCGTCCCGCGCCCACCGCCTCCCGACCCGTCACCGGCGAAACCCCCCGCAGTCGCGCCAACTCCGCCGCGACCCCCCATCCCAGTCGCGTTGCCTCCGCCGCGGCTGGTCGCCTGGGTATTCCCCCCCATCGTGCCGTTGCCGACGAAGCCGGCCCCTCCGCCGCCGCTTCCGTATTCGCCCGGATTCGTAGTCGCCCCACCCGCGCCCCCGGTGGGACCCCCGAAGCTCCCGGGCCCGAAACCTCCGCCGAAGGAGGGGGTCCCGGTCGCATCAGTGCCGATGCCGCCGCCGGCGCCCGAGAGCCCGCTCGCGGCCGTACCTCCCTGAGCGGTGCTCGCGCTGATCGTCATCCGCTCGAGGACCAGCTTTGCCCTGGTTGAAGATCGCGCCGCCCATGCCGGCTCCTCCGCCGCCACCGGTTGAGTCGCCGCCTTTTGCAAACCCGCCCCGAAGGCTCACCTCTCGGAGGACCAGGCGCCCGGCCCCCGGGGACGGATAGTTGAACGTGTCCGCATCGGCCGGGTCGGCTCCGACGTAAAGGAGCCGGAACTCGGGAGTGCCGCCGGCCGAGCTCCGCTCGATCGTCGAGCCGTTGCCCTCGACCGTGATGTCGCTCGCAATTTCGGGCAAGCCGTTGGGCCCGTACCAGTGGTTGTCGGGCGTGGTGAGGGTGTAGGTACACCCAGGCGCGAGCTGGAGCGTGTCGGGGCCGCTGGTCGCATTCGCCGTATCGATGGCCGCTTTGAGATCCGTGGTGTTGCAGGCGACCGGGACCGAGGTCGCTACGGACTGCGAGACCTGCAGCGAGAGCGTGACTGCGGCCGCCACCAGACCGGCCGCACCGATTGCTGAGCGATGCTTCTGCATTTGAAGCCCCCTCCTCGCCCTCATCAGCCTTCGACTGTGTCACACGCAGTCCGACGTGTCAAACGCGGAAGCAGGTCCGCCGTCGATACGCCTCGGCAACGGCGGTCAGGGCGGCGGCGGGACCTCCCCGCGCTCGGTCGATCGGACGGAACTCTCCCCGGTCCATCCTGAGACCGGGGCGTCGACGGCTAATCCCGGGCATGGACCGTGCGGGCCCGCCTTCGAAGGCGGTTCCCGAGCGTTCCCGCCGTGGCCGGCTCCGGTCAGGCCTGTCCGCGTCACTTACTCGCTACCGCTTAAGGCTGCTTCCTTCCGGACCTGACCTGATTCACGGGCGCGCATCGCGCGGGACCTGACCATCAGCGCCGCCCTCGACGTACTGACCCCGAAGAACCAACGGTCCTCGGGCGGGCGTTCAGCCCCGCTAGAGCGGATTGCGGGTGACAAGGCACCGCTAGCGCCCCACCTAGCACGGTCCGGTGGGGATGCTATCGGGCTTGCGAGCCTAGTAGCGCGCGGGTGGGTCGCGCGGGTCGCGATCCCGGGTGACGACGGTCTCCGAGCGAGCCGGGCGATTCATCATGAAGAGCCCGATCACGAGGCCGACGACGCCAACGATCATCAGGATCAAGCCGACCACTTCGAGGTCGACCTCATCGATGGAATCCGCCACGGCAAATCGCAGGATCGCGCCAACCGCAATCAGGAAGAGAGAGGTACCAATAGTCATTGCCTGAAGGATGACCTCAACGGCGGACGGCCAAACCACGCGAGCGCCGCCTGGCGCCGTTCGTGCACCGGCAGCCAAGCAGCGCCGGGCGCCCGCGGGCGCCCGGCACGGCTGACTGTGGTCCTATGGGTTCTCGGTCAGGCAGGTGACAGGCACGTCGATCGACTCGGCGCCGATCTCGACCCGGAGGAAGCCCTGCGTGGTGCATCCGTACGCGCCTGCCGCGGTCCAGTCCTCTCCAGACACCGAAACGCTGGCACCAGCGCCGGGATTGACGCCGCCACCGCCCGTGACGGTGCCCGCGATGTCCTCGGCGCCGTTGCCCGTCAACTCGAACGTGCAGGTCGGCAACGCGCTCGCGCAGACCAGACCGCTTGCGGTGAGCAGCTTGAGGCTGCCCGCCGGCTCCTCACCTCTCGCTTCGAGCGTCTCGCACGCCCTGATGCGGTTGAGGTCGATCTGATCGATCTCGCACGTGTCGTCGCCCGGACCGCCGTTGATCCGGCGGTCGCGCTTGCCGTCAACCGCCTTTAGCGTGTCGTTGTCACCGCCACCGTTGAATCGATCCTTGCCCCCCTCGCCATCCAGCATGTCGTTGCCGCTACCGCCCCGCATGACGTCCTTGCCGCCGCGACCCTTGATGGTGTCGCCGCCGTCGCGTCCTTTGATCTTGTCCTTCTTCTTGGTGCCGACGATCTGGTCGGATTTGTCGGTTCCCTTGATCAACTTCGCGTTGACCACGGTGCTCAACGCGAGCATCGAACACAGGATTAGCGCTACCGCGCCAATCCATAGGTGAGCCCGCACAGGTGGAGTCATCGAACGGTGATTCACTACTTTTCGCCTCCTCGAGGCAATCGTCTCGTTCCCCCGTTCACCCATTCCCATCGTCGTCCCCCGACCCAGGGCAAGGGAGAACCGTCGAACTGGACGTCTGTACCACGATCATCCGTCCGCCGCGCGCGGCCCCAGGCAGGGAAGGCCTTTGGCTCATTCGTGCCCGCCTGGGATGCCGGCTTGAGATCGGCGCCTATCATCCGGGCGGCAGGGGCGCGTAGCTCAGTGGGAGAGCGCTCGCTTCACACGCGAGAGGTCGCTGGTTCGAAACCAGCCGCGCCCATGACACGGCAACTGGGACGCCCCGCGAACCGCGTCCCGCGGCTGACTATGCCTGTCCTGTGATGAGCCTCTCGAGCTTGTCGAAGCTGTCCGTCCAACCGTCACGGTGCAGCGCACGACGCGCCTCGGTCTTGAACGGGCTTTGCGTAAGCGCCACCTCGGTCGACTCACCGAGGTTCCGGAACGACAAGGTGACCAGGGTCTCGACGTCGTCGGGGTCGGGATCCTCCCACACGAACGTGTATGCGAGGCGCGCAGGTGGGTCGACTTCACGGAACTCCCCGGTCAGATAGAACGGATCGGCCTCCGGTGGCTGCATCTCGATCCGGTAGCCCCCTCCGACGCGCGGCTCGAACTCGAGGCTCGGGGTGGTGAATCCCTCAGGTCCCCACCACCTCATCAACATGCGCGAATCACTGAAAGCACCAAACACGGCCGAGGGGGCCGCGGCGAGAATTCGCTGCATCTCGAGCGTGAGCTCGGCCGATGGCGCGGTCATTCGTCGATCGTACCCCGCGGCAACGTGGTTGGGCACCCGCGCGGTTCTGGTGCCCACATCCACGGGCATCCGCAGGCATCCAAGGGCATCCGCCCTGTCTAATCCACGCCCATCCGTGCCTGAGGCGCCACCGCTTCACACGCGAGAGGTCGCTGGTTCGAAACCAGCCGCGCCCATCGGAGGCGGCGCTACGGGTCTCGAAGGAGACCCATCATGTGGGCGTCCATCCAGTTTCCGGCTCCGTAGCCCATCCGTGGCATCGTTCCCTCGATCGCGAAGCCGAGGCTCTCATAAAGCTTGATCGCAGCCGCGTTGTCCGTGAACACGATCAGGCCCAGCCGGGTCAGGTTGAGCCAGTTGAAGCCGAGATCGACGATGGCTTCGGCGAGCGCCCGGCCGACTCCTTTACCGAGCCGGTCGGCATGGGTGGCGACCATGTTGATGTCGCCTACGTGGCGGTGGCGCGGCTCGTCCGGCTCAGTGACCAGCTCGCCGAAGCCCGCTACGTGACCGTCGATCTCCGCGACGACTTGGTAGACCCCGGGTTTGGGGCTCAGCCGCTCTCGGGTGGTCTCGATCGAGGAGAACGGCACGCGCATCGAGCCCGCGACCACGTGAGGGCTCGTGAGGATCTCGTGCACCTCGGCGACGTCCGCCTCGAGGGCGGCTCGTACGACGGGCCCCATCGCTCCCTCGCTCGGTGCCATCGGCACGAACCCTAATGCCGGTGTTCGCGAGCCGCAGGGCCGGTCGTCATCACGTCGAGCACCCAGGTGTCCTTGCCGCCGCCGCCCTGGCTCGAGTTGACGACGAGCGAGCCCTTTCGGAGCGCGACCCGCGTCAGGCCGCCCGGCATCAGCCGGACCTGATCTCGGCCGCAGATCGCGAAGGCGCGCAGGTCGACGTGCCGCGGCTCGATCGCGTCGCCGACGACGGTCGGGCAGTCGAGAAGCTCACGATCTCCTGGGCGATGTAGTCCTCGGGGCTCCGCCTGACGAGGTCGACGCAACGCTCGAGCTCCTCGCGGCGTCGCCTGCGAGCCGACGACCACGCCGATCCCGCCCGACTCGGAGCGGGGCTTGACGACGAGCTCGTGCGGGCTCGCGCACACGCGCTCGAGCGCATCGTCGTCCGCGCAGTCGAGGGTCGGGATCTGCGCGACGAGCGGCTCCTCGCCGAGGTAGAAGCGGATCGCGTCCGGCACGTAGGCGTAGACGAGCTTGTCGTCGGCGAGGCCCGAGCCGAAGGTGTTGACCATCCGAAGCTTCCCCGCTGCGCAGCGGCCCGTAGAGCATCTCCCCCACCCAGGTCATGCCCTGCGCCCGGCTCGGCCACCCGGTCGGCGTCGGTTCGCCTGAGGACGACGTCGGCCCGGCGCAGCGCTCCCTCGCGCGTCGCGAAAGCAGAGCTCGTCGCCCGCGACGCGTCAAGTCGCCGGGCTGGACCAGCGGAATCCCGACCCGCTCGGCCACCACGTTGTGCTCGTACCAGGCGGAGTTGTCCGGCCCGTCGCTGATCAGGATCACGACGGGATCGTCGACGCCGTCGGGCGCCGCCTCGCGCAGGGCCTCGCCCAGCCAGTCGAAGACCGGGTCGAGCGGCTTCACATCGCTCAACTGCATCGCCGAAGAGCTCCGCGCTCACCTCGCGCGCGGCGACGGCGTACGCCATGCCCGACGGCGTCCGCGAGTTGTCCTCGAGGACGAGGAACCGCCCGTCGCCGTCGCGCACGAGGTCGAAGCCGATCACGGTGGCCGGGCTCGGTCCCGACCAGGCCCTCCATCTCGGGCTCGAAGTACTCGGCGCCTCTCGATGACACGCGCCGGGATCACGCCCTCGGAGACGATCCGCCGCTCGCCGTAGACGTCGGCCAGGAGCGCGTTCAGCGCGCGGGCTCGCTGCGCCAGCCCGCGCTCGAGCTCGGCCCACTCCGCCGCCTCGATGATCCGCGGGATCGGATCGAGCACGAAGTCCTGCTTGGCGTCGCCCTTGCCGAAGTCGATCCCGTGCTCGCGGACCAGGCGCTTGCGAGGTCTCGAGCGCGCCCGCCGGATCGGCGGCCGACCGCAGTCGAGAATGCCGCCGTAGGCCGGTCGCGAGCAGTTCCGTCGGCCTCGACGCCCTCGTCGAAGAGATCTCCGGGGTCGTAGATCACCCAGCCGGAAGGTAGCCTGCGCGGCGCATGAGCGGAATCCCGGCACCCACCGCAGAGACTGCCGCCTGGTCACCGGCGCGAGCTCGGGCATCGGCGCCGCGATCGCCACGGAGCTCGCGAGCGCGGCCACAACGTCCTGCTCGTCGCTCGCCGCGAGGATCGGCTGCGAGAGCTCGCCGCCGAGCTCGAGCGAACCACGGGTCCGAGCCGTCGCCGCTTGCCTGCGACCTCGCCGACCCGGATGCGCGATCGGCGCTGCCGGCGCGGATCGCGGAGCTTGGCCTCGAGGTCGATGTGCTGGTCAACAACGCCGGCTTCGGGACCGCTGGGCTGTTCATCGAGCAGGACGTCGACCGCGAGGTCGCGCAGCTCGAATCCTCTGCGAGGCGGTGGTCGATCTGACCGGGCGGTTCGCGCCGGCGATGGCTAAGCGAGGCCGCGGCGCGATCCTCACGCTCGCCTCCTCGTCGGGCTTTCAGCCGATGCCGCACACGGCGGGCTATGCGGCGGCGAAGGCCTGGGCGGTCTCGTTCTCGGAGGCGCTCCACGAGGAGCTCCGCCACCGAGGCGTCGCCGTGACCGCCGCCTGTCCGGGGCCGGTGAAGACCGAGTTCTTCGAGGTCTCGGGCCCGCATCCCGGTCGAAAGCTTCTTTCCGAAGTTCGTCCACATCTCCGCCGAGCGCTGCGCGAAGCGACGCCCTCGCGGCGCTCGATCGAAACAAGCGCCTGGTCGTCCCGGGGCCGCGTGCCGCTGCGTGCTCTTCATGCACTCGAACCGCTGGGCGCCGCATCCGGTCCTCCTGCCCTTCTTGGGCAGGGCCTTTCGCGTTCGCTAGCTCGCGCTACTTCTTGCGGTAGAGGCGCGAAGTCAGCGGCACGAACACGGCCGTGAGCACGACAGCGGTCGCGAGGACCAGCAGGATGTCGCCGGCCTCGGCCGTCCCGTTCATCAGCCCGCGGTTGGCGGTCACCACGAACGAGATCGGGTTGATCTCGACGAACGCCTCGAGGCCCGCTCGGCAACGTCTCGGGCGGCACGAACGCGTTCGAGAGGAAGGTGAGCGGGAAGAGCGCCATGAAGCCGGTGTTCATGACTGCGTTCGGCGAGCGCATGATCAGCCCGAGCGTCGTGAAGACCCACGCGAGGGCGAACGAGAAGACGATGGTCAGCGCAAGCGCCGCCAGGACGCCGTCCCATCCGCCGTCGGGGCGGTAGCCGAGGATCGGTGCCGACGATGATGACGACGGTGCCGGCGACCAGATAGCGGACGCTGTCGCCGACAACCGCGCCCACGAGCGGCGCCGGCCGCCAGATCGGAAGCGAGCGGAAGCGGTCGACGACGCCCTTCGTGAGGTCGGTGTTGAGCGCGACGCCCGAGTAGACGGTCGTGAAGAGCACCGACATCATCAGGATCCCGGGCAGGATGAACGTGAGGTACTCGCTGGTCGAGCCCGAGATCGCGCCTCCGTACATGTAGGTGAACATCAGCGTGAAGAGGACCGGGGTCATCGTCGCGTCGATGAGCTGCTCGGGGACGTGCTTGATCTTCAGGATCCCGCGCCAGCCGAAGGTGAGGACCGCCGAGACGGGGCTCGGCCGCGCCGGGCGAGGCGCCGACGAGAGCGCCTTCCGGATCGCCTGCTCCTCGAGGCCCTCGAGGGTGGCGTCGCGTGGCTCGGGTATCGCTCATGCGGCTTCGACCTCCTCGGCGCTCGGTTCGTCAGTCTCGGCGGGTCGCCCGGTGAGGGCCAGGAAGACCTCGTCCAGGCTCGGCTGGCCGAGCGTAGAAGCCGGCGATCGCGATGCCGCGCCGCGCGAGCTCGGCGACGGCCTCCGCGCCACGGTCCGCGTCGTCGCAGGCCGCGGAGAGCGCGGCCGGGTCGGGCTCGAGCTTCACGGCTGCCGAGCTCGCGGCCGAGGATCTCGGCGGCTTCGGAGCGCTGGTCGGGCTCGAGCAGCCTGACGTGGAGCGTGCCGGAGCCGACCGACGCCTTCAGCTGCGAGGGCGTGCCCTCCGCGATCACCTTGCCGTGGTCGATCACGGCGATCCCCTCGGCGAGCTGATCGGCCTCGTCCAGATACTGCGTGCAGAGAAGGATCGTCGTCCCCTCCTCGGCCAGCGCCCGGATGATCCCCCAGACCTGGTTTCGCGACCTGGGGTCGAGGCCGGTCGTCGGCTCGTCGAGGAACATCAGCTCCGGCGTGACGACGATGCTCGCGGACAGGTCGAGCCGGCGCCTCATGCCGCCCGAGTAGTTCTTGACGAGGCGGCCCGACGCATCGGCCAGGCCGAACGCGTCGAGTAGATCGTCGGCGCGCGCCTTCGCGTCGGCGCGCGCCGAGGCCCAGCAGCCGGCCGATGAGGATCAGGTTCTCGCGCCCGGTCAGATCCTCGTCCACCGAGGCGAGCTGGCCGGTCAGGCTGACAGAGGCCGCGGACGGCGTCCGCCTCGGTCGACGATGTCGTGGCCGAGCACGCGCGCGGAGCCGGAGTCCGGGCGAAGCAGGGTCGCGAGCATCCGGATCGTCGTCGTCTTCCCCGCCCCGTTCGGGCCGAGCATCCCGTAGACGGCGCCCTTGCGGACCGACAGGTCGACGCCGTCGACGGCCTTCGTCTCGCCGAAGGACTTGACGAGGCCCTCTGCCTCGATGGCCAGCTCGTGTGCGCCGCTCATGCCGGCGCCGGCTCCAGCTCGACCGGCTCGGGAAGCTCGAAGAGCGCGCGGAAGCTTCGCGACGGCGTCGCGGTCGCCCTCGATGCGAAGCGCGCCGGCCGCCTCGGCCGCGTGGAGCTCGGCGCCGTGGTAGAGGATCCCGATGAGGGTCATCGGGTCGGTCTCGATCACGGCGTCCGCGTCTTCGGCCTCGCCCCGCTCGACCTCGAGCGAGCCGTTCGGCGATCCGCAGCCGAAACGACTCGTCGCCGAAGCGCAGGCCGACGGTCAGGTCGAGCCCCTGCCGCCTCGTCCGGGAGGAACATCGATCTCGAGGTTCATCGCGAGCGAGCTCGGGCTGAAGTGCCCCGTGTCGGGGAAGTAGGGCGAGCGCGCGGCCCAGCGCCCGAGCGAGCGGAGCGTCGGCTCGAGCTCGCTGGCCCCATTCGGTCAGCTCGTAGACCTTGGAGGCCGCGGGCGGCGCGAGCGTGCGCCTGGCGACGATGCCGTGCGCCTCGAGCTCGCGAAGGCGCTGGGAGAGGACGTTCGGGCTTGCGCCGGGCAGGCCCGAGCGGATGTCGGTGAAGCGCTTCGGCCCGTAGCTCAGCTCGCGCAGGATCAGGATCGCCCAGCGCTCGCCCACCAGCTCGAGCGCGTGCGAGAGCCCGCAGAGGTCGTTGTAGGTGCGCTTCTTCGTGGCCATCGTGCTCTGATTATACCCCTTAGTCCTAATCTGTCAACACAGGTTAGTTTTTAGGACTATAGTGGTAGCGTATTGACTGCAAGCGACGAATGGAGGAACGAGATGAGCCTCAAGGACTGCAAGGTCGGAACCGCGGTGCCGGTCTCGGACATGGCGCGCGCGAAGGAGTTCTACGAGGGCACGCTGGGCCTCGAGCCGAACGAGCAGGGCGACGAGATGGCCTCGTATCGAGTGCGGCGACGGCACCGGCCTCTTCGTCTACGTCACCGAGCACGCCGGCACGAACAAGGCGACGCTCGCCGGCTTCGAGGTCTCCGACTTCGACGGCGAGCACGCCGATCTGAAGCAGCGCGGCGTCGACCTTCGAGCGCTACGACGAGAGGCGACGTCAAGACCGACGAGAAGGGAGTCATCGACGGCGGCGGGTTCAAGGTCGCCTTCTTCAAGGACCCCGACGGCAACATCTTCTCGATCAACGGGCTAGTTGATCGCGACCAGGTCGATCACGAAGACGAGCGTGGAGTCCGGCGGGATGTCCGGCGGCTGGCCCTGCGGCGCCGTAGCCGAGGTCGGGCGGGATCACGAGCTGGCGGCTGGCCGCCGACCTTCATGCCCTCGAGGCCCTCGTCCCAGCCGGGAATCACGCCGCCCTGCGCCGAGCACGAACTGGAACGGCTCGCGGCTTCGATAGGACGCGTCGAACTCCTCGCCGTCGTCGTAGAGGACGCCGACGTAGTCGACCGTGAGCTGAGTCGCCCGCCTGGGCCTCGTCGCCTTCGCCCTCCTCGAGGTCCTCGATCACGAGCTCTGTACGGCGGATCGCCCTCGGGGATCTCGACCGTCGGGCTTCTCCTGCCGCTCGGCGGGGCCGGCTCGTCCGACTCGTCGTCGCCACCGCCCTGGCCGATCAGGACGACCACGATGATCACCGCGAAGAGCGCGCCGCGCGCCGATCAGCGTCTTCACCCTGCGATCCATCGAGGCGCGCATCCTAAGCCCGCTCGTGAGCGCGGCTACCCTCAGCCGCCTCATGGCTGTCCGAATACATCTACTCGATGTACAAGGTCTCGCGGACCCATCCGCCGGACAAGAAGGTGCTCGAGGACATCTCGCTGAGCTTCTTCCCCGGCGCCAAGATCGGCGTCCTCGGGCCCAACGGCGCGGGCAAGTCGACGCTCCTTCGGATCATGGCCGGCGAGGACACCGAGTACCGCGGCGAGGCGCAGCTCCACAAGTCGGCGACGGTCGGGATGCTCTCCCAGGAGCCCGCAGCTCGACGAGTCGAAGGACGTCCGCGGAAACGTCGAGGACGGCGTGCGCGCCACGCGCGACCTGCTCGACCGCTACAACGAGGTCGCCGCCAACTACTCGGACGAGACGGCCGACGAGTTCGCCCGCCTCTCCGAGGAGATCGAGGCGGCCGACGCGTGGAACCTCGACACGGTCGTCGAGACCGCGATGGACGCGCTTCGCGTGCCGCCGGGCGACGCCGACGTGACCAAGCTCTCCGGCGGCGAGCGCCGCCGCGTCGCCCTCTGCCGCCTGCTCCTCCAGGCGCCCGACCTCCTGCTCCTGGACGAGCCGACGAACCACCTGGACGCCGAGTCGGTCGCCTGGCTCGAGCGCCACCTCGACGAGTACGAGGGCACGATCGTCGCCGTCACCCACGACCGCTACTTCCTCGACAACGTCGCGGGCTGGATCCTGGAGCTCGACCGCGGCCGCGGCATCCCGTTCAAGGGCAACTACTCGAGCTGGCTCGAGCAAAAGCAGGAGCGACTCGCCCAGGAGGAGCGAGTGGACTCGGCGCGCGCGCAAGACGATCGCCGCCGAGCTCGAGTGGGTGCGCGAGAACCCGAAGGGCCGGCGCAAGAAGTCGAAGGCGCGCCTCGCCCGCTACGAGGAGCTCCTCGCCGAGGACAAGCAGGTGAAGCTCGAGAACGTCCAGATCCGCATCCCGGCCGGGCCGCGCCTGGGCGGCGTCGTGGTCGAGGCCGACGACGTGACCAAGGGCTACGGCGACAAGCTCCTCTTCGAGGACCTCACGTTCGAGCTGCCGCCCGCGGGCATCGTCGGCATCATCGGCCCGAACGGCGCCGGCAAGACGACGCTTCTGCGGATGATCGTCGGCGACGAGGAGCCCGACGCCGGCGCGCTTCGCCTCGGCGAGACGGTCCAGCTCGCCTACGTCGACCAGTCCCGCGACGCGCTCGACGCCGAGAAGACCGTCTGGGAGGAGATCTCCGAGGGCTACGACCAGATCAAGGTCGGCTCCGAGGAGATGAACTCGCGCGCCTACACCTCGGGCTTCAACTTCAAGGGCTCAGACCAGCAGCGAAAGGTCGGCACGCTCTCGGGCGGCGAGCGAAACCGCGTCCACCTGGCGAAGCTCCTTCGCTCGGGCGGCAACCTCCTGCTCCTCGACGAGCCGACCAACGACCTCGACGTCGACACGCTGCGCGCGCTCGAGGAGGCGCTCCTCGCGTTCGCCGGCTGCGCGGTGGTCGTCTCGCACGACCGCTGGTTCCTCGACCGCGTCGCGACCCACGTCCTCGCCTTCGAGGGCGACTCCGAGGTCACCTGGTTCGAGGGGAACGTCGAGGCCTACGAGGAGAACCGCCGCGCCCGCCTCGGCCCCGCGGCCGCAACCAGTACTTCGGCTGGTATCCGTGGGTCGAGGACTTCAACACGCTGGAGCCCTACCTGCGCGAGATGCACGACCTCTACCCCGGCACCGCGCTGGTGATGACCGAGTTCGGCGCCGAGGGGCGGCCCGACATGGCCGGCGAGGACCCCTCCGTGAAGGGCAGCTACGGCTTCCAGACGATGCACGTCGCGCGCACGCTCGACCTCGTCGACCGGCTTCCGTTCATGAACGGCGCGATCCACTGGACGCTGCGCGAGTTCGAGATCTACCCCGGCTGGCGCGGCGGCGCCGTGAACGGCCCCGGCGACAACACTCGCCACCACAAGGGTTTGCTCACCTACGACGGTGGGAAGAAACCTGCCTGGAGCGCTGCGCGGGAGCGGTTCCTGCGCAAACCGTTCTATCGTTAGCCGCCCGGCAGGGGGCACCGGACCGCAACTTGGCCGCGGCTGACGTGTGTTCTACCGCTACACGACCGAAGGGACGTATGCCGAAGCACGACAGAAGCCTCCGGCTGATCGCCTGCGTGGCGACGCTGATCATCACCGCCCTGGCCATCCCGAGCGCCGCCTCGGCGAGCTCGAGCCAGCTGTCGATGATCCAGGAGGATCGCCGTCTCTTCGGTCAGACGGGCGAGAACCCCAATGACGTGATGCGCGAGATCCGCAGCCTCGGCGTGGACATGGTCCGCACGAACGTGATCTACAACCGGGTCGTACAAGACCCCGCGCGACCGGACCAAGCCGCGCCGGGTTCGTGACCTCGGATCCCAACTCGCCGCAGTACGACTGGATCTACCACCGACGGGCTCGTGAACGCCGCGCGCGCGAACGGGATCCAGGTCCTGATGACGATCACCACGCCCGGCCCGTTCTTCTCGACGACCAACCCGAGCCGCTGCACGCCGCGAGGCCCTGCACCGTCGCGCCCAAGATCGGCGAGTTCGGCGACTTCGCGGCGGCGGTGACCAAGCGCTACGCCGGCAAGGTCGACTACTACTCGATCGGCAACGAGTTCAACCTCGGCAAGAACTGGCTCACGCCGCGCTTCAAGCGCAGCGGAAGGACCAAGTACGACTTCGGCGCGGCCGTCTACCGCAAGATGTGGATCGCCGGGCAGAGGGCGATCGCCCGCTACGACCCGAGCCGGCGCAACCGCGTCCTGTTCGCCGAGACCGCGGCCGATCGCCTCGCCGCTGCCGTTCATCCGCAACGCGCTCTGCATCGACGACAAGGGCAAGGCGCTCGAAGGGCAAGCTCGCGCGGCTCCAGGGCTGCAGCGGCAGGGTCGCCAAGCTGAACATCGGCGGCATGGCCGTCCACCCCTACAACTCCGGCGGCAACGGCACGCCGCGCCCGCGCGTGCGCAAGACGAGCGCGCTGACGATGACGCACATGCCGCGCCTGCACAAGCTGATGAGCCAGGCGGTGCGCCGCAAGCGCATCCCGGGCGGCAGGGGCGTGTTCCTCACCGAGTTCGGCTTCCAGACCAAGCCGCCGGACCGCTTCTCGAACGTCTCGCTCGCGCGAGCAGGCGCAGTACATCAACGAGGCCGACCGGCTCTTCTACGGCGACCGGCGGATCAAGACGGTGAACCAGTTCGAGCTGAACGACCCGCCCGAGCTGATCGAGTTCAACATGGGCCTGCGGTTCACCGACGGCACGAAGAAGCCGTCCTACGACGCCTACCGGCTGCCGATCGTGGTCACGCGCCGCAGCTCGCGCTCGGTCGAGGTCTACGGCGAGGTGCGCCCGCACCGCATCCTCGCGGGCGGCCCGGTGACCCAGGTGTCGATCCAGGTCTCGACGGGCGGCGGTCCGTTCACCACGGTGAAGAACCAGCGCACCAACGCGCGCGGGTTCATCAAGACCAACATCAGCCGCGCCGGCGCCTCGCGCGCCCGCTGGCGCCTGGTCTGGCAGAACCCGGACACGGGCGAGACTGGTCACCAGCCGCGTGGCCAAGGCCGGCAAGAAGCTCGTCTACTACAAGAACTAGGAGACGCCCCTGGGCGCCTGCTGGCGCTCGGGGGTGATCCGCACGACGTCCCAGGCCAGGTGGCAGCGCTCCAGCGAGGAGATGAGCCAGGCGCCGGGATCGATCTGCCAGCGGCGCAGGCCGTGGGCGGCCGAGGTGGGAAAGGCGTGGTGGTTGTTGTGCCAGGCCTCGCCGAAGGACAGCGGGGCGAGCCAGGCGAGGTTGCGCGACTCGTCGCCGGTCGAGAACGGCCGCCGGCCGAAGTAGTGGCACAGCGAGTTGATGCTGAAGGTCACGTGGTGCAGCAGGAAGATGCGGACGGCCCCACCCCACAGGAGCCCGGTGAGCCCGCCCACCAGCGAGCCCGTCAGCGCCACGCCGAGCCCGAACGGCACGGCCAGCCCGACCGCCACCCAGAGCGGGAAGGTGCGGCTGATGAAGCGCAGGTCGCGATCGGCCACCAGATCCCTCGCGTAGCGCGCGGGGTTGGCCATGTCCTTGCCGCGGAACATCCAGCCGACGTGCGCGTGACCCAGCCCGCGCAGCGCGCCCCGCCACCCCGGCAGCTCGTCCGAGATGGGGGCTGTGGGGGTCGCCCGGCGCGATCGGAATAGGAGTGGTGCTTGCGGTGGGTCGACACCCACTCGATCACCGGGCCCTCGACCGCCATCGAGCCCAGCACCGCCAGGACGGCGCGCACCGGGCGCGAGGTCTTGAAGCTGCGGTGGGTGAAGAGCCGGTGGAAGCCGACCGTGATGCCCAGGCCCGTGAGCGCGTAGGTGACTGCCCAGCACGACCAGGTCGTTCCAGTTCAGCGCTCCGCCCCACGCCATCCAGCCGCCCGCGACCAGCGCCGCCGGCGGCAGGCCGAAGACCACCGTGCGCACGACGCGCTCGGCCGTCTCGTTCTCGATCGGAACCGTCTCGGCGGCGACCCTCATGACGACTCCCGGCGGGTGTGCCAGCCGGCGTTGAGCAACGGAGCGCCCTCGGCGCCGAGCAGGAAGATCTCGAGGCAGATGCCCGACTCGCACATCACCTGGGTGCGATGGGCGATGACCTCTGCGCCTGAGACCGCCCTCGGCGGCGGTCACGTACTCGTCGGCGATCGCCTCGCCGAACGCGGAGCGCATCTGTCGCACCAGCGGCGCGGCGCCCTCCTCGGCGAGCGCCGTCTCCGCGGGAGTCATGAAGCCCTCCAGCGCGGTGATGACGCAGCGGTCGTCGAGACGCCAGCTGGTCGCGCTGGTGGGTGTGCGGCCATAGCCGCGGACGAGGCTCGGCCACCGCCGTCGAGAGGTCGCCCAGGCGTGCTGTCGACAAGGTCTGGGTCACGACCAGCAGCGCTCCCTGCGCCTCTGGCCGGGGTCGCTCCTGCGCGCGCGCTGCGTCGCGTCGCCCGTCACCGTCTCGACGACCGCGAAGCGCTCGTTCTCCTCGATCACCTGCTCGCTCTCGGGGTTCTCGTGGTTGGGCGCCATCGCGAAGTGGGTGGCGTAGGACCGCACCCCGGCGTACTCGGCGGGAGTGAGCGCGATCGAGCGTCGTGCACCCGCCGTCGCCGCACTCGCATCGGAAGTGCACCGGCCGCCGACTCGTTCTGCTCCGGCAGCGCATCTGCTTCTCGGACTCGCGTGCTCGCCAGCTAGTCATGCGGGGCCGTAGCCCTCGACGGCTTCGCTCAGCGACGGGCAGATCTGGAAGAGCACGTCCACGCGCGTGACCTGAAGGACCCTCAGCATGCTCGGCTGCCGGAGCACCAGCACCAGCGGCTGCTTCGAGCGCTCGAGGCGCTCCTGGGCGGCGAGCAGCACGTGCAGGCCCTCTGAGGTCGATGAAGGCGCAGCGCGTCAGGTCGACGATGACCGCGTCCCGCAGGGGCGTCGCACAACGCCAGCAGCGGCCGCTTCGAGCGCAGCGGCGGTCGCGCG
This sequence comes from uncultured bacterium, assembly GCA_963806865.1. Lineage (GTDB taxonomy): Bacteria > Actinomycetota > Thermoleophilia > Solirubrobacterales > 70-9 > JALZKA01. The sequence continues at coordinate 706,190 of CAWDYV010000002.1, forward strand.
GTCGAGCTCTCCGGTCACGGAGACCACCGGGATCCCGTCGTCGAGCCACCTGACCGCGACCACGAAGCTGTGGCGCGGGAGCGGGCACCGGGCTCAGCACGCACGGAGCTGCTTTCCTGTAGCCCGACCTCTGAGAGACGTGCTTCCATGCCGGTCACCTTCCTGCGTCGTGAGTGCATTGAGCCGGCCGATGGGCTGGGGCCGAAATGCTTCTCGACCGGGAGCTGGGGCCGAGGACGCTAGGACCGGAGTGGCTGGGGACCTGGCACCGTCCAGGGTACCACCGAAATCGCTATTACAATGCAGCCGCGAACGACCTGGTCCGCATGTGAGCTCAGAAGGCCTTGAACCGCTTCGCGTCCTGATCGCCAACGAGCGAAAGGAACGCCTCCAGATCACCACCGGCCTGGTGGCCGCGATGGGCCATCACGTGATCGCGCGCGAGCTCGAGGTCTCCGAGGTCGCGGCCGCCACCGCCGAGACGATGCCCGACGTCGCGCTCGTCGGCCTGGGCGAGAGCACCCAGCACGCGCTCGACCTGATCTCGCGCATCGTGCAGGAGGCGAAATGCCCCGTGATCGCGATCCTCGAGTCGCGAGGATCCCGAGTTCGTGAACGAGGCGGCGAAGCGCGGCATCTTCGCCTACGTGACCGACGGCGATCCCGAGCGAGATGCAGAGCGCCGTCGACATCGTCCTGCGCCGCTTCGCCGAGTTCCACAACCTCGAGGGCGCCCTGGGCCGCCGCGCGCTCACCGAGCGCGCCAAGGGAATCCTGATGGAGCGCCACGAGATCGACGAGCGCGAGGCCTTCGAGCTGCTGCGGTCGCACTCCCGGCGCACCGGCCGCAAGCTGATCGACATCGCCGAGGCGGTCGCCACCAGCCACCTGCTCCTCCTGCCGCCGGAGGCGGAGGACGCCGAGGGGCCCAGGCTAGACTGCGCTCGCAGCGCGGCGGAAGCTCGGGGAGCGCGAGCTTCCCAAGCTCGAGGTCGCGGGCTCGAAGCCCGTCCGCGCTTTCGCACGAGGCTGACCGCGACACGCGGCGTACCTCGATGCTTGGGAAGCTCGCGCTCTACCGGACCTGAGCTACCGGCCGCGCTGGCGCGGCAGTCTAGCTCTGGGCGCCGTTGAGCCCGCCGCGTTCCTTCACCCGCTCGACCAGGCCGTCGCGCATCTCCTGCGAGGCCAGGGCCATCTCGGCCCATTCGACGGCGGACTCGCAGTCCTGCAGCTCGGCGATCTCCACGAGCCGGAAGAGCGAGAAGTACACCGCGTCTGAGGCCAGCTCCTCGGGCGACATATCCGCCTTTATACCCTGCGTGGTCACCCTTGAAGCGCAGCGCATCCCCCTTTGCAGTGGCCGCGGTCCTCGGTCTGCTCGCCCTCGTGGCGCTGCTGGTCTACGGGCTGGCGCAGAACGAGGACCCGGCGCCGAAGACCGGGCAAGGCGCCCGGACTTCACCGCCGACCGCCTCGACGGCAAGGGCAAGGGCTCGCTCGCCGACTACCGCGGCAAGGTGGTGGTGCTCAACTTCTGGGCCTCCTGGTGCGAGCCGTGCCGCGACGAGTCGCCGCTGCTCGACCGCTGGCACGAGAAGGTCTCGGCCGGCGGGCCGTGGCACCGTGCTCGGCGTGGACGTGCTCGACGTGACCGACGACGCGCGCGAGTTCGTGCGCGAGTACGACCTCGGCTACCCGATGCTGCGCGACGGCGAGGGCGAGGTGCTCGGCGACTACGGCGTGATCGCCTACCCCGAGACGTTCGTGATCGACCGCCGCGGGCAGATCGTGGCCAGCCGCCGCGGCCCGGTGGACGAGGAGTTCATGCGCCGCGAGGTCGCGCCGCTGCTGGAGCCCTCGTGAGGCGCGCGGCGCTGCTCGCCGGCGGCGCTGCTGGCGCTCGCGGCGCCCGCCGGCGGCGCGCGCAGTGCCCGAAGACCACGCTCGGCGACGTGGAGGACGAGGTGATGTGCCCGGTGTGCGGCACGCCGCTGGAGCTGGCGTCCGAGGCGCCGCAGGCCGAGCGCGAGCGGGCGCTGATCACGCGGCTGGTGGACGACTGCCAGAGCAAGGAGCAGGTGAAGGCGCGGCTGGTGGCCGAGTTCGGCGACGAGGTGCTGGCGCTGCCCGACGACGAGGGCTTCGACCTGGCCGCCTACCTCGTGCCGGGCCTCGGCCTGCTGATCGGCGGCGGCGCGCTCGCCGCCGCGGCGCTGGGCTGGCGGCGCACCCGCCGCGGCCGCGGCGACGAGGTCGCGGCGCCCGACGCGGCCGCGGCCGAGCGCCTCCAATCCGACCTCGACCGGTACGACCTGTGATCGCCGCCGACGGCGTCGACACCACGGTGCTCGCCGCCTTCGGCGTCGGCTTCATCTCGTTCATCTCCCCCTGCGTGCTGCCGCTGGTGCCGGGCTACCTGTCCACGATCTCCGGCGTCTCGTTCGCCGACATCCAGGCCGGCAAGGGCCGCGCGAAGGTGCTCGGCCCGGCGATCCTGTTCTGCCTCTCGTTCACCGTGATGTTCGTGGCGCTCGGCATGACGGCCACCGGCGTCGGCACCTTCTTCCAGGACAACCGGCGCGAGCTGCAGCAGATCGCCGGCGTGGTGCTGATCGTGCTCGGGCTGCCTGTTCATCGCCACGCTGTTCGTGAACCGGCTGAACCGCGAGTGGCGCCCGGAGGCGCTGCTGTCGAAGGCCTCGACCGGCGGGCCGATCGTGGCCGGCCTGGCGTTCGCGGTCGCGTGGCTGCCCGTGCACCGGCCCCACCCTCGGCGCGATCCTCACCGCGGCCAGCACCGAGGAGAACGTGGGCCAGGGCGGCGTGCTGCTGGCCTTCTACGCGCTCGGGCTGGCGGTGCCGTTCATCCTCTGCGCGCTCGCCTTCTCGTCGGTGTCCGGCTTCTTCCGCTTCTTCCGCGACCACTACACGGCGATCACGGTGGCGTCCGGCGTGGTGCTCGTGGTGATGGGCGTGCTGCTCTACACGCAACGAGCTCACGCGGCTGAACTCCGAGGCGCTGGCGCTGATGGACGACCTCGGGATCAACTTCTTCACCGAGCTGTAGCCCGTCGCTTCAGCGCAGCTGCTTCTTCTTCAGGAACGGCACCACCGTCTTGAGGAAGTTGTTGCGCCGCGGCGCCGCCACCAGCGGGTCGAGGTGGCTCTGCTTGCGTGTCCCTCACGAAGGTGTAGCTCTTGATCCCCTTCGCGCGCTTGCGCAGGCGCTTGCGCGCCGCGGATCACGCGGCCGTTGGTGAGGTCGGTCTCGAAGGCGTAGAGCGGGATGTCGATCTTCGACGCGTGGCGGGCGCGCAGGCCGAGCAGCCTCGTGACCGCGGTCTGGCGCAGCGAGCTGACGCGCGTCCACGTCCAGGGTCAGCCGGCGCGGGAAGTACCACTCGGTCGCGTTGGGGCTCTCGGTGCCGAACACCGTCGCGAAGCGCTGGATCGGGCGTCAGCTCGCCGTCGACCCACCGGCGCGGGTTGCCGGTCGTGGCGAGCGTGCCCGCGTTGATGCGGATGAGCTCGAGCCCCTTGGGCGAGGTGTCGCTTGTCGAACGCGAAGCCGAGCGCGCCCTCGTTGGTGGCTGGCACCGGAGGCTTGAACGTCGCGGGGATGAGCGGGTTGTCCTGCAGCGGCGCTGGGCGCGTTGGGCTGCTTGCGCGCGTAGAGCGCCGCCACCTCGGCGAAGATGCCCGGCGATCTCGGGAATGCCGAGCCCGAGCAGGTCGGCGAACACCTTGCCCTCGCGGATCTCCTTGAGCACCGGCGCGCGCCCGCGCGAGCGAGGCGTTGCTGAAGGTCCCGAGCAGCCCGCCGTCGATCAGCACCATGCCCGCGAGGTCCTTGTAGCCCGGCCTGCCGTTGAAGTCCCACGCGGCGTAGGCCACGGTGGTCGACGCGCCGAGCGAGTGCCCGCCGAGGATCACCTTGCGCCGCCCGCCGGCGCGCGCCTTGCGCACCACGCGGCGCAGGTCCTCGAGCGACTGCTTCAGCCCCCACTCGCCGACGTAGGGGACGTCCGTGCCCAGCACGCGCTTGTACTTGAAGCCCAGGTAGTAGTCGTCGGCCTTGGCGGGGTCGCCGCCGCGGAACCCCGACGTGTCCTCGAACGCCTGCGAGCGGCGGTCGAAGGCCCACACCTGGAGGCCCGGCACGCGCTTCACGATGTCGCGGGCGATCGAGGCGGAAGTCCCCCGCGCCGCCGAGGAAGCCGGGCACGAGCACCAGCACGCGCTTGGCCTTGGACGAGCCGAAGCGCTGCACGAAGACCTTGTCGTACTTCGCGGGCCCCGCGCCCGGGCGCGGCCTTCACCGCGCGGTAGGGCTCGGCGGCCTGCGCCGGCGCGGCCGCGCAGAGCGCAGCGACGACCGTGAGCAGGATGGGCAGCTTCTTCATCGTTCGAGGTAGCGGATCCTTCGCCCGGCGGAGGCTATCCGGCTGCGCATGACCTCGCCGCGACGGCGCCGTCCACTCCAGCCGCCAGCGGGTCCTGGCCGAGGCGCGCCGGTTGAAGCGGAAGTAGCCCGTCGGCGTTGGTGCGCGGCGTGGCGACCGTGACCCAGGCGCCCGCCGCGCTCGCACCTGCACGCGCGGGCGTCACCGGGCCCTCCGCCGGGACGCACCTGGCCCCAGACCTCCACCGTCCCGCGGCCGAGCCGGCGACACCACCAGCGGCATCCGGTAGGCGCCCCAGGCCGGCTTGAGCGTGCCGTCGTTGAGGCGCAGGCCGGTGTTGTAGACGTCCTCGTCCGTCGCGGGCTCGGGCGCGTCGAAGAGCGTGAACTGCGACACCGCCACCACCCGCCGGTCGCCGAAGAACAGCCGGTCGGCCTCGTTGATCGAGCGGGCGTGCCTGGACGAGGCTCTGCCCGCGCTTGCGGTCGGGCGGGTTGGTCTGGAAGCCGAACTCGGTCATGTAGAGGCGGGCGCCCGCGCGGGATCCGCCCGCGCCGCTCGGCGGTGCGCATGAGCCGGCTGCAGGCGGCTGATGTAGGCCAGCGGCGAGCGAGTCCTTGGTGAACGACTTGGTGAAGACGCTGCCCCGCGCCGAAGTTGTTGTACGGGTGGTGGGCGATGCCGCCGATCGGCAGCCGCCGCGGCCGCGTGCAGCCGTGCAGGCGCTTCATGCGCCCCCTGAACGGCTTGCCGTTCTCGTCCAGGCAGAGCGCCGCGTAGAGCGTGTCCAGCGGCGAGCTGATCGCCGCGGTCTCCCCGAACAGCACCCGGTCGCGGTTCGCCGGGTCGTACTGCGCGATCGCCTTCCAGCCCTCGTACCAGAGCTTGCGGTAGCGCACCGCCGGCCAGGTCCACGAACTGGCGCCTGCCCACGCGCGCGAGCTGCGGGTAGAGGTAGTGCTCGAGGTTGGGCTCGTTGTACATCGACCACAGATCCACCCGGCCCGCGTAGCGCCGCGCGGCGGCCTTGGCGAACTGGAAGAACATGCGCGGGCTCGGGCGCCAGTGGCAGGACTGGCCCAGCGCGCGGTAGCCGCCCGGTGAAGTGCGGGCACACCGACGGCTCCTCCGACGCCCAGTCCGGGATGTCGGGCCCGAGCGTGATCATCACCTTCAGGCCCGCGGCCCGCGCGCGGTCCACGAGGCGGTCGTAGATCGCCCAGTCGTAGCCGGGGCATTGGGGTCGCCCATGTCGAAGTCCGCCGGCGGCGCTGTCGGCGGTCGGCGCCGGGCGCCACGCGGCGCCAGACGATCACCGCCCGCACCATGTCCACGCCCGAGCGCCTTCGCCTCGCGCAGCGCCGCGTCCGGGTCGTGCTGGGTCAGGCCGAGGAACGTGCCGTCGTCCTGCATGGTCGAGATCTGGCGCGGGGACGCGCTCGCCGCGCCGGGAAGCGCCAGCGCGAGCACCAGCGCGAGGAGGATCGCCGAGCCGCATGAGCGGCACAGGGTAGGTCACATTTCGGCGGGCGCGTGTACCCCAAGCAGGTCGAGGCCGCGGGCGATCACGCGCCGGGTGAGCTCGCTCATCGCGATCCGCAGGTCCTCGTCGCCGCCCTCCTCGGCCGCGCCCACCACCTTGCAGTCGCGGTAGAAGGCCGAGAAGTCCTGGGCCACCTCGGTGGTGTAGGTGGTCATGCGGTGCGGCGCGCGGCGCTCGGCGGCGGCCGCCACCTCGCCCGGGCAGCTCGATCAGCCGCTTCACCAGCGCCCGCGCCGAGGGGTGCAGCTCCTCGGCGCTGGCGGCCACGTCGGCGGCCAGCGCCGCCTCGACCCGCTCGTCGCCCGCCTTGCGCAGGATGCTGGCGATCCGCGCGTGGGCGTACTGCGCGTAGAACACCGGGTTGTCCTGGCTCTGGGTGCGGGCGAGCTCGAGGTCGAGGTCGAGCGTGGTGTCGTGGCTGCGCTGGAGCAGGAACCAGCGCGTGGCGTCCACGCCGATGTCGTCGATCAGCTCGTCGAGGGTGACCACCGTGCCCGCGCGCTTGGACATCTGCGCGCGCTGCCCGCCCTCGAGCAGGTTCACCAGCTGCATGATCAGCAGCTCGAGCCGCTCGGGGTCGCCGCCGAGGATCTCCCAGGCCGCCCGCATGCGCGCGACGTGGCCGTGGTGGTCGGCGCCCCAGATGTCGATGGCGCGGTCGTAGCCGCGCTCGAGCTTGTCGGCGTGGTAGGCGATGTCCGCGGCGAGGTAGGTGAACTCGCCGTTGGAGCGCATCAGCACGCGGTCCTTGTCGTCGCCGAAGGTGGTGGTGCGCAGCCACACCGCGCCGTCGAGCGGGTAGACGTGCTCGCGCTCCTCGAGCAGGTCGAGCGACGGCCTGGACCGCGCCCGACTCGTGGTTGGCGCGCTCGCTGCGAGAAGCGGTCCATGTGCACGCCGGAAGCGCTCCAGCGTGGCGCGCACCTCGCTCGAGCATGATCTCCACGCCGCGGCGCGCCAGCTCGTCGGTCGTCCATCTCCGCGGCGCCCTCGATCTGCGTCGGCCAGCTCCTCCACGTACTCGCCCTGGTAGCCGTCCTCCGGGGGCTCCTCGCCCTTCGCCCGCGCCCGGATCGACTCGGCGAAGCGCTCGATCTGGGTGCCGTCGTCGTTCACGTAGTACTCGCGCTCGACCTCGCTGCCCGGCGAACTCGAGGATCCGGCAGAGCGAGTCGCCGTAGGCGGCGTGGCGGCCGGACGCGACGGTGATCGGCCCGGTGGGGTTCGCGCTCACGAACTCGACGTTCATGCGCTCCCCGCCGCTCGCCCGCGCCGTAGCGCGTCGCCCGCGGCCAGGCCCGCCGGCCACCGCCCGGTTGAGCCAGGCGTCGGTCATGAACAGGTTGAGGAAGCCCGGGCCCGCGACGTCCACGCGCTCGACGTCGCCGGCGAGCGCCTCGGTGAGCTTCTCCCCCAGCTGCTCGGCGATCTGCGCGCGGCGGCGCGCCCATCGTGGGCGCGAGCAGCATGGCGGCGTTGGTGGAGTAGTCGCCGAACTCGGGCTTGGGCGGGCGCTCGAGCGGGGGCAGGTCGACCGGGCGCGCCGCTCAGCGAGGAGGCGGCGTCGGCGACGCGTCGGAGCGGTCGAGCTGGGTCTGACGCGGGATCGGACATCGTCAGTAGTGGTAGGGCTCGCCGGCGAGGATCTTGTGCCCACGGTAGAGCTGCTCGAGCAGCACCACCCGCGCGAGCTGGTGCGGCAGCGTCATCGGCCCCAGCGACAGCCTCATGTCGCAGTGCTCGAGGTCGATGCCCTTGGGCCCGCCGATCACGAACACCAGGTCGAGGCCCGCCTGACGGCGCTGCTCGAGGAACCCGCTGAACCCCTCCGAGTCGAAGGTCTTGCCGTCGGCCGCCAGCAGCACGGTGAAGCTGCGCTCGGGCACCCGCTTGGGCACCTTCTCGTCCTCGCGCACCTCGATCACCTCGACCCGCGCCAGGCCGGCGATCAGCTTCTGCGTAGTGCTGCACGTCGTCCTGATAGGGCGGGCGCAGCCTCCCGACGGCGAGCACGATGATCCGCAAACCGGCTGCGATACTAGTCCGCATGCCCGAGGAAGACTCAGAGCGCCACTTCGATATCCACGCCGACCCCGAGGTCATGGCGGGCCACTACGCGAACTTCGCGAACGTGAGCCACTCCGACTACGAGTTCACGGTGACCTTCGCCCGGGTCGACCACGAGGTGGACGAGGAGGCGGTGCCCGGCGTGGTCGTCTCCCGCATCAACCTCTCACCGCGGTTCATGCGCGAGCTGATCGACGCGATGGAGGACAACTTCTCCAAGTGGCAGACCCGGGAGGGCATCAAGAACCTGCCGGAGTTCGACGACGGCGACGACGCCGACGAGCAGCTAGCGCCCGAACTCCTCCCCGAAGCCCAGCCGCTCCTTCGTGGTCGGGTGGGTTCCGAACAGCGCCTGCGACCAGCCCGGCGGGTCCGGGTCGCCCAGGTTTCGCAGCGTCAGGTTCCGCTCCAGCTCGATGAACGCCTCCGGGTCCTTGGTGGTCTCCAGCGCGAAGGCGTCGGCGCGCGCCTCGACCGGGCGTGACAGCGCGTTGCCCGCGCTCGTGAGGCCGAAGCTCACCAGCGCGAGCGCCAGCGCCACCGCGGGGATCGCCCGGCCGTCGGGCCGCGCGCCCTCCTCCAGCCGGCCGCCGCGAACCGCTCCGTCAGGCGCTGGATCAGGAACGTGCCCGCGGGGGCGACGATCGCGATCCAGAGCAGGCCCTTCGGGATGTCGCGGTTCACCACGTGGCCCAGCTCGTGCGCCACCACGCTGCGCACCTGATCCGGCGGGAAGTCCTCGATCAGGTTGTCGTAGAGCACCACCCGCTTGGTGTGGCCGATGCCCGCCGACGTAGGCGTTCACCGCGGTGGTGCGGCGGCTGGCGTCCACGCGGTAGACCTCCCCCACGTCCACGCCGGCGCGGTCGGCCAGCCGGAGCACGTCGGAGCGCAGCTCGCCCTTGGGCAGCGGCTCGAACTTGTTGAAGAGCGGGTCGATCACCACCGGGGAGAGGTAGAGCGTGAGCACGGCGAAGGCCACCACCACGCCGGCGGACGGCATCCACCAGCGAGCGGGGAACCGGCGGATCAGCCAGATCACCAGCGCGCCGCCCGAGCGCCGCGAAGACCGCGCCGATGCCGGCCGACTTCGCCACGTCCGCCAGCCACGGGCCCGATCGACTGGGTGGAGAGCCCCGCGTCCACCGCCCGCTCGTGGCGCCAGATCGACGAGCGGCAGGCCCACCACCACGAGCGCGACGGACACGCCCGCGGCCGCCACGGCCCCGTTGCGCAGCGGCGGCGGGCGGCGGGCGAGCAGCGGCGAGCGTCACGCCGGAGAGCGCCACGCCCGCCAGCGCCGAGCACCCGCTGGAGGTCGCGGAAGTCGGCAGATCGCTCCAACTCCGCCGGGCTGAAGTACGCTGTCAACTCGATGGCGGCAGGCTCGATCAGGCCGCTCCGGGGCCGCAAGACCAGTGTTGCCGCCCCGGCCGCCACGGCCGTGGCCAGCAGGGCCGGCCACACTCGCCTTCCTTGACCGCCCATTGCCCCCGGACAGTAACGGTGACCCCCTGAAAATCGCGGTGCTTTCAGACGTGCACGGCAACCTGCCGGCGTTCAGGGCGGTGCTCGAGGCCGTGAAGGCCGAGGACTTCGACCGGGTCTGGTTCCTGGGCGACCTCGTCGGCTACGGCGCCTTCCCGGACGAGTGCGTGGAGATGGCGGCCGAGAACTGCCATATCTGCCTCGCCGGCAACCACGACCTCGGGGTGCTCGGGCCGGATCGACATCGCCGACTTCTCCGCCCACGCCGCCGAGGCGGCGCGCTGGACGCGCGACCACGTCGGCCAGGGCACGCTCGACTTCCTCGGCAGCCTGAGCCCGCAGCGCGACGGCGAGGCGATCGGCCTCTGGCACGCCAGCCCGCGCGACCCCGTCTGGGAGTACGTGCTCTCGATCCCGCAGGCCGGCGAGTGCATCGACTCGATGGAGGCGCGCGTCGGGGCCGTCGGCCACACCCACGTGGCCTGCTGGTTCACCCAGAGCGAGAACGGTCCCGCGGGCGATGCCGCGATGGAGGGCCTGCACCAGGACCTCTCCGACGGGCAAGTGGCTGTTCAACCCCGGCAGCGTCGGCCAGCCGCGCGACGGCGACCCGCGCGCCGCCTGGCTGGCCCTGGACCTGGAGAACTGGACCGCCGACTGGCGCCGGGTGGAGTACCCGATTCAGGAGGCCGCCGATGCAATCGACGCGGCAGGGCTCCCAAGCAGCCTCGGCCAGCGGCTATTCATAGGGCAGTGAGAATCGACCGCCGCTACATGGTCGCGCTGCTCGGCGCCGTCGCTTCTGGCTGCCGGCTGCGGCTCCGACGAGGAGAAGCCCGAGCCGAGCATCCCGGCGGCCTCCGTGCAGGAGATCGAGGTGCGCCTCGACGAGGTGCAGCGCCGCTTCGACAGCGGCACCGACGAGAACAACCCCGGCGCGTGCGAGGACATCGAGGAGGACTCGTTCCCCGCGATCCAGGACCTGGTGCGAGACCTGCCCGACAGCGTGGACCCCGAGGTGCAGGACACGCTCGAGGACGGCCTCGCGCGCCTGCGGGAGCTGACCCAGGAGGGCTGCTCGGACGTCGAGCCGACCGAGACGGAGACCACCGAGGAGACCACCCCGCCGAGACCGAGACCACGCCCCCCGAGACCGAGACCACCCCGCCCGAGACCGAGACCACCCCGCCCGAGACCACCCCGCCAGCCGACCACGCCCCAGGACCCGGGCAGCGGCGAGACGGCGGCACCCAGGTGCCCGAGGAGGGCGAGCTGATGTCCACGCCCTCCGAGGTCGCCGGCCGCTACCGCATCGACCGCCGCCTGGGCGCGGGCGGCATGTCCACCGTGTTCCTGGCCATCGACTCGGTGCTCGAGCGCGAGGTGGCGATCAAGCTGCTCGCCGAGCACCTGGCCGAGGACGAGGACTTCGTCGCGCGCTTCCGGCGCGAGGCGCTGGCCGCCGCGCGGCTCCAGCACCCCAACGTGGTGCAGGTGTTCGACTCGGGCGAGGACCCGGGCTCCCACCGCCACTACATCGTCATGGAGTACGTGGACGGCCCGTCGTGCGCCGACCTGCTGCGCGACCAGAAGCAGCTCGGCGCTCGACGAGGCCGTGCGCGTCGTCCGCGACGCCTGCCACGGCCTCGACTACGCCCATCGCGCCGGCGTGGTGCACCGCGACGTGAAGCCCGGCAACCTGCTCGTGGCGAGCGAGAGCAACACCACCAAGCTGGCCGACTTCGGCATCGCCAAGGCCGCGGAGCAGACGCGCATCACCCAGGTCGGCTCGGTGCTCGGCACGGCCGCCTACCTCTCCCCCGAGCAGGCCCGCGGCCAGGAGGCCGGGCCGGCCTCGGACATCTACTCGCTCGGCGTGTGCGCCTACCAGTTCCTGGCGGGGCGGCTGCCGCACGAGTACTCGTCGCTCACCGAGCTGGCGCTCAAGCAGCAGGAGGACGCCGTCGAGCCGATCACGATCCACCGGCCCGGAGGTGCCCGCCGAGCTCGATCGCGCGATCCGCGTGTGCCTGGCGCGCGACCCCGACGCCCGCTACAGCTCGACCCTGGAGATGGCCCAGGCGATGGACGCCGGGCTCGGCGGCGAGGTGACCGACGCCACCCGCCGCCTGGCCGCGGTGGACCCCGACGCCACCCGCGCCCTCGGCGACGTGACCGCGGCCACGCAGGCGCTGCGCACGCGATCCGCCCCGCGCGCCCTCGGCGCCGCGGCGCACCGCCACCGGCGTCCGCGAGCCCGACCCCGAAGGCTCAGCGCAAGGCGCGCCGGGCCAGGCGGCTCGGCACGATCCTCGCCGTGCTCGCGGTGCTGATGGCCATCGCGGCCGTGGTGCTGGCGCTCACGGCATCGAACGGCGGCGGCGGCCTCGACCCGATCGACCGCGGAACGGTCGACGAGCAGGTCGACTCGCTCAAGCAGTTCCTGCGCGAGAACACTCGCTGATTCAGGCGACGGACTGGCATCGTGCCCAGTCCGTAAACGGCGGCTACCAGGCTGCCGGATCGGCGGCTCTCGCGGTGCAGGCCCACCCCGGCGACCACCAGCGCGACGCCGACGATCTCGACCCAGGTCGGGACCTGCGACAGCACCACGATGCCGATCACGGTGGCCGTGGCCGGCAGGATCGACACCATCAGCGCGTAGGTCGCGCGCGCGAGCTTGGCCATCGCCAGCTGGTCGGTCACGTAGGGGATCACCGACGAGGAGATGCCCACGCCGATGCCGGCCGCGAGCGCCACCGGGTCGAGCGCCGCGGGCACGACCGCCCACCCGGCCATCGGCGTCACCACCACCGCGGCGATCAGCATCGACGCCGCCAGCCCGTCGATGCCGCCGAGGCGCTCGTGGCGCGCCACCCGGTGCGCCAGCACGATGTAGAGCGCGAACAGCACCGCGTTCGCGAACGCGAGCGCCACGCCCAGCGGCTCGCCGGCGAGCTGCACGTCGGTGAGCAGGTACACGCCCGGCACCGCGAGCGCCAGCGCCGCGGCGTTGCGGGGCGTGCGCGCCCCGAGCGCGGCCAGCACGATCACCGGCAGGAACTCGATCGCCGCGACCGTGCCGAGCGGGAGCTTGTCGATCGCCACGTAGAAGCAGCAGTTCATGAGCGCGAGCACCGCGCCCCACTGCAGGAGCAGCCGCCGCCCCTCGCTGTCCGAGCTCCCGGAAGGCGCGCCAGGGCCGGCGCCAGAGGGCGAAGATCAGCGCGGCGGAGGCGATCCGCAGCCAGGCGACGCCGAGCACGTCGACGCGGGCGAAGAGCAGCACGGCGAACGCGGGCCCGAGGTAGTGGAAGACGGCGCTGACGACGAAGTACAGCTGGGGAGGCACCAGCTGAAGCATCACAGCGTACTGTTCACAGGGACAAATGCCGGCATCCTCACATGGCAAGAAAGCAAGGTATTCTGCCAGAATGCCAACGGTCGCATCGATGAGGTCAACGCCAAGCTGCTCGCCGAGCTTCAGAACGACGCTCGCCTGACGGTCGCCGAGCTGGGGCGCCGCGTGGGCCTCTCCTCGCCCGCGGTGGCCGAACGCCTCCAGCGCCTCGAGGGCGCGGGCGTGATCCGCGGCTACCACGCCGACATCGATCCGCGCGCGCTCGGCTTGTTCCTCCCGGCGGTGATCCGCATCCGGCCGGCGCCGCGGGAGCTGAAGAAGGTCGCCGAGCTGGCGCAGCGCACGCCCGAGGTGGTCGAGTGCCTGCGGATCACGGGCGAGGACTGCTTCCTCATGAAGCTCCACCTGCGCGACGTCGAGCACCTCGAGGAGGTGATCGACCGGTTCGTGACCTACGGGCAGACGACCACGTCGATCGTGCAGTCCTCGCCGGTGCCCGGCGCGAGCGGTCGAGACCGGCTAGTACGGCCCGTCGCCCGCCAGCACGCGCTCGGCGTGCTCGGCGTAGCGGCCCTCGGAGATCGCCGCGCGCAGGCCGCGCATCAGCTCGGCCATGAACGTGAGGTTGTGCAGCGTGATCAGGCGCGCGCCGGTGAGCTCGCGGCCGCGCGCCAGGTAGTGCAGGTAGCCGCGGGTGTGGTTGCGTGCACGCCTCGCACGGGCAGCCCTCCACCAGCGGCTCGCGACTGCCGCGCTGCTCGGCCTTGGTCAGGTCCAGCCGCCAGCGGTTCTCCGGTGAGGGCACCAGCGCGGTGCCGTGGCGCGCCAGCCGCGTCGGCGTGGCGCAGTCGAAGGTGTCGATCCCCTCCCCCACCGCGTGCACGATGTCGTCGACGTCGCCGATGCCGAGCAGGTGGCGCGGCGGCTCGTCGGGCAGGTCGCGCAGCGACCAGCCGAGCACCTCGCGCATCTGCTCCTTGTCCTGGCCCAGCGACCCGCCGATCGCGATCCCGGCGCAGCCGGCGCCCGGCCACGTACGCCGCGGACTCCGCGCGCAGATCCTCCTCCACGCCCGCCCTGCACGATCCCGAACAGCGCCTGGCCCTCCGGCGCGTGCTCGCCGTGCCACGCCACGCAGCGGTCGAGCCAGCGGTGGGTGCGCTCCATCGAGCGGCGGGTGTAGTCGCGGTCGACGTGGAAGGGCGTGCACTCGTCGAAGGCCAGCGCGATGTCGGAGCCCAGCGCGGCCTGGATCTCCATCGAGGTCTCGGGGCCCATGAACCGCTCGGAGCCGTCGGTGTAGGCGCGGAAGCGCACGCCCTCCTCCTCGATCGAGAGCACGCGCGACTGCGGAGGTGCCGCGGCGGCGCTTGATCTCCTCGGCCACCGAGCCGTGGCCCATCGAGAACACCTGGAAGCCGCCCGAGTCGGTGATGATCGGGCCGCTCCAGCCCATGAACTCGTGCAGGCCGCCCATCTCGGCGATGTGCTCGTGCCCGGGCTCGATGAACAGGTGGAAGGTGTTGCCGAGCACCATCTCGTAGCCCAGGCCGGCGACCTCGGACGCCGCCAGCCCGCGCACGCTGGCGTTGGAGGCCAGCGGCACGAAGGCGGGCGTGCGCACCTCGCCGTGCGCGCAACGAAGGACGCCCGCGCGGGCGGAGCCGTCGCGGGCGTCGATCTCGAACGGGAGCATCGGGCCGGAGGCTAAGGCGTGCCGGGTCACGCGTGCTAGATACGCTCCGCCGGCAGCCACTCACCACATCGAAACGGAGCCCCGCCAAGAATGTCTCGCAACCGCATCGCCCTGCTCGTCGCCGTCTCTGTCGGAGCCGTGGGCCTCGCAGTCCCAGCCGGCGCCAGCGCGCTGACCGTGTCCTCGGACGCGAGCGGCCTGCAGATGGTGGAGCCCGGCTCCACGCGCGCCGTCGTCAAGGTGTCGCTCGTGAACTCGGGCGGGGTGAAGTACCGGGTGGAGACGCCGAACTTCGGCGGACCAGGCGATCACGACGGGCCCGGGGTGCACGAACGCATCGACCATCGGGCGTGGCCGTGGCCATCTGCGACCGGCTCATCGCGCGGGTGAGCAGGGTGAGCCTCGGGCCGGGCACCGACACCTTCGAGGTCGATCCCGACCTTCCCCGACCCGATCGTGGTGGCCGACGACAAGGCGGGCCCCGACTTCTACAAGCTCGGAGCCGGCAACGACGTGGCCGTCGGAGGCACGAGGGACTCGTTCGAAGGCCGCGCCGGAAACGACAACCTGACCACCAGCGGAGGCAAGCTGGACGGCGGCGACGGGAACGACACGCTGAAGGCGCTGAACGTGGCCGACTTCAGCGGCGGGTACGCCGAGATGAGCGGCGGCAACGGCGACGACTTCCTGACCGCCGAGCGCAGGGCCTTCATCCGCATGGTGGGCGACGCGGGCAAGGACTCGTTCGACGGGAACGGCGCCACGGGCTTCATCGACTCCCGCGACGGTGTGAAGGAAACGGTGTCTTGCGGCAAGCAGCCGAAGGGCGGCAAGCCGGTGCGGCTGATCAACACGGCTCGCCCCTTCCGCAAGGCGACGATCGACCTGGTCGACGAGCCCAGCGACGCCGCGCTCATCGCCGGCGGCTGCCTCACCGTGGACCGCGCGCCCAGGGGCGAGAAGACCGCCGCCCAGCTGGTGAGCACATCGCTCAAGCTGCGACGCGGCCGCGTAGGGGTGAAGCTGCGCTGCACCACCGCCAAGCGCTGCCGGGGCAAGCTCTCGGTACGGGTGAAGGGGCGCACGCGATCGAAGCGCTACTCGATTCGCGGTCGCCGCACGGCAACCGTGCGCCTGGCGGCCCGGCGCGGCACCGCGACGGTGCGCGTGAGCGAGAAGGGCCGCAAGGGCGCAAGGACGATGCGCGCCGCGCTGAAGGTCCGCTAGACCGCGACGATCGGGCGCAACCAGCGCGGGAACCGCTGTCGCGGGCCGCGGCCTGTCAGCGTCCGACCTACTTCTCCTCGGCGGAACGTCGCCCTCCACGGGTCGGCGCCTTGCCGTTCGAGGCCTTGACCTCGATCCGGCGCGGCTTGACCTGCTCGGGCTTGGGGATCCGGACGTTCAGCACGCCGCGGTCGAACTCGGCGCTGACGGCCGTCGGCGTCCACGCCCTCCGGCAGCGTCAGCGTGCGGCTGAAGCTCCCGTACGAGCGCTCGATGCGGTGCCAGCCCTTCTCGTTCTCCTCGTGCTCGGCCTTGCGCTCGCCGGAGATGGTGAGCGTGCCGTGCTCGAGCTCGAGCGAGATGTCCTCCTCGGACAGGCCCGGGCAGGTCGGCCTTCAGCAGGTAGTGGTCCTCGGCCTCGGTGAGGTCCATCGCCGGGACCCAGCGCTGCGCGACGGGGGCGTCGAACATGCGCCCGAACAGGCGATCGAACTCGGTCGCGAGGGGCTGAGGCTTGATCAACAGGCTCATGGCAGTACCTCCTTGGTACAGATTGATACCTGCGGCCAGTATAAAACCTCAGTCGCTCTCTATCAAGTCTTTCCCCGTCATCTCCTCTGGCTGGGGGATTCCGAGCAGCGCGAGCACGGTGGGCGCCACGTCGGCGAGGATGCCGCCGTCGCGCAGCGGCCCGGCGTCCGCGGTGATCACGATCGGCACCGGGTTGAGCGAGTGGGCGGTGTTCGGGCTGCCGTCGGGCTCGAGCATGTGGTCGGCGTTGCCGTGGTCGGCGGTCACGATGCAGGCGCCGCCCTTCGCGTGCACCGCCTCCACGACGTCGCCGAGGCACGCGTCCACGGTCTCGACCGCCTTCACCGCCGCGGGGATCACGCCCGTGTGGCCGACCATGTCGGGGTTGGCGAAGTTGATGATCCCGAAGCGCGTAGTCGCCCTCGCGCCCAGCGCTCCACGAAGGCGTCCGCCGCCTCGCGCGCGCTCATCTCGGGCTTGTGGTCGTAGGTGGGCACGTCGCGCGGCGAGTCGACCAGGCAGCGCTCCTCGCCGTCGTGGGCGTCCTCCTCACCGCCGTTGAAGAAGTAGGTCACGTGCGGCGTACTTCTCGGTCTCGGCCACGTGCAGCTGGGCGAGGCCGCGCGTCTCGAGCACCGAGGCCAGCGTGGTGGCGGGGCGCTCGGGCGGGAAGGCCACCGGGTAGTCCCAGTCCTCCCGGTACTCGCGTGAGGGTCGTGTAGTGCAGGTCCAGCTCGGTGTTCAGCGCCTGGGTCAGCTGGCGCGCGCGGTCGGGCCGGAAGTTGAAGAAGATCACCACGTCGCCCGCCTCGATCCGCGCCTTCTCCCCCACCAGCGTCGGCTTCACGAACTCGTCGGTCTCGCCGCGCTCGTAGGCGGCGCGCACCGCCTCCTCGCCGGTCGCCGCGTGGCGCCCCTCGGCCTCGCCCGCGCACGAGCGCGTCCATCGCCAGCTTCGTGCGGTCCCAGCGGCGGTCGCGGTCCATCGCGTAGTAGCGGCCCGGTCACGCTCGCCACGCGGCCGCCGGCCTCCGCGAGCCAGCGCCTCGACCTCCGCCACGTAGCCGGCGCCCGAGTCGGGCAGCGTGTCGCGCCCGTCGGTGAACGCGTGCAGCACGATGTCGGGCACCCCCTCGCTGCGCGGCCAGCGTCGATCAGCGCCTCGAGGTGGTCCATGCTCGAGTGGACCCCGCCGCGCGAGACGAGCCCGAGCAGGTGCAGCCGCCCGCGTCTCGCTTCGCGGCGGCGCAGGCGTCGCGCAGCACGCGGTTCTCGGCGAACGAGCCGTCCTCGATCGCGTCGTCGATGCGGGTCAGGTCCTGGCGCACGATCTGCCCGGCGCCGAGGTTGAGGTGGCCGACCTCGGAGTTGCCCATCTGGCCTTCCGGCAGGCCGACGGCGCGGCCGCAGGCGGTGAGCTGGGAGTGCTCGTAGCGCTCCCACAGCGCGTCGAAGACCGGCGTGTCGGCCAGCTCGACGGCGTTGCCGGGGCCCGGCTCGGCCAGCCCCCAGCCGTCGAGGATCACCAGGCAGACCCCCTGGGCACTGCCGCTCATTCCGGCGGCGGCCACGATCCGCGCGAAGCCGTCGGGGTCGAGGCTCGCGCCGCCCACCAGGGCGCCGTCCACGTCGGGCTGGGACGAGGATCTCCGGCCGCGTTGTCGGGCTTCACGCTGCCGCCGTACTGGATCCGGATCGCCTCGGCCGCGTCCTCCGAGCGGCTGGCCACCAGCGCGCGCACGAACGCGATCGCCTCCTGCGCCTGGTCGGGCGTCGCGACCTTGCCGGTGCCGATCGCCCAGATCGGCTCGTAGGCGATCGTGACCTCGGCGAGCCGCTCGTCGGCCACCCCCTCGAGCGCCTCGTTCACCTGGTGGCGCAGCTTGCGCTCCATCTCGCCGGCCTCGCGCTCGTCCTCGGTCTCGCCCACGCAGAGGATCGGCTTCAGCCCCGCGTCCAGCGCGGCCGGCAGCTTCTCCTGCAGCGCGCGATCGGACTCGTTGTCGTACTGGCGCCGCTCGGAATGACCGAGCACCACGGCGTCCACGCCGAGCTCCACCAGCATCTGCGCGGACACCTCGCCGGTGTAGGCGCCGGTCTCCTCGCGCGGCCATGTTCTGGGCGCCGACCAGCACGCCCGAGCCCTCGAGCGCCTGGACGGCGATGTCCAGCGCGGTGTACGGCACGCACAGGCCGACGTCGGCGGGCCGGCGCGAGGCGTCCGGCAGCAGGGTGAGCAGCCGCTCGCAGTACTCGGCGGTCTGGGCGCGGGTGCCCCAGAGCTTCCAGTTGCCGGCGATGAAGGGGCGGCGCTCAGGCATCGTCGAGCGCCTCCACGCCCGGGCAGCGGCTTGCCCTCGAGCAGCTCCAGCGCGGCGCCGCCGCCGGTCGAGAGGTGCGTCGACCCGGTCGGCCAGGCCGAACTGCGGCCATCGCCGCGGCGGAGTCGCCGCCGCCGACCACGGTGGTGCCCGGCGCCTCGGCCACCGCCTCGGCCACCGCGCGCGTGCCCGCCGCGAACGGCTCCATCTCGAACGCGCCCATCGGGCCGTTCCAGAACACGGTGCCGGCGCCCGCGATCTCGCGCGCGTAGGCCTCCGCCGGTCTGCGGGCCCACGTCGAGGCCCATCCAGCCGTCGGGCACGTCGGTGCCGTCCTGCTCGCGGCGCTCGGCGTCGGCGTCGAAGCGGTCGGCCAGCACGAGGTCGAGCGGCAGCAGCAGCCGTGCCGTATCCGCCGCCCTCGGCCTTCTCGAGCGCCTCGCGCGCGAGCTCCACGCCCTCGTCCTCGACCAGCGAGTCGCCCGTGGGCTTGCCCTGGGCGCGGAAGAAGCTGAAGCACATCGCGCCGCCGATCAGGATCGTGTCGGCGGCGTCGAGGAAGCGGTCGATCAGCGCCACCTTGTCGGACACCTTCGCCCCGCCCAGCACCACCACCAGCGGGCGCTCGGGCGACTCGACGATCGCCGCGCAGGGTCGTGACCTCGCGCTCGAGCAGCAGCCCGGCCGCCGACGGGCAGGTGCTCGGCCACGCCCGCGGTGCTGGCGTGCGCGCGGTGGGCCGCGCCGAAGGCGTCGTTCACGTAGGCGCCCGCGAGGCCGGCCAGGCGCTCGCGCCAGCGCCGGGTCGTTCTCGGTCTCGCCCGGCTCCCAGCGGGTGTTCTCCAGCACCAGCACCTCGCCGGGCTCGAGCGCCTCGGCCTTCGCGCGCGCGTCCTCGCCGACCACGTCGGCCGCCTGGACCACCGGGCGCGTCGATCAGCTCGGCCAGCCGCTTCGACGCCGGCGCCAGCGACGTCTCGGGCTCGCGGTCCTTCGGGCCGGCCGAGGTGCGAGCACAGGATCAGCCGCGCGCGTCGCGCTCGAGCAGCAGCTCGATCGTGGGCAGCGCGGCGCGGATGCGCGCGTCGTCGGTCACCTCGCCGCGCTCGAGCGGCACGTTGAAGTCCACGCGCACGAGCACCCGCTCGCCCGCCTCGATCTCGAGGTCGCGGACGCGTGCGCTTCCCCAGGGCGGGGGCCTGCGCGCCCAAGCGTCAGGCGACGGGCTGCCCGAGCCCCACGAGCACGCGCTCGGCCAGGTCGACGACGCGGTTGGAGTAGCCCCACTCGTTGTCGTACCAGGACACGACCTTCACCATCCGGTCGTCGATCACCATCGTCAGCTTGCGAGTCGAAGATCGACGAGTAGGGCGAGCGGACGATGTCGGTCGAGACGAGCGGGTCCTCGCTGTACTGGAGGATGCCCTTCAGCGCGCCCGCTGTCGGCCCTGTCGGCCACGGCCTCGTTGACCTCCTCGGCCGTCACGTCGCGCGAGGCCCGGAACACGAGGTCCACCACCGAGCCGGTCGGCACCGGCGCGCGGACGGCGATGCCGTTGAGCTTGCCGTCGAGCTCGGGCATCACGAGGCCGATCGCCTTGGCGGCGCCGGTCGAGGTCGGGATCAGGTTGATCGCGGCGGCGCGGGCGCGGCGCAGGTCCTTGTGCGGCGAGTCCTGGAGCGCCTGGTCCTGCGTGTAGGCGTGGATCGTGGTCATGATCCCCGACTCGATCCCGACCGCGTCGTGCAGCACGCGCGCGACCGGCCCGAGGCAGTTGGTGGTGCAGGACGCGTTCGAGACCACGTGGTGGTTGTCGAGGTCGTAGGCGTCGTCGTTCACGCCCAGCACCAGCGTCACGTCCGGGCTCGGTGGCCGGCGCGGAGATGATCACCTTCTTGCGCGCCGGCGTCGAGGTGCTTCGCGGCGTTCTCGCGGTCGGTGAACAGGCCGGTGGACTCGATCACGACCTCGGCGCCGACGTCGCCCCAGGGCAGCGCGGCGGGGTCGCGCTCGGCGAACACCTTCAGCTCGTCGCCGTCGACGATCAGGCCCGTGTCGGTGGCCTCGACGGTGCCCGGGAACGGCCCGAGGATCGAGTCGTACTTGAGCAGGTGGGCGAGCGTCTTGGTGTCGGTGATGTCGTTCACGCCGACCCAGTCGATGTCCGCGCCGCGCTCGTGCGCGGCGCGGAAGACGTTGCGGCCGATCCGGCCGAAGCCGTTGATCCCTGCCTTCAGGGCCATGTGCGTGAGGGTCCTTTCCTAGCTTCCTTGGGGGTCCGAGGAGGCTATCTCAGGGCGTGCGCGGCAGCTTCTCGATGTCGCGGTGCACCACGTCGACCATGTAGTCGCCGCGCAGGCTGAGGTCGCGCGCCAGGTGCTCGGCGATCACCACCGAGCGGTGGCGGCCGCCCGTGCAGCCGATGCCGATCGTGAGGTGGGCCTTGCCCTCGCTGCTCGTACTGGGGCAGCAGGTAGTCGAGCAGCGGCACCAGGTGGTCGTAGAACTCGTCGATCCCGTCCGAGCCCTCCACGTACTCGCGCACGGCGGGGTCGAGGCCGGTGAGCGGCCGCAGCTCGGCCTCGTAGTGCGGGTTCGGCAGGAAGCGGACGTCGAACAGGAGGTCGGCGTCGCGCGGCGCGCCGTGCTTGAAGCCGTAGGTGAGGAACGTGACCGCGAGCTTGCCGATCGAGCCGCGCGGCAGCATCTTGTCGGCCACCACCTTGCGCAGCCGCGACGCGCTCAGGTCGGAGGTGTCGATGCGACACGTCGGCGCGCTCGCGCAGCGGCGCGAGCAGCTCGCGCTCCTGCGGCGATCGCCCGGCTCACCGAGCCGCCGTTGCGCCAGCGGGTGGCGGCGGCGCGTCTCCTTGAAGCGGTTCACCAGCACGTCCTCGGACGCCTCGAGGTAGAGCAGCCGGTGCGGGCTCGAGCGCTCGACCAGGTCGTCGAGCACCTTCACCAGCCCGTCGAAGTAGTCGCCGCCGCGCACGTCGGAGACGACCGCCGCCCGCTCGACCTTCGACCCCTCGTGCTCGAACAGCTCGGCGAGCTGGCCGATCATCTCCGGCGGCAGGTTGTCGACGCAGAAGTAGCCGGCGTCCTCGAAGCACGCCATCGCCTGGGACTTGCCGGCGCCGGAGAAGCCGGTGATGACGACGAAGTCCTCCATCGCGGGTGATTGTGGCGAGTGGGTCAGTCGACTCGGTGCACGTGCGCGTGGATCTCGCGCGCGATCTTGCCCGGCAGGCCCGGCACCGCCTCGAGCTCCTCGCGGCTCGCCGCCAGGAAGCGCTCCGGCGTGCCGAAGTGGGCGAGGATCGCGCGCTTGCGCGCCGGGCCGACGCCCGGGCAGGTCGTCGAGCACCGAGCGCGTCATCGCCCGGTCGCGGCGGCCGCGGTGGAAGTCGATCGCGAACCGGTGCGCCTCGTCGCGCACGCGCTGGAGCAGCTGCAGCGGCGGCGCTGTCGCGCTTGAGCAGCAGCGGCGCCGGGCGGCCGGGCACGAACACCTCCTCGAGCTGCTTGGCGAGGCTGATCACCGTCGCGCCCTCGGCCCGGAACTCGTCCAGCTCCGCCAGGCCCGCGGAGAGCTGGCCCTTGCCGCCGTCGATCACGATCAGCGCCGGCAGCGCGGCGAAGCTCGCGTCGTAGGCCTTCTCGTGCGGCGACAGCTCCCTCTGCGCGGCGTACTGCGACATCCGGCGGCCGAGCACCTCGGCCATCGCGGCGAAGTCGTCCTGCACCGCGTCGCGGATCTTGAAGCGGCGGTAGTCGGACTTCTTCGGCGCGCCGCCCTCGAACACGACCATCGAGGCGACCGTGTGGGTCTCGCCCAGGTTCGAGATGTCGAAGCACTCGATCCGCATCGGGATGTTCTCCATCTCCGAGCGCCTGCTGGAGGCCGTCGAGCGCCTCGATCCGCGCGGGTGCGGGTGCGCTCGGAGCGCAGCCGGTCCTGGTCGAGCGCCAGCCGCGCGTTGCGGTCGGCCAGCTCGAGGATGCGGCGCTTGTCGCCGCGCTCGGCGGGACGCACCTCGACCGGGCCGCCGCGGCGCTCGGCCAGCGCCTCGGCCAGCACCTCGGTGCGCTCGGTGCCGCTTGCGCCACGATCACCTGCGGCGGGATCGACAGCGCGCTGGCGTAGTACTGGAGCACGAACTCCTCGAGCACCTCGTCCTCGTCGCGCTCGGCCTCGTTCTCGAGGTAGAAGCTCTGGCGGTCGGCCAGCACGCCGTCGCGCACCTGGAACACCTGGGCGTTGGCGTCGGGGCCCTCGGCCGCCACCGCGATCGCGTCGAGCGTGCCCACCGCCTCGTTGGTCACGCGCTGGCGCTCGAGCAGCGAGCGCACCGCCCGCAGCCGGTTGCGCATGAGCGCGGCGCGCTCGAACTCCTGCTCGGCCGCGGCGTCCTTCATCTGCTGCTCGAGGTCGCGCTCGATCTCGCGGTAGCGGCCCGGAGAGGAAGCGGATGATCGTGTCGATGTTCTCGCGGTACTCCTCCTGCGACACGTAGCCCACGCACGGCGCCTGGCAGCGCTTGATGAAGTACTCGAGGCACGGGCTGCCCGACTGGCGGCCGGGCTCGCGGCCCTCGCAGGTGCGGTGCTGGAAGACCTTGCCGAGCAGGTCGATCGTCTCGCGCACGCGCTTCGCGCTGGAGAACGGGCCGAAGTAGGCGCGGTTCGCGCGGTGCTTCTCGCGCGTGAAGTAGACGCGCGGGTAGGGCTCGTCGAGCGAGATCCCGACGTAGGGGTAGCTCTTGTCGTCGCGCAGCCGGATGTTGAAGCGCGGCCGGTGGCGCTTGATGAAGTTCTGCTCGGCCAGCAGCGCCTCGGCCTCGGTCTGGGTGACGACGAAGTCGATGTCGGCGATCTCGCCGGTCATGTCGGTCGTGCCGCGCGCGGCGCCGGGGCGGCTGAAGTGGCCGCCGACGCGCTTGCGGATCGACTTGGCCTTGCCGACGTAGACGACCTTGCCCTTCGCGTCCTTGAACAGGTAGACGCCCGGCGGAGTCGGGCAGGGCCTTGCGCTGTTCGGCGACGTGTCACTCGCCGACCGAGGTTACGGCCGCGGGCCCTCCGAGGTCGGCGGCTCAGACGAGGCGCGGCCGACCGCATCGGCGACGCAGCAGGGCTTCTCGGAGCCCTCGACCTCGACCGTCCAGCGCTGCACGATCTGCCACCAGCCGTCGCCCACCTCGTCGACCGAGACGGTCTCGATCGACGCGCGGATGCGGCTGCCGGCGGGCACCGGCGCGGGGAAGCGCACCTTGTTCCAGCCGTAGTTCACGCCGAGCTTGAAGCCGCCCGAGACGAGCAGGCTGTCGCGGAAGCCGTCGATCGTCGCGAGCGTGAGGTTGCCGTGGGCGATCGTGGTCCCGAACGGGCTCTCGTTCTTCGCCCGCTCGACGTCCACGTGGATCCACTGGTGGTCGCCGGAGAGCTCGGCGAAGCTGTCGATCATCTCCTGGCGTGACCTCGCGCCAGTCGCTCGGGCCGATCGTCTTGCCGATCAGGCCCTGGACCTCTTCGATGCCGGTGACCGTGAGGGGCGCCACTGAGCGCAGCCTACTTGCTCACTCGACCAGGCGCGATCGTGGAAGGCCGCGCACCGCGATCTGCCCCGCCCCGCCGAGCAGCCCGAGGATCTTCGCCACGTAGCCGCGCGTCTCCGCGTACGGCGGCACCCCGCCGTAGCGCTGCACCGCTCCCGGGCCGGCGTTGTAGGCCGCGAGCGCCAGGGCCGGCTTGCCGCCGAACTGCTTGCAGGAGGTCGGCCATCAGCCGCGCCTGGGCGTCGATCGCCTGCTCGGCGTCGAACGGGTTGCTCAGCCCGTAGGCGCGCGCGGTGCCCGGCATGAACTGCGCGATGCCCTGCGCGCCCGCGGGCGAGCGCGCGAACGGGTTGAAGTTCGACTCGGCGTAGAGCTGCGCGGCCAGCAGGTCCATCGGCACGTTGTGGCGCAGCGCCGCCTTCGCGATCGGGTCGTGGAAGCGCGGCGGCACGAAGCTCGGCAGGCCGTGGTGGATGCGGCCGTGGTCGCCGCCCGGCGGCTCCCACGAGCCGCGCTCGAGCTGCGCCGGGTGGGCGCGGTCGCGCGGGTTCGCGCCGAAGCCGTAGTGCCACGGCTCCCACGCGTAGCGGTGGATGAAGCCGAACCGGCGCGCGTTGGCCTTCAGCCAGGCGTACGCGCCCGGCGGGCCGAGGTCGAGCTCGGTGCCGTAGCGGTGCAGCGACGTGCCCGGCGGCGCCACCCACTTCGGGTTCGGGTTGGCGCGCGAACAGCCGCGCCTGCTCGGCGTCGGAGCGGAAGCCGCTGGTGATCGACAGCGCGTGGCCGTCGCGCCGCGCCGCCGCGGCCATGCGGTCGAACGCCTCGCGCCACGTCGGGGCGCATCGGCTTGCCCATCCGGTAGGCGAGCGGGCCGTCGTAGCCGCCGCCGCTTCCGCGCGCCGGGAAGTCGAGCGCGGCGTCGACCGGCGTGTTCAGCTCGGCAGCCGCGCGCGCCTTCACCGCCACGCGGCGCCGGCGTCGCGAGCCCGGCCCGTCCACGTTCACGCCGCACCGAGTCGCGGATCCGCACCGCGCACCCGCGTGGGCGCGAACGAGGCGCCCGGGAACGTCACGTCGCCGAGGCCGACCCGCGCGCCGTTGCGCCGCGCCCCCGAGGCCGCCGCCCGCCGCGCCCGCGCGAGGTAGACGGGCAGCGGCATGTGGCGCGGGTTCGGCGCGCCGTTGGGAAGCACCGGCGGCAGGAACAGCCGCGGGTAGTCGTGCTGCATCGAGCGCGCCGCCGACACCGCCGACAGGTCCGCCGCGCGCTGCGCCGCGCTCTTGCCGCCGAGCGCCTGGCCGAAGGCGGTCGAGGATGAGCATCCCGGCGAGCAGCACCGCCACCATGCCGAGCACCAGCAGCAGCGCCTGGCCGGACTGGGATCGGATGACGGAGGTGGGTCGCCTCATCGCGGCCCACGGTCGCCAGAGCGCGGTTACGCCTCAAGACGCGGGTGTGACGATTAAGCGTCAGGCGAGCGACGTGACGAACAGCAACGCCGCCACGGCGAAGAACGGCCCGTGCCAAACAAGACCAGGGAGGGGACCAGGGTGTTTCACGGGCGCAACACGCTGACAAGACGCCGAGGCTGCCCGCCGTCAGCAAACCAAGGAGCCGTCATGTCCGTCACCGCCGAAGCAACATCCATTCGCCCGTTCCAGATCGATGTTCCGGAGGAGCAGCTTGCTGAGCTGCGTCGTCGAATCGAGGGGACGCGCTGGCCTTCCCAAGAGCTCGTCGACGATCGGTCGCAGGGCGTGCAGCTCGCAACGCTGCAGGCGCTGGCCCGCTACTGGACGACCGATTACGACTGGCGCAGGGTCGAGGCGAGGCTGAACGCGCTGCCGCAGTTCGTCGACCGAGATCGACGGCGTCGAGATCCACTTCATCCACCGTGCGTTCGAAGCACGAGGACGCGCTGCCGCTGATCATGACCCACGGCTGGCCCGGCTCGGTCATCGAGCTGCTGGACACCGTCGGACCGCTCACCGACCCGACCGCTCACGGGGGCGACGCCGCGGACGCCTTCCACCTGGTGCTGCCGTCACTGCCCGGCTACGGCTTCTCGGGCGAGCCGGCCGAGCCCGGCTGGGAACACCTCCGCATCGCAGGCGCGTGGGCCGAGCTCATGAACCGCCTCGGCTACACGCACTACGTCGCCCAGGGGGGCGACGTGGGCGCCGCCGTAACCGATGCCATGGGCCGCATCAGACCGAGGGGCTGCTCGGCGTCCACATGCAACCTGCTCGCCCTGGCGATCGCCCTGAAAGACCAACTGCCGGCGGAGTCCGAGCAGGAACGCGCGGCGCACGAGGCGCTCGACACGTTCACAACGGACGGCTTCGGCTACTTCCTGGAGCAGTCCACCCGGCCGCAGACGATCGGCTACCCCCTGCTGGATTCACCCATAGGGCTGGCGGCCTGGATGCTCGACCACGACACCGACAGCTACAACAAGATCTCCCGCGCGTTCGTTGACGGCGAGCCCGTCGGCAACCTCACCGGCGAGAACATCGTCGACAACATCACGCTCTACTGGCTCACGGGCACCGGCGCCTCGGCGGCCAGGTGGTACTGGAGCTCGGACGGGCCGTGGCTGCAGCCGAGGCGGCCGGCCAAGGCTCCTCCGCCGGTGTCGGTTCCGGTGGGCTTCACGGCGTTCCCCGGCGGCTCTGGAATGCCCCTCGCAGCTGGGCCGAGACCGCCTACCCCGGCCTCGCGTACTTCAACGAGGCCGACGGCGGCGGCCACTTCGCCGCCTGGGAGGAGCCGGACTCGTCTCCAGCGAGGTGCGGGCTGCATTCCGCTCACTGCGCTAGCCCGTAGGCCCGAAGCGCTCGGTGCGGATCCGGCTCGGCGGAACACGGGCTTCAAGCAGCAGGCCCACGGCCGACTCGACGAAGCCGTTCGTCCCGCATACGAACACCGGTCCCGCACCGGGCGCGAGCTCCGCGAATAGAGAGGCGTCGATCCGCCCCGTGTGTCCGCGCCATTCGGCAGGCGGTTCGCTGGTGTACGTGAGCGCTGTCTCGTCACCGAGCTCGTCGGCGTAGATGGTTTCCGCGGCCGTCCTCACCGAGTAGATCAGCCGCATCTCGAGCTGGGGCATGGTGCGCCGCCGGTGGCGCAGCATCGACATCAGCGGCACGACGCCCGACCCGCCGCCCACGAGCAGCACCGGCTCCTCTCCCCGCCAGACGAAGTAGGACGCGAAGGGCCCGCGGACCTCGACTAGGTCGCCCTCGACGATCACGTCATGGAGGTAAGGGGAGACCTCGCCTGTGTCCAGGCGGTCGACCGTTAGCTCGATCTCTCCTTCGTCCAGCGGCGACGAGGCGACGGAGTAGGAGCGCTGCGCAACGTACCCGTCCGGAGCCGTCAGCCGGACGTCGTAATGCTGTCCCGGGAGGTGCGGCATCCACATCGGGAGTGCGATACGGAACGACTTGACCTGCGGAGTCTCTTGCTTGATCGAGCGGACGCTGCCGATCTGCCATTGCCCCGGGGCGCGCTGCTCGACGGCTGGTACGGGCGCTAGTCCGTCCAATAGCGCTGCTCCTTCCAGGGGTCGCCGCGGTTGTGGTAGCCGTTCTCCTCCCAGAAGCCGGGCTCGTCGTGGTCCATCACACGTAGCCCTGCCACCCACTTGGCGCTCTTCCAGAAGTAGAGGTGCGGGACCAGCAGCCGGGCCGGGCCTCCGTGTTCGCGCGACAGCGGCTCGCCGTCGTGCTCCGTCACGACCCAGGCCTTGCCGCCGGTCAGGTCGGCCAGGGCAAGGTTGGTGGTGTAGCCCCCATACGAGTACGCCATCGCGAAATCGCCCTGCGGATCGACGCCCTCCATGAGCACGTCGACCGATACCCCACCGAAGCTCGTGCCGAGCTTGGACCACTTGGTCACGCAGTGGATGTCGCATGGCACGGGCTCGAACGGCAGCTCGTGGAACTGCTTCCAGGTCAGGCGACGTTCGTGGCCGACCATCCCGTCGATCGCAAGCGTCCAGCGATCCGTCTCCAGGACTTGCGTAGGGCCGGCCGTCAGGACCGGGAAGTCCGGCTCGGCGTACTGCCCCGGGGGCAGCCGATCCGCGAACTCGTCAGGTGTGCGTCGCCGACCGCTGAAGCCTCGAGAGACGAAACCGCTCATGACGCCATAGGCGGTCCCGCCGCGACCGGCTGGCGCGCTGCCGTGATCTCGCCATCCAGCGCTTTCAGCGCCCCGACGTAGATCTCCGAGAACGTCGGGAACGGCTGGATGGTGTCGCGGAGAACGTCGAGGGCTACGCGCGCTCGGATGGCCAGCGTGGCCTGCTGCAGCCACTCTCCAGCCTCGGGCCCGAGCGCGTAGGCACCGGTCAACCGATCGCCGTCGCTGAGGAGCGTCAGAAAGCCATTGCTCTCGGCGTACGCGCGCGTGTAGGTCGCGGTCTTCGGGAGGTCCCTCACCGGGACCATGGCGCTGAAGCGCCCGGCGTCAGCGCCGACCGCCGCGGCCTGCGGGTCCGTGTAGGTGACCCGCGGAACGGCCTCATAGTTCGCCGATCGCGGCTCGCCGAGGATGTTCGCGGCGACTACGTCGCCCTGGTACTTGCCGACGTGAGTTAGGGGCCAGAGCCCAGTGACGTCGCCGATCGCCCACAGGTGCTCGGCGGCGCGCAGGTGCCCGTCGACCGGCACTCCGTGGGCGTCGGGCTCGACGCCGACGGTTTCCAGACCGAGTTCGCGGACCCGCGGCCGCCGTCCGGTGGCGACGAGCAACCGGTCGCCCCTCGCCTCCCCCCATCGTCGAACTCGAGGACGTAGTCCTCGCCGTCGCGACGCGCGGCGCTCACGCCCGCGGATAGGACGATCTCGACGCCGTCGCGGCGTAGAACCTCGCCCAGCGCCCTGCCCAGTGGAGCGGGCTCGCGGGCGAGCAGGTGATCGGACCTCTCGATGACTGTCACCTCGCCCCCGAGCCGGCGCACGGCCTGGGCCAACTCCACCCCGACCGGCCCCCCGCCCAGGATGAGGAGGCGGTGGGGGACGGTCTTCATGGAGGTCGCCTCTCGGCTTGTCCAGACGCCTTCGAGCTCGCGCAGTCCCGGGACCGGGGGCACAACTGGATCCGCGCCGTTGGCGAGCACCACATGGTCGGCGGTATGACGCACCCCATCGACCTCCACCACGCCGGGACCGGCGAGCCGGCCGCTGCCGCGCAGGAGGTCGATGCCGTGGTCCGCCAACCAGCGCTCCTGTCCGGCATCGGAGTAGTCCGAGACCATGAAGTCGCGCCAGGCGAGCGCCGCCTCGACGTCGACCTCGGCGCTCGCCGCGGCGTCGCGCGCGCCGTGGACCGCCTCGCCCGGGCGCAGCAGCGTCTTGGACGGGATGCACGCCCAGTATGAGCACTCGCCTCCCACCAGCTCGCGTTCCACGACCGCCACCCGCAGGCCGCCCTCGGCCAGCTCACCGGCGCAGTGCTCGCCCGGGGAGCCACCGCCGAGCACGATCACGTCGTAGTCCGTAGAGGGGGTGCCGGAGGCGGTGTCGCTGGGCATGGTTTGCTCCTGTCAAGGGGTCGAGAGGCGAACGAGACGATCCCTCGCGACGCGCGCGCTCGCGCCCGGGTGTCCCCTAGTCAGGTCCCTGGTCCCCGCTCACACCGGGGCGCCTACCAGTGACCGTACGGGCGCGACGCGTGTGGTCAGCGGCGAAGGTCCAGCGACAAGACCTGAGGAGAATGCGTCGTGGGCGGACGAGTCGCCGTCATCTACTACAGCGCCACCGGGAACGTACACGCACTCGCACAGGCGGTGGCCGACGGCGCCGAGGAGGAGGGCGCCGAGGTCCGCCGGCGCCACGTCGAGGAGCTCGCCTCCGAGCTTCACATCTCACGGAACCAGTACTGGGGTCGACACCGCTCGATCGTCTCTGAGGACCCGGTCGCGACCCTGGACGACCTCGAATGGGCCGACGGCGTCGCGTTCGGGACTCCGACCCGCTTCGGCAACGTCGCCGCACAGCTGAAGCAGTTCATCGATCAGGCCGGCCGCCTATGGCAGGAAGGCAAGCTCGCCGACAAGGCCGCGACGTCGTTCACCTCGTCGCAGACCGCGCACGGCGGGCAGGAGTCGACGATCCTCGCGCTCAACAACACCCTCTACCACTGGGGGATGGTGATCGTGCCGCTCGGCTATACGGTCCGCGAGGTCTTCGCGGCGGGCGGCAACCCGTACGGCACGTCCTACACGTCAGGCAACCAGGCCAGCGGTCCGGACGCGACTGCACTCGATGTCGCGCGCTACCAGGGCCAGCGGCTCGCCCGCTACGCAACCGTCATCGCCGAGGCCCGCTCGCAAGGAGCCTTCGCCGTACGGAGGCCCAGGCCCGAGACCTTCCTCGGCGCGACCCTCACGTGATCACCGACCGAGCCATCTACCGTGATGGCAGGCGGGTGGCCGAACCGCCTGCACTGCCCGGCATGGGCGAGGCATGCGAGGACGGCGACGGGGTCGCGTGGGTGAGCCTGTACAAGCCGAGCGAGGAAGAGTTCGCCGCCGTCGCGCGCGAGTTCGACCTCCATCGGCGATCCGTCGAGGACGCGGTGCACGCGCATCAGCGCCCGAAGCTCGAGCGCTACGGCGAGACTTTGTTCTGCGTGCTGCGTGCAGCCCGCTACGTCGACGATGCCGAGAGGGTGGACTTCAGCGAGCTTCACGTGTTCGCCGCCCAGCGCTTCGTGATCACAGTCCGTCACGGCGAGGCGCCCGATGTGCCGGCGCTGCGTCGGAGCCTGGAGTCGCAGCCCGATCTGCTCCGCCGAGGACCGGTGGCCATCCTGCACGCGATCATGAACCGCGTCGTCGACGACTACGGGCCGGTGGTGGCGGGCGTCGGAAGGGACATCGACGAGATCGAGGACGAGATCTTCGGCGGCACCGCCGACGTATCTCGGCGGGTGTATGAACTCTCGCGCGAGGTGATCGCGTTCCAACGCGCGACGACGCCGCTGGCGCCGATGCTCGAGCGCCTCATGGGCGACCCGGAGTTCGGTGACGACGAGCGCATGTATCTCCGTGACGTCCAGGACCACGCGCTCCGGGTGGTCGAGCAGGCGGTTGCCTTCCGCCAGCTCCTGCAGAACATCCTGAACGTCAATCTCACGCTTGAGACCAAGGCGCTCACCGAGGCGTCGAACGCCCAGAGCGAGGAAGTCAAGATGATCTCGGCGTGGGCGGCGATCCTGTTCGCGCCGACGCTCGTCGGCACCGTCTACGGCATGAACTTCGACCGGATCCCGGAGCTGGAGTGGCGATTCGGCTACCCGTTTGCGCTCCTGCTCATGGTCGGGACGTCCGTCGGCCTGTACCTGGTCTTCAGGCGCCGGAACTGGATCTAGAGCGGGTCGCCGGCCGGGGCAACGACCAGTGACCACACGGGCGCGACGGGCGTGCTGAGCGCCGAATCTGCCATCACCCAACCAGTGGAGGTCAGCATGAGTAGCACCGACGTAAGCAGTGCCGCATCGACGGAGACGGCGGCAGTCGGGACCATCGACATGGCGCTCGAGGTGGTGACTGTGCCGGTCTCCGACGTCGATCGGGCAAAGCGCTTCTATCAGAGCCTCGGATGGCGGTGAGGACATCGACCTGGACGGCGGCGACATCCGGAACGTGCAGTTCACGCCGCCCCACTCGCAGTGCTCGATCCATTTCGGGAAGGGCCTGACGGACATGGAGCCCGGGTCCCTTGACAGGGTGTACCTCGCGGTCGAGGACGTCGACGCCGCCCGGGACGATCTCATCAGCCGCGGTGTCGACGTCAGCGAGGTGGATGAGAGCAAGCCCCCGGGCTTTGACTCGCCCGGGCGCTCGTACTTCGCAGTCGCATCGTTCAGCGACCCGGACGGCAACCGCTGGGTGCTCCAGGAGGTCACGACGCGGCTCCCCGGTCGGGAATGGGAGGACTGACATGGACGTCGCCTCGCTGGCAGACCTGTTGCATGAGACGGGGGAGCGTCACGACGCGTTCGAGAAGGCGGCCCCGCCGCACGACTGGTGGGACTGGTACGCGGCGTACATGGACGCTCGCCAGAGCGGGAGCGACCCGGAGGAGGCCTCCGCGGCCGCCGACCGCTACATGGCGGAGGTCAAGCAGGTCGTCGTGTCATGAGTACCGTCGGCCCCGGCCGTGCTTCCACCAACGGCCGGGGCTCCGATGCGTGGTATCGGCCGTGGTCGCAACTGAGGGTCGATCGGCGAAGCCTCGGCTACTGCCGGGTGACGTTCGACCACCCCCCAATCAACACGGTCACAGGGACGACGGTCGCGGAGCTCACCGAGCTCGTGGAACTCATCGAGCAGGATCCGGACCTCAAGGTCGTCGTGTTCGACAGCGCCCAGCCCGACTTCTACCTCGAGGGCGACCCGACGGACCTGCCGGGTTGGAGTGACCTCCTTGTCCGCCTGTCCCGGGCACCGGTGGTAAGCATCGCCTCGATCCGGGGAGGTGCCCGCAGCGCGGGCAGCGAGTTCGTGCTGGCCTGTGACCTGCGCATCACCTCGCGCGAGAACGACGACGAGGTCGAGGAAATGGCATCACGACTGGCAGAAAGCGAGGCCTAAGCTCAGGTCGGCGCCAGGTCGGACTCCGAGCTGGGCAGGGCGTTCGCGAGCTCCCGCCGGGACCGGATCCCAAGCCTCGTGAACACCTTGTGCAGGTGCCACTCCACAGTGCGCGGGCTGAGGAAGAGCCGCGCGCCGATCTCCGGGTTCGAGAGCCCGTCGCGGGCAAGCCCCGCGATCTGCCGCTCCTGAGCGGTGAGATCGTCGCGGGTATCGGCCGTCCGCTTGCGTACCTTCTCACCGGTCGCTAGCAGCTCGCCCCGGGCGCGCCCGGCGAACGCCTCCATTCCGATCGTGGTGAACTGATCGTGGGCCCTGCGGAGCTCGGTGCGCGCGCCGACACGCCGGTTCTCACGGCGCAGCCACTCGCCGTAGAGCAGATGAGCGCGTGCGAGTTCCGGGCGTAGCCGGGTGCGGCCGAGCCGCTCGATCGCCTCCTGATAGAGCCGATCGGCGCTCTCGCCCTCGCTCAGCAGCGCCCGGGAACGGGCCAGGATTCCCTGTGCCGAGTCGGTGTCAGCGAAAGCCGTGGCCGCAACGATGCGATCGAGAGCGTTGCGCGCCACCTGGGGCGTTGTCGCTCCTGGTTGCGGCTTCGAGCAGTTCCATAGCCGTCCAAGCGGTGACAAACAGGTCCTCCTGGCTGTCTTTGCTTTGGTCCCCCGCGGCAGCTATCGCCTCCTGGTAATGACCGAGGCCGTTGCACAGAACTGCGAACACCCATTCGGTGTAGCTCGACAGCGACTCCCTGGCCCACGGGCGAGGGCCTCCTGTCTCACGAACTCGATCAGCGCACGAGCCTCCACCTCCCGTCCGCGGAACACAGCAAGCGTCATGGCACTCCGGGACGTTATGCCGGTTCCGGTCGCCTCGGTCAGCGCATCGGCCTCCGCGATCGCCTCCTCAGCGCTGGCAAAATCGCCACAGCGCACGGCAAGCAAGCTGAAGGTGGCAAGGTCGAGCGGCAGTCGGGCGAGTCCGCCGGCTCTACGCAAGGCGTGCAGCTGCCCGGTGCAGATCGCGTAGGTGCTCTCCTCATCCCAGAGCGCATAGGTCGGCACCACGGTCAGCCAACCCCAGCGGAGGCTCGCTTCTGTCGGGAACTGCTCGTCGGCAAACGTCCTCGTTGCCTCCTGGAGCAGTGGTGCCGCTGCGGTGCGGCCGTCGGTAATGAGCGTGGCCAAGCTGTCCAGCAGCAGATCGGATGGGCGGGGAGCGCCCTCCGGACGGGGGGCGGACCTCGCCGCCCGGGAGACATCCAGCAGGCCGTCTCTGGTGCTCAGAGGCCCGGCGAGAAGCGCCGCGCCCCACGCGTCCAGGTAGGTGTCGCGAGCGAGCTTGTCGTCAAGCCGCTCGAGGCGTTGGGCGGCCTTCAGGAGCAGCTGCGGCGAGTCGCTCCCGAACGTGGACAGGAACGCGACGTGTCCCCGCAGTAGGTCCACCCGGGCCTCCTGGAGCTCATCGAGCGGACCCGCCTCCGCGGTGGCCACCAGGCCATGTGCTTCCTCGAATACCCCCGCCTGGAGGCTCGCTTCGGCAGCCGCGAGGGCTCTGTCCACGCGTCGAGTCCGCTCACCGGTCACTGCAACCGCGCGTTGCAGAAACGCGGCCGCAGCGGCAAGACCGCCCCGAGCTTGCGCTCGGGTGGCTGAGCGTTCGAGCTCCAACGCAACCTCCTCGTCGGGCCCTGCCTCTGCCGCAGCCAAGTGCCATGCCCGACGGTCCGGGTCGACCTCCCGGTCGGTTGACTCCGCCAACGCCAGGTGGACCGCCCGCCGCTCTTGGACCGTCGCCGACCTATATGTCGCCGAGCGCACCAGCGGGTAACGGAACGTCACGCGCTCGTTCAATGCCAGCCACTCGTGCGCCTCCACTTCATCGGCGGCCGCCCTCTCGATGCCCAGCCGTTCGGCCGCGCGCCAGAGCAGCAGCGGATCACCGAGCGGCTCCGCCGCGGCGAGCAGCAACAGAAGCCGCGCGTCATCGGAGAGTGCCCCGAGTCGGCGAACGAAGCTCCGCTCGATTTGCCCCGAAAGGGGCTGGCCGCCAAGGAGCCCGAATCCTCCGGCCAGTTGCGTCGCCGTCAGGCCGCGCGGCAATTCGAGCAACGCAAGCGGATTCCCACGCGTCTCCGCGACTATCCGGTCACGCACCTGCACGTCCAACATGAACTGAACTGACGAAGTCAGCAGCGCGCGTGCATCGTCCTCTGGCAGGCCGCGCACCTCCAGTCCGGGTAAACGCTGAAGCGTCTCGCCCGGCTCGCGGGCAGCGAACACCAGCCCAACCGGCTCGGCCAGCAGCCTCCGAGCCACAAACGCCAGCGTCGCCGCCGAGATCTGATCCAACCACTGGGCGTCATCGACGACACACAGCAGCGGACCCCCCTCTGCGACTTCCGAGAACAGGTTCAACACGGCCAGCCCGACCAGAAACCGATCCGGCGCGGGACCGGTGTTCAGCCCGAAGCCGATCTCGAGTGCTTGGCGCTGGGGAGTCGGCAGCCTCTC
The DNA here is from genome assembly GCA_963806865.1 of uncultured bacterium. Taxonomy (GTDB): domain Bacteria; phylum Actinomycetota; class Thermoleophilia; order Solirubrobacterales; family 70-9; genus JALZKA01. The sequence continues at coordinate 741,505 of CAWDYV010000002.1, forward strand.
AAGCGGATCGAGGATCGGCGCGCACAGCTGATGCAGGCTGGCGAAGGCCAGCTCCATCTCCGACTCCACTCCCATCGCCCGGACGACGGTCACGTCCGACGCCGACTCCACCAGATACTCCAGGAGCGCCGTCTTGCCGATGCCGGCCTCGCCCCGCAGGACCAGCGAGCGACTCTCGCCGCTGCGGATCGCCGAAATCAATCGATCCAAGACCTCGCACTCCCGGGTGCGTCCCCGCAAGCCCGTCGGGCGATCCGATCCGGGCATACGGCTATTCATCGCGCGGTCCGGCTGTCATGAGCTCCGCCTGGGAGCCATCGCTCCACCCTACCCGAAAGGGTTATCCCAATGTGACCGGCAAACCAGGGGGTTGACCAGGGGTCTCCACGGGCGCGGCGGGCAGACGACGGGAGCAGGATTCGTGGCGTGACCAATACAAGTGCAGCGGCGGCCCTGTAATGCGCCGCCGCGAGGTTCCCCTGGCCCGAGTACTACTGGTGGCCGTGGTCCTGGCAGAGCTCGCCTGTTTCGCGCTCATCGCCACTTCCATCCTCAGCTGATGGACGCGTCGTGACTGGTTCGGTCACGAGGAGATCGGACGTCGCCGACAACGGCGGCGTGGATCAGGGCCCTGGAGGCGGCGGGGAACCGGGCCAGGCCGCACTGGAAGCCAGTCTCGGCACACGCCTGGGTCCTGCGGCCACGTTCGCAACCACTGAGCACTTCAACCTGCAAACCGCCCGCGCGCTCACCGTGTCTGAAGCTAACGGGCGCGCCAGCATCTATCTCGCTGCCTTGTCCAGCAACCTGATCGCGCTGGCCTTCATCGCGCAGGTATCCCGGCTCGGAGACACGTTCTACGCGTTCGCGCTGATTCTGTTGCCGGTACTGGCGTTCATAGGGGTGGTGACATTCCTGCGTCTGGTTCAGTCCTCCATCGAGGACATGGCATACGCGCATCGCATCGGACTTCTGCGCAACTTCTACCTGCGACTCTCGCCGGAGCTCGAGCCGTACATCGTCGCCATCCGGGAGACACACTCGGCGGCGGCGCCTTCCGGCGAGACGCTCGCACCCAGCGCATGGCAGCTGACGCTTACGACGGCCGGGATGGTCGCTGTGGTCAACAGTGTCGTGGTGGCGGCGTGCGCCGGCCTGGTGCTGGAGGCCGCGGGAGTCCACTCGCTTCCGATTCCGGTTGCCGTCGGAGCGGTCATCGGAGCTGGTGCCTTCTCGTTGCACGAACGCCATCACCGTCGCGCGCGCGACGCCTACAGGTCGGAGGCGGTCGATCGGACCGCAATCTCCGTGCCAACATCATCACAGGCCGACGCGGCCTCAGCCCCCCGCAGCGACGCCTCATCGCCCGGCGAGTGAGGTCCACGAGGATTTTGCGCTAACCGCAACCCCTAGTGCCACGGCTCCCAGGCCGACACGCGCGCCGTTGCGTCGCGCGCCGACAGCCGCCGCCCGCCGCGCCCGCAACAGATAGATCGGCAACGGCATGTGGCGCGGGTTCGGCGCACCGTTGGGGAGAACGGGCGGGAGGAACAGCCGTGAGTAGTCGCGCTGCATCGATCGCGCCGCGGAGACTGCCGAGAGGTCCGCCGCCCGCTGCGCTGCGCCCTTCCCCCCGAGCGCCTGACCGAAAGCGGCCAGGATCAGCATCCCCGCCAACAGCACCGCCACCATCCCGAGCACCAACAGCAGCGCCTGACCAGACTCGCCTCTCGCTCGCGAACGCATGGCGGGCGAGGCTGTCGGGACTCGTGTGACGGCTCAAGGCGCGGGCGTTACAAGCGTGCACCAACGGATGCTCCAGAACGACCGGCGAGCCGGCGCGCTCAGCCCGTCGCGCCGCTCAGCCTGATTGTCACCCCGCGGGCAAACTGCTTGACGTAGCGCTTGGACCGGGGCTTGGCCAGGACGCGCGACTCTGCCCGATAGAAGGCGAAGTCGCCGCTGCCCGGGGCCGCGAACCGCACCGTGTAGGCGCCGCTGCGCGAGGGCTTGGCGCTGCCGACGAGCGTCGTGCGCCCGCAGATGATCCGCCGGACTTGGACCGGGTTGCGCTTGCCGAGCCGGTTGCGCTGGACCTTGCCTCTGACGACGATCTGGCCGCCGACGCGGCGCACCGAGCTCGTGGCAAGTGTCTGGGGGAGCTTGAGTGCGACCGAGCGCGCACCGGCCACCGAGGCGCGGTAGCGGATCTTGATCCGCTGGCGCCGCGACGGGCGCCGCACTCTCGCCGAGAAGGTGCCGTCGGGCTTCGGTGTAACGCTCGCCAGCCGCTTGCTCTTGCCGCCGAAGGCCGAAGTCAGAGTCACCTTCCTGCTGGCGAGCGACGGAGAGACCACGCCGCTGAGCAGCACGCGACCGCCCGTGGCGTCGGCCCGCACGAGCCGGATCTTGCCGCGCCCGCAGAGCACCAGGTCGGCGAGTGACTCATCGGACTCGTCGTTGTCGGCCGGTGAGTCACACCCGGGATCGAGCGTGTCGACCGCGGCGTCGCCGTCGTTGTCGCGACCGTCGGAGCACTGCGGTTTGGGCTTACTGGAGGGCGAGAACGTCACGCTGCCGCCGGTGCCGCGATCGACCCCGACGGGACTGGTGATCAGCTGAGGCGCCCGCGGTGTAGGTCCCGAGGGCCGCGGCGACGACGTTCACGTCGATCCGGCAATGGCTCTCGCCGGGCCCGAGCTTGCCGGCACCGGGCGCGCCGGGCGCCACCGCCACCTGCGAGCCCGAGGCCGACACCGGGAAGGTCGTCGCCGTCTTGGTGCCGCCGGCGAAGCAACTGACGCTGGGCTGCGCGCCCGGCGCGACCGACAGACCCGCCGGGAGCGTGTCGGTAAAGGAGAAGCCGTTCTTGGCCGCCAGATCGTCGCGGTTTGTGACGAAGATCTGAAGGGTGGTGCGGAGTGAGCCGGGCGCCGGGGTGACGAAGCGCTTGTCGGCCACGGGCGTCGCGTCGATTACGCGGAGGTTGTCGATCGCGCTGTCGTTGCCTGCGCCGCCGTTGCCCCCACCGGGGGAGTCGTTGGTCATCCGCACGCGGAACGTGTCTCCGTCGGACAGCAGCGACCCCGATGAGGCAAAGCGACCGCCGTACACATCGTAGTTCGCGGTCGTGGTCGGCACGGTCGCGATCAATGCGCCCCGGCCGCCCGGCTTCGAGGGGCACGGCACGATCGGCGTCGCCGTCAGGGGGGTCTCGACGTTGGTGCTGTTCAGATCGGGCGAACCGCAGGCTGGTGTAGTTCGAGCCGATACAGGCAACTTCGGCCACGTCAACCGAGAAGTTCACGAACCGCCCGGCGGTGATCGGCAGCTGCTTGGTCGTCTCGAGCTGTATGCCGGCATAGCTGGGGGTCGTGCCGATGGGCGCGGCGGTCGCGGCCGTGACCGCCTCGTTCACCTTCGCGGCAGTGCCAGTGACGCCGCCGGCTAGCCCTGGGTCATCGACCAGCGCGAGCGCCTGGGCGCTCGCACGCATCAGGTCGCCGTCCTGCTGCACCGATCCGAAGCAGCTTCCGAACACGGCGTTTGTCATGAAGCCACGCACGACCAGGCCGTTGCAGTCGGCGGCCTGCGAGCCGTTCCACATGCTGTCGGCCGTGTACGTCATCTCCAGGGGCGTCGCCCCTACATAGGCGGTGATCAGCTTCGCGGGGCCGTCGTCCGAGGCAACCGGCGCGTTCTCAAAATCCTCCGCGAACAGCACTTGCGTCGGCGCGGGCACGCCCGGCACCGCGTGTGCGGACGGCACGAGGGTCAGGGGGAGGGCGACCGCGATGGCCAGGCGCGCGAGCATTCCGTTTTGAACCTAGACCTGGGCCCTGGAACGCGCGCTCCCCCAAGAGGGTGAATCGGCCACCCTCGGCCGTCAGCGCGACACGTCAGACGCATTAGGCTCGCCCCCAATGGGCGAGACGATGTACGTCAAGGCCAACGCGACGCAACTCGTCGACGAGAAGAACAAGAAACACGCGCTCCTGTGGGGCGACGCGGTGACCGACGCCGTCGACGGGGGCGACGGCACCCACGTCGTCGGGACCGGGCATGCGCACCTGGGGCTGGCTCCCAAGAAGCACCTCCAGACCACGCCGCTCGCCCTGCTCGAGCTCTACGTCATCGACGTCGGCCAGGGCGACGCGATCCTGTTTCGAACTCCCGATGGCGACTGGCATCTGATCGACGGCGGCCCGCCGAAGGGCGACTCGCTGCTGGGCGAGGGCGCCCGCAACTTCCTCGCGTGGAAGTTCGGCGCCGAGCTGGGCTTGGAGACGGTGCCCCTGCGCACCGTTTTCCTCAGCCACAGCGACGAGGATCACTTCGGCGGTCTCACCGAGATCCTGCTGTCCGACTACCCGCCGAATCCGAGGACCGGCGAGAACCGCCTCACGACCACCGTCGAGCAGTTCCTGCACGCGGGCGTCGCGAAGTACGACGGCGAGGTGGAGCTCGGCGTGAAAGGCGGAAAGATCCCCGCCGAGCACCTGCTCGACGGCCGAAAATCGTTCGCCAAGCCCCCGTTTCCGCTGGCCGACCGCTTCGGGTCGTTCGCGAAAGCCCTCGGCGACATCACCAATGCGGCGGGTGGCTCGCCGGACATCCGACGGGTCGCACACGCGGACACCGTTCCCGGCTACGAGCCCCGGTACCGACCGGCCGTTCTCGATGCATCTCCTGGGCCCGGTCCCCGAGAACCCGACGCGGGGACCTCAGGTCCTTCGGCGACACCTCGCACACGGTCAACGGGCACTCGGTCGTCGTGCGGCTCGACTACGGGAAGGTGCGCATCCTGCTGACCGGCGACATCAACGCGGCGGCGCAACGCCACCTCCTGGACAATCACGTCGACGCCTCGGAGTTCAAGGCCGACGTGCTCAAGGCCTGCCATCACGGCGCCGAGGACATCGACTCGGAGTTCACGAAGGCGGTTGCCGCGCGGGTGATGCGTGGTTTCCTCGGGCGACAACGAGGGCTACTCGCATCCCCAGGCCGAGTGCGCTCGGCGGCTACGCCTACTACGGCCGCCGGTCCTTCGTGACCGAAGGCGCCGCCGAGGACGCGGGTGCAGCCACCGCTCGTGTACGCGACCGAGATCGCACGGTCGATCAAGACCAAGGCGGTCACGGTCGACGGCCAGCCGGCGACGGCCATCGACGAGGTCACCTTCGGTCTCGTGAACATCCGGACGGACGGCCGCAAGATCATCTGCGCGGTGCGCGATGAGCTCAGCGACGCGTTCGACGTCGAGGAGCTGTGGGTCGACGCGGACGACGAGCCGGCGCACGATCCCCTTCGAAAGGACTGACCGGCCTCCGGTGAAGTTCGCGCTGATGATGCACACCAACCCGGCCCACTCAAAGGAGCTCAGCGAGGACGAGGTGTCCGCGATCGAGGCCAAGCACGCGAAACTGCTCGAGGAGCTCGAGGCCGCAGGAGAGCTGATCAACGGCGCCGGGCTTCACCTGCCGGAGGAGACGACGACGATCCGGATCGCCGCCGGGAGGCCGGAGTCCTCCACAGACCCGGTCGCCGCGGGCGAGGAGCACGTGACCGCCTACTACCTGCTCGAGTGCCGCGACCGCGACCGTGCCATCGAAATCGCCTCGGGCATCCTCGATTCGCACGTCACCGCGATCGAGGTGCGGCAGGTGCACAACTCGACCGGCTTCGACTTGCTGCTGGAGCGCACGAGTCCGCGAGTCCCCCATCGCCCGGCCGAGTTCCCCGCGCGGCTCGCGGCCCGCCAGCGCCAGGCGCGCGCCCATGCGGGCGTCCGGCAGGCTCGACGGCGGCAGCTCCGCCAGCTCCCCGCGTCCTCGCCGGCGCGTTCCACGCGATCACCGGCTCGGGCCCCACCCGGGCGAGCGACTCGGCCACCAGCGCGGCGAGCGCCGGCTCGACCCCGCGACCGCCCACGAGCACGACAGCCCCCGCGACGGCGGCCGCCGCCGGCGCGTCCTGCGGGTCGCCCACGTCGAGCACGAGCGGCGCCAGGTAGCGGGTGGCATCCGCGAGGCGGAGCCGTGTCGGCGGCCGGAACGAGGCATAGCCGTCCACACGCCCTGGAGGTGCCGCCCGACACCGGCGCAAGCGTGCGCGCGAGCCGGCCCGCCGCCGGCAGGCCGAGGGGCACGCCGCCGCCGCGGCGACCGCAGCCGAGGTGACCGCCGCCGCCCCACCGGGATCGTGCGCCGCGAGCTCGGCGGCCAGCGCACGGGCGACGACGGTCGCGCCGCAGCGCGGGCCGCAGCCCGACCACCGCCACCACCGGTCGCTCCTCCAGCCGCTCGACCACGACCTCGGCCGGCGGCGCCGGGGCCACCGTCGGCCGCGGGCTCGACGAGCCAGTCGACCGCCGCGCCGAGCGCGGTCGGCGACCAAGCCCGCGCCCGTCGACCGGGCGCGCGCTCACCGGGCCACCGACGCCGACGCGCCCACGACGAGCCTGCGCGACACGACGTCGAGCGGCGACGGCGGCCGCAGGCGCACCCGCACCGTCCCGCGCGACACCGTCACGCGCGCGCGGGCTCGCGACCAGCCCGGGCAGCGACTCCCTCACGCCGGCCCGCGCATCTCCGCCCGACGCGAGCGCGAGCGCACCGGCCTCGGCCGCCGTGCCGGCCAGCACCGCCGAGTACCCGACGGCCAGCAGCTGAAGCGCGACCATCCCGATCAGCAGCACCACGGGGATCGCGCCGAGCACCTCGACCGTCGCCTGGCCGCGCTCGCGACGTCACCGCCTCGCCCTCCCTAGCGAGGCGGTAGCCCCTACCGTAACCGGACTTCGCCATCTGTAAAGCAACGCGGGCACGCGGACGCGCACGCCGATGCCGCCGCCCCGCGCGCCGCTCGACCGCCAGCCCGGGCCGCAGGCCCTCCGGCAGCGCGCTGCGAGCCGCCGCCGCGCGGGTCTCTGCCCACCGCATCCGCCCGCGCGCCCGCGCGCGCGGCGTGGGACGCCATCCACGCCGTGTGGCCCGCGAGGGCGAGCTGCCACGCGATGCGCCCCGATCGCGAGCACGAGCGGCACCGCCGCCACCAGCTCCACCGACGCCTGTCCACGCTCGGATCCCACGCGCCCACCGTCCCGGGGCCGTGTGACGACTCAAGACGGCCGAGCTACGAGAAGCTGCGACGGCAGGGTGAAGAGCGAGTGACGCGCAGCGCGTCGGCGGCGCGAAGCGGCGGCACCGAGGCCGTCGGGCGGCCGTTCGCGGGCGCGAACCAGGCCTTCAGCCTGAGCCGCAGCGAGCGCGAGCGCAGGCGCCGCCGCGCCGTCTGCTCGGAGCGGGCATCGCAGCGTCACCTCACCGCGCAGCGCCCGACTGCGACCTTCGCCGTGCAGACGGTGTGCATCGAGCGCCCGAGCCGCGCGGTCCCCCGCAGCCGCAGCCTGCCCGCGCCGGGCACGCGCAGCCGCACGGTGACGGCGTTCCGAGCAGCTCGCGCGCGTTCGATGGCAAGCGCTCGCGGCGGGCGGGGCGCGGGCGCCGGGAGACGGGGCGATGCCTTCGAGCCAGGAGCCCTGGGCGGATCGGGCCGTGGCGGGTTCAGCCACGTCCTCGGCGTCCCCGGGCCGGCCGCGATGAAGTTCCCGCACAACCTTCACCGCGGAGGCGATCTCGTCTGCTCGTCGACTCCTTGCGGGGATCGAGCTGCCTGCCACGGCGCGAGCATCGCGGCCAGCGCTGTCGACCTCCGGCCGGAGGTCCAGCGCCGCGATCTTCTCGCGTCGCGTCCGTCACGGCCTGCCCGGTACATCGCGGCGCAGCTCGCGTCCGCCAGGCACGCGTCGAACAGATGGCCGCCGTCGCTCGCGAAGTCGAGCCGCCTGAGCTCTCCAGGTCTCGTCGGTGCCCCAGGGCAGCATCGAGAAGCAGGCCCGTCGCGTCGCTGTGGAGGTAGTAGTTGTTGGGCCAGGCGACGCCCTCCCAGCCGGAGTAGCCAGTCCCAGTGGCCGATGTACTTCTCGACCGCCCACATCCGGGTCATCTCCGCCGAGGTCGGCCACCTCGGCCACGCGCTCGGACCAGTCGCCGCCGCCGTCGTTCGCCGCGGTGATGAGCGCCTCGAGGTCGCCGCGATCGGACTCGTTGCCCTCGTCGACCTCGAAGGCGGCCGCGCCCCCGGGCGCACGTCCGAGCCGTACCCGCCCTCGTAGAGGTGCCGGGTGGAGGGGAACAGCCGCGGGAGGCGACACGTCGTCCAGCGTCTCGACGTTGAGGTAGACGCCGTAGTCCGCGCCGTTCACGCGCACGAACGCGTAGCCCGTGCGCGAGGCCGGCACCCCGGCCGCGGAACGACTCGGTACGCGAGCACCTCGTGGATCATCGAGTCGGTCCTGGACCATGTTGTTCAGCGTCAGCTTCTTCAGGCCGAGGAACCGCTGGCCGGAGCACGGAGTGGTTGAACTTGAGCTTGAACGCGGCCTTGCCCGTCGAGCGGCCGGAACGAGCCCATCGTCGCCCTTCAGCCGCACGCCCACCGCGTACGGGCCGTAGACGCCGCCCGCGGTCCTCAGCGAGAAGGTCCCGTCCGCGTACTCGCTCCGGCGTCGACGGCCAGCGCGTCGATCGACTCCTGCGGCAGGCCGAGGTCGATCTCCACGACCGAGTGCGGGTCGTACAACCACGCCGCCAGGTCGGACGGCCCACCGCCCCCCTCGCCCGGCTCGTTCGGAGCTCCCTTGGTCGACTTGGTCTCCGTCCACGCGCCGGTGCCGTTGGGGAAGCCGCCCCAGTGTTGGTCTCGACCGCGAGCTCCGGCACCACCACCTCGTCCGCCAGGACGCCGGACGCGTCGGCGAGACGGATGGTGTCGTCCCCGCAGCTGATCCCGAACGGGAAGCCGGCCGATCCCTTGTCGACGGTGAGGCTGCCCTGGCCGGCGATCTCTGTCGTCCGGGAACGTGTACCGGTGGCTGTGCGCGCGGCGGGTCGCGATCGAGCGCGTCGTCGGTGAGCAGCCAGCCCGTCAGGTCGACGGGGTCCTGCCCGTGTTCACCAGCTCGACCCAGTCGGTCTCGCAGTCGACCTCGTTCAGCACCACCGGCGCACGGGCAGCCGGCGCCGCGATGGCGAACGGCGAAGCGCAACTGGAGGACCGCGCAATATCAGCCGTACGAGCGGTACTGAGTCCACACCCAGTACACACCGTATGAGCAGATCCCCAGCAGCGCCAGCCACGCGAGCACGCCGAGGCCGCCGGAGTCGAACATCCGGTTGGTGGCGCAGAAGGTGAGGAACGCGAGCGCGACGGAGCCGTAGAGCACGAGCCGCGTGCGGTCGCTGAGCGAGTCGAGCTCGAACCCGAACCGCTGGTAGAGCTGGTAGCCGAGGTAGGCGATGGCCGTGAAGAACGCGATCGAGAGCAGCGTGAGCGCCACCCGCAGCGCGCCGCCGCCGCCCGGCAGCGCCGTGAGCGCCAGCGCCACGAGCGCGACGATCCCGAACTTCCACGCGTAGCTCACGGCCCGAATCCTAGAGCGGCTATTCGATGACTCCGCCGGCGGCGAGCGCGATCACCAGCACGCCGAGGACGACCCGGTAGACCACGAACACGATCGTCGTGTGGTTCACGAGGAACCGCAGCAGCCCGGCGATCGCCAGGTAGCCGGACAGGAACGCGAAGAAGGTCGAGATCAGGAGCGTGTCGATGCCCTGGTCGGCGTCGAGCGCGTCGCCCAGCTGGTAGAGCGCCGCTGAGCACGACCGCGGGCACCGAGAGCAGGAACGACAGCCGGGCGGCGGCCTCGCGGTCGAAGCCGAGGAAGAGCCCGACGGTGATGGTCGAGCCCGACCGCGACACGCCCGGGATCAGCGCCGCGGCCTGCCCGAAGCCGATCGCGATCGCGTCGCGCATGGTGGTGCTCTCGAGCTTGCGCTCGTGCTTGCTCAGCTTCTCGGCGGCGAGCAGGACGAGCCCGAGCGCGATCAGCGTCGAGCCGATCAGGTAGAGGTCGCGCGTCTTGCGTCTCGATCGTGTCCGAGAACGCGAACCCGATCACCGCGATCGGGATCGTGCCGGCGATCAGGTACCAGCCCATCTTCGCGTCCTGCTCGCCGCGCCGGGAGGGGTCGCGCAGCGACGCGAGCCACGCGCGGGTGATGTTCCACAGGTCGTGGCGGAAGTAGACGACCACCGCCAGCGACGGTGCCGAGCTGGATCACGGCCGTGAAGGCGGTGCCCGGGTCCTCCCAGCCGGCGAACGCGGGGACGATGCGCAGGTGCGCGGTGCTCGAGATCGGCAGGAACTCGGTGAGCCCCTGCACGATGCCGAGGACGATTGCCTCGAAGGTGGACACGGCCGCGGGAGGCTAGTGGTCGGCTCGCGGAACCGCTCGCGCGAGGCCGCGATCTCCTCGATCGCCTCCTCGCGCGAGTACCACCCGTCGACCTTCACGGCCTTCTGCTCGAGGTCCTTGTAGATCGAGAAGAAGTGGGCGATCTCGTCGCGCAGCTGGCCCGGGAGGTCCTCGAGCACCTCCATCTTGTTCCAGCCCGGATCGGACAGGGGCACGCACAGCACCTTGTCGTCGATCCCCTTGTCGTCCTCCATCCGGAACAGCGCGATCGGCTTCACGTCGATCATGCACCCGGGGAAGGTGGCCTCCGACACGCAGCACATCACGTCGAGCGGATCGCCGTCCTGGCCGAGGGTCTCGGGGATGAACCCGTAGTCGGTCGGATAGACCACCGAGGAGAACAGGAACCGGTCCAGAACGAGCCGGTCGCGCTCGTGATCCCACTCGTACTTGTTGCGGCTGCCCTTCGGGATCTCGATGATGCAGCTGAAGGAGCCGTCGTCCACGGCTGGATAGGATATGCCGCGATGAAGGTTCGCCTCGCCGCCGCCCTCGCAACCGCTGCTGAGCCTCGTGCTCGCCGCGCCCGCGATGGCCGCCGATCACGACAACGGCGAGGGCCTGCTCGGCGAGCTGAACGACCGCATCATCACCTTCTTCTCGCTCGGCGTGGTGCTGTTCTTCTTCCTCGTCGTGTGCTTCGGCTCGTGGATGCAGGGACGCCTGGAGAAGCGCAAGGACGCCCGCAAGGCGTCCGAGCTGCGCCAGCGCATCGGCTGGTAGCTCGCTTAGACTGGCGCCTCCCCAACAGGAGGCGGCGAATGGCCCAGACCAAGGCCCAACGCAGCGCGGCAGCGAAGAAGGCGGCGGCGACGCGAAAGCGCAACGCGGCGAAGTCCGGCACGAAGGACGTGAAGAAGGCGGCGAAGAGCACCGCCAAGAGCGCACGCGGCACCGCGAAGAGCGCGACCAAGACGGCGAAGGCCGTCGGCACGCACCGCCAAGAGCGCGGCGGAGTCGGTCGCCAAGCGGGCGGGCGCTTCGAGCACGAAGGCAAAGCCCAAGGCGAAGAAGGGCCGCGGCCAAGTCGAAGGCAAGGCCACGCAAGGCCGAAGCCGAAGGCGCGGGCCAAGGCGAAGCCGAAGGCTCGGGCGAAGGCGAAGCCGAAGTCCAGGGCGAGGAAGCGCTAAGCCGCCTCGTTCTCAGAAGGTTCACACCGCGGGGGCGCGCACGGGCACGATCGTCAGTGCAGATCCCTCCTCGCCCGCGGCCCCGGTGCTCCCCGCCCGGGGCCGCGAGCTGTTTCGGGGGGTAGCCGTACCCGAACGCGCCGGGGCGGCGGGTAGCTTCACATCGCCGCATGCAATCCGGCTCAGCGATAGTCGCCGAGGGGCTCGAGAAGTCCTACGGCAAGGTCCGCGCGCTCGACGGGATCGACCTGCGCGTGCCCCAGGGCACGGTGCTCGGCCTGCTCGGCCCCAACGGCGCCGGGAAGACCACCGCGGTGCGCATCCTCACCACCCTGCTGCCCGCCCGACGGCGGCACCGCGAGCGTCGCCGGCCTCGACGTGGTGCGCGACGCCGCGAAGCTGCGCTCCCAGATCGGCCTCGCCGGCCAGTACGCGGCCGTCGACGAGAACCTGACCGGCTTCGAGAACCTCGAGATGGTCGGCCGGCTCTACCACCTGGGCAAGGCCGAGTCGCGCAAGCGCGCGAACGAGCTGCTCGAGCGGTTCGACCTCGCCGAGTCCGGCGACCGGCTCGACGCGGACCTACTCCGGCGGCATGCGCCGCCGCCTCGACCTGGCCGCCGCGCTGGTGGCTCGCCCGCCCGTGATCTTCCTCGACGAGCCCACCACCGGCCTCGACCCGCGTCAGCCGGCTCGGGCTGTGGGAGACGATCGAGGCGCGCGTGGCCGCGGGCACCACGGTCCTGCTCACCACCCAGTACCTCGACGAGGCCGACCGGCTGGCGGACAAGATCGCCGTGATCGACCACGGCCGAGCTGATCGCCGAGGGCACGTCGGACGAGCTGAAGGCGCGCGTCGGCGGCGAGCGGCTGGAGGTGCGGATCGCCGAACGGCGACACGCGCGAGCAGGCGATCGAGGCGCTCGCGCCGATGACCGACGAGCGCCCGGAGTGCGAGGACGGCCTGGTGCGACTGCCCATCGCCGACCGCACGGCGCGATCGCCGAGGCGGTGCGGCGCCTGGACGACGCGGCGTGGGCGTGGACGACATCGGGATCAGCCGCCCCACGCTCGACGACGTCTTCATCACGCTCACCGGCCGCGCCGCCGAGCACGAGGAGGAGCCGCGAGAAGGAGCCGGCGGAGCGCCGCATGAACGCGATCGCCGACACGCTCGTGCTCGCACGGCGGAACCTGCTGCGGATCCCGCGCGCGCCCGACCTGCTGATCGGCTACACGGTCCAGCCGGTGATGTTCGTGCTGCTGTTCGTCTACGTCTTCGGCGGCGCGATCCAGGTGCCGCCCGAGTACGACGGCTACGCCGACTTCCTGATGCCGGGGATCATCGTCCAGACGATGGCGTTCGGCGGCTTCGTGACCGCGATCGGGCTCGCCGAGGACCTCAAGAAGGGCCTGATCGACCGCTTCCGCTCGCTGCCGATGGCGCGCTCGGCGGTGCTCGCCGGCCGCACCACCTCGGACATCGCGCTGAACCTGCTGTCGATCGTGCTCATGGTCGCCGTCGGCCTGCTCGTCGGGCTTCAGCTTCGACGCGAACGTGATCGAGATCCTGGCCGGCTTCGGGCTGCTGCTGCTGTTCGGCTACGCGTGGTCCTGGTTCTTCGCGCTCGCGGGGCTGTCGGCGTCGTCGAGCGAGTCCGCCCAGGCGATCGGCTTCATCGTGATCTTCCCGCTCACGTTCGCCTCGTCGGCCTTCGTGCCGGTCGAGTCGATGCCGGACGGGCTGCGGCAGTTCGCGGAGGCGAACCCGTTCAGCACGGTGACCGACGCGATCCGGGCGCTGTGGCTCGACGCCCCCGCGAACAGCGACATCTGGATGAGCGTGGTCTGGTCGTTCGCGCTGATCGCCGTGTTCGCGCCGCTGGCGATCTCCCGCTACCGCAAGGCGACGAACCGCTAGCGGGTAGGGTCGCCGCCATGGCGGTGACCTACGAGCGAAGCGGCGCCGCGGCGGTCGTGACGATCGACCGCCAGGAGCGCCGCAACGCCGTCGACGGGCCCACGGCGGCGGAGCTGACCGAGGCCTACCGCAGCTTCGAGGCCGACGACGACGCGCGCGTGATGATCCTCACCGGCGCCGGCGGCGTCGCCTTCTGCGCGGGGCCGACCTGAAGGCGATCGAGTCGTTCGTGCCGCGGCTCGAGCATCGAGGACGGGCCGCTCGGGTTCACCCGGCTCACGCCCTCGAAGCCCACGATCGCCGCGATCGGCGGCTGGTGCCTGGCCGGCGGGCTGGAGCTGGCGCTGTGGTGCGACCTGCGGATCGCCGCCGAGGGCTCGAAGCTCGGCTTCACCGAGCGCCGCTTCGGCGTGCCGCTGATCGACGGCGGCACCCAGCGGCTGCCGCGGATCGTGGGCCTCGGGCGGGCGCTCGACATGATCCTCACCGGCCGGATCGTGGAGGCCGAGGAGGCGCTGGCGATGGGGCTGCTGACCGAGATCGTGCCGGAGGGCGCGCACCTCGACCGCGCGCTCGAGATGGCCGAGGCGCTCGCGCAGTTCCCCCAGGAGACGATGCTGGCCGACCGCGCCGCGGCGATCGAGGGCATCGGGATGACGTTCGCCGACGGGATGAAGCGCGAGGCGGAGTCCGGCCCGCTCACGTTCGGCGTGGCGGCCGAGGGCGCGGCGCGGTTCGCCGCCGGCGAGGGCCGCGGCGGCGAGGGCGCCGGGGCCTAGCCGCCGATGTCCGAGCAGGACTCGAGAGCGCTGCGCGCGATCTACGGCCGGTGGGAGCAGGGGCGACCTCAGCGACCAGCCTGCCGCTGTCCGACGACGACCATGACGTTCACCGTCGACCCCGAGATCCCCGACGGCGGGACCGACCAGGGCATCGGACGGCGTGCGCGCCACATGTCCGCCTTCCTCGAGCCGTGGGACACGCTCGACGAGCGCCGCGGAGTCCTCAGGCGATCGAGGACGTCTGGTGGCCGTCCGGCAGGCGGGCACGGCGAAGCGGCGTGCCGGTCAAGCGCGAGTACTTCCAGCTGCGGACCTTCAGGGATGGGAAGGCGATCGGGATCGACGCGTCCGGTCATGCAGCGAGGACGCACCGTCCGGCCAGCGGAGGTATCGGCGGACGTGGAGCGTGCCCGGAAGTCTCCCGGGCGCAGCACGAGCGCCGTGGCCAGCGCGCCCGCGAGCGCCAGGAGGCCGCCCACCAGGAAGATCTCGTCCAGGCCCGCGACGAAGCCGTCCGCCGCCAGCGCGCGGCTGGAAGATCGCGCCGAGGCCGGCGATGCCCGACGGCGATGCCGAGCTGGCGGAAGGTGTTGTTGATGCCCGACGACAGCCCGCTGCGCTCCACCGGCAGCACGCCGACCATCGCGGCCGCGAGCGCCGGGCTGATCACGCCGATGCCCGCGCCGCCGACGACGAAGCCGGCGAGCATCGCCTCGTAGTCGTCGCCGGGCTCGAGGCCGCGCATCGAGCAGCAGGCCCGCGCCGATCAGCGCGAGGCCGATGGCGAGCAGCGTGCGCAGCGGCACCCGGCCGGTGAGGCTGCCCGGCGATCGGCGCGACCACGAACAGCGCGACCGTGACCGGCAGCAGCCGCAGGCCGGTCTCGAACGGGGTGAGGCCCAGCACGTCCTGGAAGTAGAGGGCGAGGAACAGGAACATCGGGTAGATCGCCACCGACTGGACGAAGGAGACCGTCGGCGGTCATCGCGAACGCCCGGTCGCGGAACAGGCGGACGTCGAGCATCGGGCGCGCGCGGCGCAGCTCGACGACCACGAACGCGGCGAGCAGCACCGCCGCCGCCACGAGCGCCGCGACGATCTGGGGGCTCCCCCACCCCTCGTCGTTGCCGCGGATCAGCGCGAGCAGGAGCAGGAACGAGCCCGCCCCGGAGGTGGCCACGCCCGGCAGGTCGACGGGCGCCGGGTCCGGGTCGCTCGACTCGCCCAGCCGCAGCCGCGTGGCGGCCCACAGCGCGGCGCCGATCGGCAGGTTCAGCCAGAAGATCCACTCCCACCCCAGCCCGTCCACCAGCGCGCCGCCGATCAGCGGCCCGATCGCCAGCGCCGCGCCGCTCACCGCTCCCCAGATCCCGAGCGCCCGCCCGCGCGACGCGCCCTGGAACTCGTTGGCGAGGATGCGCCAGCGAGGTGGCGAACATCGCCGCGGCGCCGATGCCCTGGAGCCCGCGCGCGAGGTCGAGCAGCAGCGGCGTGCCGGCCAGCGCGCACAGCAGCGACGCGGCGGTGAACAGCAGCACCCCGGCGCTGAACACGCGCCGGCGACCGAGGCGGTCGGCGAGCGAGCCGGCCGTGAGCAGCGTGACCGCCAGCGTGAGCGCGTAGGCGTCGATCACCCACTGGAGCTCGGAGAAGCTCGCGCCGAGGTCCTCCTGGATCGCCGGGCAGCGCGACGTTCACGACGGTCACGTCGAGCAGCAGCACCGCGGTGGCGGCGCACACCACGCCGAGGGTCCAGCGGGAGCGCGATGTCAAACGCGCAGGGCCTGGTCGGCGAGTGCGGCGAAGCCCGTCGAGCGTCGTCCTCGGCGCCCGCCGGCGCCTCGATCACCAGTCTCGGGCCCCGGGCCGACCGAAATCGTCGAGGAAGCGCAGCACTCGCGCTCGGCCGCGGCGAGCGCCTCGACCCGAGCGGTGGCGTCGGCCTGCGAACCGCAGCGCCAGCCGCGTGCCCTCCGCCGCGAGTCCACGAGCGCGTCCTCGAACAGCCGCGCGGATCTCACCCTCGCGCTCGGCTGAGCGCGTCAGCTCGCCAGGCGTGCAGGCGACGCGGCAGCTCGGTCATCGCGGCTTGCGCGCCCTGACGATGGCCGATCCGGCGTGCTCGTGCACGCGGTGAGTCTCCACGATCTCGACGTCCTCGAGGCCGGCCGCTTCGAGCTGGTCGCGGAAGTCGCGCTCGGTGAGCGCACCCGCGATGCAGCCGGTCCACTGCTGCATGTCGGCGCGCGTGGCGTCGTCCATGTCCTCGTCGGCGATGACGTCGGAAACGGCGAAGCGTCCACCTGGCCGCAGGACCCGTGCGGCCTCGCGCAGCACTGCAGCCTTGTCGCCGGAGAGGTTGATCACGCAGTTGGAGATCACGACGTCGACGGACTCGTCGGCGAGCGGGATCTCCTCGATCACGCCCTTCAGGAACTCGACGTTCTCGACGCCCGCCTCGCGCGCGTTCGAACGCGCGAGCTCCAGCATCTCGTCGGTCATGTCGAGGCCGTAGGCCCGGCCGGTCTCGCCCGACCCGGCGGGCCGAGAGCAGCACGTCGCCGCCGGCGCCCGAGCCCAGGTCGAGCACGGTCTCGCCCTCGTGGAGGTCGGCCATCGCGGTCGGGTTGCCGCAGCCAAGCGAGGCCTCGAGCGCGCCGCGCCTCGGCGCGATCGTTCTCGTCGTAGAGGGCGGCGCCGAACACCTGCCGCTCCTCCTCCGGGAGGACCGCGGCGTCGCCGCAGCCACAGCTCGACGCGGTGGTCGCGGCCGCCGCGTAGCGCCGCCGCACCTCCTCGCGCAGCTCGTCGTTCTCGATCAGGCGTCGGGTCAGCCATGTGCTCAGTCCCTCCAGTGCCTCGGGGTTCACGTAGTAGTAGGCCCACAGCCCGCGCCGCTCGGAGTCCACGATCCCGGCCTCGCGCAGGATCTTCAGGTGGTGGGAGACGGTGGACTGGGACAGGTCGAACAGCGGGATCAGCTCGCACACGCAGACCTTGCCCGCGTGCTTGCGCAGCACGTCGACGAGCTGGAGGCGCACCGGGTCGGCCAGCGCCTTGGCGACGCCGGCCATCCGCTCGGCCTCGCCGCGCTCCACGTCGGGGTAGACCACCGGCTCGCAGCAGCGCACGCCGGGGGCGTTCTTGGTCTTCGGGGCCAGCTCCATATCGACAGCCATCGATCTACATATATCGATTGAATCGATAGTTGTCAATGTATTAACCTGACGCCATCGCACGCGTCCTGTTCGTCTGCCGCCAGAACGCCGGCCGCTCGCAGATGAGCCAGGCCCTGTTCGAGCGCGCCGCCGGCGGCCGTCATGAGGCGCGGAGCGCGGGAACGACGCCGGCCGACCGGTGCATCCGGAGGTCGCGGAGGTGATGCGCGAGCTGGACATGGACCTCTCGGATCGCATCCCGCAGGCGGCTCACCGACGACCTGGCCGAGTGGGCCGACGTCGTGGTGACGATGGGTGCGGCGACGAGTGCCCGTACATCCCGGGCAAGCGCTACATCGACTGGGAGCTGGAGGACCCGGCGGGCCGGGACCTCGATGCGGCGAGGGCGATCCGCGACGAGATCGACAGGCGCGTGCAGCTGCTGCTGCGGGAGCTGGTCGCCGGCCTAGACGTCCTGGCCCGACAGCACCTTCGCCTTCTGCACGGCGAACTCGCTGTCGGTGAGGGCGCCGTCGTCGCGCAGCCGCTGGAGGCGCTCGAGCTGCTCGATCACCCGCTCGGGCGCGGTCTTCGCGGGCGCGGGCCTCGGCCGGCGCGGCGCCATCGCCGCCGGCTGCTGCCGCGGGCATGCGGCCGCCCGGGCGCTGGAGCACGAGCAGCCGCCCGCCGGCGGTGTCGCTGCGCCAGTCGGTCTCGAGCGCGACCTGCGTGCGGTCGGCGGGGTTGTAGGCCACCTGGATCTGGTCGCCGGTGCGCGGCATCCCGTGGAACGGGACGAGCATCTTGCGCTCGTACGGGAACTCGGCCTCGTTGCGCGGCTGGACCCGCAGGCGCATCACGATCTGCTGGTTCACGTTGTTCACCACCAGCCCGGTGGTCTCGACGCTGTCGATCACCGCCGTCGCCTTCGTGCCCGGTCTCGAACAGCTGCTCTCGGCCTCGGCCTTCTTCGCCATCCCGCCGTAGAACGCGCGCAGCCCGAGCGCGACGGCGGCCCAGATCACGCCGATCATCAGGAACGTGCCGCCGGCGATCAAGCCCGCCTCGCCGCCCGCGGCCACCGCGAGACACGCCGGCGACCACGAAGCCGAGCCCGGCGATGAGGAAGAAGTTGCCGATCCCGCTGCGAGCCTTCACCGGCGGCGATCTTGCCATAGTCACCGCCGTGGGTGAACTCGCGATCGAGGTCTCGGACCTCCGGAAGTCCTATGGATCGGTCGAGGCCGTGCGCGGCCTCTCCTTCGGCGTGCGAGCAGGGCGAGATCTACGGCCTGCTCGGCCCCAACGGCGCGGGGAAGACCACGACGGTCGAGATCCTCGAGGGCTACCGCGAGCGCAGCGGCGGCGACGTGCGGGTGCTCGGCCACGACCCGCAGCGGCGCAGCCGCGAGCTGCAGCAGCGGATCGGGATCGTGCTGCAGAGCGGCGGCTTCTACCCGGCGCTGACCGTCCGCGAGGCCGTCGCCCACATGGCGAAGGCCTACCCGAGCCCGCGCGACCCGGACGAGACGATCTCGCTCGTCGGCCTCGAGCGAGAAGGCCGACGCGCGCAGCAAGCAGCTCTCCGGCGGCCAGCGGCGGCGGCTGGACCTCGCGCTGGCGCTGGTGGGCGACCCCGAGCTGGTGTTCCTCGACGAGCCGACCACGGGCTTCGATCCCGCCGCGCGGCGCAGCGCCTGGGGCGTGGTCGAGTGCGCTGCGCGACCTCGGCAAGACCGTGCTGCTCACCACCCACTACCTCGACGAGGCCCAGGCGCTGGCCGACCGGGTGGCGATCGTCAAGGACGGCGAGATCGTGGCCGAGGGCCCGCCCGCGCGAGCTGGCGCCGGCGAGCGCGGGCTACACGGTCTCCTACGTCTCCGCGCGGCCGCCGGGTGGAGCACCAGACCGACGACCCCACCGACCTGCTGCACCGCCTCACCGGCGACGCGCTCCAGCGCGGGCGAGCAGCTGGAGGGCCTGGAGGTGGCGCGGCCCGTCGCTGGAGGACGTCTACCTCGAGCTGACGGAGGAGCGAGACCGCGGAGTGAGCCCCGCCGCCCTCGCCTGGCAGCAGTTCCGCGTGGAGCGCAAGATCTTCTGGCGCAACCCCACCGCGGCGTTCTTCTCGTTCGTGCTGCCGCTGATGCTGCTGTTGCTCGTGGCCTCGGTGTTCGCCGACGAGCCCGACGAGCTGGAGATCGTGATCCCCGGGATCGCGGGCATGAGCGTGATGGCCACGACCTTCAACGCGCTCGCGTTCAACGTCACCTTCCGGCGCGAGCAGGGCATCCTCAAGCGCGTGCGCGGCACGCCCGATGCCGGCCGATCTCCTACTTCGCCGGCTCGCTGGGCAACGCCGTGACGAACGCGTTCGTGCAGGTCGGGCTGGTGGTGGTGATCGGGCACCTGGTCTACGACGTGAGCTGGCCGCAGGACTGGCTCGCGCTGGTCGTGTTCACGGCGGTCGGGGTGATCACGTTCGGCGCGCTGGGCATCGCCTTCTCGCACGCCGATCCCGAACTTCGACTCGGCGCCGGCGCTCGTGAACGCGGTCTTCCTGCCGCTGATCTTCATCTCCGGGCGTCTTCTACTCGAGCGACTCGCTGCCGCCGGTGCTCGAGGCGGTCGGCGAAGGTGCTGCCGCTGAAGTGGGTGATCGACGGCCTCTCGGGCGCGATCGTGACCGGCGAGGGACTGGCCGACAACGCCGGCGCGCTGGGCATCGTCGCGCTGTGGGGCGCCGCGGGGCTGTTCCTCGCGGTGCGGCACTTCCGCTGGGAGTGATGCTCTTGCGGGCATCCTGCCCGCGCTCGCGAGCGCCAGGGGGCGATCGTGGCCCCTTGACGCGCGGGATCGTCGCGCTGATCCCGTCCAACTAGTCCAGGCCCCGCCCGGCCGCCCAGCGCGTCAGCTCGTGCCGGCTCGACAGCTGCAGCTTGCGCAGCACCGCCGACACGTGCGCCTCCACGGTCTTGGCCGAGATGCCCAGGTCGTGGGCGATCTCCTTGTACATGTAGCCGCGGGCGATGTGCTGGAGCACCTCGCGCTCGCGCGGGGTGAGCTGGTCGAGCTCGGCGTCGGCGCCCGGGCGCGGGCGGGCGGCGGCGTGCCCGCGAACGAGTCGAGCACGAAGCCGGCCAGCCGCGGGCGAGAAGACCGCGTCGCCGTCGTGCACGCGGCGCACGGCGTCGGCCAGCTCCTCGCTGGAGATCGTCTTGGTCACGTAGCCGCGGGCGCCGGCGCGGATCACGGCGATCACGTCCTCGGCGGCGTCCGACGCCGACAGGGCGAGGAAGCGGACGGCCGGGTGCTCGGGCGCCACGCGGCGGATCACCTCCACCCCGCCCCCGTCGGGCATGTGCACGTCGAGCAGCACCACGTCGGGCTCGGTGCGCGCGATCTCGGCGACGGCCTCGTCCACGGTCCCGGCGTCGCCCGCCAGGTCCACCAGCTCCTCGAGCTCGGCCTTCACCCCGGCCCGGAACAGGCCGTGGTCGTCCACGATCACCACGCGCGGGCCGCTCACAGCGTCAGCTCCACCTCGGTGCCGCCGCCGGGCTGGCTGGTCACGCGCGCGCTGCCGCCGTGGCGCTCCATCCGCCCCACTATGGACTCCCGCACGCCGCGGCGGTCCTCCGGCACCGCGGCGGGGTCGAAGCCCGGGGCCGCGATCGCGCACGAACACCTGCGCGGCGCCGTCGGACACCTCGGCGTAGACGGCCACGGGCGAGCCGCCGCCGAACTTGGCGGCGTTGGTCATCGCCTCGCGGGCGGCGGCCACCAGCGCCTCGGCCCTGTCGTCCAGCTCGCGATCGCCCACGGCCACCACGTCCACCTTCGCCCCGTGCGCGGACTCGACCTCCTCGGCGGCGTCCTGCAGCGCGGAGGCCAGCCGGCTCTCGCCGCGCGCGGACTCCGGCCGCGCCGACAGCCACGACCGCAGCTCGCGCTCCTGGCGGCGGGCGAGCGCGGCCACCTCGCGCGGGTCGTCGGCGCGGCGCTGCACCATCGCCAGCGTCTGGAGCACGGAGTCGTGCAGGTGGGCCGCCACCTCGGCGCGCTCCTGCGAGCGGATCCGCTCGCGCCGCTCCTCGCCCAGCGAGCGCACGAGGCGCAGGATCCACGGGCGAGAAGATCACGCCGACCACCGCCACCGTCACCAGCACGGCGAGCACCACGTCGCGGGCCGCGCTGAGCGCGCCCGTGGCCTGGAGGAAGACGAGCCCGGCGGCGACCACGAGCGCGACGCCGACGCCGGTGCGCGAGGCGATCGCGGCGCGCTCCCTCACGACCTCCTCCGGCTCGGGCTCTGGGCCCGGCTCCGGCTCGGCGCTCCCGTCCGAGGTCGCCGACTGGCGCCACAGCAGCGCGCCGCCGGCCGCCACGAGCACCAGCGGCCACACCAGCGCGTCGGAGAACGGGCAGGCCCACCTCGCGGATCGCGAGCAGCAGGCTCAGGATCAGGAAGCCGGCGCCGACCGCCACCTCCACCGAGCCGCGCCGGGGGATCGCGGCGCGCCGCGGCGCCGGGCGGCCGTCGAGGTCGCCGGCGGGCATCGCCACCCACCCGAGCGCGTAGAGGGCGATGCCGACTCCCCCGAAGAACGTCGCCACAACGGCGACGACCCGCACCATGAGCGGGTCGACGCCGAGGCGGTTGGCGATGCCGGCGCAGACTCCGCCGAGCACGCGGTTGGATGGGTCTCGCCTCACGCCCGGCGGCTCAGCCCGAGGGTCAGGAGCATCACGCCCAGCGCCGCGAGCATCAGCGGGCCCGAAGACGCCGAAGCCCATCTCCAGGATCTCGAGTCGATCGAAGAGGAGCACGGTTCCGAGCGCGATCAGCGCGATTCCGGATGCCAGGGACGGGAGGTCGGGTCTACGCATCGCCACCCGCGCAGGCCTGGTTGCCCAGGGGTTGCGACCGGTCGTCCTCGTCGAACCCGCCGCTGTGCTCGAAGTCCGAGCGGAACGGCTCGTGGCGCACCGCCACCTCGCCGAAGCCGACGTCCGCCTCGAGCACCAGGCGCTTGCCGCCGGTGCGGGCGCGGCGGCTGTCCTCGAAGTCCACGTCCACGCCGTCGCCCTCGCGCCCGAGCACGTCGACGTGCCCGGCTCCGACGTCGGCCTGTGGAGGTCACGCACACGTCGCGCGGCACGAGCACCAGCGCCTGGCCCATGCCCACCTTCACCTTGAGCGGGGTGTCGCCCGAGGGGATCGTGGAGTCCCGCAGGTCCACGACCAGCTGGCCGATGCCGAGCTCGTAGCGGTCGCGCAGGTCGCTCGCGGTCGTCGGGGCTGTACTCGCGCTCGCCGATCCCGCCGTCCAGGTCGAGGTCGGCAGCGGAGACGATGCCCACGCCCAGCGCGAGGGCCGTGGCGGGCAGCGCGATCCAGCGAACGGTGCGCGTGAACGCGCCGATCACCAGCAGCACGCCGGCTCCGATCACCAGGCCCGCGGC